>JAHISV010000012.1 GCA_018818065.1 Bacteroidota bacterium | reverse complement strand
GGTTCAAGTTTTTCTTCGGGGGGCGGTTCAAGTTTTTCTTCGGGGGGCGTTTCAAGTTTTTCTTCGGGGGGAAGAGGGAGTTTTCGATCTGGAGGTTAGTCGTATAATTTCAGCAAAGGAGGAAAATAGAAATGAGTTTTCAAAAAACATGTGGTCCTTGTTCAGGAGACGGATGGATTGAAAACAGGCATGATACATGTCCAGTTTGTAATGGAGTAGGGTATATTGTCATGGCTGGAGACAGTGACGATTATGTTAGATGTGGTCCCTGTAGTGGAGATGGCTGGATTGATAATCGACACGATATTTGTGGAACATGTGGAGGATGTGGTAAATTAGAAAGCCCATAAGTATTAATTAAAACTCCGATGTTTTCAGAGTATTCATTTTCCAAAATATACCAGACAGCAATTAAGCTGTCTGGCATATAGGGATACTAATTAATCACTTCTATTTCATCATCTTCATTATCCATGTCGTCAGGATGAAGATCCACCATGTTCTCTAGCAATCGGTCGCACTTTTTTGTTGCCAAATAGAGCATTGAGCTTGGCATTGGTTGTCGACTCATCTGAACTTTTTCTACTATAAAGTCAAATACCTCGGGCAAATACTTATAATCTAAAAAGTAGTATAATGCCAACAATAGAGATTTAGGCATCATACCATTTACATCATTTGATTTAAGTAGATCATTTTTCTTGATTTTCATTTTGTTGCTCCTTCTTTAATATTACTAATTTATTGAGTTCGGTTGTTTGTTTGCTGATATTCAGTTTATGGTAAAATTTAGCAGTCGTAGTAATTTGACGATGACCTACCAGTTTTGAAACGGTAGCCAGGTCCATGCCGCCATCATGAGCTAACGATATAAAGGTCTTACGAAAAGTTCTGAGGTTGTAACCTTTACCTGTCAACTTGATTTTGTCTTCATCAATATATCTTCTGAATGCCTTGCCGATATTGCTTATCTTTTTATAGTTGAGCAACCCGCCTTCTACGATTTCCTCACATCGACTTTTAAGGATTGGGATTAACTCATCGTGAATGGGGACAATGAAATGCTCCTTCGACTTTTCAGAATAATACTGAAATATGCTTCGTTCAAAATCAATGTCTGCAACTGAAATATTATATATATCTGAAGGTCTGAGTCCTGTGTAAAACAACAGATACATTGTTGTCTGGAAATTGTTGTTCTTTGTTCCCAAGCTTTCAAAGAATGTTTTTATATCATCATCGCTGAAAGTTATAATTGCTTTTACTTCAGGACGTAGAATGACATCTTTATTAATCTTGAATACTGGAGTGTAGCTGTACTCAAACAGGAAGCCGAGAAACTTTCTTAATACTTTACAGTATGAATGCAGAGTATTCTTCGAGTAAGGAAGAAGTCTTGTTGTAGAAAGCCATGCCTCAGTTGATCGTTTGTTGATGACTGTGCAGGGGTCTTCCGTTTGAAAAGTTTCCGAGAATCGCTCGTAAAACCAGTCATATTCATACAGTGTCTTCGGGTGCTTATCGCTGTTAATCTGTTTAAAGTGATCGAATGCACCCTGGATAGTAACCTTTTCAATTCCGAGTGATCTCAGTTCAACTTTTTGCTCGTCAAGCAAATCCTGTAATTGTTTCGCCATCTGCTTAGCAGTTTTCATGTTCTGCTTACTGAATGCTAGACCGGTACTTCGATCCCTGCTTTTGCCCAATGTTTGGTCATAGTAGGAAATATAGATCCGGTTATTCTTTTTATACACCGATGCCATTAAGCACCTCCGTTTTTAAATGGTTGAATATGTTATTGGCACTAATTTTACTTGTGAGTTGGAGGCGGGTTTTGTCTTGTGGACTGGATTGTTTGAGTCGATATACGGGGAGTTTTTTAGTTATAGTATCCAGCTCGGACAAGGGGAAAGTGTTTTTATCCAGGAACCGAATTAGCTCTTTAACTGAGATTTTCACATTACCGTTTATAGCAGTAACTCGTATGGTTCCAAGATTAATTAGCTTGGTTAAAGTTGTTCTACCAATGCCAAGTTTTGTAGCAGCGGCAGACTTTGAGAGTAACTTTAGATTCTCGTTTTCATTCATGAATTGTAAATCTGTTTTTCTGAGTAGCCTAATTATTTATGGATACTCAATAAGATCGATGACAAATGTGGTGTTCTAGCAAGGATCTGGTATGTTCAGCCTACTTGAGTGGAGCGTGGGCATTGAAATCGGATGTGGTATTTGGTGAGCTCACCTAATAAAATATGGATTGTGCCTGCATTAGTGTGATGAATACTGAGGCTGATAATACACTTGATGAGAATGGTGGAAACATCCAGCACGGTTTGTATCCAGGTATTGATTATGGTTAGTCAGCAAGTTAAGCATGGATAGATATGTGGTGTTCTTTTGATAAGAGGGTGAAGGTTATACCTCTTCCGTTGGAAGATGAAGGGTGGATCTTTTTGAGTAGATGCAGTGTACTTCTTTACACTGTCATATCTCCTTTAATTGACTCCCAAACTGAGATGTGAACCACTTATCAATTTAGACAACCAATAACAAACTTGCATTGCTGGAAAGTTAGTGTTATGGCTGGGATTCTATAGAGGATCTGGGAATCCTTGATTAAATAAATGTAGTGTGAGTAAAAGAAACTAGATTATTGCTTAACTCATTAACACTGCAAACAAACTCAAGGTAAGAGTAGTCATATATAAGGGAACAGTCTAGTCGGGTGAGGCTAAATAGAAGACATTAGGGGCGATTAAGCATCTCGTGAAATTTCTCCGATAAGGTATATTCATCATAGTGCTCTCCACCCAAATTGAATATCGATTCTCCTGAATTAGTATCTTGTGGACTCCCAAATATATTTTGATCCCTAAACTTAATGTTTGGATATCCGTTTCGGTTTGCGAATTGAATATCTGAATTCTTTTCTAGGATTTTCTCAAGAAGTTTTCGATGCAAATAGTTTAATTTGACCATTTCGTTATGGTTGTTTTTTAACTCACTATCTACTTCTGATAAAAGGAAAAGCAAGCCTAATTTATCATACTTAATGCTTTCGTAATGGCTTGTATCATCTAAAAGATAGTAATCTTTCGATGACCGCAATTTATTAATCGTCCATGCCATAAATGATGGGGAGACTTCGCCAGATATCCGATTCTTTTTACCATTCCTTTTTTGAGAATTATTCAATTCAAATATACCATGTATAACATTTTTAAAAGTTTGTTCAATATTTTCCAAATTCATGCCTGCTATAATTGATGCAAAGAAATTCTTAGCTTCTTCACCTGGAATATTTGTTTCATCCTTATATTTATCATAAAATTTATAAACGAGAAGAGGGAATTTTAGTAACTCGTAAGTAACAATACCTCTATATAATGATGGATCAGAAAGAATACACTCTAGCATTAAAAGACACTTCAATCTTCCGAGAAATATATTTAGAGGTGTTGATTTGTTTCTTAGTTTGAACTTGGAAATCCATAGAATTAAACTGTACGGGAAATTATGTTGGACATAATTCTCCCACTCAACAACAAGGCTCTGAAACGTCTTGGATTCCCGTTTATATATTTTTATCTTTTCAGAATATAGTTCTAAGTCAATATCGGTTGCCAAGATATTCTGGTCAAATAGCGGATTAGATAACAGAAACGGTTTGTTATTTATTAAGTGAGCTGTCAATAAATACTTTAGATCGTTAATCACAATTTCAGGATCATAAAGTTTTTCATCAAATTCGTAAACGCTAGGATCAAAATTCTCTCCCATATCAAGCTCATCAAATTCTGCATATGAAACATTATTAAAACCACCAATATCTTTATAGAACTCAATTGCTTTCTTATAATCTGAAAGCATTATTTCGTTTAGTTCAGTAATTAAATTAAGATCAATCAATTCGTTTGAAACCCTATATGTTCCGTAGGAATCAAGTATAGTATTAGATTCCCGAAGGATTTTTCTTTTTAGTAAATTCTCATTTTCATTTTTCAATTTCCGACTTCTTCTAAATCTTGAGTTCATATGTGTTACAAACTGTATTGTTGATAATTCATCAAGCTTCCTTCTAACCCTAATATCCATCCAATTCACATTATTATAAGCTGAATATTGGTTTAAGTCATATATGATATCAACACCTTTGCGAAACCTGGAAATAAATTGTCTTTTGAGCCAAAAATCATCAATCTCAAATATATATATGGAATGTATATTATCGTTTTCTATACTTACTCCTTCTGCAATTACACTTGTTGTGATAAAATATTTTACTTTTGCATCAAGCTTACCTAAGTCAGCAATTCTTCTAAATTGTGTTGAATCTTTTTTATCACTACTAACAGAAAAAATGCTTTGATTAACTGCTACTGAATCGGGATCATTCAGACATCTACCCAAGGTTTTTTCGAACTTCTGAATTGTGTCTTTATTATTTATCAATATCACTGTTACCCCATCGATGGGAGAATGAAGTAAGTGATGTAGTAATCTCTCTTTTCCATTTCTGGAATAGCTAATAAGATTTAGTAGAGGTTCATGCACTTGGAAATTATCAACGATGTTCTCCTTTTCAAAAAGAACATTAATACTCGAATCTGAATCTTTAAAGATTCCCTCAGGAGTCCCTGTCATTTTTATAACTTTACGGAAGGAATCTTTCACTTTTAGTATTTTATCTATTGCAGCATCTCTGTAAGAATAACTGGTGATAATATTATGAGCCTCATCAATAACCAGACAATACTTTGAGGGATCAAAGTCTTCTGCGTCGAAAAGAACATCAATATTATCATATAGACATAAAATGAGATTAACCTTTGGATCATTACAAAAAGCATTGATATCTCTAATTCTTTTTAACTTCGTGGAATTTCCACGATCACCATTGAGGCTTTTTACAATACCAAAGGAATATTTATGTTTCTCACAATACTTTTTCATTTGATCAACATTCATTTTCAGCGGCAGTAATAGAACAGTGGGAATTACATCTTTACTATTACAAACAATTTCAATTATAGAAGTCGTTTTGCCTATTCCCATCCCACCTTTTAGATTATAATTATGCTCACTTGATAATATGTTTTTTAATTTTGAGGAAGCATTAGTATCTTGAAAAATCCTTGTTTCATTATCACCTTTGAAATGAATTGGATCTTCGAAATTTATATGGAGAATATCTTTGATCTTTAATTCTTTTCGTTTGCTCATTTATCGTTCCCCTTAGGTTCAAAAGTAGGATACAGAGAGACAGCAGATTTGAGTTTCTAACAATAACGTTCAATTATGTTATTTAACAAATGCTCAATTCCCTCATTAATACAAAACTCGTGAAAATAGCTATAAATAAAGGAGTTTCCTATTTTATTTGAATTTAAGCTGATTCTGAACCTGGTTTAAATAGAGTAAGGAGAGTAGTATCCTAAATAAATACAATTATCCTGCGCAGGATTGTTGAGGGGTATTGCTTAAGTAATTTTGTCTTCCTCTGTAACATCACCATCGTGGATTGTGTGCCTGCAAACATCACACTGGGATAGTTCACCATATGTGTAGAATGTCATAGAAATACAGTATGGACAGACTACAATGTCTTTGCCAGCCTCGTATTCTAACATGTGTTCTATTCGGGCAGGTAAAGAATTAACTGGTGATATGTCATGTCTAAGATCTTTCATTATCAGTAGCCTCCTTAATTATTTCCGGATATTGCTTAAGATATTGATCCACAGCCTCTTTGATTAGAACTGTCATTGGTTTACGAACCACTTGTTTCAATCTGTAAAGCTGGCGTACTTGTGAATCTGGAAGTTTCGGTGTGTACATTACGTACCTCCTGAAATTAGTGAGTAAAAGTGAAGCTCACGAAGAGACCCGATAAATCTCGTAGTGAGCATGTAGGACACGATGTCCCATTTAAGACCCCGGTACCTCGCATCGAAACTCCGAAAAGGAGTCTCTTTAATACTCAAGGTATACCTGGTGTCTTGTCCGGCTAAGTATTATGGAGGGGGGAGCTGTATATATGAATTGGGAAATTTATATGAAATCGAGCAGTGATAATTTTAAATAAATTAATATATCAGTGAGTTATTTCGGTTCTATGGATTGCTAATCTGCTGGTTAAAATGATAGCTGGTTACTCAGATCCCCCAAAACAGAAATATCGGTTACAATTTACAGCAGAGTCTAACTAAATACATACTGTGCGAATTGATACAGTCCTGCTCTCTTGGCAAAATTACGGCGTTGCGGGTAAGCTGTCCTCCAGGAACAACAACGAACAATTTATGCACAAAGCCAAAAAATTGGTTAAAAAACAGTTTATTAGAACTCGCTAAACAGAACTGCTCAAGCGAAAATGTTTAGCTTAAAAATTAGAACAAACTTTGCTGCCAACGCGCGGTCAGCTTGAATCTTTTTATATTGAGCTAAATTAATTTTTTATATCAGCTAATCGCATTATTGCTGGTAAGGATTTAAGTGCATTAACTTCATTTCGTAATGCTTCAAAATATGATACTAAATCTTCTATTTTAGTATCATCATTTTCGTTGTTTAGGTAAAATGGGAATAATTTTATGTTGGTAAACTTATCAAATTGCTCTCTAATGTAGTTACGATTCTTAAGAAGGAGTGCGAGATGGTCATAAATATTCTCCATCCAATGATCGCTAATTTTTCCTCCGATCGCTTTGGACATATTATTATAAAAATATTCTAATCTGCCATAAGGTCTTCCATTATGCTTGAAAATTCTATCAAATAATAATTCTTGAACTTCTTGGTCTGTGAGCTCTCCTTTTTTAATTGCGAGCTTTACTAATTTCTCCCAAATGTCACATAATTCTTCAGCTTCTCTGCCTACGTCTTCAAGAAATTTTATTATGTCATCTTTCTCAGAACGTCGAGAATCTTTGAATGCATTATAAATTTTTGTTGGATCAATCGAAATTCCCACTTTGCCTCCTAAGCAACATAACGGCGTGTTAGAACACACTTTTTTATTCGATTATTCATAAATATTTTTATTAAGAATTAATGTTGCGAGCAGTTTATTCATTCGTGTTATTCTTCTAATAATAATTTAGTAAAGATTTTTCTTAAGAATTCAAAACTATGCGGATCTTCTTCAAATAAAAAAAGCATAACTAAAAATGGATAACATAAAGGATACCAAAATGTAAATATTAATGTGAGATAACGCCAATTCTCAAGCCAATCCCAATAAACAATCCAAATCCCCCAATATAAGATAGACCATATTATAGTGGTCAATATTTTAATCGGTAATAAAAATTGAAGATTCGAAAGTTTATTTTCTGCTCGTTCTTGTATTTTGTTAATTTCGCTTAATAATATTTTAAGACTTTCGATACAATTTTCGAATGAAGTATAATTATCAGCTTGTGGATTAAAGCTGTCTTTAATTTTATGGAGCTTATTTTTAACATACTCAAGTTTATCTTCGTTAAACTCGAGGTATTGAGAGATAGAAATGGAGTGATCATTTCGTTTCTTATTGTTTATAAAATATTCAACATCACTAATCAACTGGTTGATATGTGTTGTTAATTCTTTTTTTCTTAATTCAATAATTGAGTTCATAATTTTGAGATGAATTGATTATAAAATCGTTTAGCTTTCAAAAAATTTATATAATTGTTATTCTTCATAAAACCATTCGCGATGTCAATATTTTTACAAAGCTCCATAAAGTCCTTAGACAGGTTGGATTCCATTATTTTCCATTCGTTTATAACTTTCTCTTTTAATTCAGTAGATTTTCCCAAAAGGATTATTGCGTTATCTTTTTCTTCTATTCTTAATTCTTCAGCCATTTGTAAGATTTCAGTTTTAGTGGCAAGGTCTCTATCAGCTAACGTTTTAACCGCATAGTTTTCGTCTTGCTTTATTACCGATTTTAATATTTCGGCTGCTTTTTTATTTTCATTTTGAGCAGCTAAAGTTTTAGCCCAGAAAAAACCCGCCTCGAATAATGAAGGAGCTATTTTAAAAGCTCTTCCTGCATATTTTGAAGACTCAACAAATTCACCTTGAACATAGTTAGCAATTGCAATTTGTAAAAATGATTGACCCGTTAAATATTTAATATAATCAATGGTTCTATTTTGTGAATTTAGCGGTTTAGTAATATCACCAGCAAGTATGTTTGCTAATCGGATAGAATCGGGATGGGTATCTACTTCTGAATATTTAGAAGCCTTATTGAAATAATTTATAGCTTCATCAAAATTTAAGTGCTCTTTTGAATATAGGAAAATCAAACCTATTTTGTGTAAAACAAAATAATCGGTATGATCATCATCTTCTGCCTTCTTAAAGAATAACAATGCGTCATTATAAAAAAATGAATCACGAACTGCGTCATTATAAAATTTCAAACCTTTTTCAATATTTTTTTGTCTTACTTTTTCTGAATCTGGTTCACGAAGTAAAAGGGCAATGTTTTGAGATAATATATTATTAAATCTCAGTTCATCAATCATAATTTTAAGATGCCAATCTAAAAGATTCGTCAGTTTATAAATGGCATTTTCAACACTATACAATCCATCAGTGACAATAGAAAGTCCAGCGCTAATTGTCCCACAAATTGCTTCTGTAGCAGCCATCATAATTTCAGCTTGTTGTTTTGAGACTTCACTTAGGGCATTATTGTATTCCGAAGTTTGTGTTTTGACTATATCATCAATGTTATTAATAAAATTTGTTTGGTCAAGATGTCTTTGCCATTGTTCGGAGTAACTACTTTTTGAAAACACATCATAATAAAATGTTGCCATAGGTTAGTTTTTATCCTTTATCAGTGACATAAAATTATTATTTACGACTTAGATAATTACTCTATAATAAATCATTGTGTTCCAACTATTAGTTGACCCGACCAGATACATGATATTGTGAAACGACAGGTGGAATATTCTTTCCGTACAACAATCCTGTGAGTATTCAAACATCTGGTCATAAGATGCTGTTATTATTCAATTTATAAAAGTGTTCCACTAAAAATCTAGGTTGATAGTCAGATGCTATTTTCTTTCTAACAAAATTTATATCTCATAAGTCAAATATACTGACTATACTGGCATCTAAATTAGCAACATGTGTATAAATCATAATTGTATTCGGAATGATGTTTCTCCATTACTTTTTGCGCTCGCTCAATACATCTTCGCTCTTCTGCAATCGTCTTTGTTAGATATTGCCCCAAGTAAAAATTAATATAAGGGATTAAAATGTCAAAGCAAACAAGAATTGACTGAACACAGTGACTTTTCTTGGGAATATTAGTTATTGCATCATTAAGTGTAATGTAGCCCTGCCGAACAGGCGGGTGAAATGAAGCGCCTGACCGACCTCCAATGAACCGTGCCAAGTTTATATAATGCAACATTATCGCTGACAACAGATTGTAATTGAGATTGCCCTGTCGGCACTGCCATATCTTGTTCGATAATGTTCGTTATGTAAGCTGGCTGATAATGTAACGACCTATTGAGACTTGCAGGTAAGTTTGTTCGCAAAATGAAAACACACATATCAGGTATTAACCGCCAAGTTATGACAGCTTGACCCAGGAGCCTGCCGGAGCGCTATGTGCGATGGCGGGCGGACGATCCAATCAATGATTTAACCAATCCTCAAAACTAATTTCGGCTCCAGCAACGGCTTTTAACGCTTCCATTTTATCGTTAGATACAACTGTGAGATTGAAAGTCAATGCAACAGCAACTATCCATAAATCGTTTTCTTGTATCCCCAATATTTTGGAAGTTGTAGGATCTATCCATTCTTCTAAACGCTTTCTCTTCTTCCCATCTTTCGGAGCGTACTTCTCGAATAATCTTGCTCGCAAATCTGAATAAGCACTTTCAGCAACTTTCTCATCAATTGGTAATATTGGTAAAGACTTTATACATTCTAAAACTTTTTGCAAATTTGGCTTTACCTTCTCGCTTGCAGTATTTATTCCGTATTGAATTTCGCCTAAAGATATTGAACAACACAATAATCGGCTTTCTTTGGGTATGTTATCCAATTTATTCTTTAGTATAACAGCTTCGGATCTTGATGGACTTTCTTCATTTGCTTCGGTAAGGTATCCGAAAATATTGGTATCTAATAGATAATCTCTACTCATCTTCGGTTCCCAAGCTCTGCAAGAAATCGAGGGATTCTCTATCGGATATACGTGGTAAGGATTTTAAATAATTGTCAAGTGTGGAATTTTTATATTCTTCCGAGAGATACAGTTTCAATGGAATCCACGACATGTTCTGTGGTGGAATGTAACCTGTGAATTCAAATGATACAGGTCTTCTTACGCCCCAGAAGAGGTCTAAAAGTTGCCTTTCCATTTTAGGAGATATATTGTAGGCTGCCAAAACTTCCGCATCGAGTTGCATCAATACTTCCTTTGCCGCCGAATTATTCTGCTTTATCAATGATAAATAATCTTGTACTAACTTTTCAATGATCGATGCATGTGAATGAATATTTTTTGGTATGGGGATTTTTTCATAAACTCTCTTAGGGATACCTCTTTGAGTGCTATGACAAAAGGCAAATGCCGCTGCTAGTGGAGAATTTAATATACCTGCAATAACAAATTCATTCACTGTACTGTTTTTAGACCAGATAGCGTAGAAATTTCTTGTCACATATCTGCCTTCAAGATCAAGCGCAGCAGCAAAACGCCACGGACCTCTTGACAATCTACCGCATGGGACAACCACTTTAGGTTTCCCCCAATCATAGTCCCAAGCGTTTCGTCTTCTAAATTCCATCTTAGTTGGAATGTATTTAGTAGTTCGTGCATGAAATTGTTGAAATCCGTTATCAATTACAGCGATTGCTGGAGCACTATTTGGAAAAGAATCATCCATGTAATCTCTCTTTGGAACTACGTCATTTGCTTGATGTTGCACACCAATATTAATATGGGATATTGATTGAAGCGTTGGATGACTATCGAGATATTCCCATACTTTACGCAAGTATGGGACAATAAGTAAATTTTCATTATTATGAAAAAACTCTTGAGTGATTTTATCATCCCAAGTGATACTGTAATTACTTTTGAACTTCTCCCTGTCAGAATCTCGAATTTCTTTGTAATGAGCTAAGCTAGTGGTTGATTTCTTCTGTTTTTCAGCGATAACAATAGAAGTCTCTGAATCCGAATACGAAAAAACCTTATCTGGCAAATTTGTAATTGATAGAATACTAAAGTCAGTTAGCAAATTTTCTCTGATCTTTTTATAGTCATTACTGTCTAATACTGATTTAGGAAGAACCAATCCGAATAATCCCCCAAATGGTAAATTAGGGAGTACATTTTGGAGCATCAAAACAGGCTTTGGAATATCAACACCATCTAACTTATAGTTCTCGAATGGAGGGTTTCCAATAAATATATTCGTACTCTGGGCAATGTTTTCTAAGTGTGCGCTGTTGAATATATCACTTTTAATTATTTCCCAACCATTTGCTTCAGGGAAATCTGCTAACGTTAAGCACATTTTCGCCACTTCGATTGAGAATGGGTCAATCTCAGTACCTATTAAATGTTTAATGAAAAAATCATGCCTTTTTTTTCCAGTCCAATCATTAGGTAGCAAGCTGCGTAATCTGCGTAATGCAGCAATCAAGAAAATCCCATGCCCGCAAGTGGGATCATAAATGCGTAATTTATTAAGAGGTAGATTTTCTATAGGCATATTAGCCAATACATAATCAGCGATATATGAGGGGGTGCTATGTATTCCTAACTTCTTTCTTGTTGTAGGTGAAACAAAAGTATTCTCGTAGATATAAGTAAGTGTATCCACAGAGAGATTCTTAAATGAAATTGAATTGTTTATTTCTGCTGAAACTTCTTCTAATAAATACTTTGGAAAGTGTTTGTACTCTTGAGCTTGATGATTTTCATAATAATTTGAAACAGCCTCAAGGGACTGAATAGGATTGTTTAAATCAATGAGGGGATCAGTTTTTATTGCTCGATCATTCAGTAACTTAGCTGTAAGCAATCTAAAAAGAACCTTAAATATTACGTTAGCATTGAATTCTTTATTCTGATTATGAAATCCTTGTTCAACTCGGTGTAAAATGGATTTAATTAGATTATCGATGCGCTCAGTCGCTTCATGTTCTAGAGCCAGCAATAACCCTGAATCGACAAAAATGTCTAATTGAAGATCTGCTGGGATATTAAAATCAGATTTTTGTCGAATGACTTCATTTGGCGAAAAATACCTTTTATTTTTCTTTATGTAACTTCCAAGTTGGGTTGTACTAAGAAGCTCAGCTTGAATGGCTTTATTGCTTCGATTTTCCCACCTCTCTGTCGTTCCGTTGCTAATAATAAAAATATGCGGTGCTCCTAATGCTCGCATATTTTGAGCTGCCTCTGTGGAGGATATGTTTGAAGATAATTGTTTTATACTAAAGCATGATGATCGATAGTCCAGCGGTTCATGTCCAAATACCGCCAGATCTGATACTTGAGTCGTTGGGTTGGTTGATAGAAAATCTGTAAAGGAGTAGTCTCTTTTGATGAGATTTTTCTTGTAGCCAATTGATTGTAATGAGTGTAGTATATTTTCAGACGTGACTGTGTTGATGCCTCCTTTTTGATTGATAACCATTCTCAAAGCCTTTAACTAGAAGTGACGGGAAAGTTAAAATGAAAAATTAGATAACACACAACAATATTTTAAGATATCAAAATTAACTATAATCTGCTAGAAGATAATTGGTGAATACCATGTAAAAGAAATAGCATTAAGGAGGTTTATACTGCAGTTTGTACTGCAGGTAAGTTGGTATAAAAAGAAAAAGCCTTATAAGTTATTTACTTATAAGGCTTTAAGAGCGGGGTCGACGAGACTCGAACTCGCGACCTCCTGCGTGACAGGCAGGCGTTCTAACCAACTGAACTACGACCCCTTAAGAACTTAGTTGCCATAAATGACAGATCCAAATCTATGTGTTTTCTAAAAATAAATCAAGTTCTTTTATAAATTTTCTGTACCAAAACTTACACCGACAGCATGAGCGGCAAGAACACCCTGATCTTTCGGTTTAACCAGTTTTTGTCTGGCAATTGCATCTTCAATAGGAATGCTTACAATGTCGCGTCCCCTTAATGCTGCCATTTGACCAAACTGTTTTTTAACAGCCAATTGAGCAGCCATTACTCCAAATTTGGTAGAAAGAATTCTATCAAATGGTGTTGGGCTGCCGCCTCTCTGTAAATGTCCCAGTACGGTAACTCTTGTTTCACGTCCCGTATTCTCTTCAATTTTCCTTGCAACAAGTTCACCAATTCCACCTAACTGGTTGGGATCAGTTCTTTTGATGTCTTTTCCTTTCATTACCATTTCGCCCCCTTTGGGACGGGCACCTTCAGAAACACAAACAATACTAAACCTTTTACCCATCATGTTTCTTTCAATAATTTTATCGTATATAGCGTCCCAGCTAAATGGTATTTCAGGCAGAAGAATAATATCAGCCCCGCCAGCTAATCCACCGTTTAGTGCAATCCAGCCAGCGTAACGACCCATTACCTCAACAACCATAACTCTATGATGCGAAGAAGCTGTTGTGTGAAGTCTATCGAGTGCTTCCGAAACAACATATACGGCGGAGTCATGACCAAATGTAAGGTCAGTGGCTTCCAGATCATTATCAATTGTTTTAGGTACACCAACTATGTTCATTCCAAGTGCGGCTAGTTTACGGGAAATATGCATTGTACCGTCACCGCCTATAGCAATCAGCGCGTCCAGGTTCCAACCGTCATAATTTTTTATGGCGTCTTCTGAACGGTCAACGATTTCTATTTTCTTATTAACTTCTTCCGGCCAGTGGTATGGGTCGCCCATATTAGAGGATCCAAGAATAGTTCCGCCTCTCTGAAGTATACCGGAAACATCTTTATTGTAAAGTTCTACGGCCTTACCTTCAACTAAACCTTCAAATCCGTCAACAATACCAAGAACAGACAAACCTAAATCATGCGCGGGCTTAGCAACCCCTCTTATAACAGCGTTCAATCCGGGACAATCACCACCACCTGTTAATATCCCTATCCTTCTTACTCTAGTCGATTTTTTTGGCATTGACAAATTTCTCCTAATTACATTTTAAATTAGCCCGTAATATACGAAATTGAGAGGATATTTGTTTATTTGTTGGAAATTTTTTGTGTAGTCTTAAAATGGAGTTTAGCGATCTCCTGAAGAATTTCAGGACCGTTAATTTGTACAAGTTTTTTTGCAAGGTTTTCTACTTCTGTAGAGGCGCCTTTTAATAGGGGAAGTCCTTCTATTTCTTTTTTTTCGAACCATCTGTTGAAGGAGTCCCTTGCCAAAATTGATGCGGCGGCAACGGCTGTAAATCTCTCTGCTTTTGGGGTCAGAAAAATATTCAAATCTGCGAAACCTTTTTTTGCCGAGATATCAAGTGAAGTCTTACTGAATTTATCAACAATCACATTATTTGTCCGGGTCAGATCCACCAATTTCTCAATAATCTCCGAATGCCCCCAACTAAGAAGTTTATTTAAATTCTTGTAGCTCTCATACAGTGCATTGTATTTCTCCGGAGGGATATTAATGATATGATGGTTTTCTCCGACAACATCAAGAATCTTTTTTGCGATTTTCCCAATTTGAGGGTCGGAAAGCTCTTTACTATCCCTCACTCCTATTTGGGTTAATTTGGAGCGGCTTTTTTTATCCGTGTAAACACCCGCAATTACAAGTGGCCCAAAATAATCACCCTTGCCGGATTCATCTGTGCCAATATACTCCTCAGGCTCATCCTGTTCTGGATTTTGAAATGCGAGCATAGGTTGATCTGAAATAAGGTTGTTAATCTGATGATAAAACTCGGTGTCAGAATTTCCCTGCAGGATAGTTTTAACGCCTTTCTTTCCGAAGTATACCTGGACTTTGAGAGAATCGGAATAATCTGTAACGACAACTTCGTAATTGTATTGTCTTCCTGAAATGGGAGAAACACTAAAATTGTTTTTGGATAGTGTTACTCTAATTTCTTCTATTTTATCGTGTGCATCGGTCTGTATCGACATCAGGAAGTCCCATTTATTGGATTGTGAAATTTATAGAATTTTCGCATATAAAGTGTAGCTAACTAATTGAGAAGTATTGTTTTAAGCAAGTTCATTGAGGAATTGACAAATAGATTTGAATTTTGTGTACAGTGAACAATATTTTACTGGATTTTTTTCCATTAATCCACTACTTTTTGAGTCTTAAATTTTGATTACCACGGAGAGTTGGCAGAGTGGTTGAATGCGGCGGTCTTGAAAACCGTTAAGGATGCAAGTCCTTCTGGGGTTCGAATCCCTAACTCTCCGCAAAGAATTAAAGCTCAATTGATATTTTCGATTGAGCTTTTTTCATTTCCGAATGCCGGAAATATATTTCTGCAAACGAGGAAATGGAAAAAGATACAATACGCAGTATTGTGAGCTTTAATTCTTTGCAGGACCTCCTCAAACAGGATCAGCGTAGCTAATCCTCCTCATCTTAATCACAATAATAAATGAACAACTCAAAATCAGTTTTCGAGTTTTTTGTTTTTTAAAACACCGGATGTAGCGGCTGTATAGGACCTGTAGGATGTGTGTTTGACTGTAAATGGTCTCTAATTGGTCAGTGAGTTTTTCAGAGTTGAGAATTTTTGTCGTACAACACCATTATTTGCCACTAACTGAAAACCTAAGGTTTTCCAGCAGCGCTGGGAAAATTTCTTTCTTATTATATCGAAATTCAATCTCTTTCAGATATAGGAATAGGTTCTTCTGATTTGTACCACGGAATTTAAACAACCTCTCTTTTGCAAACCGCCAAAAGATTTCAATTCTTGTTGGGAATTTCACCTTCTTGCGTAATAGTTCGAAATTTCTTAATTGCAGTAAATAAGCAGCTTCATGACCAGGGACTCTTGTTCGGACAGCTTGAAATTCGGCAATGAAAGAAGTTTGCACATTTTCTTTAAGGTCTACTTTTATTTTATCCCCCTCAAAAAGTAATACATAAGGATCAGATTCATTAATAAATCCTTTTGAAGATATAATTATTTGGTACATGTTCCCTTATTTTTACTGAATATTTATCCTTTGCTTTATTGAATAATCGATGTAATTATGTTGTTTACACGCTTTAATCTTTTATACATCGCACGCTAATTCCTTCCTTTTTATCTGTTCCGCCATTTAAAATCCAGAAGAACATATAATCTAAATGCCATGAATTAGCTGACATGGGATAATTATTCAGAGTTGTAGAAGTCCACCAAAGTGATGCACCGCCCAGCGCAAGATAAGTACCGCTTGCATTACGATATCCCCCCGGAAGTCCTGTGAAACCCGATTCGTTTGTAGCACCGTTGTTTGGCGCCCACCAATGTGAAGTTCCGGCTTCTTTAATTTTACCCCCGGCAACATCTAACCCGCCAAGATAATTTACTAGCGTCTCCCATTCTGTATTAGTTGGGACATGATATCCTTGTGGTGCGATATTTCGTGAATCATTAACCGCCGCCCAATTATATAATCTTCCGTATGTAATTACATTAATGGGGTTGTTATCATAATTACAATAAGCTCCGTTCGTTGTATTCCCCCATGTTGTATTATCCGAAATGTGCTCAATAGAATCACCATTACGATAACGCGTAGTTTTTAAGTCTTCAACAAGCCATGTTTGCGTCCCTATTGTGACTGTGTGATAAACGTTTCCGTCTATATCGCTTACAAAATTGTCTTCTATAGATGATGTGGTAAAGGAAATGATATCACCATACCCAGTTCCGACGCTGTTTGTTGCATATGAACGGACATAATAAGTTGTATTAGCGGTTAATCCTATTAACACGCTTGAAAAACTACCTGATCCAGTTCCGCTGCTTGTTTGTTCACTGGCTGTTGTTGGCGTAGTGTTCGTACTCCAGCAAATACCTCTTGCTGTAATAGCAGTTTCACCGTCTGAAGTAATATTACCGCCGGATATTGCAGAAGATGAAGTTATACCGGTTACTGCAGCTGTTGTTAACACCGGAATAGATCTATCTAAGGGTGGTTCAGTTCCTTCATCGCATGCCGATATTATTAGAATAATTGATATTAATATTACTAAATAGCGTATCAAGTTTGAGTGCATTGTTCATTCCTTTTGTATATGGATTAATTTGTACTAATCACTATTTAATCTGACACCCCCTATTGTTAGTTGACTAATAACTGTAAGATTATAACCAAGCATTTTGTCTTGAGTAAGATGCTTGGCTTGTAAAAATGTTTCCATCAGTGTCTATCCATCACAATGTTTTCCACTATGTGGTCTGTCTTCATTGTAACTCTTAATCCAAATATGTATAAGAAAGTATTTGGGCATACATATTCTGCTGATAAATACAATCCTTCAAAACGATGGATTATGAGAATAAAAAACAAGACTGGTACAAAAATCTATAGAATGTTTTATGGTGTCCCTATCCAAAACCTCGTCCAGCACTAAAATCACAGAAGAATTAATTCGATTTTATTGCTTTCGTTGAGTTTAAAGTTAGAAACAAATTATTGTTAATGAGAATTCTTGACAAATAGTATTTTTGGAGTGGTTTTGAACAAAAATGGAAGTAATCCTGAGTCGGTCAATTAAGACTTGAAGATTATTGAAGGATCAATTTGAGCAAGGAAAAAGGTGAAAATGATTAGTCACTTTTTAGTCTCAAAACTTTATTTATGAGCTAAAAACATACGTTAAGCAGTTTCCCTAACTCTCCGCTACTATTTTTAAAAGCTCGATTACAGCGATTTTAAGCCGTTTTCGAGCTTTTTGTTTTTAAATGGTGTCTGTGTAGACGTGTCCCTATCCAAAACCTCATCCGACACTAAGATCACAGAAGAATTAAGTCGAATTTATTGATGTCATGGAGTCTAAAGTAAGAAACCACATAATTGTTAATGAAATTTCTTGGCAAATAATATGATCGAAGTGGTTTTAATCAAAAGTGGAAATAATTCTGGGTCGATCAACTAAGACTTGATGATAAAGGAAAAACTTGGAAAATTGTTAAGCAGCTTTCCTGAAATAATAATGATGTAATCCATTCACCATAGGAGTTTTTTCGATTTCCCCGTTACACTGAATTGACTTTGATTCAGGTGAATCTTTATTCAGTCCCAGATGAGTTCTATATTTATTGTAGTAGCTAACATACTCACGTAAAACATTTCTCAAATGATTTTCATTGAAGATTATTAAATGGTCCAAACATTCGCGCCGAATACTTCCAATTACTCTTTCAACATATCCATTTTGCCAAGGCGAGTGGTATTGGGTGACAATTTGTTTGATACCAAAGTTACGTAAGGTTTCATTAAAAGCGTTTCCAAAAATACTATCGCGATCTCGAATTATGTATTTAGGAGGTTCTCTGTTAAATAGAGAATTTCTTAACTGCTGAGCTGTCCATAATGATGTTGGGTTTGAAGTAATATTGAAATGAATAATTTTTCTCCTATAATGGTCCAGGAAAACAAGAACATAGATTCTCTTAAAATTAACAGTCGCAACCGTAAAGAAATCAACAGAAAATATTTCCCGAGAATAGTTTTTAAGAAATGTCTTCCATCTTTGTCCGGTAGTTCTACAATTTCCTTTTGGCATATATCTCAGTACAGTAGATTGTGAAATACGAAAACCAAGTTTCAATAATTCACCATGGATTCGAGGAACTCCCCAAAGAGGATTATCAAAAGCTATTTGTCGGATAAGAGTTTTTAATTCTTTTTCAATTTTCGGTCTGCCGCCTTTATCTTTGCTTTTAATTCTCCAATATAATTTGAATCCCTTCTTGTGCCATTTGATAACAGTTTCGGGTTTGATAATTATTAGATTTGCTTTCCAATTGGTAAAAATTCTTTTCATGAAAACGAAAAAGAATCGATCACGGTTCTTTATCTGGATTTTCTTCGCCGTTCTATTAAGAATTTCTAACTGCATTCTGAGGAATATGATTTCTAATTGTAATTGAGTCCGAGATTTGAATAAACTAAGTAAAAATTGAAGCATGATTGATTTTGAAGGGTTAATTTGTGAAACATAAAAATAGCGATATTAGCTAAAAATCGTTATTGATATTAAGGATGGATTAATGAACAGCTAATACAAACTATATGTTATCAATATTATATCCGATTGCTCTATAACCTTTGATCCTTCTAGAAAACATTTTAAGCAAAACAGGAGAATTAGAATCAACATAATCATATATCAAGACTTCTTTTTTGAGATGATTTATTCTATGAAGGCGCCCAGCGTATTGTGCAATTGTTCCTTTCCAAGAAATAGGCATAGTAAGAAATAATGTATCTAGTTTAGGATCATCGAACCCCTCCCCGATATATTTCCCTGTAGAAATTATTATTCTGGATTCATCATTTGGAAGTAAATTCATTCTTTCTTCCAATTCAAGTTTTCTTTTTTTACCTGCACCAGCTTCAAGTAAGAAGACATTATTGACCAGGGGTGATAGGATTTCATACAATAATTTCATGTGTTCTCTTCTTTCAGTTAAAACTAATGGAAATCTTTTTTCGTTTACTACAGCAATTATATCTTCTACAATAAGTTTATTTCTTTCTTCGTCTAATACAATCATTGAGTAAAGTTCAGCAATAATTGAATACACATTCTCATTTCGTAAGCCATGAAAATGGGCACTTGTTTTTCTTACCACAACTCGATGTTCAAAAGAGCTTTGGTCATTAAATTTTTTTGCATTTATACTATATCTTATAGGTCCCAAATTCATAACAACAATGGGATGATGACCGTCTTTTCTGGTAACAATGGCCGACAAGCCAAGGAAGTATTTAGCTTTTGATTGCCTGACAGCAAGTTCAAAACTATATGCAGAGATATGATGACATTCATCAACAATAATCTGCCCGTAATCGGAAATAATTTCATCAACTTCATGTTTTCGACTTAGTGATTGAATTATAGCTACATCTATTCTCCCGGTTACTCTTCTTTTCCCACCCCCTATAACACCTATATCTTTAGAATCCAATTGCAAAAATGTGCTTAATTTTTCTACCCACTGATCTACTAATTGTTTTCTATGGACGAGTATAAGAGTATTTACTTTTCGTTTTGCAATTAGATTAATAGCTACAATTGTCTTACCAAATGCAGTAGTAGCATTGAGAATGCCGGTTTCATATTTAAGTAATTCATTGACTGCATCTTCCTGATCTTCACGTAATTGACCATAGAAGTTTACATCAATCAGTTTACCAGAATATATTTCGTCTTTAATCTCAGTGATAATTGAAAATGAGTTTAACAACTGGCAAATTTCGTCTAAGCAACCTCTTGGAAGACCAATATGTTTTGGGTAATCATCATGGCAACTAATGATACGAGGCTTATCAAATGTTGGAAGTCTCATCGCTTGAGCTTTAAAGAATTCAGGATTCTGAAAAGCAGCCAGCCTTATTAGAGCATTAATTAAAGAGGGGGGTAAACCTTCTTTTTCAATGAACTAATTTTAGTTTTAGCGTTAATTCTCCTGGTTTAAAAAACAACTTCTTCTTTTTCGAAGGTGTAACCTGCCATGGCTCTTCACAATCTTCATTGCTTACTGTCTTCACATCTAAGATCATTTCATTCAAAGCAGCACTACAAACTAGCACTTCAGTTTCCGATTTAGTCAGTCGTCTTATGCTTCCCAAATAATTCCATTGGTCTTCATATGGAACAAATTTGTAATCAATAAAAACACTATTACCAATAGCACGTGCTTTTTTTTGAAGAGGCAATGCAATTAAATTACCAAAACCACCTTTAGGCATGAAATCCTGACTTGGAAAGAAACGATCGTAAGAATCAAAATTAATTTCTGGTCTTTTTTCCATTGTAAGTGTTAGTAGATATGAACCCATTTTTCTAGCTAATGAGGCTGCAATGGGTTCCGAGAAAAAAATCCATATATGTCCACCATTTCCAGAACGGGATCTTTCAAGCGAAGCCGGAATATTTAATTCACGAGTAATATCAAGGAAAGCTGCAACATCATTTTGCCAGTTTGATTTATCAAAATCAATAGCTAAGAAACAGCATGAATCATCTTGAAGTAATGGATATACTCCAATTACGTAATCTATTTTTGAATGTGAATCACTATCTGAACCGATTAAGTGATTTCGAATTATTTTTTCACTAACTGGAATAAACTGCTGATTGTGGCATTCGCTGCATTTTATTTTGGGTTTGTTACAGAAACCAGAAATCCATTCATTATTACATGCGGGACTGTATCCTGATTTTCCCGTTTTTTTATTCTCAAATCTTTTTGGAAAAACATCTATTCTACCTCTGAATAACGAAAGGAACAAATCAATTTTTTCTTTTTCCGATGAGTGATTATTTATACTAATGCTGTTTTTTGTTGCGACACTAACAGTTGGTGTTATTTGAGATAATTGTTTCTCTTGTTTTAGTAACGCAATTTTTTCAATTAGATCTTTCCGTCTATCATTAAGGGAGCTGAGTGCGTTTTCAGCCTCATTAATTTTTTGATCTAGTCCATTCATTAGAAAAGATATCCGTGGTTTTTTACTATTAATAATATTAATATAAGAAATATCCTAATTTCAATACACTTGAAGAAAAAATATTTCTTAGTACACAAGGAATTTTGTTAATTTATATTATTGATAATCCATCATTAGTAAAAATACAAATCTTACGGTTTTATTTTGAACAGATTTAGAACCAGTGATGCAGGAACACTTATGAATGAATATGTCGTTAAACCATTGCCGCCAAATACAGAACTAGAATCAAAAAGGATACTTAAAAAATTGAGTGAAGCGCATCGTTATCTGGCTGAACTAAAAGGAATGGCGGCAACTATTCCCAACGAAAGCATTCTAATCAATACTCTTGCTTTACAGGAAGCCAAAGACAGTTCCGCAATTGAAAATATAATAACTACTCATGACGAATTATATAAAGCTATGCTTTTCGAAGAATTTTCTGTGAATGCTTCGGCCAAGGAAGTGGGCAACTATGTGGAAGCTTTAAAACATGGATTTCAATTAGTTCGCCACAATAAATATTTGAGCAGCAACCATGTTTTAGAAATTCAAAAAATTCTCGAACAAAATGATGCTGGATTTAGAAAATTACCTGGGACAGCTTTAGTAAATCAGACAACCGGGAAAAAAGTGTATAGTCCACCACAGAATCCTCAGTTGATTATTGATCTGATGGACAATCTTGTAAGATTTATCAATGATAAAGCAGTGCTAGATGTGGACCCTTTGGTAAAAATGGCAATTATTCATTTTCAATTTGAAAGCATTCATCCCTTCTATGACGGGAATGGAAGGACTGGTAGAATTTTAAATATTGTTTATCTGGTAATGAATGATTTATTAGATTTGCCGATTCTTTATCTAAGCCGTTATATTATTAAGCATAAATCTGATTATTATCGATTGTTGCAAAATGTGAGGGATAATGACAACTGGGAAGACTGGATTCTCTACATGCTAACCGGAGTTGAAGAAACAGCTAAGGAAACAATTGGGCTAATCAGAAGTATACGTCAAACGATGCTGGATTATAAACATCGTATTAGGCATGATTTACCTAAAATTTATAGCCAGGATCTTTTAAATAATCTCTTTAGACATCCTTACACTAAAATTGAATTTCTAATGCGGGATCTAAATGTTTCAAGGATCACAGCAAGAAGATACCTTGAACAATTGGTTGAATTAGGTTTGTTAGAAAAACAAAAGATATGGCGAACAAACTTTTATATAAATACTCCATTGTACAATCTATTTAAAGGTGAGACAATAGTTGAAAATTCAACTCCTATTCAAACAGTAAATCCACCTTATGAATAGGGAGCCTTATTTATCATATCTAAAGAGTTTGTCATATATCTAAACGTTAGCCTTGTATATATGAGAATGTTATCATGTATAGGAAACATTGCTTTTCTATACGTGAGAATTTTTTAATGAATAGAAAATACAGAGAATCTATATTTTATTAATTTCTGCCTAGTCTGTGTAGACGGTGTAATTGGAAACGTCTCGGTCACAAAATGGGCACAACATTTTGAAAAGCTAGATATTTAAGCTAAAAACGAAATATTTTGAATATGTTTTAGATCCGGTTTTTACTGAAGGCAAGGAAGAGTCCTGGAATTATCTAAAATGGAGCTGGGAAAAAGAGGAAAATAGTTAGTCTTTTTTTGGTCTCAAAACCTCATTTTTAAGCTAAAATCATACGTTGCGCAGTTTCCCTAACTCTCCGCTACTATTTTTAAAAGCTCGATTACAGCGATTTTAAGCCGTTTTCGAGCTTTTTGTTTTTAAATGGTGTCTGTGTAGACGTGTCCCTATCCCAAACCTAATCCGATAAGAATATTACCTAAAAACTAAGTCGATTTTACGGGTGTCATTGAGTCAAAAGTTAGAAACGATTTAATTGAAATTGGAAATTCTTGAAAACCAATTTGATCGAAGTGGTTTTAGCAAAAAATGTAAATAATTCTGGATCGATCAACGAAGACTTGATGATGAAGGTATAACTTGGAAAATTGTTAAGCAGCTTTTCTGAAATAGTAATGATGCAACCCATTAACCATTAAGAAATAGGAATAATGATATAAACATAAGGAATACTCTGTTAGTTAAAAGAGTTGTATGAAATATATAAATATCAAGGAGTTTATGCGAAAAGGGTGTGTTTTACATACGGGAGAGGTTTTGGATAGGGACAACCGGGCAGAAAGTTGAATTTTTAGAACATATTAACGGAAAATTTTGTTAAAGAACTTATATAAGAGAAGGTTCAGTGATGTTTGGAACTGGGCCGGTAAATTCAGACAGACCAATAGAAATCCTGGAATTAAATAAAAAAAACTTCGAAATTTCTTTTTTCTCGAATGTTTATGCCTATTCCAGCGCACATTTAATCGAATTTTGTTTGCATATATTCAGAATTCGTTTATCTTTTACCGATGACAATTAAAATATAAGTCCTCTTTTTGGAAAAGAATAGATGACCAAGGAAATCACTTCGCTGGAGTAGTAATTGTTTATTAAGCCGGAAAATTATTGAAAAAAATTAAAATAGTACTTATTGAAGACAACAGGCTGTTACGAGATGGTATTGCCGCTATGCTTAAGAAGCAGTCCGACATGAATATTGCGGCTGCTGTAGGTAATGGTGAGAACGTATTGCCAATGATTGGCAAACACAAACCAGATATTCTGCTTCTGGATCTGGGGTTAAGCGATCAAAATAGTCTGCATATTTTGAAAAGAGTAAAGAAAGAAGTTACCAAAACCAAGGTGATAGTCATGGATCTAATTCCAGCCCAGGCAGATGTTTTGGATTTTGTTCAGGCTGGTGTTTCAGGTTTTATTCTTAAAGATGCGACCATTGATGATTTCCTGACTACAATCAGATCCATTTATGAAGGAGCTCAGATTTTACCACCAAATCTAACTGGTTCATTGTTTTCCCAGATAATAAATCAGGCCGTAAGTGATCCCAATCCATCCATTTTAAGGGATTCTGTAAGTATGACAAACCGAGAGCGGCAGGTAATTGAATTGATTGCTGATGGTTTGACTAATAAGGAAATCGCGCAAAAACTTCATCTCTCACCTTATACGGTAAAGAGCCATGTTCACAATATACTTGAAAAACTAGCTCTGCACACCCGTGTGCAAATTGCTAAACATGCCCATATATCTGACAACTATAATACGGCAATGGATAACACCTCTTTATTAGATTAATAATCCTTTGATAAGCCTCAGCTTAAAAAATAATCAATCGACCATATTTTGAATTATTTTTAGTGAAATAGGATTATCTAAATTGTTTTGAAAGAAAATACACCTGATAAAAGCCGTCATTGCCAATCTGACTTTTAAATGATAATTAGGTTTCAGTAAATACTTTGCCTATGTTTGTTATTGCAAGGCAGTAACTTTAAAGAACACCCTCCAAAGAAGTGTGTAATCGTAAATGTTGAAGTAGAAGTAATTCTTAACTTTCCTATAGATTTTAGAGCCCTGTCAAAATTATTATTCAATTAGTTACAAAGGAGCACTGTTATGGCAGAGCGCAAAGAAGGATCTGTTAAATGGTTTAACAGCGAAAAAGGTTTTGGTTTTATTCAGCAGTCAAGTGGCGATGATGTATTCGTACATTTTAAGTCAATAATTGGCGATGGTTACAAATCTTTAGAAGAAAATGATAAAGTTGAGTATACGGTTGTCCAGGGTGATAAAGGATTACAAGCCTCAGAAGTTAGAGTGATGAATTAAAACTGATTATTATTGTTTTTAAAATCCCGGCAAACACCGGGATTTTTTATTTTAAATAGAATTTTTCCTCTTCACATATTATCTGATATTTCTCACCCCGGAAAAGGTTCTTGCTTGAAACTAATCAACTGTTTCTTATCTCCAAACACATTCAACTATGGCAAAAGGTGTAGTTCCTTTTTCATCCTTTTGGACGATTGAACAATTCTGAATCACTTCTTATTATATTAAAGTAATCATTAAACGTAGGGAGAAGCTATCAACAAGCATCTATAACGGTTCACTAAGGCGGTTATTTTAATTTAATATGCTTGACTGTTTTTGTAATAAAGTTTTTAGAATAGAAAAAATGTTTTAGCAAATCCTTAAATAAAAAAGAGAAACTTATGAATATGAAAAGAATCTTCGGAGGAGTGCTTACTGTACTCGGAATTGGTGGTCTTATTTATGCCTCGGTATTATTTGCAAGTAATACCAGTTGGATAGGAAATATTAAAGCGTCTATGGTTTACGGCATAATCGGTCTTATTTTCTTTATTGCGGGTGTTGGGTTAATACGTACTACAAAGGACGAATCATAATTCCAATAGTTAGTAATAACTAAAAATTTGATAAACAGTTATAAAGGGAAAAAATGAATATCCAAATCAATACCGGTCATAATATTCAGGGTAATGAAGATCTGATAGCTAATTTCAGTAGAATAATTGAGAATTCACTAAGTAGAGTGAGTGATCACATTACTAGTGTGGAAGTCCACATGAAAGATGAAGACGGTGACAAGAATGGAAGGAACGACAAACGCTGCATGCTCGAAGCGCGCCTCGAAGGACGTCAGCCCATTGTAGTCACTAACAATGCGGCGAACTTGAACGAGGCACTTGATGGCGCTATTGATAAATTACTAAATATGATTGAAGGCATCCTTGGACGTCAGCAGGATCTAAGGAGAAGTAATGCTGAACAATCGGATCATGAATGAGATGAAATTTCCGGAAAAAAGGTGAGCGCTTCATTAGCAAGAATGAAAGTAGTTATATCTTCAACACTATTAGAGTTTGTATAGCCGAAAATATTATTTGATATTACAATCAGCACCTGATTTTGCGACAACTGTACCGGTCACTCAAAGGAGGTAGTCCCTTTTTCATCCTTTTGCCCGATGTACAACCATCGATGCCCTCGTATAATGATGTGCCGAATTAACACTATTACAATGTATAACTATAAATGAAAAGTATAAAAGGAGACAAAAAATGGATTCAGTATCGGTAAAAGGAAATTGGAATGAAGCGAAAGTTAAACTCATGCAGAGTTTCGCAAACCTGACAGATGAGGATTTCCTATTCAAAGAAGGTGAAGAAGAGGAACTTATAGGACGATTGCAAAGAAAACTAGGTAAAACCAAAGATGAACTACGAAAAATAATTTCAGATTAATAACAAATTGCAGTACAAGATATTCCATGCATTCTTGTTGGATTAGTTAGTAGTAACCAACAAGAATGTAAATAAATATTTATAGAAAAGTTAAAGGATTTTTACAATGAATTCTAAAATAATAGGTCTAATAATAGTGGTAATTGGTTTGCTCATGACTTTGTACACCGGATTTGAGTATGTAACAAGAGAAAAAATTATCGATCTTGGAAGCGTTGAGATAACGGCAGAAAAGGAACATTCTGCAAATTGGTCCCCGTATATTGGATTAGGAGTAATCGTAATTGGCGGAATTATTTTTTTAAACGGCAAAAAAAAATAGTTAAAACCGGATGTCAATCAGCAGTCTAAAATACCAGCACACAAAAGATGTAGTGCCTTTTTCATCACTTTTCCCCATTGTATTAAGTTATCATAATTTATTTGGATTACAGATGTAAAAGTATAATTTTGTACTATGTGCGTATACAATAACCTGTAGATCATTGGAAAAAATCAGGATACTGCTTATTGAAGACAATAGGATGTTATGTGATGGTATTTCGGCTATAATTAAGAAACAGTCCGAAATGAATCTTGTGGCTTCTGTGGGCAATGGCGAGAACATATTGCCAATGATTAGCAAGTCCAAATCCTATATTCTATTTCTCGATCTGGGTTTAGCCGATCAAAATAGTCTGCTTATTTTGAAAAAAGTAAAGAAAGAAGTTTCCAAGACTAGGGTCATAGTCATGGATCTTATTCCAGCCCAGGCTGATATTTTGGTTTTTATTCAGGCTGGTGTATCCGGAATTATTCTTCTTGCAATTCAGAGCCAGAATATTAAATAATGAGGTATGAAGATGAATCGGAATAAAAAAGAATCAGAAAAAGTAATTATTAAAAAAACTAAGATAGAAACAAACCCGAGACCTAAAAAGCCAGGTGTTGAAAAATTGGCAGATGTTAAAAAACTGGTGCATCTGCTTCAGGTTCATCAAATAGAACTGGAACATCAAAACGAAGAGCTGAGAATTACACAAGAAGAACTTGAAATGTCGAGGAATAAATATGTAAATCTTTTTGATTTTTCACCTATCCCCTACTTAACTCTGAACGCGGAAGGCACAATTAAAGAAGTGAATATAAGCGCTAGCAAAATGTTTGGTGTTTACCGGAACAAATTGATTGGCAATTATTTCATTAAATATCTTCCGCTTTATGAAAGGAATACTTTCAATTCATTTTTAAAAACTCTTTTTAGTTCTCCGGTAAAACAGCATTGCGAATTAAAGGTAATTAACAAAGATAAACACGAATTTAATGTTCTGGTGGAAGGAATAGAATTAGTCGACAATCTGGAACAAGAACAAAAATGCCAGATTGCTCTTATTGATTTGACTGAATATAAACAGGTAGAAGATGATCTTAAAAAAAACACCGAAAAACTTACAATACTAAATGCCCAAAAAGATAAATTTTTTTCTATAATTTCACCTGATTTAAGAAGCCCTTTCCGGTCTTTGTTAAGCTCTTCAGAATTTCTTGCAACGGGAATTGAAAGTTTATCGCATGACGAGATTGTATTATTTGGTAAAAGCATAAATGATAATTTGCATAGCCTTTATGGTCTTCTTAAAAATTTACTTAATTGGTCAATGATGCAAAGAAATATGCTCGCCCCTAAACCCACAAAGATTAAACTCAATGATATTGTAAACAATATAATCAAAATATCAGATCAGGCTGCCGTTAATAAAAATATTTCAATCTCCAACAATGTTAATCCCCAATCGTTCGTTTTTGCCGATGCTGATATGATTGACTCTGTTATTCATAACCTTATAATAAATGCAATCAAATTTACACCTACGGGAGGAAAGATTACTGTTTCGTCACTTAATAAAAACGGATTCATGGAAGTGTCTGTTAAGGATAACGGAATCGGAATTAAAAAAGAAAATATTTCTGAACTGTTTGAGTTTAATACGTTATTTTCAACTGTCGGAACCGCCGGAGAAAATGGAACCGGCCTCGGTTTACCCCTATGCAAAGAATTTATCGAAAAAAATAACGGTAAAATTTGGGTTAAAAGTGAACAAGGGAAAGGTTCGACATTTACTTTTACTTTAAAAAAATGATTTAATAATAATACAATCAGCCTCCGATGAAAGGAATTTGTTCAGACAGGAGTAGCGGGATTTATATTAAAAGATGCGATCATAGACGAATTTTTTAAAACAATACATTCTGTATATCAGGGCAATCGGGTTTTACCACCCCACATAACCGGTTCCCTTTTTTCTTAGATAGTTGAACATGCAATCAACGGATCTAACTATGCACCCGTCGTTGAATCCATGCTAAGACAAAGCGCGAACGGCAATTGATAGAATTGATATAAGATAGTTCCACTAATAAAGAAATTGAACAAAAACAGCACTTTTCGACCTAGACGGTAAAAAGTCATGTTAATAACATTCTCGAAAAAATGGCGCTTCAAACTCGTTTGCAGATTGCTAAATGGGCCTATCTATCCGACTCTTATAACACTTACGATGATAATTAATCATTAATCGGTTAAATTATCATAAAATAATAATCCAAAAGAAGTAATCCCTTTTTCATCCCTTTGCCCGATTGAATTCTTCCTTTTAACTTGTGATAATTGGGACCGAATAAAACTAAATAGTTTCTCGTTCTGATGAAAGAGACTGAATTGAAGCATATAATATTTTTATAATGATATTAAACATAATCGATGGAGATCTAATATGGCTAGCGAAGAAAAAGGAATAGGCAAAGGTTTAGTGATTGGATTTTTTGCCGGTACTCTGGTAGGAGCAATAATTGCACTTTTATTTGCTCCTAAATCAGGGGAAGAAATGCGCGAAAATATTAAAACCAAATCACAAGACTTAATTGAAGATGCCGACGAATATATGTCGAATGCAAAAATGAAAACAGAGCGCTTAATTAATGACGTAAAAACCAAATCTAAATTATTGGTTTCTGAGGCTGAAAAAAAGACAGATGCTCTAATGAGTGAAGCCGATAAAACTTTGAACAAAGTAAAAGATAAAGTCGAAAATTATATCAAAGTCGGCAAAAATAATCTTGAGAAAGAAAGCATGCATTTGAAATCTGCCATTAAATCAGGCTTAGCAGATTATAAATCAGAAAGGAAGTTTGATAAAAAATGATTTTAACTAATGTTTTGGTAATTATCTTAGTCCTTTCAGTTACAACGCTCTGTATTTTCGCTATAGTGTATATCAATAAAATTTTCAAGCAGATTGAGACAGTTAGTAAAGATATACGTCACCTTACCGAGAATGCAATTCCTATATTGCGAAATATGGATGAGCTTACCCGCCGGACAAACAGGATTGTGAGCGATTTAGAATGGTATTGGATAGAAATTGATTTATCAATAAAAACTTTGCGTGATAAAATTCCGGATTCAGGTCCAAGGAAATTACTCCGTACACCGAGACATATCATAAGCCTGATTAAAAAGCTAAGCACAATTGCAGAAGGAGTCTTCTCTGTCTGGCGAAAATATAAGGATCAATAATTCTAAAACACCAGGCAGATTAAATCTGAGGAATAAAGATGATCAATCAAAAAAAGACGGGCACAAGCAAAGAGACCCTGGTAGACATGTTGGCAAGTAAGATCAGTACTACACGTCAGATAGCCAGGAAAGCGTTGGTGTCTTTGGGTAAACCCGCTGTTCCCCTCCTTATTAAGACTCTCGAGAATTCTAAGGTAGATCATTTTCGTTGGGAAGCAGCCAAAACGCTTGGCGCTATCGGTGATATTAGAGCAATTCCATCTTTAGTAAAAGCGCTCGAAGATAGAAATATGGATGTTAGATGGTTAGCCGCTGAAGCCTTAAATAAATTTAAAAAAAATGCATGGAATTCATTACTTGAAGCACTCTTGGAAAGCAAAGAAGATTCTGTTTTATTGAGAGAGGGAGCCCATCATGTTTTGCGGAACCAAAAAGAAGCAGGGTTCAATGATTTACTTGTTGAACTTAGCAGGGCTTTAAAATCAAGTGCTGCCGCTGAATTAACACCTATAGCGGCAAATGAACTTCTTAATCGAATGAGAACAAAATAATGAGTTATCTTTTATTGATAGCAGTATGGACATTGGAATTAGGAAGATGCATACAGGGACTTTACTGATGAAGCAAGAACGAATGGGTTTTTCGAAATGAAGAACATATTTCCAGCAAATGTTATGATGTTATTTTACTATAAAGTAAAAAAAATGATGGGTGCATTCTTGGCTCTATTTTCTCCTGCAGGCAAAGTTGGACGAGGTTTCAAACAAGCCTGGACGATTCTTTCACTTGCCTTCAAAAAGTTTTTGGGGATTAATGGAGCACAGTGGGCGGGTGCTTTCGCCTTCAATATGTTCTTCTCTCTGTTTCCTATAATAGTCCTTTTCGTCACTATTGCCTCGATGTTTATTGAAAGGGATCTTGCAGGGAAAGAGATTATTGCTAACATAGAAAGCTATGTACCAATTAGTGGTGAAATGCATAATTATGTTTTTGAAACAATTTCCGGAGTGATAGAAGAGCGAGCGCAGGCCGGTGTTATCGCATTTCTCATACTGATCTGGGCAGCCGTCCAATGTTTCCTAACTTTAATTTTTTCTACCAACCTCGCATGGGGGATAGTTGGATACAAAAAATGGTGGCATCTGCCTCTAAGAAGCGTTGCGCTACTTAGTATCACAGGAATTCTGATTTTTTTGGGAATGCTTGCAGCTGTGCTGATGAGATTAGCGAAGGATTGGTTTTTTACAACAAATGATATCAGTTCCTGGATGTTTGGTGTCGGCAGCTTTTTTATCCCGTTGACGCTTATATTTCTAGGACTGAGCCTGTTTTATATGTTTGCCCCGGGTCGTCCTACGCGTTTTGCCGAAGTATGGATTGCCGCTCTGCTTACAACCTTTCTATTAATTGTGAGTGAAAGTCTCTTTGCCATCTATCTAAGGGACTTTGCTACATTGAACGTTGTTTACGGAACGTTTGGTGGAATAATGGCATTGTTGCTCTGGATTTATTTGTGCGGATGCATCTATATATTCGGAACCTGTTTATGCGCCGTTCAAGCCGAAGTGAAATCACAACCGCTAAAAACCTCATAATCATTTGTCAACAATTGAATTGACGATTACGACAAATGCAATTCCAATTGCCCTGTATGTCGCCGCAATATTTTGATCAGATTGATGTATACTAAAACCAGTCGCTTTTATAAATGCATCTGTCTATCTGGATTAGATCTATTGTTTGGAACAGAATATCACTGTCCGAAATATCTAGTTCCTTTTTCATCCCTTTGCTCTATTGATTCATCCTTCAATTCAGCATAATATTCAATAATGTTATTATAGCAGAGAAGCGGAATTCGATTTAGCATTATTCTTTTATTTCGCTGAAAGTATTTTCATTCATAATATGAATATTTGAAAAGAGAGGAATAACAATGAAAATTATATTAGCCATTTTAACACTGTTTTTTGCCGGTGCCGCTTATTATTACTATGATGCCAACGAGAAAACAGCGAAAGAAAATGAAAGCAAGATCGAAAATATTTCTAATGAGAAGGAAGATGAGATTACGCAGTTGAAGGGCACTTTTGCTGAACTCTTAACTGACATGGAAGAGGAAATTGAACAAGGGCAGATTAAAATAACCCAGTTATCAGATCGATTATCAGTTGTTATGATTGATAAGGTTTTGTTTCCTTCAGGGGAAGCGGAAATCACTCCGGAAGGACTGTTGATACTGGAGCGGGTCGGCAACGTTTTAAAAAACACCAATAACAAAATTATTCGGGTTGAGGGTCACACCGATAATAAAAAAATACATAAAAACTTGCAAACAACGTTCCCGACTAATTGGGAGCTTTCTACGGCACGGGCAACTAATGTCGTCCGCATTCTACAGGAGAGAGTTGGTATTGAGGGAAATTTATTGCAGTCCATCGGCATGTCGGAATATCATCCGGTGGCGACCAATGATACGCCGGAAGGACGCAGTCAGAATCGTAGAATTGACATAGCTCTGTTGCCGTAGCTGGTTTGCGAAACATGTCCATTTACTTCAAACAATTTTTTAGAGCCTTAAAAAGAAGTAGTCCATTTATCATCCCTTTGGACTATGGTTTTGTTTTATGAATTATTCTATAATGTTTTCTGAATGAGACATAATAATAGAATCTCATCAACTATTTGCTAAAGAATGCATAGTGGTCATAATAGAATTAGGACATAGCATTTTTTTTGAAAAAAAATAATAAGTAACTAAAATAAATTAAGAGATAATTTGGATGGAAAAAAAAATAACAAAAATTGTGCGAAAGACTCTTCCTAAAGCCCCCACAAGTATTCAGGGGTTAGATGAGATAACAGGTGGTGGATTACCAAAGGGCAGACCGACATTAGTATGCGGTGGCGCAGGTTGTGGAAAAACTCTCTTTGCTATGGAGTTTATAGTTCGTGGTGCAACAATATATAATGAAGCCGGTGTATTTTTCTCGTTTGAGGAAACTGAAAAAGAACTAACAGCAAACGTTGCTTCCCTGGGTTTTGATTTGGACGACCTTGTAAAGCGCAAAAAGATTTTGCTTGAGCATATTCATATTGAACGTGGTGAAATTGAAGAGTATGGTGAATATGATCTAAAAGGATTGTTTGTCCGTATTCATAACGCGATAGAAAAAATTGGAGCTAAGCGTGTTGTGCTGGATACTATCGAATCGCTTTTTTCAGCGCTCCCCAATCCGACTATTGTACGCACAGAGCTGCGTAGCTTATTCGGTTGGCTGAAAAAGAAAGGCGTTACTACAATTATTACCGGAGAACGTGGAAATGGCAGTTTAACACGCCAGGGTTTGGAAGAATATGTTTCTGATTGCGTTATTTTTCTGGATCATCGGGTTAGCGAACAATCGTCAATAAGGCGGTTACGAATTATTAAATATCGCGGTTCAACCCATGGTACAAACGAATATCCCTTCTTAATTGATAAAGATGGTTTTTCTATTTTACCGGTCACTTCGTTGGGATTAAATCATATTTCATCCAGCGATAGAATTTCCAGCGGCATTCCGCGTCTTGATACAATGCTTTCAGGCAAGGGTTATTTCCGTGGCAGCACAATACTTGTTTCTGGTACTGCCGGTACTGGTAAAACAAGTCTTGCGGCGCAATTTGTTGAAGCGGCTTGCAAGCGCGGTGAGCGGGTTCTATATTTTGCTTTTGAAGAATCACCAAGTCAATTTATGCGCAATATGAGTTCAATTGGAATGCACCTGGAACAGTGGGTGAAAAAAGGATTGCTTCACTTTCATGCAACACGCCCAACGTTATTTGGATTGGAACATCATTTAACAACATCTATTAAATTAATTGATAAAATCGATCCGCAAGTAGTTGTACTTGATCCCATTGATGCATTTATAATGGGAAATAACGAAACTGAAGTAAAAATACTGCTGCTGCGCCTTGTGGATTATTTGAAGACGAAGAATATCACCGCGTTCTTTGCAAACCTGACTAAAGGAGGCGAAAATCAGGAGTTGACGGATATGTCAATCTCTTCACTAATTGATACGTGGCTGCTTTTGCATGATATTGAAATTAGCGGCGAAAGAAACAGAGGATTATATATTCTTAAATCGCGAGGCATGGCGCATTCTAATCAGATTCGTGAGTTTATACTTACCGATAGCGGAATTGAATTGCTTGATGTTTATGTTGGTCCGGAGGGCGTGTTAACCGGTTCGGCTCGATTATCACAGGAAGCAAAAAACGATGAAGAACAAATATTACGTCAACAGGAAATTGAACGCAGACAATCCGGATTAGAACTTAAACGTGCTGCGGCTCAGGCTCATATTGTAGTGTTACAATCTGAATTAAAGGCTGAGGAATCGGAAACATTAAAAGTTATAGAAATGGAAAAAGCAAAAGCCCAAAGGTTTGCAATAGAACAGAAAAATATGGCGGAAAGCAGAAAGGCTGATACGGTTATAAATGAGAAACTATAAATTGTAAAAAAGAGAAATGGCTAATGGAAAATTCTTCAAAAACAATTTCGGATTCCGTATTGAGAAAGTTCTTTCTGGAAGTATATTCTATATCCGCTTTTACGCTCCGTTTTTTTAAAGAAGTATTAAAACCCCCTTATGAATTAAATGAATTATTGAAGCAATCTTTTCTCGTTGGTTATAAATCTCTACCTCTAATAGCCATTACCGGATTTATAATCGGGTTGGTTCTTACAATTCAATCAAGACCAACACTGGCAAAGTTTGGAGCAGAATCCTGGTTACCAGCTATGGTGGCTGTTTCAATAATCAGGGAAATAGGTCCGGTCATTACGGCACTAATTTTTGCGGGAAAAGTCGGATCAGGAATAGGGGCAGAATTGGCTTCAATGAAGGTAACTGAACAAATTGATGCAATGCAGGTATCGGATACAAATCCGTTTAAGTATCTCGTTGTCACAAGAGTTCTATCGGCAACATTGATGCTTCCGCTATTAGTAATTTTTGCCGATGCTCTTGGTCTATGCGGGTCTTATATAGGCATAAATATAAAAGGGGATGTGAGTGCCTACTTATATTTTTCACAGGTATTTCAAAGTCTGGAATTTAATGATGTAATACCAGCCATCATAAAAACAGTTTTCTTCGGTTTCGCCATTGGGATAATTGGAAGTTACAAAGGATACAATTCTAACAAAGGTACCGAAGGTGTTGGTAAAGCGGCAAACACATCGGTAGTATTCGCATCCTTAATGGTTTTTATTATTGATATGATTGCAGTGCAAATTGCAAGTTTACTTCAAAACTAACTGAACAGTTGGAAGAATGACAGATAGCACAACATTAATAAAAAAAGGAGATGACAATAAGCAGAACGATAATATTGTTGTTGAAATGATTCATCTCAAAAAGTCTTTTGAAAATAACCATGTGCTGCAGGATATTAATTTGGTTGTTAATAAAGGAGAAAATGTTGTAATACTTGGTCAATCCGGCACAGGTAAGTCGGTGCTTATTAAATGCATTGTCGGGTTGGTTGAAATAGATGATGGTAAACTTATACTATTCGGGCAGGATATTTCATTACTGAAGAATACAGAATTGGTTCAGATTTACAGAAAAATTGGTTTTCTTTTTCAAAGTGCCGCCCTTTATGATTCTATGTCTGTCAGGGAAAATCTTGAATTCCCCCTTAAAAGACAGCAACGTAATTTAAAAAAAGAAGAAATGGACTTGCTGGTAAAAGAGGCTTTGCATGACGTTGGTCTTGAAAAAGCAATAGATTTATCCCCCTCGGAACTTTCAGGAGGTATGCGTAAAAGAGTGGGTTTAGCCCGAACCCTAATATTAAAACCTGAGATTATGCTTTATGACGAACCTACCACCGGGTTGGATCCCATAACATCAAAAGAAATTAGCAACCTGATATTGGAAGTACAAAAAAAATACAATACTTCTTCTATAATAATAACTCATGATATTGAATGCGCTAAACTTATTGCAAACAGAGTTATTGTGATAAAGGATGGTGTATGCGCTGCAGAAGGATCGTATGCAGATCTTGAGAAATCAACAGACCCCTGGATAAGATCGTTTTTTGAATAATTAAAAACATTTGAGTGTAGATAAAATGAAAAAAGATACATCTAATAAGGTAAGATTGGGAATATTTATCTCCCTTGGAATATTGCTGCTTATCGCAGGCATATATTTTATTGGTGAAAGGCAGCAATTGTTCAGAGACACCTTTCGGTTAAGCGGAGTGTTCAAGGATGTTGCCGGACTTCAGGTTGGTAATAATGTTCGGTTATCAGGTGTAAACGTTGGTACCGTTGATAATATTACAATTATCAGTGATTCTTCGGTCAATGTGGAAATAATGATTGAAGAAAATGTGCGACGGTTTATAAAAAAGGATGCTATTGCCAGTATTGGCTCCGAAGGACTTATGGGTAATAAAGCATTAATTATTAATGCCGGAGTAGGTGGAAAACAGCAAATAGAAAACGGCGATTCAATGGCTACAAGTCCACCGATTGATATGGATGATATTTTGTTATCGTTAAAAACAACCATGGAAAATTCCTCTAACATAACAAATTATTTATCAAGCATAACAAAGAATATTGAATCAGGAAAAGGAACAATTGGGAAGTTGTTGATGGATGAATCCGTGGCAAATAATTTTAATTCAACAATAGCTAACCTGCAAGAAGCTTCATCAGGATTTAGATTGCTAATGAAAGAAGCAAAAATCAGCTTCGATAAAAATATTGATTCTACTTTTGTTAGTTTAAAGGAAGGATCAGAAGGCTTCAAAATCCTTATGGAAAAAGCACAAAGCAGCTGGTTGTTGTGGGGGTTTTAAAATGTTGGGGATAAGTACTTTGTGATGACCTAAGCACTTTTTATTCACAAATATGCTTTTTTCTGATTCTCATTAATATGACAGAAATGAATAGCTGCAATTCATTAAGAAAAATAAATAGTATGTAACAATTCCAGAGCCGCTCATCTCGGCAGGGTTAAAATCATAGATGGTTTGCTCCACCAAAAGATGTAGTCCGTTTTTCATCCCTTTGCACTATTGTACCAGGTTTAATTACTGCCTAACATTCTTATGTCTTCCTCAGGATACAATTCACAAAAAGACTGGAATTGTTTTATGAGAGAAGTGAAATAAATTGAAGGAGAAGTCATGAGTAAAGGTCAGGACAGTATAAAGGGTGGCAAGAAAAAAGCATCAAAAACAATGAAAGAAAAAAAGGCAGCTAAAAACGAGAAGAAGAATGGAAAGCTACATCCGGGACTGCTTGTTGGTAGCAAAGCCTAAGTAGATTTATAAATTTCATAATTGGTTCGCTATAATTTTTTTCAAGATGATTTTGAGGAAACCCATCCATTTTGTCTCAGATTATAAGTTTTTCATTCAAGGGTTAAAAATAATCGAACTATTAAAAAACTACCCGAGCGCTTATTCTTTGGGAGTTAATAAAGGATTAAAACAAATATGCTGGTTTACAAAAAATGAAAAAAATAAGATTATTACTAATAGAGGATAATCGTTTGCTACGGGATGGAATTCTGGCGCTTCTTAAATCTCATAAGGATATAGTTATAGTTGCAGCATCTGGCGATGGGAAGAGAACTCTTTCGAAAATCCGACAATTAAAACCAAATGTTGTTCTTCTGGATTTGGGGCTGCGTAGTCAAAACAGTTTGCATGTAGTGGAGATAGTTAAGACAGACTTTCCAGAAGCGAAAATTATTGTAATGGATCTGGCTCCTGTACAAGCGGACATCTTGCAATATGTGAAAGCAGGCGCCAACGGTTTCATTCTTAAAGATGCCTCTCTCAATGATTTCCTTATCACTATACGAGCAGTGGCAGAAGGCTCAACTATACTACCTTCTCTACTTGTTAATTCTCTGTTTTCTCAGATTATTGAACACGCGATAAGAGAAGGTAAACCCAAACTAAAAGAAGCAGTTCAGATGACAAATAGAGAACAGGAAGTAATAGGACTGCTAAGTGAAGGAATGAGCAATAAAGAGATAGGTCAAAAAATTCACATCTCAACTTATACTGTTAAAAGTCACATCCATAATATAATGGAGAAACTTGCTCTGCATACGCGTTTAGAGATAGCCAACTATTCTTATAATGATGAAACACTTAGTACAATTTCAGATAGTATTTCGGTTATCAATAAATAATTTCGCAACCTCTGTTGGTTCAGTTGGTTGTTTGTTCAAACTTTAGAACAAAGAAGGATAATTATGATGCGTTACTTATTTGTAGTAATCACAACATTGTTTCTGGCAAACATTTCAAATGCACAATTAAACATCAGTTTTAATTTAGATTCCCAGCCGGTTTGGGGACCTACAGGGTATGATTATGTCGAAAACTATTATCTGCCGGCTATTGATGTCTATTACAATGTCCCGGAAAATAGATATTACTTTTACGACAGTGGTAAACGGAGTTGGATATATTCATCACACTTACCTTCGCGCTATAGTAATTATGACTTATATAAGTCATATAAAGTAGTAGTGAAGGAGCAGAAACCTTGGCGAAATCATAAATCCTATAAAAATAAATATTCATCCTATAAAGACCGTCATGATCAAAAACCTATACGAGATAGCCGGGACTCGAAATATTTTGTAAATAAAGGACATCCTGAGCATAGCAAATGGATTAAAGAACAAAAACACGATAATGGCAATAACAAGGGTAAGAATAAGAAGAAAAAATGAAAAATATTAGTATGTAGTATGACGAGATATAATATGGTTAAATGTGGATTGCTACCCTTAATAAAAACGGAGATTTAATATGAGCATAACGGGGAATGGACTAACCCTTATCCTCCTGGTTTGCGTGGTAGGACTTTTTTTGTACTTCTACGGCGGAGCAATAATGGAAGGTGGAGTTGAAGGGATGATGGACAAAAACAACCGTTTAGGTGGTAGTTACGGGTTGGTGCCTGCATTTTTTATATTCAGTTTTGGTGTTTTCATCGGCTGGCTGTTTTTCAGAAAAAAAAGGTAACCCCTTTCAACACAAGGGAGCTACTCACCCAAAGGGAGTAGTTCCTTTTTCATCCTTTCGCCCGATTGTTTTGGCTGCTCCCTTCTCGTAGTTTTACTATACATAAATGTGATACTCCAACCAAAAAGGAGGGCACTAATGCGAACAAGATATATTAGAACTTTAATTGATTATTTAATGGAGAGCTGTAAATGAAAAATGTAAAGGTAAAAATGCTTCGTGCAATTATGTCCATATGTGTTATTTCCCTAATTATGATCATGTGGAATTGTTCTGATTCAACATCGCCGGAAAGCGCACAGGGGCAAATAATGATAACTATGGTTGACAGCCCAGCTGATTATGATGAAATAAATATTGCTGTTACGAGAGTTGAGGTTCATAGAACTGACGCTGACTCAACTAATGGATGGATTGTGATAAACAATAACGCGGCTGTTTATGATTTGCTCACCTTAACGAATGGTGCAAGTGTCGTTCTTGGTGATAACTATCTTGATGCCGGACATTATTCACAGATAAGATTAATTATTGGAACAGGAAGCAATATTGTAGTTAATGGTATTACACATAGTCTCGATACACCAGGCGGTATAGAATCGGGAGTTAAATTAAACCATGCATTTGAGATAGAAGCCGGACTTGTATATGAGTTGCTGTTGGATTTTGATGCAGGACATTCAATAATACAAACCGGTGCCGGGCAATATAAGTTGAAACCCGTAATCAGAGTTGTCCCAGTCGTAATCTCAGGAACTATTTCAGGAAGTATAAACCCGATAAGTTCTCTGGCTACTGTTTTTGCTATTAACGGAACAGATACAGTAAGCACTTTTGCAGATATAACAACAGGATCGTTTAAGCTAATGGCTCTGATTCAGGGTACATATACTGTGAATATTGTACCAGCAAATACAACTTATAAGGATTCAACAATTACTAACATACAGGTTATTGCAGAACAGAATACTGATCTTGCAGCAATCAATTTAAGTCTGAGATAATTTTACAATATGAATAAAGGAGTAATAATTATGAAATGGAAATTTTTATCAGTTATAGTTTTGGGTCTTATTATGTTTTCTTCGAAGCCCATAATAGCTCAGGATCACGGATTTGGTTTAGGATTTGTTGTTGGAGAGCCCACCGGGATTAGTGCAAAGCTTTGGACATCAAAGATAAATGCTTTTGATTTTGGTCTTGGCGTGGGCGTTGGTGGCGATCGTATCAAGTACGATGGTAATTATAACAACGAGAGTCGAATCCATTTCCACATGGATTATCTATGGCATTCATTTAACGCCATTAGCTCAAATGAAAGATTTCCTCTCTATTATGGAATCGGTGGTAGATACAATAGTGGTGGTGGATATGAAGGATCATTCGGTGCACGTGGAGTTGTAGGCATTGCATGGCTGCCACGCAATACCCCTTTAGACTTATTTGTAGAATTGGTACCGGTTTTTCAGATTACGCCAAGTACAGGTTTTGGATTGGACGCTGGATTGGGTATAAGATATTTCTTTAACTAGAAACGTAATTGTAAACAGTTAAGGCGATTAACAAATTTGTTTTTGTTGTCGACAGTTTATTAAAATATGTATGCTGTATTTTTTTACAGCAGACGAAATAAAATGTGAAGTAGGAGAAAATATGAAAAATATAATAAGCGGTATTCTTGGTTTGGTGTTCTTAATTGCTATCATTGGTTGTTCGGAGGATGCAGATCCCCAATTCCGGATCTTTAACGAAAGATCAAATAAAGCAAATGTTCAGATACAAACAACAGGTGGAAATACTATTAATATCAACGATGTTGAGGCGGGGCAAACAACGGGATATCAAAGTGCCGCTGAAGGAAATATTACAGTGACAGCTGTTATTCAGAATGAGTCAATATCACCCGAAATAACATTCTTCGCAGCTAAAGACAATCGTTATACAATTGTAATCAGATCGGGCATAACACCCTCTTTTAGAGTGGATACTGAATAATGTATGTTGAAATGAGCAGTGAATATAATTTGCTTAATTCTTATTTACTTGCACAGGATTGGTACTGACAAGAGCTATAAAGGTTTAAGAGTATTGGCTTCAAATTCAGTGCAGATCTCCAACTGCTCCGGGGGTCTGCCGAATTTGAAGTCAAATTTACTTTCTAGGAATACCAATTCAATTACTATGATATCTATTAAGTTTATTGAGGATTTTAGTTTTAACTGCCTTAACGCTGATGTATTCTTTGCATGAGGCAGCATCAAAAAAAAATTATAAAAAGGAACTGTCTGATGTTAAAAACTTTAGCGATAATTTTGATAATACTATGGTTACTAGGAATCGTTACTTCTTACACTATGGGCGGTGTTATACACATCCTTTTGGTGATTGCAGTTATAATGATTTTAGTCAGGATTATTAGCGGACGCCGCATTCTCTGATATTAGGTCATGCCCCATTTTCTAACAGGCAGCATTGATTATTGAAGACAGAGTTTATAGACTCAATAATTGACAAGGAAAGATTGAAATGTTATTTAAACAACTTCCTACTTTTCGACTGCCCTGCTGGAGTAAATATTTTTTAAGGAAAATCTTTGCTGTTTTGTGATTTTCTTATTGGTCACGGCAGTTGCCATGACATCTGATTTAAAAATCAAAAAGTATAATTGTATAAAATTATGACTGAGCAAAGTAATGTTTTACGTGGAATACGCATTCTGGTTGGCACGGCCGCATTTGTTATAATTGTTGCGGGGATAAACCTTGCACAAACGGTTGTTGTTCTGCTCCTTGTCTCTTTTTTCCTCGCTATATTAGCGACTCATCCGGTGCTCTGGTTAAAAGAAAAAAAAGTTCCGTCCGGATTAGCTGTCTTGATTGTGATGACTGGCATGATAACAATTATAGTTTTGATAGGTGCGCAATTAGGTACATCCATCAGCGGCTTGTCTGACGAACTGCCATTGCTGCAATCAAGTATAAGAAAACAAGTCCTGAATCTTAGTGCTTTTTTGAGAAGTAAGGGTATTTCAGGAACGCAAAAAATATTACTTGAGTATATTAAACCTGAGGTAATTATGAGCCTTACTGCTGGTTTACTAACGGGTTTGAGCTCTATACTTTCCGACCTCATTTTAATTCTTCTTACAGTAACATTTATATTGCTTGAAGTATCCAGTTTTCCTTTAAAAGTCCGCACGATACTTGGTGATCCTCATAAAATATTTCCTCATTTCACAAAATATGTTATTGATATGAAGCGTTATATGGTAATCAAAACTATAATCAATCTGGTTGCCGGAATCTTAATTGCGTTATGGATGTACATACTCGGTGTGCAATTTCCTATTCTCTGGGGCTTCCTTGCCTTTCTGCTTCATTACATACCAAATATCGGAGCGATTATCGCCGCCATTCCCGCGGCCCTTTTAGCTCTCGTTCAACTCGGGCTGGGTAGTGCCATACTTGTACTGGTCGGCAATGTTGTTGTAGGGTTCGTTATAGGTAATGTTATTGAAACACGCCTTATGGGAAGGAAACTCGGACTCTCAACATTGGTAGTCTTTCTCTCTTTGCTTTTTTGGGGTAGTATTCTCGGATTGGTAGGGGCAATTCTTTGCATACCGCTTACGATGACTTTGAAATATGCATTTGAAAGTAATGAAAGTACACAATGGATTGCTTTGCTGCTCGGATCGGAAAAATCTGATGATATTTCTAAGCTTGTATTGAAGAAGCAGAAAGTACAATGATAAAAACATCTTCGACCAAAAATATATTTACTAATTGGAATAAAATTACTCTCTTAAAAGTAGTGAAACGTGCAGGGCTTATTCTTGTTTCCATAATTCTCCTCTGTGCAGTGATAATGATTTTGTTTCCTGATCCTTTAATCAATACCTTTTTTAAGAAACCAATTACGAAAGCATTCACAAAAGCTTATCCGGCATATTCAATTGAACTGGGAGATATACACTACAATATCTGGAATAATCGTTTAGGGTGTAATTCTATAACACTCAAGGCAAAAGATTCAACTTTAACCTGTAATGCGACTTCATTCTCCTTTGGCGGAATCGGATGGATAGATATGATTTGGAATGGAGGTCTTACTCAAAACTCTCTTACAAGCTTGGTTTTTGATGCAAAAAATATTGTTCTGAATGATCATAAATCGCAAAACAAATTTTCTCTTGGAATGCTGCATGCATCGGTTCCAGATTCTGAAATAACAGCAGATTCAATTATGTCATCTTTCTTAATTAGCGATGAACAATTTTTCGCGAAAAGTCAATTCAGGCAAACCAGGTATCGTTTTAGTATTCCGCAAGTAAAAATAAAGGGTTTGGATTTTGTTTCGCTTTTTAAGGGAAACATCTATAAAGCCAAGAGTATCATCATCCATGATGTGTATGCAGATATTTTGGTGAATATGGATAAGCCATACGATAAAAATTCTTCTAAACCACTAATGCCGAATGAAATTTTATCATCAATGAAAGAAGTAATTGAAATAGATAGTGTGAAAATCCTAAATGGACGTTTGAAATATTGTGAGCAATATGCTGTAAAAGCAACACCCGGAGAAATTACCTTTGATAATGTGAATGTTTCTATTAGTGGAATTGCGAATCATTCAGATCGTTTTGCCTTAACAGTTATAAACGCAGAGGGAATTATTCTAAATTCAGGTGCCATTAAACTGTTAATGGAAATTCCACTCGCATCAAAAGATTTCTCCTTACAATCTACCGGATCGCTAAGTACGATGGATGTCATTAGAGTAAATACATTCCTTGAAGCAGCCGAACATCGCCGCGTTAAATCAGGAATCATTCAGTACGCAAAGTATAATATCAATGTTGCTTCGGGGCAAGCAAGTGGTACTTTACAAGTTGAGTATGAAGATTTGTCCATCATCATTCTGAGTAAAAACGGCAGCGAGAATGAAATAGTTGATCAGATAGCCTCTCTTATTGGCAAAACGTTTATTATCAACGGAAGTAACTTGCCAGACAAAAGTGGTAAAATGAAAATTGGCGAAATAAAATACTCCAGGAATCGGGAGAATACATTTTTCCAATTTTTATGGTTTTCCCTACGAAGCGGAATTAGTAATGTTGTCGGATTCTAAATGGGTACTTCACTTGGGGAATAGTGAAGCATTATTTCATAATTTATAAAAATATAAATGCTTATTTAATCATTACGCCGGTAACTGAAAATCGTACTACTGAATAAATTCTCGCTCACTCTTATGGAGTAGTTCCTTTTTCATCCCTTTGCCCGATTGAACTGAGAGGTAATCCTCGGTAATTTTATCCTGATTCCTAAAAAGATTTTTTTCTGTGAAAAACAATTTCAAGTCATGTATCAATTTAACAGGAGGATTTAATGAAACATATCCATATTGCAATGTTAGCGGGGTGTATAATTGCTTTTACGCTTGCCGGTTGCGGAAGCAGCCCTGATGTGATTAATAAAGAAGCTTCAACTTCTGCAATCAGTGCGGCTCAAGAGAGCGGCGCATCCGAGGTTCCTAGCGCGTCCCTCTATTTACAACTTGCAAAAGAAGAATTAGCCGAAGCGGAAGCTCTCGCTCTTAATGGGAAAAAAATGGAAGCAGAGTCTATGCTGCAACGCGCCCAGGCTGATGCCGAATTAGCAATGGTTCTCTCTCACGGTGATGCCGACAAGACCGAAGCAGCAGAAGCATTAGAGCGTGTACAAAAACTACAACAAGATAATAAGTAAACTAAAAAGGAATTTAGATATGAAACTCATTCAATATTTCATCATTAGTACCTTCGTTGTACTGTTCATTAGCTGCTCTGCAAATGTACCACCAAATGAGTTGATAGAGGCAAGACAGGCCTACGAAAAAGCAAGCATGGGACAAGCATTACAATTAGTCCCGGATGAACTGCACAAGGCAAGAATTGCACTTAAAATAGCTGAGGATTCTTTCAAAGATGAACCCGATTCGTATAAGACACGGGATCTGGCTTATGTAGCAGATAGAAAGGCAAAAATAGCTGAAGGACTTGCAAACAGCGCAGCAGAAAAGGCAGCAACTGATAAAGCAAACATAGAGTACCTGAAGACTCAAACTGAAATAATAAAAAAGACAAAAGATGATTTACTTGTTTCGGAGAAAGAAGCAACTATGAAAGCGGAACAACTTGCATCCGAGAAAAGAGCCCGTCTTGATGCGGATAAAAGGGCATTAAAAGCCCAGGAAGATCTTGCTAAACTTGCAGCTAAAGAAGAAGCACGCGGGCTTGTTATTACTCTTTCGGGAAGTGTTCTTTTTGCCTCAAATGAATCAGTACTAATGCCTACAGCTCAAACTAAATTAAATGAAGTTGCTGAGGCACTTCTTGCCACAAAGGAAAGAAAGCTAACGGTTGAAGGGCATACAGATTCACAGGGTTCTTTAAGCCACAACCAGGCGTTATCGCAAAAACGTGCTGATGCAGTGCGTTCTTATATCATCTCACAAGGATATCCGAGTGATTTAATTCAGGCTCGGGGAATTGGCGAAGAAAGACCAATTGCAGATAATAACAGCGTCGAAGGCAGGGCAAATAATAGACGTGTTGAGATCATAGTCGATCGTATAGCCAAATAGTATTTTGAAATTATGAACTGCGAAGGGAAATGAGACCCGTAAATGATACGGGTCCTTCGTGTTTCTAATTTGGTTTTTTTACTTTATTGGAACACTCAACTTAAAAGAAAAATGCAAGTATGAGTAATGATTTTAGATAAACGATTGAGGTGATTATGAAAAACATGTATTTTATTTTGTTAGTTATTGTTCTGATTTTAGGGATTCTATTTGCTGGTGCCTGTAATGAAAACAAAGAAGATTTAATCAAGGCTGCCCAGGAAGGTATTCAACAAGCAAGTCAGGACTTAAAAGATGCGCACGCAGAATATGATAAAGATTGGCAGAAATTTAAAAACGATGCAGAGTTGAAAATACTAGATAACGAAAGGAAAATTGCTGAATTCAAAGTGGAAATTAAAACGGCTGGTAAAAAATTCAAAGTAAAGTATGAAAAACAAGTTGCGATTTTAGAACAAAAAAATATCGATCTGAAGAAAAAGATAAGTGAGTATAAGTACGAGGGCAAAAATAAGTGGGAAGAATTCAAAAAAGAATTTAATGATGACGTTGATATTGTTGCAAAAGCCCTAAATGAAATATTTGAAACAAATGATTGATCCGATACAGGAATAATTATTCTGAAAAAAAAGCGTGAAAAGGGATTTGTGTTTTTAGGAACATACTGAAGTCAAGCAACCAGGATCCATTTGTAGTAATAATGAAAATACTATTCGTATGTAAAAGGACTTAAGGTAACGCAAACCATTTTGTTGATATTGAATAAAAAATCAGGAGGTACAAAGCTATGCCGTTAATTGAATTAGTACTCACCTTAATAGTAGTCGGAGTAATACTTTGGCTGATTAATAGATTCATCCCTATGCAATCTACCATTAAGAAAATATTAAATGCGGTGGTGATTATTATTGTTGTTATCTGGTTATTGAATTCTTTCGGAATAATAAGCGGTTTCGATAATATTCGTATTGGGTAGTAATCGTTGGATGAAGAAAATAAACACGTGTTCACCAACCAAATAAACTTTACTACATTCAACAAAGCAAAAAGGTTCAATGTAAAAAACATCATTGACGTTGGTTCCTAATCAGTTTTGCTCTACCATTTTATTCTCGATTATTAAGTATTAGCATAAGTGTCTGGTTAAAATAAATTTTTTGAGTGAATATTAATGCATGTTGAATGTTAGAGGTCTATATAAACAATATGATTGAAGAATAATATGGATCCACTTTATTTTATCAAAGGAATCTTCATTGGTTTTGCAATGGCTGTGCCGCTTGGACCAATTGGCATTATATGCATACGCAAGTCTCTTACAGAAGGACGATTACGGGGACTTGTAGTAGGTCTTGGAGCAGCAACTGCCGATTTGCTTTACGGAAGCATTGCCGCATTTGGCTTAACTTTTATTTCAGATACCCTTAATAGTCAACGAGTCTGGATACGACTTATTGGTGGAGTGCTTCTTCTTCTGCTGGGCATTAAAACCTTTCGCGCTCAGCCGGCTGATCCCAAAATTCAGATTAACGGCAGCGGAATGTTAAGATCATATTTTACAATCGTTTTTCTTACACTAACAAATCCTTTTACTGTATTTGCCTTTATTGCCGTGTTTGCTACTCTTGGCCTGGGAAGTGGGCTTAGTTATTTGTCCGCTTCACTTCTTGTTGTTGGAGTGTTTTTTGGTTCATTTCTCTGGTTTGCAATTCTTAGCTCAGGGGTCACGTTTTTCAGAAAGAAACTGGACTCAACAGGATTGCAGTGGGTAAATAAAATAGCCGGTATATTAATAATTATTTCCGGCATTATTGCCATTGCAAGTTTGATATGAAACATCAATTACAGTTTTCATTATGCGCGGCACTTAATTAACGATTGTAATCCTATTCACGATTTGAATCATTACCCCCCAAATGGAGTAGTTCCTTTTTCATCCTTTTGCCCGATTGTCGCATGGTAAACTTGGATATATATTACAGGCGATAGTGAATTAACAAAAACGAAAAAACTTTACACATAAAAAGTCAAGGACGCACAATGAAAACATTTACAAGTACAATAATTGTATTAATGATGTTGTTTGTTACAAATACAACTACAGTTAATGCACAGTTCAGGGACTACGGAATCAAGGGCGGATTCCAGTTTAATAGTGTTATGCCGGCAACCGAATTTGAAAACGATAATGGTCTGGCTTTAACTTCCTACTTAGCGCGTGCCTTTTTAAGGATTGAACTTTCTCATGCTATTGATTTAGAAATTGGCGCCGGTTATGGAAATTTCCTCGGTGATGAATTTAATTATACTACTTTAACTAAAGGACCAGGAGAATACAGCACCTCAATTATGCCGATTGATATTCGCTTTCTCATTTCTCCCATGAATTTTGAAGATTGGAATCCATATGTATATGCCGGTTTCGGTGTGTTGAACTACAATGTTGGAATAAAGCCGAATGTAATTTCTCCATTACCGGTTGAAGCTGATGGATGGACAGGAACAATTCCTGTTGGTATAGGTACTGAAATTAAAATAAGTGACGTAGTTCTTCTTGATCTAAACGTTGGTGTAAATTATACATTGACGGAAAATTTGAACTTTTACAAAATTGTCGATTTTAATGATGCCTATTTTAGTTTAGGTGCCGGTATCATGCTTGCCAAAGAGGATATGGATAGCGATAAAGATATGGACGGGCTTACAAAGGGCGAAGAGTTGGAAATCGGAACAGATCCGAATAATCCGGATACAGACAATGATGGTTTAAGAGATGGTGTAGAAGTAAAAAAATATAATACCGATCCTAAAAATGCTGATAGCGACAAAGATGGCTTAAAGGATGGTGAAGAAGTAAATAATTATACAACCAATCCAAATAAAGCAGATACTGACAATGACGGCTTGAGTGATTATGATGAGGTAATGACTTATAAAACGGATGCATTACAGGCAGATACAGATAAAGATGGGTTGAATGACGGGACAGAGGTAACGCAATATAAGACAGACCCGTTACAAGCCGATTCAGATAAAGATGGCTTAAATGATGGTGATGAAATCAACAAGTATAAAACCAATCCTCTTATTGAAGATACGGATACTGATGGTTTATCAGATTACGATGAAATCATGAAATACAAAACTAATCCGTTAGATGTTGATACAGATAAAGGAACAGTTAACGACGGTGTTGAAGTTGAACGCGGCACAAATCCTCTTGACGCGAAAGATGATGTTATTAAAATTGGCGTTCCTATAGTACTTGATGGAATAACTTTTGAAACTAATAAATTTAACATTACACCTGAATCTGAAAGTGTTCTGCAAGACGCACTGAAGACATTACAAGCACACAAAGATATTGACGTTGAAATAAGCGGACATACAGATAATGTGGGCACTAATAAGTACAACCAGAACCTTTCTATGAAAAGAGCTGTGGCAGTTAAAAACTGGCTTGTTTCAAAAGGAATAAAAGTTGATAGAATAACTGCAGTCGGATACGGTGAAGAAAATCCACGTGTTTCTAACAATTCGGATGATAACAGAAGAATGAATAGAAGAATTGAATTTAAGAGAATTAAATAATCTGATTACTCTCCTTGTTATGGGGTGTCTTGAGACACCCTGTTTCAAATAATTACAAAATCCATTGCTGAAGGAGATGGATTTTACTATTAGACCAAAGAGACAGTCATATACCCGCTCTTTTACCTGATTCACTCATTTACAAGAACCACATAATTTTATTATGAAGATGAAAACAAATTCACATTAGGAGTTAAATCAAAATGAATAGAATGAAAATCTATTTGAAAATATTATTTATACCATTGCTGCTGATTTTAATTACGACTGACTGCAATGATAGAATGGGAATCACTTCTCCACCTATTATCACTATACCAACAGTGAGTTTAACTAATCCTGTTAACGCAGCTACAGATGTAGCTTTTAATCAGATGATCACAGCGACTTTTAGTGAGGCAATGGATCCCTTAACAATTACCACTGCTACATTCACTTTAATGCAGGGGACTTCATTTGTTTCTGGTACTGTATCTTATACAGGAATAACAGCTACTTTTACCCCATCTAGCAATCTTGCGCCTATGACTTCTTATACAGCCACAATTACTACAGGGGCTAAAGATGTTGAGGGGAGTGCATTAAGTAATAACAATGTATGGAGCTTTACAACCGGCGCAGCGGCAGTTATTACTCCGCCGACAGTAAGTTCTACAGATCCGGCAAATGCCGAAACAGCAGTGCCAATCAACCAGAAAATCTCGGCTACATTTAGTGTTGGTATGGATGCCTCTACAATAACTGCATCGACCTTTACCTTAAGACAAGGTACTAATTCTGTCTCAGGTTTTGTGTCTTACTCCGGCATAACCGCAATATTTGCACCGGCAACAAATCTGGCGCAAAATACTGCATATACCTGCACTATAACAACGGGTGCAAAAGATCTTGCAGGCAATGCTATAACTAGCAACCATACATGGAGTTTTACGACCGGAACTACAGAAGTAGTTACCCCTCCCACTGTAAGTTCAACTGATCCGGTTAATTCCGAAACAGGAGTAGCATTAAATCAGAGTATATCTGCAACGTTTAGCAGGACAATGGATGCTTCTACAATATCTACTTCATCCTTTACGTTAATGCAAGGTTCAACCACAGTTTCTGGTCTTGTCTCTTTCTCCGGCAGAACAGCCATATTCATACCCTTAAGTAATCTGGCTTCAAATACAGAATATTCAGTTACGATTACAACCGGGGCAAAAGATCTGGCAGGTAATGCACTTGCAAATAACTATGTTTGGAATTTCACAACAGGCACAACAGCAATCATAACGTTGCCTACTGTAAGTTCTACAGATCCTGCTAATGTGGCAACAGGAGTGGCTTTGAACCAAAAGATTGCCGCGACCTTTAGTAAAACAATGGATGCAACAACTGTAACAACAGCAACATTCACCTTAATGCAAGGTACGGCATCTGTCTCCGGCTCTGTGTCTTACACCGGAACAACCGCCACCTTTTCACCGGCAAGTAATCTTATGCCTAGTTCAACATATAGCGCAACAATAACAACCGGTACTAAGGACCTGGCAGGCAATGCTATGGCAAGCAACTACGAATGGAGCTTTACTACAGGCGCAGCCGTTGTTATCGTTGCACCAACAGTAATTTCTACAGATCCTGCTAATGCAGCGACTGATGTGGCTCTGAACCAAAAAATTGCCGCAACTTTTAGTAAAACAATGGATGCATCAACTATTACAACAACTACATTTATCTTAAAACTAGGTACTACGTCAATTTCAGGGCTTGTGACATACTCTGGAACAACTGCCACGTTTTCACCTGTAAGTGATCTCATATCAAATTCGACATATAGCGCAACTATAACAAATGAGGTTAAGGATCTTGCGGGCAATGCCATGGAAAGCAACTTTATATGGAGCTTTACAACAGGTGCCGCAATAGTCATCATTCCACCGACGGTGATTTCTACAGACCCGGTTGATGCCGCAATAGATGTGGTTTTGAACAAACAAATTAAAGCAGATTTCAGCAAGACAATGGATGCCACAACTATTACTACTTTGACATTTAAATTAATGCAGGGCACAACAAATGTATTGGGGACTGTAAGTTATGCTGGCACAGAGGCAACCTTTGTACCATCAATTAATCTAACCGCGAGCACAATTTACGAAGCTACTATTACAACCGGAGCGAAAGACCTTGCTGGTAATCCTCTTGAAAGTGATAATGTGTGGACATTTACTACAGGGGCAGCAATAGCACCTGTAGGTCAGCTACCTGTTGATCTTGGTACTGTAGCACGGTTCGCGATACTATCTAACTCAGCGATAACAAACATACCGACTTCATCAATTACCGGAGATGTTGGTATTAGTCCGGGTTCAAGGTCGTCGATAGCAGGATTAACAAATCCTGAAGTTGTCGGAACTATATTTGCTGCAGACGACGCAGATCCCGTTCCAGCAATGTTAATTGCGGCAAAGACTGATGCTGAAGCCGCATATCTTGATGCAGTGGCTTCAGTTCGCGGAACACCAACCCCTATTTCGGGAAATATTAACGGGCTGACACTTGTTCCCGGTCTTTACGAATCAGGAACTTCTATTGAAATATCACCTGCCGGAATCCTTTATTTAGATGGACAAGGCGATGGCAATGCTGTCTTCGTTATTCGCAGTGCAACATCAATCACAACTGAGGCAACAAGTGAGGTTGTTCTGACAAATGGTGCAAATGCGGCGAACATATATTGGGTATCTGGTTCCGCTGTTACTCTTGGCGTAAATTCGAAAATGAAAGGAACTATCATTGCCAGCACTTCAATTTCCTTGTTGACTGGTTCCAGATTAGATGGCAGAGCCCTGATACAAGGCGCTGCAGCCGGACAAGTTTCTTTGGATCAATGTACCATAGTTTTACCATAATTTAATTAGTCGGGGTGAGGAGAAGTAAACTCTTCACCTCAGACTATATAATTATTGTTTTTACTTACAAGGACTGTTTAGAAAGATCATTCGGGAAATAAATTTAATGTTGTTGAGTTATACAGAAATTCAAAAAAAAAAGGAATCATGTAATGAAAAATTTTATAATAACAATTCTATTGTTGTTGACTGCTGGTGTATCTGTTTCACATGCCCAAACGGTTACTGATAGCTGGGCATTCGGTTTTGGCTTGTCATTTCCACGATATGTCAGTGTCAACATTCAACCACTTAACACTAACTTCGGCGGGTATCTTTCCATACAAAGGAATTTTTCCGAGAATGTCGGGCTAAGGTTTAAAGCCGGCTATGGACATATCGAAGGACAATGGACAGATCAGTTGCTTAATAATATTGCGGAAGAAACAGGTATTTTTACAGCCGATTTTGATATGTTATATTATCTTGTTCCATGCGCACCGGTTTCACCTTACGTCTATGCCGGAGTTGGCGGTAATTATAAAACCATTAGTAATGGGCAAACAATCCCTGACGATAATATATTCGGGTCTCAATTGAATGCAGGCACCGGAGCTGAATTTAAGTTAAATTCAACCTGGAGTTTAGTAACAGAGTTTGGATATCATTGGACGAACAACTCAGAACTTGAGGGAACAGTTGTCCCGGCTGAAGTAAACGGGCTTGATTCGTATTTCGTTTTAAGTGCCGGCTTCAATCTGTTTTTTGATCAAGGCAGACCATCAAAGAAGTGCGAACCTTGTACGGGAATCACCCAGGAATATAGAGATATGACCGACTATGACAAAATTGATGAAATGATTAAAAATCATATCCCGAAAGAAGTAATTAAGGAAGTTGTTGTCGATAGATATATTGTTGCAGTTTCAGATGACAAATTAGTTCTGGTAGGTGTTAAGTTTGAATTTGATAAGTCGGATCTATTACCGGAATCATATGTCGTACTTGATAAAGCTGTTGTGTTATTAAAAGAGAAACCTGATGTAAAAGTTGAGATTGAAGGTTATACAGATTATATCGGAACAAATGAATACAATCAGCAACTTTCTGTTGACAGAGCCATTATGGTTAAAAACTATCTGGTTTCTCAAGGTATTGCACATTCAAGACTTTCAACTATTGGTTACGGGAAAGGAAATCCGGTTGCAAGCAATGATACTGAAGCAGGCAGAGCAATGAACAGAAGAATTGTTTTTAGAATTCTTAAATAAGAATTCCTTCTGTCAATCAAAAATAGATCACTTGCTCAGTGAGATAAAATAATAAATTAAAGAATGTTTTAGAGATGAAGCAGTATTTAGAATAAAAGGAGAGTTAGAATGAAAAAGATGAAAACCATAATTTTAATTTCAGCATTTGTCGGATCGTTTTTCATAAGCGGGTGTGGAGCGAGTAATGCCGTTAAAGGCGGTGCTATTGGAGGTGTTAGCGGTGGAGTTGTTGGGGGCGTAATAGGGCATTATGCGGGCAATACTGTGCTGGGTGCAATTATTGGAGCAGCTGTTGGCGGTACTGCAGGAGCTTTGATAGGCAATTATATGGATAATCAAGCGGAAGAAATGCAGAATGATATTTCCGGCGCAAAAATAGAAAGAGTTGGGGAAGGCATTAAGATTACATTCGATTCGGGAATATTATTTGCCAGCAATTCCTCCACACTTGAATCGCAGGCTAAAACAAATATTAATAAGCTTGCTACTATTCTTAACAAATATCCTGATACAAATATTTTAGTAACAGGGCATACCGATTCCGATGGAACAGAAGAACACAACCAAACATTATCTGAAAGCAGAGCCAGATCAGTTTCTAATTATACAGGAATGCAGGGAGTTGCTTCTTCAAGATTTTCGGTTGTTGGACTTGGCGAAAAAGAGCCGGTCGCCTCAAATGATGATTCAGGTGGAAAACGTATGAACAGAAGAGTTGAGATAGCAATTTTTGCAAATGATAAACTTAAAGACGCGGCTGAAAGTGGTGGGCTAAATTAGTAATCCTTATCATAGATTTGATAAAATATTAGCAAACCAATATTAGTTGGAATCTTCTCAATTGTTATCCTCGTTTTAGTGCATGAATTAAAAATCTTAAGGAGAATGTGTTAATACACATTCTCCTTTGTATTGGATTTGCATTGACGCTTGAAGTTATACACTACAGGTTTTGTAAAACGTTGTGATACAAAAAAAGAGGGCATGCAAATCTCTTAAGTTTCCCCAGCTATCAATTCCACAATACCAATATATTCTTTTTAGGGTACCAAATTTCTTTTCATGTACAAATATTTTCCATCATTTATTTATGAAAAAGTACTAGTTCCTTTTTCATCCCTTTGCCCGATATCTAATTGCTGAGTATAGAACTAGATTATTATTGGACAAATAACATAAACTGATTTATCCGGGAAATAAAAGCTTGTCATTCCGGCAATCTTTCAGCCGGAATCTAGATTTTAAAACAGATTCCGTCCAAAAACATGAGGGAATGACAAGTTGTTAGGAATTATAAACAGATGAAATATGTCTTTGTTCGAGCAACTATTTTTTCACAAACTACATTTAGAGGATTTTATGCAACTTTATACAAACACAACAGTATCTAAATTAAGTATCATTAGCCGATGGACAAGATCGATCGTAGCAATGCTGACCATTGCCATTATGCTGCCTGCCGCTATCCTTAGCCAAACGCTGTCACCAGTGAATCTTGGAACAGCAGGCGATTTCGTTATACTTGCGAAAACCGGAATTTCAATCACGGGATCTTCAGCAATTACAGGTGATCTAGGACTTAGTCCCTCCGCTGCTACATTCATAACTGGTTTCGGATTAATAATGGACGCTTCCGGAACATTTTCTATCTCATCTTTGGTAACTGGAAATATTTATGCAGCTGATTATACTGACCCAACACCAACAAAAATGACTACTGCCGTGAGCGACATGGAAACTGCGTTTACCGACGCAGCCGGTAGAACATTGCCTGATTATACTGAATTATACGCAGGTGACGTGACCGGGCAGACTCTTACTCCCGGACTTTATAAATGGGGTACAGGTGTTCTAGTATCTGCAGGTGGTGTAACAATTGCTGGTTCCGCAACTGACGTCTGGATATTTCAGATAGCCCAGGATCTTACCTTAGGCAACGGTGCTATGGTTACACTCAGTGGCGGTGCACAAGCGTCAAACATATTCTGGCAGGTTGCCGGACAAGTTACTCTTGGAACGACAGCTGATATGAAAGGAATTATTTTATGTCAGACCTTAATTGAGATTCAGACAGGCGCTACTTTGAATGGCAGAGCATTGGCACAAACCGCGGTTACATTAGATGCTAACGCCATAACAGAACCCGCATCTGTAACTTCAGTAGAAGATGAAACCTTGCCGCAAGGGTTTTCAATCTCACAAAATTATCCGAATCCATTCAATCCTACTTCAACAATAAGATATGCAATACCAGAGATGAGTTTTGTAAAAATAAGTGTATATGATATTTTGGGGAATAAGATTCAAGTATTAGTGAATGAGGAAAAAAGTGCTGGTCATTATGAAACAATTTTCGATGCAAAAGATTTATCAAGTGGAATCTATTTTTATGAAATCCAGACAAGTGAGTTTTTGCAAAGAATGAAGATGATAATAATGAAATAATTTTTAAGGAAAATTATATAAAAAGCCTGAGTGAATCACTCGGGCTTTTTGTTTAATTAAAAACACAAAAATCATTCGCGGCAAGATGATTCTCAATACTTCCTTAAATATCAAAATAATCATCCAAGTGGAGTAGTTCCTTTTTCATCCCTTTGTCCGATTGTTTTAACCTCTCTCTATATATAACTTCTTCCAGGCATAGTAGGAAAATTATTGTGATTTCCACTAAGAGAAGTTTGAAAAAAAGAATTGCCCTTTTATGGATTGAAATAAGAAATCAATTGATAAATAAATAATTGATAGGGATCAATAATGAAATATTTAACCCAACTATTTTTACCCCTCTTTGTTTTTTCTTTTATGATAATATCCTGTAGCACTGTAGCCTTAACCGGAAGAAATCAATTAAATTTTATTTCCAGTTCTGAGATGCTCTCGGCCAGTTCACAGCAGTATAGTGCGTTTATGAGTGAGAATAAACTTAGCTCAGATGCAAATAATTCCAGAATGGTAAAGCGAGTAGGATCGAATATCCAACGGGCAGTGATTTCCTATTTTGCGGCAAATAATATGTCTGGCAGGTTAGCCGGTTACAATTGGGAATTTAATCTAATTGAAAATGCAGATATAAATGCCTGGTGCATGCCAGGTGGTAAGGTAGTTGTATACACTGGAATTCTTTCTTTGTCGCAAAATGAAAGTGGTCTTGCTGTTGTAATGGGACATGAAATTGCGCACGCTGTTGCTGAGCATGGAAATGAAAGAATGAGTCAGGTATTATTAACTCAATTAGGAGGTATAGCACTTTCTGAGGCATTGAGTTCACAACCTCAACAAACAAGTGATTTATGGCTGGGTGTATATGGCTTAGGCGCTCAAGTTGGTGTGATGCTTCCTTACAGCAGAATACAGGAAAGCGAAGCTGATAGACTTGGATTAATTTTTATGGCAATGGCGGGCTATAATCCCGGTACGGCAGTTGGTTTCTGGGAAAGAATGGCGGCCGAAAAAGAGGGTCAAGCACCGCCAGAATTTTTAAGCACTCATCCATCGGACCAGAGGAGAATTCAGGATATCAAAACGCATTTGCCTGAGGCGATGGAATATTTCAAGAAATAAAAGAAATTAAAATTCATGAATGTAACTTATTGGACATAAAGTCGGCCAGAGTAAACTAATAGATCTATTCAACAAAAAAAGGAACAGCAATGAAAACTCGAATAACACTTGGAATTATGATCATGATGTTTGTCCTGTCAATACCTGTTGCAGCGGGTGGTGAAGGTCAAATTCAAAAATACTTTAACGATGCGGTTATCAAAGTGAAAGCAACAGAAGATGCTTCCATGAAACGAGAAATTCTCAACGAATCATTTGAGAAGATGTTCAAAGCCATAAATAAAATTCAAAGTTTCGGATTGGTTTCGAATGAAGAAAGCAAAGGCTTGGATCTTTTTAAAACCTCTCTACAGGAAAAACAGGATGAGCTTAAAGGCATAAACGGTTTTGAACGTGTGCAGGATAATCAGCTTAATGATTTTTCTAATTATGTAGTGCAGGATATGGAGCAGGCGTCAATTACCATAAGTCTTGTTGCGGCTCTTTTAATTGTCATCATTATTATACTGATATTATAAAATTGTCTCCTTGTAAGACGAACATTCTAGGTTTTCGATTATGCCTTATAAGTATAACAGAATTATCATGAACGCAGTCTATTCAAATCTCTTCAGGAGTTTTGTTTATGCAGCGTTCATTGTTTTGTTATCATTCTGTAGCGCTGATCTTTCTGTTCAACAGGAAACTCAATTAACCGGGGAAAGTTTGCAGGCAGTTCAGTACTCAATGGTATTCATCATTCATGGTGATGGTGACTATGTATATCACGATACCATCGGGAATGAATACAATGCAGATGAGGTGACGGTGGAAAAGGCACAAGCGATTGCAAAACAAAATCCTTATGCTGAGGTTTTCATCTTTCACCAAAAACCCAAACGGCATTTCTTGTTTTTCTTCCCTCTCAAAGATGGTGAATTCTATTATTACAGGAACGGGCAATTAATTGTCAATGAATCCTATTGGCGTGATCAGGAACAATCAAATTTAGAAAATGAATTGGAATATTACCGACATTTTCGGGCTGACAATAAAAACGAAATGGTGAACATGTTCCTTTATTTTGGACATGAAATTCCCGAACTCGGCGGAGTAGGTTATGATGTATCTTATCCGGAACGAGCATTTACTATCCATAATCTTGCGAACGGAATGAAGGATTTAACAGGAGTTTCCTCAAGATTCGATATTATGATACTCTCAACTTGTTATGGAGGTACACCATATACAATCGGTACGCTAGGAGCATTTTCAAAATATATTATTGCTTCGCCTGAGAATCTTCACTTATCATATTTCGATTTGACATTACTTGAAAGATTGGACCTCAGTTCAAACTATGGTGATGTACAAACCTTCACAAAAAGATTTGCTCAACAAGCATTTGAACGGCTGTCAGGTGAAATTCAAACAGCTGTTAGTGTTGTGGTTTATGATGTTGACCAAGTTAAGGATTATTATCAATCCGTTTATACCGATTATGATAATACTTTAAGAACAATAAGAGGGGATTCACGATTTTACCCCGCAACAGTAGAACAATGTGATTGTTGGGATATTCCCAACTTTACCCGCCCGTCTATTAAACTTGGAGTTGACGTGTTTTATCGACCGGCACGTTTCGGAAAAGCTAAGAACAAAAATTATCACTCCGGATGGGAATGCTGGAAAAACATTGAGTAAATACCCTAAGAAGGCAAATAAAATCAATTCATCTAATGATTTATTTCTCACCCAAATGGAGTAGTTCCTTTTTCATCCTGATGGAGTATTGGTTCTTCTCCTGTATCTGCTTACCTTAAAACAGTTCTCATATGAATGATTCTGATAATTATAAACAATCGAGGATAGCGATGGAAAAGAAAAGAGTGTTTAGGCAAGACTATGTTTCCCTGGATAAAGAATATGAGTTTAAAGGTGGCGAGGAGGCAATTATAATAGAGGAAAAGATTCCGAATGTTAAAATTAAGGTTGATAAAAAACTCTATCAAATGCCTTACCGGGATTTCATTGTTATTTCACATAAAGTAGAATAATTAAAATCACCCGAAAAACCTGTAGCTGAGATTTTCGACGAAATATAACACGCTATCATTCTTGTATATTTTAATGATTTACCAGTCTCTCATACTGTATTCGAAAAGAAGTTTTGGAAAGTAATATCCTTAGATAAAGAGCAATATGTGCGATTGCGCATCTGCTGATATCAGGTATTGTCCTGTGGCAAAAGAAATATTACAGAGGTCTAGTCAATGAATATATTAATGGTTTATCCTATGTATCCGGATACCTTCTGGAGTTTTAAGCACGCACTTGAATTTGTCTCGAAGAAAGCTAGCTTTCCCCCATTAGGGCTTTTAACAGTTGCGGCGATGCTGCCGAAAGAATGGGATAAAAAATTAATTGATATGAACGCCGATGATCTTACAGATGAACATATCATTTGGGCGGATTATGTTTTTATCAGCGCCATGTCAATTCAGAGTGAATCAGCTAACAAAGTTATTGAACAATGTAAAAACCTGAATGCAAAAATAGTTGCAGGCGGACCCTTATTTACCAGTACTCCTGAATACTATGATCATGTTGATCATCTCGTTCTTAATGAAGCGGAAATAACTCTTCCGCTCTTTCTGAATGATTTAAAGGAAGGAAAACCAAAACATGAATATACCTCTGAAGAATGGGCTGATATTACAACCACGCCCCTGCCTCTTTGGGATCTTGTATCAATGAACAATTATACTTCAATGAATGTACAGTATTCTCGAGGTTGTCCATATGATTGTGACTTTTGTGACATTACAGTCCTTTATGGAAGACAGCCGCGTACGAAAACTAGTGAACAGGTTCTGGCTGAATTGGATGCTTTATATTTCTCCGGATGGCGTGGTCCTCTGTTTTTTGTTGATGACAATTTTATTGGAAATAAGTTAAAATTAAAAAAAGAAATTCTTCCTGCCATAACGGATTGGATGAAAGAGAGAAAAAATCCCGTTTACTTAAACACGGAGGCATCAATAAACCTTGCGGACGATGATGATCTTATGCGGCTCATGGCTAAAGCAGGGTTTGAAGCTGTGTTTATCGGAATTGAATCTCCTAATGAAGAAAGTTTAATTGAATGCAATAAAACGCAAAACAGAAACCGTGATCTCATTTCAAGTATCAAGAAAATACAGGAATTCGGAATGGAAGTTCAGGGCGGATTTATTGTCGGATTTGATAATGATCCACCGGCGATATTTGAAAAGCTCACAGACTTTATTCAGGAGAGTGGAATTGTAACTGCAATGGTAGGTCTGCTTAATGCACCTCAAGGGACTAAATTACAGAAGAGATTACTTGATGAAGGCAGAATGCTTAGCCATTTTACGGGCAACAACACCGACTTCTCGATTAATTTTATTCCTCAAATGAATCCGGATACACTTATGAAGGGATATAAGAAGGTTCTGAATACAATCTATTCACCACAGTATTATTATGAACGTGTTATGCGGTTCATGAAGGATTTTGAACCCAAGAAAAAGAAAATATTTCACCTTAACCCGAATTACATTCTTGCACTTTTTAGATCCATGTTCAGATTAGGTGTTATTGGTGAAGAAAGATTTTACTATTGGAAATTATTTTTCTGGACATTGTTTCGAAAACCGCAGTTGTTTTCCCTGGCAATATTGTTCACCATTTATGGTTTCCATTTTAGAAAGATATCAAATGGATTTACCTAAAATAAATTATTGGTATAAGCACAGATAAAACAATAAATAGCAGGCAATCTCATAATTATTCAGATTAATAAAAATGCTTGCTTAGTATAAAACTAAGTCATAAAAAAGGATTATCATGCAAACTGCATCAAAAACTCCCCTCTACATAGCCTTTGTTGTTATCATTGCAGTATTACTCGTCTTTTTTGTCTTTTAGCAGTATCAAGACCAAGGGTAGGAGGGCAGTAAAAGTAGAAAAGTAACGTTAACGGACTATTTAGAATACGCTGACGGTAGGAAAAAGATTATTATGCTTCTTTCTTCATGCGGCATTTAAAGAATGTATTTGATAAAAGGATATGAAAATGAATGATCATGAAATACTAAAAATGGTTCTTGACAAAATTCTGTTTAAAGAGAATATCATTATTGATCAAACTATTATCCATCAGGAAATCAATAAAAGTATTAACTACGGCATAGTTACTGAGAACCCTAAAGTGAAAGGTACTCTTGAAGAACAACAAACAGAAGAGTTAATGAAACGTATTGTTTCTCAAGAGGTTTCCAGACCCCACTCAACGGCAGTTAAACAATATTCAAAATAACTAATTGTACATTCTCAAGAAAAATGTGTCACCTGCAAGTATAAAAGAAATAATTGAAATGATAATGCTGGGAAATAAATTCAAATATTTCTCTATCCAATTAGTTTGTAAAACAATGATTAATTTAATACAACGATTAAGTGCGAAATCCCATTGAAAAAGGCAACTATTGGAATATTAGGTTTTATCGGGGCAGGTATTATCATATTCCTGACAAATCATTATGGCTCGGGTATGACACCCGACTCAGTAGCTTATATTTCAACTGCCAGGAATTTAGCTGAAGGTCATGGCTTTCTTCTTTACGATGGCTCACATTTAGTTGTTCAGCCCCCTCTATATCCAATACTATTAGCAGGTATAAAAAAAATACTACTCATTGATCCGCTGATATCGGCAGGTTATGTTAATGCCTTGCTTTTCGGTTTTATAATATATTTATCAGGTCTTTTATTGTCAAAATATATTAATTCCTTTGCCCTTATATTTTTAGGAACTGTGTCTATTCTAATTTCCTATGTCCTAATCAAGGCTTCTCTCATGGTATTGTCCGAGCCTCTTTTTATTTTTCTTGTACTTATGTTTCTATATTTTATTGATATCTATCAATCAAAAGGGAACATTCTCTCTTTATTCCTACTATCAGTTTTGGCATCCTTTGCCTGTCTTACACGTTATACCGGTATAGTAATTCTTTTAACAGGTATATCATGTATTTTGCTCTGTGGAAAAAATAAAACCAGAGACAGAGTCAGGCATGCGTTTATTTTTATACTTGTAACTGTTTTACCTGTTGGTTTATGGATTCTTAGAAATTACTATCTTTCCGGTACACTTGTTGGACGAAGAGCCGCATCCTCTTATACAATATTTGAGAATATTGGATATTTTTATAACACCGTTCTTTCCTGGTATTTACCCATGAATTCAGAGGGTATATATCTAGTTCTTATTATAATACTTATTGCAATCTGGATATTATACAGGACAGATTACCGCATGTTTACAAACAATGAGGTAGTTAATCTGATATATCCAAGCCTTGTTTTCGTTATATTTTATTCCGGGCTCATTGTTATCTCCTCGTCCACTACTGCGTATGATCAAATATCCAACAGACTGCTCTCTCCGATTTATATCCCCATTATTATCATTTTATTTTTTATCATTGATAAAATTCTTACTGAGGCAGGTCGATATTCTCATCAAAAAATAAAAACAATACTTCTCGTTGCAGGCATAGTACTTTTGATGAGATATCCTCTAATGAATACAATATATTTTATTGAAAAGTATGCTAAGTTATCCGGATGGGGATACAGCAGTGATTCATGGACTGAAAGCGAAACAATAAAATATTTTTCACAAAATGAGTTAATGGCAAAAAATTACACATTATTTAGTAATGAACCGGAAGCTGTTTATATTCTAACAAATTATAAAACCAGGCGTATTCCCGCCAAAACATTTTATAATTCTCCTCAACACACAAAAAATAATCCTTCCAAAAAGAACATTTGGAAAGGGGCAGAAAATATATGTCTCATCTGGTTTAATAAAACCAATGATAGTTTTCTTTATTCAATAAATGAATTACAAAAAAATATAAATATGAAGGAAATTGCGCGCTTGAATGATGGACAGATTTATACTTTTCAAATAGAGGATATAGTTCCGCAAGATTCATTAGGAGAAAATGATAATTCTCCTTGATTCTATTTTGATCTCTTTACACTATCTGGGGGATTTGATTTCCTTTTTAAAGATGATAAAAAATGGGTTGTCCCTATCCAAAACTTCATCCAACATTAAAATCACAGAAGAATTAAGTCGATTTTGTTGATGTCATATCTTAGGGGTTTAATTAAACGCGTCTCCAAAAATACTATAACGATCTCGGATCATGTATTTAGGAGGCTCTCTGTAAAATAGAGAGTTTCTGAATTGTTGCGCTGGCTTTTAACCAATATTCGGTTTCCCATTATTGATTTGTTCATTACAATTTGCATTTTTGCACTATGCCATATAAATTTATACGAATATGTTCTAAGCTATAGAACTAACAATGAACTTATACGTCTAATGTTCTACACTATAGAAGAAATAGGAGCAAACTTGAAGTACTTATCACGTCCAGAGGAACTTGTTCTGTTAGTTTTGTACCAGATGAAAGGTGATGCATATGGCAATAGTATCAGAAAGGAACTTTCAGAAATTACAGGAAAGTACTGGTCAACTGGCTCTGTATATGTGCCTCTTGATCGTCTTGAGAATAAAGGGTATGTAAAATCTCAGATAGGTGAAGTAACACCCGAAAGAGGCGGCAGGGCAAAACGCTGTTACGAAATAACAAAAGATGGTTTGGAACGATTAGCTGATTTACAAAATGTACACAACTCACTCTGGGATAAAATGCCTGACTTATCTTCCGGTGAGGATTACTGATACCTAAAATATTTGTTTATTTCTTTAAATGGCTTTTTATCAACTATAAGTATAAGCGGATTAGGGATAGATATTGCCGCGGCCGGGTTAATGTTAATTAGTTCATCATTTGAGAACAATATTGAACCGCTTGCCTAAAGCAATTATTCCGATCGTATTGTTACAATTACAGCAAAGATTAATGCCGCCAATGTGAAGAAAACATAGTTAGTTACTTTTCTACTTATACCTTCGGAGGGACAAAATGAAAAGAATACTTATTTCAGTGCTGTCATCTGTCGTGTTGATGTTTACAGCCATCAGCACTTACCTTATTTATCATAACTATAATCACTCATTAGAAACAAATAGGTTTTACTTAAATCCTGCTTCTGAAGAAGCAGAGAAAGACCCTAATAGGTTTATCGCGCCGGTAGCTTTTGCGAAGCAGGCGGAACTACTTGAAAATATTCCCGACAGGGCAAACACAAACAGCGATGAAGAATTTTTCAGCAACCCGGAATGGGTCTTAGCGGGACCTAACAATGTAGGCGGAAGAACACGCGCTATGAAATTTGATGTTATGAATGAAAATATATTTATGGCAGGAGGTGTTTCAGGAGGTTTGTGGCGGTCAACAAACAAGGGTAATGATTGGGAAAAAGTTACTGCTCCCAAACAAAATCAATTTATTACCGCTCTTGCTCAGGATGAACGAACTGGTAAAACCAACATTTGGTATTTAGGAACTGGCGAACGGAACGGCAGCGCTTCCAGCATAGGAACGGGAGATGGTATTTATAAATCTACCGACAATGGTATGACATGGAATAGATTGGAGTCAACTGCTTTTGATGATCCTCAAGATGAAGGGAACGGATTTAACTGGTGTTGGAATTTACTGGTCAATAAAAACAACCCGTACCAGGATGAGATTTGGGTTGCCGCTAACGGATTTATTTACAGGAGTCTGGATGGAGGAAACAACTGGGAAGTAATTTTTGATGGCTCGTTAAAAAGTTCAGATTCAGATTCTTATTATGCTGTTTCGACTGATATAGCAATAACATCAAAAAATATTATGTACGCGACTATAAGTAAACCATTTGGAGGAAATACTGATGTTCAGGGTATTTGGCGCTGTGACGATGCAGGGAATTGGACTAATATAACTCCCACTCAGTGGCACACAGATTTTGAGAGAATTGTTATCGAAATCAATCCAGCGAATGAAGATGAAGTTTATTTCTTTGTCAGTGTGATAAGAGAGGATCGAAGCTGTTATCTTTACAGGTACACATATTTATCCGGAGATGGTACAGCCGAAGGTGGGCAATGGGAAAACCTTTCGAATGTTTTTGATAACTATGTAAATCCTCAGCGAGGTTACAATATGGTTGTTGCTGTAAATCCAGTTAACCCTGAAATTGTATTGTTAGGAGCACAATCATTTCACGAAACACAAGATGCCTTCGCAACCAGTATAAATATGGTAACGGGAATTCACCCTGATCATCACGATATCATTTTTTCAGCAAGTGACCCCAATCAACTATATGTAGGAAATGATGGTGGAATTTATACCTCCACTTTAACTGATATGCAAAATGAAAGCTGGACAACTCTGAATAATGGATATATTACTAGTCAGTTTTATTGCGTTGGAATTGACCATGCGACTTCGGGTAGTAAAAAAATTATCGGAGGTACGCAGGATAATGGCAGTTGGATAACAACTACTGCCTCTTCAGATATCCCATGGAATTATGCAGGTTTTGGAGATGTGGTAGATTGCGCAATATCAAATGGAGGTGAATACTGTTATCAATACGGTATGTTTGGTATTGGACTCTTACAACATAAAATAATGCCTGATGGAACGATTGCAAATGAAGTAAGAATACAACCTGAGAACACAACCTCATATTCAAAAATGTTTGAACTTGATCCGAGCAATAGCAACATAATGTATTTTGCTACTATGAACAATGAAGATTTTAGCTCAGCCTTGCCTCACTCTATTTATATAAATAGTAAACTTAATGAAGAATACTTAAATGATAACTGGTCTATTATAAGTGGAACAAAGGTGGACAACCTTATTAATGGACTTGCAGTATCATGGAATAACCCTTCACATAGATTGTATTATGGGAGGGCTGGAAAAAGTATTCTTAATAGAGTTGATAATGCAAATAGTTCTAATCCAATAGTAAATGAACTACCGGGACCAAATATTGAGTTCTCAAGCTCCGCTCCATATAATTCACTTTCAATAGCGGTTGACCCAAATAACGGAGACAACGTATTGATTTCCTTTATGGGATTTTCGCAAAAGAGTATCTTTTATTCTTCAGACGCTGGTAATTCCTGGACACATGTAAGCGGAAACCTTGAGGAAAATCCCGATGGTAGTGGTAATGGACCTGCAATTAGAACGATCGCCATTCTTCCCTTAAAGGAGAATAGGAATCTCTACCTTGCTGGTGGAAGTATGGGATTATTCTCAACAACAGAACTGGCTGGTGAGGCAACAGTATGGATGCAGGAAGGAGGAGAGACAATTGGGTATTTGCCTGTTTATGATATTGATGTAAGACCTTCAGATTATTTTGTTGTTGTGGCAACGCATGGTAATGGTGTCTTTACTTCAACCATAGATCCTAATATACTTGGTATAGAAAGGGAAGATGAACTTAACAATGAGTTTACTCTATATCAAAATTACCCGAATCCCTTTAACAATAGTACAAAGATTATCTACAATTTACCTCAAACAGGCCATGCTGAGCTGATTGTCTACAATTCAATTGGAGAAATAGTAAGAACCCTTGTAGATAAAGAACAGACTTTCGGAATTCATGAAGTTGCTTTTAATGGTGAAGATTTACCTAGTGGAATCTACATATATAAGATTAAATATGGAGAACATGCCGAGTATCGGAAAATGATTTATTTGAAGTGAGAAAGAATTGGAAAGCATATTTTAAATTCTGCTGACAAAGTCCTTATCCATGTTGAATATAATTGAGTTTTGGATATGGAAAAGTATTCAAAATCAATTTAAGTGAATATGCTCTAAACTATAGAACTGACAAAGTACTTATACGTCTAATGTTCTACACCATAGAAGAAATAGGAGCAACCTTGAAATATTTATCCCGTCCCGAAGAACTAGTCTTGCTGGTTTTGTACCAGATGGAAGGTGATGCATATGGCAACAGTATCAGAAAAGAACTTTCAGAAATTACAGGAAAGTACTGGTCAACTGGGTCTGTATATGTGCCTCTTGATCGCCTTGAGAATAAAGGATATGTAAAATCTCAGATAGGTGAGGTAACACCCGAAAGAGGCGGCCGGGCAAAACGATGTTACGAAATAACAAATGATGGTTTGGAACGATTAGCTGATTTACAAAATGTGCATAACTCACTCTGGGATAAAATGCCTGACTTATCTTCTGGCAAGGATTACTAATGCCTAAAATATTTGTTTATATCTTTAAATGGCTTTTTGTCAACAATCATCCCGAAGCAATGATTGGAGATATTGATGAAGAATATTTAGAAAGGTGTGCAGACAAGGGAAAGTTAGCTGCATTTTTTTGGTTGGTCAAACAGGTTGTTATTTCAATTCCATTACATTTTTCAAACTCACTTTTCTGGGGGGTAGCCATGTTTAAGAATTATTTAAAGATAGGCTATAGAAATCTGATTAAGGAAAAATTGATTTCTATTATAAGCATAAGCGGATTAGGGATAGGCTTTGCCGCGGCTGGACTAATTTTAATTTATATTCATCTAGAGACCAGTTTCGATAAGTTTTTTGATAACTCGGAGAGGATTTACAGACTATATACTCAAACCAGTGATGCCGACGGGAATGATTCTGGCTATGGGGTTGTAATCGGTGGAATAACCCCCGCATTGTTGGAACTGGCAGATGTGGAATCTGTGACAAGTTTGTATAATCTTAGAGGATCGGAGATGAAAATTGGTTCTGAGAGATATACAGATTTGAGAATATTATCAGCTGACTCTTGTTTGTTTGATGTATTCAATTATAAAGTGATTAACGGTGATGTTGAAAAAGTTATGAAAGACCCGTCAGTTACTGTAATTACAGAAAGTATGGCATTGAAATTCTGGGGAACAACGGATGTACTTGGGCAAAACATAGAATTTTCGAGTAACTTCTTTGTAGATAGAACCTATCGCATAGCTGCGGTTATCGAGGATATTCCTAATAATTCTCACCTCCGATTCGATATATTATGCTCACACTATTCACAACCAATACTGGAAAAGTTTGGCGGTGATGAATTTTTAACTTACTTCAAACTAAAAGAGTTGTCTGAACCTGAGTTATCATTAGGAGTAATAAATGAAGCCTGCGAAGAGGTGAATAAACCACGCAGAGAGGGTGGATACAAAGGGCATACCGGAATAATTCCAATTGAAGATATTCATCTAAAAGGTTCATCCTTGTTCCGTGGTTTTTCGGGTGAAGGTGATCTGGTCTTTTTGTACATACTAGCGATCGTGGGAATTGCAATTCTCTTCATTGCGATTTTGAATTTTGTGAATTTACTTACAGCCAAGTTCCAGAATAGATTCAATGAAATTGCCGTAAGAAAAGTTGTGGGTGCACAAAGGAATTCGATTTTAGCTCAGTTTATCAGCGAGGCCACATTGATTGCTTTTGTCTCGTTCATAATTAGCCTTATCGTTATCCTGCTCACGTTATCCAATTTTGGAAAATTGATCGATCGTAACCTTGATGTTTATTACAAATCATTTCACTGGATAGCAATCGGAATATTGGCTCTTTCATTATTGGTTGCTTTTTCCTCTGCTATCTTTCCGGCACTGAGAATATCACGAATGAAATGTGTTAACATTCTAAAGAACAAGTCTGGCGGTGGAAAAATAAATAGATTATTGCCAGCAACAGTAATAGTCCAGTTTGCTATAGTAATTACTCTGATTGTATCAATAACCGTTATTTATTCACAGATCAAATTCTTAAAGCAGCAGGATCTTGGATTTGATTCCGAACAGCAGGTCTATTTTTCTTTTGCAGATTCAGAAAAGTATATCTCTCTGAAGAATAAACTGGAAGAAAATTCTGATATTATTTCTGTTGCAGCTTCTCAGAGTATTCCTGGAAAGGGAAGGAGCGGGCAGCTTGGAAAAATTACTGGTGTTATAGGAGGTAATATTGGATTTAGTGAAAATCGTGTTCAGCCAGGGTATATTGAAACATACGGGATGAAACTTTTAGCCGGGAGGGCTTTTCAAAAGAATTCACAGTCTGATCGGGAAACCGTTATCTTGAATGAAAAATTTGTAAAGATGATGAATTTATCTCCAGAAGAAGCCCTTGAACGAGAGCTTGAATATAATGGGCGAAAAATGAGGATCATCGGGGTTATTAAGGATTTTCACTATTCATCATTTGAAAACAATATTGAACCACTAGCCCTAAGCAATTATTCCGATCGCATTGTTACAATTACTGCAAAGATTAATTCCGCCAATGTGAAGGAGACATTGAATTTTATTGAAGAGACCGCTAAGGAATTCTCGCCAGGTTTTGTTTTTGATTATTCATTTATCGATGAATTGTTCGGTGAAATGTACCGCAATGACGAAATAAATAATATGCTACTAATATACTCAGCTCTATTGTCAATATCCTTGTCTGTAATGGGACTTTTTGCTGTTACTATGTTCGCGGTATCAAAGCGTACAAAAGAAATTGGTATCAGGAAAGTACTTGGTGGTTCAGTTTCGGGGATAAATATTCTTTTACTGAAAGACTACCTTGTCTGGGTACTGATCTCAAATATAATTGCCTGGCCGATTGCTCACTATTTACTAACATCATGGCTGCAGGATTTTACTGTGCGAATAGACCTTCATCTTGGCTTTTACATTCTTGCTGGTATAACTGCTCTGTTTATTGCGATGTTGACAGTTATATTCATAACTACAAGTGCTGCAATGAATAACCCGGTTGATAATCTTCGTTATGAATAGCCATTGTTGAACCCGTTTGAAATTTTATTGGGCAAGAAAAGCTGAAAATAATATTAGTCGTTCTCAAAATTTACGCAAGTTATTCAAAACAAATTTTGGAGAATTCACTGGTTATTTTTTGATCTTGAAAACTTATTAATGAGCATTATTCTTTGAGTAAGCAGTTTCCTTACTCTCTGCAAAACATTTCAAGCTCAATTGTTTCGTCAATTGAGCTTTGTTTTTTTAAAAATTATTATCTATTCAAATGAGGTTGTTTTCCTCACGATATGACTACAGTAAGTCCCTAAAATGAAAAATACCTCAGTTTATCCCGTAGTAATAAACATGTTAATAACAGTTATTCTCTCGTAAAATCTTCTGTTTCATCCATATTCAAACTATTTTGTTTCTCAATTCTATTTAATTAATTCCTTCAGGTACAGGATAAAGGAGCATTATGCCAATTTTAAGTGATGATAGATATTTTGGCCCGGGCAGTGAGCTGAAGTTTGTGGCTAATGAATTATTCAATAAAATAAGCGAGTTACCAATTATCTCGCCGCATGGTCATATAGATCCCGCTATTTTTCTCCCTGAGTTCAAATTCGGAGACCCTGTTGAGCTATTCATTACTCCTGATCATTATGTCTTTAGAATGTTGTATTCTCAAGGCATAGACCTTGCCGATTTAGGAATAGATAATAATCCGAAAATATTAACTGAAGATGAGAAAAGAGAAATCTGGCAAATACTCGGAGATAATTTCCATTTGTTTCTGGGCACTCCTTCAGGTTGCTGGTTGACTTATGAGTTCTCGAAAATTTTTGGATTTGAGGAGAGACTTAATGGGAGTAATGCTCAAAAACTCTACGACAAAATTTCGGAAAAAATTGAGGAAGACAGTTTTGTTCCTTCAAAACTAATGAAGGAATTCAATATCAATTTAATTACAACCACCGACCCCGCGTATGACAGCTTAGATACACATAGTAAAATTTTAAAATCAAAATTAGATTTTAAGATTATTCCATCTTTCCGCCCTGATAAATTATTTCAAATAAGTTCTAAAGAATGGAAAAATGAATTAGAAAAACTTAGTAGCGTAACAAAGAGCGAGATAAACAATTTCAACCGATTTATTTGTGCCTTAGAAAAACAACGTGAATATTTCAAATCTCATGGTGCTGTTGCCACAGATCATGGAATAGAAGAACCCTACACAGGCAGTCTAACACATGAGGCGGTAGAAATTATTTTTAATAAAGCCCTAAAAGATTGTGTTAGTAAGGAAGAAGAGAAGTTATTTCAGGGACACATGCTAATGGAGATGGCAAGGATGAGCTGTGAGGATGGTTTGGTTATGCAATTGCATGCCGGCTGTTTCAGAAATCATAACTTTCCATTATTCGAAAAATACGGGTGGGATAAAGGAGCTGATTTACCAGTAAAGACGGAGTTTACTAATAACCTTTATCAACTACTTAATAAGTATGGTAACAACAAAAATTTTACCTTAATATTATTCACTATGGATGAAAGCACCTATTCCAGAGAACTTGCACCATTGGCTGGGCATTATCCTGCCCTTAAACTTGGTCCTGCCTGGTGGTTCCATGACAGCATTCAGGGGATGACAAGATATCGCAAATCAGTTACTGAAACAGCAGGTTTTTTTAATACGGCAGGATTTAACGATGATACAAGAGCATTTCTCTCCATACCAGCAAGACACGATTTATCCCGCAGGATGGATTGTAATTTTTTGGCTGAATTAGTGCTGACCAGTCAGATAACTATTGAGGAAGCAGAAATGTTGGCATACGAACTTACAAATGGACTTGTTAAAAAAGCCTATAAACTCTAAAAAAATAAATGACATTGTTAAAAGCATTCAAATTATTGGGGAGTCAAAAAGATGAACAATGCGAGTGAAATTCTCTCAGATCTAAAAGCAGATAAAGATTTTTTTGTGGGAATAGATTCTGATGGATGTGTGTTTGATTCCATGGAAATAAAGCATAAAGAATGTTTTTGTCCCGAATTTATTAAGCACTTTGAACTTCAGCAGATATCAAAATACGCGAGAGAAACCTGGGAATTTGTAAATCTTTACTCAAAAACCCGTGGCGTAAATAGATTCAAAGCAGTGATAAGGACTTTTGAATTACTTAGTGAAAGAAATGAGGTTCGAGACCGTAAAGTAAATTTACTCAATCTTAGTAGCTTAATAAACTGGGTGGAAGCCGAAAGCAAACTGGGTAATCCGGCTCTGATTAAATATCTGGAAACAATAGAGGATTCTGTTTTGGAAAAAGCCCTCATGTGGTCTATGGGCGTAAATAATGCAGTAGAACGAATGGTAACAGACTTGCCTCCTTTCCCTTTAGTTGCTGATTCGCTTTTAAAAATGAGCCAGTTTTCTGATATCATTGTTGTTTCTCAAACTCCTCTTGAGGCCCTTGAACGTGAATGGAAGCAACATGGTATTGATGAGAAAATTAAACTCATTGCTGGTCAGGAATATGGTACAAAATCAGAACATATAAAGTATGCTGCGGTTGGCAAGTATTTACCGGAGAGAATTTTAATGATAGGAGATGCCCCGGGAGATTTAATAGCCGCAAAAGATAATGGTGTGTTGTTTTATCCAATCATTCCAGGCAGTGAAGAAAAATCCTGGCAACGACTATACAATGAGGCTCTTGAATTTTTCAGAAATGAAAAGTACAAAGGCGAATATGAAGATCAGTTACTCGCGGAGTTTGAGAATAGTCTACCGGAAAACCCTACATGGGGAAATAAAGTTTAAGGAAATATTAGCCTTATTCGCCAAAATTAACTTTAAAATCAGATTGTAATTCATTACGGTGAAGCATTTTTATGGTGAAATCTGTTCTGATAATTCCAGTTACTTCAAATAATGCTTCGAAATGAGCAGATGATAAATCCTTTTCAAACTCCTGCAGCTTTAATGCATTACTAAAGTATTTTACAGAACTAATATTTCCAAAATCATGCTCAGAAATGAAGAACATAAATTTATTTTTGTTTGGCCCCGGGACTTTTAAAACTATAGAAAAATCATTCCTGCCATTGGTTTGGGGGTTGGTTTTCCAGTCGTAAACATGATCAACACCTGATTCAATTTCATGGAAGTTAAGAGAACTTGAACCCTGATGTAGATGGTAACTGAAATTAAGATTTTCTGTAATATTTGATAGCAGATTAAGACATTTATAGGGACCAATATAGATGATGTTGTATTTTTGCAAATCAGCAAGTTGAATTTCTGAAGACAATTTGATTTCGTAGTTAGTTTCCGAAAAAGCAAATGATGGAAGTATTTTCGCCAGGCAATAGGGGTAATTTTCTTCCAGCCATGTATGATAAGTTGGAGTCATCTTTTCACTATAAGATGGATTCTCAAGAAGAAATTTGTCCAGGTCTGCTTTTGAGTTAATTTCAATATCTCTTATATAACTTTGCCTTCCTTCAGCATAGGGCATCGAGAAGAAAAAATAATCACCAAGAACTATTATTGTTTTTGTTTCACTGGTCAAAAAATCAGTCCATATTTCATCACTCTTCGGTATTAAATTTGCAGGTAATCTGGAAAAGAAAGATCCCTTTAAAAATGCAAATCCCAAAAAGATAATAAGCAGTGTAATTGAAAGAAAGAAGCCTCTTTTATAAAAGATGTGATTCCCAGGTTCACATACAGGATCGATAGTAATAAATTCAATTTGATAATGACCTTTTGGTATCCGTAGCTTTAATCCATCCTTTTTGCCATCTGTCAAATAATAATGTTCAAGTTTTTTACGCAGATTGCTTAAATATACTCTAACACTGGAATCAATAGCCGGATTAAATGAAGAGTCCTTATCAAAGCAGTCAATAGCAATAGTTGTCTCTTTTAACTCTTCCCCGTTAATATTAGCATTTACAAGATATTCAATAAGTTTTTTGTACTTGCTTGATTGAAATTCCTGGCTTTCAAGAAGATTCTTCAATACTTCAAGTTTCTTTTCGGTGGGGATCATTGTTTCTGACATTCTTCTCTGCAATATTTTACAAGAATAATATTTTTAATATCGGTATTAACAGTTTTAGTTGCAACACATTTAAGGAAATAGAAGATGCAGACACGATATTTAGTTATAAACATGTTAATAACAGTTATTCTCATGTAATATCTTGGTATTAGTTGGATAGAGGCTTAATTTCTCACCGTGATTAATACGTTCCTTAAAAAATTGTAAATGCAGAGTGTTATTTTTTCGAATTGCTTTCAATAAAATTGATTTTGGGATATAGGGAGAACTTCTCAATGAAATTTAGGACAAATTTCCGGTTGTTATTAATAATTTTATTTTTAATTGGTCATAGTCATTCCAATGCACAGAATGCCAGAATTACGGGAAAAGTTAAAGATTCCCAAACAAACGAACCAATAATTGGAGCCAATTTAATAGTGGTTGGTACTTCTATTGGGGCCGCGACAGATATAAACGGTGAATTCACCATTTTTCACACTCCTATCGAAAGCAAAGAATTACGCGTTTCTTACCTGGGTTATAAAACAAAAACTATAGATATCTTCTTGACTGAGGGTATCGGTTTATATGAGGAAATTCTGCTCGACTCTGATGTTTTAGAGTTTGGTAGTGAGATTGTAGTCTCTGCTCAAAGAACGGGACAAGTTGCTGCGATAAATCAACAACTTTCCTCAGAGCAGTTAGTAAATGTGGTTTCTTCCGATAAAATGCTTGAGTTCCCTGATGCTAATGTTGCGGAATCAGTATCAAGGCTGCCTGGTGTTTCTATTAACAGAGATGGAGGCGAAGGATCATCAGTTGTTGTGAGAGGTTTATCAGCTAAGTACAGTAAAGTAACTGTTGACGGAGTTGATATGGCTTCAACCGGCGCCCAGGAGAGAGGAACAAACTTAAGCGGAATTGCTCAGGAAAATCTAAAGGGCATTGAATTATATAAATCACCAACCGCTGATATGGATGGTGAGGCTATTGGTGGAACAGTAAATCTGCAGACTGGCAAAGCTTCTGATAGTCCGGTTGCAATTGCCCGTATGTTTGGATTTTATAACGGGCTAGAAAACAATTTCAATCAATATTCCATGTTCGGTAAGTATAGTAATCGTTATGTAGATGGAAACCTCGGTGTACAGCTATCTGTCAATTATGAGGACAGAGACAGGAGTACAGATTTTTTCAGCGGCAGTTATATAGTAGGGGCTACTATAGATGATGTGACGCATATTCGCATTAATAATTCGCAAGTTACCGATCGACTGGAAAATCGCAAAAGAATTGGCGGTAACTTAATCCTGGATTACAATATTGGGAACGGTTACATAATGCTTAGTAGTTTTTTAAGTAAAACTACGCGTGATATTGAAGACAGACAACGCTCCCTGGATGTTGATGCAGCAACAGGAACAATACAGATCAGGGAAACGGAAAGATCACTTCAATCCTACGTTAATACATTAAGAGGCGAGCACACGTTTGGGCAATTCGAAACTGACTGGTCAGCTTCGTTCTCATATTCCAGAAATGAACGTCCATTCGACCACTGGATGCGATTTAATGAAACGCCTGATTTCCCAAATGCTAATGATGTATCAAAGGAACAAAACGCGCTTGATTATTATAAATTTGTTGGTGTTGACAGTACAGCTCCTCTTTATACTACACAATTCATGAAAGAAGATGTGCAGGAAAGAAATTATACGGGGCAGCTAAATTTTAAATATCATTTTAATTTTGGTTCTGATATTAATGGATATATTAAATTTGGTGGAAAGCTTAAACATATCAATAGAGAAAGGCGATATGAAGAAGCTCAATTTTGGGCATACTTATTAACACAGCCAGGGCAGGCGGGCAAATTAAACGCCGAAGATTTTCTTGATCCTGATTACACCCCTAGTAATTTTTTGGATGGCAGAGCTGAACTTGGTCTTATACTCGATGCAGGGAGCAATAGATCATTTTATGATGAATATTCCTCTTCTGCGAGATATGTAAACAGTAAATTTTACGCCTATAGAAGTTCTGTTGGAACCTCCGCGGGCATCCCGAATTACAAAGCTGAAGAAAATGTATCAGCAGCTTACTTTATGCCGAGATTTAATTTTGGTACTCTAATTACATTTATTCCAGGTCTACGGTTCGAGGCGGTTAATAATAAATATTTTGGGAACACATTTGTAAGTTTAGTAAGTAATGCGCCAACCCCGAATGATAATGATTTCATTATAAGTGACACTACATCAACAGTAAAATATAATGATTTACTTCCCATGATTCATTTAAGAGTAAAACCAACAGAATGGTTTGATATTAGACTCTCTTATACACGGACCTTATCCAGACCTGATTATAACTATTTAATCCCATCTCAATCGTTGAATAACTTTGGTGCAACGAATGTTTATAAGGGCAACAGTGATCTGAAACCCGCTCGCTCAAATAACTACGATGCGTATCTGTCATTCTATGAACCAACACTTGGATTCGTTTCTTTTGGGTACTTCTATAAAGATATAAAAGACATTTCAGCTATTTATACTACCAATGTAACACAGGATTTGGTTACCGAGGGACTTCCGGAATTTGGGATCCCACCTTTGGCGAATAATCAATTTGGTATAAATAATCTTTACACAAGAAACACTTTAAGGACACCAATAAATTTACCTGAATCGACGGTAAAAGGTTTCGAGTTTGAATTGCAGACAAATTTCCAATTATATCCGGTACCTGATTTTCTCAAAGGAATAGTAATCGGATTTAATTATGCTCGAATTTATTCTTCTACACATTTCCCTTATTATGGTGTAACAACCAGCAGAATTAACACTCCGCCATATGTGGTTTTTAACTATAACAAAGGGTTAAGAGAGGGGAATATCCCCGGACAGGCAAATCAAATTATTAATCTATCATTGGGGTATGATCTGAGTGACTTCTCAGCAAGAGTTTCAATGTTCTATCAGGATGGCAGCGTGAATAATATTGGTTCAGCAGAATTATTGGATACCTACAATGCCGGTTTTGTTAGATGGGATATTTCTCTCAAACAACAAATAGCTGAGAACATAATCATCTTCGCAAATATTGTTAATGTAAATAATAGAACAGATGATACCTATCAGGCTTTTGAATATTTACAGACGGCAATTCAGGATTATGGAAGATCGGTAGAATTGGGAATTCAAGTAAAAATGTGATTGAGCTAAATAAAAATTTAGTTTAGTTAACCAATAATCAATATCAATTATTTAAGGAGGCTTAGCATGAGGAAATTTTTTCTAAGTTCTATCATAGCTGTAATTTGTTTTTCAGGCTATAACTTTTCACAAAACATCATTAACGTCAGTACTGACATTAATGCAATCAGCACAGCAATAGCAGGCGCTGCTGCAGGTGATATCTTTGTTCTCCAGAGAGATAGCGTTTACTTGTTTCAAGGCAGATTGGATGTGAATGTGCCAATTACTATCCGTGCAAGTGAAGGTAGTGGCAAACGCCCATTACTTCAGCAAATTCCAAACGATCTTGGTGCCTATGCAGGAGATCCGGATATTCAGTTTGTTGCTGACCTTACCTTAGAAAATCTTCATTTCAATGGTTCGCGTGGCGAATTACGCACAATTGCTACAGGTCGCGCAATTAGATTTGGCGCTGACGATTTAAAGCTTACTGTTGACGGCTGTGCTTTTGAAAGATATTGGTTAAGAACTATTGATCTTAATACCTTTGTTGGATGTAAAGTTTTTTATTCTAACAATCTTCATTTGTGGGATGGAAGAGAAGATAGAATTGATAATGGAAGATTTCTTGATACTCGTGGTTCAAGTGTAGACTCTTTAGTTGTTGTAAACAATACTTTCCTAAACTGTAATGACAGATTTATACGTAACATGGGCGCTCCTGGCATATTAAACTATGTTGAGTTCGATCATAATACTTTCTATGGTAATGTTGGTTACAGACCTCCTTTCCAATTTAGAACGACAAGAGAATTAGTTTTTACAAACAATATAGTTGCAAATGTTGGCTTATTAGGAACTGATACACTTTCAAATAGAACTGATGAAATTGATTATCTGGAACCTGAGGCTATATGCATTTTTACTATTACAGGAACTGACACGTTAAATTCAACAATTGATATGAGAAATAATGTTGTATTTACTGAAAGTCGTTTTACCGATCTATTTGCTGCAAATCCAGATTCAGTTCAACAAGCTCCAATGTTCAATCAACAATGGTTAGACTTAATTACTCTTGAAGATGCTGTTAGCGAAGAAGAGCTTACATTTGTCAGACCACCTAGCCTTGATAGTCTGGTTGCGGAAATTGCAAATTATATAGCTGGCGGTACAAATTGGTCTAATACTGGTTTTACAACCCGCACCGAAGTTTTAGCTCCTGAAGATGTGGATATGAGTTACGGAACAGATGCTGCAGCTTATATGGCTGGAGACTTAAGATATCCAGTAGGTGATCTTAATTGGTATCCTGAATTGAAAACATTATGGGATCAGGGCATTGATCTTACAGCACTTGAAAGTGAAAATGGATTGCCAACAAACTACAAGTTGGAACAAAACTATCCAAACCCGTTCAATCCAACTACGGATATCAAATTCAGTATTCCAAATTCCGGAATAGTTCAACTTACTGTCTATAACGTACTGGGTCAGCAGGTTGCTCAATTAGTTAACGAAGAGTTGAGTGCCGGTTCCTATAACTATTCTTTCGATGCTGCTAATTTATCAAGTGGTGTGTATGTCTATACAATTCATGCAAATGATTTTGTACAGTCGAGAAAAATGGTTCTGCTAAAATAAGATACTCCAACTTTCTGATTTGAAAAAGGCGTGGTTAAAGATTAGTAATACCAGCCTTTTTCAAATCACTAAAAACAGTTTAGACTGTTCAGTTGAAATGATGATAGCGCTTTTCGTCGCTCCATCTCTTAAAAACTCAATTTGAAATTTGATATGAAAATTAAGGGATAGTAACATGCAAAAAGAACAATGGATAGAAGATTTATTAGGAAAAATGACACTTGAACAGAAGATTGGACAGTGTGTGGTGGTTGGAATGTCCGGGACTGTTATTACCAATGACCTTAAGGAGGCAATTTTAAGGTATCATTGCAGTGGCATCCGGCACTCAGGATTTGCACGAATGTTCAGGTATTTTAGCGATGAGAAAGCGAAGCAGCAAATATTAGGTGAAGATTTTTCTCCCTCAATGCAAAAAATTGCCGGGGAGGGATTGCCACCTTATTGTTCACCGGAACAGTACGCCGAATTGATGAACGATCTCAGAAAACTCGCAGCAGAAAGAGATCCTGAAATTCCTCTTCATATGGTTATTGATCAGGAAGGGGATACAAGTAAAGATTACGCCAGAGGCGGCGTGGTTCAGTTTCCTTCTAATATGGGTCTGGCAGCATCGGGCGATTTAGATCTTGCTTATCGGGTTGCAAAAGCTACTGCTAAGCAAATGAAAGCTGCAGGTCTTGATATGATTCATTCTCCGGTTGTTGATGTTAACATTAATCCGTACAACCCCGAAATTGGAAGACGGGCATTTGGTGATGATCCGGAATTAGTTGCAGAATACGCTATTGCAATGTTAAAAGGTTATAAAGAAGAGGGTGTTATTGCAGCGGCAAAACATTTCCCAGGAAGAGGCGATTCAGCAACAGACGCGCATCATGCATGTCCCACCTTAACGGTTGATGAAAAACGTTTTAATGATATTGAGTTATATCCCTACAAAAAATTAATTGCAGCAGGCATTGATTCCATAATGGTTGCTCACTGTATCTACCCTCATATAGATCCTGATAGAATTTCAACTGTTTCACGTAAGGTTGTCACCGGTATTTTAAGAGATCAACTTGGGTTTGAGGGATTAATAACAACTGACAGTATTACCATGGGAGCATTAATTGACAGGTATGGTATTGGCGAATCATGTGCCCGTGCTCTTGATGCGGGGGCAGATATTATTCTGATGAAAGCAGAAAACAAATGGCGCGGCGAAATGTTCTATACAATTCAGAAATGGGTTGAGGATGGAAAAATAAAATCAGAAGAGCTTGATGATAAGGTGCGCAGAATTCTTAGAATAAAAAAACAATACGGACTATTTGAGAATATGGGAAAGGTTGATGCTTCAAAAGCATCCGAACCTATAAGAGATAAATTTGTCGTTAACGTTAGCAAAGAAGCAGCTCAAAAAGCAATTATGGTAGTTAAGGATGAATTGAACTCTCTTCCTCTTGACAAGAGCAAAAGGGTATTGTTGATCAATCAGCAAAATTCTGTTAAATCACCAAACGATCTTTATGACCATCCTGCCTTATTTACTCAAGTGATGGAAGAAGATTTTCCTGCTCTGCAATGTTTCGAAACTAGTTTTGGGTTTAATGAAAAAGAAGAAAAGAATGTTCTGGAGTTTGTTGAAAGATCAGATTACAATTTGATTATCTGTACAAACTTTTACGATAGATCCTCAAAACCGCATGAGTATGTGAAAACGCTTATCGATAAAGGCTATCCGGTTTTATTGCTAACTAATACTCCATACTGTATAAAAGAGTTTGGCGGTATGATTCCATCAGCCAAGTCAATTGTACTCAATCTTAACTTAACACCGGAGGGGTTACGAACAACAAAAGGCGTTTTGTTTGGTGATATTGAACCTATGGCTAAATGGCCACTCTCAAATTACGATCCCTTCAACTTGAGGGAGTCAAAATAGGATGCAAAAACTTATCTTCAAAACCCCTTACGATTTTGATTTGTCACCTCACACTGGTTGGACTCGAAATCATTGGAACGAAACTTTCATGGTTTTGATGAGAGGGATAATAAATAGCGCCTCTGAAGATAAAGCCAGGCAACGGATACCCGGTCCACGGAGCCACCACGGATTACTGGCGGATGAACTTGAAGGGTTCTCTCGATCCATGATAATGTCAGGCCCCTGGTTAAACAGCAGTTCTAACGGTCAATATACCTATGACAATAAAGAATATAATGTTGCCGAGTTTTATAGAAAGGGAATATTAGCCGGGACGAATCCAAAACATCCTGAATACTGGGGTGATATAGTAGACTACGCGCAGCACCTGGTAGAAATGGCTGCGCTGTCATGGGGTATCTATCTCTCTAAGGAATTAATCTGGGATAAGTTTACACCCGAAGAAAAACAGCAGGTTGGGAATTATTTGTTTCAATGTACTACAGTAAAATACCATCAGAACAACTGGCTCCTTTTTAATGTGATCACGAATTCGGTGTTAAAAAAACTTGGAATGCCTTATGAACAAAATCAGATAGATATAAATCTAAAAGCCTGCGATGATATGTACATAGGAGGCGGATGGTACAGAGACGGCAAATTAAACCGGATTGATTATTACAATTCCTGGGGATTTTTATATTATTACCTCTTATGGGTGATGATTGATGGTGATTCAAAACCTGATATTGCCTCTCTGCACAAAGATAGAACCAGAAAGTTCGCCAATGATTTCAAATACTTTGTCTCGGGCGATGGCAGCACTCCATGTTTTGGTCGTTCCATGATCTATCGATTTGGTTATCTTGCCCCGATTGTTCTTGGCAAACATCTCGGCTGTCTCGATTTGTCTGATGGCGAAGTAAAAACCATTACGAATTCTGTTATGAATTTTTTCTTTAGTAATGAAATACTTACGGATGCCGGACATCTTTCATTAGGTTATCTGAAACCTTGCGCGGAAATGTTGGAACACTATTCCTGCGGAGGTTCACCCTACTGGGCAACCAAAGCTTTTAATATTCTATTGATAAATAGCTCTGACTCTTTTTGGAAAGCAAAAGAAGAAGAATTACCAATTCATAAGGAGTCCTTTTCTAAACCAATAAAAGATGCGGGGCTTCTGCTGTTAGGGGATAAAAAAACTGGACATGTCCAGTTGATCAATCAAAAATCTTATCATGATAGTCCCGAGTACAATGATAAGTATACAAAATTTGCCTACTCATCAATTTTCAGTTACGAGTCCAGAAAAATATATAATAATTTCAATTGCGATAATATCCTTCAATTCTCAATCGATGGTATCAACTTCAAACAAAGATGGGAGATGGAAAACCTTTACTGCATACAAGACTTTGCGGCTTCCAAATATCCAATTTTTGAAGTCGATCCTTATTGTACAATACATACTTCCATAATTGTAAAAGATGATTTTATGATCAACGTTCATCTTGTTGAGACGAATAATTCGCTAGTGTTTAAAGAGGGAGGATATCCACTGGGTTATGATGAAGGCGAGGTTAAAACTGCCTCATCAGATTCTTCTGAAATAGCATTCACAGAACAGAAGCTAAGCTATATTAAAAATTTACATGGGTATTCCCATCATCACAAAGCAACTCCATTCAACGAAGATATTAACGGATCAAATGTAAGATACAAAAATAGTGTTGTCCCATACCTCTCATTTGAAAATGGTCAAGAAAGCAAATTTATTCTTAGCTCCATGGTATGCGGCAGAGCGAGTCAAAATTCTATTGAAGAGATGAATGAATATGTTAAAGAATTCAAAGTAAATGAAAATCAGATTAGAATAACATTTTATGATGGGGAGGAAGTATTCCTCCAAATTGGAGACGTCTCTAAATGTCGGGTTGAATTGAACAAAGAAGTTTTCTCCGGCGAAATAGTATTAGCAAGAGTAGATAAGTTGAAAACAAAAAAGATGGTTTTATATAAAGATGGAAAGGTTGAAGAGAGTAATTGAGTTCTGAAAAAGAGTGCATTGTTCAAACTAAGTATTAGAGTATGTGTTCTCTTTTAATACCGATAAAGGAGTTATAAATGTCAGTTTATGATTATATAGTTGTAGCATGTTATCTGTTGTTCGTATCCTCGCTTGGATTTATTTTTAGAAAATTCAGTAAGGATTCCAGTGACTTCTTTAGAGGTGGCGGTACAATGTTATGGTGGCTTGTTGGTGCAACGGCTTTTATGACGCAGTTCAGCGCGTGGACGTTTATCGGTGCGGCTAGCAAAGCATATCTTGATGGTACTCTGGTAATGGTTATTTTCTTTGCCAATGGAATTGGGTACTTTTTTACCTTTTTATGGTCAGGTGCAAAATTCAGACAGACCAGATCTGTAACACCAATGGAAGCAATTAGAGATAGATTTGGAAAAGGGAATGAGCAATTCTTCACCTGGATTTCACTACCTATCGGAATATTTTATGCCGGCATCTGGCTTAATGCCATCAGTAGTTTTGTCTCCGTTGTTTTTGGTATGGATCTTTACTTAACGATAGTGGTGGTTGGACTGGTGGTTCTTTTTGTTGCTTCTTTGGGCGGATCCTGGGCAGTGGTTGCTTCCGATTTTATGCAGGTGATGATATTAATGCCCCTTTCTTTGGTTGCTGCGTTTCTGGCAATACGTGCTGTAGGTGGAGGAGATTTTTTTGAGGGAGCATTTTCTTTCATGGATAAACTTCCGGCGAATCATTTAAACTGGACAGAAATTATAAGACCGGAAATTGTATATCTCTGGGTCTTTGCTATGATTCTTAAGCAGTTCTGTACCACTAATAACCTGGCGGATTCATATCGTTTTCTTTATTCCAAGGATTCAAAGAATGCCAGACGAGCCGGATTATTGGCGGCAGTACTGTTCTTTATCGGACCGATTATTTGGTTTATTCCACCAATGGCGGCTGCAATTTTATATCCTGATCTTTCTGTTATACCTGAGCTTCGCTCATTAGGAAGTCATATTTCCGAAGGTGCTTATGTTGCCATTGGGCTGGAAACAATGCCCATGGGAATGATTGGTCTAATGGTAAGTGCTATATTTGCCGCAACCATATCTTCCATGGATAGCGGCTTAAATAAAAATGCCGGCATCTTTATCCGTAATTTCTATAAACCGATACTAAGGCAAAACGCTCCTGAAAGTGAGTATGTTTTTGTTGGGAGAATGATGTCAGTTTTTTTTGGAATCCTTGTTATAATATCAGCTCTCTTTATTGAGAATATCCAGGTCTTCGGATTGTTCGATGTTATGCAGTTGTTCTCTTCTATGGTTGCCATTCCATTTGTAGTACCATTGATATGGGGACTAATCTTTAAGAAAACTCCCAAATGGATTGGTTGGAGTACTGTTCTTGTTGGCATGTTGTCTTCGTTATATGTAAAGTTTGGTCTAAACCCAAGTGACTTTGCAGAGTTTGTTGGAATGGTAATACCCATAACCACACGTGAGTATGGCGATTATCTTTTATTAGTAACGACATTCTTCAATATTACAATAACATCGATTTGGTTTTTAACGATCACGCTTTATGCTAAATTCTTCTCAAAGAAAGAATATGTGGAAGAAGAGAAATTCTTTGAGCAAATGAATACTCCGGTATACACTGATCCGGCGGCAACAAAGGATGCTGATATTGGACAGTTGAAAGCTCTGGCAAGACTATGCGTACCTTACGGGAGTTTCATCATTTTAATGATGTTTATACCTAATGAACTTGTTGGTAGATTATGCTTCCTTTTTACTGGTAGTATTATAGCAGGTGTTGGCGGGCTTCTCTACTGGAAGGCGAGAATAATAAAAAGGAAATACGGTAAGAATGAAATAATTGAGTGTGCTCAGTAAACATGAGTGTTTACGATTATATCGTAATTGTTTTCTATTTCGTTTTCATGGCGGCTATTGGCTGGGTATTTAGAAACTTCAATAAAAATTCCTCTGATTTTTTTCGCGGCGGCGGCAAGATGCTATGGTGGCTTGTTGGCGCTACGGCATTTATGACACAATTTAGTGCGTGGACATTTACAGGTGCCGGAAGCAAAGCATACGAGGACGGGACTTTAATTCTGGTTCTCTATTGGGGAAATGCCGTCGGTTACTTTTTTAATTATTTATGGAGCGCCCCACGATTCAGGCAGATGCGCGTCGTTACAGCTATGGAGGCAGTTCGAGAGAGATTTGGGCGAAACAACGAACAGTTTTTTACCTGGCTCTCTCTTCCTATTGGTGTCTTCTATGCCGGTATATGGTTAAATGCCATAAGTAAATTTGTATCAGTAGTATTCGGAATGGATCTTATACTTACAATTCTACTTGTTGGTGTAGTGGTTATTATTATGGCTACACTTGGGGGTTCATGGGCGGTTGTTGCTTCCGATTTTATGCAGGTTTTAATTCTAATGCCCATCTCAATTGTTGCGGCATTCCTGGCTATTCAAGCTGTTGGAGGAGGTAACTTTCTTGAAGGAGCCATTGGATTCATGGGCAAACTTCCCGAAAATCACTTGGACTGGACTTCAATTCTGAGACCCCAGATTGTCTATCTCTGGATATTCGCAACGATGTTGAAACAATTCTGCACAACCAATAGTCTGGGACTTTCATACAGATATTTGTGTGCTAAAGATTCAATTCACGCGCGCAAAGCAGCTCTGCTTGCCTCAATTTTGTTTTTGGTAGGTCCGGTAATTTGGTTCATACCCCCCATGGCTGCAAGGATTTTGTATCCTGATCTTTCAGTGATTTCAGAATTAGCCCCTTTAGGAAATAAAATTAGTGACGGTGCGTTTGTAGCCATTGGATTAAGAACAATGCCCATGGGTATGATTGGTTTAATGGTTAGTGGAATTTTTGCGGCAACAATGTCTTCGATGGATAGCGGATTGAATAAAAATGCCGGAATATTTGTAAGGAATTTCTATCACCCTATTTTACGCAAAAATGCCGACGAGAGTGAATTACTTTTCGTTGGAAAAATTACCACTGCCTTGCTTGGAATCTTTGTTATATCAGCAGCCCTCTTTGTGGAAAATATTCAGGAGTTCGGGCTATTCGATGTTATGCAGCTTTTCAGCTCCTTTATAAATATTCCATACGCTGTTCCGCTCATCCTTGCCTTAATTATTAGAAAATCACCCGCATGGAGCGCGTGGAGTACAATACTGGTTGGTTTTGCTGTTTCCATTTATGTTAATTACTATCTCGACCCGGAAATTGTTCGGGTAGTCATTGGGCTGGATTCACCATTTAGCCCAAAAGAGGCAAAGGATTATCTTTTTTTTACAAGTATGATTTTGAATGTTGGTATATGCTCGGCATGGTACATAGCGGTTTCTAAATTCTTCAGTCACCGAAGCTCTACAGAGTACAAGAAAAATGAAACTCGTTTCTACGAAAAAATGGATACGCCCGTAATTACTGATCCGTCAGAAACATTGGAAGATGACAAATCACAACTTTACATACTTGGCAATTTGTGCCTGGCTTACGGGGGTTTTATAATTCTCTTACTCTTTATCCCAAATGAATTTAGCGGACGGATAAGTTTTTTGTTCGCTGGTGGAGTTATAGCCCTTGTTGGTTTTGTGCTAAAATCAAAAGGAAAGAAGCTCAAAAGAGTTATAACCTGATTGACTGATAAAAGAGATAATAGAATTATGGATAAAATGCATCTTATTAGAATTTCGACACTTGCACTTCTTTTATACACATGCCCGCTTTTAGGACAATCAAGTTCCATAGTTTATATGTTATCCGGAAAACTTGAATATGCGCCCTTTGCCAATTATGGAGAATCAAACGAAGATAACATTATCCCGGATTATTCATTTTGCGGTTACAAGCAGGGAGGTGTAAAAATACCTACCGTGCAGACTGTAGTTGAAGTTGAGGCTCTGGATGGTCTTGATATGAGAGAGCGGCTTCAAAATCTGATCGACTCTGTCGGTCAGCTTCCAATGAATAATGAGGGAATTCGTGGGGCAATTCTATTAAAGCGTGGCTTATTCCGGGTCGATGGCAAATTATATATAAGAGACAGTGGCGTAATTCTTCGGGGTTCCGGTCAAAGTCCGGCATTGGACGGCGGAACAGAACTATTGGCTTCAGCCAGGTATCAGCATTCACTAATAAATATTGTGGGGGATGAAAAACAATCAGAGAATGCCCTGTTTGAAAACACTTATGGAACTCTTGTTGACGAAGAAAAATATCCCGAATCCACATCCAGTTGGTTGGATTTTGATGTTTCAGATATTGTCGCTTCAAACAGAGGTGTCAGTTCTGTAAATTTTATTCTCTTATCTAACTCCGGTACTTATGTTCAATATTCCAGCAAGGAAGGAACCAATCCTCCTGGGATTAAAATATTCTACAGAGAAAATGGCATAGATACTTCCGCATTAATTTTTCCAAACGATGATACTTTTATTCAGGGAGGCTCTCACTCTAATGAAAATTTCGGGCAGGATCCTCTTCTTCGATTAAAAACACAACCAGATAATTTAGAATATCACCGTGAAATATTTATGAAGTTTGATCTTACTAATATCCCTTCAGAAATTGACTCAGCAAAGCTTATGTTATTTGCCAAAACAGATGGAACGATGGATGTTATTCATTCTCTATATTTTTCACCATATGATGACTGGACGGAAAACGAGCTCACTTATTCAAATAAATTCCAGAGTGTTGAAGCTGGCGAATTCTTAATTCCAATTACGAGCGATTATGTTGGAGTAGGTAGGTATAGTTTCGAGGTAGCTAATCCACTCTTCTTTGCAATTGGCGATGATATCATTGTCGAGCGCACACCTAACCAACATTGGGTTGATACTTTGGGCATGGTCTTTAATGAACCCGGAATAACTGACTGGACACCCGAAAATTATATTATCCAATATGCCAGAAAAATTGTAGCTATAAACGGAAATGAAATTACTATCGATTTACCCATCGTTGATGCTATAAGTGCTGACTTCGGTGGAGGTCGAGTCTTTAAAAATTACAGCTCCGGTTATATTGAAAACTCCGGGGTCGAAAATCTATTTATTTCATCCGTGTATAATTCAGCATCTGATGAAGAACATGGTTGGACGGCGGTTACTTTGGATTTTACCAGGAACTGTTGGATTAAAAATATTACCGCAAATGGATTTGGATACTCCTGTGTCTCGGTCAACAATAATTCGTGTTATAATACTATTGAAGAGTGTGCTTTTATAAATCCAATTTCTATAATTGACGGAAGCAGGAGATACTCGTTTTACATTGGGAGCGGATATGGTAATTTATTCCAGCGTTGTTATGCTGATCATGGTAGGCATGATTACGTGACGGGTTCCAGGGTGGCTGGACCAAACGTATTCCTCCATTGTTTTGCTGAAAACACCCAAAACGATATTGGTCCGCATCACAGATGGGCTACAGGAACTTTGTTCGACAATATTCAAGGCGGTGAAATGCGAGTCTGGAACAGAGGCACAATGGGAACAGGACACGGGTGGAGCGGAAACCAAACGATATTCTGGAATTGCAGATCAGTTACTGGCTCATTCACTATCGACAGCCCCATAGGTGGAAGAAATATGGGAATAGGATGTAAAGGAAGTTTGCAGACAGGCAATGGTTATTGGGAATCATTTGGTGTTCATGTTGCACCATCAAGTCTTTATCTCCAACAGCTTAACGACAGGCTGGGTACCGGAGCAGTAGATAATGTAACTATTCAAGGTTACACAGAGACTGAGGCAATCTGGAGTTTATTAAAAAACTGGAAAGGAATAGGTGCCTTGCTACCGAATACTTCCACTGTTAATAGTGGTGAAGAAATTCCACGTGAATTTAGTGTTACTCAAAATTATCCAAATCCTTTTAATCCATCGACAAAAATTGAATTGCTTTTGCCTTCTTCAGGAATAGTGAATATGAAAATACTTAATATTCTGGGTGAAGAAGTCAGGAATATTTATCGTAACGTTCATTTGTCTGCTGGTCATCACATTGTTAATGTTGAGGCGGAAAATTTTTCAAGCGGAGTATATTTCTGCATCACCGAAATGGATGATAAAGTAAGTGCAATAAAAATGGTTTTAACAAAATAATTTTTGCGTACTGAATAATAAGTCAGGTTTAACTGATGATTAAATATCAATTTGAGATTTTATTTTTACTTGCTATGATAGTTGTTAATACGACAGCTCAACCGAAAATTATTTTGAAACTTGATGATCTGCAAGCTACTCCTGCTTTGTTTGATAAATGTTTGCCGGTCTTTGATTATTTGGCTGCCAACTCGGTAAAAGCTTCCTGGGGCGTTTGCAGGTTGCAGAATGTTGATGATAGCCAAATTGCTATCCTGAGTAATTATAAAAATATTACTGATACAAATGGGGATCCAGTTTTTGAATTCTGGAATCACGGGTTGGATCATAGCAGGAATAATCCAATGGGTACTTGGGAATTTTCAGGTACTCCTCATGATTTCCAGAAAACTCATTTCGATTCTGCGAATATTTTAATTAAGGATAAGCTTGGAATAATAGCTCATACTTTTGGGGCGCCCTACAATCACATTGACTCTTACTTTCTTCAAATATTGAGTGAAAATGAAAATATAAAAGTGCTGCTGTTAGGTGAGTTGACGCCTGATCGGGAAACTGGTATAATCAATCTTACTAATAGAGTTAATATGGAAAGTGCGGTCGGAGTTGTTGATTTCGATTATTTCATGGAAAATTTTGAAACCTCGAAAGAAATTTATAAAGACTACATAATAATTCAAGGTCATCCTCCATACTGGAATGAAGAAGCATTCCTTGAGTTTAGGAGAATAATAGAATTTCTAGTAGCAAAAAAGTGCGAATTTGTAACCCCAATTCAGTATTATCTTAGCAATCATGATGATGGTTTAGAGGAATAAATAGATAATAATACCTGGTGAAGAGATGATTAATTATAAAAAAATGTCACTGTTTTTAATTGTTATTTTTATTAGCTCCTGTTGTTATCAGTCTACTTTCAAGAGTTATTATCCTAGTACAATATTTTGGGATAGTGATTCCCTTCTGGTTATTAAAGAAAAGATCCATGAGAATGACGTAAGGTACGTTAGCGCCTATGACAACATAATTCAGAAGGCTAATTCGGCACTTGAAGTGGGACCATTTTCAGTTACAACAAAAGAGAATATGCCCCCAAGCGGTGATAAGCATGATTATATGAGCCTTGCTCCTTATTGGTGGCCGGACACAACAAAGAAAGATGGATTACCTTACATCAGGCGTGATGGATTAAGAAATCCCGAGTATGATGGCTATGATGTTAAGGATTTTGTGAAATTAAAAGCAGCCGTAAAATCTTTAGGACTTGCCTATTATTTTAGTGACAATGAGGCTTATGCGGAACACGCGGCAAAGCTTCTCAGAGTCTGGTTTCTTGATCCATGGACTAAAATGAACCCGAATCTGGAATATGCTCAGGCAGTAAAGGGAATAGAGGAAGGAAGGAATTTTGGAATTATCGAAACTGTGGACATTGGTATTATCGCGGACATTTCTGAGATGCTTACTCACTCACCCTCATGGAGTCAAAATGATTATAATGAATTGAAAAAATGGTTTCGGGAATATTTAATCTGGTTGCAAAACAGTAAAAAAGGACAGCAAGAACGTGACTGGCATAATAATCATGGAACGTGGTATGACGTTCAGGTGACTTACCTGGCATTAACGATTGGGGAAGAAGAGTTAGCAAAAAAGACTCTTCTTTCTGTACCTGAAAAGAGAATTACAGCTCATATAAAGTCAGATGGAAGTCAGCCCTATGAACTCGAAAGAACTAAATCTTATGATTACTCCGTGTACAACCTAAAAGCTATGATGATGCTTGCCCGTCTTGGAGAATTTGTTGATGTTGATTTATGGAATTATAAATCTGAGAGCGGAGCAAATATTAAAAGCGCCTTTGATTTTCTTCTTCCTTTTGTTGAGGATAGTTCCGGATGGAAATATGAAATGATTAGTCCCTGGGAGAAACCACGCAGTCAGATGTATTCAATGCTAAAACTGATGAGTAGTAAGTATGCGAACAAGAACTATCTTGAAGTTGAAGAGAGATTAAAAGAAAGATTTGGAACAAGTGATGAATTTCAACTTCTTTACCCCCCCATTATTAATTGAGTTAAATGAATTTGTTGTTTGATTAGCTCAAAATATCTTAAAGGTAATTTTAGGTAATAAAAAACCGGCAGTGTTAAATGCCGGTTTTTCACAAGGAGTGCATGACAAGTAATCTAAGATTACTTCAAGAGAATCATTTTCTTGGTTTTTACAACATCATTAGAACGTAATTGATAGAAGTAAATACCGCTTGATAGAGAATGACCATTAGAATCTTTAGCGTTCCATTTTAGATTATAATTACCAGCAGTGAAATCCTGATTGTCAATCAACCTTACAACTTCCTGACCAATAGAGTTGTAAATTGTTAGAGATACAACAGATCTTTCAGGAATTGAATATGAAATTGTTGTAGATGGATTGAAAGGATTAGGATAGTTTTGTGCTAATTTATAATCATCAGGAAGTACATTTTGATCATCATCGATACCAACAATGCCGTCTACATAAAGACCTGCCGGAAGGTCTAAACCTTCACCGGGTGCGTAAGCACCGGAAACATCGAGTATGAACCAGTCAAGGTATCCGCCTATTGCATCACCAGAACCATCCCCCAATTTAATATACTTGTTTGTGGTTGTAGCAGTTGTTGTTCCCTCAACAACAGCGACAGGATTCTCATCAATGTAAACGGCACAATAATCACCATCCATTGTTATTCTGTATGTATGCCAGTCATATAAGTCCATATCAACTGCAACTCTAACATCCACTTTTTCCAGCTCAATAGTACTATCGGCTGCCCATATTCTTAATTCATCTCTGAAACCCATATTACCATTATCCCATCTGATATCAAATGCACGATCGTATGCAGGATCGTTCTCGCCTTTAATGCGAGCCATCATGGTAAATGCGGTACCAGCATAGTTATCATCAAATACATATTGGTGGGTCAATTTTCCGTCTGGATGTAAATATTTAAGTACTTTATTTCCGGCTATCGCACCATCATCAATAATTTCTTCGATTAAACCAGCACCCGGTGAATCGTCGCTTCTTTTAGAAATATCGAGCAGACCTTCACCTAAACCTTCAGTTGCAGAAGGTAAAACACTGGCATCATAAACTAACCAGGAATTCAAATTAACACCATTTTCCCAATCTGAAATGAGATTAGGATAAGCGTTCAAGTTACCTGCCGGGTATCCCATCAGAGCGCCTGTATACGCTGCTGATTCTGTTCCGTAAGAAATATCCATTTCGTCAATGAAGTAACTATAGGCTTTTCTATCCATATCATCGCGTTCTCTTACCCAAAGTGTGGTAGGAGTATTCTTGGTTTTGTCACCACCATTAGGGCTTTCGTACCATCGCATCATGTTAGTCATTAATGCTGGAATAGCGCCAAGTGTTATGTTAACTTTTGTAAATGCGGTTGCAGAGTCAGCTCCTATGCGGCTGCTGATATGCCAAGAGAGTTTGGAGCCTTCTTCAAAACCAAAGTCATCTAAAAAAGCCTGTCCGGAATCAGAAATAGCATAAAAGTTGTTTGAGATAGTCCAGGCAGTAGTTTCATTTGGGGCTGAAAATATCCATGTTATTCTGTTGTTGCCGTTTGGATAAAATTCGCCGGTGTTTCCCCATTCTGCAGCTCTAGTTGCATCTGTTGAATCTTCACCAAGGGCAAAAGCATCATAGAACAAGTTATTTGTTATTGTCATTTCTTCTCCGATATTGCCAAGAGATAGAAGTCCATGATAACCCATGCCGTTCACAAAAGTGTTGTGATCAATTGTTCCATGTTCAATATTACCAGTCCCTGCAAGTGGATTTCCATAATTATAGTGACGAACAACACGATCCTGATAATTAACAAAAGTATTGTTTACTAATTCTAAGGTTTCACATGAAGTGGCACGAAGGTCAATGCCTTTACCAGCGCCAAGATTTGAGTTGCCCAACGAACCAAGATTAGCGAAGATGCAGTTTTTAACACTAAGTAAAACTGTTGGAGCTTCAGTTCTGATTATCTGTCCGTTGATATTGGTGAAGAGACAATCATCAAGTATTACAGAAGAACCTTCATTATCAACGCGGATCATATTACCCTGAACATTGTTAAAGTTTGAGTCAATTGGCTCAAAGAAACCGGAAAGAGCAATACCGGTCATTTCAATGTTTCCGCCTCTAAGTCTAACAAAATATCCTGGAGGGTTCTGAGGTGATGATCCTGTGCCGGTAGGATATTGGTAAATAATCGGTTTCTCATTTGTCGAAGATCTCATGCGGAGTGTTTCACCTGCATCAACATAAAGAAGATCAGTATTCAGATAAATTGCTCCACCATCCAATTCGTATATACGACCAGGTACCATTGTTCCTGTTGCTGTTGTATCAGCAAGAATCTGAGTCATTAAAAAAGATTCAGGTGTTCCATCATATGGAACAAGCCGTAGTACGTCCTGCCCGTACGAAAAGGTTGCGCAGAGAATAAAAAGGAATACTGCCGTAATTAATTGTCTTTTTTGTTTCATGAAGCCTCCTAAGTTGTTTGAGTTAGCTAATAGTGTATGAAGAAATTATTTTTTAAATTTCGTTTATAGTTCAATACGGACACCCAAATCTGCTGTTAAGCCATAGTATTCACTTGAACGAAGTATTTTATACAGGTTTACTTGATTGTCCAGCCAATTGTCTTCCTGGATATTTGTAAGGTTGGCAATATTTAACAGTACCGAAATATTCTTGGTGACGTTGTATTTAGCTGCCAGGTCGAATCTGGTATAACTTCCGATAATTCTATCGCTTCTTCTGCTGGAAGAATATGAGGAGTAGTATTCTGACTGATGAAACATCGATACCCTAATGGAAAAGTCCTCTGCCTCGTAACCAAGTGATATGTTCCCATAAAATTTCGGCTGATTTTCTAATTGCTGCTTAAGTTCAACAGCCCTGTCATTATATTCCGGCAAAGGAAAGGGGAACCCAGGAACAGTTACGTAGGTAGTATCTGTTCTGGCACTAATTAAATAGGTTTCTGAACGAACCATAGAAGCATTATAACTGAGAACAAAATTTTTCAGGAAGCCTGGTAAAAATGTTAAGTTTACTTGATGTTCAATTTCAAATCCCCAGACCTTAGAAGGCTTTGGAGAATTGTAGGGTACTGTAAGCTGGTAGGTTCCTATATGTGGAGTTCTTGCTGCCAGATTTAAATTATCAATAAGGGCATTACCCTGCGTGTTGATCGCATTCAGCATATGATACATGTCGTCAATTTCTTTATAAAAAGCAGAAAGTGAGATTAGACCGATATCATTGCCATAAAATGAAGTGTTAATTTCAAAGTTCCACGCTTGTGCTGTCTTAAGTATTGGGTTACCAAGGTACAGCTGTTTATTACCTGAAGAGGATGAGGGCCTCCAGGCGAAGAAAGTATTTAATCTCATATTAAAATCAGGTCTAGCCAACGCTTTGTATGCAGCAAGTCGAATATTCATAAAATCTGTTGCTTTTATATTAAGATGGAAATTAGGCAGCCATATAGTTTCAGTGTAAGAAGAAGTGGTATCTCTTGTTATGCCAATTGGAACAGGAAAACCACTAAAAGATCCTTTTGAGTATTTGTTAATATAAAAGTTGTCTTCAGATTCAACTCTTACACCGGCAATAAAGGTTATGCTGTTCCCTATATTCAAAGTATTCATTGCATAAAAGGAAGTAACTGCTTCTGTAATATTGTATGAATTAGCCTGCACTGATGGATCATCACTATATTCGGGGCTAACTCCACTACTGTTAGTTCCAAATCTATTTAGGTCATACCATTGGCGAAGAAAATCTCTGTTGATGATTGGGTTAAGGTCATATTTGTCGAAAATCATTTTGCTATCGGGAGTAGAATCTAAAAATTCCTGGAATGACAGGGTGTTATAAGTGTGGTTCGATTGATATCTTAAAAAGAAGTCTTCGAAGTAAGTTCCCATTAGATCTTTAGCCTGAATTGTGCCGTCTTCTAGTTTTTCATAAGCGCGCCAGCTTCCAAGGTAGTAGGGTGAATAAGTTTGACTGTTGCGATTAGTTCTGGTTTTAGATTTATATTTTCCGCCAAATTTTACTTCGCCGGTAATTTGATGACTAAGGTAATAATCATATAATAAATCGAGATAGACTGCCTTATCTTTATCCAGATTATCCTGTGTACGATAGAATCCTTCGCTTAATGTTGCAGCTAAGAAGTTATTGTAAGCATATGGTATTAGTCTTTCGGGTTGATCCCTCCACTCCTCAGCTGTTCTCATACCGGCCGTACCTGTCAGGAATGGTTCAGCAAAATCCAGTTCGTAGTCATAAGGAAAGTTTGTTGTAGACTGAGCAAATGATATACCCCAATTGGCGCGGAATCCATAGATATTGTTTTCACCGGTTAAAGCAGTACTGAAGGTTTTTATATCCTGAACCCTGTCACGATAAGTATAGGATACGCCACCAGTTTGAGAGGACTGTCCGGTAAAGGGATAATCTCTGTTTGAGGTTAAATAATCTCTGCGTGTGGCGTTATAAGAAGTACTAAACTTAACTACTCCACCATCGGGAGTTTCTGCATCTAGGAGAATATTAAACCCATTTCTTTTCCGAACTTCATCGTTGAATTCTAAGGTAAGATTATTTATAAAATAGTCTGTCTGGTGATTTTTGGTCTGATCGTAACCAACATTGATGTGCTCGTTGCTTCGTATTTTATTCTCAAGATTTGCTGATAATTGAACTCCAATAACATCATCAAAAAATCTTTCACCATATCTAACAGAGAGATCATATTGTTTTAAAGATCCCATCAGATCATTGTAACCACCCTTAAAAACACCGCGGAGCATTCTTTCTTTTGGTGCTTTTTTTGTTACGAAATTCACGCTGCCTGCTATTGCATCTGCATCCTTGTCAGCGGTTAATGCCTTAAATAATTCAATACCGGCTAAAGAACTTTGCGATATTGAACTAAGGTCAAGTCCTCTTTCAAGTGCGTCAGTTGAGGGAAGCAGGACTCCATCCATGGTTACGTTTGTATATTTATCACTTAATCCGCGCAATATTATCTTACTTGCCTCACCACCTGTCCTAATCAAAGAAACGCCGGGTAAACGCCCAATTGCTTCAGCAGCATTCGCATCAGGTAATTCCTGTATCTTTTCCTCTGAAACAATATTAACTATCGTGTTGGAGGTAAGCTGTTGATTTATTGCAGCAACCTGACCTTTGGCTTGAGCCGATATTACTACTTCATGACTTAAGAGAATATCAAGTGGCAAATTTATATCTAGTAGTAAAGTTTTGCCTTTTACGATAGTAACCGGGTATCTTTGTTGCACATAGCCAATGTAAGAAGCTATTACATTATATGTGCCTTCTGGAATGTTAGTTATCCTGAATTCACCTTCCAAATCAGTGGCTGCGCCGAATCCAGTTCCCTGTAAATATACATTTGCGCCAACCAGAGTTTCATTTGTTAAAGAATCCAGAACAACACCCTTAAGTGCTCCCTGACCCAAGACTGAAGAAATAACTAAAAACAAAAAGAGGGTTAATTTCATCAAGTAGATTTTTACAGCATTCATGTTTACTCCTTAGTGACCTGTCGGGTAATTGGTTGTTGGTATATTATGTATAAACGATGCCCCTTAATTACATTATTGTATATCCGGGAAATAAGCTGGACACAAAAAAAGCAGGAGAGATACTTGTCCATTTTGCAAAAAAAATAACGTTACAGTTATTGTTACCTTAAACGTTTACTTTATTGATAACTGAAAATTGCAAAATAGTTTTTAATTGTCAAGTAAAAAATTATAACCATCTTGATTTTAATTTAATCCCGTGATTATATACATCCAGATAATACATTTTTCTTAAATAAATCTTCCATGTAAAAAGTAGCAAAAATGAGCAAATACGTATAAAAATTCATTCTGTTTTTTAAAAAATAAATATGGAAACATTTAATAGAATTTATTCTTGACAAAAAGTTAATTTTTTGTGAAATTAAGTAAACGATTAAGTAAAGCATTAAGTCATAGATAAAGTTAATCAGGTGAAATTAAGATTTGTGATTTTATTTTAACTTTCGTGCAACTTAACCATACCCGAACCTCTTAAAATGTGATTCACCCGGCGTAGCTCTATCTAATCCACTAGTTTAATTAACTTCTTATAAGTGAATTATGAAAAAGAAATTGATGATATCAGCCAGATTATTAGCCTTCATTCCTATATTCATCCTTTTAATCGGTTGTAATAAGGAAACAGAAGGATCATTAAGCGATACTCTTTTGGTTAGCGAAGAATTACCCTGGTCTCAGAGATTAGCAAACTCTTTCATCTTGAGACATCCCGGGAATGTTACATATGATGAGTACATGACAAGTGCCAGCTGGAATTATCAGCAGGGTGTTATACTTGAAGGATTAAGACAGGTATATGAACTGACAGGAAATGATATTTATTTCGATTTCATCAAAGGAAATATTAATCAATATGTTACCGAAGAAGGTAAAATCAAGACTTACCCCTTTAAGGATTTTAATCTGGACAAAATTAATACCGGAAAACAATTGCTGTTTCTCTATGATAAAACCAAGGAACTTAAATATAAAATTGCTTCAGATACACTAAGAAAGCAAATTACCCTTCAGCCAAGAACAGAAAATGGTGGATTCTGGCACAAAAAGATCTATCCTTATCAGATGTGGCTTGATGGGCTTTATATGGCAGAACCTTTCTATATCAGACACATAAAAATGTTTGATGAAAATAAAAACTATGATGATGTAATTCTCCAATTCGTAACAGCTTATGAAAAAACAGTTGACGAAAAAACAGGATTATTATACCACGCATGGAACGAAAACAAGGAACAGCGCTGGGCGGATCCTGTCACTGGGCGGTCGCCACACTTTTGGGGTAGGGCAATAGGCTGGTACCTGATGGCAATTGTTGATGTATTGGATTATCTGCCTGAGGATGATTCAAGAAGAGAGTCGCTCATTTCAATATTATCCGATGTAAGTGAGTCGCTTCTCAAAGTAAGAGATGAAGAATCCGGATTGTGGTACCAGATACTGGATGGTGGAAATAGAGATGGAAATTATCTTGAAGCCTCCTGTGCCACTATGTTTACCTATGCATTTGCAAAGGGTGCAAATAAAGGCTATCTGAACAAAGATTATTTGAATATCGCAAAAGAATCTTTTAATAGTATCATCAAATATCACGTTCTGGTAGACGACAATGGCTTCATAGATTTGCTTCATACATGCGGTGGTGCAGGTTTAGGCGGGGATCCATATCGTGATGCTTCTTTTGAGTATTACATTAGCGAGCCTCAAAGAACAAATGATTTTAAGGGCTATGGTCCTCTAATCTTCAGTGCCGTTGAGCTTGAAAAAGCAAATCTACTTTAATAAAATTTATTGTGTAATTTATTACTTTAATTTACTTTGTTAACTACTCAAAAAAAAATGGAATAAAAAATGGGTCACCGCCCTATAACTCTCAGTGATATTGCGCTAAGACTTAACTTCTCTATAGTCACAATATCAAAAGCTTTACGTGATCACCCCGATATTTCACCCAAAACTACAAAGCTGGTAAAATCTGCCGCTAAAGAAATGGGATATACTCCTAATTTAATGGCCCGTGGTCTATCTGCCAGAAAATCTCATACAATCGGTGTGGTGGTTCCTAAGATTGCACATTTCTTTTTTGGATCTATCATTGAATCTATTTACAAAGTTGCCTTCGATAATAATTATGAAATAATATTAATGGTTTCGCAGGAAAATGCTGAAATAGAAAAAAAACATATCCAGACTCTGATGGCTATGAAAGTTGATGGAATTATTATTTCAATTACTCAGGAAACTAAGGATTATGATATTTTCGAAACAGTAAGAAAACGTAGTGTTCCTTTAGTGTTTATGGATAGAATCCCGGAAATTGAAGATATTAATATAGTGCGAGTCTGTGACCGAGAAGGGGCTTTCAAAGCTATTGAGCATGCTATAAACTTGGGTTACAAGAGGATTGCACATTTTGCTGGTTACGATGATATTAATATTGGTAAACTGAGATACCAGGGATATGCTGAAGCAATGGAAAAATATCAGCTTCCCATTCATCCTGACTGGGTTGTGAGGGGCGGATTTGGAGACAAATATGGCTATGAAGCCTTTATGAAATTATACAATGAAAATAACCTGCCCGATTTAATATTTTGTGTTACTTATCCGGTTGCCTTAGGTGTTTATCAGGCTGCCAGAGAATTGAATATAAAAATTCCGGATGATGTTGATGTAATATGTTTTGGTAATGCTAAAGTTCAAAATTTCTTAAATCCGCCATTAAGTTGTATAGACCAGCCAACTGAACAGATAGCCGAAAGGTCAATGGAGATACTACTTGAAAACATAAATAATCCTGAGGAGTCAGAGAAAAGAGAAATAATTGTACCAACGGATTTAATTCTGAGAGGCACTTGTATTAGTTATAACAAGCCTTAGGCTCTTTTAATTTAAGCTCCTTTAGTAGATTATTCTCATTCCATTTCGTTTTTCCAGCTTTCATTAAATCCCCCAAAAACAAATCAGTAATAAACTATTTTATATAAATAACGTACTCGTTGAGTTATGAGGCAGCATTATGCAAGATAAATTTTTCCACGAAGATCGCTTTTTTAATCCGGACCCAGGAGTCAGAAAAATTGCCAGGGAAATTTATAGCAGTATAAAGGATTCTCCGATTATTAGTCCTCACGGACATGTCGATCCGGCAATTTTTGCCAAGAACGAACCCTTCCCCAATCCCAAAGAATTATTTATTTCGCCTGATCATTATATTTTTCGGATGCTGTACTCACAAGGTATAACTCTGGAAGAACTTGACATCCCTGATAAAAACGGAAATACAAAATCATTAAATCCACAAAAAGTGTGGCAGCTTTTCGGGGATAATTATTACCTTTACGCCGGAACCCCAACAGGGGCATGGTTGGATTATGAATTCTCAGAGGTCTTTGGTATTAAGGAGAGATTAAACGGAATTAATGCTGTTGAAATCTATAATGAAATTTCTGAAAAACTAAATTCGACTGAATTTCTACCCCGTGCTTTATTTGAAAAATTTAATATAGAATTGTTATCTACTACAGACTACGCTACCGATAGCCTGATTCAACACAAGTCTATTCTTGAGAGTGATTGGAATGGCAGAATAATTCCATGTTTCAGACCTGATGCAATCACAAATCTTTTGGATATGAATTGGAAAGAGAATATTGAAAAATTATCGGCGCTTGTTAATTTTGAGCTTAACAGTTACAAGAATTATATAGAGGCGATTGAATTAAGAAGGGAATTTTTTAAGGAAATGGGTGCTACTTCTACAGATCATGGAGTGATTGAACCTTTTACTCATAAGCTTACAAAGAATAAAGCTGAAGAGTTATTCCAAAAAGCTTTAACAGGTGCCATCACAGAGGAGGACGCCTTTCTTTTTAATGCGAACATGTTGATGGAAATGGCAAGAATGAGTTCGGAAGACGGTATGGTAATGCAGATTCATCCCGGTTCATACAGGAATCACAACGAAGCCGTCTATGAGAAGTATGGAGCTGATAAAGGATGTGATATTCCTATTCGAACAGAATTCACAATAAATTTGCATGAATTATTAAACGCTTATGGTAACCATCCAAATCTTACTGTTATTGTTTTTACACTTGATGAATCTGTATACTCACGCGAATTAGCTCCTTTGGCTGGTCATTACCCGGCTATGAAAATAGGTCCTGCCTGGTGGTTTAACGACAGTATCCATGGGATGACACGTTTTAGAGAAATGGTAACTGAAACGGCAGGATTCTACAATACAGTTGGTTTTAACGATGATACAAGAGCGTTTCTTTCCATCCCGGCAAGACATGATTTATCAAGGAGGGTGGATTCCAATTACCTGGCAGGACTTGTCGCTAAACATATTGTAAGTAAAACAGAAGCAATAAAAATAGCAGAAGACCTGACTTATAATTTAGTGAAGAGTGCTTATAAACTTTAGATTGAGCAATATCTTTAACAACCCGGTTCCCATTTTTAAATAAGCCTTTTTGACCTTGACATAGCAGTGGCTTTTTTCTAATTTCTTAAAGACAGAAGTTAACTAAGCTTTTCATTTCTTTTGTATACTGCTTTTACTCAAAGACTATTTTCGATTTTTTTTTATTCTTCCAGCAGCAATTACGAATTAACAAATAAAACATTCATCCAAAAAAGAGGAGAGTTAACATGAGAAAGAATTTACTGTTTTTAATTATTTTATTGTGTGTTTCTACCATTAATTATGGACAAACATTAGTTACTCCGGGAGATGGTACTTTAACAACAGCCATTAATGCTGCTGCCGATGGTGATGTGTTGCAATTATTTGGTGGCGCTGAATATACGGTTACTGATTCAAGTTCCTTCGCTAAAATCATAGAAAGATCATTAACAATCGAAGGTGATCCATCAGTTACAGATAAACCAATCGTTAAATTTGCGTCATCATTATCAGAGGAACCAAAATTTTTCTTACTAGGTAATAACGCATCTTTCACTCTTAGAAGTGTAATCATTGATGGGAATGTTAATGGAGTTTCAAAGGCTGCAAATGTTATTAGCTTCGATTATAACGCGTTAAGCAATGATGTATCAAATATCAAAAACATTCGTATCGAAAATTGTGAAATAAAAAACACAACAGATAATGTAATTCATGCCATGAATAGTGATATGAAATATAGAGTTTTAATTGACAGCACTTATATCGATGATTGTATTATGCACAACACGGGTACTATAATAATGTACAAGTATGCCGGCAGTAAATTTATCTCTGTGACAAATTCTACTTTTTACGACATTCTCAGCTACGGAATGAGAATTACCGGAACCGAAACTTCTGGTTTCGATGAAACACCAATTACCATTGTTGATCACACAACCTGGAATAATATAGGTACAACTGACCCAAGAGAAATTATTTTGTGTGAAGATGGTACAGCTCAACCATGGACTGTTACAAATAATATTTTTGCTAATCAGGTAGCTGCTCCTAATGCTAAGACAGTTGTAAACATTAAAGAAATTACTGGTGATGTAAGCACAATCACAAATTGTGCATTTTGGAATATTTCTAAAGTAAGTTGGAGCAATTCAACTGAGGGGTGGGCACATGTAGTAACAGATACAGTCACTACCGATCCTCAATTCGTAGATGCCGCTAATGGTGATTTTACCATCCCTGCAGGAAATGTGTTGTTGTCTTTCAGCTCAACTGGTGGCGCTGTTGGTGATCCACGCTGGGCAGTAAATGCAACATCTCTTGAAAGAGTTGAAGAGCTCCCCGTTGAATTTGCTTTAGACCAGAATTATCCAAATCCATTCAACCCGACAACAAATATTGTTTTTGATATTATCCAATCAGAGAACGTGACATTGAATATTTATGATATTCTTGGGCGTGAAGTTTCAACTCTTGTTAATGAAAGATTGGCTGCCGGTTCTTACAGATACGAATTCGACGCCAAAAATCTTCCATCGGGAATATATATCTATACAATTCAGGCTGGAAGCAAAGTCGCCTCAAGAAAAATGATTCTCATGAAATAATATCTTTCCGTGTTTTGCAGGGAAGCATCTATTTTATTAAAAATAGGTGCTTCTTTTTTATAAGTTATTTACTAATTACCCTATCATATAGAGTCCATCAATGATTAAGAAAATTGCGTTATACATAGTATTGTTACTATCACCCTTGTTTATGTTCAAGATTCATGGTCAAACTCTTGCCTTTCCGGGAGCTGAAGGCTTCGGCAAATACACTGTCGGAGGAAGAGGCGGAACTGTAATAGAAGTAACAAATTTGAATGATGATGGTCCCGGCAGTCTTCGTGAGGCAATAAAAGCAAGCGGGCCCCGCACAGTGATATTTCGGGTTTCAGGAACAATCGATCTTAAAAGCACACTTAAGATTCGAAATGATTTTATAACAATAGCCGGGCAAACAGCCCCTGGTGATGGTATCTGCATTAAGAATTATCCTCTTGATATTGGAGCTGACGAGGTGATTGTCAGGTACATGCGCTGCCGATTGGGTGACCAGTCAGATTCTGATGACGATGCCTTTAACGTTTTCTACTCTAAAAATGTAGTGATAGATCATGTATCAGCAAGTTGGTCAATAGATGAAACCTTTTCTCTCTACACAGGAATCGAAAATGTAACTGTGCAATGGTGTATAATGAGCGAAAGTTTAAGAAACTCTCACCATGAAAAAGGGGAACATGGGTATGGCGGAATATGGGGCGGTAATCACGTAACATATCATCACAACCTGCTGGCGCATCATACCAGTCGAACACCGAGATGGGATAGACAGGTAGAATATATGGACTTTAGAAATAATGTAATATATAACTGGGGATTTAACAGTTGCTACGGAGGAGAGGGGGGAGCAACCGGACCAAGTTTAATAAATATGGTAGCAAACTATTACAAACCCGGACCAGGAACCTCAAGCGGCGAAAAACGATACAGAGTGGCAAATCCATCTACGAATGAGAATGGTTATGGACTGTGGTACATTGCAGAGAACGAGGTAGAAGGATATCCTCAGGTAGCTGAAGATAACTGGCTTTATGGTGTGCAGGGAATTACTCAGGCTACAAAAGATCAAATTCGTGTAAATGTACCATTCGATTTTATGCCAATCGAGCAGGATACACCACATGAGGCTTACCTTAAAGTTTTAGCGCAGGCAGGTGCGTTATTACCAAAGAGAGATTTAATAGACAGCAGAATAGTGTGGGAAACCGAAAACGGTACAGCGCTTTATGGTGGCACATACGGAGCCGGAACCGGCATGATCGATTCACAAGATGAAGTAGGTGGATGGCCGGAATTATTTTCTACACCATACTTAACTGATACAGATCATGACGGCATGCCCGATGAGTGGGAAATCGCAAATGGGCTCAATCATGAAGACCCTGAGGATAGAAATGGCGATTTTAATTCCGATGGTTATACGAATCTTGAGGATTACATAAACAATATCATCCAGACTGATTCAGAATATCTAACACCACCAACGGAATTAAGCGCTGTACTGGTTGGTACCAATTCTATCCAACTAAATTGGCAAGATAATTCTACCAATGAAACCGGTATCAGAATCCAAAGAAAAAGCAGCGGTGATTTTGAAACAGTAGCAGAACTGGATTCAAACTCAATCTCTTATTTAGACGAAGGACTCGAAGATTATACATTATATCAGTATCGGGTAAGTGTATTTAATGATTCACTAATATCAGCCTATTCAAATATTACGGAAGTGAGGACTTCGAGCCAGGCTGCTCCTCCAGATGCAGCAATTCAGGTTTATCCTAAAAACAGTTCAAATTTTGCAAGTCTAAAATTAGCATTAAGATGGAATTCCGGACTAAGTACAGAAACTCATGACGTATATTTTGGCACAACAAATCCTCCGCCTTTTCTGGAAAATGTTGTTGATACTTTCTATACGGTTGGTCCCCTTGATCAATCAAAAAAATACTATTGGCGTATTGATGAAATTAACGAGCATGGAACAACGGTTGGAAGTGTTAACAGTTTCACAACAAAATATAACCTTCCAAATATGCGCGTTGCCTACTGGAAACTTGATGAAGCTACAGGGACTGAAATTCTGGATGCCGGGGGTTTTGTAAATCATGGAAGCATGGTAGGTATGAGTGAGTATCCCTGGGTAAGCGGAATAAACGACGATGCAATCCAGTTCGATGGAATAAACGATAGAATTGTAATAGAAAACAATGGTTTGCTCGACTTTTCAACTGAGAGTTTCTCAATCTCTATTTTTGCAAAAGTGGATCAGTTTTCTGACGGATCAAAATACCTGATTTGTAAAGGCTCCTTTGTAAACGATCCAATAACAGGTACAAACGGAAGTTGGTACGGAATAGAATTGAAAGGTAACGAGCTTCGGTTTGCTTACGATGATGATGTCCATAAATCTTACCTGGCGGTTACTGGCGCCGAAGATTTATTAGGTAATCAGTGGAATCACATTGTAGCTGTTAGAGATGTTGAAAATCTTAAAATGAGATTATACATAAATGGCAGGCTTGCCGGAGAAGCAGACGATGTAAGTGGAGACATCTCCAATATTCAGTTTGTGCTGCTCGGGAATTCGTATTCATTAGCTACTCCATTCAGCGGTGTGTTGGATGAAATTAAAATGTACAACTATGCATTAACCGGAACAGAAATACTCAATCTCACCAGTGAATTTTTAACCGATACTGAAGATGACATAATCCCTGTTGCTTACTTATTATCAGTGGCTAATTATCCAAACCCATTTAATCCGACAACAACAATTATTTTTTCTCTACCGCAAAGCTCTTTTGTGAAATTAGATGTATTCGACCAATTAGGGCGCCTTGTACAAACACTGGTAGATGATAAAAAAGATGCTGGAGAATATTCTGTTTCATTCGATGCTTCCAATCTTAGTTCCGGGATATATTTCTACAGGCTTATAACTCCAAACAAAGTAATTTCGAACAAAATGCTCCTGATAAAATAGGTTGGTAAATTATGATGAAAAGTAAACTACTCAATAGTTTGTTAATTGTATCAGCTGCACTGCCATGTAATCTTTTTCCTCAGAATAATGACTTGTTCAAAGAGGCCAGCAAGGCCTTGGAGAAAGGAGCTGATTATTTTTACTCGATTAATACAAGAGGGGGATACGCTCATAATTATAACCTGGATCTTTCTATAAAGTGGGGTGAAGATATACTGGAAGCGAATGAAATTGAAATTGAACCACCAGGAACTCCTTCTGTTGGTGAAGCTTTTCTAAAAGCATATGATGTAACCGGAATGGAAAAGTATTTGAAGTATGCTGAAGCAACCGGGTATGCTTTAATTGATGGACAAAACAGTTTTGGTGGTTGGGACCATACCATAGATTTTGACAGGATGGAAGATCATGAAGTTGTTAGCCTGGACGATAACCATACCCAAAGCGCAATTAGTTTTTTGATTAAACTTTCAGAAGTCTCCTCTGATACATTAATTCACCGGGGATTGGAAAGGGCATTAAATTTAATGCTGGAATGTCAGTTCGAAAACGGAGCATGGCCACATCTATATCCTAAACAGGGAAATTATCATGATTATGCCACGTTTAACGATGGCGGAATAAATAATTGCGTTGAGCTGATGATGGAAGCTTATGCATCAACCGGTAAAAAGAAATTTAAAGAAAGTATAAAAAAGGCAGGTTATTATATTTATATCTCTCAATATCATCCGCCTCAAACCGGTTGGGCACAGCAGTATAATGAATTTCTGCAACCTGTTTGGGCTAGAACGTTTGAACCACCATCCTTAAGCGCCCTCGTAACTATCCGAAATATCTACACCCTATTGGACATTTACCTGCTAACCGAAGAAAAATCTCTTTTGGATGTTATTCCAGATGCGTTTAACTGGCTTGAGTCTATTAAACTCGAAAATGGAAAATATCCCCGGTTTGTTGAGCTGGGAACAAACAAACCACTTTATTACGACAGGGGGCGGAAGCAGGTAAATTCTGTTGAAGAACTAAGCGTTGAGCGACGCAATAAATATGGTTACGAGCAAGATCTGGAATCATTTATTAGCTCCGCAAAGAAATTATTTAAGAGCATTCTGGCGAAAGAAAAAATTAAATCAGTAGGGGACTATTTTACTGAAGTACCGGATGAGGCGAAATTGAATGGATTAGTTCAAAAGGTAATTGATTCACAAGAAACAAATGGAAGCTGGATAAAGAAAGACGACAATTATAGAAAAATTAAAAAGGGTGAAATGTGGGATGGTGTTTCTACCAGGGAAGATAGAATTAGTTCTCGAATGTTTATTAAAAACCTGGAAATACTAACAGAATATATTAGAAGAAATAAATAAATACAGTAATCTTAGTTGAAAAAAGAAAATAGGAGAAATTATGAGGGGAAGGAAAATTCTAATGATTTTCAGGCTGTCCCTGTTTTTATTATTTGGACTATTCCTGTCTCTAAATGCTCAGACTAAAAGCAGAATAGTTGGGAGTGTATTAGACAAGGAAACCGGAGAACCTCTCTTTGGTGCCAATGTGGTTGTCAAGGGAACCTATCTGGGAGCCGCAACCGATATTGAAGGCAACTTCTATATTATAAACGTCCCTGTTGGTACACACGAAGTTCAAGCCTCCATAATTGGATACCAGACTCAGGTAATGACCGGGGTGCTCGTGTCTGCAGATCGCGTAACAAGTTTGGACTTTACATTGAGTCAATCAGCAATACAGAGTGAAGAAGTTGTTGTAACAGCTCAGCGCGATGCTTTACACAAGGAGGTAACCAACACTCAAATGGTGGCTACTGATACGCAGTTAAAGAACTCCTCCGGTATCAGGGAAATTAACGCTTTCCTTCAAAAATTACCGGGAGTATCTCAGGAGAATGGTCACTTAACAATACGTGGCGGCAGCGCGGATCAGGTTGGCTCCATGGTAAACGGCTTATCATATAATAATGCGGCTGTTGGTAACTCTGAAACAACTATTCCGCTTAGTGCTATTGAACAGGTTTCATTAATGTCCGGTGGTTACAATGCCGAGTATGGTAATTTTCGTTCAGGGCTGATCAATATCACAACAAAATCAGGTACAAAAGAGGGTTACCACGGCACTATAAACATATCAAGAAACAATTCTCACATGAAACGATTCGGTCCCTCATTTTATGATCCAAATGGTCCGATTCTTAGTTCGTACCTCGATCCGGACATTGCCTTTGTCGGTACTCTGGAAGCTTATGCGGATGATCCTTATGCTCAGGAGCAGTACCCGCGGTTTTCCGGTTGGAATCTTGAATCTGAGAGATATAACAGAGGCAAAGCCCCTGAGGCTCAGGCAACACCGCTTGATATGTACCTGGCTGCTGCCTGGATGTTCATGTCGGAACCTGATTATGAAGGACTTTCAGCCATGGGCTATGAAGTTTCGGATGAACACAAAAGACTTTTCGCTGAACACAAACAGGTTGAGGAAGGATACGATGTTAACTTCGATGCCGGATTTGGAGGACCAATACCGGTTATTGGTGAATATCTTGGAGACGCAACATTTTATCTCTCTAATAAATCTACAGAAACCAGATATACGCACCCGGTTTCCACGGATAGTGAAAAAATGTATACAACATTTTTAACTCTGGAATCACATCCAAGTTCAAAAATATCTCTTAAAGTGAACGGGTTGCTAAAGCGCCAAATGGGAGCCAGTGCAATCCGGCCACCATCAGGTGATGCCCCTAACTCAAGCGACAGAGGCGGATTCATGCCGACTGATAATGCCAGATATTTTTCTGATGACATTATTTATTTTTATGACGCTGCATATTTCCCGCTAATAGAACAGACCACATTTATGGGAGGTATTACTCTTAATCATGTTTTAAGTAATTCGACTTTTTACGAGTTAACGGTAAGTACACTTTCCATTAAGAATAGAAGTAATATTGGTGATAACAGAGATACAACCAAGATCACAAACTTCGGGCCATTTAATGTAGATGAAATGCCATATGGAAAGTGGCAGTTTGCCCCTAATCACAAAGTTGATGGTTTTACCTGGCCAAGTTACGATGCGGTTCCGGGATTAAGTGATTACCGATTTAGAGGTAAAGAAGGAGATCTTTATGATAATTCAAAAACAAACCAGTACAGAATAAAATTTGACATAACATCACAGTTGGATAAACACCATTACCTAAAGGGTGGTATTGAATATAATCTCATTGATATTCAGCATTTCTTCTGGGAAAAATGGAATAACAATGCTTACAACACATATGAGTTTAATTATCATCGTAAGCCAAGTCAGACAGGCATTTATCTTCAGGATCAAATTTCTTATGAGGGCATTGTTGCAAATCTGGGTATCCGCGCGGATTATTATTATAGTGGAGGCGGATTATGGCCTTCCGGTGATCCCTTTGCCGCGGATGTATTCAGACCAATTAGTGTTGATACTTCCCTTTATTCTTATCTGGAATCCGGAAGATCGTATATCTGGGATCAATGGGTTGAGTATGATAAGGAGAATCCCGGATTTCTTGAGCCAATTAAAAACTGGCTAACTTTCAGTCCAAGAATAGGGGTGTCCTTCCTCGTAACTGAAGATTCGAAATTCTATTTTAATTACGGACATTTCAGATCCAATCCTCCATACTACTCGATGTTTCTATTCAAGTATAGATATGATAAAAACGGTTTGTATGAAATGTCTAATCCAAACCTGGAGCCGCCCAAAACAATTTCCTACGAACTTGGAATGGCAATTAATTTCTTTGATCATTATATAATGCAGATATCAGGATATTACAAAGATGTTTCAGGTCAACACGGTAGAATTGATTATCAAAATGCGCCTGGTACAGTTAATTACAGATCCCTGACTAACAACGAATATGTGGATATCCAGGGATTGGAAATTAACATTGCGAAGAATGACAATAGCTGGATTACAGGTTGGGCAAATTTTAATTATATGCTTAAAAAATCTGGCTTAACCGGGCGGCAAATTGTAACTGACATAACCATCAACAGTGACCAGGAAGGATTATATCAGGGAAATGAAGACAGGTTTCTACCAAGTCCTCAATTGAACGCCAACATTTCTTTGCATTCGCCCTCTGAGTGGGGTCCGGAAATATTAAGCATTTATCCTTTGGGCGGTTGGCATTTAACATTTTTTGCCGAGTGGAAATCAGGCGATTATTTCACCTGGAATCCTCTTAGCAAATTACACTTAAGCAATAATCTTCAATATCCTGACTATTACATGGTTGATATGAAGTTGAGTAAATCTTTCAACATAGCCGGCTTTAACACAACATTCTTTTTAGATGTAAGCAATTTATTTAATTTAGAAGTGAGTCTGCTCAGCAAAGAATATGCTTTTCAGACAGATGTTGATTACGATAAATATATGGCTTCGCTTAAACTGCCAATGTACAACTCCCCGGAATATGATCAGCTACGTTCCGCGAATCCCGGATTTTACGAAGGCGGGAATGATAAGGTTGGTGATTTAAGGTCTGATGAAAAACCATATATCAATGATCCTAACTTACCATTTTGGTTATATGGTTATCCAAGAGATGTCTGGTTTGGATTAAGGATTGATTTTTAATTGATAGTGCTATGTATAATCATAATCAATGGAGAAACTAATGAATTTCACAAATAAAATTAATCGAATATGGCAACCCGGGATAATTACTATTCTCCTGTTACTAGTTGCTATGTCCGGCTCTAACATAAGTTTTGGACAGGATATTCCCGAGCTTGCAACTGCTCAAATGAAATTGGGTAAAATATGGGTTGGTGTTTCTGCAAGCGGCGGAAAGGCAACTTTTGAATATCGGACAGGTTTCTTCCCTAACGATTTTGAGATTGTTGGAAACCGTGGTCAGTATCAGGAAGCTTACACCGGGGCCGGAATAAATCTTTCAACCACCGGATGGTTCAATCCATATGTTGATTCGGTCCAGAAAGTATCTATATATAAATATGTAAATGAGTATATGCCATACGGCAAGGTTGTCACGCCGATGACAAATCATCTTAGGTTTGGATATCCCGATATGGAAATAGAATTTCAGAGTGTCGATCTTGAAGATTTTGGAATTGTCGATCCAAATTATGCGGAATTTCAAAATCACTCTTTCGATCAGATAGTTGAAGTCGAGAATGAGACAATTTTTGGTGTTACGGTTCAACGTAAAATTATGTCGTGGACTCAAAATTATAATGACAATTATATAATTGCTGATATGACGTTCTCGAATCCAACATCAGATACACTTCATAATTTCTATATCAATATGCAGGAAAATGCGGGCAACATATATTTCTCGAACGGAACGAATCCTACTCCGCAAAATAGCGAATTATTTAATTCCTCAATAACATGGCAGCATTACTACGGAGCACGTGCAGGTGATTCTCTAAGAGTATTTTATGAATACAGTGCCGATGATCCACGTTCACCTGGCGACAACATGGGCGCCCCTATCGTTTCACAGAATGGTCGTCTATCTAATCCAAATTTCACATTCTATACAACTTTACATGCTTCGGCTGCTCCATATTATAATAAAGCAAATGATGTAGATGATTTTCTGCAACCAATAATTACACATGTGGGTAAGCCTACTCAAATTCCATACACTCAAGGCGATGACGCCTTCGGTAGTAAAAACTATTACGCTATTAGAGGTGGATTTTCAGAAGATTATCCAATGGCAAATGCAATCAGCGGAACGTACCATGGTTATAATACAGACGAACTTGGCTTGAGTGATTATTCAGAACACACCGCGGGTGTTTATGGCGGTGTTTCTGAAAAAACTCAAAGTTACGGACCTTATACATTTGCACCGGGACAAAAAATACATATTGTAATAGCAAGCGGCTTTGCCGGAATTGGTTACGAGAAAGGTATGGAGATTGGTGCCAAATGGTTGGAGGGTACACTTGAAGACCCGCCAAATATGCCTGATCCGAATACTGGCTGGTTGCCTTCGAATTTTAGTTTCCCTTCGGATGCAACAGATATGGATAAGAAAAAAGATAGATGGATAAGTGCCGGAATCGATTCGGTTATGCTGGCAGCCTCAAGGGCTAAGTGGAATTTCGATCATGATTATAATATCCCCAAAGCTCCACCTCCACCTGATAAAGTTACTATTACCGGCTACGGCGATGGTGTTCACATTGAATGGTCAGCTTATGATGCTGAGCAGACAAATAATTTTGCTGGTTATAGAATTATGCGAAGAGTATCCAGGGCTGATACGGTTTACTACGAACCAATTTATAACTCTGGATCCGATGATCTGAGTTTAGATCACCTCTATATTGATCAATCTGTTTTATTTGGAGCGCAGTATTACTACTATGTTCAATCAAAAGCTAAGATCGATGAAAACGATATTACTGCTCATCCTACTACTCGTGGAAAAATGTTATATAGTTCAAGAACTTTACAGCCGGATATTATTTTTATAAACCCTCCGCGCACTTCAAGTGAGAATCTTGATGAGATAAGGATTGCGCCTAACCCTTACAATATTAATGATCCACTTCTGAATACTTACGGATTCACAGATCAACGTGGAATCATTTTCTTCAATCTTCCAGGTACTGTTACAATCAAAATATTTACCGAGCATGGTGATCTTATTCGCTCAATAGATCATGATAGCCCGGTTCAAGCTGGTTCAGTAACCTGGGATATGATTACTTCAAGTCAGCAGGTTATCAGTAGTGGAGTGTACATTGCTGTATTTGAGAAACCGAACGGCGAAGTTTCTTATCAAAAATTTATCGTTGTAAGATAAAACGGAGGAGATTATTAGAATGAAATCACGCATAATAAATATGCTCATAATTTTGTTAACTGTGGGCAACATCGCGAATGCTCAGTTGGGGTTGGATAAACTCGGACAAAGCACTATGAACTTTCTTGCCGTTAGCGTTTCTCCTAAGGCAAGCGCTATGGGAGACGCCTTCTTTGGTATAGGGCAGGGCGCTGAAAGTATTTTTTACAATCCTGCCGGTTTGGCAGAGGGTAGCAGCGAAATTGAAACTGTTTTTAACTACACTCAATGGATAGCTGATATTAATTATTTGGCAGGTGCTGTGTCCTGGAATCTTGGCAATGCGGGTACCATTGGATTAAGCCTACTGTCGGTTGATTACGGCACCATTAACGGAACCAGCCTTATTGACCCATCTCAGTCCGCGCAGTATCCTTCAGGATACATTGATAACGGAAAGCTTTCGGGTGTTGGCGCCTATTATTTTGGAGTCACCTATGCGAGGGCGATAAATAATCAATTCTCTATTGGCGGAACAGTAAGAATTGCAGGACAAAACCTTGGAAGCAATTCCTTCAGTGATGGAACATCGCGGGAAAATAACGCAACCAAATTTGTTTTCGATGCGGGTATTAAGTATAACACCGGATACAAAAACTTTCGTTTCGGGATGGCAATCAGAAACTTCTCTTCCAATATTAAAAGAGAAGAAATAGATGAACAATTACCCCTTGTTTTTACCGTTGGTACTGCAATAGATCTTCTTGAAGTAATTACTGATGAACCTGATAAGCAGACAGCGTTAACTCTGGCTGTTGATTATATCCACTCTAACAACTTTTCCGAAAGAATTAATCTTGGCATGGAATATAAACTTCTCGATATGTTCTACTTAAGAGGCGGTTATCAATCAAATCGGGATTTAGCATCCTGGTCTGGTGGGGTTGGATTTGTAAAAACAATCGGTGATTATAGTATTGACATTAACTATTCCATGTCACAAATGGAAATATTCGATAACGTAAACAGACTATCTGTTGGATTTGGTTTTTAATGGCAAAGTATTTTTACATTTTTTTAATAATTGCTTGCAGCATTGGCGGGCAAACCCGGGATGAAGCTAATAATAATCTTTTCACATCGGATAATTTTGATGGCACTTATAGTAATCCTATTATACATGCCGACTATTCTGATCCTGATGTAATAAGGGTAGAGGATGATTTCTATCTGGTCTCTTCAAGTTTTTCGCAATTTCCTGGTTTGCCTGTCCTCCATTCAAAAGATCTGGTCAATTGGAAAATAATTAGTCATGCGGTAAAAGAATATCCTTTTGATGAATTTAAAAAACCTCAGCATGGGAATGGTATATGGGCCCCATCTATAAGATATCATGAAGGTTATTACTGGATTTTCTTTGGAGATCCTGACCATGGTATTTTAATGACGAAAGCAAAAAATCCAGCCGGACCCTGGACGCCACTTCATCTAGTCGCGAAAGCAAACGGATGGATTGATCCCTGTCCTCTATGGGACGATGACGGGCAGGCTTATCTAATACACGCTTGGGCCAAGAGCCGATCAGGCATAAACGCAATCCTTACTCTGCACCGTATGTCTTCTGATGGGACAAAACTTCTTGATGATGGTCTGCCGGTATTTGATGGAAAAAATATTCATCCCACAATCGAAGGTCCTAAGCTTTATAGAAAAAATGATTTCTATTATATCTTTGCACCGGCAGGGGGTGTAAAGACCGGTTGGCAAACAGTACTCCGTTCAAAAAACATCTACGGACCTTATGAATCCAGGGTAGTTCTTGAACAGGGAAGCACAAATATAAATGGACCACATCAGGGAGCCATGGTTGAATTAAAATCTGGTGAATCATGGTTCGTACATTTTCAGGATAAATTCGCTTACGGAAGAATTGTTCATCTCAATCCTGTGAGTTGGAAGGACAATTGGCCCATAATCGGAATTGATTTTGATCAGAACGGAATTGGTGAGCCGGTGCAGGTTTATAACAAACCGGATGTAACTAAGATAGAAAAAATTGCTCTTCTTCAAACTTCTGATGAATTTGATAAATCAACATTAGGATTGCAGTGGCAGTGGGAAGCCTTGGGAAATAGTAAGTGGATTTCTCTAAACGATAAAAAAGGGAGCTTGCGTTTATATTGCATTCAAAACTCATCGAAATTACTAAGCTTAAAAGATTTACCGAATATTATTGGTCAAAAGTTTCCAGCTAATGAATTTTCAGTGGAAGTAAAAATGACAGTAAATTTGAAAGATTCCTCTGATTCTGGCGGCCTGGTAATTCTTGGAAGTGATTATTCTGCCATGGAAGTTTCAAATTCCGGGAGTGGTTTAAAACTTATTAAGAAAACATTTCATGAGAAGAATAAAAAAGAAGTTATAGAAGAAATAATCCCCCTGACAAAAAATGATATTTTCCTAAAGATATACATTAAAAATGGAGCCATTTGCTCCTTCGCTTATAGTTACGAAGGAAAGAGTTATCATTTAATCGGAAAAGAATTTTTTGCCCAACCGGGAAGATGGGTAGGAGCAAAAATTGGACTATATGCAATTTCAGGGAAGGCGAAAAGTAAAAGTTATGTAGATGTTGATTATATCCGCTTTAGCAAATAATTATCCTTATAAAAAAATACACTCAGAGAATTTCTATGAAAAACAGAAAGAAAGTTAAAAAATACTTCTCGTTACTATCTCTTATCATCTTTGCTGCTTTGTCGTTAAACTTCATGGTGGAAAAAACACCAACGGTTTATTTAATAGGGGATTCTACAATGTCAGATAAACCACTGGTGGATAATCCTGAGCGAGGATGGGGAATGACTTTCCCATACTATTTCAGCAAGGATTTAAAAATAGAAAACCATGCAAAGAATGGACGAAGCACGAAAAATTTTCTTTCTGAAGGAAGATGGCAGGTTGTATTGGATAAGCTGCAACCCGGTGATTATATCTTCATTCAGTTCGGGCATAATGATGCAAAAGAGAGTGACCCTAATCGTTACGCACCAGCGCATACACTATATAAAGAAAATTTGAATAAGTACGTTTCTGAAACACGTGAAAAGGGCGCCATTCCGGTTTTGCTTACTCCGGTTATGAGAAGAAGATTTGATAAGGATGGTAAGTTTTATGATGTTCATGGAGACTACCCCACTGTAGTAAAAGAAGTAGCAAAAGAATTAGGTGTGCAACTAATTGATCTTCATGAAAAGAGCCGTAAACTGTTTGTGGAGTATGGTGAGGAAAAAACTAAAGAGTTGTTCTTATGGATTGAACCTGGCGTTTATGATTCTCTGCCCGAAGGCAAAACTGATAACACTCACTTTACTATAAAAGGTGCTTATCTGGTTGCCGGGTTAGTAAGAGATGGGATTAAAGAGTTGGGTTTACCTCTTGAAAAATGGATGAATAATAATTCCGGTATTGGACTCCTAAATGATAAAAATATACTTGGGGTTGTAAACGATGATAAGAGTCGTGGAGACATTTCAGTCTTTGAAATAGAATTACCTCAGTTCCCGGATAAGGATTTTAATGTAGTTGACTTCGGTGCTGTTGGTGATGGAATAACTTTAAATAGCGAAGCTTTTTCAAAGGCCATTGATGCATGTACTAATGCTGGCGGTGGTCGTGTAGTTGTGCCGATGGGAATGTGGCTGACTGGTCCAATAACTTTACAAGATAACGTTAATCTTTTTGTTGACAAAGGAGCGCATCTTCAGTTTACCCGCAATTTTGACGACTATCCTCTGGTGGAATCTGATTGGGAAGGTACTGCACAGTGGAGATGCCAATCTCCGATAAGTGGAAGGCATCTAAAAAATATTGCTATAACAGGTAGTGGAATTATTGACGGGGCCGGAGATGCCTGGAGACTAACCAGAAAAGATAAACTAACCAGTAATCAATGGAAAGAACTACTTGCTTCCGGCGGAGTAACTGATGACAAAGAAAAAACCTGGTGGCCTTCTGCTGAAGCAAGAGAAGGGTTTTCGTACTTGAAGAAATTTCAGGACCCTGCTTTTAGTATGTCTTTAGAGGATGCTAAAAAAATAAAGGATTATTTCAGACCTGTATTGTTGAGCTTAATGTATTGCAAAAATGTCTTGCTGGATGGTCCAACGTTCCAGAATTCACCAGCATGGAATTTGCATCCATTAGGTTGTGAAGGATTGATTGTAAGAAATGTTACGGTAAAGAATCCCTGGTATTCTCAAAATGGTGATGGTATTGATATTGAGTCATGCAAAAACAGTGTCGTATATAATTGCAATTTTGATGTTGGGGATGATGCTGTCTGCATTAAATCCGGGAGGGATGAATATGGCAGAAATCGTGGATTAGCCACTGAAAACCTCGTTATGAAGGACTGCATTGTCTATCATGCGCACGGAGGATTCACGATAGGGAGTGAAATGTCTGGTGGCGCACGCAACATAAAAGTTACCGGCTGCAATTTTATAGGGACTGATATTGGACTTCGATTTAAAAGCTTACGCGGGCGCGGTGGTGTTATCGAAAATATTTTCATTGATAACATTTACATGAAGGATATCCCCACTAGGGCTATTAGTTTTAATATGTTTTATGGCGGCAAGGGTCCTATGGAAGCTTTTTCAGGTGAAGATGAGACTGCTGTTGAAGAGGAAGTCCCGGTTAATGAAGGAACTCCAATTTTTAGAAAAATTTACATGGATGAAATATTCTGTGATGGAGCGGAAGATGCTCTTATTCTGCAGGGATTACCTGAACTGGCGATAGAAGACATTTTTGTGAGTAACTCTGTTATGAGATCAAAAAGGGCTGTTATTATATTGGATGCCGATGGTATTAGCATTTCCAATTCTAAATTTATACCTGAGGAAAGTCCGGTATTTATGGTCTCTCAATCAAAAAATATATCACTGGATAACATTGAATTTTCAGACAGTGAAGACTTTATTCAAATTGCCGGCGAAAAATGTAAAAATATATCAATTACAAATTCAAATGTTGATGTTAAAGAGATGGTGAAATATACATCCGGTGCTACTGAAGAATCTCTTAATAGATAAGAACTCGAAAGGTAAATTCGAAATAATCTAAAGGGAATCATGAAAAACAAAATATTATTTTTCGTATCACTATTAATTGGCTTCTCTCAACTCGTTCAGGCGCAAAATCCTGCCTCTGTAACCTGGTCTCTTAAAAGAGTGCTCACTCCAATCATTTCCGGGGCGTTGACAGCTGCTGATGAGGCGACGAACAATTTATCAATTGCTTACGACGGAGGGGTCGTATTTAACTTAGAGACTTTCGATGATCTTCAGAAACTAAAACCCTCAGATACTGATGGATCCTGGCCAATCGAAACTTCTTTTAATGCAAACAGATATTTACAATTTGAAATCACTGCCAAACCCGGTATTACTCTCTCTGTAGATTCCGTTAAATGCTTTTTAGGTTCAAAGGGGAGTAACACCATTAACGGAACTATTGCTTATTCTGTTGATGCTGCGTTTACAAATCCCACAACAATTGAAGAAAATGTGGTTCTGCCTCAAGGTGGAAAAGGACTTGATATACTTAAGCAAGAGTATGGACTTACCGCTCTGGTTAACGAAAATGAATCATTCTATCTGAGAATTTATCCTTTTAATACAAACGGTGATAACGGCAGTACTTCGAAGTATCTTTATATACAGAATGTCGAGATTTCCGGCACTACAACAGGGCAGGCTCCTGTTGAGTTAGCTTCAGTAACCACCGAAGACATTTCATATATTTCCGTTAGTAGTGCAGTCAGTGGCGGGACAATTGATTCCGATGGAGGTGCAGCGGTTACTATGAGAGGTGTCTGCTGGAATATAGCTGGTGATCCCACAATTGCAGATTCAAAAACAGAAGATGGGAGCGGCTCTGGTACATTTGAGAGCTCAATGACGGGATTATCAGCGGGAACCACTTATCACATTCGTGCTTATGCTACAAATGAAGCTGGCACAGCTTATGGACCCGAAAAAACATTTTCCACTTTAAGCACTCTTGAAATTCCAACTGTTACCACCTCTGCTGTACAAAATATACTGGTTACAACGGCTGAAAGCGGAGGCAACGTTACTGACTGGGGCGGTGATTCTGTAACTGATAAAGGTGTCTGCTGGAATACAACTGGTAATCCAACCATAGCTGATTTTAAGACAATGGATGGATCAGACATTGGTTCCTTCAATAGTTTTTTAAACGAGCTTTTGGAAAACACAACTTACTATGTTCGCGCATATGCCACAAATACGGTAGGTACGGGATATGGAATTGAGGGCACTTTTACGACTCAGTCCAGAGCACCTGATATTCTAAAAATAGTTTGCAAAGATGGGACTGGAGATTACTCAACAGTACAGGCTGCGTTCGATGAGGTTCCTGATTTCTATACTGGCAAGTATACCATCTTGGTTAAAAAAGGAACTTACTCCGAAAAGCTCTTATTGAGTGAAAATAAAATTAATGTGGTACTTGTAGGTGAAGATCGCGACAGTACTGTTTTAACATACGACGATTATGCCGGTAAGGCTGGCGGAACATCAAAGTGTTACAGTACCGCAATAGATGCCTCAGATTTTACTGCAATTGATATTACCTTTCAGAATACAGTTGTAAATGATGGTTCGTTTGCTGATCAGCAGGGAGTCGCACTCAGAGTAGATGGAGACCGCCAGAGTTTTTACAACTGTAATTTACTTGGATATCAGGATACATATTATACATGGGGCGGAAGCGGAACCGGAAGAGTATATATGAAGAATTGTTACATAGAAGGTTCGGTGGATTTTATTTTTGGAAGAGATATTGTAGTATTTGATAGCTGCGAAATTCATATAAACAGAAATGGCGGAACACTAACAGCCGCCAGCACCGAACCTGAATCAAAATTCGGTTATGTATTTCTCGATTGTCAGCTAACAGCTGATGCTGTGGGATTCGATGGATCTCCGATCACAAGTTTTGTCTTGGGTCGTCCATGGCAGCAGTCACCAAGAACTGTGTTTTTAAGATGTGAGGAGCCAGCTGCTTTGTCCGCTATCGGCTGGAGTTCATGGAATGTTACTCCGGGATTATATGCTGAATATATGTGCACCGGGCCGGGTTCAGATTTTTCAACCCGCCATTCAATTTCACGTCAATTGACTGATGAAGAAGCCGCACTGTATACCATCGAAAATATATTTGCAAAAGAGTCTAATCCCCTTTATGCCTTTGACTGGCTGCCTGTGAGACCAGTTGTGACATCTATCTCGGCAAATTCCGGGGAGGAAGAAATTCCTCAAAGTTTTTTGCTGGCACAAAATTATCCAAACCCTTTTAATCCAGCAACAACTCTCAGCTATCGAATTCCAGTGACCAGTAAGGTAAAAGTCACAGTCTACGACATTTTAGGAAACCAGGTCAGAACGCTGGTAAACGAGATCCAGAACAGCGGGCTATATGAAATCGATTTTGACGCATCAAATCTAACAAGTGGTGTTTACTTCTGTCAGTTTTCCTCAAGAAACTATTCGCAAATGATTAAGATGATCTTATTAAAATGACTATTAAAAGAAAACATTTTACAAATGTAGTTCTAGCTTTTCTTATAATCTCTTGTGTTCAGGCTCAGGATAAAAGTAACACTAAAAGTGACTACGAAACAATTGGGGTTGTGAATGATTTACCATCTTTTACAAATAAAGTAAAAGGAAGACTTGATTTTCCTGCCTCGTGGTTATCGGGTAATTATAGTAATTTTAATTCCTGGCGTAAAGAGGCAAAACAAATTGTATTTGCGTCCTTCCTTGCTAAGCCTCCAGACGCTCCATTTAAACCAGTTGTTATAGGCTCTGAGGATCGGGGAAGTTATACTGCAAAAAAAATTGTATTGAATATAACTGCTGATAGCAGAATACTTGGATATTTATTAATTCCTAAAGGAGAAGGTCCTTTCCCGGCCGCTTTATTGCTTCACGATCATGGTGCCAAATTTGATATTGGTAAAGAAAAAGTTATCAGACCTTTTGGCGTATCCGGTGAAGTAGTAAAATCCTCTGAAGAATGGGTTGTTAAATATTACGGAGGAAAATTTATCGGTGACGAATTGGCAAAGAAAGGTTATGTATGTTTTGCTACTGATGCTCTTAATTGGGGAGATCGCGGCGGAGCCGGATACGAAGGACAACAATCACTTGCCTCAAATCTGCTAAACCTTGGAATGTCATATGCAGGATTGATAGCTTATGAAGATATCAACGCGGCTAAGTTTCTTTCTGCCGTCCCTGATGTCGATTCTAAAAAAATAGCTTCAGTTGGTTTCTCAATGGGTTCATTTCGCGCGTGGCAGTTAGCAGCCATGTCTGATGATATTAGTGCAGCGGTTGCTATCAGTTCAATTTCAACCACAGCGGGTTCAATGTCAGTAGGTAATAATAAAACACGAGGACAATCATCATTTACTATGACCCATCCAGGGTTAGTGAATTACCTTGATTATCCAGATGTAGCCTCGATAGCATGCCCGAAACCAATGTTACTATACAACGGTGAGAATGATCATTTATTTCCCGTTGAAGATGTAAAGAAGGTCTACAAAAAAATGAGACAGTATTGGCAATCTCAAAACGCATCGGCTAAGCTTGAAACAAAAACGTGGAATGCAAAACATGAATTTAATATTCAGATGCAGACAGAAGCTTTCCGTTGGTTAGATACACAATTCAATAAAGAGAACTAACTTTTTATACAATACTTATAGACCAATGAAATTTATTCTAAAAACAATCTTGATTTTTATTTTTATCACTCAGTTAAATGCTCAGAGAAAGAGTATTCTTATAGTGGACCAAAATGGATCCGGCGATTTCACAACCCTGACTGAAGCGGTCAATTCTCTTCCCATGTTCAATTACGAACGTATTACAATATTGGTGAAGAAAGGAGTATATGAAGAAAAAATCAGATTTGATCAGGACTATATTACTCTGGAAGGTGAAGACAGAGACAGCACGATAATAAAGTATAATCAGCTGCGCGAAGACTGGGCAAAAGAAAAAGATTCTATTGGTCCGGCTGTGATCAACATAAACGGGGACGATGTAATATTTAAAAATCTTACGGTTATAAACACACAGCCTGAGATCGGTCCGCATGCTTTTGTTTTATACGGTACAGGTACAAGAACAATTATTACCAATTGCAGTATGATCAGCAAAGGAGCTGACACAGTCTCTCTTTGGGATTATAAAACTGGAATGTATTATCACGCCAACTGTTATTTTGAGGGAGCAGTCGATTTTGTCTGTCCGCGTGGTTGGTGTTTTATAAGAGATTCTCAATTTTACGAAGTAAAAAAAACTGCAGCTATTTGGCATGCCGGGGGCTATGACCAGGATCAAAAATTTGTAATTAAAAACTCAACTTTTGATGGTGTTGAGGGATTTCAATTAGGACGGCATCATTACGAGGCTCAATTTTATTTGCTCAACTGTAAGTTCTCTGATAAAATGAGCTCCGATCCTATCTACAGGGTAACCTATGAAGATACAACAAGGAACAGACCATTCAATTGGGGTAAGAGATATTATTTCTCTAAAGTAGAGAAAGAGGGAAAGAGTTTGGAATGGTTGAAGGATAATTTGGAAACTAACAACCATAAAGTAACTGAAAATGAAATTACTCCTCTCTGGACTTTCGATGGGAAGTGGAATCCAGAATCTGAAGAAGGACCTAAGATTATCGATTATATGATTTATAAGAATGAAGTGATATTCAAATTTGATGAACCGGTATCAGTTCAGGGGAATCCATTGTTGACATCTAAAAATAATGTGACTTTCACCTACATCTCCGGTGGCGGCACCAACACCCTGAAATTTATTACCGATTCTGATATTAAGAAGGAAGAGCTAATGACTCTTGTAATAACTAACGGGGCGACAATACATGGAAATATTGCCTCAGTTAAAGATCGTAATACCAGCTTTGAAATTATTATGTGATTTTTGCTAATTACTAATTACGCAGTTAATTTGTCATTAAAATAATAAGAGAAACAAAATGAATCGTAAATTATTTTCTATCGTTCTGCCAATAATATTTACTCTATCAGCTTGTTTAGCTGAGATGAAACAAATTGAAATTAAGGTTGCCAACCCTTCTGATCTGAGTAGAAAGGACGAGTTGGTGTCATTGGGCATTGCAGATATCGTAAGTCTTGATAAGGGATTTAATGTGAACAACTTTTCACTCTTTGACGGAGAAGTTGAATTGCCTTATCAAATTGAAAAAACCGAAGGAAGTGAAAACAATATCCTGACTGTCGTTGATTTTGCTCCAACTGAAACCAAGACTATTACCATAAAATATGGTGCTGGTTCTGTTGAAAAAAGTTTTATTCCCCGTACCTATTCCGAACTTTCAATGAAAGAGGGGAATGTTTTTTTTGATTCTAAATACCATGGCGATCATTTTACGAACGTAACCGATATTAAAGTGCCGGATAATCACACTGACCATAATGCCCTTTTTAAGTATGAAGGCCCAGGTTGGGAATCTGAATTGGTTGGTTATAGGTTTTATATTGACTGGCGGAACGCTACGGATATTTTTGGCAAGAAAAAATTAGGACTTATCCTGCAGAATGTTGGTGTAACGGATACTGTAGCAAAAGACGATTCCTACCATGAAATGCAGGACTGGGGTATGGATGTTTTCAAGGTTGGAAATACACTTGGAATTGGTTCGCCGGGAATGATGCATGACTCAAAAGTTAACAGAGTTGAGAAGAGAGACTCTGTTTTCTGTAATATTAAAACAGGACCAGTGAAATCATTAGTGCAAACCAAGTATATGGGATGGAAAGTAGGCGATAAGAAATATGATTTCACTTCAACTCTTTCTATTTGTGCCGGAAGCAGATTAACGCTGAACGAAATGTCAGTGAATAATGACGCTGATAATCTTGTGACTGGACTTGCAAAATACGACGGGTGCAGCTACACCGAAGGGAAATTTGAAAGTGGATGGAATTACATTGCTCTCTACGGAAAGCAGACACTTGTTGATGACAATATGGGCATTGCTGTTATTTACCCGGTTGCCTCGTTAAAGGAAATATTGGAGGATGATATCAACTATCTGGTTGTATTGAATCCATCAGGTGGAAAAGCGGATTACTATTTTGGGGCAGCCTGGGAACAGGAACCCGGCGGTATAAAATCGGAGAAAGAATTTATTAGTTATCTTAATCAGACCGTTGAAAAACTAAACAGTCCAATTGTTGTTGAGTATTAGTCTTTGACTAAAATCATTTTGGGAGAAAAGTAAAAAATTATGAAAAGAGAAGAAATATTAGCAAGTATTCTTGAAAGAAAAATTGTAGCTGTTCTTAGAACAAAAGAACCTGAAAAATTAATGAATATAATTAATGCGATTGATGATGGGGGAATCTCTGTTGTTGAAATAACCATGACTGTTCCTAATGCTCTGGAATTGATTGAAGAGGTTACAAATACCACTAAAAGAGATGTAATAGTTGGGGTGGGTTCTGTTCTGAGTAAAGAAATTGCTGAGCAGGCAATAAAAGCCGGTGCAAAATATGTTGTCAGCCCTATATTGAAAAAAGAGATTATTGAAATGGCACATAAGTATGATGTGCCTGCAATGCCGGGTTGCTTTACTCCCACAGAAATTCAAACTGCTTTTGAGATGGGAGCAGATGTCGTAAAAGTATTTCCAGCAGATATACTTGGGATGAAATTCTTTAAGGGAATTCTTGCTCCGATGCCGCATTTAAGACTTATGCCAACCGGTGGTGTTTCTTTAACTAACGCTGGTGAATGGATAAAAGCAGGAGCATGTGCTGTCGGAGTTGGTTCTGCTTTGCTTGACCCCGAGGCTATAAGCAAAGGTAATTATAAAAAATTAACTGAAAATGCTCTGCAGATTTCAGAAAGCATAAAAGGGAGTATGGGATAATATATGGATAATGCTCACAAAGTACTTCTGGACTTAAAGCCGACTAAAGAGTTTTTTATTGGAATAGATTCTGACGGATGTGTTTATGACTCTATGGAAATAAAACATAAGGAATGTTTTTGCCCGGCAACCATAAAATATTTTAATTTGCAAAAAATATCAAAATACGCGCGTGAAACCTGGGAGTTTGTTAATCTTTATTCAACCACCAGAGGAGCTAACAGGTATAAAGCGCTTTTACGAGTATTTGAATTATTGAAAGTGAGACCTGAAACGAAAAGTCGTAATGTGAACCTGTTGGATTTAGCTCCTCTTCAGACATGGGTTGAAACCGAATCGAAACTTGGTAATCCAGCCCTTGCAAAATATTCGGCCGAAGTGCAAGATGAAATTATAGATCTTACTTTGAGGTGGTCAGAAGAGGTTAATAAAGTGATAGGCGAACTCGTTTCTGATGTTCCACCATTTCCTTATGTGAAGGAATGCCTCGATGCGATGTTTCCAGAAGCTGATCTTATGGTTATTTCGCAAACCCCGCTTGAGGCACTTGAAAGAGAATGGGAAGAGCACAACATCAATAAATATGTAAGATTAATAGCAGGACAGGAATACGGAACAAAATCAGAACATCTGAAATATGCGGCTAAAGAAAAGTATGATCCTAATAAAATATTAATGATTGGCGATGCGCCGGGAGATCATAAAGCGGCAAAAGATAATGCTGTTCTATTCTTTCCAATTATTCCGGGGCAGGAAGAAATATCATGGAAGAGACTCCTGGATGAAGCCCTTTCAAAATTTTTCAATGGGACTTATGCAGGAGAATATGAAGAAAGAATGGTAGCTGAGTTTATGGAATATCTGCCAGAACAACCAGGCTGGAGAACTTTATAGCAAATTCCAGATAGGTCTTTTCAATTTCTAATAATGTGTTTATGGAGTAAAGCAATATGAATTATATTTTGCGTGGTGTCCTTATATCAGTTATGCTTGTAGCTTTTAGTGCATGTGTTACGGTGAGTGATGTAAAGAAAATAAAATTAGGTCATGCTCTTGACCAATCTCACCCTGTGCATAAAGCGATGATGTTCTTAGCTGAACGTGCCGCCGAAAAATCGGGGGGCAAGCTGCAGATATCTGTTTATCCAAGTCAGCAATTAGGTACTGAAAGAGAATTGTTGGAGTTACTGCAAATTGGCAGTTTAGGAATGACAAAAGTATCATCATCAGTCCTTGAGGGTTTCACTCCTATTTTTAAGGTGTTTAGTCTGCCTTATATTTTCCGGGATGATGAACATAAATTTAAAGTCTTTGAAGGAGAAGTCGGGCAAGAATTTTTATTGAGCACAGAAAAATTCTGGATGCGCGGTTTATGTTTTTATGATGCAGGAAGCAGAAGTTTTTATACAAAGTCGAAACCAGTAATTACACCCGAAGATTTAACAGGAATGAAAATCAGAACTCAAGAGAGCGCAACTTCTGTAAAATTGGTGAACGCATTGGGCGGTTCGGCTACACCTATTGCGTGGGGCGAGTTATACACAGCACTACAGCAGGGTGTTGTTGATGGCGCTGAAAATAATCCGCCTAGTTTCTATATCTCCCATCATTACGAAGTCTGCAAATATTTTTCTATTGATGAACACACTTCAGTGCCGGATGTACTTCTTATAAGTACTGAAGTCTGGGAGGATTTAACTCCTCAAGAGCAAAAATGGATTCAGGAATCAGCAACCGAATCGTACGAATACCAAAAAGTATTATGGCTGCAATCAACAGCAGAAGCCCTGGAGGCAGTTAAGAAGGCAGGTGTTAAAGTTGTCTATCCGGATAAAGCGCCATTTGTTGCAAAGGTACAGGATCTACTTGAAGAATTTAAAAGCGAACCTGAAGTGTATGATGTTATCATGAAGATTAAGGGGGTTAAGTAAGATGGATAGTATTAAGTATAGAATTGATAATGTATTAAAATGGGCTCTTGTAGTAATTATGGGAGCTATGGTAATTAACGTGTTGTGGCAGGTATTTACACGCTTTGTTATGCAGAATCCAAGCTCCTATACAGAAGAACTGGCGCGCTATATGTTAATATGGATTGGAATACTTGGAGCCAGTTATGTCGCTGGACAAAAAATGCATCTTGCTATCGATCTGTTGGCAACATCACTAAAAGGGAAATCAAAAATATACGTTAATTTATTTATTGACCTCTGTGTTCTTGTCTTCGCAGCGTCTGTCATGGTAGTAGGTGGTAGCAGATTAGTTTTTATAACACTTAAGCTCAATCAAATATCAGCCGCCTTACAAATTCCACTTGGTTTTGTTTATACAGTACTACCCTTAAGCGGTGTATTAATAGTTTTCTATTCAGTCTATTTTATATCAAAAGAAATTGCAGAATTGAAAATTGTTAAATAAGAACTATTCACTAACAATATTAAATCACAATAAGAGTTTATAGCTAAATGGAAATTATTGAAATTACGATACTTGTCGTTTCGTTCCTGATATTATTGTCAGTTGGTGTTCCGATATCCTTTAGTATTGGTATATCAAGTCTGTTAACAATGTTATTTAGTATCAATACTATGCCTTCATTAACAACAATTTCGCAAAGAATGGCAACTGGTCTTGATAGCTTTGCTCTGTTGGCCATTCCCTTCTTTATTCTGGCCGGACAGTTAATGAACAGTGGCGGCATAGCCAGAAGGCTAATCGATTTTGCAAAAGTGCTGGTTGGCAAACTGCCAGGTGGATTAGCTTTCGTCAATATTATGGCAGCGATGTTATTTGGAGCTATTTCAGGTTCCGCAGTCGCAGCGGCTTCGGCAATTGGCGGATTCATGACACCTGTTATGAAAAAGGAAGGTTATGATGAGGCATTTTCCGCTGCAGTTAATATTACTTCTGCAACAACTGGTTTGATTATTCCTCCGAGTAATGTTCTGATTGTCTATTCTTTGGCTAGTGGTGGAGTATCAATAGCAGCATTATTTCTTGCCGGTTATATTCCCGGCATTTTGATTGGTTTATCGCTGATGATCGTAGCTTTTATTCATGCAAAAAGAAAAAATTATAAAGTTACAATTGACTTTACTTTTGTTGATGCAGTAAAAAGATTTCTTGACGCCATCCCTAGTTTGCTCCTCATATTTATAGTTATTGGAGGTATTGTTGCAGGTTATTTTACAGCAACCGAAGCATCTGCAATTGCTGTTTTGTATGCTTTTATTCTAAGTGTCTTTATTTATAAAGAGATTAAATTGGCAGACCTGCCAAAAATTCTTTTAAGTGCCGCTTCTACAACAGCGATTGTTATGCTGCTTGTGGGCACATCAATGGCAATGTCGTGGGTTATGGCTTATGAAAATATTCCTCAGAATGTTGCAGCAGCTCTATTGTCACTTTCTTCAGATAAAATTTTAATAATGATTATTATTAATCTGATTCTGCTGGCGGTAGGAACCTTTATGGATATGACACCGGCGATACTAATTTTCACACCAATATTTTTACCAGTGGCAGTACAACTGGGCATTGACCCGATTCACTTCGGAATCATCATGGTAATGAATCTTTCAATTGGGTTGTGTACTCCACCTGTTGGAAGTGTTCTTTTCGTTGGTTGTTCAGTTGCCGGGCTTTCAATTGTCAAAGTGATAAAACCACTTTTGCCAATGTTCATAGCAATGATAATCTCACTCCTGCTGGTAACATACCTGCCGGAGTTGAGTCTCTTCCTGCCAAGATTTTTCGGCTTTTAATTCGTGATTCGAATAAGCAAAATAATTGACTAAAAAAAATAGTTTGGAGATAAAATGGAAGTAAGATATTCCCCTGATGAAAAAGGTTTTAAGGGCATGACAACTAGCGAGCTTAGAGAATCATTCCTCATTGACCTATTCGTAAAAGATACAATACCTTTGGTCTACTCTGATATAGACAGATCAATAACAGGTTCCGCTGTTCCGGTAAAGAAAGCACTGGAACTAAAGGCAACAAAAAAAGAAATGGCTGCAGAATATTTTGCTGAGCGTAGAGAAATTGGAGTGATCAACATTGGTGACGAAGGCTCAATAATTGTTGACAAAAAAACTTACACGATGAAAAATAAAGATGCTTTGTATATTGGGCGAGGTTCAAAGAAGATTATTTTTAAAAGTAAAAATTCTAAAAGTCCAGCTAAGTTTTATATTGCCAGCTATCCGGCACATGCTGAGTACCCAACAACTCACGCAAAGTTTTCCGATGCCACTCCTGTTAAGCTCGGCAGTCTTGAAACCTCAAATGAAAGAACGATTTACAAGTATATCTACCCGGGTGGAATAAAATCCTGTCAACTTGTAATGGGTTTAACTGAGTTGGAAAAAGGGTCGGTTTGGAATACAATGGCAGCTCATACTCATCAGAGACGTTCTGAAGTTTATATGTATTTTAATTTAGGTAATGAAGATCTTGTTACTCACCTGATTGGAAGACCTGATGAGACTCGACACATCATGATCAGAAATGAGCAGGCTGTGCTCTCACCAAGTTGGTCACTTCACAGTGGTGCCGGTACAAGGAACTACTCATTCATCTGGGGTATGGGTGGTGAAAACCAGGCGTTTGATGATATGGATGGAATAAAAATGCAGGACTTAAAATAATAAGGATATATAAATGATTTTAGACAAATTCAAACTCGATGGCAAAGTTGCCCTTGTTACAGGTTCGAATCAGGGGATAGGACAGTTTTATGCTCTGGCACTTGCTGAGGCCGGGGCTGATGTAATAGGTGTTTCATATGAAAGTGATTTTACCGAAACAAAAAAAATGATAGAAGCGACCGGGAGAAAATTCACTTCGTATACCAGTGATTTTTCAAAGAGAGAATCACTCTATGAGTTCATTCATCAAGTCAAAACAGATTTTGAAAAGGTGGACATTCTTGTAAACAATGCCGGTACAATTATGAGAAAACCTATCGCCGAACATCCTGATGAATATTGGGATAAAGTAATTGAGGTGAATCTGAATTCTCAGTTTATCTTAACGAGAGAATTAGGGAAAGAAATGGTTGCAAGGAACTATGGAAAAATAGTTTTCATAGCCTCTTTGCTCTCCTTTCAAGGAGGTATTACGGTGCCCGGATATGCTGCTTCTAAGGGAGGTGTAAAACAACTGACAATGGCTTTTGCAAATGAATGGGCTTCTAAAGGCGTAACGGTAAATGCAATTGCTCCTGGTTACATTGCTACTGCTAATACCAAAGCATTACGCGAAGACGCTGTTAGAAACAAAGCCATACTCGACAGAATACCATCTGATCGTTGGGGTATACCAGAAGATCTCATGGGCACTATTGTATTTCTGTGTTCTGACGCTTCAAATTATTTAAATGGCAGTGTTGTTACCGTTGATGGCGGATGGATGGGTAGATAATTATGAGGATATTATGTTAAAAAGAAAACTTGGTAATTCCGGGATTGGAGCCTCTGTAATCGGACTTGGGACATGGGTGACCGGTGGCTGGATGTGGGGCGGTGCCGACGATAGAGAAAGTATCAAAGCCATTCATGCCGGGTTGGAAGCAGGCATAGATTTAATAGATACAGCACCAGTTTATGGATTCGGACACTCGGAAGAAGTAGTTGGCAAAGCAATTAAAGGCAGAAGAGATAAAGTTGTGCTGGCTACCAAATGTGGGTTGGTCTGGGATAAGGCAGAAGGTGTTCTGCATTTCACTTCAAATGAAAAAACCGTTACGAAAACTGACTTTACAAAAAGTGTTTATAAGTATCTCAATCCAGGTTCAATCAGAACTGAAGTGGAGCAGAGTTTAAAAAGACTCCAGACTGATTACATTGACCTTTATCAAACACATTGGCAGGATGAAACTACGCCTATATGTGATACCATGTCTATGCTGCTTAAACTGAAAGATGAAGGAAAAATCAGAGCAATTGGTGTCTCGAATGCTTCCGTTGAACAGATGAAAGAATATGGTGCTATTGATACTGCACAGGAAAAATACAGCATGCTCGCCCGTAAACTGGATGAGAATGGAATAACCAAATATTGTCCAGATAATAATGTTGCCATACTGGCTTATTCACCTCTGGCGAATGGATTGCTTACCGGCAAGATTAATGAACAGACGCAGTTTGGTGAAGGAGATCTAAGAAAAGGCAATCCTCTTTTTACGAAAGAAAATTTAACCAAAGTTAGTGTAATGCTGAATGAATTCATTCCAATTGCAGAAGAGAATGGAATGACTGTTACCCAACTTGTAATGGGATGGACATTGCAGAGAAAGGGCATAACACATTTATTAGTTGGTGCACGTAATGAACAGCAAGCTATTGAAAATTCAGGGGGAGGCAAGTCACTTCTTCCCGAACAGGAAAGAACAAAAATAGACGAAATAATCTCCTCCTATTTTGCATTTTAATATAAACAAAGAATATAATACAGGAATAGCTATGGCAATCAATAGATATTTATTAATTCTTGTTTCATTTTTGATCCTAGCGATTCAACAAACAACTGCCCAGGACAAAGTTGAACAGGAAAAAGTGTTTACTTTGGAAAATTGTGTAAACCAATTTGATAAAAACAATACTGTCGAGACTAAGGTGGGTTATCAGTATTGGTTTGTAGATAAGAATTTCTTAGATGGAAGAACACTTAAGATGAGCGTTGTGGCACCGCATGAAGCGACACACGCGCCTCATTCACATGCCGAGGACGAATTCTTTTTTGTTCTTGAAGGAACCGCTGAGTTCATCTTAAACGGGGAAACTGTAAAGGGTGAACCGTATAGTAGTTTCTATTGTCCGCCACAGAGTGTGCATGGAATCAGAAATATCGGTGATACAGAGTTAAAATATCTTGTGATAAAAAAATACATTATGGATTAGTCTCACTACAAGAATCAACAAGGAAATGTGATTTTGAAAAATCAATGTTCCACGCTCATTCCAATTGCACTACTAATATTTCTGTTTAGTAATATTACTAACGTATCTGCACAACCCACTTCCAGCAGGTATAATCTCGATATTTCTAGATTTGAAGACAGCGCTCACCATTGGTATGATATTAATGATGACGAAAGGATAATCAATCCTCTGCCGGGAAGGCCGCAGTATGAAACAAATGAAATAATAAAGATTGCCGAAAACGTTATTCTCCTACAGAAGGATAATGGTGGTTGGGCTAAGAACTATGATGTGAGGGCTATATTATCGGATGAACAGATTGAATTATTGATCGAAAATAAGGATCAAAATAACACAACTTTTGATAACGGGGCAACTCATTCACATTTATCGTATCTGGCGGAAGTTTATACTATTACCGGGGACGAGAGATACAAAGCTGCCTTCATGAAGGGGCTTGATTTTATTTTTAAGGCTCAATACTCCAATGGCGGCTGGCCGCAATCCTATCCTGACCTAAGCGGCTATCATAAATACATCACGTTCAATGATGGCGCAATGCCGGGAGTTATGATGCTATTGCGCGCAATTGTTTCCGAAGACCCGAACTATTTATTTGTTGATGAACAAACTAAAAAAAGAGTGATGGGTTCCTATTGGGCTGGACTTGACTGTATCATGCAATGTCAGATTATTGAGAATGGGATTAAAACAGCCTGGTGCCAGCAGCACGATAATGTAACGCTTAAACCTGCGGACGCCAGAATTTATGAAAAGGCAAGTATATGCAGCCAGGAGAGTGCTCAAATTCTGGATGTCTTAATGATGTTTGAAAATCCTACCACTGATATGATAGATGCAATTGAGAGCGCAGTGAAATGGTTCAGGAAAGTAGAACTACACGGAATTCGTATGGAATGGGTAGAATCGACTGAAGCGGAATTTCTCTACCACAAAAGCAGTTATGACAGGATTATAGTTGAGGATGAAAAAGCCCCGCGGATTTGGGCAAGGTTTTATGAGCTTGAAACTCAAAGACCAATTTTCTCCGGTCGAAATGGAACAATAGTTTATTCGATGAGTGAGATTGATCGCGATAGAAGAACCGGTTATGGTTGGTACACTTATGAACCGGAATTAAGTTTGTCCCTCTATGAAAAATGGCATGAGAAATATGTTAGAGATTGAAAATGAATGAGTTGTTAAATAACTTCAGCATCTTAAAGTCATTATGAAACCCGGTATTGTCTCAGTACCCGGGTTTTTTTATGGAGAAGAATACAGAAGGAAATGATCGAAAAAAAAGAATAAAAGTTTGACAAAAAGGTTTTTTTGTTGTAAAATAGTAACCGATAAAGTTACCGGTAAAGGAGAATGGCTAAAAAACAACATAAAATCAAACTGGACGATATTGCAAGGAAATTAAATGTCTCCAAGGTTACCGTTTCAAAAGCATTACGTGGTCATCCAGACATCTCAGCGGCTACTATTGAACTGGTTAAAAAGACATCTCAAAAAATGGGATATGTCCCCAATCTAACAGCAAGGAATCTCTCTTCAAATAAAACCAATACCATTGGCGTTGTGGTTCCAAAAGTTGCTCATTTCTTTTTTGGTTCAATCGTGGAATCATTATATGACGAAGCTTTCAAAAATGATTACGAATTAATATTGACTGTTTCGCAGGAAAACGCCGAGAGAGAAAGAAAACACATTGAAACCCTGCTGTCCATGAATGTTGATGGGCTAATTATCGCAATTTCCAACGAAACTAAAAATTATGATATTTTTAAAACAGTAGAGCGCCATGATGTCCCGGTGATATTTATTGACAGAATTCCTGACTTACCAAACATTAATAAGATAGTTGTTTCTGATAAGGAAGGCACATTTGACGCCATTGAGCATGCAATAAATCTTGGATATACTAAAATTGCATACTTTTCAAGCTACACTAATATAAATATCGGACGAGAAAGGTTAGCCGGATATAAGAAAGCCATGAAAAAAGAAAAGCTTTCTCTTAACCCTGAATGGATTTTACAGGGAGGCTTCAGAGAGGAATTTGGTTATGAATCTTTTATGAAATTGTATGACAAGAAAATACTTCCCGAGCTAATATTTACTGAGACTTACCCGGTAGCACTTGGTGTTTACGAAGCAGCCCGCAAGCTAAAAATGAATATTCCAAGAGACATTGATGTTATTTGTTTTGGAAATGCCGATGTTCAAAAATATTTAAATCCACCACTTAGCTGTGTAAACCAGCCGACTGAAATAATTGCAAAGAAAGCAATTGAAATGATTTTGGAAGAAATTGATAGTAAAGATAAACTGCTCAGAAGGGAAGTTGTTATTTCCACTGAATTATTATTAAGAGGAACTTGTGTGAATAAAAATAAAGGTAAACGAAATGATAATTAATTTACTTAAAGAAAAGTTGAATGCTGTTAATGTGACTTCTAATGATTTATTTAATCTGGAAATTACAACTGATTATTCTATTACGGTATATCCGAGATCAATCAACGAACTAAATAAGCTGATCTATTTTATTGGAAGGGAGAAACATGAAAAATTTCTATTCATTCTTTCACAAAGTAGTGAGGGTGAGTTTTCGGATTTTCAAGGAGTGGTGATTCCATCCGTGGATAGTACCAATGGAATACAGGTTAAAAAATGTTTGCTTAGTCACGAGAATGCTCATCAAATTCAAAAAAGATTTCAATTCACCAAACCAGTTTTATTAGGGAAAAGTAATTCATTTGGATTTGGCGACAGGTTAGGTCTGGCAAATCCTGCTCATATTCGCTCCCTTGAGTTAAGTGACTTTAGACCCATCATCGCTCAGCAATCAATCCGGGAGCTGACGAGAACAAACAGAAAACCTTCAGATGTAATGACTGCTGCAGTATGGGCAGTGTTTCAGGAAGGTTACAAGGATGGCTTTGGCTCGGATGCGGATCACCTTAAAACCACTGATGATATCGATTTGATGATTAATAATGGTTTTACCATGTTTACATTTGATCCGGGTGACCATGTTGTGAATGAAGCGGATACCTACTCAATCGAAGAACTTGAAAACTATGGCGATAGAATTCCGTGGAGTTCTTTAAGAGATACACAGGATTCAATGTTGGAGCGTTACGAAAAGACCAATGTTGATCTGAATGATGGTTTTGTAATTTCTCCAACACGGGAAGATGTGCTTCGCGCAATGGTTAAGTATGGCAAGGCTGTTGCACATATTTCTAGCATGTACACTCATCTCGAGAAGAATTATGCTCACCTAAAGTATGAAATAGAAATTTCAGTTGATGAAACTGAATCTGTAACAACACCCTTCGAACATTTCTTTATGGCTTCTGAGTTAAACCGGCTTGGGGTAAAAATTATAAGTCTGGCACCAAGATTTATAGGAAGTTTTGAAAAAGGTATTGATTACATAGGTGAAATTGAAATCTTCAAAGAAGAATACCTCAAACATGTAAAAATAACTGAACACTTCGGCTCTTATAAAATCAGCCTTCACTCAGGCAGCGATAAGTTTGATGTTTATGCCGCCATAGGCTCGCTCAAGCGGGGTTACACGCATGTGAAAACCGCGGGAACATCTTACCTGGAAGCTGTAAAAGTAATTGCCACAAAAAATGTTCCTCTTTTTAGAGAAATATTGGATTTCTCCCGAAAATTATTTGTAAAGGAAAAAGCTACTTATCATGTCTCAGGTGATATTAATAAGGTTCATGCTGCTTCCGAATATAAAGACGAGGAGCTTTTAGCTCTTTTCGAATCAAACGATGCAAGACAGGTTCTACACGTTACGTTTGGTGCGGTGCTGACAACAAAAAAGGAAAATGGCGAGTATTTGTTCCGTGACAAATTCATGGATTGTTTGGAAAAGAATGAAGAATTGCATTACAAATATTTGTACAATCATTTTAGAAGACATCTAAAACCATTTGAAGCAAGTTCGAAAACCAATTAGGAGATAAAATGAAATATGATTTTAATGAGTTAAAAGGAAAGGTTTGCGCCATCACAGGTGGGGCTGGTGTTATTGGTACTTCACTTGCAAAAGGTTTGGTTGATGCCGGTATAAACGTCGCGATTCTTGATCTCAATAAAGAAGCAGCAGAAAAGGTTGCGAATGAAATCGGAAAGGTAGATGGAGTAAAGGTTATTGGCATTGAAGCTAATGTGCTTAATAAAGAATCACTGATCAGGGCGCATGAGGAGATTAAATCTCAGTTAGGAGAAATTGATTTTTTAATTAACGGGGCCGGCGGCAATTCACCAAAAGCAACAACAGGTCAGGAAGTTATTAATGATGACAATATCTCTAAACTTAGCGAAACATTTTTCGGACTTGATGTTGAAGGATTTCAGAAAGTGTTTGATTTGAATTTTATCGGAACTCTCCTACCGTCAATGGTATTTGGCGAAGGAATGGTTGTGAGAAAAAAAGGGGTCATTTTAAATATTTCTTCCATGAATTCATACCGACCATTAACTAAGATTCCTGCATACTCTGCTGCAAAGGCTTCGATAAATAATTTTACAGAATGGCTGGCTGTTCACTTTGCCGGAATGAATGTTCGCGTAAACGCAATTGCCCCCGGATTCTTTTTAACAAACCAGAATAGATTTTTGTTGCTTGATGCTGAGACACAGGAGTTAACTCCTAGAGGTAATAAAATTATCAGTAACACTCCAATGGGAAAATTTGGTGAGCCGGAAGATTTAATCGGTGCAACTTTATTCCTTCTCTCTGACATGTCAAGTTTTATGACAGGGACAATTATTCCGGTTGATGGTGGTTTTAACGCCTATTCAGGCGTATAGTATTTAACAGCTAAAATGAACAATTATTTTTAAGTAAGACGGATAAATAGTATGTCAATCAATCTAAAAAAAGAATTTAAATACTCTCTGCTGGTTCCTACCAGCATGGGAGTAAGGATTACACCCGTTAATGGTCAGCCTGTTCATAGCAGCGATACATTTAAGATGCAGGTAACTAGCGCGGAAACCAACGTGGCAAGTATCGCTTCATATCTCGGATTACCTGTTAAAGTCCTTACAACATTTGTAAAGGACAGTCCGATTTCAAAAATGATAAAGAGTAATCTAAAGAACCGTCACATGGATTTTGAAGGTGTGGATGTTGAACAAGGTGATCCATGGGGTTACAGACATCAGTTCAATATTGCTGACAGCGGTTTTGGTTCTCGTGGACCAAGAGTTCATAATGATCGGGCTGGTGAAGTGGGAAGAACTCTTAATGTGAAAGATTTCGACCTTGAAAAAATATTTGGAGAAGATGGTGTGCAGATAATTCATCTGTCTGGTCTCATAGCCGCGTTATCACCGGAGACAAGTAAGTTTTGTCTTGAGTTGGCAAGAGCAGCTAAAAAACATGGAACAAAAATATCCTTCGATCTAAACTATCGTGCATCCTTTTGGAAAGGGCGCGAGGCTGAATTAAGAAACGCCTTTACTGAAATAGCTTCCGTTACTGATATACTGGTTGGTAATGAAGAGGATTTTCAGCTCTGTTTTGGTATTGAGGGTCCGGAAGCCGGCGGGGGTGAAATTGAAGAAAAAATTGAAAATTTCAAAGAGATGATTGGAAGAGTAAAAAATAAATTCCCGAATGCATCAGTATTTGGAACCACGCTCCGGGAAGTTATCAACACCAACAAGCACTTGTGGGGCGCCATCATGCTAAGTGATAATGATTGGTATGTTGTAAAGCCAAGAGAAATCAATGTCCTTGACAGGATTGGCGGCGGTGATGGATTTGTAGGCGGTATGATTTACGGTGTCTTAAAAAACTGGGAACCGGAAAAATGGGTTCAGTTCGGTTGGGCCAGTGGTGCACTTGCAACAACGTTTTTAACAGACTATGGTCAACCGGCTGATGAAGAAATGATTTGGAGTATTTGGCAAGGTAACGCAAGGGTAAAAAGATAAAATAATTTATAAGAGAATAATTATGCTACTATTAGCCGAAGGCTCGAAAGATAAAATATTTAGCAAAGAAGAGATTAAAGACGCATTGCTCTCTTCCTTAGAAAAATTGGGAGGTAGTAACAAAGTTTTAATTCTGCCTCCTGATTTTACTCGTTATCACTCCCAGGCTGGTGTAATCACGGAAATGATATACAATCATTACACAGATAAGGTTAAGGATATTCTGCCGGCACTTGGCACACATGTTTCTATGACTGAAGAAGAAATAGAAAAAATGTTTGGCAGCGTTCCGAAAGACCTTTTCCGGGTTCATAAATGGAAAGAGGATTTGGCTACTCTTGGGGTTGTCCCATCCGGATTTGTTTCGGAAGTTTCAGAAGGCAAGCTTAACTATAACTGGCCTGCTCAGGTGAATAAACTACTTGTTGAAGGGGGACACGACCTTATTCTGTCTATTGGACAGGTTGTACCTCACGAAGTAGTTGGAATGGCGAATTACAATAAGAATATTTTTATTGGAACCGGCGGGCAGGAGGGCATTAACAAAAGTCACTTTCTTGGTGCGGTTTATGGTATGGAAAGAATGATGGGGAGAGCCGACACACCGGTACGTAAGGTGTTGAACTATGCATCTGATAATTTTGCCAAAGATTTACCAATAATTTATATCCTTACAGTCATTGGAAAGGATGATAATGGCAAACTGGTTGTCAGAGGATTATTTATCGGCGACGATTTTGAATGCTTTGAGAAAGCAGCAAAGTTGTCTCTTGAAGTGAATTTTCAAATGCTTGATAAACCCTTAAAAAAAGTTGTTGTTTTTCTTGATCCTTCAGAATTCAGATCAACCTGGCTGGGCAATAAAAGTATTTATCGTACACGTATGGCAATTGATGATGGCGGCGAACTAGTTGTATTGGCGCCAGGGCTGAAAGAGTTTGGCGAAGATAAAGAAATTGACAGACTCATACGTAAATATGGATATCAGACAACACCTGAGATACTCAGGTACGTTGAAGAAAACGAAGAGCTTAAAAGCAATTTGAGTGCGGCCGCTCATTTGATTCATGGTTCATCAGAAAATCGTTTCAAGATAACCTACTGTCCGGGTAACATAAGCAAAGAAGAAATTGAATCCGTTAATTATAATTTCGCGGATTTAGCTGAGATGCAAAAGAAATACAATCCGGAAAAATTAACTGATGGCTATAACACTATGCCTGACGGTGAGCAGATATTCTATATATCTAATCCAGCGTTAGGTCTCTGGTCTTACAAAGAAAGATTTAAATAGTTCTGGAAGCTGACTGATTTAATCTATCAAAATGAAGAAATAAATCGAATTGAAAAATTTCCTCCCCAAATACTTTTTACAAATTGTATCGCGGGTTGTGGAATAAAAACGAAAACATTTTTTGCAGATTGAAATAAAAATAATGAGGATTGAAATGACAAATCAAGCTGATATTGGATTAGTGGGACTTGCCGTGATGGGCGAGAATCTTGTATTAAACATGGAAAGTCATGGTTACACAGTTGCTGTGTATAACAGGACAGTTGAGAAAGTTGAGACTTTCGTAACCGGCAGAGCAAAGGGTAAAAATATTATCGGAGCAAGCTCCATTGAAGAGTTGGTGAAAAATTTGAAGCGACCAAGAAAAGTTATGTTAATGGTAAAAGCCGGAAAACCCGTCGATGATTTTATCGAACAAGTTCTTCCTTATCTCGAGAAAGGTGATATTATTATAGATGGCGGTAACTCACATTTCCCGGATTCTGTTAGAAGAACAAAATATCTTGAAGAAAAAGGAATGTTATTCATTGGTACTGGCGTTTCTGGTGGAGAAGAAGGTGCCTTAAAAGGTCCTTCAATTATGCCTGGTGGTTCTGTTGCAGCCTGGGAACATGTTAAACCAATTTTCCAGGCTATATCCGCTAAAGTTGAAAACAATACTCCATGTTGTGACTGGGTTGGTCAGGACGGCGCTGGTCATTTTGTTAAAATGGTTCATAACGGAATTGAATATGGTGACATGCAGCTGATAACAGAAGCCTATCAGATAATGAAAGATATGCTTGGTATGTCTGCTGATGAAATGCATGAAGTATTTAAAGATTGGAATACCGGAGAACTTGATAGTTATCTTATAGAAATAACACGAGATATTTTAGCATTCAAAGATGAAGACGGCGCTCCGCTTGTTGACAAAATACTGGATACTGCTGGTCAAAAGGGAACCGGTAAATGGACAGCAGTTGCTTCGCTTGATGTTGGTGTCCCGCTCACCCTGATTGGTGAGGCTGTTTATGCAAGATGTTTATCTGCTCAGAAAGATGATCGTGTTGAGGCATCTAAAGTATTGAGTGGGCCAACTCCAAAGTTTGATGGAGATAAGAAAGCTTTTGTTAACGATTTGATGAAAGCCTTGTATGCATCCAAAATTGTTTCTTATGCACAGGGCTATGTTTTAATGAATCACACAGCTAAGGAATTTGGATGGGATTTAAACTATGGTGGTATCGCATTAATGTGGCGTGGTGGATGCATTATTCGATCAGCATTTCTAAGTAAAATTAAGGAAGCGTTCGATAACAATCCCAAACTGACCAATTTATTACTGGACCCCTTCTTTAAGGATAAAGTTATGGAATCTCAGGATGCATGGAGAAGAGTCATTGCCGCCGCTGTAACAAATGGTATTTGGATCCCGGCTCTTTCTACAGCGCTGAACTATTTTGACGGATTCAGAAATGAGAGGCTCCCGGCAAATCTTTTGCAGGCTCAAAGAGATTATTTTGGGGCTCATACATACGAACGGACAGATAAGCCAAGAGGTGAGTTTTTCCATACAAACTGGACCGGAAGGGGCGGGGATACCGCATCCACGACTTATACTGTATAGGTCATTGCATCGTTTATAAATAGGAGAAGAAAGGTTGTAAAGCTACTTCCATCTGTTTAACGTTATCTGAAAAATTAAAATGCTCAATCGTTTTTACGGTTGAGCTTTTTTATTATTATAATATTCTTTTCGTATTTGGGAAGTAAACGTCTATTTTATGTGCCCGACATTCAGGACGCACCATTGAGAACTTGTCAAGGACAATTAATTTACGTTGCGGAGTAAAGAATTTTCTTCTATCTTCTTACTGTTTCTGAAGTGATGAGTCGTTTCTCTATAGGGCTAAATAGAGATGATTAAAGAGGATACAATAACATGGCACTTGTAAAATCTATTCGCATAAAAAAGATTCTCAGACAGCTTAAGTTAAATCCTTCGGTCCTGAAAAATTTACAGTCTGATATAGAGTGGGCTGAAAAAGCTTTTCGGGGTGATAACCAATTTGCATGTGTTGTTACTGTGAGTCTTCATGATTATACATCGGGAGCTTGTGAAAGACTTTCCCCTGAAGAGTTTATTGAAAATATTGCCGGACTTCAAAAACAGGTTTCGATGTTAGTGGAAAATACACCAGCAATATTTACCTCAAATCATCTCCCGGAAATACAGGCTGTATTTTCTTCAAATTTTTCCGGAGAAGAATTCTTGGATAAAGCTCTTCAGTTTGCAATTGCAATTAGTGGAATCCTAAATGATGTCAATGACGAACTCACCTTCCCTATGACCAGCCCGAAAGTTGGCATCGCTTGCGGACAGGCAATAGCAGGTATTATCCAAACGTCTGATTCAGCGTTTTATTCTTTTACTGGTCGACCTATATATCTGAGCAGAATGCTAGCCTTCGAAAATCATCGCTTTAACGAGTTGATATTGATTGATAATGAAACAGGTAATAGAATTAACATGGCAAGACCACTTGATTTATATAGAATCCCAGGATATAACGAGATCAATACACTGTATTCCATCCCTGATTCTGAACGAGAAAACGAAGAGACGCGTAGTCTATTTAAAGCGGGTCTGCAATTACTCTATCTTGAAAAAAACAATAAACACGCTGCAACGATTTTCAGAAAGATAACCAGCATGAACGAGAATTACTTTGCTGCAAAGGAGATGCTAGTAAAATGTGAAGCCCCTTGCGGAGAAATAAAGTTGCGAAGTTATAGGGTCTTGTAAGTGCTACTTAGTCTTCTTTATTCAGCCATTAGGGTAATAGCTTTAAAATCCAACTTCGGGAATTAGTAATCCTGCCGGGTGACTGGCAACATAAGTTAGCCCAATGATACCAGGAAACACCATGACTTTTTGCTTGAGTATTTTTTAGCAAATTCTCATTTAAATTTATGGTAATTTAAGGCTGTAATTGGTATTAACACTATTGGGTAGTCATGACAAAGGTCAAAAAAATATCTGATTCGGATTTGCCGCCTCAAAGAAGTAAGAGACTTTCACCTAAACCCTACATAAAACATCGTGCTGATACGAAGTCCGAGAATAAATCTTCTGATAAAAAGAAAACTGATTCATTGAACAGGTTAGAATTACTGAAGGAAAAAGAATTAAACCTGATGAAGTCTGGATTTTTTTCCATTATATCTCATGAATTTCGTACTCCATTGACTTCAATTTTAGCATCAGCTGATTTATTAGAAATCTATGGGCGTGAGTGGGGAATAAATAAATACATGGAACATATTAACAAAATTCAACGTTCTGTTATAAAAATGACCTCTTTACTAGATGACGTAATTGTTCAGAACAGAAGTCAAGATAGTAAAACAACCGTATCACCCCAAAAAATAAATTTAAAAGAAGAGTCGGCTGATATTGTAAAAGAAAAGCGACGCTCTTTTAAGCCGAACCAATAAATAAATTTTGACTATAAGGCGCAGACAAAGTATTTATTTTCATAAAGTTAATCAAAAGTATAAATATTAATTTCCTCTCTAAGGGATCAAATTTTAAGGTAAAAGTAGTGTTATTACATTAAGTTGCAAATCTGTTAAGGAAGAGATATTTTTTGAGGTGATTGATTGCGGAATGGGGATTCCCAAAAACGAGCTTGAAAATATTTTCGAGCCATTTTATATAACTGATAGTGCTGCTTCTTTACCAGGGAGTGGACTTGGTCTTTCAATTGTAAAAGATGCCGCTTAACTGTTATGCGCTAAAATTCAGACGTAAAGCACGGTTCACTACGGGAGTAAGTTTATGTTAAGAGTTCTTGGAGGATGAATTGAAAAAAATTCTCATTATTGAAGATAAATCTGAAATTATTGATGGGATGACCGATCTTTTAGTTGAAATTGGGTATGATGTTCTCTCTTCTCAATTTTCACGGGAAGGTATAGAACTGGCTCGCAAAAGCAAACCTGATCTGATAATTTCTGATATTATGATGCCGGGGATGAGTGGTTTTACTGTTTTTGAGAATCTGAGATCATTCAACGAGACCAAAGATATTCCAGTAATATTTTTATCTGCTGATGCCGATCAAAACCAGATTGAAAAAGGGATGAAAGCTGGAGCAAAGGACTACATAATAAAACCGTATAAGTTGACTGATTTTATTAACCGGGTAAAAATTGTTTTAGGTGATTAATCTATAGTGAATAAAATACTGGTTATAGAAGATGAGGACGATGTCCGTACATCAATAAAGGATATTCTGGAGAATAGTGATTTCAAGGTAATAACTGCCTCCGATGGAATTACCGGTGTAAAACTCGCTAAAAGTAAGCTGCCCGATTTAATATTATGTGATATCATGATGCCCGGACTGGATGGTTACTCCGTTATCAAATCTTTAAGCAAAGTGGAGCGAACTTCCATTATTCCTTTTCTTTTTTTATCGGCTAAATCTACTATGGAAGATCTCAGGTTAGGGATGAATCTTGGTGCGGATGATTACCTTGTAAAACCTTTCAGGGCTAAGGATCTGGTTGAAGCAATTAATAATAGAATAATGAAGAGGAAACAGCTATTAACAAAATCAAAAAATAATATCTCTGATCAAAATTTTGATGAAGTTCATAATCCCTTTACACCTGACAGGATGTTTATTAACTATAACAACAGTATGCGCCTGATAAAGACCAAAGATATTTATTGTATTAGGGCTGAAGGCAGTTACACTGAAATTTTTACTAAGGCAAAAAAATATACAATCAGAAAATCATTAAAAGCATGGGAAGAACTGCTGCCAAAAGAAGTATTCTTAAGAATACACCGGTCGACGATAGTTAATACAAATTACTTTAAATATAGTGAGCCAGTCTATAACCGTTCTTATCATATTTACCTTGATGGTATGAAGGAACCCCTTATCCTGAGTGAAAGGTATGTGAAGAATCTAAAGCACAATTCCGTAATTAAAACGAACAAGAAAACTGATCTTCTGTAGTACTATTAAGCCAACCTTCATTACGCGCCTGCAACATCTATTCAGCGTTCATAACAAACCTGTTAATATTTATTTCGATATTTACGAAGATAGAAACACCTTTATTTTACATCATTAATTGAGAAATTCTCTCATTTATAAACATTACAACGCCTTCTGATATGCACTTAATAAAAAAAGACAAGAAGATCAATTTGTTGAACTTTTACTCGCAGAATAATATTAAATAGTGCAGATGCTATTCTTAGAGCCAAAATAACGAGTTATATAAAATGCAGGACTTACAAGGATGAAATTAATCAACATAAAGACAATCCCATGGACATTGTTAAATCTATTTTTTGGAATTGTAGTTTCGATAGTCCTGCTTGGTTTCTGGTATTCTAGTTCAATAGAGAAACAATTTAAGAACGATGCTAAAAAACAAGTCATGTCAATTGGTGATTTGAAAGTTCAACAAATTACTTCATGGCTAAATGAGAGAAAGGCGGATGCAAGGGTATTAAGTGGTAACAAAAATAATATTAAAAATTTTAATGATTTTTTAAAAATGGGAAAAGATAAAACAAAATTACTTGAAATGTTTAGGTTGTATTGTGAAAATTATGATTATGCGAGTATATCCCTCATTGACACATCCGGGAAAATTAAGCTGTCCTATGGTGGGCGCGAAGATTCACTTAGCCAACTCGACGCTCTTCAAATTCAACATTTTATTGCAGAGCCGACACTAGAATTCTCTGAACTGCATATCTCGGTTTTTACAGAAGATGTAACACAGGACTTATTTGTTCCCTTGCTTGAGCAAATAAATGATACTACTGAACTTCTCGGAATTGTTCTTATTAGAATTGACCCATATCGTATGCTCTACCCGCTTATTCAAAACTGGCCGACAGAAAGTAAAACCGGAGAAACTTTACTCTTGAAGAAGGAAGATAGTGAGGTTGTCTTTCTGAATGAACTTAGGCATAAATCAAATACTGCTCTAAAGTTTAAATTACCCTTAAATAAAGCCGATGCTATCTATCACAAAGCTACTAATGGTGAAGAGGGGGTATTCGAGGGAGAAGATTATAGAGGAGTGCAGGTTTTAGCTTCTGTAAGAAAAATCCCAGGTACTTCCTGGGTAATGGTTTCTAAAATTGATAGTGAAGAGATTGACCAGCCTCTTCAGGAACAGGCTAAAATTGTCTGGATCATCGTGATTTTATTAGTAGTTATTTCCGGTATAACAATCGGTATTTATTGGCGACATCAAAGATCAAAATATTATGAAAATCTTCTAAAACTGGAGAATGAAAATAAAGCTTTATCAAAACATGTTGAACATATTGTAAAATATGCAAATGACATTATAATCCTTTTTGATGATCAATTAAGCGTTATTGAGGTTAATGATCAGGCGTGCAGCACATACGGTTATACAAAGGAAGAGTTCCTAAAAATGAATGCTTCTGATTTACGCCCACTTCGTTTTAGAGAGGAATTAAAAAAAATATTTAGTGAATATGAAGATGGAAAAGGACGTATTTATGAAACAACTCACATCAAAAAAGATGGTACAGAGTTTCCCGTTGAAGTGAGCGGGCGACTTTTTAAAATTGAAATAGGTAAATACTACCAAACTATTATTCGTGATATTTCTGAAAGAAAAACTGCTGAAGATGCCTTAATGGGGCTTTCCTTGCGAAATGAAGCTTTATTAGCTTCTGTACCGGATATTATTATGGAGGTAGACAATAATAAAATTTACACTTGGGCTAACAAAGCTGGTTATGACTACTTTGGTAATGAGGTAATAGGAAAATCCGCAGATTACTACTTTGAAGGTGAACAAGATGTATATAACATGGTTCAGCCACTTTTTGACGGCAATGAAAATATAATATATGTTGAAAGCTGGCAGCGCAGGCATGATGGCGAAATAAGATTACTTGCCTGGTGGTGCAGGGTTTTAAAGAATGAGGAAGGAATTGCCATAGGTGCTCTATCTACAGCGCGGGATATTACGATTTGGAAACAAACTGAGGAGATTCTTAGGACTTCAGAGGGAAAATACAGGTCACTTGTAGAATCAATGACCGAGGGAATGGCTCTTCACGAAGTTATATATGATGATAAGGGGCAAGCCATAGACTATAGGATTGAGGATGTTAACCCTGCCTTTGAAAAACATATAGGAATTCCCATTGAAAAGGCCAAGGGAGCCTTAGCTTCTGAACTGTACGGAGTTTCGTACGCTCCCTTTCTTAATGAATATGCCAAAGTGGCAGAATCAGGAGTGCCATACTCTTTTCAAATATATTTTCCACCCTTGCTTAAGCATTTTGAAATTTCCGTTTTTTCTCCTGAAAAAGGATGGTTCGCGACTGTCTTTACAGATATTACTGATAAAAAAAGGATGGAAGAAGCTATTGAAAGAAGAATAATAGCCTTAACAAATCCCGTTGACAGCACCGAAGATCTGAAATTTGAAGATCTCTTTAACCTGAACGAAATTCAAAACATACAGGATGCATTTGCTAAAGCTACAGGTGTTGCCTCCATAATTACTGACATCGAGGGTAAACCACTTACTAAGCCAAGTCAGTTTTGTGATTTATGTGAGAATATAATTCGCAAAACAGAAAAGGGACTTGCTAATTGTATTCGCTCGGATGCTGTTCTAGGTAAAACAACACTTGATGGACCAAATATTCAGCATTGTTTGAGTGGCGGACTTTGGGATGGCGGCGCAAGTATAAAAGCCGGCGAGAAACACATTGCAAACTGGCTTATAGGTCAGATTTACGATGAAAGCGCAGACAAAGAATCAATGCGTAAATATGCTGATGAAATTGGTGCGGATAAGGAAGAATTTAGTTTAGCTTTAGATAAAGTTACAAGAATGCCTAAAGAACAATTTGAAAATGTTTGCGATTCATTGTTTCTGTTCGCTCAAAAACTTTCTGATATGGCACTACAGAATGTTCAACAGGCACGATTAATAACTAAACAAAAATTAGCCGATGAGGAAATTCGCACTCTCAATCAGGAGCTTGAAGAAAGGGTGATTAAAAGAACTGAACAGCTTGAGGCATCGAATAAAGAATTGGAAGCTTTCAGTTATTCTGTATCTCACGATCTTCGATCTCCCTTAAGAGCCCTTGATGGTTTTGCCAGAATTCTTATGGATGAATATTCTACGAACCTTGATGAAGAAGGAACCCGTCTTTTGAATGTGATTATCGATAACTCGCAAATTATGGGTAATTTAATAGATGATCTGCTGGCATTTTCAAGAATAAGTCGTCAGGAAATGCAGTCGCATCCAATCGATATGTTTAAAATGGTTAACTCAGTTTTTACTGAATTGAATCAATTTTATATTGGAAAAAATATTGTTTTTAATCTTCAGGAAATTCCAAATATCAATGGCGATTCTTCCATGATTCGTCAGGTTTGGATTAATCTCATTTCTAATGCCCTCAAGTTTTCATCCACGAAGGAAGAGCAGGTTATTGCCGTAGGATGTATGGTAAAAGAGGATGAAAACATTTACTTTGTAAAGGATAATGGAGTGGGTTTCAATATGGAATACTCAAATAAATTATTCGGCGTTTTCCAACGCCTTCACTCAATGAAAGATTTTGAAGGTACAGGTGTCGGTTTGGCACTGGTACAACGAATCATTAACCGGCACAAAGGCCGTGTATGGGGTGAAGGAAAGCTGAAGGAGGGTGCAACTTTTTATTTTTCAATAAAAGATAAGGAATCTCAATATGCTTCAGACAAAAATAGTTGATATTCTCTTAATTGAGGATAGTCCTACTGATATAGAATTAACAGTTCGTGCCTTAAAAAAGAATCATATTTCAAATGAAATTCATGTAATATCTGACGGAGCGGAAGCTCTGGAATATATTTTTGGAAGCGAAACTAAAGCGCGTATGAACAACAACCCCAAAGTGATTATTCTGGATCTCAAACTCCCAAAAGTTGACGGGCTGGAGATATTAAAGCGGCTTAAAGGTGACGAGAATACTAAAATTATTCCGGTTGTTGTTATGACCTCTTCTAAAGAAGAGAGGGATATTGTTGAGAGTTATAAACTGGGTGTTAACAGTTATATTGTTAAACCTGTTGATTTTGATAAATTCGTAAATTCTGTTAATGAATTAGGTATGTATTGGGTATTACTAAATGAGGCTCCAAATTAAATAAAATCACTCGAATTACTAACAATCTTTTTTTGAGCAGGAATGGAAAAATTAAAAATATTAATGGTGGAAGATCTTGATACAGATGTTGAACTGATTCAACATGCTATCAAAAAATTTGGTTTTAATTTCTCAGCTATGGTTGTTGAAAATGAAGATGATTATATTAAAGCGATTGGGCAATTCCAGCCGGATATAATTCTGTCCGATTATTCGCTCCCTCAATTTAATGGTGTAAGGGCATTACAGATTCGGCAGGATATGGCCGACTCCGTCCCTTTCATTATTGTAACCGGTTCTAATAATGAAATTATCGCGGTCGAATGCATGAAAGCCGGAGCTGATGACTACATCATTAAACAACATCTCGCCCGGCTCGGTCCTGCAATGGATTCCGCTATTCTTAAACATAAGTTAATGGATTCTGAGAAAGAATCCCTTGAGGCTTTGCGATTAAGTGAAGAGAGGTATAAAAATTTCGTTTCGCAGGTTACAGAGGGGGTTTACCGTTTCGAATTACTATCCCCTATGCCCTTAAGTATTAAAACAGATGACCAGATTGATTTTATTTACCATAACACCAGGTTGGCAGAATGTAATGAAGCTTTTTTAAAAATGTATAGGGCAAATGAGTTTGACGAATTAGCAAATAAAAGTTTTTTGGATTTTCACGGTGGAGTTGAGAATCCTGTAAACCGGACTGCCGTAAAACAATTAATTGATTCTGATTATAAAGTAGAAGATGTAATTACTGCTGAAAAAAATGCTGCAGGTGAGTTGAGATACTACAGTAATAATTCAATAGGTATTATTGAGGATGGGTATCTTCTAAGAATTTGGGGAACACAGAAAGATATAACAGGAAGTAAGGAAGCCGAAGTTGCACTACTCAATAGTGAAACACGACTGCGTACACTATTACAAACTATACCTGACCTGGTCTGGCTGAAGGACAAGGATGGTATTTATCTTTCCTGCAACAGAATGTTTGAGCGGCTTTTCGGTGCGAGTGAAGATGATATTATTGGGAAAACCGATTATGATTTTGTTGACCGCGAATTAGCAGACTTTTTCCGTGATAATGACCTTAAGTCCATTCGAGATGGTAAATCGACAAGTAACGAAGAATGGGTAACCTTTGCGGATGATGGACATCGAGTACTTCTGGATACCATGAAGACACCAATGTACGACTCGGATGGGACACTAATCGGGGTACTTGGGATTGCCCACGATATTACCATGCGGAAAAAAACACAAGACGCACTGGCAGAAAATGAAGAAAAATATAAAACCCTTTTTGAGCGGGATTCCGATGCAATCTTTATTTATGATCCAATTACAACAAATATAATTGATGCCAATGCGGCTACAACAAAGATGTATGGTTATGATAAAGAAGAATTAATAAACTGGCCATGTCTTAATTTTAGCGCTGAGGTTGAAGAATCAATTTCTTTAATAGAAAAAACTAGGAACCATAAAGAAGTAAAAGTTCCTTTACGCAAGCATAAGAAAAAGGACGGAACAGTATTTTTCGTTGAGATACATGCCCACGAAATCAAATTGGGTGAAAAAGCTGTAATGTATGCGGTTAGCAAAGATATTACAGACCGCATCAGGGCCGAGGAGGAATTATTAAAACAAAAAGTATTTTTTGAGCAGATGTTCTCACAATCTTCAGTGAGCACACAAATTCTTGATAAGGATGGATGGTGCGAAAGGATTAATCCGAAGTTATCGGAAATATTTGGTGTTAAACCAGAACATATTGAGGGAAAGGTCTACAATATATTTAAAGACCAGGGCATTATAGACGGAGGTATTTTACCTCACCTGGAAAAAGTTTTCAAAAAAGGCGAAACAGCTGAATGGGAAGTGTTCTTTGATATTGGCGCAGCAGCTGATTCTCAAAATATTGAAGTGAAAGAGAAGAAAAAAGTTTGGTACTCAAACTGGGCTTACCCGATTTTTAATGAACATGGTGAGTTAACCAATGTTATTATTCAACATACCGACATTTCTGAACGGAAAAATGCTGAATTGGCTCTTTATGAAAGTGAAAAGAGGTTTCAACAGGTTGCTGAAACAACAGAAGAATGGATTTGGGAGGTTGATGAAAGCGGGGTTTACCGTTATTGCAGTTCTGCCGTCGAATCTATTCTTGGTTACAAACCAGAAGAATTGGTAGGCAAAAAACATTTTTATGATTTATTTGAAGCTAATGAGAGAGAAAAACTTACGGAGGCGGCTTTTAATGCTTTCAAGGAAAGGCAAGTCATTAAAAAACTTATTAATGCGAATATAGATAAGAACGGTCTGAAAAAAATGCTTGAAACGAGCGGAGCCCCGATAATTAATGAGTTTGGAGAGTTTAAGGGGTACCGGGGCACTGATATGGATGTTACGGAAAGAATTCTTGCTGAAGAAGCTCTAAAGGACAGTGAGGAACGTTTCCGGAATGCATTTCAAATTAGTCCTGACTCAATTAACATTAATAGACTTTCAGACGGATTGTATGTAAACGTCAATGACGGATTCACTTTGCTGACGGGTTATACAAAGGCTGATGTAGAGGGGAAAACTTCAACTGATATTAACATCTGGGTAAATCCGGACGACAGAAATAAGTTAGTTAAAGGATTAAAAAAGAACGGGATGGTTAGTAACCTTGAATCTAAATTCAGAAAGAAAGACGGTAGTGAAACAACAGCATTGATGTCCGCCTCGCTTCTTAATCTTGATGGTGTCCCGCATGTCCTTTCAATTACAAGGGATATTCAGGAGTGGAAGGATGCCAAAAATGCCCTGGAGGAAAGTGAGAAGAAATACCGCAATTTGTATAATAATATTCCGGTTGGAGTTTTTAAGTCAACGGCAGATGGAGTAATATTATCTCTGAACAGTAATATGTTTAAGATATATGGATACGATAACGCTCAAGAATTTATTAAAAGACCCGCAGAAAGTTTTTATTCTGATCCCTCCGAAAGAAAAAACATTTTAGAATTAATAAAAAAAGAAAGATCTGTTATTAATCATGTAACTGAAGAGATTAAGAAAGATGGTACTAAAATTTGGATAAAATGTAATTATGCGGGTGAATTTAATGACCATGGCGAACTTATTGGGATTGAGGGAGTTGTTGAGGATATTACTCAGCAAAAGGATATTGAAGAAGCTATACGTATAAGTGAAGAAAAATTCAGGCTTCTCGCGGAAAATGCTTCTGATGTTATCTGGACGATGAATGAAAAGGGAGAATATTTATACATTAGCCCTTCAATTAAACGATTGCGGGGGTACACACCAGAGGAAGCCATTAAACAGGGTATTAATGGGGCTATGGATAAGAAAACGGTGATAATGGTTAAAAAAGAACTGAGCGATAGCGTAAACAAAATAATGAAAGGGGAAAAACCGGAAAACAAAACCTTAATACTTGAACTAATATGCAAGAATGGCGGAAGTGTGTGGACTGAGATAACTACTAGTGTTGTTTATGATGATGAGGGTAAATTTGTCAGTTTTCTAGGTGTAACCCGAGATATTACGGAAAGAATCTCGGTTGAGAACGAACTTGAACTCCACAGAAACAATCTGGAAAAACTCGTTGCTCAGCGCACTAGTGAATTAGATCAGATAAACATTAAACTAAGGGACGAGATAGTTAAAGGGAAAGAAGTTGAAAAATTATTGCGCGAATCTCTGGATAAGGAGCTGGAACTTAATGAATTGAAATCCCAATTCGTTTCTACAGTTTCTCATGAATTCCGTACGCCGCTTACAACAGTACTTTCTTCAATAGAACTGCTTAAAAAATATGGAAGAAAATGGGATGAGGAAAAATACCTGGGGCATACAACCAGGGCCGTAGATTCAATAGACCGCCTAACATCCCTGATGGATAATGTCCTTCTGATAAGCAGATCAGATTCCGGCAAAATTGAATTTAATCCATACCCCATGAATTTGGATCTCTTTTGCAGGGGGATTATTGAGGAATTAACTCCTTTACTTTTGGATACTCATAAAATGATATACAAATATGAGACTGATATTGAGAACTTTAATCTGGATGAGAAGTTATTCAGACTAATTCTTATGAACCTTCTATCAAATGCAATAAAGTACAGTCCCAAAGGAGGGAAAATTAATTTAAAGATTTCTAAAAAAACAAACTTAAAAATAGTGGTTAGTGATGAAGGTATTGGTATTGCTACTAGTGATATTGCCAAGGTTTTCGATTCATTTTACAGGGCTGAGGATGCGTATGAGTTCTCAGGAACCGGACTTGGTTTATCGATAGTGAAAAGATCTGTTGAAATCCACAAGGGCAAAATTCACGTGGAAAGCAAAATTGGATCCGGCGCTAAATTTATTATTGAACTGCCGGTATCCGACATTTGATTTGTAATACTATTTCCACAGCTTTATTGTTGAGTGTGAAATTAAATTGAGGAATTAATGATAGTCGTTGATTTGATTTATGACCTGTCTGTATTAGTTATCATCAGCGTTCTTTCCGGATTTTTGGATCAACGATTCAATAGAAGCGGAAAACCAGGAAAAATATTCCAGGGAATCCTCTTCGGCACTGTGGCAATCATAGGTATGATCCATCCATTTGTTTTTGCAGAAGGGATAATATTTGACGGGCGTTCAATTATTATTGGTCTCTGTACACTCTTTTTCGGCCCCCTTTCCGGCGGAATAGCGGCGCTAATGTCCGTTTTATACCGGTTGCACATCGGCGGCGGTGGTGTTTTAATGGGAGTCCTTGTGATTTTCTTTTCTTATGCTTTAGGATATTTATTCTTTTTGCGCAAAAACAGTTCTAAAGAAAAACTTATTACATATAAAGAGTTATACCTCTTTGGTTTACTGCTCCACGCTGTAATGCTTTTTCTTGTTTTAACCCTACCATTGGGTAATATCAAGGAAATCTACAAAGTAATTTCTTTTACTCTTTTAGCGCTCTTTCCACTTGTAACTCTTTTACTTGGTAAAATTCTTCTGGATCAGGAGAATAGTAATCGGTTTGTAAACGAGCTGAAGATTAGTGAGAAAAAGTATCGTGACTTATTCGAATCCAACAAGGATGGGATCACGATTTTTTACATAAACCCCGATTCGACAATTTCAAATATTGTTGAGGCAAATGAGGCTGCAGCTATTATGTTGGGCTTTAATAGAGAAGATATTGTTGGGAAACATCCCGCGGAGTTTGAGATTGATAGAAATGCAACAGAATTGGATAGCCGCAAGCGTGAGATTCTCGAAAAAGGATATTCTGCATTTGAAACATCACTAAAACACAAAGATGGACACTTAGTCCCTGTAGAAATAAAGGTTGTTAATCTATTATATGGTAATCGCCCCGCACTTATGAATATTGTTAGAGATATAAGTGATAGATTACAAAAGACAGAGGAACTTAAGAAAAATGAATACTATCTAACAAAAGCCCAGGAAATTGGTAGCATTGGCACATGGGAAATGGATGTAGTGGAAAATATTCTAACCTGGACAGAAGAAAACTATAAAATATTCGGCGTTCCATTCGGTACGCCAATGAATTACGAATTGTTTGTAAGTTGTCTTCATCCGGAGGATAGAGAATATGTAGACAAGATGTGGAACGAAGCTGTTAATGGTGCGCCATACGATATTGAACATCGCTTAATTGTAGATGGAAAAGTTAAGTGGGTAAGAGAAAAGGCAGAACTGGAATTTGATGCCGAGGGTAATGCTTTAAAGGGGATTGGTTTTACTCAGGATATTACAGAGCGCAAAGAACTATTTGAAAGACTAAAGGAAAATGAAGAAAGATTTCGGTTGCTTTTTGATCAGGCGCCGCTTGGTTATCAATCTCTTGACGAAAATGGATGTTTTATTGCTGTAAATAAAGTTTGGCTGGAAATGCTTGGCTATAATTATCAGGATGTTATTGGCAAAAGTTTTGGGGATTTCTTTTCACCTGATTATAGAAATGGTTTCAGGGAGCGGTTTGCCAGTTTTAAAGCTGCCGGGAGAATACACACCGAAATTGAGGTGGTTCATAAGGATGGATCATATCACCATATTGTTTTTGAGGGCAGGGTAGGATATAATGTTGATGGAAGTTTTAGACAAACTCACTGTATTTTGTCAGATGAGACTGAAAAACGGAAAGCTGCTTTAGCATTGGCTGAAAGTGAAGAAAAACATAAACAGATGATTTCAAACATTTCTGATGTGATCGGGATAACGAGTGCAGAGGGCATAATTAAATACAAAAGCCCGAACAGTGAAAAATGGTTCGGCTGGAAACCTGAAGATCTTATAGGAACCAATGGCTGGGATACGGTTCACCCTGAGGATCTGGAAAGAATTCAAAAGGAATTCTTTGATTTGCTTCAGGAAGATAACAAAACCAAAAAGGTTGTGTACAGATATAAATGCAAAGATGGCAGTTACAAACCAATTGAATTGACCGCTGTTAATCTTACTAAAAATAGTGCTATCAATGGTGTATTAATGAACTACCGTGATATTACAGAACGTAAACAAACGGAAGAAGCTTTGCGTGAAAGTGAAGTTAGATTTCGTAATTTATTTGAAAAGAATAATGCTGTGATGTTAATAGTTGAACCGAAAACCGGCAAAATTAAAGATGCTAATGCTTCCGCGGCAGTATTTTATGGATATTCTATTGATGAATTAAAGAACAAAACAATTCAGGAGATTAATACGCTTGCTCCTGAAAAAACAGAAGAAGAACGAAGTAAAGCAGAAGCTGGTCAACAAAATTATTTTGTATTTCCGCATAAACTTGCCAGTGGTGAAATTAGAACAGTGGAAGTACATTCATCTCCAATTACATTTCACCAGGAAATTTTGTTGGTTTCAATTATTCATGACGTTACTGAACGTAAGAAAGCTGAAGCCGCCTTACGCGAAAGCGAGTATTTTTTCAAAGAATCTCAACGAGCTGCATTTATTGGGTCATACAAAGTCGATTTTATTACTGGTCTCTGGGAATCGTCTGAGGTTCTCGATCAGATTTTTGGTATTGAAAAGGAAGAAGTCAGGAGTATTGAAAGGTGGCTGGACATTGTGCATCCTATTGATAGTGAGATGATGAATATCTATTTAACGGAAGAAGTTATTGGGAAGCATCAATTATTTAATAAGGAGTATAGAATTCTCCGTAAATCGGATGGGGCTACCAGATGGGTGCATGGGTTAGGTAAAATAGACTTTGACGGTAGTGGCAATGTTGTTTCTATGATTGGTACTATCTGGGACATCACCGAGGGCAAACTTGCTCAGGACGAATTAAACAGAAAAGCCGAACAGTTCAAGCTAATTACCGAGACTTCCAATGAGGGTTTTTGGCGAGTTGATTTAATTGGAAATCTAAAGGAAGTAAATGATATCTATTGTAAAATGTCGGGTTATTCCAGAGATGAACTGCTTTGCATGAATATCTCTGATCTTGAAGCTATTGAAAGGAAGGAAGATACAAAAAATCATATGCAAAAATTATTAAAGGTAGGATTTGATAAATTTGAGACACAGCATAAGTGCAAGGATGGGAAGATTGTTGAGATGGAAGTAAGCTCAACATATTCTAAAAATTTGGAAATGATAATGGTATTTTTTACTGATATAACTGAGCGGAAAAAAGTTGAAAAGGAATTAAAAGAACAGATGGAAGAAATTACCCGGTTTAATAAGCTTATGGTTGGCAGGGAAAATAAAATGATAGAGTTGAAGAAAGAAATAAATGCATTGCTAGAAGAAGAAGGGAAGCCTTCTAAATACAATATTCATTAAAATCCTAAATCTATGGGAAATAGGCAGATTATGTTAATCATTTGATTTAATGGCAAAAAGCTCTTGTTCACAATTAATTTTAAAATAATACTGATGAAGAATAAATAAACGGACCAAGTCAATAAAAAGCAATTAATATACTCCTGATAATTTCCGTGTGTTTTGGAGAAGAGATGCGAAAAAAAAGTAAATCTGAAGATCAGAATTTTGAATCACTAAAAATTGCCAATGAGGCACTCAGAAGATCTGAGTCCCTCTATCATGGTCTGGTAGAAACTTCTCAGGATCTCATCTGGCAATGCGACGTGGAGGGAAGATATACTTATCTCAATCCGGAATGGGAAAGAGTCTTTGGCTTTAAAACCAGTGAGATGCTAGGACGAAAATTTTCTGACTTTCAAACTCCGGAACAAGCAAAGCAAGACCTCATTGAATTTGCAAGAATACTAACCGGCGGAAGTGTTAAGGGATATGAAACTATCCATATAGGCAAAGCCGGTAATGAAATAAATCTCGTTTTCAATTCAGTACATATCCTAAACGAAGCAGGTAGCATTATTGGTACTCAGGGTACAGCTTATGATGTGACTGAGCAAAAGGAGGTGGAGCGTCACATTCAGCACCTTGCCTCATTTCCAAAATACAATCCTGAGCCGATAATTGAGTTAGACTTAAAGGGAAAGGTAAAATACTATAATCCAGCTGTTATTGCGGTACTGGAAGATTTGAAGCTTGACGACCCGGAAGTGTTTCTGCCAGTTGATATCAATGAGATCATAGAACGTCTTGATAAGAAAACCGGAAATCCACTGATCTCTGAAATAAGCATTAAAGACCGCATTTATGTTCAGAATATTTGTTTCGTGCCGGGGTTGGATACAGTTCGCATATTTTGCATTAACATAACCGAAAGTAAACGCTTTTATGAAGAACAAAGAGCAAAAGGTGAGCTTCTCAGAATTATTAACACTACAACTACCAAACCCGAACTGATTCAATCTGTAACGTCATTTCTTAAGCAATGGTTGAAGTGCGACGCTATTGGAATACGCTTAAAGGAAGGTGATGATTACCCTTATTTTGAAACCCTGGGCTTCTCAAATAAATTTGTTAAAGCTGAAAAATACTTATGTTCTTATGATAAAGAGGGTGAATTAATCCGGGACGATATAGGAAACCCGGTACTGGATTGTATGTGCGGCAATATTCTCTGTGAACGTTTTGATCCTTCTAAATCATTCTTTACAGAACGGGGTAGTTTTTGGTCAAATAACACAAGTGATCTTTTAGCAAGCACCTCAGATGAAGATCGGCAGGCACGAACACGCAACAGGTGTAATGGAGAGGGTTATGAATCTGTAGGATTATTCCCTTTACGATTTATGGCGGAAACTTTTGGACTGTTGCAAGTAAACCATAAACAACCAGACTTATTTACACCGGGCATCATTTCATTTCTGGAACATTTTAGTGATAATCTGGCTATTGCATTATCCAGCCATAATACCTTTGAAATGCTGAGGTCGAGTGAAGAAAAGTACCGTGCATTGTTTGAGAATGCTAGTGAGACGATCTCAATTGTGCAGGATGGGCTTATAAAATTTACTAATCCAAATTTTTATACAATGACAGGGTATTCACTTGAAGAGATGTCTGCTCAAAATCAATTTGACGTTATATATCCGGAAGATCGGAGAATGATTCTTGACATAATTGAAGCAAGAAAAAGAGGCGAGGATGTTCCGAAAAAATACATACTAAGAATAATTCATAAAAATAATAGTATTAAATGGCTTGCCAGAAATACCGCTGATGTTCAATGGGAAGGTAGACCCGCTACTCTTGTAATTGACAATGATATAACTGAAATGAAAAGCTCAGAAGAAAAATTACAAACAGCATATAAGTCACTTTATAAAAGTGAAGTACGCTTCAAGACACTGTCAGATTTTTCACCCCTTGCAATTTACGAAACTGATAAAGATGGCAATTGCATTTATGTGAACAATAAATGGTGCGAGCTTACCGGATTATCTCAGGAAGAAGCGGAAGGTTTTGGATGGGTAAATGGCTTACACCCTGATGACAGAGAGTACATTCAAAAGCTGTGGTATGAAAACGCAAAGAGTAATGCCCCATGGTATTTTGAGTACAGATTTATGACGCCTGAGGAGAAAGTAACATGGGTATTGGGTTCTGCAGTTGCTTTAAGAGATAGTTCAAATAATATAACGGGTTATATTGGAGCTAATTTAGATATTACTGAGCGTAAACTGGCAGAGGAAGCACTAAGTCTTTCACAAATCAAACTGACAAAAGCGCAACTCTATGCACATGTGGGGAGTTGGACCTGGGACATTAAAGCTAATAGGCTAGAATGGTCAGATGAAATGTTCAATATTTTTGGTGTTGATAAGGGGAATTTTACCGGTTCGCTTACTGATGTAATTGATAAAGCGATTCACCCGGACGATAGGGCAAGAGTTGATGATTCGAATCTTTCTATTATCCAAAATAAAAAACCGATTCCTCTTGAATATCGTATTATTCATCCTGATAGATCGATCCGTTGGGTGTGGGCAGAGGCGGGTGAACTAATCCTTAATGATAGAGGTGAACCTGGTATTCTTAGTGGTACTGTCCAGGATATAACTGAACGTAAACAGATGGAAGAAGAACTTAAGCGGCTTCATGAATTTGAGAAAACTAAGAACGAGGAATTAGTAAATAAGAATAACGAATTAAAAGAAGCACGAAATGCAACCCTGAATATTATTGATGATCTCGTCGCCCAAAATGAAGAACTTGAACAAGCAGAAGAATTATTGAGAAGAAGTGAATTGAAATTTAGAACAGTTGCAGATTTTACTTATGACTGGGAGTACTGGGAGGATGAAAAAGATCAAATTGTATATATGTCTCCTTCGTGCGAGCGAATGACAGGATATTCACCTTACGAGCTTTCAACAAACCCGGGGTTATTGACTGAAATGATATACGCCGTGGACAAAGCAATATATAACAATCATAAACACAAGATTTTTTCACTTGATGGAAAAGAAAGCATCGAGGAATTGGAATTCAGAATTATTAGCAAGGATTCCTCAATAGTATATATTCAGCATATCTGCAGACCTATTTTTGATGAGAATAATAAATATCTGGGCAGAAGAATAAGCAATAGAGATATTACCGAGCGCAAAAAAGCGGAAGAAGAAATTAGAAAATATCAGGAACACCTGGAAGAATTAGTAAAAACCAGAACTGAGGAGCTTGAATTTATTAACAGCCAACTTAGAAATGAAATTGTAAAGGAAAAAGAAGTTGAAAGCATGCTGAAAGAGTCGTTGGATAAAGAGAAAGAACTTGGTGAGTTGAAAACTCAGTTTGTTTCAACAGTATCGCACGAGTTTAGAACTCCCTTAACCACTATTCTATCGTCTATAGAATTACTTCAGAAATACGGTCGTAAATGGGATGAGATCAAGTACCTTAAACACACTGAAAAAGTAATCCATTCAATTGATCATCTCACATCTTTACTTGAAAATGTACTCCTTTTAAATAAAACCGATTCAGGCAAAGTTGAGTTTAATCCTCAAACGGTTCGTTTCGATATATTTTGTACCGGGATCATTAGTGAAATTAAGCCCATGATAACTGATCATCATAAATTACTATTTGATTACAAGGCAAAGGATACCGAGATTTTAATTGATGAAAAATTAATGAGGATGATTTTACTTAATTTACTTTCAAATGCAATTAAGTACAGCCCGGCCGGGGGTTCAATTAAACTATTGGTTACTCAGGAAGTAAAAATAAAAATCACTGTTAGCGATGAAGGTATGGGGATAGAGACTAAAGATCAGGATAAAGTATTCGATTCTTTCTATAGGACTGAAGATGCGAGTGATTTAGCGGGTACCGGACTTGGATTGGCAATTGTTAAAAGATCTGTTGCTTTACATCAGGGAGAAATATGGTTGAAAAGTGAAAAAGACAAAGGGACAGCATTTTTTGTTGAAATCCCCTTAATTAAGGTATAATAAATACACACGATAGTTGTTATAAGATGTTAAAACCGTTACGCCAGAGGCGCACGAGTAAAACGGTTACTAAATTCTCTAAGTTGTTATTAACCCACGACTTAAGTCGTGGGTTAACAAAACTCATCAGTGAAGCTTATTACCTTTTTAACAGTTTATTTGCTTTCTGGAGTGGACGCATGTATATAAACTAAAAATGATACAGGAAGAAAGGGGATGAAATTATTTAAGAAACAAAAGGATTCCGGCAGATACCCGATTAGGGTCTCATTCTTCTTTCTGTTTGCCGGATGGACAGTCATAATTTTGAGCATTATTACCTGGTCATATATAAACACCTACGAAGAAACAGTTACACTGGCTAAGAGAGAGGCATACAAGGGGTATGAAAAGGATGTAATGTTTCGCGAATGGGCAACGCTTCAGGGTAGTGTTTATGTGCCAATAACTGAAAACACCCCCCCCAATCCTTTTCTTATTAATATTCCAGAGAGGGATATTCAAACTCCATCCGGGAAGAAACTTACTCTGATGAACCCTGCATATATCACCAGGCAGGTACATGAGCTTTCATTTAAAAAGCTTGGTATAATTGGTCACATTACCAGTCTGGATCCCATCCGACAGGCGAACGCTCCGGATGAGTGGGAAATTAATGCTTTAAAAGAGTTCGAAAAAGGTGTTGATGAATATTCCGGTTTTAGTATTATAAACGATGAGAAGTATTTTCGTTACATGCATCCGCTAATTACCGAGGAAGGCTGCTTAAAATGTCATGAGGCGCAAGGTTATAAGGTTGGCGATATAAGAGGTGGAATAAGTTCAACCGTTCCCTGGAAGAGCTATCAGGCATCAATAGAAAGCCAGACCTGGAAAATGTTTCTCGGTTACGGCTTCATATGGGTTCTTGGGTTTATCGGTATCTCCATGGTGAAAACACGATTCTATATCTACATCACAAGGCGTGATATCCATGAAAAAGAAATACTTGAACTTAACGAAGAATTACATAATTCCAAAAACATTATTGAAGATAACTTAGTACAAAAAAATATTCTTATTGAAGATCTTACGGAAACCAGGGATAAACTTGAAAAATTGAATTCTGAGAAGGATAAGTTTTTCTCTATTATTGCACACGATTTGAAAAGTCCGTTTCAAGGATTTATCGGTTTAACGGAAGTGATGTCTGAAGGGGGTAATGAGTTTACTAAAGACGAAATTACAACATTAAGTAAAGAAATCCATGATAACGCAAAGAATCTTTATAAACTTTTACAGAATTTACTGGATTGGGCTCTTATGCAGCAGGGCAAATTAAGTTTTGCACCAGAGGAAATATTATTGTCAGAAGCATTGAGACAGAATATTGCTTTAATCAGTAAGAGAGGTGAACAAAAAGGAGTAGAAATAGTTCTTGATGATCCAGGTGATCAAAAGGTCTATGCGGATGAATCCATGCTTAACTCAATTCTTCGAAATCTCTTATCGAATGCAGTAAAATTTACAAAACCAGGGGGTAAGGTAATCGTATCTGCAAAAGAAAAAGATACAAAGGTTGAAATTGCTGTTAGAGACAGCGGTATTGGAATGAGTGAAGAGATCCGCCGGCAGCTTTTTAAGATGGAAGAGAACGTTGGACGCAAGGGAACCGATGGTGAAGAGAGTACAGGCCTGGGCTTATTGCTCTGTAAAGAGTTTGTGGAAAAACATGATGGTAAAATTTGGGTTGAAAGTGAGGAAGAAGACGCGTTGAACAACAAATTTGGAGGGAGTACTTTCTATTTTACGATTGGGAGAATGGCGGATAGCTCTTTGTGAATTAAATCGTTAATATGAACATTTAAATATTCTGGACATCACAAATAAAATGAAGATATTTGTCTAAAAAGGGATTATTGCATGAGTTCAAAAATATTGATAATTGAGGATGAATTTGATGTTGCGGAAAACCTGGCATGCATACTTGAAGAAGTTGGCTATGAGGTAAAAACCGCTTGTAACGGTTTAGAGGGATTAAGGAAAATAAGAGAATACAAACCAGCGCTCGTTTTATGCGATATTATGATGCCTAAGCTGGATGGATACGGAGTACTTGAAGAGATACAACTTGATAAAGATATTGATGATGTCCCCTTCATATTTTTAACGGCAAAAGTTGAAATAAATGACCTTAGAAAAGGAATGGAACTGGGAGCTGATGATTACCTCTTTAAACCCATAAAGGCCGATTCTTTGGTTCGTGCCGTTGAAGCGCGCATTACTAAATACAAAGAGAAGAAGAAAGAAACACCTAAACCAGAGTCTAATGAAGAAAGCGACAAAACAATGAATGAGGAAAGTACAATCTTTATTACCATTGACAATCATCCGCAATTTCTAAAGGTAAATCAAATAACAGCAATCAGTTCTGTTAATCAATACACAACACTCTGTCTGGCTAATAACAGAAAAGTTACATTCAGAAAATCACTTAACGTTTGGGAAGCAACACTTCCTAAATCCATTTTTTTGAGAATCCACCGTTCTACAATTGTTAATACAAATTATATAACAAGGGTGGAAAAATGGCTTAAGTTCACCTTTAGGGTATATATTGATGGAATTGACAAACCATTTGAAATCAGTAAAAGATACGCTTCCAGGATTAAGGATCATTTATAATATTATAAAAATAATCTTTCTTAAAGAACCCTCATCTATAGAATCTTAAAAAGCGTTCCCGTTCTCAACACCCCGTTTCCGAATTCAACACTAAAAAACCGAAGTCAACATTTACGTTTAATCTCTCAATTAATAAGCGATTATTAGTCATAGAATTACAGAAGGAATATGCAGCTATGACGAAAACGATACTTGTTGTTGAAGATGATTTGAATATGCAGGAAAATATAGCATCATTACTTGAAGAAGAAGGTTACAATTCTCTAACAGCTAATAACGGGCTTAAAGCAATAGAGGTTCTTGAGAACCAAAAAGTTGATCTCATTCTTTCTGATGTTATGATGCCTAAGCTGGATGGTTTTGGACTTTTTGAATATATCCAAAAAAGATCTGACATGCAGACCATCCCTTTTATTTTACTTACCGCAAAAGTAGATGTTCTCAGCTTGAGAAAGGGAATGAACCTTGGCGTGGATGATTATTTAACCAAACCGTTTAAGGCTGATGACTTGCTCGGCGCTGTAAAAGTGCGTTTGGAGAAGAAGGATAATTTCAAAAAGGAAATAGATAAACTTAGGCAAAACATTGTTAAGTATGTCCCTCACGAATTAAGAACACCTCTTGTTTCAATACTTGGTTACTCTGATTACCTCACTAAGGAGTATGATGATCTCGGTAAAGAAGAAGCTCTTGAAATGATAACCAGTATCAATCAGTCGGGAGCAAGATTGTTCGAGAGATTAGAAAAGTTCCTCGTTTTGGCAGAGTATGAAGTTATGGAGAGCGATTCGGACGCAGCAAGAGAGAACAAGAACCATGTTTACTTATTGGACGAACAGAAGGCTTTAAGGAATTTGGTTTATGCTCCCGAAATTAGTGCCCGCTTTCAGGATATAACAGCCACACTTCAGTATGCTAATATTTCCATAGCAGAAAACAATTTTCAACTGATACTAAAAGAGATTGTAAGTAACGCTTGCAAATTCTCAAAAGAAGGAACAAGAATATTCATAGATGGAAGAATTAAAAAAGGGTCATACACATTAAGAGTTTTGGATAACGGATTGGGGATCAGCAAAGAGGAAATTAAGGAACTGGGAGCCTTCCATCAGTTCAAAAGAGAAAAATATCAACAGGTGGGCAATGGTCTGGGGTTATTCTTAGTGCAAAAGTTATTAATGATTGCTGATGGTTCACTATCTATTATCAGTTCAGGGAACAGAACAATGGTAAAAGTGAAACTTCCGCTTTTCATTAATAAAAACATTAAAAATGAGGTTCAGCCAGGATAAGGGGATAATTAAACTGCCTTAAAAATGGTTTAGTGAATAAGAGAAATTTTGATTTTCTGTAAGTGGGTTTAACAGGGGAATGACATCAATAAAAGGGGACAACAATCAGGTGTTAACAAATAATTCTCATAATATGTTTCTTCCTGGTGATACAGGTGAAGGTCAGTCATTAAAAATAAATTTGTCAGACATTTCAAGAAGAATCAATGATGTAAACTACAGAATCGATTCTGTGATTTCAGTTTCCGAAAATGATTTTTTAAAAATTGGCGGAAGTCTGCAACAATATCTTGGCAGCACCCGTGATTTATCCAGTTTATCATCGCAGGCCGCTGAGTACATTTCAGAAGATATATTGAAAAAAGGTATAAAAGAGTTAACCTGGCTTCTGAAACAATTCGGAGAAAGTTTAACAGATTCAGCGAAAGAAATACGCAATGATAGAGAAGAGTTACTCCTGATTCTCTCAAAAATAAATCAAATCTCTAATGAATTTAAAGGTTTTGGAAAAATTGTTAAACAGCTGCGAATGCTGGGAATTTCTACAAAGATTGAAAGTTCGAGGCTTGGCAGTGAAGATGCGGGATTTTTTCAGTTAGCTGAATACGTAGACAAACTTTCCGGGTTTATTGGGGATAAGGTTCAAGGTATAACAACCAAATCTGATTTTCTTATTAAGGAAATAAACAGAACGGCTGAAAAGCTTAACAATCTTGAAATAGAACAGAAAGAACAATCGAATACAATTCTGCAAAAAACTTCACAATCACTGGTTATTTTTGAAAATAAATATATTGAGTGTTCTAATAAGGCTAATAGCATTTCAGAAAGCTCAAATCTTGTTAGACAGAATATTAATGATATTGTAATGTCTATCCAGTTTCATGATATAACCCGCCAACAAATGGAACACGCAAAGGAAGCCCTGACTGAAGTTAAAGATATTGATAGAAAACATCTAACAGGTGGAACTCCCGATGAAATGGAAGAGATTGGTGTTGTTTATGACGTTTGTGAATTGCAGGCCTACCAACTTGATTATTCTGCTAACGAGTTTATTAATGCAGCAAAAAAAATTATTAATAATCTAAACGGTGTTGAAGATAATGTTGGTGCAATCCTAAGTGAAACCTGCGAACTGTTGAACGAAAAGGATTCACGGGGTGGTTTATCTTTATTAAATGTGAAAGATGAACTGACAAAGGTCTCGAACGGAATAAAAAATAATTTCAAGATAACGAGTGAACTCGCAATATCAATTAAGTCAGTCCTGGGAATTATTGAAGACCTGGCAAACAGTGTTGAAGAAATAGAAGATATTGGCAGCGATATAGAATTGATCTCCTTAAATGCCAGGATTAAAGCTGCCCATATTGGATCTGACGGTGCTTCTTTAGGTATACTCTCGGAAGAAATCCAAAAACTTTCTATCAGTACAAAAAATCAAACTGAATCTATCTCTTTACTCTTGCACGCTACGGGGGAAACCTCTAAAAAATTAGAAGAGAATCTTGACAAGGGTAATGATAGTGGCAATAGCCTGGAGGTTACCGACAATAAAATACATGGCTTGATGAATTCGATGATGGAACTGGAGAAAAAAGCTTCCGGCATAATTGAGACTTTAAAGGAAGACATCAATGGACTTAAGGGGAATATTAACGAGACTATTGATGGCATTACAATACACAGTAAAGTTGAGCATGAAATTGGCGGTATTGTTAGCGAACTGCATCAGGTTACATCATACTTAAAACCATTTGTTGACCCGGAAGAAAAAAGAGAAAAAAATATAAAAAAACTTGCTGGTAAATATACCATGAATCAGGAACGTAAAATTCATCAGCAATTTATTGAAGGTAAAATGTCTTCATCTAACAAGAATCATTTTGAGATTCAGAAAGATGAAGATAATCTAGGCGATAATGTTGAACTATTTTAGGCAGGCTGAATAATGACCAAATTAAAAGCGAATCGAAGTAAATCAACCTCTGAAATTATTTTAAGCGGTGATTTAACAATTGGAAAATTAACTGAAGTGAAAAAACTCTTTCAAAAAACACTAAAGAAAGGGAAGGATATTGTTGTCGATCTGCATGAGGGAGAGGAGTTTGATGTTGCCTTCTTACAGTTGATGATTTCTCTCTTTAAATCCTGCACTGCTGAAGGTCTTGCCATGTCTGTAAGATCTCCTTTACCAGGGGCATTTATGGACTGTGTGAATTCGTCGGGAAGTGGCGCTTATACCTGGCTTCTTGATAATCATGGAACTGAAGAAATTGGAGGAGAAAATGAGTAAAACCATAATGACTGTTGATGACTCAGCCAGCGTGAGGCAGATGGTAAGCTTTACCTTAAAAGAAGCCGGCTATGATGTTATTGAAGCCTGTGACGGTAAGGATGCTTTATCCAAGATAAACGTTAAAGATTTGAATCTGATTGTTACTGATCTGAATATGCCAAACATGGACGGAATTGAATTAATTAAAAATGTCAGGAGTAACCCCAAATATAAATTCACCCCCATAATTATGCTTACTACCGAATCTCAGGGTGAAAAGAAGATGGAAGGAAAATCCGCAGGGGCAACTGGTTGGATAGTCAAACCTTTTCAACCGGCTCAATTAATCTCTGTTATTAAAAAGGTGATAGGATGATAGACATTCACAAGCAGGCATTTATCGAAGAAGCTTCAGATCTACTTACACAATTAGAGAGTGGTCTTCTTGAGCTTGAAAACGTCCCCGACGATGTTGAGTTGATAGCTAAAGTATTCAGGATACTTCATACCATTAAAGGTTCTTCTGGTATGTTCGGTTACGATGATATTACAATGTTTACTCACGATATCGAAAATGTATACGACCGTATCCGAAATGGGGATATTAAAATTACAAAGGAAATTATCGATCTTACACTTGCTGCTCGTGATCAAATTGCTTTGCTGCTCACCGGCAATAATGATAAAAGAATAATTGATGATGATGTGACGAAGGGGATTTTAACATCATTCAGAGACATTATTCTTGATTTTAATGCTGGTGATAAAAGCAAAACTGAAAACGAACCAGAGATGGAAAATAAAAAGGTTGAGAAGCCTTTTGGAAATCTCCTGACCTACCTTATTAAGTTCAAACCGAGTATAGAACTTTTTCAAAATGGTACAAACCCCATATTCCTGATAAGAGAGTTAACCGAAATGGGGGAATCAATCGTTTTATCCAGAATTGATATGATCCCATCTTTGGAGGAAATTGACCCCGAACTTTGCTACACATATTGGGATATCATCCTTAAGACAAAAGAAGATGCTGACGCCATAAAAGATGTATTCATTTTTATTGAAGACCAATGTGAACTTTTCATAAAAACGATTGATGAAGAGAATAAATTAAAAGACCATGAAGCGTTCCATAGTTTTGAAGCTATACTGTTAGAAGAAACCCTGATGGGCAATTACGATGTAGAATATCTCTTAAATGCCTTCAATTTGATTTTGGAAGAAAAATCAATTACTAAATCAGTTACTCCAAAAAAGGCAAAAGTAAAAGAACGTGTTGAAAGTACCGGTGAAGCCGAAGTTGGTTCCAGTCTGCGCGTAAGTACGGAGAAACTTGATGAACTTGTCAATCTGGTTGGCGAGTTGGTCACTACTCAGGCAAGGTTATCACAACTGGCTAACCAGCGTGATGATGCTGAGATGATTACCGTTTCTGAAGAAGTTGAAAGAATAACTTGGTCGCTGCGCGACAGCGCACTTAATATCAGAATGCTTCCCATAGGTTCCACGTTCAATAAATTCAAAAGATTAGTAAGAGATCTATCCGGTGAGCTTGGCAAAGAGGTTGAGCTTACAACCGAAGGCGCTGATACAGAACTTGATAAGACAGTCCTCGAAAAACTAGGCGACCCGCTTGTTCACATAATAAGAAACTGCATTGATCACGCTATCGAATTACCCAAAGAGAGAGAAAAAGCTGGTAAACCACGAACCGGTTCTGTTCAACTTTCAGCAAGTCAATCCGGTGGGAATGTAATAATTGAGATAAGTGATGATGGTGCCGGATTGGACAAAGAGGTAATTAGAGCGAAAGCAGTTAAAAATGGATTGATAACTGAAAATGCTGAACTAAGCGAAACAGAAATTTTTGCACTCATTTTTGCTCCCGGATTTTCAACAGCTCAAAAAATTACAAACGTATCCGGCAGGGGTGTGGGAATGGATGTTGTGAAACGAGCCATTGAGAGCCTGAGAGGTACTGTGGATGTTAAAAGTAAAAAGGGAGAAGGTACAACCATTGTATTAAAGCTTCCTTTAACCCTGGCAATAATAGATGGTCTGCTCGTTAAAATAGCCGATGATCACTACATACTCCCTTTATCCTCAGTTGAAGAATGCGTTGAGCTGACCACAAATGATATTAAAAACGCTCACGGAAGACACATAATAAATATTCGTGGCGGAATAACACCATACATCAGCCTTCGGGAAAGGTTTGAGCTTACCTCTGAACGCCCCGACATTGAACAGGTAGTGATTGCAGATGTTGGTGGAAACCGGGTTGGATTTGTAGTTGACGAAGTATTCGGTCAGCACCAAACTGTGCTTAAATCCCTGGGTGTCTTTTACAAAAATGTAAAGGGTGTTTCAGGTGCAACCATAATGGGTGACGGTACAGTAGCGCTAATTCTTGATATTCAGCAGATTGTCATGAATGAAGATGCGCTGCAAAACATATCGAATTAAATCAATGACTATTTGGAGATTGAAATGAGTTGGAAGAATTTGAAACTTGGAATGAAATTTACACTAGGCTTCGGTATACTGATTGTAACCATCGGAGTAATTTGCTTTTGGTCAATTACCGGGATTAATAACATAGTAGACAATGCAGACGAAGTTATTACAGGCAATCAGATTCGTGCTGAAATGTTAAAAAGAACAGTTGACCACCTTGATTGGGCATCAAAACTGGGTGTTGTTTTAAGGGATGAAAATATATCAAAGGTGGATGTACAGGTAAATCCTGATTTATGTGCATTCGGGAAGTGGTATCATTCAGAAGGCAGAACAAAAGCAGAAGAAAATGTTAAGGAATTAAAGCCCCTCTTTTCCCAGATTGATGAACCACACAAAGCTTTACATCAGAGCGCGGAAGAAATTAATGACGTATTAAAGAAAGCAGACCATACCAGGGATGAAATAATCAGTGTTTATAACTCAAAAACAATTCCTAACCTGGAAAAAGTTAAGTCCATTTTAGAAGAGATTCAGACAGTAACGGCTAAAAATCTTCTTACTGATGAACAGATGATGGCTCTCGCGTCCAAGACAAGGCTGGGAGTATTGATTGTATCTGTTATAGGATTGGGGTTGGGTGTATTAATTGCCTTTGTATTTTCAAAGCTATTTGCCGTTCCCATAATTAAAGCCGTAAAATTTGCCGATTCACTCTCAACAGGGGATTTAACTGCAGATATAGATATTTATCAAAGAGATGAAATTGGAATGCTGGCAGAATCACTGAATAAGATGGTTCATAAGCTCAGGGATGTAGTTGAAAATGTAATGGGAGCTTCAGACAATGTATCGTCCGGTTCACTGGAATTGAGTTCGAGTTCGGAAGAGATGTCACAAGGAGCTACCGAGCAGGCTTCCGCGGCTGAAGAGGCTTCATCTTCAATGGAACAGATGCTTTCAAATATTAAGCAGAATGCCGATAATGCCCAGCAGACTGAAAAGATAGCACTTAAATCCTCTGAGGATGCAAAGTTAGGTGGAAAGGCAGTTTTGGAAACTGTGCAGGCTATGAAGGATATTGCCGGTAAAATTTCAATCATTGAAGAAATAGCCCGTCAGACCAACCTTCTCGCTTTAAACGCAGCAATTGAAGCAGCACGCGCAGGCGAACATGGAAAAGGTTTTGCGGTTGTAGCAAGTGAAGTAAGAAAACTGGCTGAAAGAAGTCAAAACGCTGCTGCTGAGATCAATGCTCTTTCTACCTCCAGTATTAAAGTTGCTGAGCAGGCAGGCGATATGCTCACTAAGATGGTGCCAGATATACAGAGAACGAGCGAGCTGGTTCAGGAAATTACCGCATCAAGTAATGAACAAAATAGTGGTGCAGAGCAAATAAACAGCGCAATACAACAATTGAATCAGATCATTCAGCAGAACGCTTCAGCCTCGGAAGAAATGGCTTCAACGGCAGAAGAACTATCAAGCCAGGCGGAACAACTTCAGGATAATATTTCATTCTTCAAACTTGATAATAATAAAAACGGTAGATCAGATAAAAGAGCCAGTTCTTCAAAATTAAAGTCTGGCAATGGGAGAGGGAATCTTCAATTAAGTAGTGCAGGTTCCAAAACTTCGCTAATAAATAAATCTGCTTCATCCCCAAAAGGGGCATCAATAAATCATAGGGGTAATGACAATAAACTAGAATACGAAATTATATAAGCAAATAAAATAACATTTACTAAGGGAGGCTCTAATGGCTGGATCGGTAATTAATGAAACAAGGCAATACCTTACATTCAAATTGAATGACGAAGTGTTCGGAGTGGATGTTGCCCAAGTTAGGGAGATATTGGATTCAATAAATATTACTAAGGTTCCTCAAACACCTGAATTTATGCGCGGGGTTATTAATCTGCGCGGAAGTGTCGTTACTGTTATTGACATGAATATGAAATTTGGACTGACAGTAACTGAAAAAACTGTAAACACCTGTATAGTGGTTGTTGAAGTTGCCATCGAGGGAGAAACAACTATTATCGGGGCGCTGGTTGATTCCGTTCAGGAAGTATTTGAAATAGAACCACAAAACATTGAACCTGCTCCTAAGATTGGTACTAAACTTAATACTGAGTTTATTAAAGGAATGGGTAAGAAGGATGAAAAATTTATCATCCTTCTGGATATTGATAAGGTGTTTTCATCTGAAGAACTTGAGCTTGTTCAAAATACTAATAACGCTAACCCTATTGAAGCTCAGTAAACTAACTAATTGTTTGTAGAATTATTTATTCAACCAATGGTAATGTGACGAAATATATTATTCCGAACAAAAATAATTCTGTAAGCCGATTAAGTGAAATAATTTATGCAGGAGGCACTCATGCTGACAAATTATAAGAAAAATGCAGATATGCTCTGTTTTGTTTTAATGAAGCACTTTAGAATAGTGTGCGTGGTGCAAATTCTAATGGTTTGTTCTCTAATAGAGGCACAAGTCACAGAACCGGACACCTTAGTTGTAGCCATGGTTCCAACTGATTTTAATACTCTGATTTATTCTCAAAACCGCAGTATTGAGTTGGGAATTGAAGATGAATCATTCAATTCTGATTTTTTTCACAGAGATGCCTTCAGCGGTAATTGGTGGGGGGTAAGAAATTCCATGAGCGAATCCGGGGTGGATTTTGAACTGGTTTACAAGGGGGAAATGTTTTCTAACGTTTCCGGCGGAGTGGAAAAGGGAACAACTTCACTCGATAACATTGATCTCATTTTTTCAGCTGATCTCGAAAAGAGCCTGGGGCTTAATGCCGCAACATTTACATTGCAGTTTCTTGGTACCAGTGGTGGAGTTCCCAATGATTATGCCGGAACATCACAAGGCATAAGCAATATTGAAACAGTCTCAACCTGGAAAATATATCAACTCCTTCTTGAGAAAAAATTTTTCAATGAGCAATTATCTCTTCTTGTTGGTTTGTATGATCTCAATTCGGAATTTGATGCCAGAGAATCATCTTCAATATTTATCAATCCCTCTCATGGAATTGGTCCTGATTTTTCACAAAGTGGCAATAACGGACCTTCGATTTTTCCTACAACTTCTATGGCTGTAAGAGTTAAGTATGAGGCGGAAGCAGGTGATTATTTTCAGGCAGCTTTATTTGATGGGATCCCGGGTGATCCGGAAAATCCTTATGGAACACAGATACAATTTAATAAGGATGATGGCTTGTTGTTAACAGCAGAGCTTGGTTTTGTTAGTAACATAGAAGAGCAATTAAATAGTAAAATAGCTATTGGTGCATGGTCTTACACAACTGATTTTGAAAAATTTAGTCTTGCAGGTAATGATGGAGATATTCTCTCATCAGAAAAAAATTATGGATTTTATTTGAGTATGGAAAAATTACTCTCATCAAGCAGTGAAATATCAGAGAGAAATTTGTACGGATTTTTAAGAATTGGTTACGCTAATGAAAATGTAAATCCAAATGATTATTACTTTGGAGCAGGACTAAAGTCTGCCGGTTTGTTTGGAGGCAGAGAAAACGATGAGGCTGGATTAGCAGTTGCATATTCACACAGTTCTTCAATGTTCAGGGAATCGACTGCGGTGCAGGATGATGAAATATTAACATCTTACGAATTTAATATTGAGGCAACTTATACATTCAGTATAACACCCTGGTTAATAATTCAACCGGATATTCAATATATAATAAATCCATCCTACTATCCGCAATTAGAAAGCGCTTTGGTATTAGGTTCAAGGATGCAGTTAACGTTTTAATTACTAATAAAATAAAAGAGGTACAAAATGAAATGGTTTAAGGATCTAAAAGTAGGGAGCAAACTGCTGTTGGGATTTTCGACAGTAATTATTATAACTATCATAATGGTTGTTATGACATTATCAAATATTCAAACATTGATGAGTATGCAGGATGCTGGTGCTAAAAGAGCTGATTCAGCTGTCGATGCAGATCATGCGAGACGAGTACCTTACAAAATGTATATGGTTATAGCGGATGGTGAAATTAATAGGAATGTTAACGAAACCCTCTCCAAATGGGCAGAAGTTAAAAATGAGTGGTCAGGTCTCGTTGATATGTTAATACGGGAATCTGATACTGAGCAGGAAAAAGAATGGGCAAGAGCATCTTCAGCAGAAGTGGATAATCTAATATCTGTTTTTGAAACAGAAATGCTGCCGCTCCTAAAACAGACGAGTACTGAAGAATTAGAAAAGAAAATAGTAGAGATTGATGGAAGGATAGATGGGTTTCTTGAAAAATCACAAGTCCCTCTAAGAGAATATGCAAATTCTTTGAAAGCAGAAATGACTGAGGCTGATGAGGCATTTGATAGTGAAGCCAATCAAATATTTATGGAAACAATTTTCTTATTAATAGTAATCATATTATTGGCTCTTTCAATTGCTATTTTTATTTCAAAGATGATAGCAAATTCATTGAAAAGAGGTGTTAAACTTGCCGAGGCAGTTGCAGCTGGCGACCTTACACAAAGATTGGAGATAGAACAGAAAGATGAAATTGGGCAATTGGCTAATGCTCTTAATTTAATGGTTGAGAAACTAAAAGAAGTGGTTGAAAGTGTAATGTCTGCCTCTGATAATGTATCTTCCGGTTCACTCGAATTAAGTTCAAGCTCGGAAGAAATGTCGCAGGGAGCAACAGAACAAGCCTCGGCGGCAGAAGAAGCTTCTTCCTCGATGGAGCAGATGGTTTCAAACATCAAACAAAATGCTGACAACGCCCAGCAAACAGAAAAAATAGCTCTTAAATCTTCCGAAGATGCACAGGAAGGTGGCAAGGCCGTAGTTGAAACAGCAGATGCCATGAAAGAGATAGCGGGTAAGATTTCTATCATAGAAGAAATAGCCCGTCAGACAAATCTTCTAGCCTTAAACGCAGCCATTGAAGCGGCAAGAGCCGGAGAACATGGCAAAGGATTTGCTGTTGTAGCAAGTGAGGTAAGAAAACTTGCAGAAAGAAGTCAGACGGCAGCTGCAGAGATAAATCAACTCTCAGCCTCAAGTATAAAAGTAGCAGAGCAAGCCGGCGATATGCTTACAAAGATAGTTCCTGATATCCGCAGAACCAGTGAACTGGTGCAGGAAATAACCGCTTCGAGCCATGAACAGAATAGCGGGGCAGAGCAAATTAATAGCGCAATTCAACAGTTGAATCAGATCATCCAGCAGAATGCATCTGCTTCAGAGCAAATGGCTTCAACGGCAGAGGAATTATCGAGCCAGGCAGAGCAGCTTCAGGATACAATCTCATTCTTCAAACTTGATAATAAAAGTAATGGAAGCTCAAATAAAAGAATGATGCCAACACAGCAAAGAAATAGTGATGCTTACAGACCAAATGTTGCACATATGCGGCCTCCGGTTAAACCCAAAGCCATTGCTCAAAAAGCGGGAATTGATAAATCGAAAAAATCGGGTAAAATGACCGGGGCTTTAATTGATCTTAACGGACAAGGTGATAACCTGGATCAGGAATTTGAAAAATTCTAATAAATATTTATTTAACTACGCACACTAAAGTAATAGTGTGCGTAGTATTAAAAGAGATGGTGCCAAATGGAAAATAATAAATGTATTGAGGTGATTGAAGATTCTGCTTTTCAGGAATTGGTTTGTATAATTTGTGAGGAGAGCGGTATACAAATGTCCGGTTCTCTGAAAATTCAGGCAGCATACCATTTAAAACAATGGTTTGCCCAAAGGGGAATATTTTCTTTTGATGATTACTGCGATTATCTCTTTTCAAAGAGAGGCACAAAGGAAGAAGTAACACATATGGTAAGTGTCATTACAACAGTAATTGGATTGGTACAATGAGAGTCAATATTCATTTTAATTGTGTTTTAAACTATGTGGCATTAGAACCGAACAGTGCCAGGTTTTATAATAATCAAGATCGGATAGATGTAAAAAAGAATCATATATAAGGTAGAGAAAATGTTCAAAGATAATAATCAGGAAACTTTATCAAAAAGTGATTTCGAAAGGCTGAGCACTTTTATATATAATGAAGTCGGCATAAAAATGCCAGAGACTAAAAAGACCATGGTAGAAGCGAGACTTCGCAAGAGATTGAGAGACCTTGAAATGAGTTCATACAATGAGTACTGCGAATTCCTTTTTTCGAAGGACGGCAGTGCCGCCGAAATTACAAACATGGTTGATGTTATTACAACAAATAAAACAGATTTTTTCAGGGAGCCCAACCAGTTTACCTTCCTTTCACGGAATGCTCTTCCGGAATTAAAAAATATGACCGGGGCTGGTGTTCAACGCCCACTAAAGATTTGGAGTGCCGGATGTTCAACGGGTGAGGAACCGTATACCTTAACAATAGTTTTAAGCGAGTTTGCTAAATCAGTTCCACGTTATACCTATAGCATTTTAGCTACTGACATTTCTACCCGTGTATTGCAAAAGGCTGCATCCGCTATTTATGAGGACAACAGAACAACACCGATACCTCAGGATTTACTAAAAAAGTATTTTTTGAGAAGTAAAGATAAAAGTAAAAAAATGGTCAGAGTTATCCCTGCTCTGAGACAGATGATTGAATTCCGCTGGCTTAATTTTATGGATGATGATTTTGGAATTAATGATACATTCGATATTATTTTTTGCCGAAATGTTATTATTTATTTTGATAAAGCAACCCAGGACAAACTTATTGCAAAGCTTGTTAGCTATATAAATCCGGGTGGATATTTATTCCTCGGTCACTCTGAGTCTATTTTCAATATGAATTTACCCTTAACCCAATTGGCAGCAAGTACATATAGGAAGGTAAATTGAAACCCGATTTCAAAAATCTTCCAATCGTTTATCTTCACCCGGGTGAAATATGTTATAGTGACAAGGATATTGTTGTTTCAACTGTTTTGGGTTCGTGTGTTTCTATTTCCATGCATTGTAGAATTAACCACTATAGCGGCATTTCTCATTGTCAGTTGCCTGCATGTAAAGAACCCCATGATAACTGCAGCGTTTGTTTGGATCCCTATAAATATGTGGATTGCACAATCAAAAATATGATTAAGAAATTTAATGAAAAGGGAATCAGCAACGAAGAAATTGAATTAAAGCTATTTGGCGGAGCTGACGTTTTACAAACTGTTTCGGGTATGGTAAAAATTAACACGGTAGGAAGTCAGAATATTAATTCAGCAACCAAGACAATAAGTGAATTCAATATAAAAATCGCTGCTTCGGATGTTGGTGGAGAAAGGGGAAGAAAACTATTCTTCCGCTCAAAAACCGGTGAAATATTCTTAAACAGGCTTAAGAACAATGAAAAAAATTAGAGTGCTTATTGTAGACGATTCTGCCATAGTAAGGCAGACATTATCGGAATTATTATCCTCGGATCCTGGTATTGAAATAATGGGAACTGCGACTGATCCTTTGATGGCTGTTACCAAAATAAAAGATGAGATTCCTGATGTAATCACTCTTGATGTGGAAATGCCCAACATGGATGGAATAACTTTTCTTCAGAAGATTATGACCCAACATCCAATACCAGTTGTCATTTGTTCAAGTCTTACCAGTGATGGATCTGCAACCGCCTTGAAAGCCCTCGAATATGGAGCCGTGGAAATTATTACTAAACCTCGTCTTGGGACAAAACAATTTTTAGAAGAATCCAGAATACATATATGTGATGTTGTTAAAGCCGCTGCTCAAGTTAACATCAGGAAATATTCCGTTCGCAAGATTGATGTCGAACCCAAGTTGTCTGCAGACGTTATTATGGCGAAACATACAAGCAAGGCAATGCTTCAGACAACAGAGAAAGTAGTTGTTGTTGGGGCATCTACGGGTGGCACAGAAGCCTTGAGAATATTTTTAGAATCCTTTCCGTTAGATTCCCCTGGTATTGTTATTGTCCAGCATATGCCAGAGAACTTTACAACTGCCTTTGCAAAAAGGCTGGATAGCATTTGCAGAATATCAGTGAAAGAAGCGGAGAATAATGACACTGTAATTAGAGGAAGAGCTCTAATAGCACCGGGAAATCATCACTTGCTCTTAAAGAGAAGCGGCGCAAGATATTATGTTGAGATTAAGGATGGACCACTCGTCAGCAGACATCGTCCTTCGGTCGATGTTTTATTCAGATCTTCCGCACGATATGCAGGCAGAAATGCCGTTGGAGTTATTATGACGGGGATGGGTGACGATGGCGCTAAGGGTATGCTTGAGTTAAAAGAAGCCGGGGCATATACAATTGCACAGGACGAGAAAACCTGTGTTGTTTACGGAATGCCTCACGAAGCCGTGAAGCTTGGGGGAGTTAATAAAATATTACCTCTTGGAAGTATAGCGGGTGCCGTAATTAATCAATGTTAATTTTCAGTTAAAGCCGGGAATATTATGGCAATCACAAATATATTGATAGTTGAGGACGACAAGAATGTTGGGCATCTGACTCAACTTATGCTTAAGAAACTTATGTATAATGTTGTAGGCATCGCTCCTTCAGATGTTACTGCCCTGGAGATGATTGAAAAGTACAGACCTCATTTAATATTAATGGATATAATGATTGAGGGTGATAGAGACGGCATTGAAATCGCACATATTGTAAAGAAGGAGTATGGTACTCCTGTTATCTTTATGACGGCACTAAATGACAAGAAATATATTGATAGAGCTAAGGAAACTGAACCATACGGATATCTTGTTAAACCTTTTGATATGCGCGACCTGATGGGTGCAATTGAAATCGCGCTGCATAAAAAGGGGATTGAGTTAAAATTAAAAGAAAGTGAATTATGGTTCAAAGCAACCTTAAGCAGTATAGGAGATTGCGTTGTTGCAATAGATCAAAATAGTAACATCAAGTTTATTAATTCTGCAACTGAAGAAGTAACGGGTTATTCTACTAAAGAGTGCCTGGGCGCAAATTATAATCAGGTATTTGATATATATAATGATACTTCAGTTGAAGGATTGATATATCTTGCCACGCTTAGGAAGAAAGGAAAATACAAGAATATATTTGAAAGCAAAATGCTCGTTTCAAAACATGGCATACATATTCCTATTGAAGAAAAAAGATCAGATCTTAAGGATGAAAGTGGTACGATAATTGGGAAAGTGATTACTTTCAGAGATGTAACCGAAAGAAGAAATGATCAATTGACTGCATTGTCAACCAAAGATTTTTACTTGAATATTTTTGAAAAATTCCCGGTTCTTATTTGGCGGACAAACAGAGAAAAACAATTCAACTACTTTAATTCGAACTGGATTGAGTTTACGGGAAGAAGTCTTGAATCACAAATATTCCAAAGATGGTTCGATAATATTCACCCCGAAGATAAAGAGCCCTTCGTCAAATTATTTGAAAGCGCTTTTCTGGCTGAAGAAAAGTTTGAGTCTGAAATCAGGCTCTTAAATATTGATGCACAATATCACTGGCTTATCTGTATTGGTAATCCTTACTACGACATAGAGGGTAAATTTGACGGGTATGTTGGCGTTTGTCTTGACATTACCAACAGAAAAATTATTGAGGATGAGTTACGCGAGGCAAAAAAATTATCAGAAGCATCTAACAAAGCAAAGTCAACATTTATTTCAAATATGAGTCATGAACTGAGAACTCCCTTAAATGGGATAATGGGTCTTACTGATCTGCTGCTAGATTCAGAACTTGATGAGGAACAGCGGGAATTTCTCGAAATGGTGAAACAGTCCGGATTTACTTTGCTGGAGTTGTTGAATAACCTTCTTGACTTTTCTAAAATTGAAGATAATCGGGAAATATTTGAAGAGTCTGAATTTAACCTGCGAAAAGATATAGATGATTTACTTCAGCCTTACCAGACTCAGGCCAGAAGAAGCGGAATTAAAATAGAATTAGAATATGATAAGGCTCTGCCGCAGTCTTTTATTGGTGATGGAAAAAAAACAAAACAGGTAATGGCAAATTTGGTGAGTAATGCTGTTAAATTTACAGAAGCCGGGAGTATTAAAATTATTGTGGCTCCAAAAACACAAACTACGTCGGTCCGGAAAAAGAAACAATTAGTTCATTTTACCATTGAAGATACGGGTATAGGAATTCCTAAAGAAAAACATGATATGATATTTGAAAGTTTTACTCAGGTGGATAGTTCATTAACAAGAAAATATTCCGGTTCAGGACTAGGACTTTCTATTGTAAAAAAAATGGTTGAATTAATGAACGGCAAAATATGGCTTGAGAGTGAGCCAGGCTTTGGCACCAAATTTCAATTTGTGCTTGAATTTAAAAGAGCAGGATAAAATTTTTAATAAATAAATAGTTATCTCTTATTATAGGATGAGAAAAATCATGAAATCACTTGTTGTTGAAGACGACTTTGTAAGCAGACTGGTTCTGCAAAAAATGTTAGCCCCCTATGGGATTTGTGAAGTGGCTGTTAACGGTAAGGAAGCTGTGGAGGCTTTTACTCTTGCTTCTGAAGAAGGTCTCCCCTACGATCTTATCTGCCTGGATGTTATGATGCCTGAAATGGATGGCAAAGAGGCGCTTTCAATTATAAGAGATAAAGAGGCTAAAGCTAATATTCTCCCCAAAGATGAAGCTAAGATAATTATGATCACCGCTCTTGATACACCAAAGGATGTAATGGATGCTTTTAATAAGGGAGGATGCACTTCCTATCTGGTTAAACCTATTTCGAAAATGAAAATAGTACAAACAATAAAAGAACTGGGTCTCGTGTAAGATAATGAAAGAATGGAATATAATTACTTTAAGTGAAGTTTCTTTTGCTGAGTCCTTCGTCCCCGTTTAATCATACCCGGAGAGAACCAACTCCCGGGTATATTGAATACGATTGTGACCTATTCCATTTTTAATGAAACAGCCGGATTAAGTGATGCGGCTTTTAGAGCCTGATAAGAGATTGTTATCATGGCGATGGCGAGTGAGAGCAAAGTGCCACCTGTAAAAGTTACGAGACTAATCCCTATTCTATAAGCATAGTCTTGTAACCAGTTATCAAGCACAAAATATGCAACAGGCCATGCTATAACATTAGCAAGAACTATCCAGCGTAAAAAGGACTGCGCTAAAAGTAAAATTATACCTGAATTTGAAGAGCCAAGAACTTTTCTGATTCCTATTTCTTTTATTCTTCTTTCAGCCATGAAAGCTGTAAGAGCAAAAAGTCCTAAGCATGAGAGTGTAATGGCAACCCCTACAAAATAGGAGAGAAGGCTTTCAAGTCTTTGTTCGGTCTCGTACTCTTTTGCAAATGATTCATCAAGAAAACTATATTCAAACCCTACTCCCGGACAAAATTCACGATATACTTTTTCTATATGTGCCATTGCTGAGTTTATGTCCTTCCCACTAATCTTTATACAGGCACGCCCTGGCCATTTATTCCAACAGATGCCAAGTGGCCCAATCTTGGTATGTAATGAATTAAAATGAAAATCAGCAACCACACCAATAATTTGAATTCCACCACCATTAATTATTCTATCAACAGGGTTCTCCAGTCCCAGGGCTTTTACAGCTGTTTCGTTAACTACAAATTTTCTCGCCTCCGGGTCGTGGGCATAATCAGATTTTATATCAAATGAATGAGTTCGGCCCTCGAGTAATTTTAATCCCATTACATCAACAAAATCAGGATTGGAATTGATCACATTTAAAGGCGTTCTTTCCGCCTCATTTTCAACGTACCAATTCCAGGTATTGGTGATTTTTCCGGGCAGTTGTGTTACATAAGTTACTCCTGAAATTGCCGGATGTTGCATTATCCTTTCTTTAAAAAGTTTTTTTCGGGCAATTCTGTTTTCAGCACTGCCACTGAAGTTCTCCCCCCTAAGTGTAGTTGTTAACATTTGATCATCGTCAATTCCTAAATCGGCAGTTTGCATAAAATTAAGTTGATCAACTACAGTAAGTGTTGTAATTATCAAGAATATTGCAATAGCAAACTGAAAGGCGATAAGTACTTTGCTTAAAGAATTCCCCTTTACACCATTTTCGGATTTCCCTTTAAGAATAAGTACGGGTTTCAAAACCGATAAGTAGAAGGATGGATAAATACCGGAAACAAATGCAGCAAAAAATATTACTCCTAACAGCACAAAAACAAAATGCAGGTCAATTAACTCAAAGGAAATTCGCTCACTTGTCAGATCATTAAACTGCGGTAGTAAAAGATATACAGAAAACATAGCGAGAAGAAACGAAAGAAATACAATAAAAAAAGTCTCACCAAAAAATTGCTTTTGAAGGGAGGATTGTTTGGCTCCAACTACTTTTCTTATTGCAATCTCCTTTTCGCGAATGCTGGTTTTTGCAACTGTAAGATTTACGAAGTTGATGCAGGCAATTAAGAGAATTAATATTGCTATTATTGAAAAAACCACTATCATATCCATGTTGCCATGCTGTGTGTTATTCTCGTGTGCAAGATCATTATTGAAGTAAATATCATCAAACGGTCGGAGAAGAAAATTTTTATCAGGGTATTCAAATTCTTCAGCACCCCGGATGTTAATTTTTTCAACCAACGATTGAACATTAATTCCATCTTTTGTAAGAACATAAACATCAAAGTTATGGGAACGAGAAGTTAGAAAATCGCTTTCAGGATCATCCCGAACAACATCCATTACAGAAATGAACGCGTTTATTTTCATGTGCAGTTTTTCAACATCCCGCACTACTGCTGATACCATATATTCGTCATCGCTGGAGATAATGACTTTTTGTCCCATAGGGTTTTCGTTCCCAAAAAGTTTTTTGGAAATTGATTCAGTAAGAATGATTGAATTTGGCGCCGTAAGTGCTGTTTCAGGATCACCCAAAATAAAATCAAAATCAAACATTCTGAATACATTACTATCGCACAAGGCAACGTCAGTTACAGTAAATGTTTTCTCCTCGTACTTGATAGTCGGTTCCCACCAGAAATAGAATCTTACGACTTCTTCAACCTCAGGAAAGCCCTTTGGTATTTCTGCCATGATGGGGGCTAACACTACCCAGGTATCAGTTTCCATTCGGTAGATGTTTTCTTTCTTCTCCTGGAACTGGTTATAACTCAACTGACCTTGTACCCACATAAATATCAGGATAGCACATGTCATTCCAATAGCCAATCCGAAAATGTTAATGAAAGAAATACTCTTATTCTTATATAGATTTCTTAAGGCGATTTTTACATAATTCTCAAACATTGATAAACTCCAAAGAAGTGATTCTTTAACTAGCATTGGTACTGTTCGCAAAAAATTTCGCCGGTACCAATTACGTGCAAAACGTTTCCCCTTCATCTTAGCGAGTTCTGCGTATTCCTCATCAAGATCACCAAGTAGATTATACTCGTTACTGAAACGACTGAAGTAACTCAGAAGCATTCTCGAAAAAAATGGAGGTTTTGACGGATTCATATTAATTACCTACTCATACTTTAGACTATTTACAGGATTAGCCCTTGCAGCATTAAAGGTTTTCCAGAATATTGTTAAGAATGTGAGAGTCGTTGTTGCAATCCCTGCTATAAAAAAAAGACTAACATTTATTGATACATGATAGGCGAACCCTTCCAACCAGCTTTTCATGAAATAGAAAGCCAGAGGCCAGGCGATAATATTTGATATCGTCACAAGGATCAGGAATTCTTTTGTAAGGAGTGCTACAATTCCTGAAATAGATGATCCCAGAACTTTTCTGATACCAATCTCCTTTACTCTTTGCTCTGCAGCAAAAGTGATCAGTCCAAGTAGCCCAACTGAAGAAATAAATATTCCAAGGGACGTAAAGATTTGAAAAATATTTTTTGTCCTGACTTCTGTCTCATATAGTGTGTTTACATCATCATCAAGGAAAGTAAATTCAAAAGGATATTCCTTATTAAAAGTGTTGTGGACTTTCTCAATGGAGGCAAGTGATTCAGAAATGTTTTTTGAGTTTACTTTTACGAAAACATATCTGTCCCATTCAGGATTAATCATTACCAATAGAGGTTCTATTTTCTCATGGAGTGATTTATAATGAAAATTCTTAACTACACCTATTATTGAACCCTCGTACTTACCAAAGAATTTTATCCATTTACCAATTGGCTTTTTCATATTCATAAGCTTCACGGCTTCTTCGTTCACAATGAAGGCTGAGCCGGCATCAGTTGTAATGTCCTTGGAAAAATCGCGACCTTCAATAATTTCCATACCAAATGTGTTAATAAAGTCGTAATCAGCAGACTTACGATAAATCAAAACCATATCTTCAGGATCTTTCCCTTCCCACTTAAGCCCGCCGAATGAATTAACTGTATAACTCATTAATGAATTTGAGGTTGTTACGTTTAGAATATTTGGATCTTTTTTTAATTCTGTCTTAAAAGCATCGTAATTATCCGTTATGCCAGCATTTTTTCTAAAATAAACTATATGTTCCTTTTCATAACCCAGATTAGAATTTTGCATGTATTCCAGTTGTGAAAAAACAACAAGTGTACCAATTATAAGAATAAGTGATAGTGAAAATTGAGTTACAATAAGAATTCTTCTGAGATAAGACTTTGAGGAACTGCCGGACTTAATTCCTTTCAAAACTTTAATCGGATGGAAGGATGAAAGATATATTGCCGGGTAGATACCAGACAGAATTCCGGTGATGATTGCTATTAGAAAAATAATGATAGTTACGTTTGAACTAATCAAAACATTTATCTCGAATGATTTTCCAGTTAAAGAATTAAAGGAGGGGAGAAGAAGGACAACGAGAATATTTGAAAGTAATGATGCTAAAAAGGCTGCGAGCAAGGCCTCGCTGAAAAATTGTGCGGCTATATCTCTTCTTAAGGCACCATTAACCTTTCGCACACCAATTTCTTTTAACCGTTTTGTTGATTGGGCAGTTGTTAGATTCATAAAATTTATGCAAGCGATACTCAGTACAAAAATGGCAATAATAGAAAAGAAAGTAATATATATTTCCCCATTTTCACTGTGTCCTGTTAAATCAATCGAATAGTCGGATTTTAAGTGAATGTCCCGTAATGGCTGTAAGGAAAATTCAGTAGTTGATTCCTCATCAATCTTCTTTATGTAATATTTCACTTTTTCGTTGATAATATTTATGTCAGTGCCCGGTTGTAGTTGGGCATAAGTATAAAAGTTATTATTAAACCAACCGTTATTCCATCCGAATTCAGTAACCATTCTTTCAAAATTTCCTGCAAGTTCAAATTGCAAATGTGAATTGGCCGGCACATTTTTAATTACTCCTGTTACTATGAACTCAGAGCTATTATTTAGTGTCATTGTTTTTCCAATCGCACTCTCATTTGGAAAATATTTGGAAGCGATTTTCTCTGTGATTACTATGGAGTGGGGGTTTGAAAGTGCTTCCTTGGGAGTACCATCAATAAACTGCCAGGAAAACATTGTAAAAAATGAAGGATCGGCAAAACATAATCCCGTTTCATAAAACTTTTTATCACCTGTGGATATTAGGGATTTGCTGTATGGTCTAAACCTGCTGCAATTTACTATTTCAGGATAGTCTTTAACAAGTGCCGGTCCAATTTCATCCGGAGTTACAGCAACTTGATAATCCGTTCCATCCGAATAGACCTGGTTTTGTACAATTCTCACCAATTCGTTACTATTTGAATGAAAAGAATCGTAATTATACTCATCCTGAATCCATAAAAAGATGAAGATTGTACAAGCCATCCCGATTGTTAAACCGAAAATATTAATAAATGAGCTGCTCAAATTTTTATAAAGATTTCGTATGGCTATTTTGTAATAGTTTCGAAACATGGAAATTCTCCATATCATTGATTGAAATATTAGTTGGGGGAGTATTTTTGCAAAGCTTCTCCAATACCATCTTTTTGCGAATGAAGCACACTTTAGGTTAGCCAGATCATAATATTCCTCATCCATATCCCCAAGAAGGGAGTATTCGTTACTAAACCTGGCGAATAAACTCAGTAAAAACCTGGCTGAAAGCGGTGGCGAGTTTTTGTTCTTTATCATTGTTTACATACCTGATCAAAAGCAATCTTTTCTATTCCATCCCAAAGGAGATTATTCATTTCCTGAGTATCTCGTAGGGCTTCATAGCCGGAGGGAGTAATTTCATATACTATTCTCGGTCTACCCTTTCTCTCGGGCACAGTGTTGCCCTGGTGTTTGACTACATAATTTTTTTGCGTCAGTTGATTTAGTGCGCTGTAAAGGTTTCCGTAGGTGAAATCCTTGTTGATCAGTTTTGAAACATTTTGTCTGATCTTTACTCCGTAAGCTTCAGCTTTAAGCCGCCATATTGCGATAAGGAGTATTTCTTCAATTTTAGTCAGGTCTTTCATTTTTCCCCAAATATTATCCTGAAATTCAGTACAAACATTAAGACTGAAATTCAGTAAAAAAGGTTGTGCCGGAAGAATAAGTTTTTTTTTCTTCCCTGATCAACAGTACTGGTTATTTGTACATTGATCCGGGAGTACCAGAAGGGAATGATTTTGATTGATTATTAAATCTTTCTGTGTGCTGAAATCGTGCATTAAATTGTGCTTTTTTAGCTCATTTCGGACAATATCTTCGTTTTTAATTCATTATCAAAGTTTTTTTTCTGGCTCAATTATTGTTTTACATCACTTGCAGTATAAATATCAATGGGTGATATCCAAATGAATTTCAAATCTTCATCAACTCTCCGTAGCCAATCAAATCTTTTGATAAATTCAACCAATAGAAGGGGTTAATCATGAAATCATTTTTTACCTTTTTCACAGCATTACTAATTTGCACGACCATGATGTTTGCACAAACAACAACTGTAGTTCAGGACAATGTTGCAAACGCAGGGTCGATGTATTATTTCCACGGCAAAAAAGTTGCCAGAACAAGTACCGGGCTTTTAGCAGTTCTTTGGACTGACATAGGAGGTGCGGGAGGACAAATCAATTATTCTGTTTATGATAATGATTTTCAGGTATGGTCGCCTGGTGCGCCAATTTCAAATGCCGGGGACAGAGCAGATAAACCCGCAATTGCTGCCGATGGACTCGGCGTACTTCATGCCAGCTGGCAGGAAAGGGGAACATCAGCTGAAAATTACATGATTATGTACTCAAATTATGATGGTGTAAATTGGTCAACACCTGTAAAAGTATCCCTTCATGATGCTGATGAATGTGAAGAAACCTCCATAGAAGTCGACTCGGATAATAATATTTGGATTGCATATAATAATGATGGCGCCGGTGAACCAAACGAATTTGCTTATTTGGTGTTAAGTGCTGATGGTGGTACAACCTGGAGCACAGAAGCTACACCAATATCTTCTTCTGGCTTGATTGATGGATCTATTACAAACAACAGAGTTACAATGATGGCAGGTCCTGACGGTAAACTTGCCGCAACCTGGCATAATGGATTACCTTGGGATAGTGCTAGAAGAGAAATATCCTTTAATCAGTATGACGGAATGAATTGGGCAGATGAAGTGATTATTTCCGATACAACCTCTGTTGACAGAGTTGCAAACTGGTACCCTACAGTTGCAGTTGACAATCAAGCCAACATCTATGTTATTTACCATACTAATGATTTACCTGCGGATACACTTCACAGAAGATACATGCTTTGTCAAAGCAAAGGCTGGGATCAATCATGGGATGAGTCTGTAACTAATTTAATCTACACAGAAACAGCCGGCGATATGCTTGGTACTTCTGCGGTTTGTGATGACAATGGTGTTATACATTTTGTATTTCAGGCAGCTATTCCTGCTGATACAAATGGACTTGACGCGAACTATTATACCTTTTCTAAGGATGGCGGAGCATCATGGTCAACTCCTTTAAGATTAGGTCGCGAGGGTTACGATGGCGGCTATGCAACATTGTCAAACAGAGTTTTTACAGAGCATGGTATTGATATTGCCTTCAGAGAGAGTAATGTTCCTGATGTAAATGACGCTTCTGAAACAGCTGTTATTCATGTCAATATTCCTTACGAGTATGTTACCGCTCTTGAAGAAGTAGCAGAGTTACCATCTGAATTCGATTTACTGGCAAATTATCCAAACCCATTTAATCCTTCAACCACAATTGAGTACACTATCAGTAAACTTGGAAATGTACGATTGGTTGTTTATGATATACTTGGCAACGAGGTTAAAACTCTTGTAAACAGCGAAATGCAGCCAGGCAGATATAATGTTAGATGGAATGGTGTGGACAACAATAATAATAAAGCCGCAAGTGGCGTATACTTTGTTTCGCTTCAGAGTTCTCTCGGAAGAACAACAATAAAGCTCGAACTCCTTAAATAGGTGTAATTATTTGAAAGTATGTGGCGGGATTAATTCCGCCACATTTTTTGTGTCGTGAGCTATTAATTTTATTCTTATGTTTATTCAGAAAATCATCAACTCAAATTAATGAGGTTGAATGTGCGACGTGTAATTTTATTCTCTCTTTTACTGGCTTTCTCATCTTTAGCACTTTTTGCGGGCAGCACCGGCAAACTATATGGGGTTATTAAAGATGCCCAAACCGGTGAATCATTAATTGGTGTTAATATTGTAATTATGGGAACCACTTTAGGCGCTTCCTCAGATGAAGATGGCGAGTATTACATAACCCTTATTCGTCCGGGTACTTATCGTGTACAAATTTCAATGATTGGTTACCAGAGTGTTATTTATGACGAAGTCAAAATAATGGCAGATATATCTACTGAACTTAATGGTGAAATAGGTGAGACTTCGGTTGAGATGGAATCTGTTGTTATTGTGGCAAAGCGCCCTGTTGTTCAAAAGGATCAGACTTCTACAAAAGTTGTAATTGATGGAGCCACGATTGCCGATGAACTTAGAGCCCAGGATGTGAATGAGGTGTTAAAACTTCAGGCCGGTATAACGGTTGGAACAGATGGCAATTTCCACGTAAGAGGGGGTAGAACCGGCGGCACTGTTTATCAGGTTGATGGTATACCTCTGACTAATCCTTTTACAAGAGGTATGTCCGGCGAGGTGGAAGTCGAAAACGTTCAGGAGCTTCAGGCTTTACTTGGTACTTTTGATGCCGAGTATGGTAATGCCGGCGATGCTATTATTAACGTTTATACGAAAGATGGCGGTGATGACTACAAAGTGAAATTCACCTACGAATCGCCAAGGATGAACGGCTCTCCGTACCACGAAAAGGATTGGAACCTGAACAGATCGGATATTTCCTCTCTTAGTCAGGAACAACAGGAAGAATTCAAGGATTATATAAGAAAACCGGACGGTACTTCTGCATATGATTTTGTCAGCGTACTGGATGATCCTTACGCTGAAGATTATACTCTGGTTAATATGCTTGGATCAATGTCATTAAATATTTCCGGACCTGTTCCATTTATGTCAAAATTGAAATTTGTTGCCACTGGCAGATTCAGAAATGAGGATAGCTCACTGCCTTTTGGTTATACGCTTTCCAGATCAGCCGGGTTAAAGTTGACCTATAATCTCAGCCCTACTTTTACAATAAGAGCTTCTTACAACTGGTCTCAGAATATTAATCAGGATTATAACCATACTTACAAATATTGGAGGTGGTGGGATTCCGGGTTGGATACTTTAGGCAGAGTTGGAAGTTACCCTATTGATAAGGTTTTCTCTAACAGACAACTCGTAAGCCTGCGGCATGTATTATCGCCAAACACATTTTACGATTTATCATTTAGTCGAATTTATGACGATGAAAGTGAAATTGTACCAGGCAGAAATGTTGTTTATGATGAACTAACTGGCGAACTGATCTCAAGTGACTACGAACGACGTTTATATGTTGGTGGTAACGACAGTAACTTTATGTATGGTGATGTTAGATATTGGAGAAGAACTAAAGGCACTCAATATTTAATAAAAGGAAATTTCGATAGTCAGGTGAATAAAAACCACCAGGTACGAACCGGATTCGAGTATAAGTCTCATGAGATATTCAGGCACCGTATTGGAATGGAACCACGCCCGAATCTTGAGTTTTTTACCTTCAAACCAATTGAGTTTGCCGCATATTTGCAGGACAAGATTGAATATAGTTTTATGATACTTAAGCTGGGATTAAGGTTTGATTATTTCGATCCAAAAGCAAGTGAGTATCCTGATATTGCAAGCATCCTATTACTTCAAAATAATCCTGACGGAACAACAGAATATATTACAACAACAAGAGAGCCTGTAAAACCGCATTATCAGTTTAGTCCGAGAATAGGTATCGCTCACCCCATATCAGACAAAACTTCAATTCATTTTGCTTACGGGCATTTTTTCCAGATACCTAGGTTCTATGATCTTTATCGTAATGATGATTTAAATAATATTTTAACTAATGATGCACTTGTCGGAAATCCCGGCTTGAAACCGGAAAAAACGGTTTCATACGAAATTGGTCTGCAGCAGGAATTGACACCTGAGTGGGGGATAAATATTACAGCCTACTCAAAGGATATTTCAAATCTTATTTCCAGCTTCTATTACTTTGTTGGAAGAGATTATACAATATTTAATAATGCCGATTTCGGTCGTGTGCAGGGTATTGATGTTACTCTGGATAAAGCTTTTAATGATTATTACAGCTTTAGATTCACTTATTCACTAATGCATGCTATGGGTAACGAGTCTGACCCAACTGAGGGTTACAACAACTATCGTGAAGGTGAAGCGCATTTAAGACCAAACAGAAACTATCCTCTCGACTTTGATCAGAGACATAGTTTTAATGCAGTTTTCACCTCAAAGTTTCCTGATAACTTTGGACCGGAAATCTTAGGTATATATCCCTTTGAAAAATTTTCTTTTTCAGCAGTATTTTCTGCCGGAAGCGGGCTTCCATATACACCAACATCAAGAGCCTTGGAGGAAACTAATATTGTTCCGGAGCCCAACAGCGCAAGAAGACCATGGATTTACAATGTGGATTTAAGAATGTCACGTACAATACCAACTGACCTATTTGATATTACTGCTTATCTGGATATTGAAAATTTGTTTGATACTATAAATACAAAATACATTTGGTCACGAACCGGTGATCCATGGGATGAGGGTCCGACTTCTGTAAGACCTGCTGACCGCCAGGCTAACCCCGGGAATGTTGGTACAAGACGTTCTATCAGAGCTGGATTTTTCATAGAGTTTTAATTCGGAGGATTATAAAGATGTTGGTAGATCGAAATTATATAAAAAAAATATTTGGATTATTTCTTCTTTTTCTCATTCCATCATTGATGTTGGCACAGGAGATTGATAATCCTCCAAAGAGAGAAAAAAGCTTAAAGAAAATAAATTCTTTTGCCGATGAAGCTGTTGGTGTTCAAACTAAGGGACAACTGCAAAATCTTACCATGAACTATGGGCAGATAAGTGATACCCGCTATGAAGATAAAGGAAACGCACCAACTGATTTGTTTTATGACTTTAGATACCCAAGAGAGAATTTTACGGGATTAGTTGATGACTTCTCCTTCTTTTTTGCTGTGAAGGAAAATTCAAAAAACGATAATCAGGGTAATGTAATTGATGCCTGGACCGACAACGGTAATGAGGACTGGATTGCTAAAGATGCTGCCTATGGTCGCACTCATTATAACCCGGCATTGGATCCAAATCCTCATGAAGAACTATTATATAATGGTTCTACTCCTTACCTTGCTCATAGTGATCTGATAAATACATGGCCTGTAGATGAGAATGGCGTACCATTTTGGCCTGGTATTTTCAGACGTGATCCTGATACCGGCGAGCAAATTGAAGGTGAGTTTGCTTCCGACCGCGATATATATATGGAATTTAATGACAACAATAACCAGGATGGTGATGTTCTGGGTATTGAAGTTCATGAAATGGCTTACAGTTATGGCAGAGTTTATGCGGAAAATGTTCTCTTCTATGAATTTTGGATTATAAATAAAAGTGGCAGGGATTTAAGTGGTTGTTATACAGGGTTCTATCAGGATCCTGATTGCAGTGATCACACACAGGAGGCTCTTTTACTCAAGGACTCTACTTTTGCCGATGGCTCTAAATTATTTTCAATTGCGCAAAGAGATTTTGATGGTGATATCGGTGGAGCAACCAGGCCTAATGCTTTAGGGATTGCTGAGGATTATACATTCGGTACCATCGTACTTGAGACTCCATATAACATGGGTATTACTGACTTCCATTATTTTGTCGATCCCGGACCAAATGATGACCATCGGTTATGGCCAATTATAACAAGCGATCCTACAAATAGAAACATCATTGCAGAAGTTGGTACTTATTTTCACGGCAGTAATGTCCGGATGGATGATGTAAAGCAAATTGTTGTTCCTGAAGATTTGGCCTGGACTATTGCAGTCGGTCCATTTGACATTGCCGCTGGTGATACTGTAAAGCTGACCTGCGCGGCTGTTGTTGGTGACGATGATGCACACTATTACGAAAATGTCTGGAGTGCCAAACAACTTTTTGACGCGTACTTTAACGGACCAATTGCACCTCCTTCACCTGTTCTTTCAGCAGTCCCGGGTGATAGAAAAGTTACATTGTATTGGGATGACACTCCCGAATCATTTATTGACCCCTCTTCCGGTGAAATGGATTTTGAGGGTTATAAAATTTACAAAAGTGAAGATGGTGGCGTAACCTGGGGAACAAAAATTACAGACTCACAGGGACGTACCTACGGCTATGTACCAGTTGCCCAATTTGACCTCAAAAATAACATAAAAGGTAACGACTCTAAAAATCCTCTTATTTATCTTGGAAATGATTCGGGCTTGCAGCATTCATGGGTAGACGAAAATGTTATTAACGGTATTAAATATTCCTACACAATTGTTGCCTATGACAGAGGAACTTCAAATCTGTTCTCCCTTGAGGGGACAAGGGGTGATGGTCCCCAGGTAAACTTCTTTAAAACTGTAACTCCTTCTCCGGTTGCTCAAGGATATCTGTCTCCCTCTGTGCGAAGTCTGGAACAAGTTTCAGGAACAGGAGACGGACTTATCAATATTGAAGTTCTTGATCCCAACGGTCTGACTGACTACACTTATGAAATTACAATTGAGGGAACACCAGCCAGTGCGTTCAGCTTAAAACGTAACGATGCAAGCGAAACGGTACTTTACAGATCAGCAACAGTTAATGATCCAAATCTGGCAGTGGTTGATGGTTTTGTTGCCGGAGTTGTAACTGATGACAGAATTGGCGGTCTTAAATCAATTACTGACACTGAAGGATCAAATGTAGAAGGTGTTAATAATATCAGCACTGATGGCTCCTGGTATGTTACGGCAGGAATATTCCAAAACGGAGATTTAACTGCGAGATCAACATCCTATAGTATTATTTTTTCTGAAGAAGGCGGTATTGCATATTCTTGGGGATTGTCAGGTTCAGTTGCCTCATATAATGTTCCTTTCTACATAATAAACCAGAAGACGGAAGAGAAAGTCTGTTTTGAATTGAAGGATCTGAACAATGATGGCGGATGGAACGAAGGGGAAACTATCTTTATTACACGCGTTCCATATCCTGCTGCAACTCCAAACATTGGGGATGCAAATCCTGCTTCCGCTGCAGTTGAGTTTGCTTATCAGGTAACAATATTCAATGCACCGGGAGATTTTGTTGATAACCCGCCAGCGGTTGGTACTAATATTTTGGTTAACAGCTACAATGGGTTAAGGGATGGAGACTCTTTTTCAATTTCTTTTAATCAGGAAAGTTTCGTTGCTGACGATGTGGATTTAAGTAACGTGAGAGTTGTTCCTAATCCTTACATAGTTACTTCAAAATATGAAGCTTTACAGAACGTTAGGGAAATAAAGTTTATGTATCTCCCTCCGGAGTGCACAATATCAGTTTATACCTTATCAGGCACACTGGTAAAAACAATTTATCACGATAATGGTGAAGGTTCACTCAGTTGGAATTTGTTAACCGACTGGAATCAGGCTATGGCATTCGGGGTATATGTTTATGTAGTTGAAGATCCAAGTGGGAATAAACACATTGACAAATTTGCTTTAATCAAGTAAAGGTAGCATAATGAGAAGAATATTGTTAATAGTCGTGTTAGGGTTAATCACTTTTAATTTTGTTACTATTGCTCAGGAAACAAATAAGGCTGGTACCAGCGCGGCTCAGTTCTTAAAGATTGGAGTTGGTGCACGAGAAATTTCTATGGCTGGTGCCACGGCTGGTTTAGTTAACGATGAAAGTTCCATGTACTGGAATCCTGCCGGATTAGTCGGAGTTAAAAAACTGAGTGTTTATGCCAGTCATACAAATTGGTTTGCTGACTTAAAACATAACTTTTTTGGTTTTGTTATTCCGGTCGGCTATGATCAAGCCATAGGTATTAACGCTACAGTCTTATCTATGGGGGATATGGAAATAACAAACGAACTCTCGCCCACGGGCACAGGTGAATTCTTTGAGGCTTCTGATATTTCTATCGGATTATCATACTCAATTCAATTGGTAGATTTCTTCTCGTTCGGTGCCACCGTAAAATATATCACGCAAAATATATATAACGAAACAGCAAGCACTGCAGCAATTGATCTTGGAACCAAGCTTAATACCGGTTACGAAGGAATTAAAATCGGCATGTCATTTACCAATTTTGGCGGTAAGCTAAAACTCGAAGGACGTGATCTTCAAAAGACCTATGACCCAATTCCTAATAACGCTACAAATGTTGGCGTTAAGAGTGACCTGAGAACAGAAGAATGGGAACTTCCAACTAACTTTAGAGTAGGTATTGGCTGGGATATAATAAACTCATATGACGCAATGTACCTTAGTAATGAACACAAATTACTTTTGGCTGTAGATGCTAACCACCCGATAGATGCTCCTGAAAATCTTTCTGTTGGTATGGATTACACCTGGCGAAAACTTATTTCATTCCGCTCAGGTTATCATTTTAACGACGACATTAGAACCTGGGCTGTCGGTATGGGTATTAATTATGAAATTCCTAATTCACTAAGCGTAAGTGTTGATTATGCTTATCAGGAATTGGAAAGACTTGGCGATATTCATTCATTCACGGTTAAGATAAGTCTCTAACCATTTATTATACTTTTTTGCATAGACTTGATATGATTAGATATATTGTTGCACTTTTATTTGCAGTTACTTTAGTTTTCACCCAGGGAAAAGGGGAATTGCTTCCTGACTCCTGTCTTATTCCCGGGCAATCCTATTTTAGCACTGGAGGTTATTCCGAATATGTGCACGGAAACTTACCAATAGTGCTAACAGCACCTCACGGAGGGTATGATAAACCTGAAGAAATTAATGACCGTACGCGTAGCGCTCTGAATCAGGATATTCGTACTATGGAATTAACACGGGAACTGAGCAAAAGAATTTACGAGGTGACAGGTAAGTACCCCTACGTTATTATTAACAAACTGCACCGGATAAAACTTGATCCGAACAGGGAAAAAGAGGTTGCAATTCAGGGCGATTCTTTAGCAGGATTGGCCTATGATGAATTCCATGAGCTGATTGAGATTGCTGAAAAAGATGTATATGCAAACTGGGGGACCGGTTTTTACATTGACATACATGCTCATCCTTACAAGGACAGAAGAATTGAATTGGGCTATCTTTTGGAAGCTGAACTTCTCTTCTTCTCTGATGAAGAATTAAACGATGATTTGTTTGTTGAAAAGAGCAGCTTGAAGAATCTTGCAAAAATTTCAGAATATTCCTTTGCAGAATTGCTGCGAGGTGAAGTCAGCATAGGAGCGCTGCTGGAAAACAAAGGATGGCCGGTTTTGCCATCACCCAAAAAGCCAAAGCCTAAAGATCAATTTTTCTTCTCTGGTGGTTACAATACAGTTGTTCATGGCACAAAATCAGAATATAACTTTAATGGAATGCAGATAGAAACATATTGGGATGGACTCCGTGATACAGACGAGAATATAAGAAAGTTTTGTGTTGATTATACAGATGTGATCATCGAGTTCATGAAAAGGCATTATAAAATTGATTTAACAAATCTTAGCGAATAGTCGTCAATTACCATCCGTGTTAAATTTTTACAAAATTATTTTTGCAGAACAGGGGCTGATAAAAACATCAACAACTGATTTGTTTCTTTATTCATTTGTTGATGTTGAATAGTTGGATCTAAAAATGAATTATGAGAATGATATGAAAACAATGGTGTTTATAGCATGTGCATTTGGAATACTTCTTAATGCTACAGATAAAAAGCAATTATTACCGGACAGTAATCTCATTCCGGGGAATTCGTATTATGGTACTGGAAAATATATTGAATATATTCATGGTAATATGCCATTAGTTTTGACAGCTCCGCATGGGGGTTATGAAAAGCCTGAGAATATCAAAGACCGTACAAAAAGTTCAGTAAAGCAGGATAAAAGAACGCTTGAAATGACCCTTGAAATTAGCGACGTAATATATAAGCTAACTGGTAAACGTCCATACCTTGTTATAAATAGACTTCATCGCGTTAAGCTCGATCCCAATCGAAGTGAAGAAATTGCCGTTCAGGGGGATTCCCTGGCGAGAATTGCCTTCGATGAGTTTCACGAGTTTATTGAATTAGCCGAAAAGAGTATCTACGATACCTGGGGCATTGGGTTTTATGTTGATATTCATGCTCATCGTTCGAAAGAAAGAAAAATCGAACTTGGCTATCTATTGGATGGTGAGGTTCTCTCACTTTCCGACAATGATATTGATGATCCCTTCTTTGTTCAAAACAGTAGTATCAGAAATCTCGTCTCCAATTCAGAATACTCTTTTTCTAATTTAATAAGGGGGGAAGTCAGTTTTGGAGCCATGCTATCTAAATTGGGCTGGGAAGTTCTACCATCTCCACAACAGCATGAGCCGACAAGTGAAAAATATTTTGCCGGTGGTTATAATACTACTATTCATGCTGCTCCGGAAAAATATAATTTCAATGGATTTCAAATAGAAACACATTGGGAAGGCTTGAGAGACACAGATGAAAATATGAAAAAATTCTGCACCGATTTCGTTTATGTTCTTAGGGATTATCTAAAACTACATTATAATATTGATATTACTATTCTTTAGTGTATAGACATTCTCAGTCAGTGCTAATGCCGTATTCCTTCATTTTGGTGTACAATAATCTCCGGTGAATTTTTAGCAAGGTTGCCGCCCTGGACCTGTTTGAATTCGTTTGTTTTAAAGCCTGCAAAATTAATTCTTTTTCGACAAAACAAACAACATCCTTCAGTGACTTATCAGCGTTCTGTATCTCTTCAAACCAGCTTTGTAGATCTGAACCGGAGTAGGTCTGACCGCTTGAAGGCACTGAATGTTTTACAGGAAGATGGTCTATGGTTAATACATCACTCTGAGATATCACAGCAGCTCTTTGAATGGTATTCTCCAACTCTCTTATATTTCCAGGCCATTCATATTTGCTCAGTCTTTCCAGCATTTCAGGCGAGACAGTCAGCGACCTCCCATTGCTATGTTTTTTTAGAAAGTAATCCACCAGGTAGGGAATATCTTGTTTGCGATCTACCAATGGGGGCAGGTTTATTCTTACTACATTGAGTCGATAAAAAAGGTCTTCTCTTAGTTTCCCGGCTTTAACGTCATCTTCAACTATTCTGTTGGAAGCAGTTATGATTCTTACATCAACTTTAATGGGAGTTTCTCCCCCCACTCTGTAGAAGGGCTGCTTTTGTAAAATTCTTAAAAGTTTTACCTGCAATGAAAGGGGCATATTGTTAATTTCATCAAGAAAGATCGTTCCGCCATCCGCCAGTTCAAAGCGTCCCATGCGTTGTGAGGTTGCTCCGGTGAAAGATCCTTTTTCATGTCCGAATATTTCGCTCTCCAAAATAGATTCTGACAAAGCCCCACAATTCACCTTGATGTAGGGTTTATCTCGTCTTAATGAATGCCTCTGAATGGCATCAGCAATTAGCTCTTTTCCGGTCCCGCTGCCTCCCTGAATTAACACAGTTGTGTCAGAGAGAGCCACCTTCCCAATCAGTTTAAATATTTCCTGCATTTGGGGGCTACGACCGATGATCTGATCGGAGGTTACCGTACTGCTGATATCCTGAACCTGGTCACGCAAAAGTTTTATTTCATTTAATAACTCAGAATATTCAAGAGCACGTTTTATGGTAAGAAGGAATTCATCAAGTTCGAACGGTTTCTCAATGTAATCGAAAGCACCAAGCTTAATTGCTTCTATTGCTCGTTCGCTGGTACCATAAGCTGTAAAGACTATTACTGGTAATTTTGGAAAGAGTTTTTGAATCTCACCCAGAACAGTTAGCCCATCTTTCTGTGGCAGGTTTATATCAAGCAGAACAAGATCCGGAATAATTTTTTGCACCATAAGAATTGCTTCATCGCCGCCAGCTGCTTCGGAGTAATTGTATCCTTCACCGGTCATCAACTCTGCAATGTTCAACCGCATTGGGGCTTCATCATCAACAATCAGGACGTGTTTTTTCTCTTTCATTTTAATCACTGTTTTTTATTGGTAAAAATATTCTGAATTCCGACCCCACAGATTCATTTGATGAAAATTCAATTTTCCCTCTGTGTGCTTTAACTATCTCATACGCAATAGATAACCCAAGCCCGGTTCCCTTATCTTTGGTTGTGAAAAACGGATCAAGTACGTTTTTCTGAACATTGACAGGGATACCCATCCCGTTATCCGAAATAGTAACTACCATGTAGCCATTATTACGATTTGTTTGAATATTAATTACACCATCGCTTGTTATTGACTCAACAGAATTAGTGAGAAGATTAATGATAACTTGCTCTATTTTATCCGGATCGACATTTATGTCAGGTAGTGATTCTTCAAGTTTAAGATTTATCTCAATATTGTCCAGAAATAATTTGTTCTTATAGAGATCCAGCAAGGTCAAAATTATCTGGTTTACGTTAGTTGCCTTGAAATGCTCATTTACCGGTTTTGAAAATATCAACAACCTGTTAACAAGGTTTGAGAGACGGTTGATTTCGTTTATTACCATTTGCATAGACTCGTTAGAAAAAGATTCTCCCAAATCTTTTTCATTTATGCTGCTAATTTTTTTCTGCCAAATTTGTATGCGTGTTTTTATTATGGCCAGGGGAGTTTTAACCTCATGGGCAACACCGGCTATCAGTTTACCGAGAGAAGCCATTTTATCTTTTTGATGAAGTTCACGTTCAAGGACTTCACGCTTATTATGCTCCGATTGAAGAGCATCTACCATCTTATTTACAGACTTACTTATAAATCCGAAAATGCCGGGTAAAATGCTTAACCTATGGTCAGGGTCATACTCAAGTCTCTCGAGGTCTCCCCTTATTTTTTCAATTCTATTACGAAGTTGTATGGAGATAGTTACCGCAAGAATAAAACCGAGCAATGAAACGACAGCTGTGATATTCAATATATCAACAAGAGTCAGCTCTGGTAATTCTTTTTCAATATGTGTCCGCACCCAAATAGCGCCTATGGTTTCCTCATGTGCCTCGATGGGTCTTGTTACCAGAGGGAATATAGCAGGATCAAACTTGTGTAGTTGGACAATAAGAGAATCGTTATTGATAGATTGTAGGACCTGTTCCTTAATAAAGTTATAGGAACGAGGTGGCGGACCATATACAGGAATGGGAGGAGGTGATGTAGGATAGGAATAGCCTTGAAATTCCTCCAGTCCTTTTATAAAAAAGCCCCCCTCTAGTCCATCGAAATTTCTGAATATTCTTTCCGAAACCTCTGAGAGCAATTTGTCTGCTTCGTTCGAATTGAAATATCCCTTGTATCCTTCAGAAAAGTATTCTGCGTGATGAAGACTGTCAATGATGCTTTGAGATTCGGTTTTTAATTGAGTTGCCAGAACTTCACATAGCTCCATATTGGTTTTAATAACATCTTCCGAAAGTTTCTCGTAGCTGTTATCAATATATAAAGCAGCTGAAGCAACTATTATGGAAAAAAAGCCGGCAATTATTATAGCTTTGAATTTTATGTGTGGTGTTCTCATATATTCTTTTTTATTAATTGTTAAGCTATATCTATGCCATAGCCAATCTAAGAAAACCATCGTTTTTATTCGTTTTTCGACTCTTTGAGATCAATTCCCACAAGAGAGTGTGCTAAAATAGCTCATTCCAATACAAAAAGTAATAAACAATGGTAATTAAGAGTCAAAAATAGCCTGCTTTCTTGGCTCGAAACTTGACTTAAAAAACTGTCTGATAAGTTATGTAAATAAGAATAAATAATATTCGGGGAAATCTGTGTAAATGAGTTTCGAGCTGGTAATACTGATATCAATGTTAGCTGTTTTTGCTGCCGGCGTTTTCATATTTAAATTGCCAGCAGGCGTTTCACTTATGTTAGCCTCAATAACCGGTGCTTTTGTCGCCGGCGAAGGTTTGCCTGTCAGGCATCTGGTTGAAGGAAGTTTTGGATTTCTTGAAGCAATAATGATTATTGCCACTGCCATGATTTTTATGAAAGTGGTGGAAGCAACCGGTGCTTTATCAACCATTAGTTATTATATGATAAAATCGCTCCATAAAAGACCAACTCTGCTGATTATAATCATAACTTTTTTTGTCATGTTTCCCGGTATGCTTACAGGATTATCATCTGCATGTATATTGACGACCGGAGCCTTGGTTGTTCCGGCTCTGCTTGCCATGGGAATGCCTAAAAAAGCTGTGGGTTCACTTATTGCCATGGCAGCTGTTTTTGGTGAAATTGCGCCTCCTATAAGTATTCCGGTTATGATAATCGGTGGTGGTGTGGATATGCCATATATTGGTTTTACCGGACCTCTGTTAATTGCTTCGTTTCCACCAGCAATTTTCACGGCAATATATTATCGTAAAAAATATCTCAAAGATTTCAATATAGATGAAGTTCTGGAAAAGCTGGAAAACCCGGTTTATGATCAATATGGTTTTAAACTCTTTTTACCGATCATTCTTGTAATAGCCCTTTTACTTTCTGAAATGCTTTTTCCTGAACTAATGTTTCATCTGGGTGTTCCCTTAATTTTTATGATCGGTACCCTTACTGCTTTTGGGACTGGAAATAAATTCAAACCGGTCGGAATGCTTCAAAATTCTTTAAGAAATGCCATGCCTGTTATGGCAATACTTATTGGAGTAGGAATGTTTTTGCAAATACTTACTCTTACTGGTGTCAGAGGCTATCTGGCGGTTAGTGCTTTACAACTGCCCGAGGAAGTTAAATACCTTGCAGCGGTTATTATGCCATTTTTTGGTTCCGCGTATGCCGCGGCTTCTGTGATTGGCGTGCCACTTGTTTTCGTCTTTTTAGGAAAGAATTCCATTATTGTCGCATCAGCTTTAGCGCTTATGGCTGCCATGGGTGACCTTATGCCGCCTCCCTCATTGTTATGTGCTTATGCAGGTCAAATGGTTGGAGAGCCTAACCACTTCAAGATTCTAAAGGCGAGCGCTCTTGCTATTTTTGTTACCGGGGCTGTTGGTATTCTTATGATCTATTTTGCCAATGATATTGGTCAATTTATTAATCTCTTTTAGTCAGGAGCAAATAATGATTTTTTGGTTATATATAGTAATTCTAGTTCTGCTTAGTCTTGTAATAGTAAAAGAAATGTTTGAAGAAAGAGATTGGAAAAAGCAGATTGCCCTGGTGATGGTTTTAATCCCCTTCATTCTTCGTATCTTTTTAATTAAGTAGGTCATTGATGAAAATAGATCATAAAATAGTTGCCTCATTTTTGTTATTTCTTATGACTGTTGTTTGCATTGTATCCGGAGTTGAGTTTTTGGATATGCGGACTCCTGATGTTATTTATCCGTCAGAGGATCTTACTAAAATTGGAAAATTATCTGATTATTTTGAAGAACTTAAAGATGGCAGTGGGGATACCGATATATATTTTTTTGAGGGAAAGGAACCAGGTGCAACGGTTCTTTTATTATGTGGCACTCATCCGAATGAGGCTTCGGGATTTATAGCTGGTGTGCTAGCGACAGAAAATGTGAAAATCAAGGCAGGTAGATTGCTAATTATTCCGCAAGCATGTCTTAGCGGATTTTCCTGTACTGATCCAATGGAAGGATATCCTCAGTCATATACTTTAGAGAGTAAGTCAGGTGAACGAAAATTCAGATTCGGTTCCCGTGTCTCAAATCCACTGGATCAATGGCCTGACCCATTGGTTTATTCGCATTTCCCTTCCGGACAAAAATTATCAGGGTTCGAAACAAGGAATCTAAATAGAAGTTATCCCGGCAGACCGGATGGTACTTTTACAGAAAAAGTTGGTTACGCGATTGTACAGTTAATTAAGAAAGAAAAGATCGATCTTGCTTTCGACCTGCATGAAGCTGCGCCAGAGATCCCAATAATAAATGCTATTATTTATCACGAAAAAAGCGAGGATATTGGATTAAACGCAATTCTTAATCTGGAATTCAGAGATTTAAGGTATGCACCTGAAAGATCACCTGAGAACTTTCATGGATTAAGCCACAGGGAATGGGGCGACAATACAGATGTGTATCCTTTCTTGATGGAGACCTGCAATCCAATACAGGGACGTTTGAGAGGCAGAACTAATTCCGAACTAATTCTAACCGGGAAAAGTCCTCAATACCTCGCGGCACAGGAAACGGGTAAGCTAAGGATAGAGTACGATGCTGAGGGTGTGCCTCTTGATAAAAGAGTTGCAAGACACTTACAAGGTTTTTTGGAAATTGTAAATTCATACAATGAATTCTTTCCGGAAAAAACTATACTCCTTGAAGGTCTTCCTGAATATGAAGATCTTTTAGAAAACGGATTAAGTAATTATTTGAAATGAAAAATAAATTGAAATGGAGAAACTTATGAGATTATTCAAATCGCTAACATTGCTAATGCTTGCTCTGACCTTTATTACTACCCAGGCACAAGAAAGTAAAAAATATGAAGGACCTATTCTTGTAACTTCAGCAGGTCAAAGCGCGGATGTAAAACTAGCTGGACTTTTACTAAAGAAACAAAAATTGGAGGCCGAAACCATTACCATGGCAAAAGCTGAGGATCTTAAGGGTGTGAAAACTCTTATTGTTGTTCCCGGTTTCAGTTCAAAAGGACTGGGCGCTGCGGGTATTAGTGCTGACGAAGAGTTAAAAAGAGTACAAGAATTATTGAAACAGGCTGCAGAATTAAAGATTCCTGTAGTCCTTCTTCATATTGGTGGTAAAGCCAGAAGACAGGGGCAGTCTGATAATTTTATAAAAGAAGTTGCCGGAGTATCATCCTACATGATAGTTGTGGAGCAGGGTAATGAGGATGGTTTATTCACGGAACTGGCTAAGAAACAAAAAGTCAAGCTTGAACTGGTATCCAAAATTCCTCTTGCGGCTGAACCACTTGGTAAATTATTTAAATAGTTTTATTCCATTTTGAATGTAACATTGTAAATAATAGCGGAAACTATACTGATGAATGGCGGGGTGAATAAAAATATAAGATTTCTTAATAATAAAATTCAATTTGTTAGTTCCCTGATGCTTTTCATAGTGTTAACAGTTGGGATTAATGCTCAGGTAGTTTCTGCTGAAAATGGGATGGTTGCAAGCGCTCATCCACTGGCTTCCGAAGCCGGGTTGGAGATTTTGAAGGCAGGCGGCAATGTCGTAGATGCTGCTATTGCAAGTGTTTTAGTTCTGGCTGTTGTTGAACCCTATGCTTCCGGTCTTGGAGGTGGAGGTTTTTTAACACTACAGATGAGAAACGCCGAGCCCCTTACAATTGATTATCGAGAAACAGCTCCCATGTTAACATCACCGCAAAATTATTACGATGAGGAAAACAAATTTAAGCTAATTACAGATCTTGGCGGCGCATCTGTTGGTGTTCCCGGTGTTCCCTCCGCATTGAGTTTACTTCTGAATGAATACGGGACAATGAGTATTGATGAACTGGTTAAACCGGCTATTCGTGCAGCCCGCAACGGATTTGCAGTAAACAAAACCATGGCTGATCTTATTTTAGAAGAATACGGTCGGGTTTCCCACACACCTGAAACGGAAGAACTTTTCCTTGTAGATGGTTTTCCTCCCGAGCCGGGTGACACATTATTTAATAAAGATCTCGCTTTGATTTTTGAAGACTTGGCTGAACGGGGGATTGAATCTTTTTATAGCGGCGAATTGGCTGACAAAATTGTCAGAGCTGTAAAAACAGGTGGAGGCTCTCTTTGCGCCGAAGATCTCTCGTCATATAAGGCGAAAGTAAAAGAACCTATTGTGGGTTATTACAAAGATTTTAAAATTGTTTCCTCCGCACCACCATCCGGAGGGGGTGTACACCTGATACAGTTGTTGAATATTATTGACGCACTTAATCTAACAAGCCTGGAACACAATTCTCTGGAATATTTACATCTGGTAGCTGAGGCTATTAAAATTGTTGGACTTGAGAAAAATGAATTTATGGGGGATCCGGATTTTGTTGATGTTCCTGTTCAGAAACTCATCAATAAAGATTATGCCAAACTTCTGGCATCCTTCATCTCTGAAAAAAGTGTGTTAAGTGATTCGATATTTACACAAAAAAAGAATTATGAATCAGGAAGCACGACTCACTTCTCTGCTGTGGACAAGTATGGCAACATTATTGCGCTAACACAGAGTATAAATTTATTCTTCGGCTCCGGTATTACTGTGCCGGGAACAGGGATAATATTAAATAATCACCTCGGTAATTTTGATCCTGAAGATGGAAATATTAATTCCATTAAGCCTGGCAAAAAACCAGTGAGCAGCATTGCTCCGACAATAATCTATAAAGACGACAAACCATTTCTTACAATTGGAACTCCGGGCGGCTCACGTATTATTGGAGCACTAGCTCAGATATTAGTCAATCTTATCGACTATAACATGACTCTTGAAGAGGCTATTTCTTCACCAAGGATTTATTCAAATTCTACAAAACTTCATGTTGAAGGTGGAATAAGCAATGAGATTATTGCCGGGCTTGAAGCGCTGGGACATAAAATTGAAACACATCCTGAGCTGGACAAATATTTTGGGGGCGCTCAGGCGGTTATGATTAAAGAGGGCAAATTATATGGCTATGGTGATCCACGAAGAGGCGGTGTCGCACTTGGTTACTAATCTTTTGGGAGAATATATGAACTTTATCAAAGCCGTAATTTTATCCTTATTGTTAACGAGCTCTATTCATTCCCAAAGAATTCCCTACAATACAATTCCTGACAGTTTCTATGAAAAAGAAAATGTTAAAATTTTAGTAACTGATTCCGGGTTAGGAGGTTTGTCCATTGCTGCTGAGATTAATGAAAAAATAAAGAATGCCGGAGTTTTTCAAAACGTGGAAGTTATATTTTTCAATGCTCAACCACATCTTGAATCAGGCTATAATTCAATGGAATCTACAGAGGAGAAAGTAATTGTTTTTAATAATGCACTTTCAGCCATGGATAAAGAATTTTCTCCTGATATAATTTTAATTGGTTGCAATACTCTTTCAGTAATATATGAATTCACTGATTTTTCTAAGACAACAGAGGTCCCGGTAGTGGGAATTGTAGATACAGGTGTTAATCTGATTTTTAGTAAAGTTAATAATGGAGATGCAAAAGTTATTTTGTTTGCAACAGAAACGACTGTTGAACAGGCGAAACATAAAACTCAGCTCATGGAAAAAGGTATTACCGGGGATCGAATATTTTTAATTTCCTGCTCTAAACTTGCAGGGAATATAGAAAGGGATCCGGAAAGTAGATTGACGGATTCACTCGTAACTGCCTATGTAAATGATGCAGTTAAAAATATATCAGACGATGACAAAGACATATACGTCAGTTATAATTGCACTCATTATGGTTATATTGATAATAAATTTCGCAAAGCTTTCTCGGAGAAAAACATAAATGTTATTGACTATTTGAACCCGAATCCTTTTATGGTGGAATTATTGTTTAATAAGAAATACACAAATCGTTACGATAATACATTAACAACTGTAAGAGTGGTATCTCAAGCCGAAATAACTCCCGGTAAGATTGGCTCCATATATGATCTTATTGAACCGGTTTCATCAGCTACAGCAGAAGCACTCTTTGACTATACTTTTACCCCTGATTTCTTCGAATGGGAAAGGGTTATTGAAAAACAAAAACAATAAAGTTTTGTTATAATGGAGAATATTTTCATGAAAAATACAGCATTTCGCCGAATGGTTCATCTGGGCATTATTTTTATTTCCCTTCATGTTGTTCTATTCTCACAGCAGGAAGTTCTAGAGCCAGCTGTTGGTAAAAATGGTATGGTATCTACCGCTCATCCTCTTGCCACAGAAACTGCCCTGCGCATCTTAAAAGAAGGTGGTAACGCCATTGATGCCGCCGTTGCAGCTGCATTTGCCATAGGCGTGGTTGAACCGGACGGCTCTGGTCTTGGTGGCGGTGGATGTATGACGATTTATTTAAAAGATCTGAATGAAACTCATTATATAAATTATTATCAGAAAGCTCCCGGGCTGGTTGATGAAATTGAATATAGCCGTAAGATAGATAAGTTAAATGCAAAAACAGCATTGGTGCCGGGGACTACAGCGGGATTAATTACTGCATTGGAAAATTATGGGACACTTGATTTAAGCAGTGTAACAAAAGATGCTGTTCGGTATGCGGCAAATGGTTTCGAAATTGACAACACACTGGCGGGTATTATTCTTGATAATCTTGAAGTGCTACAACAATACAAAGAGACTTCGGACATTTTTCTTCCGGATGGTTTTCCTCTCATGGAAGGTGATACCTTAAAGCAATCAAAATTGGCAAATACTCTTAAAGTAATAGCTGCTGAGGGAAAAGAAGGATTTTACGACTGCTACATAGCCACTCAGATTGTAAATGCAATTAATGAAGCCGGGAATAAATTTTCTTTAGAAGATCTAAAAAACTATAATGTAAAAGTTACTGATGCCTTAAAAGGAACTTACCGCGGTTATGAAATCTTTAGTGCAAATGCACCCCAATCTGGTGCGACGATTATCCAGACAATGAATATGTTGGAAGAGATTGATTTTAAGGAGTTGGGGCATTTTACAGAATCAGCAGAAGTGCTTCATCTTATGTCAGAAGTTTTTTTACGCTCATATGCTGATCGATATTTTAATGTAGGAGATCCGGATTTCTCAGAATTGCCTCTTGAATTATTGACCTCAAAATCCTTTGCCAAAGAAAGATTCCTGACCATTGATAAGAGTAAAACAGGTGAGGCAGGTTATAGGAAAACCCCGGAGGGCTTTTCTATTGAAAAAGAAGAGCAAGGGCATACAACACATATTTCTATCATAGATAAAGATGGTAACATGGTTAGTCTGACTCAAACACTGGGAACATTTTTTGGCTGTGGTTTCTCTGTTGAAGGTATATTGTTTAATAGCTCATATGCTAATTTCTCTTCTAAAGCCGAGGTTAATAAAATGGGAGCTGGAAGACAACCAAGGAGCACAATTGCACCTACAATAATATTGAAAGATGGCAAACCTTTCATGTGTCTGGGAACCCCTGGCGGTGGACGAATAATTGCCACGCTCTCTGAAATAATGGTTAATGTAATTGATTTTGGAATGAATGCTGAAGAAGCTAATCAGGCGCCTCGGTTTTATTGCCAGGTGAATGACGACTTCCTTAATCTGGAAGGCAGGATTAGCGAACCGATAAGAGCTGAATTGGAAAATAAGGGACACCATCTGAAGTTATATGAAGATTTTGATTTGTTTTTTGGCGGGGCACAGTTTATCATTGTTGATTGGGATAATCATGAATACTTTGGAACTGCAGATAAAAGAAGAGGTGGAATGGCCCTGGGTTATTAATGGCTGAGTTATGTTAATAGCAATAACACTTATATCAATTATTCTTCTTCTGCTCTTTACTGAAAAGTGGTATCTAAATCGGTTAGTGAGCAAAATACCTATTAGAATATTGATCAACGGTACCAGGGGTAAATCCACTTCGGTTAAATATATTGCCGCATTGCTCAGATTGAATGATTTTAAAGTGCTATCCAAAATAACGGGTATTATTCCAACTATCTATTTCTCTGATAATGAATCTGAAATTATTAATAGAAGGGGCGGGGCGCGTGTAACTGAACAGTTTGGTGTTATACGTAAAGCCGCCGGATTAAAAGTAGACGCTATTGTTCTTGAGTGCATGTCAATAAATCCGGAGCTTCAAAAATTAGAAGGTAAAGTCCTCAGACCGCATTTTTATATCATCACCAACATTAAAGAAGATCATTTAGAAGAACTTGGGTCAACTCCGGAGGAGTGGGCTGAATCAATTTGTGAAGCCATTCCGAAAAATTGTATAGTAATCACCACAGAAAAAGATCACCTTGAAACTATTAAGAGATACGCAGCAGAAAGGGGCAGCAAAGTAATTGCAAATTTCAATGCCTACTCTAAAGAAAACATTTTAATTGAAGGGGTTCATCCCGATAATCTTAATTTGGTTGAAATGTTTGCCATTGAAGCTGATCTGAAGGTTAATGAATTTTATGACAGACTTAGAATGATTGATCACGAAAAACTTATTATTCCGGTAAAGCATGATGATTTTAATGTGTCGTTTGTAAATGCTTTTTCAGCTAATGATGTGCCTTCGGCAAAAAAAGTTTTTAATGATAGAAGCGAAAATAAATTTAAGAATTTCGTTGTGTTTAATTCAAGAGCTGACAGACCTTTCCGAACGGTAAAATTCATGGAATGGTTGTCTGGCACAAATTCGGAAAAATATTTTTTAACGGGTACTAATACCGGATTAGCAAAGAGAATTTTACGGCGAGGCGGAATAGCTGAAAATAAAATTATCAAGGTAAACGATAAAATGTGTGATAGCTTCACAATGATTTTAAAAGAACATGTTGAGAAAAACTCATTAGTGTTTGGTTTTGGAAATATTAAAGGTTCGGGTATCAAAATAATCAATAGTCTCACTGAGAGAGTATAATAAATGTTACAGGAAATTTTCTTTGTTGGATTGGTAATAGGATTTATTTATTACGAGATATTCGGAATATCTCCGGGCGGGGTAATTGCGCCGGCATATTTTGTCTTGTACATTGATCAACCTTTCAAAATAGTTATAACGATTCTCATCTCATTGATTGTATGGTATCTCATTAAACTGCTGTCCGATCACTTTATTGTCTTTGGAAGACGGCGCTTGCTGATTGCTCTCCTTCTGGGTTTTACTCTTAAGGTAATTATTATGGGGTTTATTCAGCCCATTGCTGCTTTCAATTTTGATTTACAGTCGATTGGATACATTATTCCCGGCTTGATAGCTAACGAATATGGACGGCAGGGAATTCTTCCTACTGTTTCAAGTATCGGCATTGTTATGGTTCTAACCTATCTGGTAGTGGTGATTATCTAATGAGTCGAAGTAAAATAAATAGTAAATCTGGTTTTTTGCTATCACTGATTTTTGTTGGATCGCTTGCAGGTGTAAGTTTGTTGAGGACTTCATTTCAAACTGCTGAAAGAGACCCACACTACCTCTGGTTAAAAAAAAGCGCTGGATTAACTCAACACTGGTTTAATATAATTAAAGAGAAGAAGATAGACCTTGGTATTTCAGGAGATTCTAAATCCATTGTGCCAAATTCATTTATGATTGGTGATGAGTATACTCCCTTAACGACAACTCTCGGTTCACTGGAAGCTAAAGAACTCTCTACTAATCCAGATTATTCAGCGGTCATTCTTAAAATGTTATTTGAGGAAGGAATAGATTCAAGTTCAAAAATAGGCATTACTATTTCCGGTTCTTTTCCGGCACTTGCAATCGCATCCCTGGCGGCTTGTAAAACGATAGGCGCAAAAGTTGTTCTCTTTAGTTCTTTAGGTTCCTCAAGCCATGGTGCTAACCAACCATTAGCCACCTGGCTCGACTACGAACACTGGTTAGTAGAATCAGGCGAATTACCCTATCGGTCAGCCATCGTAACAAAAGGTGCTGAGAACGACATGGGGGAAGGTATGCTGGAAGATGCCGACAGTATTTTCATTAGTGCCGCCGGGAGAAATGGGTATTCAATTTATCAACCAGCGGATTTGCTCGAATCGATAAATCGTAAAACTGAACTGCTGGTAGAAAGTAAAATCTCACTTCTTATTAACATTGGCGGTAATCATGCCTCACTTGGCAGTTGTGCGCATGCAGTGAGTATACCAAATGGATATAACAAACCTTACAAAATATGTTCAGATGAAGAAAGAGGAATAATAAATCGGGTTTCGGAAGAAGGGATTCCCTTCATTCATCTACTTAATATTAAGGACTTGTCTGTAAAGAGTGGAATCCCGCTTGAACCCGGAATGACCTATGGCGATTCAGAAAATGTCTACTTTGCAAACACTATAAATAAATATGCGGCTGTATTATTGCTCATTGTGATATTGTCCTTCTTGCTTTCATTTAAATATTACCAGACTAATTTGAGAAAACCTAATGACTAGATTATTCTATTTTTTATTCTTGATTTTGATTATTTCAACAAGCTTCGCGCAGGAAGTAATCACTGACAACATTGTTAGCTATACTAATATCATAATTAATAATATTCCAACTGCTGAAGGCACAGATGATTATGTGCAGCCGGAATTAGCAGACCTTGAAAAATTTGGTGAATCTATAAATCTCTTAATAGAAAAGAATTATTCGGAGGCAAATACAAAAGCTGCTGAAATTGGATACAAAGTTTTTAATGTTCTTGATAACTCGGGAAGTGAAAGTAATGAATATTATGTCCTGAGATCTAACTCCGGTAATCTTTGGGGTACATTTATTATTAATAAATATCCAAAAAGGAAAAAACTGGTAATACAGATCCCTCATCCAAAGTACGACTATAATACAGGAAAGCAGGGTATATATGTTTTTAAAAATACGGGTGCATATGCTTTTTTCTTAAGCGGCACGAAAAGATGCAACAGCAGTCTGTTGTCAGATTGTTCAGGAAGCACAACAGCATGTAACCCTGAGGGCGAAGCTTATCGTCAATCTGATCCGGCACATAATGTATTATGCACTTTTCAAAAAGCAACTGAAGTATTTGAGAGCAGTTTAGATAGCATGGTGTATTTCCAATTCCATGGCTTTACTCAGGGAAGTAGCGACCCTGCTATTATTATGAGTAATGGTAACAACAAAACTCCTGATGGCATTGACTATCTGTCACTTCTAAGAGACGAATTATTTAGTATTGACAATAGTTTAACATTTGTAATTGCCCATGAAGATGTAACCTGGACAAAATTAACCGCAACAACAAACACCCAAGGTCGTTTAATTAATGGAAGTAGCTATCCATGTTATTCTTATGCAACGAAAAATAGTGGAAGGTTTATTCATCTGGAGCAGATTCGCGATGGATTGAGGAATTATGAATCTGACTGGTTAAAAATGTCAACCGCAATAATTAACATCATTCCCGCTGATTTAATTAATTCAATTGATAACTGTGATGCACTACCCACGCAGTTTGCAATATCCAATTATCCAAATCCATTTAATGCTTCCACGGTCATTCTATATCAAATTCCCTATGAAGCGAGCGTATCCATTAAAGTTTTTGACTTGCTGGGCAGACAAATGGCTACACTAGTTAACGGAAGGAAATCTTCCGGAAATCATGAAGTGATATTCGACGGAGGAAATATTTCAAGCGGGATCTACTTGTATACTTTTGAAGTGGGTGATGTTATTAAAACCAGCAAGATGATTCTTTTAAAGTAACTCTATGTTATAAATATTCTTCAATTCACATATTTATTAGTGCCCTTAAAATGCACTTTATTGTTGAATCCCAAAATACTATATTGTTTCTATTGGGAGATTCCATTGGGGAATATTTTTTATAACAATAGTGCTAGTTATTCTTATTGTGATGGTCTTAAGCATTTTACAAAGCATATTAAAATGCGATTTAAGGATTGTCATTAAAGTAATTAGTCAGGGGGAGTAATGAAAAAGATAATCTTGTTCATTCTTTATGTCACCTGCTTAACATCTGCACAGAACACTCTTTTATTCGATTTTGACTTTGCCCGCTTCTCATACGATTCCAGCAGTAGTTATCTGGAGATTTACTACTCATTTGATATAAATTCACTTACCAAAGTCACTGAAGATAATAAAGAGAAAACTTCGGCTATTTTGCAGATAGTATTGCAAAATGAAGTAACCCAGGAATACATCGTAAACCGTGAATGGGAATTGGATGCTTACATTAATAAAAACGGGGTTAAGACAGAAGATCAGGTAGGTAATCTTGGGATTTTAGTTCCTGTTGGGAAATATCTTTTACGGGTGACAGGTAAGGATAAAAATAATATTGAGAATGAGAAATTTGCTGAAAGCATTCTTGAAATAAAGCCTTTGCTCTCAGACGCCTACAAGCTGAGTGATATTCAGCTTGCATCAAAAATTATTAATGACAATGCAAATACTAACTCAATATTTTATAAAAATACCCTCGAAGTTTTTCCTAACCCGACCAGGATGTATACTAATTCTTCGCCGGTTCTTTTCTATTACTCCGAGCTTTACAATTTATTAACCAATAAAGGCGTGTACAGACTGGATAAACTGGTTGTAAATAATTCAGGTAAGAATTATCATAGGGAATCAAAAATTATTAATGGTAAAAATAATTCTTTAGTGGAAGCCGGACTAATAAATTTATCCAAGTTTCCTAATGACACATATAACCTGGTCTTTAGCCTTATTGATACTACAACAAACTCTGCTGTAATGTCCAGTAAGAAATTTATTTATTTTGATCCCGATAACCCAAACAAATCAATTAGTAGTGAAGATGCGACTTTAGCCTCAAACTTTGATGAATTAACAGAAGAGGAATGTGAGAATATATTCTCTGTGAGTAAATATTTAATGAAAGATGATGAAAGAGATGAATACGATGATTTAGAAAAGATCGAGCTGAAGCGTGAATTTTTAAGCAAATTCTGGACAGCAAGGGATGATTCTCCGGAATCTTTGAGGAACGAAAATTATGATATTTACATGAATCGTGTTCAGTTTGCAAATACACACTTCACTAATGCTTTGAAAGATGGTTATAAAACTGACATGGGAAGAGTATACCTCATGTTTGGTCCACCGGATGACAGGGAAATGGTTCCAATGTCCGGGGATAAACATCCTCATGAAATTTGGACATATATGCAAATTGAGCAGGGCGTAAGGTTTGTCTTTGCAGATTTGAGCGGGTTTGGCAACTATACTCAAATTTATTCGAATAAGCGTGGCGAAGTCAGCGACAGCGATTGGGAAGAAAGACTTATGCAATCAGTGGATTTGAGAGGCAATTAAAAATATACTTATGCAGTAAATTTTTATGGCAGGTTTCAAACATTTTTGAATTCTGCCATTTTTTTTACTCTTAGATTCAAGATAACCCGGATTAGTTTTCTAGCTTACTCAAATAGTATATTCGCAATAAGTGTAGCTCGTCATAGGGGACTTTTTCCCGTAATTCTGCGTAGACAGGACTCAGGGTGCTGCACCCGAGTTTCGTAAAAACCTCTGTCACCTTTTCGATCATTTCATCAGACAAATTGCAATCCTCAAGTATGTTTTCTACATTTTTAAGTTTATTGTTTTGACTGTATGTGTAAAGGTGACCAAGGATAGTACTCTTCTTAAGCTTGGTTTCCCCCATTATATCAGTTACTGAATTGCCCGTATTAAACAAAGCGGCAATGGTTTCGTTCACCTTGGATTTTTTAGGCGCTTTTTTTAAGAACGCCTCCTTTGGAAGAGAGTCAATTTCTTTAATTTTATTCTTTTGGCAATACCTGATTACAATATCCATAAACAGAATTCCGTAACGCTCGTACTTAACTTCACCCATCCCGTAAATGCCCATCATTTCTTTTTTTGAGGTTGGATAAAGAGCGGCCATTTCTGTTAAAGTTTTGTCAGAAAAAATAACATATGGTGGCAGGCGCATTTCACCTGCAATTTGCTTTCTCTTCTCACGCAAGGCATTGAAAAGTTCGCTGCTGAATTCACTGTCGGTTATTACTTCATGTTTTGGCTCGAAATCTTCTTTTATCGTTCCATTCACCGCCAATGAACCAGTAAGTACTTCGTATCCTTTGCTGGTAATTTTAAGCGCACCGTGTTCAGGATCAGGAGCAATAAGGTTCTGGCGAATCAGCTGGTGTGAAATGAACATCCATTGCTTTTTTGTGTGCTCCAGCCCAATTCCGTATGTAGAGAGATTCTGGTGACTCCAATCCAATATTTTTTGTGCTTTTGATCCACGTAAAATGTCAATAATGTGAGCTGCTCCAAATCCTTCATTGGCCCTTTTAATGCAGGAAAGAAATTTTTGAGTAGGGATGGTTATATCAACAAGTGTCTTAGCCTCGGAATTACAATTATCACACATGCCGCAGTTGGGCTTATTATATTCTTCACCAAAATAAGTTAGAAGCGGCTCTCTTCTGCAAACTCCTGTCTCGGCATAATTAAGAAGCGCGTTCAAATGGTTTAGGGCAATTCTTCTTTCAATTGCTTCTTTCTGATCGATGAAGTACTTAATCTTCATGGTATCGCTATGGCTGAAAAGTAAAAGGCAATGAGCACGCAATCCATCTCTGCCAGACCTTCCTATTTCCTGGTAATATGACTCAATATTTTTAGGCAGATCATAATGAATAACGAATCTTACATTTGACTTGTTGATCCCCATTCCAAACGCTATTGTTGCAACAATAATCTGTACATCATCTTTTATGAATAATTCCTGATTGGTTTTCCTCTCATTGTCAGTTAAACCGGCATGATACGGTCTTACAGAAAAGCCTGCGTTATCCAATTCGGCAGCAAGTGTATTTACCTGCTTCCTGGAAAAGCAATATATAATACCCGATTGATTAGGATACTTACGCAGAAATTTAATAGTTTGATTTAAGGCATCATATTTTGGAGTAATTTCCAGATAGAGATTTTCTCTGTTAAAACTTGCAACAAACTTTTTAGCTCCCTTAAACATCAACGATTTTTCAATATCTGTCTGGACTCTGGGAGTCGCGGTTGCAGTCAAGGCAACAAATACAGCCTCAGGAAAGATTTCTCTCAACTCAACAAGTTTTCTGTATTCCGGTCTGAAGTCATGTCCCCATTCAGAAATACAATGCGCCTCATCAATAGTTATGCAATCTATTTTAAGTGGCTTCAATAGAGCAAGTGTTCTATCTAGCAGCAGGGTTTCAGGAGCAACATAAAGGAGTCGTGCTTTCCCCGATTCTACCAACTCAACATTCTGATAGTATTCTTGTGGTGAAAGGGAACTGTTTAAGACAGCTGCTTCAACACCTAACTGGTGAAGTTGAGCTATCTGGTCTTTCATAAGAGAAATAAGCGGGGAAAGAACAATAGTCAATCCATCAAAGATTAATGCCGGTATTTGATAACAGAGGGATTTTCCGCCCCCGGTAGGCATAATTACCAGTGAATCATTTTTAGACAGAATGCTGGTGATTACTTCTTCCTGCAGAAGCCTGAAATCATCATATCCGAAAGTACTCTTGAGTATCTTTTTGGCCTTGAAAATCATAATAATATGGTCTTGAGGATTTTTAATAAGGGAATTAAAGATAATTAACCTCTCCTTCTATTCAAAGTATCAAATGAATTTTGCAGAAAATTCAAACAGGGCTTCATAAGTGAAAACTTGAGTTAAGTTGTTTTATTAAGAATTAATTTGAACGATAGTGGACTTTTATTATGTTTTTAACAATAGGGACTTTTATTTTGCTAATGCACATATTAATTTTCCCCAATTTCTTCTAAATTAGACTTATTATGATTCCAAACTGCATTTATTGAAATGAATTAATGATTTAGAATAGTAAATCAAAAAATATTTTTATGAATATTGAAGTTGGAATGTTTTTCTTATATTCAAAGGTGATAAGTTATCAGGAATTGAATATCTTAAGTCGTTAAGTATTTGCTAAAAATAATTTTCCTTTGTATGTCCTTCACTATAAACGAGAACCATGTATGGCAGAAAAAAAGATTACTACCGGGACTAAAAAAAGTCCCAACCCCGTTAAAAAAACAATCATCCCTGCAAAATCAAAAATTGCAGATAGTTTTCCCATAGTAGGTATAGGTGCTTCCGCCGGGGGATTGGAAGCTCTGGAGCTATTTCTGAAAAATGTACCCGAACAAAGTAACATGGCATTTGTTGTTATTCAGCATCTTGATCCTACACATAAAGGAATAATGGTCGAACTGCTGCAACGCAACACCAAGATGAAGGTGATGCAGACCAGGGATCGCACCCGTGTAAAACCTAACTGCGTCTATGTGATACCACCCAACAAGGATATGTCGATACTTCGTGGTGTTTTGCACCTTCTTGATCCTGTAGCACGGCGGGGATTACGATTGCCTATTGATTTCTTTTTCCGTTCACTTGCAGATGATCAGCAGGAAAAAAGTATCGGCGTAATACTTTCGGGCATGGGTTCGGACGGTACACTTGGTTTAAGGGCAATTAAAGAAAAAGCCGGAATTGTTTTTGTTCAGGATCCATCTACAGCCAAATTTGATAGTATGCCCAGAAGTGCAATTGACGCCTCGTTAGCAGATGTTGTAGCTCCGGTTGAAGAGCTGCCTGAAAAAATTCATTCATTTAATCTATCCATACCCCGATTTTCAAAAACCGGTTTTATTCAAGAAGATAAAACTCAAAATTCTTTGGAAAAAATTCTCATTTTACTAAGATCACACACAGGGCATGATTTTACCTATTATAAGAGCAGTACAATTTATCGCAGGATTGAAAGGCGGATGGGTATTCATCAGATTGAAAAAATACCGGGTTATGTTCGATTATTGCAGGAGAATCCCGGCGAATTGGAACTCCTCTTCAAAGAATTATTGATTGGCGTAACAAGCTTTTTTCGGGATGCAAAGATGTGGGATAGTTTTAAGGAGAAAGCAATTTCCTCCATACTTGCCGGAATTAACCATCAAACAAACTTACGGGCCTGGGTTCCTGGCTGTGCTACAGGTGAAGAGGCGTATTCACTGGCTATTATTTTTAAAGAACTGATAGAGGAATTGAAACCAGCAAAAAGTATTACTTTGAATATTTTTGCCACTGACTTAGACCGTGATTCCATTGAGAAGGCACGCCTGGGTATTTATTCCCATAATATTTCCGCTGATGTCTCACCAGAGCGGTTAAAGAGATATTTCATTAAAAAAGATTATGGTTACGAAGTTTCAAAGTCTATTCGTGAAATGGTCATATTTGCCCCTCAAAATATTATTATGGATCCCCCTTTTACTAAGCTGGATATACTCTGCTGCCGTAATCTTCTAATTTATCTTACTTCCGAGATTCAAAAAAAAATTATTCCTCTCTTTCATTATACCTTAAATCCCGAGGGAGTACTTTTTTTAGGCAGCGCTGAAACTATAGGAAGTTTCTCAAGTCTTTTTAAGGTAATTGATAACAAATCGAGAATTTACCGGCATCTTAAAACAACATACAGAGATGAACCCGTGGAGTTCCCTTCCGTATACACTACCGTTCCATCACTAAGAAATTATCAGCCAAAGCCTGTAATCCCTGTCGCTAATATTAAAACGTTTGCTGATGAGGTGTTACTTCAAAAATTTTCTCCCGCTGCAGTGCTTGTTAACGATAAAGGGGATATTATATACATAAACGGAAAAACGGGAAAATATCTTGAGCCTGCCGCGGGAAAGGCAAACTGGAATATTTTCGCCATGGCAAGAGAAGGACTACAGTATGAATTAACACAGTCCTTCAAAAAAGCGATTAAAAAGAATGAGGCTGTTACTGTAAAGAATGTTATGGTTGGAACAAATGGAGGGGCACAGGTCGTTGATGTTTCTGTCCAGCCTTTGAAAGAACCTGCCAGTTTAAGAGGAATGTTAATGATAGTTTTTAAAGATGTTGACCCAATAGAGGCAATAATAACGGAGGGCAGTGAAAAGAGGAAAACAAATAATAAACGCGTTATAGAGTTAGAAAGAGAATTTGAACAAGCTCGGCTGGAAATCCAAACGGTTACCGAAGAGATGCAGTCATCGCAGGAAGAACTTAAATCTGCTAATGAAGAACTTCAATCCGCTAACGAGGAACTTCAGTCAACAAATGAAGAACTTACTACCTCTAAAGAGGAAATGCAGTCTATGAACGAGGAGCTTACCACAGTAAATAACGAGCTCCAATCTAAAGTTGATGAGCTTTCGAGAATAAATGATGATATGAAAAACCTGCTTGACAGTACTGACATTGCCACATTATTTCTTGATGAACAGCTTCGGGTAAAGCGTTTTACCAGCTGCACAACTAACATAACAAAGCTTATAGCAAGCGATATAGGCAGACCGATAACTGACATTGCCTCCGATCTCTTCTATTCCGGGATGGAAAACGATGTTAATGAAGTGCTGCGCACTTTAGTAAGAGTTGAGAGGGAAATTTTTACTGAAGATGAAAAATGGCACATGGCCCGCATTCTGCCTTACAGAACTTCTGAAAATGTAATTGATGGTGTAGTTATTACCTACACCGATATTACTCTTTCTAAAAAACTTGAAGAAGAATTAAGGAAAGTTCAATTGAAACTTGAAATGCGGATTGATAAACAGAAGGTTGAACTTAATAAAAGTGAGAGCGATCTGCGGAATGAAAAACGGAAAAGAAAGAATTAAAATTTAATTTAGAAAGTCATTGCTCATTGGATTGATGCCATGAAGTCAGGTTTGTTATTAATCCAAAATTCGATTTTAGCTACTTTAAGATGTGAGAGTGTTTGATAAAAATTGTTTTCATTCGTTAAGGATTGTACGATGAAAAAAACTAAAACTACAAACGAGAAAGATCTTCGTATTAAGGCGGAAGAACAATTCAAGAGCAAAACTGGCATAATCCCTCTTCGTTCTGATGATTTGGAACTAAGCAGACTTGTGCAGGAGCTGCAGATTCATCAGATTGAATTGGAAATGCAGAATGATGAGTTGAAGAAAGCGCGCGATGAAGCAGAGAACTTAAGCCTTAAATATGCCGAACTTTATGATCTTGCTCCAACAGGTTACTTCACGTTTGACAGAAGTGGAATTATTGAGCAACTTAATATTACCGGCTCCACAATGCTTGGATTGCCCCGTTCAAGGGTAATACGGACTAATTTTGCCAAATATGTTTCTCAAAAAACAAAAAATACTTTTAATGAGTTTGTGAACCAGGTTTTTAAAAGCAAGAATAAGGAAACCTGTGAGGTATTTCTAACCCACAATAATGGATCTCGTATATTAGTAAATATAGAAGGGCTCTTTTGTGAAGAGAGTAATAAATGTAATTCTGTAGTTATGGATGTTACCAGACACAGAGAGACTGAAGAAAAAATACTGCTTAGTGAAAGAAAGCTTAGATCACTTTTCTCGGTAATGACGGATTGTATTTTAATGATTGATGTAGAGGGCCGGTTTGTTGAAATAGCCCCTACAAATAATTCATTCCTTGATAAGCTGCCGGAAGAGTTGATTGGGAGAACTCTTTATAATGTTTTTCCTGTTGAACAAGTAAAAATATTTCTTCATCATTTCAAGCGGGCTTTGTCAAATAACTCGACTGTTGAATCAGATTTTTCAATTTCATCGGCTGGCGATGATATTTGGTACGAGGCTAAAATTACTCCTCTTGGGCACAATACAGTTCTGATGGTTGTAAGTGATATTACAGAACGAAAACGAACAGAATTGCAAATTCTTGAATATGCCGAAGAGCTGAAAGCCGCGAATGAGTTAAAAGATAAGTTTTCCAGAATTCTTGCTCACGATTTGCGTGCCCCATTTAATCCTTTGTTGGGTCTGTCAAGTATTTTAGTAAACGAAATAGAAAGTTTAAGCAATGAAGAAATACGGGAATACTGCACTTCTTTGAACGAGGGACTTAAACAGCAATTTGTTTTGTTAACTGATTTGTTGGAATGGTCAAGATTACACGAAAAAAACTCCTCTTCAAAACCTGAAACAGTTTTATTGCCTCTGGTAATCCGAGAGGTAATTCAATCTTTAACTCTCATGTCAGATCAAAAAGGAATAAGAATTGAAAATAATGCAGATAATGATTTTACACTTTTAGTTGACCCCAATTTGCTGAAATTAGTGCTGCGCAATCTAATTTCCAACAGCATCAAATTCACAAACAAAAACGGGGTAATAAAAATAAACGCTGAGAGAAAAAAGAAATTTGTTGAGGTGTCCATCTCCGATACTGGAGTAGGAATAGCTGAAGAAGATTTGGTAAAATTATTTGTTGATTATGAGCGCTACTCAACTGAAGGAACTGCCAATGAAAGAGGAACGGGGTTGGGACTCCTCTTATGCAAGGAAGTTGTTGAAAAGTTTGGTGGTAAAATCCGGGTGTTGAGCGAAGTTGGAAAAGGATCAACATTCAGCTTTACATTGCCTGCTTTATAAAGCGACAGTAATATATTTGTTTAAAAACCAGATTGCTTGCGCCACAAAATACTTAGACCAGAACAAGTCATTTGCTTTACGGTTGAGAGGACAAAATGAAAAAGAAAATAAATCTTTCCAGGGAAAAGTCTCAACTGCGCAAAAACGCGGAAAAACTTTACAAGAGTAAAACAAAGCAAGAATACCCGAAAACTGCTGAAGATTTTCCCCGCCTTCTCCAGGAATTGCAGATTCACCAAATTGAACTTGAGATGCAAAACGAAGAACTTCGTTCATCTCAGCTGAATCTTGAGGAGTCTCGCAATAAATATATAGACCTTTTTGACTTTGCCCCCATTGGATACTTGCTCATTAACGAGAAGGAGTTGATAACAGAAGTGAATCTCACCGCCTGTAGATTATTGGGTGTTGAAAAAAGTAAAATACTTAAAAAAGCGTTTACATCCTTTATTTGTAAGGAGGATCAGGACATTTACCACCGTAAAAGTAAGATACTGCTTGAAACCCTCAAAAGAGTGCAGTTTTCTCTCAGGATTAAAAGCAGCGGGAGCAGTTTTTTTTGGGCTGAGTTAATTCTTGTTTTGCTGCCTGGTGAAAATGACTCTCAATTAATCAAACTAACAATCAGCGATATTTCCGGGCGCAAAAAGGATGAAGAAACATTAAAAATAAGCGAAGAACGTTTTTGGCATCTATTTCATAATATGCACAACGGCGTTGCTGTTTATCTTCCAATTAACGGTGGTGAGGATTTCATTTTTGAGGATATTAATAAGTCAGGGGAAAAATTAAGTAAAGTAAGGAGAAATGAGGTTGTCGGGAAAAAACTATCAGAGATGTTTCCGGGTGCCGAAGATTATGGTCTCTTTGAGGCATTCAGGAAAACTCTTAAATCAGGCAAACCCGAGAGTATTCCCTTAAAGGTTTACAAGGATAACCGGATTTTACAGTACGTTGAAAATACTGTTTATTGTCTTCCTTCAGGGGAAGTGGTTGCTATTTATCAAGATACCAGTGAGCGTGAAAGAGCTATTGAGGAGTTACACCAAAGCGAAGATAAATTCCGTACATATATTGAAAAATCCCCTGTTGGTATTTTTGTTACAGATGAAAATGGGAAATATTGTGACTGCAATGATTCTGCTATTGCGATGACGGGGTATTCACGTGAAGAACTCTTTAAACTAAGTATTTCGGATATTTCACCAGAGCATGAGCAGAGGAAAACGGCAGAAAGTTTTATGTTGCTAAAAAATAAGGGAAAAATTTCAATTGAAATCTATTTGCTACGAAAAGACTCTTCCCTTGTACCGGTACTTCTTGAAGCTGCCCGTTTACCAAACGGCGGTTTCATGGCATTTTGTACAGATATTACCAAACGCAAACTAGACGAGGAAGAGCTACGAACAGCCAAAATTTTATTGGAGAAAACCTTTGACAGCCTGAAGGAAGCCGTTTTTATAGTTGAGCCGTATACAAGAACAATTATTGCCTGCAACGCAGCTGTTAAGGATATCTTTGGTTACAGTGGGAAAGAAGTTATTGGACGTACAACGGAATTTCTACATGTTGACCGATTCTGTTTCGAGAGATTTGGTAAGTCCCTTTTCCACGCACTCGATGGTGGTGGAGTGTTTAATACAGAATTTCAAATGCGGAGAAAAGATGGAGAGTTATTCTTTACAGAGAATACTGTTACGGAGATAAAAGATAGTATTGGCAAAAGGACGGGAGTAGTATCAGTTATTCACGATATTACAGAGCGTAAACATGCAGAAAAGAAAATTCTAGATAGTGAGAATCGATTCCGTGCCCTATTTGAGCAGGCGGCAATAGGTGTCGCTTTGGTGGAAACAAAAACAGGCAGGTTTGTACGTATAAATAAAAAATATTGCGATTTCCTCGGTTACACCCAGGAGGAAATGTTAAAGAAAAGTTTTCAAGATGTTACCTTTACTGAGGATGTTAAGGGCAATATAGAGAATAATGCCAGGCTGATATCCGGAACAATTATGGAATTCTCTCTTGAAAAAAGATATATTCGAAAAGATGGAGGAGTGGTCTGGGGAAAGCTGACGGCATCACCCTTGTGGACAGCAGGAACAGAACCTAATGAGTATTTGCATATTGCAATTGTCGAAGATATAACTGAGCGCGTGTTTGCCGAACAACAAAGGGAGTATATGCTCGAAGCTGGCAAATTGGTCTTAGAAAACAAACCATTTGAAGAAACGGCGAAAATTATTTTTGAGTTTTGCAAAGAAATTACAGGAGCTAAATCAGGTTGTGTAACTTTGCTTTCGAAAAATGGTGAAGAGAATGAAGTCCTTTTCCTTGATTCAGGAGGACTTGACTGCACAGTAGATGAGAGTCTACCAATGCCTGTCAGGGGACTAAGGAAAGTAGCTTACGAGAAAAAGAAAGGTGTTTCTAAAAATGATTTTGGTCATAGTGAGCTTAAAAAATATATGTCAAAGGGGCATGTAAAATTGAAAAATATTTTATTTGTTCCTTTGATTATTCATGGAGAAGCGGTAGGCGTAATTGGACTCGCGAATAAAGAAGGGGATTTTACTGATGCTGACGCAGAAGCTGTAACCGGTTTTGGTGAATATATTTCCATCGCCTTATTGAACAGTAAAAATCTCATGGAATTAATAGAAAGCAGGCATAAGGCGGAGAATTATTTGCAGACTGCCGGTGTTATGATGGTAGGGCTTGATAGAGAGGCAAACGTTACTATGATCAATAAAAAAGGATGCGAGATGCTCGGTTATTCGCAAAAGTATATTATTGGTAAAAACTGGATAGAGAATTTTATAGATGAGAAAGATAGAAGGATTGCGGGAAGAATTTTTCAACATCTTATAAAAGGGATCTACCCTAAAGACAAATATGTGGAAGGGACTGTAAAGTGCAGATATAATAAAACTAAGAGAATCGGCTGGCGGCATACCGCACTTACGAGTGATGATGGCAATATAACAGGCACTTTAAGTTCCGGGGAAGATATTACGGAAATGATAAAAATGTCTGAGGAAATAAACAGGGCACAAAATGAATTATCAACACTTTCTGCCCATATTGAAAAGGTTCGTGAGGAGGAAAAAACATTTTTATCAAGGGCAATTCATGATGAGTTAGGGCAGGCTATAACAGCCTTAAAATTAGATGCAGACTGGATATCTTCAAAGATTCCGGCAAGTGAGATGAAAATTAAAGAGAAATTATCTGGCATGTCTTCTCTGCTGGAAGACACCCTTGATAAAGTGCAAAAAATGGCCTTTGAGTTGAGACCGGACTTTCTTGACTTCCTTGGTTTAATTCCCGCTATTCAATATCAAGCTCATTCAATGGAAGAAAAAACCGGAATTAAGTTCCTGGTTAAGTTTGAAAACGAAAGTCTCAATATCAACAAAGAAACTTCAACAGCTTTATACAGGATATTTCAGGAATCACTAGCAAATATAATCAGACATTCCAAAGCCCGGAAAGCAACAATTGGCTTTAAAGAAGAGTCGGGCAAATTATATATGAGTATTAAAGATAACGGTGTTGGGATGAAGGAGGAAAAAATAAATTCATCAAAGTCACTTGGCTTGATCGGGATTAGAGAGCGAATAAAAACACTTGGCGGCGAGCTGATAATAGCAAGTAAGCCAGGAAAGGGAACGAGTGTAAATGTTAGCATTCCTTTAAATATTGAGAAAAAAATATGAAAATTCTGATAGCAGACGACCATGCCATTGTGAGAAAAGGATTAAAGCAAATACTGGAAGAAAGCTCCTTATTCTCGCAGGTTGACGAAGCTAATGACGGCATAGAAAGTTTGAGCTTGATCCATGAGAATAAGTATGATATTGTCATTCTTGATTTATCAATGCCGGGAATGGACGGGTTTGAACTGCTGAGTACTATTCTAAAATCATATCCTGAACAAAAAATTTTAGTTCTCAGCACCTTTTCAGAAGACAGATACGCGGTAAGAGTAATAAAAAGTGGCGCCTCGGGATATCTGCGAAAGACTAGCGCCCCTGAAGAGCTAATTACCGCTTTGGTAACAATATCCAACGGACACAAATATATAACTCCAAATGTAGCCGATAAACTTGCTGATGAATTAGGACACCTCCGATCAAAGCCCCTTCATGATTATCTCTCAGACCGTGAACTGCAAACCATGATTAAAATTGCTGAAGGGAAGTCATTGACTGACATTGCCGAAGAGCTTCTACTAAGCAAAAAAACTATTAGTACATATCGTGCCCGTGTACTTGAAAAAATGAACATGAAAAATAACTCTGAGTTAATTAAATACGTTATTGAACATGATCTGTTATCCGGCACCTGATTTGCTGACTTGCGGGTCCACAGATTATTCATCACGGACAGTTGTTAACTCCGCACTTGAGGGCTGAACCAAGAGACGCTTCTTAACTCCGCCCTTCAGGGCGGAGTTAAGAAGCGAGTCTCCCTTCTCCCGGCTTTTGCCAAAGTAGATGCTTGTCAAAACTTTATACAAAAATAGGGATGGGAATTATTTGGGCTAAAGCCCGTTCTTCTTTTTGGTCTTTGGCTAACCCCGTCCTGAAGGACGGGAGTTAGCTTCCACACTAGTGGTCTCTATGCTTCGTTAGGCACAGCACAAGTATATCCTGATGAATCGCAGGACTACCTGCCTTTGGTACGGTCGAAGCATTGAAGTGACAAACGATTCGACGAAATATATTCCATGGCTCCGAACTTCAGGGTGGAATCGAGAGATGTTTCTCTTATCCCCGGCATCAGCCAAAAGATTCTTCTTTTTGGTTTTCAGCTATCCTCGTGCTGAAGGACGGGGTTAGCTTATTGTAGAAGTATGGTGTTATTTCGGCATGGTTGTATCCAAACCCCATATGTAGTAACAACTCCTAAAAGCTGTCGTTTCATAAACTCCGCCCTTCAGGGCGGACCCAAGAGAGGCTTCTCTCATCCCGGCTTTAGCCAAAATAAAAATAATGCAATTAAGTACCATATTAATTAATTTATTATGCAACTATCAAAGATAAGCAAAGCTGTATAACCTATAATTTTGTCAATTGGGGACAGACATTAAAAAGTCGAAGTCTCCCCCAAAGCCAACAATAAGACCTGAGGAGGAATGCGATATGCCATTCATAAAAATCTGGGTACATCTCGTCTTTGGGACAAAGAGTAGATATCCTTTTCTTAATCAGGATGTATTAGCAAAAGTTATTACCCATATTCTTCAAAATGGGAAAGAGAAAGGAATCTTTTTGGATAGCGTTAACGGTTATACCGATCACCTTCATTGCCTGGTTTCACTAAGTGCAAGCTTGAGTATCGCAAAGACAGCTAATCTTATTAAAGGAGAATCGTCTTTCTGGATAAATAAGAACAAATTGACTCCCCATAAATTTGAGTGGGCTGATGAGTATTATGCCGCATCAGTTAGCGAATCACAAATAAATAGAGTTAGGGAGTATATCCGGAATCAACAAGAGCATCACAAAAAACTGAGTCATTCTGAAGAATGTGAGAAGTTTATTCAAGAATATGGCTGTAAGTAATTGGGCTAAAGCTAACCCATCCTGAAGGACGGGGTTAGCTTATTGAAGAAATATCCTGTTGTTTCGCTATGGAAGTATTGAAGCAACATGTGTTGCAACAACTCTTAAAAGCAATCATTTTAGAAAGATGAGACACCCAAACTCCGCCCTTCAAGGGGGAGACAAGAAACGCTTCTCTCTTCCCCGGCTTTAGCCAAAACAGAAGCATATATAAACTTCATGCAAAAATATGGCTGGAAGTAATTGGGCTAAAGCCCGTTCTTCTTTTGGGTCTTTAGCTAACCCTGTCCTGAAGGACGGGGGTTAGCTTCAACACAAGTGGATCCGATACTTCAGTAACCTCAGCACAAGTACGTCCGGCTAAATCGCAGGACTACCTGCTTCTGCCGTCAGGCTTAACCACCTCAATGCATTGAGGTGACAAATGATTCAACGAAAGATACCCAAACTCCGCCCTTCAGGGCGGAGTTGCAATGCGATTCTCTCTTCCCCGGCTTTAGCCAAAATAGAAGCGTATATAAACTTCATGCAAAAACAGGGTGTAAGTAATTGGGCTAAAGCCCCTTCTTCTTTATGCATTTAGCTAACCTGTCCTGAAGGACGGGTATAATATTCACTTTGGAAGGTGAATTATGGGGTTTTGCTAAGGTTTCCATTCGGAAATCTACTCAACTGCCGCAAATCGTTTTAGCTATTTAAAAGCCTATCGGTTGCTGAGTAATTCCGACCTCTGGGAGGCATGACTCCTGGCGATACTTGATAACCTCTTCTTGTAGGTATAATTCCTACAAGATTTCAGGCAGAAACCTACAAAATTTCGACACTTGCCCTTTCAACTATTTCATTATAAGTCAATTACCTTTCATTTAGAAATCACAAAGGATGGAACAATGAAATTACTAATTGTTGACGATTCTATACTTCTTCAGGAAAGACTTGCAGGTATGATTGGAGAAATTGAGGGAATTGAGATATGCGGAACGGCGGGGAATACGCTTGAAGGATTTGAGCTGACTAAGAAACTTAATCCTGATATAATAACCGTTGATATTAGCATGCCAGGCGGCGGGGGAATAAAACTTTTAGAGAAGATTAAGGATTATAACGCAAATATTATTGTAATCATACTCACTAATTATCCCTATCAGGAATACAAAGATAAATGCTTCGAACTGGGAGCGGATTATCTTTTTAGTAAAATGAAGGAAATTGATTCCTTTATGGAAGTTATTGGTGAGTTATCAATAAGAGAGAAAAATGCGGCAGGTGAAATATGACAACCTTATTAAGTCACGATGAACTTAGAGCTGATGATGTAAAATCAATCAGCCCTGATTTATATCGTGAAGTGTTTAATAAGATTAAACAGCCGTTTATTTTATTTAAGGTGGAACCGGAAAAAGCATTTTGTATAACAAATGTTAATCCTGCTTTCGAGGAATATTTTAACTGCTCTGCCCGTGAGGTATTAGGTGAGGATATCTATTGCCTGGAGCCGTTTATTTCTGACTTTGGAGTAAAGAGGCTGCAGCATAATTTAGTTAAAACCCTGGCTGAAAAGTCTGAGGTGATTTTTGATATGGCTATTTCTCTCAAAAGAAGACGGTTGCATTGTCACATTGTGCTCTTGCCAATTCCCAGTAGCGAAAAAAAAATAACTCACTTGTTAATGGTGTATGAATCTCATAACAAACTAATAAAAATGGAAACCGAGTTTATAAAAAATAAAGTTAGTTCGGAAAGACAAATTAGGGAGAAAACAGAAACTCTAATATTAACCAACAAATACATGCGGGAAAGAATTAAAGAAAACAAGGAATTAAAACAACAAATCTTCCTTATCAGTAAAAACTTTATAAGCCTTTTAAAATCCTACCCCGGCTTTCTCTATGTGGTTGACCCGGCGACTTACGAAATATTGATTATGAAAACAGATTTAATGAACGGAAACTCCTTAAGTTTTTCCGAAACCAAGTGCTACCAAAGGTTATACGGGAATAGTAACCCCTGCAGTTTTTGTGAAAATGAAAATAATGAAAAACAAAAATCATTAGTCGATGCAATTAACCATTCTGAAAAAATAATAACACAAACTATAAAATGGATAGATGGCAGGGATGTTTGGCTGAGGAGAGAAATAATAAATGTTACGTCTACAGGTAAAGGAAACCAGAATAATCAATGAGCAAACAAAAAAATGCATTTGTAATAAATATTCTAGTAATAGGTCTTTGTAGAATTTTCCGGGATGGTTTATCCGACAGATAAAATCCTTTCTTCCGTCCGAAAATTTTACAGAAAGTGAGAGTGACAAATGAAAATATTAATAGCCGATGACAAACAGGAAAACCTGTATTATCTTGAAACCTTGCTGAAAGGTGGCGGTTATCAAACCATTTCCGCAAGAAATGGGGCAGAAGCATTAGAATTAGCACGCAAAGAAAAACCGGATCTTATTATTACAGACATCTTAATGCCGGTAATGGATGGATACTCATTATGCCGAGAGTGTAAAAAAGACACAGAGTTGAAGAAAGTGCCAATAATATTTTATACTGCAACTTATACGGATCCGAAAGATGAAGAATTTGCTCATAATTTGGGTGCCGACCGATTCATATTAAAACCGCAGGAACCTGATGACTTCTTAGAGATTATTAAATTGTTATTTGCAGAGACTAACCAAAGAGGTCTTCCTCCAACTAAAAGCCCAGAATTAAATGAAACCATAGTATTGAAAGAATACAATGAAACTCTTATCCGAAAGCTTGAAGATAAAATGCGCCAGACTGCGGAAAATGAAAATAAGCTTAAACAGTATGTTAAGGAACTTGAAGAAAATATTGAAAGGCGAATAAAAACGGAGGAAGCTCTTAAACAAAGTGAATCTTATATTAAAAATATTCTGGATAATCTTCCTGTTGGTATTGCTGTAAATTCAGTTGAGCCAAGTGTAAACTTCCGTTACATGAATGATAACTTTCCTAAATTTTACCGAACAACAAGGGCCAAACTATCAGAGCCTGATTCATTTTGGACTAGTGCTTATGAAGACTCCTTGTTTAGGGAAGAAATGAAAAAAAAGGTTCTTGAAGATTGCGCCAGCGGTGATCCGGAACGTATGTCCTGGGAAGATATTCCCATAACAAGAAAAGGAAGAGAGACAGCCTTTATTTCGGCAAAAAATATTCCACTTTCCAAAGATAAATTAATGATCTCAACTGTTTGGGATGTTACTGAACGTAAACAGATGGAATTAGCCCGGAAAGAATCGGAAGAAAATTACAGGGACTTGTATAGCAGTATCAGGGATGCCATCATTGTGGCTAATACGGATAGGGAAATAATAGATTGTAATCCTACTTTTACCTCACTGTTCGGCTACTCACTTGATGAGATTAGGTACAAAAAGACAATTGTGATATACGAAAATGAAAAACAGTTTATCGAACTTGGGAAAGCCTTAAAAGAGAATTCAAATAGTGAAAGTCCTTTTTTATATACAGTTAATTACATGAAGAAAGACGGCAAGGTGTTTCCGGGTGAAACAAACATTTTTTATTTAAAGAAGCTTAACGGGGATATAACAGGTTTTATTGGCTTGATAAGGGATGTTACCGAACGCAAGCTTTCGGAAGAAGCATTGCGGCAAAGTGAGGAAAAATACAGGAATCTGGTTGATAATATGAGAGAAGGAGTTTTCACTTCGGATGAAAAAGGCATGATAACTTTTGCCAATAAAGAATTAGCCAAAATCCACGGTTTCGAAACTTCTGACCAGTTATTGAACAGAAACTTTGAAGAATTTATTGACCCGGCTTGTAAAGATGAAATTGTAAACGAACATAAAGCGTTCATCCAACGTGGAGAAGTTCAACCTTTGTCGGAATTTCCTATTGTAAAGCAGGATGGTTCGTTAGCTTTTGTTCAGGTTAGATCTAACCTGGTTTTTGAAAGGGAACGAATTATAGGACTGATGGGACTTGTCCAGGACATAACTAAGAGCAAGCAGGCGGAAGAAGCATTGCGCGCTTCTCAAAGTTTCTTGGATAATATTATTGAACACAGTCCACATGCTATGTGGATTTCCGATGCATCTGGGACACTTATTCGTCTTAATGAGGCATGCCGCAATTTACTTCATATAACTAATGATGAAGTCGTAGGAAAATACAACATACTAAAGGATACAATTGTTATAGAGCAAGGAAATCTGCCATTAGTAAAAAAAGTCTTTGAAGAAAACAAAATTGCTAAGTTTTCACTTGAGTACGACACATCACAGCTGAAAAATCTTAAACTAAGAAACAATACTTCACTTTCTTTAGACGTAACAATTTCCCCTGTCCTCAATACAGAAGGAAAGGTTATCAATGCTATAATACAACATATTGATATAACTGAAAGAGTTCTTGCCGAAAAGAGACAAGATCTTACGGCAAAAATCCTTTCAATATTAAACAGACCAAACGAATGGCAGCAATTAGTTAAAGATATTTTGGAGGAGATGAAAAAATTTACTGATTTTGGAGCTGTTGGAATTCGTTTGAAAGCGGGAGAAGATTTTCCTTACTTCGAGACAAATGGATTTCCCGCTCATTTTGTTGAATTTGGTAAATCAATTTGTGCCAGAGATTTGACGGGCAATATAATACGTGATTCACATAATAAGCCGATTCTGGAATGTATGTGCGGAAATGTCATCTCGGGACGAACAGATCCATCTGTATCCAGTTTTACTCACGGCGGAAGTTTTTGGTCCAATAATTTAACAGTGGTTCCGATTCCGACCTCAGCTGGCGATCATCAATCTCATATGAGAAATCATTGTATCACCGAGGGGTATGAGTCAATTGCATTAGTCCCAATTCATTCAGGCAATGAAATAATTGGTTTGCTTCAATTTAGCGATAAACGTCCAAACAGATTCACCCTGGATCTCATTGAATTTTTTGAAGAAATCGGCTCAACCATTGGAATAGCATTTAACAGGATGCAGAGTGAAAACATAGTAAAAGAAAGTGAAGAAAAGTACCGAGCATTGATAGAGAATCTGCAGACCGGTCTTATAATTCACGCGCCCGATACAACAGTAACGTTTAGTAATAAGATGGCTCCGGATATATTAGGCTTAAGTTATGAACAGATGATGGGTAAAAAGGCTATTGATCCTGCCTGGTGTTTTATTAGAGAGGATAGAAGCACTATGCCTTTTAAAGAATATCCTGTCAATCTGGTAATCTCAACCAGAGCATCATTAACTAATTATTTGGTGGGAGTAAACCGATCCGAATTGGGTGATGTGGCTTGGGTTCTTTGTAATGGTTACCCAGTATTAAGTGATACTAATGAGTTGCTTTATGTTGTTATAGTGGTTCTTGATATTACAGAACGGAAAAATGCAATCGAGAAAATAAGTGCCTCATTAAAAGAAAAAGAAGTGCTGCTAAGGGAGATTCATCATCGTGTTAAAAATAATATGCAGGTTATTTCAAGCTTGCTAAAGCTGCAGGCAAATTACGTTGATAATAAAGAAGTTGCAGCAGCCTTCGAAGACAGCAATCTTCGCATTCGTTCTATGTCTCTTGTACACGAAAAATTATACCAGTCGCATAATTTATCCAGGATTGATTTTAAGGAATACATGAGGACTTTAACGAATGAGTTAGCAAGAGCGAGTAACATTGATATGAGTAAAATACACATTGATATTACGGATTTTTCGGCTGTCTCGTTGGATATTGATTTTGCCATTCCCTGCGGACTACTAATTAATGAGTTGGTTTCAAACGCTTTTAAGTATGCTTTCCCTGGTTATAAAGACTGGGAAGATTCTAAAAAAGGATTTATAAAAATAACCCTTTGTACTACCGGCATTGATGACATTGAACTGGAAGTAAGCGACAACGGAGTAGGCTTGCCAGCTGATTTTAATCTGATTGAATCAAAAACTCTGGGTTTGCACCTGGTATCCATTTTGGTAGAAAACCAACTTAATGGCAGCCTGAAAGTTTCATCCGAACACGGCGCAAAATTTAAGATTAAATTCAAGGAAAAATCTAATGGCTAAGCACGGTATTTTAATTGTTGAGGATGAGGGGATAGTTGCCGAATCGATAAAGATTGCCTTGAAGAATTTCAGGTATGAGGTGCTGGGTATTTCTTCCTCGGGACCTGACGCTATTGAAAAAGCCCTAAGCCTAAAACCGGATTTAATTTTAATGGATATTATGCTTAAAGGTTCCATGGATGGGATTGATACAGCGATTGAAATAAAAAAAACTATTAATCCGGCCATAATATTCTTAACTGCCTACGGTGATGATGAGATATTGAGTCGGGCAAAAAGCGCTGATCCTTTTGGTTATCTCATTAAACCATTCGAAGATCGGGAGCTTCGCGCCACTATTGAAATGGCTTTGCAGAAAAGCCGGTTGGAGAAAAAGATCAGGCACCTTTCCAACATGTTACGAACTATAAGAAACATTAATCAAAAAATTGTTAAGGAAAAGAATATACAGGAGTTGATAGAGTTTAGTGCTAATAGCCTTACCGAAGCAAGAGGATATAATAATGCCTGGATAGTATTGCACGATAAGGATAGAAATATTACCCATGCCGCTCAATCAGGATTAGATAATGATTTTGAAAAGGTATTACGGCTTATAAAGACAGATGAGGGGCTAAATTGTTATCGTCATTCGTTAGAGGATAAAAAAGCTTACATTATCAATCAGCCACTCATGGAATGTAAAGATTGCCCAATTGCTGGTAACTATATTGAGCAGAAGGCAATAACAATTCCTCTTATTTCCAATAATACTAATTTTGGAGTGTTAACGGTTTCAGTGGGTGAGGAGTTTAGTAATCCTGAAGAACTTTCTCTTCTTGAAGAGGTTGTTGGCGATATTGCCTATTGTGTTTATAACAATGAATTGGAAGCAAAACAGAAAGCATCTCTTAAGGAGTTAAAAGAGAGCGAAACGAGATACCGCTTATTATTTGATAATCTTCTAGTTGGTATATATAAGTCTGGTGGTAATGGGGAAATGATTGATTGCAATGATGCTTTTGCTCATTTGTTAGGTTATACCTATCGCGAGGATATTCTGAAATTAAAAGCTGATGATCTATACTATAATAAGGGGGGAAGAAAAGACTTTTTGGTTCAAATGGAGAATACTAAACAGGAAGCAGTAGTTGAAATACTACTTAAGAATAAAAATGGTAAGCCGATTTGGCTATTAGAAAGCGTTAAAAAAATCGATGGAAATACTTTTCAGGGAACAGTTATTGATATAACAGAAAAGAAACGAGCAGAGGAGAGGCAGGAAAAATTACTAAATACGCTTACCGAACGTGTAAAGGAGATGAGTTGCCTTAACTCAATAAATGATATTTGCCAGAAAAACACTCTTACAGTTTATGAAATACTTCAAAGAACTGTTGAGGCTTTGCCTTTTGGTTTTCAAAATTCGGGAATAACAAGCGCCAGAATAAGACTACAAGAATTTGAAGTCAGTACTGACAATTGTAAGGAAACAAAATGGTTCTTGCAGGAATTTTTCCATTACACAAGCGGGCACAGAGGAATTATTGAGGTGTTTTATACCGAAGAGAAGCCCTTTCGGGAAATTGGCCCCTTTATTAGTGAAGAACAGAACCTTTTAAAGAACGTGGCTTTAATACTCAGTGAGACTATTCAGAGAAGAAATGCTGAAGTAAGCCTTAAAGAGAGCGAGGAAATATTTTTAGCTATTACGAAAGCCGCGCAAGATGGCATTGTTATGATTGATGAAAAAGGAAAGGTTATTTATTTCAATACAGCGGCTGAAAAGATGTTTGGTTACGCAGCAAAAGAGTTGATAGGTTTGCCCATTCACGAATTTATTGCTCCTGATAGATATGCAAAACCGTACACTGAGGGAATGGAGAATTTCCAGAAAACCGGGGATGGACCAATTATTGACAAAGTTCGTGAAATGATGGCGAAGAAAAAAGATGGTAGTGAATTTCCAGTTGAGCTGTCAGTTTCTGGTATTCTTATGAAGGGAGCTTGGCATGCTGTCGGTATGGTGAGGGATATTACTGTGCGCAAACAAGCTGAAAAAGCACTGGTCGACAGTGAGGATAGATTCAGGGGTATGTTTGAAAATTCCACAATTGGTATGTATCAAACAACTCCGAGAGGTGAAATCCTTCTTGCAAATCCTGCCTTGCTAAACATGCTGGGTTATGAATCATTTCAGGAATTGTTGAAACTTGGGACGGTTGAAAAAGGGTATGTCAGAAATGAAAACAGGGAGGTATTTCAAAAAATAATTAAAAATGAAGATGTAATTTACGGATATGAAAGCGAGTGGAAAAAAAAGGATGGAACGGTTAGACTTTTTAGAGAGAGTGCAAGAACAGTGCGGGACGAAAAGAATGAGATAATCTATTACGAGGGTGTCGTTGAAGACATTACAGATGCTAAAATGGTAGAGCTCGCTCTTGTTGAGGCAAAAGAGAGAGCCGAGGAATCCAGCCGTATAAAAACAAGTATCTTGAACAATATGAGTCATGAGCTGAGAACACCCCTGGTTGGAATCCTGGGATTCGCAGAGACACTTAAAAATGAAATTACAGATGTGGAGCATAAGGATATGGCTGGTCGGATTTTTAATAGCGGGAAAAGACTATCCAATACACTTAACTCCATTCTGAATCTTTCAATAATTGAATCCGGTAATATTACAGTAGCGATTTCTCACATTAATCCATTACAGATTGTTGAAAAAGTAATTTCGGTGCATGCGGAATCTGCGGAGGAAAAGCATCTATATCTGAAAACACTCAATAATAATGATACACCAGTAAAACTGGACAAAGATCTATTCGAACAGGTGCTTGGATTTCTGGTAGATAATGGAATAAAGTATACTGAAAATGGTGGCATTACAATAGAGATAGGTGATGAAGATTACGAAGGTAAGATGTTTAAGGTAATCAAAGTAATTGATACAGGTTGTGGAATTCTGAAAGAAAACCAGAAACAAATATTTGAGCAATTCCGGCAGGTAAGTGAGGGACACAGCAGAAGTTCCCAGGGTTTGGGACTTGGGTTAAGCATTGCATACAAATATGTTCACCTGATGAACGGAGAATTATCTGTAGAGAGTACTTTTGGAGAAGGCTCAACTTTTATAATGCGCTTTCCTTTAATTAACGAGGATAGTCTAATTGAAGAAATGAATGAGGAAGCGACTTTAGAAAAATTACCAATAGCCGAAGGCAAAATAAATACGCAAAAAATAAAACCAAAAATATTATTGGTTGAAGATGACGACACAAATATTGTGGTTGCCAAACTATTTCTTAAAAAAATATATGATGTAGATGCAGCAATGAACGGCGATTCCGCCCTGGAAATGGTGAATCTAAATAAATATGATGCAATTCTTATGGATATAAATTTGGGCAAGGGAAAAAACGGAGCTGAAGTGACGAGAGAAATCAGAGAAATATCTGGTTATGAAAAGATCCCTATTGTTGCAGTTACAGCATATGCTATGGGGGGAGATAAAGAAGAATTTATTCGCGCTGGGTGCTCGCATTATTTGCCAAAACCTTTCGCACAGAAGAATTTACTGGGATTATTGGGAGAAGCTCTAAGAGTTAACGAATAAGTTTTAAGAAAAACATGATTTAAATAGAGTTGGAATTAGTTCTACTAGTAATAAAGGCAAAGGAAGTAAATTTATTGTAACTTTCAATTCCTGAAAACTAACATTATTAGGTAAAGTTATGAATATCGGCAAACCACACATCGATTCAACCATTAAGGCTAATAAAGCCGAAATTCTTTTCCGAATGGTTCCTAGTGCAATTTTTACAGTCGATATGGATCGAAAAATTACGGATTGGAATAAAATGGCCGAGGAGATTACAGGATACTATAAGGAAGAAGTTGTTGGTAAAGAATGTAATTTGTTTGCAGGAGAACCTTGTTCCGAGCACTGTGGATTGTTTGACAGTTTGATTCCCAAACCCCAAACTTATGCGAAATGCACCATAAAAACAAAAGAAGGCAAGACGAAATACATAAACAAAAACGTTGAATATTTGTACGATGGTAATCAGAATGTGGTGGGCGGGATAGAATCATTTCAGGATATAACTGATTTTATAGAGACGCAAAAAGAATTAAAGAAGTCAGAGGAAAAATTTAAAGCTACCTGGGAAGGATCAATCGATGGCATGAGAATAACTGATAAAGCAGGTAATATTCTTATGGTTAATGAAGCTTACTGTAATATACTGGGGTTCACCGAGGAAGAATTAATTGGTAAGCCATTTGTTATAGCCTATAACGAAAGACAGGAAAGTATCTTAACAAAGTATATCGAAAGTTTTTCCAAAAAAATGATGAGTCCTCGCTTTGACACCCAGCTTAAGTTATGGGATAACAGAAAAAAATGGTTTGCCGTAGCACAGTCATTCGTAACTTATGAGGGTGAAGAAGCAGTTCTCTCGGTTTTAAGGGACATTACCGAGGCGAAAAAATCTGAAATTATTAGTGGTGTTATTTACGACATAAATAATGCGGTTTATGAAATTCATGATTTTGAGTTGCTGCTAAAGAAAATTTGTGATATTCTAAACCGAATTGTTAAATCTGATAATTTCTTCATCGCACTTTATAATAAAGGGGATGAAACTATCTCTATCCCTTATCTTGTGGATGAATTTGATGATTACGACTCAATTCCCGCCCGCGGATCAGTAACTGGCTACGTAATCAGATCCGGAGAATCTCTCTTAATGGACGAAGCATTATCAGACAAACTAACCGCTGAGGGTGAAATTGAAATGGTGGGCACCGCATCAAAAATTTGGCTGGGTGTGCCTATCCGTGTAAGAGATGAGATTAAGGGTGTAGTGGTTATGCAGGATTATGAGGACGAAAACGCTATTGGTGAGGAAGAAAGAGAATTGATCGAATTTACCTCAGATCAGATTGGTATAGCAATGGATAGGATTCTATCCCGAAGAGAATTGGAACAGTCAGAAGGCAAGTTACGTGAATCAAATGACGCGAAAGATAAATTTTTCCGAATTTTGTCACATGATCTTAAAAACCCGTTTGTAACAATAAAAGGATTTCTCGAGATTCTACAGCAAGATTATGATGATCTGACAGATGAAGAAAGAAAAATGTTTATAAAGGATACTTTTAACTCAGCTGAAAAAACGTATGACTTGTTAATAACCCTGCTTACATGGTCCAGATCGCAAAGTGGTAAGTTGGAAATCAATAAAGAGGATCTTAATCTTAAAAAGATTGTTGATTCTTCTCTCGGACAACTGTTGGAATCAGCAAAAGCAAAGTTTATAAATCTTGAAAGTGATATTCCTGAGGAAGTTATTGTGAATGTAGATAAGTTTATGTTCGAGACTGTATTAAGAAACCTCGTCAGCAATGCTATCAAGTTTACCAGGGAAAGTGGTAAAATAATAGTACTTGGTGAAGTCCATGACGAATATGCAAGTATTTGCGTCAAGGATAACGGAGTTGGAATAGATAGTGAGACAATAGACAAACTTTTCCGACTTGATGTTACAACTACAACAAAGGGGACCAAGAACGAAGAAGGCACCGGACTTGGACTTATATTGTGTAAGGATTTTGTTGAAAAAAATGGTGGTCAGATTAGGGTAGAAAGTGTCTTGAATGAAGGAACATCATTTATTTTTACTTGTCCATTGAAGGAGTAGTAAAAAGAACCACTCACCCCAATGTATTTATTAATTAAGATTTATGTTTGGTGTTAAAAATTACTGTGAAACAAGTTCCCTTTCCTTTTTCACTCTCTACGGATATTTCAGCGTTATTCATTTCACAATATTTTTTTACCAACGCCAGACCCAAACCGTTTCCTTCAAATCTTCTGGTATATCCTGCCTCTTCTTGGGTAAACGCCTTAAATAAATCAGGTATAAATTCTTTTGCGATACCAATTCCTGTATCTTGAACGGATACGCATACCTTTTCATTTTTATCATGAAAGACCACAACAGATACTTCTCCTTTCTTAGTATATTTTATAGCGTTCTCAATTAAATTGCTGAAGATTTGTCGCACCGAGTAATCATCAATTAATACATCAGAATTATCAACTATGCACTCATATTTAAGTGTCAGATGTCTCGAATCGGCGGCAGTATTAAATTCCTTAATCATGTTTGTCAATATGTCGCGATGAAGGTTAAATGTTTTTATAATAGGTTCAAAGGTGCCGGTTTGAATTTCGGACATGTTAAGTATCAAATCAATAGTTCTTACAACTCTTCTTCCCGAACTGTCAATCGGGTTAAGTAAATCATCAATACTGCCGGAATTTGTTTCAGCAAACCTCTCTTTTATTAAGGTAACAAAACTCAAAATTGCGTTAATCGGAGTTCTAATTTCATGAGACATCTGGGCTAGAAATTCTGTTTTTAATCTGTCTGATCTGTTAGACATTTCAATTTGCTTCTCAAGTAGTTTCTTCTGGTTCTCGAAATTCTTTATTCTATTCTGAATAACAATAATTATGATGAATACAATTAATAGTACAATAAAAGTTGTAAACCACCAGGTCCTCCAGAATGGAGGGTTAATTATAATTTTAACTGAAGTGCCGGTTTCGTTCCAGAAGCCATCATTGTTAGAACCCTTCACCTTAAAGATATATTCACCAGGATCAAGATTGGAATAACTAGCATATCTTCTGTTTTTAGCATCGATCCAATTCCCATCCGATCCTTCCAGAATGTAGCTGTACATATTTTCTTCCGGACTGTTATAATCCAGTGCCGCGAATTCAAACGAAATTGAATTATCCTTATATGTAAGTCTTATCTCTTCAATTTCCGTTATGGATTTATTTAGTGAGATATGTCTACCGGAAACTTTAAAATCCGTTATAACGATAGGCGGTATATGCTTGTTATCTTGTACTTTGCTTGGGTAGAAACTATTAAAACCGTTTGTTCCTCCAAAAAATAATTCATTGTCCTTTCCGACAAAACTAGCTCCTATGTTAAACTCATTACCTTGTAGCCCGTTACTGGTATTATAATTTCGGAATTCATTACTGATTGGGTTAAATCTTGAAATACCTTTAAGAGTACTTAGCCAGAGGTTACCATCATCTCCCTCAAGAATGCCTAATATAACATTATTAGGTAGACCATTATTTTTTGTAAACACTGTAAAGCTTTCGGCACCATTACTATCAACATCCATCCTTGTTAAGCCCCTCTGTGTGCCAATCCACAAAGTGCCATTAAGTATTTTTTTAGTTTCGCAAAGGGAGTATATCCGATCATTACCAATGCTGTTAGGAATATTTGGATCATAAAAATATCGTTTGAAAGTTTCAGTTTCCCTATCAAATTTATTCAGACCAGAATCAGTTCCGACCCAAAGAGTACCTGTGCTGGTTTCAATTATTGTCCTGATAGAGTTATCGGTTAGTGTGTTAACATTATTCTTATCCGAATAATAGTTAATAAACTTATTGTCAGTTGTTAATTTGGATAATCCTTTATATGTACCAATCCAGAGAGCATCGGTATGGTCAACAAATAAAGTCCAGACCAGATTATTACTCAAACTTGCCCGATCGTTTTCAGAAAATTCGTAATGCACAAATCGTTTGAATTCCCCTGGTTTATTGTTGAATCCAAATAATCCTTCGTGAGTCCCGATCCACATTCTCTCATGTGAATTTTCTGTAATGGCATTTACTGAATTGTAAAATGAATTTGTTTTGCCGAATATTTTAGATGAGTAATCTGAAAATCTCCCGGTTCTTCTATCAAATCGATCGAGCCCGGTATCAGTTCCAATCCAGATAATATTTGTTTTATCTTTATAGATGGTACGTACATGATTGTTTGAGAGGCTGCTTTTATGGAAAGACTGATGATTGTAATGTTTAAATTTTTTAGGATTTAGATTGAGCTTGTCGACTCCGCCGCCGCGTGTTGTTATCCAAAGAATACCGGATTTATCCTGAGAAATGAATCTTACATCATTGTGAGTAAGGCTTTCCGGATTAGCTGGATCATTTAGAAATATTCTAAAACTTTTTGTCTGTTCATTAAATACACATAGTCCGCCCCCTTCAGTTCCAACCCATATTCGTCCCATTTCATCCTGAAACAAGGTATTGATATTGTTTCTTGTATCTTCAGGTTCATCGGCGTAAGGCAGATAACACGAAAATTTATCATCCTGCAGTTTGTTTAATCCTTCTCCGGTACCAACCCAAAGATAACCTGCCTTGTCTATAAGCAAACAGCGGGCTTGTGAATCACTTATGCTTTCAGGGTCATTAGGATTATGTTTATAGGAAAGAACCTTCTCTCTGGAAGGATTAAATTTGTCAAGTCCATTTGTCGTACCGACCCATAGATTATCCAGAGAGTCCTCAAGCATAGCCCATATTCTATTATGGCTAATACTGTTAGGATTGCTTGCATCATGTTTAAAGTGACGAATTATTTTTCTGGATTTATCAATGCTGTTAAGTCCGACATCAAAAGTACCTACCCAAAGAGTTTCGTGCCGGTCTTCAAAAAGAGATTGTACTCGGTTACTGCTCAAGCTGTTTTTATTGCCGGGAATGTTTTTGAAATGGACAAATTCTCCGGTATCCCGAAAGTATTGATTTACTCCACCGCCCCATGTACCTACCCATAATGCTCCGGATTTATCTTCATAAATAACCCCGGGATTATTATTTGAGAGGGATTTTGGATTAGTTGGATCATGCTCGAATACAACAAAACTGTACCCATCGTATCTGTTTAATCCACCATCCTGAGTGCCAAACCACATAAAGCCCCTGCTGTCCTGTAAAACACCATATACAATTCCATGAGAAAGCCCCATGTCTGTGGTTATATGCTCAAACTTGAATTGATTATTTTGTGCTGATAGGTTTGTAAAAACACCCGATAAGGCGGATATTATTATGATAATAATTTGCTGAATTTTTTCCTTATTTCTTATTGCCTGTAAAATTATTTTCATAATATTTTGCCAAAATCATTTATGAATACGAAAACGTGACACTTACAATTTTTAATTAAATCTCAGTGGCTAAAACGAACATATACAGTTTACTCTTATCTAAGAACTTTTGAATTCGATTTTAAGAAACATCAGCTTTTCGTCAAATTTGCAATATTTAAAAATGAAGCTCCCAATTAAGAACTTCATTACATTCTTTAACAATAAGAAGATAATTAACATTCAGTAAACGATATTTTTCTTTTAAAAAGATTTTGCCGTAAACCAGAAACCATATGCTTTAGTTTGATATCTTAAAATTTCTTTGCAATAAAGTGCCCAGACCTTTATTATATAGTCGAAAGAACCTTGATTTTGTTAATGGAGAGGAAAATTGAAAGGCATTATAGTCGCACATAGGGGCTCTTCATTCGAAGCTCCGGAAAACACACTGGCTTCGGTTAACCTTGCATGGGTAAAAGATGCTGATGCGGTTGAAGTTGATGTTCACCTCTCGCTTGATAACAGAGTTGTAGTAATACATGATCCGGATACAAAGAGAACAACCGGAGTAAGAAAGGAAATTAAATCAACAAATTATGCGGATTTGAAACTACTCGATGCGGGGATCTGGAAAGGAAGTGAGTGGCAAGGGGAGAAAATACCTCTTCTTCAAGAAGTTATTGATACGCTTCCCCCCGGCAAGAAATTATTTGTTGAAATTAAGGGTGGTCTTAAGTGCATGGAACAGACTGTTAAGGTTTTGGAGGAGAGTGAACGGGATCTTAAACAGTTCATACTAATGGATTTTGATCTTGAGGTTATGAAGGAAGCTAAAAAGAAAATTCCCAGAGCTAAATTACTTTGGCTGTATGAATTCTCATTCCTTAACTCTCACGAAAAAAATGCCATAGAATTGCATAACATAATTGATATTGCAGTAACTGAAGGATTTAATGGTATAAATGTTGAGAATATTCTTCAGCTTAATTCTGAATTTATCAGGAAAGCCGCAGAAGTGAATCTTGAGGTTTATTGCTGGACTGTCGACAATGTGGAAAGAGCGCAATACTTAATAGATAGCGGGATTTATGGCGTTACAACAAATCGTCCTGACTACATTAAATTGAATCTTTTACAGTAAGTGAAAAAATTGGGGACAAGAATATGAATCGTAAGGAAATGTTAGCGGCAATTGAAGAGAATCAAATTTGGGATGTTGTAATAATAGGTGGCGGCGCTTCGGGAGCTGGTATAGCGCTCGATTCTGCCTCGCGGGGATACAAAACATTATTAATTGAAAGAGCTGATTTCAGCAGCGGTACATCAAGCCGAAGTACGAAGCTGGTACATGGCGGCGTAAGGTATTTGCAGCAGGGCAACATAGCCCTCGTGCTTGAAGCACTGAAAGAACGCGGCATAATGCGTAAGAACGCTCCTCACCTTGTTCATGATCTTCCATTTATTGTTCCCAACTACGATTGGTGGGAGGGACCTTTCTATGGCATAGGGATGAAAATTTATGATATGCTTGCCGGCAGGGAAGGTTTTGGTAATTCCGAATTGCTTTCGTTAGAAGAGACGGTAAAACATATTCCTACCGTTGAACAGGAAGGGTTAAATGGCGGTGTTATTTATTATGATGGTCAGTTTGATGACGCACGACTTGTAATAAATCTGATTAAGACTGCTGCGGAGCAGGGGGGTGTTGCAGTAAATTATATGGAGGCTGTTTCCCTCACTAAGACTTTCGATTTGGTGAGCGGTGTTGAAGTACGTGATCTTATTAATGATAAAGAATACAACCTAAAGGCAAGTGTGGTTATTAACGCGACAGGACCATTTACTGATTCTGTTAGAAAAATGGATTGCCAGGATTGTCTCCCCATGATAAGCCCCAGTCAGGGAGTTCACATGGTTCTTGATAAATCATTCCTGCCGGGTGACAGCGCCATTATGGTGCCCCACACAGATGACGGCAGAGTTCTCTTTGCAATTCCATGGCACGACAAAATTGTTGTTGGTACTACAGATACTCCAATTACTGAGGCTGTTAGAGAACCTATTCCGTTGGAAGAAGAGGTTAATTTTCTACTAGAACATACTGCAAGATATCTAACTAAGGATCCAACCAGGGAGGATATTTTAAGCGTCTTTGCCGGAGTCCGGCCTTTAGTTGTAAACCCTGAAGCAGAGAATACTGCTGCAATTTCAAGGGAACATGTGGTAAGTATTTCAAAATCCGGATTAGTCACCATAGCCGGCGGTAAGTGGACGACCTACAGAAAGATGGCTGAGGACACACTTGAGCAGGCGATTATGATAGGACAACTTGAGCCAGAGGAGTGTAAGACAAAAACACTGAACATACATGGCTATCATAACCACGCCGATGCATTTGGCGCGCTTGAGTGTTATGGCTCCGATGCTCTGGAAATACAGGGTCTTGCAAAAACCGATGCGATCCTTGCCGAAAAGATTATTCCGGAATACGACGCTATTAAAGCTGAGGTTATCTGGGCAGTAAGAGAAGAGATGGCTATGACCATTGAAGATTTTCTTTCCAGACGCAGAAGGTATTTGATACTTGATACAAGAGCCTCTTTAAAAATGGCACCGGTTGTTGCCGGGCTGATGGCGAAGGAAATGGGCAAGGATGCCGGCTGGATTGAAGAGCAGGTAGCGGCCTACAAAAAACTAGCAGAGAATTATTTGGTATAGTGGATAAGTTGAAGAGTCAGAATTCAGAATTCAGTTACAAAAGAGCGGAATTCCAGATGGAAAGATTTAGGGGCGGCGACTCCGCCCCGCCCTGAGTACTCAACATAAACCTCATAATTAAAACTGCCCTGAGCTTTCAAATGGTCATAACCAGCTTTACTGAATGCCGGAATAATGGTAATCAAAATTTTGCGACCACATAGAATTTTTATTGTAGCTTTGTAGTTTCAATTAGGGCAAAAAGGAAACTAAAAATGAATAGAAAAATAAAAAGAATTCCTGTTTTGATTTTCTTATTATTGGCAACTTCTATAGAAGCTGCAAATATTTATAAAGAGGAAACAATGACTAAAGCGCCAGAACAAATAATAGAGCAGCAGCTTAAGGCTTATAATGCCGGTGATATTGATAGTTTTATGGAATCCTTCCATCCTGAAATTAAAGTTTATAATTACCCGGACGAATTAATTTTTGATACCAAAGAAGCTAAAAGGGAAGCTTACGAAAAGATGTTCAAAAAATTCCCGAACAACCACGCAGAAATAGTAGAACGCATGACTTTTGGAAACTTTGTTATTGATAAAGAAAAAGTTACCGGACGAGGTGAAGCACCACCAATGTATGTTATTGCCATGTATGAGGTAAAAGATGAGTTAATTTACAGAGTTACTTTTTTGAGGGAAAAGTAGACTGAAGACGTAAAGACTTTGAGTGGGGAAGACTTGTAGGAGTAAAGGTGAAAAACTTTGTTAGAAAAACTCCTTTCCCATTTAACAGCAAACCTGTCCCTACATTTGCCGGCAGGCAGGGGGGTTCTAAGAGATACTTTTTGAGAACCAAGTTTTTGCTCTTTCTCTTTTACCCACTCCCAGTCCCCCTCCAAGGAGGGGACGATCCTTCAATTTTGTTAAGAGGATGGGGCTATAAAAGATAGAAATGAATCTGTTGAATATGAATATTAGAGGTGCCAAGTATTGTTTCTATTATCCCTAAAAGGATTACTCAATTTAGAAATAAGTTCTGAATAGAATTATGGAATGAAAGTTTGAATTAGTCGAAATCTGATTCACTACACAAAAAACTTCGATCTCTTTAAATAAAAATCAAATCCTCACTCAATAAGATCTAATACTTATTAGAATAAAATAGTTTAAAACATTGCCCCCTCCTGGGATGTGGCAAAGAGGTGGGTAGGAAGAACCATTTCAAACCCTGGCTTTTTCTCTTTCCTTTATCCATTTCTCAATATACTTCAGCACACCCTCAGTATTATGTCTGACTTCAAGGTCATCAAACCTAAGGACAGTCACACCAAGCTCGTTTAGGCGTAGATCTCTCTTCTCGTCCTTATCTCTGTTCCCATAATGGCTCTCACCATCAATCTCAATAGCCAGAAAAAGGTCTTTGCAGTAAAAGTCGACAATGAAATTATCAATGGGTCTCTGCCTGTCGAAGTCGTAACCTAACATTTGTTTCTTTTTTAGGAATCCCCATAACAGAATTTCGGTAAAGGTAATGTGGTTTCTTAGCTTACGAGCATACTCCTTTAACCATGGTTTGTATGGAATGATTTTGCGGCGCATTTTACTGTGTTTATTGTAGAATAATTTATTGTTCAAAAAAGAGGGAGGAAAAGAAGTAGTGGTCAAGTTAATATTTTTTAAGAATAATTCAAGTGGTTCTTCTGGACCCACCCCACTTTCCCCTCCAGGGAGGGGACGAGCTTTCAAAAAAATCGAGCAAGATCAAGAGCATGATCATGATTTTCAAGCCTTTGTCTGGCTTCTAATAGTCTGGTATCTAACAATCTATCAACGGACAAATGTCCTTTCGCCTTTTCACAATTAATCGTATATTCGATAAACCTGTCATAAAAAAGTGCACTTAAATGCCCTAAATGACGGGTTTTTTGTTCTTCAATAGTAATGATAATAATCCCATTCAGCTAAAGAGGATAACATGATCAAGTTTATCCTGAATAACGTTGTAACAACCACAGAGAAATCTGAAGGATATAGAGTTTTAGATTTTATACGGCATGATCTCAATTTAACTGGTACTAAAGAGAGCTGTCGTGAAGGAGACTGTGGGGCATGCCTGGTTTTACAAGGCAGGCTGAGGAATAACCAAATTTACTACCGCTCAGTTACATCCTGTCTTATGCTTCTTGGCGAAATTGCCGACAGCCATATCATCACTATCGAAGGTATTAACGAGAACGAACTTAACCCAATTCAACAGAGTGCCGTTGACCAGAATGCCAGTCAGTGCGGTTACTGCACGCCCGGAATTTTACTCTCCATTACTGGTTATCTTTTAACATGTAAGGACTTTACCTACGAAGGCATCATTAAAGCGCTTGATGGAAACATCTGCCGCTGTACAGGTTATGCTTCTATAAAACGTGTCGCACAGGATCTTGTGGATTATGTTGGTGACCGGGTTGATGAATTACTAAATGCCGAGAACCGTGTAGCAAAACTTGTTGAGTGGAAATTACTGCCTGGGTATATGACAGAAATTAAAGAGAAGTTAATAGACCTTGAGGCAGCACTTCCTCCAATAAAAATAATGGAAGGGCAGCGCCCCGTTGCCGGCGGTACTGATCTTGTTGTTCAGCGGGATGAGGAAGTAGAAGATTACGATCTGTACTTTGTCAACCGTTCCCAAAGTAAGAGCAAAATCAAATTAGAGTGCGGCAAAATTTATATAGATGCTTCAGCTACGGTAACGGACATTTACGAATCGAATATTCTTAAGGCATATTTCCCTGAGATTGAGCGGAAGTTCCATCTTATTTCATCCACTCCCATCCGCAACATGGCAACATTGGCTGGTAATTTTGTAAACGCTTCCCCTATTGGCGACCTATCCATATTTTTCCTTGTACTTGATGCTGAACTGGTACTTACATTGGATGGGGAAGAAAGTACAGTGCTTTTTAAGGATTTTTTCATCAACTATAAAATAATCGCTTTGCAGGAGGGTGAACTACTAAAAGGAATGTATATTCCTCTACCCTCGCAGAATTTAAAAATGAACTTTGAAAAGGTCTCAAAACGTGAGCATCTTGATATTGCCTCGGTAAACACGGCCATGGCTATTGAGACGGAAGATAATATTATTACAAAAATTGAACTAGCTGCAGGTGGTGTTGCAGCCGTTCCAAAGTATTTACCTGCCGCAGGCGCGCTAGCCATAGGAAAAACAATTAATAATAAAACGGTTTATGAAATAGCCGAATCCTGTGTTAAGGAAGTAACACCCATTAGCGATATGCGTGGTTCAGCTGAATATAAAAAAACGCTTCTAAAGAATCTTGTGATAGCCCACTTTATTGAACTGTTTCCAGAATTTGTATCTGCCGAGGAGTTAGTATGAGACAGGATGATATAAGTCTACATGTAAAAGGTGCCTCGAAGTTTGTCGGAGATCTTGATGTTCCGGCCAACACGCTATATGCTAACGTTCTAACCTCAACAGTGGCTAACGGAATAATTATCAGCATCGACTATTCAGCCGCTGAAGCCTGCAGGGGTGTTCATGCTATAATTACTCATAAGGATATCCCAGGGCTCAACGAGATTGGCAATATCATAAAAGACGAAGAACTTTTTGCTGTTGAGCAGGTTCATTTTATCGGGATGCCTATTGCCGCAGTAATAGCTGAGACTGATGCCATTGCAAGAAAGGCTAAAAATTTAATAAAGGTTGAATACGAAGAATTGCCCGCTATCTTTGATCCGCGTGAGGCTTTCGCGAAGAATTCGCTAATTGCGCCGCCAAGGATTTTCTCGTTGGGGGATGTTAACGCTGCATGGAACGAATGTGATTTTGTAATTGAAGACAAAGTTGAATCCGGTGCACAGGAACATCTCTATCTTGAAACACAGAGTGCGGTTACCATTCCCATAGAAGAAAGAAAATTTAAGGTGATCTCTTCCACACAATCGCCGACGGCTGTTCAGAAAACCATAGCTTGGATTCTCAATATTCCTATGCACATGATTGAAGTGGAAGTTTTGCGTTTGGGCGGTGCCTTTGGCGGCAAGGAAGATCAGGCGACTCCATGGGCAGCTATTACAGCTGTCGCGGCTAACAAAATAAAGCGTCCTGTTAAGCTCGTGCTGAAACGTGGTGAAGATATTAGGCAGACAGGCAAGCGCCATCCATATTCATCAGATTATAAAATTGGATTGAAGAAAGATGGTACTATTCTCGGTTACGAAGTAACTTTTTATCAGAACGCAGGAGCTTCTGCTGATTTGTCCACGGCCATTCTCGAGAGGACTTTGTTCCACACGACAAACAGTTACTTCATCCCAAATGTTAAAGCTACTGCGGTTAGCTGCAAGACGAACCTAACTCCGAATACTGCATACCGTGGGTTTGGCGGACCGCAGGCAATGTTTGTTCTGCAATCTGCCATTGATAAGGCGGCGGATGTTACAGGTTTACCTGTTGAAGATATTCAGAGAAAAAATTTAATAAAGAAGAATGACACCTTCCCATATGGCATGAGAGTTATGGATAATCATGCAATAGCTTGTTGGGATAGGGGAGTAGAATTATACCATTACGGAAGCATCAAAAAATCGGCAGAGAAGTATAACAAGATAAGTCATTATATAAAGAAAGGTGTTTCCATCCAACCGGTTTGTTTTGGAATATCGTTCACCTCAACATTCTTAAATCAGGCTTCCGCTCTTGTACATGTTTATAATGATGGATCTGTATTAATAAGCACTGGTGCCGTTGAAATGGGTCAGGGCGTTAATGAAAAAATTAAGCGTGTTGCGGCTAATGTCTTTTCACTTCCTATGGAAATGATAAAACTGGATTACACAAACACAACACGCAACGCGAATACCTCACCTACAGCGGCAAGCAGCGGGGCGGACATGAATGGTAACGCTGCGAAACTTGCATGCGAGGAAATTGCAGCCCGCCTATTAAAATTTGCCGGAAAAAAACTTAGTTCAGCTTATGAAGATGAAGTATCACTGAAAAATGGCAAGGTTTTTCTGAATGAAACAGAAACAGAGCTAACCTGGAAGGACCTGATTTTATCGGCATACTTCGAGCGCATAAATCTATCGGCTCATGCTCATTATTCTACGCCAAATATTTTCTTCGATAAGAAAACTGAGAAAGGCAATGCTTTTGCCTACCACGTAACAGGTACTGCCATAACAGAGGTTACTGTCGATTGTCTTCGTGGCACTTACCAAATCGATAAAGTAAGTATTGTACATGATTATGGTGTCAGCCTGAATGAAAAGATTGATCTTGGTCAGGTTGAAGGCGCACTCGCTCAGGGTATCGGGTGGATGACCATGGAAGAGATATTGCATAATGATAAAGGACGCCTGACTACTGACACTCTATCTGCATATAAGGTGCCGGATATCCATTCTGCTCCAAAAGAGATAAATGTAGATTTTTACAACAACCCTGAAAATTCAGCTGGTCCGTTTAATTCGAAAGCAATCGGTGAACCACCTTTCATGTATGGTATTGGAACGTACTTCGCTATTCTGAATGCCATGAAATCCTTTAATCCCAAAATGGATTTTATTTATAAAGCACCCATGACACCGGAAAAAGTATTGATGTCACTTCTGAAGAGTGGAGGTGAGAAATGAAAATAATTTTAACAGGCGAACTGCACGGTGGTAAATCAACTGTATTCAATCAGGTTATTAGTGAAATTCCACCAGAGAGTCAATTTGGATTCCGTACAGCTTCGGTGATTGAAACAGGAAAAGTACGTGGGCATAAACTGATGAAATTTTCCGGCGAGTCAGAAGTTTTCGCGCATATTGAATTTGACAAAACACTGAAGTTTGGAGAGTACGGTATTAAGAGTGAAGTGTTTAATAACACAGGAGAATATCTGCGAGAAAATCTAAATCCCTCTCAATGGCTACTAATTGATGAGTTGGGTGTTATGGAAAAAAGCGCCTATGGATTTCTAGAAGATTTAACAAAATTGGTTAAGCTGCATAAAAATTTAATTTTTACCATACAAAAGAGAGCATTAGACTTTTGGCTAACTCATTTTGGGCTTGATGAGTTTGATGCTTTATTCATAATAAAGAAAAACAACCGGGATGAAATACCCGAGAAAATTAAACGAATGATAGCTTCATAATATTTTAATAACGCAGGGATAAATTATGAAAGAAAGGTTACAACTATTAACTGATGCACAATTAAAGAGCGAAATTAGCAGATGTAATTACTGTGAGGAAAAGCCTTGCATGGATGCATGTCCGTCGCAATGCTCGCCAGCCGATTTCATCATGGCGATTCAAAAGGGTGAACCACAGGATTATAAACGTGCTGCCACACTTATTTTAAGTAAGAACCCTCTCGGTGGTATTTGCGGTGCTGTTTGCCCCGATACATTTTGCATGGCGGCATGTACTCATAAAACTTTTGATGAGCCTCTAAATATTCCTGCAATACAATCAACAATTATTCAAAAAGCAAAAGATTATAAGAGAACTCCCAACTTTATAAAAACAGAAAAAACCGGAAAGAAGGTCGCGATAATTGGTGGCGGTCCAGCGGGTTTAGCGGCTGCATCAGTATTTATTCAGGAAGGTGTGGAAGTTACGATATATGAGAAAGGGGATAAGTTGGGCGGTATGTGTAATTTAATCCCTGACAGCAGACTTGATAAATCTATTCTTGCTTCCGATCTGGATTATCTCATTTCCCTTGGTAAAATAGAAGTCAATAAAAATACAGTTGTTGCAAAACCTGAAAAGTTAATGGAAGATTTTGATGCTGTATTTATTTCAACAGGGCTGGATGTACCTTACGAACTTCAGATTGCTGGAAAAGAAAAAGCCATTTTATGGGAAGATCTTCTTAAAGATCCTAAAAAGTATAAACTGGTTGATAAGAATGTTGCGATAATCGGCGGCGGCGCTGTGGCGCTTGATTGTGCTGTTGTTGCACGAGCTGAACATGCAAATGAAATTGATATGATTTGTCTGGAGAAACCCAGTGAGTTGAATTTAACTTCCTTTGAAAGAAATGAAATTGTTACGGGCGAGTTTGGAGTTATCACGCGTACTGCGGTAACAGCCATAATTGAAGAGGTGAACAGGCTGACTCTGCATACAAGCAGGATGAGTCTTCCCGCGAAGCAGAAGTTTTCACCAGCTGCTATGGTCGAGATTCCCGGCTCAGACTCTACTCTTGTTGATTATGATGTAGTCGTTTTCGCAATCGGTTCGGGCAGCTCGATTAAGGAGAAGGATTCGAAAGGAATATTCCACGCCGGTGATATGGTAAACGGACCAACAACCGTTATTGAAGCAGTTGCATCCGGTAAGAATACAGCCACAAAAGTTTTAAGTTTTCTCTTTAAAAAAGAGATTCCAAAATATGATAATCCACGACGCAGTTCTGTTAAGTTATCGGGTGATAATCTTGTTCCCGTTTCACTTGAATCAGAATTCTTTGGAAGAAAAATAATCTCACCTTTCTTATTGTCAGCTGCTCCTCCAACAGATGGTTATGATCAGATGAAAGCGGCTTACGAAGCCGGCTGGGCTGGCGGCATCATGAAAACCGCATTTGATAATCTTTCCATTCACATACCCGCAGAATACATGTATGTGCTGGATGACAAAACATTCGGCAATGCCGATAATGTTTCCGGTCATCCACTTGATAGGATTTGTGAGGAGGTTAAAAAACTTGTTGCGGAATACCCTGACAGATTAACTATGGCTTCAACAGGGGGTCCGGTTACCGGTGACGATGAAGCTGATAAAGCAGTATGGCAATCGAATACTAAAAAACTGGAAGCAGCCGGTGCAATGGGAATTGAATATAGTTTGTCCTGTCCGCAAGGTGGTGACGGTACAAAAGGTGATATTGTGTCGCAGGATCCGGAGTTAACGGCTAAGATAGTTGACTGGATAATGGAAGTTTCGGATGCGGACGTACCTAAACTCTTTAAATTAACCGGTGCCGTTACGGCGATATATCCTATAATGTTTGCCATCAAACAAGTGCTTGATACATATTCCTATAAGAAAGCAGGCGTTACTTTAGCGAATACATTTCCTGGTTTGGAATTTCAGCCTTCTAAAGACAAGGTTTGGGAAGATGGTGTAGTTGTTGGTATGTCTGGTCAGGGAGTTGTAAACATTTCAAATCTTACTTTAGCTAATGCCTCCAAGTTGGATGTTAAGGTGTCGGGCAATGGCGGTCCAATGGATTATAAATCAGCTGCTCACTTTTTAGCGCTGGGTGCAGAGACAGTACAATTCTGTTCAATTGTTATGAAATATGGTTATGACATTATTAATGAGCTTCATTCGGGTATAAGTCATTTAATGGAAGAGAGAAAAATCGCCTCAGTGAAGGAACTCATAGGATCTGCGCTACCAAATCCAATTTTAGGATTTATGGAGTTATCGTCAATCAAGAAGATATCTCAAGTTACAGATGAATTGTGTGTGAATTGCGGCAACTGTACCCGTTGTCCATACCTTGCAATTACTCTTAACGAAAACAAAAACCCCCGGATGGATGCAAGTAAGTGTATAGGCTGTTCGTTCTGCGTGCAAAACTGTTTCTCAGGTGCTTTACACATGAGAGAGAGAACTAAAGAAGAAGCACTAATGCTGAGAGAATAATAAAATTACAGGATAGATATGAAAGGTACATTACTCATTAAAAACGGAATTGTGATTACACTCGGTGAAAATAACAGAGTGCTTCACAATCATCACGTAATCATAGAGGATGGAAAGATCAGTAAAATAACTGATACGATTCCTTCGGACCTTAAATTTGATAAAGAAATTGACGCAGCCGGTAAGTTGATTATGCCTGGTTTTATTAATGCTCACATGCACTTTTACAGTACGCTCGTAAGAGGTTTGGGCAAAGCTGAACCGGCCCATAATTTTCAGGAAGTGCTTGAAAACCTCTGGTGGCGATTAGATAAAAAATTGAGCATGGAAGACAACTATTACAGTGCGCTGGTAATGATGATACAATCCATTAAATGTGGTACAACCACCTTGATTGATCATCACGCGAGTCCGGGTGCGGTGAAAGGTTCACTAATGGAAATTGCAAAGGCTGTTACTGAAACAGGATTGCGCTCTTCTTTGTGTTATGAATTGTCTGACCGTGACGGGAAAGAAATTGCACAACAGGGTCTTGAAGAGAATGAAGAATTTATAAAGTACTGCGCTGACAATGACAAAGGATTTCTGAAAGCCATGTTCGGTCTGCACGCTTCATTTACTGTTGGGGAAGAAACACTTATTAAAGCTAGCGAAATTGGGAATAAGTACAACTCAGGTTTTCATGTTCACGTTGCTGAAGATATGTCAGATCAGAACGCGACACGTGATAAGTATGGTCTTTCCGTGGTAGAACGCTTCCGGGACTTTAAGATTCTGGGTAAGAAATCAATCGCGGCGCATTGTATTCATATTGATGAAGCTGAAATGGATATGCTTGCAGAGACGAACACAATTGTTACGCATCAGCCGCAATCAAACATGAACAATGCAGTTGGTATTTCCGATATCATCAAGATGCAGGAGAAAGGTATTCTTGTAGGATTGGGTACGGATGCTATGACAGTAAATATGCTTGAAGAAGTTCGCACAGCAATGTGGGCGCAGCATTTACGCAACGCTGATCCGTCCGTTGGATTTATGGAAGTTGTAAATACTCTTTTCTTCAACAATGCTAAAATCGCAAATCGATTCTGGGATCAAAAACTTGGTGTGATTGAAGAAGATGCGGTGGCTGACATAGTTCTTCTTGATTACTACTCACCAACTCCACTTAACGAAGGAACGGTTCTTGGTCACTTCATTTTCGGACTCTCAAATGCAAAGGTTGATACGACAATTGTAAACGGAAGAGTGTTGATGGAAAACCAGATTCTGAAAATTGATATAGATGAAAGAGAAGTAAACGCGAAGGCTGCTGAAGCGGCACAAAAGCTTTGGGACAGATTTTAATATTAATTTGGAAAAACGATGAGTGAACTTTATAAAAAAATATTTGACCGGGCTAAAGAACTCGAAAATGAAACAGCAGAATTTTTAGTTGATATGATTAAGACTCCTTCATTCTCAGGTAAAGAGAAAGAAGTAATTGAAGTGATTAAGAAGCAGATGGAAACTGTTGGATTTGATGAGGTTCGTGTTGACGGTCTGGGAAATGTGATAGGAAGAATTGGAAGCGGTCCTCGTGTAATTGCGTTTGACGCTCACATCGATACTGTTTATCCGGGGGATGAATCATTTTGGAAATATGGCCCATTTGACTCAAAAGTTGAAAATGGAATGGTTCGCGGACGTGGGACTGTAGACCAGAAGGGCGGAATGGCTTCCATGGTTTATGCAGGCAGGATGATTAAGGAAATGAATCTTAATGATGAGTTTACAATTTACTTTACTGGAACAGTAATGGAAGAAGACTGCGACGGTCTCTGCTGGCAGTACATTATCAAAGAAGAAAAAATTAAACCGGAGCTGGTTGTTATAACTGAACCAACAAACATGAATATTTATCGTGGTCACCGCGGACGTATGGAAATGACTATTGAGATTAAGGGACTATCATGTCATGGCTCGGCACCTGAACGTGGAGACAATGCTATTTACAAAATGTCCCGCATTGCACTGGAAATTGAAAAGTTAAATGAACGCTTGGCGGATGATCCATTTCTTGGCAAGGGAACGGTAACTGTTACTCAGTTTTTCTTTAATTCCCCCTCTCAATGTGCTGTGCCGGATATGGCGAAGATTCAACTGGATAGAAGACTTACAGTAAATGAAACGAAGGAAACGTCTGTTGCGGAGGTAATTGATTGCGCGAAACGTGCCGGGTACGATGATGTAATTGTTGAGGTTTTGGAATATGCAGAGAAAGCCTACACTGGTTTAGTTTACCCGACTGAAAAATATTTCCCAACATGGGTTCTTGATGAGAATAGCGATTACCTTAAGGGGGCAGCGGAAGCATATAAGGAAACTCTTGGGAAAGAAGCATTTGTTGATAAATGGACATTCAGCACGAACGGTGTTGCGGTTATGGGTATGCATGGAATTCCCTGCATTGGCTTGGGACCTGGAAATGAAATTTATGCTCACGCACCAAACGAAGAAACACCAGTTGAACATCTTAGTCATGCAGCGGCATTTTACGCGGCTTTTATTGCAAAATTAAATAAGAAATAAATTATGATTCCGTTTGTTTATAGATGTACAGAGTGCGGTAAGGAATATAAGAGGGATGAAGTGAAATATCTCTGTCCTGATTGTGAAAATAATTATGTCCCGGGTAATCCACTGAGAGGGGTTCTGTCAATAGAGTTTGATTATGAAGAGTTGAGCAGAGCTTTTGATAAAAGAATTCCATGCTGGGATTTATTCTTACCCATTGAATCAAAATATCTTCCAAACTTTCCTGTTGGGAATACACCACTTCACAAAGCAGGTATCCTGGGTAAACACTTCGGCTTGCAAAATCTATGGATCAAGAATGATGGTTTGAATCCCAGTGGATCACTGAAGGACCGTGCCTCATATCTTGTTGTTGCAGAAGCAAGTCGTTTGAATGAAACAGAAATTGTTGCGGCATCAACAGGCAACGCGGCGAGTTCCCTTTCATCCGTATGTGCCGCGGCGGGCAAGAAGGCTATTATTTATGTCCCTGCATCGGCACCAAAAGCAAAGATGTTGCAGAATATACTTTGCGGAGCGAAGGTGATTCCTGTTAAGGGTACTTACGATGATGCCTTTAAATTATCCCTGGAACATACAAAGGAAAAGGGGGGGCTGAACAGAAACACTGCCTATCATCCTTTCACCATTGAAGGTAAGAAAACTGTCGGACTTGAAATATTTACGCAGAATGGATTCAAGGTGCCGGATGCAATACTCGTTCCCGTTGGTGATGGTGTAATAATCTCAGGCGTTTATAAAGCATTTTATGATTTGATGAAAGCCGGATTATCAGATAAGCTGCCTAAGATTATTTGTGCACAGGCTGAGAATTCGAGTGCTATTCATGCTTATATAGAAACCGGCGAATATGAGAATCTGAAAAGTAGCAATACAGTTGCAGACTCAATATCTGTCTGCGCGCCAAGCAATGCTCACATGGCAAGAAAGGCCGTTCTGGAATCCAATGGTTTTTCAATCACGGTGAACGATGCTGAAATAATGGAAGGACAGAAGATTCTCGCTGAGAAGTCTGGAGTGTTTGCAGAGCCATCTGCCTCTGTTACAGTGGCTGCCCTACAGAAGATAAAAGAGTTAGAACTGTTCTCACCTGACGAGCAGATAATATTGCTTGTAACAGGACATGGTTTGAAGGATATTGAAACACCACTTAAGAATATTACATTACCTGAAGCGATAGAAGTGAAATGAGTTGAAAGAATATTATATACATAATGCCAAAATATGTTTTGAAGATAGAATAGAGAAGTCAGGACTCTGGATTAAGGATGGACTGATCCATGAGATTGGTGAAAATCTTAATGTACCCGAAACGGTCTATAAAATAGATGCGAAGGGAGACTATCTTTTACCGGGACTTATTGATGTTCATACTCATCTTGATGACACCATTGGTGAATATTATCTCGCAGACACCTATAAAAGTGGTTCAAGAATAGCTTTACAAAATGGCATAACAACCCTCTATTCTTTTATTACTCAATCGCCCAACAAGACTTTGTCCGATTGTATTAATGAAGCCAGAGTGAAAGCAGAGAATAACTCTTTTACACACATTGGCTGGCATCTGACTCCTACAGAAAAGGATGAAGAAAGTATTGCCGAGCTCATCAATCTTGTGAAAAGCGGATATAGAACATTAAAACTATATTCAACGTATAAAGAATCTGGCATTTTTAGCAGCTATGATCAGATAAGTTTGTTGGCTGAAAAACTTAGTGATTATGATGTTACAATTCTTGTTCATTGCGAAGATGAAGAAGTTTTGAACTCGGTAAATCCATCTGAGTTGGACAGCTCAAGTGAATACTCACATGCTGTTTCCAGACCAGTAAAAGCCGAAGTGAGAGCAGTTGAACAAATTATTCAAATTGCACAATCATCAGGTGCTCGATTCCATATTGTCCATGTTTCGTCAAACGAAGCATTGGAACTTATTAATGAAGCAAAAATGGAAGTTCATATAACTAGCGAAACAGGTCCGCAATATTTGCTTCTCAACGAAGATTATCTCAAAGCGGAAGATGGATATCAGTATTTATGTTCTCCTCCACTTAGGAGTGAAAGAGTGAGACTTGCAATGTACGAATCGTTTATTAATGGCAAAGTTGATCTGCTGGCTACTGATCATTGCGCTTTTAGAAAAGAGGATAAGTCTAATAATAACTCCAACCATTACGCGGTGCCTAAGGGGCTTGCCGGTTTAGGTGCCCTCGTTCCTTTGGCGTATGAGATATTAAAGTATAAGGGTGAAGTAACCTTTCTGGGAATGAATAAACTTTTATCTGCCAATCCGGCAAAGCTTGTGGGTAAATATCCTCAAAAGGGGAGTATAAGAATTGGAAGTGATGCCGATTTAGTCTTATTGAAAGATGGTAATAAGAGATTGATAAAATCGAGTTTAAGCGACTCGTTTAATCCATACGAAAGGATGGAAACAAGCCTGAATGTTACACATGTTTTTTTGGGTGGGGATTTGGTAGTAAGTGAGAATGAAATAATTGAAAGTGAACCAAAGGGTAAACTATTATGAGCGAAAGAAAAGGATGGCGTAACGACGGATACGCTAAAGTTACCGGGCGTTCCAGATATGCAGATGATATGAAGTTTCACAATATGCTGCATGCGGTTCCGGTTTATAGTGACCATGTTCATGCCTATATTATTAAGATAGATGTTAGTAAGGCAGAACAATCTGAAGGGGTTATTAGAGTAATTACTTATAAAGATGTTCCGGGCGAAAACAGATTTGGTCAGATTCACAAAGACTACTACATGTTTGCCGAAGACAGAATCCGTGGCAATGGTGACGTGGTTGCTCTGATTGTAGCAAAGACACGAGAAGAAGCTATTGAGGCAATTGGTAAAGTTACGGTTGAAGTTGAACAACTTCCGCTTTTACTTGATCCCGAAGAGGCTTTAAAATCAGATTCCATTCTTATTCATGAAGAGAAGAAGACTAATATTGTTACTCATCATAAAGTAAGAAGGGGCTCTGTTGAGGAAGGCTTCAAGAATTCCGATATAATTCTTGAACGTGAATATAAGACTCAACTAATTGAGCATAGTTACATGGAACCTGAGTCTTCGGTTTGTATTCCGCGCCATGATGGTGTGATGGAAGTTTTTGGAAGTATGCAGCATCCATTTTCAACAAGAAGATTTGTTGCAACATTACTTGGTAAAGAATTATCTGAAGTTGAAGTGAAAGGTACACCAACAGGCGGAGGATTTGGCGGCAAGGATGATACAGCCGCTATTGTTTGTGCAAGAACGGCACTGGCAGCTATGTTAACAAAACATCCTGTTAAAATGACTTATAAACGTGAGTGGTCCATCAAAGAAAGTTATAAACGTCACCCTTACAAACTTAATTATAAAATGGGACTGGATAAGTCCGGTAAAATAAAGGCTGTTGAGTGCCGCTTTCTTGCTGATGCAGGCAATTACACATCGGTTACTCCCTGGGTTTTATGGCGCTCAACTGTTCAATGCTGCGGACCGTACAAAGTTGACAATGTTAAGTGCGACGCTCTTGGTGTTCACACAAATAATATATTTACTGGCGCTATGAGAGGTTTTGGCTCGCCTCAGGTTAATTTTGCAATCGAGTCCTTAATTGAGGAAGCCGCTGAAATGGTTGGCCTGTCACCGATGGAAATTCGAAAACGTAATATGGTTATGCAGGGAGATGAAACCATTACAGGTCAGATTTTAGAAAATCATACTGTGAACTTGAGTAATGTTTTTGAAAAAGTTCAAACCGAAATCGGATTCGAAGAAAAGTTAAAAAAATGCTCGCATGGTAAATCTGATACTGATGAGTTATACGGAATCGGAATTGCAATCAGTTATAGAGGTATGAGCTTAGGGGCAGAAGGCAAAGATTATTGCTCAGCTATAATTAATGCTCAACCTGACGGTTCAGTACTGCTGGAAGCCGGGGTGCATGAAAATGGGCAGGGTCTTGAATCGGCTATGCTTCTTATTCTTGCTGAGCAGCTAGGTATAAAGAAGGAACGAATCAGGTATCAGTGTTCATCAACTTCCACTATCCCCGATGGCGGAACAACCGTTGCGTCAAGAGGAACAATAATGGGGGGAGGGGCCATAACGAAAGCCGCTGACAATTTCAAAAAGCTTATTGCAGAAACACTTTTTGAAACTCTTGATTGTACTAAAGAAGATTTTGTTTTTGAAAATGATGGCGTTTCAATTAGTGCCACCGGCACATTTTATACATTCGAAGAAATTATTCAGATGATGTTTTCCAACAAGACTTACCCCTATGCTTTTGGTTTGTTTCAGGGACCGGAAGTTTCATGGGATGAAGAAGTTGGTAAAGGTAACGCATACTTTACATGGGTCTATGGATGTCAGGCTGTTGAGTTGACAGTTGATAAGGTTAAGGGAAAAGTGAAATTGCTTAATGCTGTGGCCGCACATGATGTTGGTAAAGCTATTAATGAAGAAATGCTCCTTGGTCAGTTTTATGGCGGAATGGTTATGGGCATGGGTTACGCGCTTCGTGAGGAAGTGAAAACAAAAGATGGAAAAGTACGTAGCACAAACTTCCATAAGTATCACTTAACACGTGCAAAGGATGTGCCTGATATGAAAGCCATTATTGTTGAAAGTGTTGATCCTTTGTCTCCCTCAGGGGCAAAAGGTGTTGGTGAACCAACAAATGAAATTATGGCTCCGGCAATTGCCAATGCAATATATAATGCAACAGGCAAACGTTACTATAAACTACCAATCAAAATTGAGTTATAATGATGAAGACTACGATAAATGGAAAAGAAATATTATTAAGGGAAGAGATACTTGAAAAGAACTTACTTGAGTTTATTAGAGAGGATCTTGATTTAACCGGCACTAAAAAAGGATGCGAAATTGAAGTCTGTGGGGCTTGTACAATACTCATAAATAACGAGGCTGTAACTTCCTGCCGTAAGCTGGTTAAAGATGTAGTTGGGAAAAGTGTTATGACTATTGAAGGATTTGAAAATGAGGATGGGGCTCTTCATCCCTTGCAGCAGGCATTTATTGACTGCGGCGCAATCCAGTGCGGTTATTGTACTCCTGGTATGGTTTTAACTGGGCATGCTTTGTTGTTCAAGAACAATAATCCGACTCGTGAAGAAATTAAAGAAGCCATTACTCCGGTTATTTGCAGATGCACCGGGTATCAACAGATTGTTGATGCAATTGAAAATACAGCAAAATTTTATTGATAAATAACAGAAACTAATTTGAGGAAATAAAGGAATGGAAAAAGCGGTTTTTGAAAAACTATGTACACAACTGGGAGATTCTAATTTGAATCTTCACAACAAGGATTTTCTATTAACATGGAACCATTCTGAAGAAGAGATAAAAGCGGTTGCTACTGTCGCGGAGATGTTAAAGGATATGCATAAGAATGGAGTATCACCAAAATTATTTAACTCCGGACTAGCCATTTCAATATTCCGTGATAATTCAACACGCACAAGGTTTAGCTTTGCTTCTGCTGCAAATTTAATGGGACTTGGCTTATCTGAACTGGACGAGGTTAAATCTCAAATAGCGCATGGCGAAACCGTCTTTGAAACTGCCAACATGATTTCCTTTCTGACAGAAATTATTGGAATCCGCGACGACATGTATCTTGGCGAAGGCAATAAATATATGGAAGAAGTTGGTGCGGCTGTTCAGTATGGTTATGATAACGGAGTATTACATCAAAGACCATCAATTATAAACCTGCAGAGCGATATTGATCATCCGACTCAGAGCATGTCTGATCTGTTGAAGATGAAAGATTATTTTGGTGGATTTGAGAATCTTAAAGGTAAGAAGTTAGCAATGAGTTGGGCTTATTCTCCCTCATACGGTAAACCATTGTCAGTTCCACAGGGAGTAATAGGATTGATGAGCAGGTTTGGAATGGAAATCTCACTTGCCTACCCAAAAGGTTACGAACTTATTCCTGAAGTTGAAGAATTAGCGAGAGCTCAGTCGGAAAAATCAGGCGGATCATTTGAGATAACACATTCCATGCAGGATGCATTTAAGGATGCCGATGTAGTTTACCCGAAATCATGGGCGCCCTTCCATATCATGGAACAGCGTACTGAGCTCCTTAAAGCCAAAGATCAAAACGGGCTGAAAGAACTTGAAAAAGAATGCCTCGCAAATAACGCAAAACATGTCAATTGGCTTTGCGATGAAGAAACAATGAAATTGACAAAGGACGGAAAAGCACTCTATCAACATTGCCTCCCGGCTGATATTTCCGGAGTTAGCTGTGTAGATGGTGAGGTTACAAAAGGAGTTTTTGATAAATATAAAATAGATACTTATCAGGAAGCTGGCTATAAACCTTTTGTTATTGCTGCAATGATGTATTTGAGTCGTGTAAAAGACCCGGGCAGTAAGTTACTTGAGCAATTTAACAGTGGAAGTAAAATCAGAATATAAAGTTTATTAAGCGAAGTAATGGAGGATGTGTGAAAACGAGTGAACAAATTTTAGAAAATACAATTAAGAGATGTAGGGAAAAGAAAATAATTATTCCGACCTATAAGCAAATGAGAAATCCGGAATTAGTGCCTGATAAAATTAAGGCTAAGTTGAGCAATATTGGATTGTGGGATTTGGATTCTTCTAATTTATTCAGGATAACCTGGAAAAACGAACCTGTTGAAAAGGGCGGCGGATTTGGTGATGTAAACAATGTTGAGTTACCTTCAGAACTCACTGGCGTGAAGGCAAGAATATTTGTACTGGTTGGAAAATTCTTTCCAACAGGAGCTCATAAAGTTGGCGCAACTTTTGGACCCCTTGTAGAAAAACTTGTACAGGGTCATTTCGATCCGACGACTCAAAAAGCATTGTGGCCCTCAACTGGTAATTACTGTCGTGGTGGTGTGTATGACTCTCGTCTTTTAGGTTGTGAATCAATTGCCGTATTGCCAGAGGGTATGTCCAGAGAAAGGTTTGAGTGGTTACATGAAATGGGTGCTGAGGTAATTGCAACCCATGGCAGTGAAAGTAACGTTAAAGAAATCTATGACAAAGTAAAGGAGCTGCTCGCAACACGCGGTGACTCAATAGTAAATCTCAATCAGTTTGCAGAAATTGGAAATCCATTGTGGCACTATGCAGTTACTGGTCCTGCCATGGAAGAAGTCTTTATTAACAATTCAAAAGATGGACAAAGATTCAGCGGCATGTTCCTTACTCAGGGATCTGCTGGTACTTTAGGCTCTGCAGATTATTTGAAAACAATATTTCCAAACATGAAGGTTGCAGCAGGCGAAGCTATTCAATGTCCGACTATGTTATATAATGGTTATGGCGCACATCGCATCGAAGGTATCGGGGACAAACATGTGCCATGGATACATAACATTAAAAACATGGATATGGCGATTGGCATCGATGATAATCCGAACATGAGACTTATGAGATTATTTAATGAAGAGAATGGACATAATCATTTAGCAAAAGCCGGTGTAGATAAAAGTATCCTTGATAAATTATCGCTCTTTGGTATTTCATCAATTGCTAATATTATGGGTGCAATAAAAATGGCAAAGTATTACGAGATGAATGAAAATGATACTCTCTTTACCGTGGCTACTGATTCAATGGTGATGTATCAAAGTCGTTTGGCAGAAGAACGTGAAGAACATGGTGAATTCACCAAGCAGGATGCAGCTGTTAGTTATGAGGCTGATTTGATGGGACTTTCCAATGATGCAATATTGGAAATGAATTATTATGATAAGAAACGTATCCACAATCTTAAATACTTCACCTGGGTTGAACAACAGGGTAAAAGTGTTGAAGAACTGAATGCTCAATGGTATGACGAAAATTACTGGACAGACCAATATGCAAAAGTTGACGAGTGGGATGAGAAGATAAATGAATTCAATGAGAAGACTGGTTTGCTGAAAGAATTAGAGTAATAAGGTGGACAAAAAGTTAAGTGCAATTGTACTTGCAGCCGGTCGTGGCGGCCGGCTTGGCTATCCTAAAATATATGCTAAGTTTGGTGAACCTGCCTGCCGGACAGGCGTGGAATTTTTCCTTGAACGCATCGTAAATAGGATTCGATCCGTAGGAATTCAAAATGTCTCGGTTGTAACTTTCCCCAATTGTGAAAATAATCGTTTTTCTGTCCAATGTAACTGGATAATTAATCCGGATCCAGCCAGAGGAATGTTGTCTTCACTCTACGAAGGCGTTAAGGGGTCAGATAATTCTGATGGTTATTTGATAATTCCGGTTGATCACCCGCTTGTGAGAATAGAAACATTAAGTAGAATGAAGCTCAGTTTTGAAAGCAGTGCCTGCGATGTTCTTAAATCACGCTGGAACGATCGGACTGGACATCCCGTTATAATTTCTAAGAGGGTTGCTGATAATATTCCCTCTGAAGATTGCGAAGGTGGACTTAACACTTTCATAACAGATAACAAATTTACTATTGAGTATGTTGATGTAGAAGATGAGGGAATTATAACCAACATTAATACTGAATCTGACCTTGAAGAAGCAATAAAAAGGGGGAGAAGATAAATGAAAGATATTGAAGTCTGGAAATTCATAGCCAAAGAACTTGAACTGAATAAACGCGCCATGCTGATGGTTGTTGTTAATAGTGAGGGAAGTAGCCCTGGCAGAGTTGGTTTTAAAATGGGGGTGTCATTACACGGAAACCAGTACGGCACAATTGGCGGTGGCAATGTCGAACATACCTTGTATCAGGAATCGCTTTATATGCTTAAAAACGGTTACAAGGAAACAAAGATTAAAAAACAAATACATAATGAAGAAGGGGGCAACGAAAGTTCAGGGATGATTTGTTCCGGAGAACAGACCATACTTTTCTATCCCTTATTTGAAAGCAAGCTTGATCTTATTGACACAATAATAAATTCTCTCAATTCGTATGAAAGAAAAACGCTCCAATTCACTCCCGACGATTTTATTATTGTTGAAGATTCACTGAAAGCAAATGATTGTCAGTTCGAAGTTATTAGCCCAAAGGAATGGAGCTATAAGGAAAATATTTTCCGGTTAACAGACATAACCATTTTTGGTGCGGGTCATGTTTGTCTCGAATTGTCCGAAACACTTTCGAAATTAGGGTTTTACATCAGAGTAATCGATGACCGGGAAGACTTTGAAATCATGAAAGTAAACAAATATGCTCACGAAAAAATTGTAATGAGCTATGAGGAAGTCGCCGAAAGAATTGTTGGTGATCATGATTCATATTACGTGATCATGACTCATTCTCATAAAGGAGATGGTAAAGTGTTGCACCAGCTTATTAATAAAGAATTCAAGTATTTAGGAATGCTCGGCAGCCCGCCAAAAGTTAAAGAGGTTTATGGGGAGTTGGAAAAGCTTGGGATTGATAAAGAAAAGTTACGAAAGGTTCACGCTCCAATAGGAGTTCCCATAAAAAGCAAAACGGTCGAAGAGATTTCAATAAGTATTGCCGCTGAACTGATTAAGGTTAGAAACGAAAAATAGCCCGCACATTTCAAAGATTATTCGTATTATAAACACGTTGGATTACTAATATTTTATATTTAGCAAGTATTCCATATAGGGGCTATAACAAAAATCAGATAATATGAAATCACACACATTTCGTGCGCGGTTACGACATTTCAGAATCACTCGATTCAAATATGCGGGGTATTTAAAGGAAATTTTCCAATTTATTGTTGCATGGATAATTGGTGTCTCCGTCTATACCCTAATCTTAGTATTAACATTTCATGAAGTAGGCGTTTTGAAGTACAACGGTCTTGAGTGGCTTTTCTTTGCACTAGCTATTGGCTTTATGATTGGTAGTATCAATGGGTTGTTCGAAGTATTCCTCTTTAAAAGAATTTTCCGGAAGATGAAATTCATCTATATTGTTGTAAATAAAACTCTTTTTCTTCTGATAGCATTTATTATAACCGTCACACTTTATGTCTTTTTTAAAAAATATATTTTAATTCCCCTCGGGATAGCTGATTCAATGACCTACGATTCGTTGCTGGATGTCTTCGCTTCTTCAGAAATTCAAAAACATGCCCTCATCGCTATCATGATTAATTTCAGCATAAACTTTTTTATGATGGTAAAAAAAATGATGGGTAAGGGTGTTTTATTAAACCTTTTTCTGGGGAAGTATCATCGTCCAAGACAGGAAAAAAGAATTGTCATGTTTTTGGACCTTACCTCCTCCACTGCTATTGCTGAAAAACTGGATCTGTATAAATACAGTTCTTTTCTTAAAGATTTTTTCTTTGATATCGATGGCGCAATTGAGGATTCAAAGGGCGCTGTCTTTCAGTTTGTTGGTGATGAAGTTGTCATTCTTTGGGATATATCTGATGGATGCGAGAATAATAATTGTATAAAATTCTTTTTTGATGCACAGGACAGAATTAAAAAGTTTGAGTCGAATTATTTGTCAAAATATGGCATCATACCTGATTTTAAAGCCGGGCTTCATTACGGTACTGTTGTAATTACGGAAGTAGGAGGCAGTAAACAGGAAATTGCATACCATGGTGATGCCGTTAATACTACGGCAAGAATCAGGTCTGAATGCAACTCGGTTGGTAAAAAATTACTCGTGTCGGCCGAATTGGTAAGTCAGATGCAGGAACTAGACCGGCGATATATTATTGAATCTGTCGGAGTCAAATCCTTTAAGGGGAAAGAAAATGTTGTAGCCCTTTTCAGTATTGAGAAAAGGGCCCACTAAAAGAATTATTCTATCATCATTTTTTCGTATTCCATCTTCTCGCGGTCTGCCTTAATTGAATTATCACTTATATAATATCTTAGCAAATCATCGACTATTCTTTCCGGAAGGTTGTTTAAAGCCGCGGTTTCAATTAACCACTGCAGCTCGAAAAGATGCATTTTTTTATCTGCAAGTGCTACTTTTACAGCATCTTTCAAAAACGATTCCGCTAAATCATTATTACTGAAAACCGGGGGAGTATCAAGCAGATATTCATTTTCAAGAAGTTCATCTATGGCCGTTTCACAAAATCTTTTCTCAAATCCGAGGCTCACGCCACATTCAAGCACAAGATCCCGCTCCTCGGTTGTTATTAAATTATCTTTTCTTATTAGTATTAAAAGGCCTTTAAGGTAGTTGCTGCGATCCAATAATTGCATTGTCATTATTTACTCCGAATAGTTTAGAAATCACAAGAATTCAAATAGTAAATATTGTCATAGGCTGGTTTTCTTTCTTTTTTAAGTTGCTAATTTATTCATCCTTTAGACCCTTCTTGAAAGCAATTGTTCCAAAATTTTTAGGGCATAATTGCAACAAATTGTAAAATATTCATTATTCTTTACGAAGATTAACCCTAAAAGCTATTTGTTAATACTTATACTGAGAACATTCCTACGAATAAACCGTATTATAGTGCAAAAGAGGACTTTCCCAGGGAAATTTAATTTTTTGAAAAATGTTCTTGACAAGACTAATTTTAAAACTTATTTTACTATCCAGTTAGTTGGTTAAAACAACCAACCATATTAATGGTGCAAAGAAGGACGAAATTGAATTTAGGCAACTCCAATATTATCAGTGTTAATTCAAAGGTGGTTCGTAGTGTTAACCGAGCCATGATACTCAATCTGATCAGGGAACGTCAGCCAATTTCCAGAATTAAAATCTCAAGAATCTCAGGCTTAAATAAAAGCACTGTTTCCAGCATTGTCTCAGATTTACTGAATGAAGAATTGATTTATGAGAAAATGAAGGAAGATCAGAATATTGGCAGAAATCCCCTTGATCTCTATCTAAGACTTGGTAAGTATTTTGTCGGGGCAGTCAATATTGATTCTGCTACAACCCGGTTTGCCATTGCGGATATTGATGGCAGCCTCATTTCGAAATCATCAGTTCCAACTGAATCAAGTAATCCTGAAGGCTTTGTTGAATTTTGTATGGATAACCTCCTGGGATTATGTGAAAAGAGTAGTATCAAAAATCTTGAAGCCATTGGTGTAAGCATAACCGGGATAGTTGATTCCAAAAATCACATTGTAAGTTTTGCACCTAACATAGGGTGGGAAAACGTAAATATTGGAGCAATTATTAGAAAAAAATGCCCTGAAATTTCCAATGTTTCTGTTGGTAACGACGCAAAATCTTCTGCTCTGGCTGAACTTTGGTTCGGTAAACATGATCTTAATTTATCCAATTTCGTTTTTCTTTCAATTGGTCCTGGTATCGGTTCCGGAATTGTAGTTGAGAACAGACTGCTTGAAGGTGAATATAATGCTTCTGGCGAGTTTGGACATACAACTCTCTTTGAAGAAGGGAATAAATGTGTTTGCGGTAACCTGGGATGCTGGGAAGCTTATGCCTCGGAAAGAGCAACTGTTGCCCGATATATTAGCAAGGTAAATAATAATTCAGGTAAGTCGGTTGATGTTATTATGCAGGATATTATTGAACTCGCCCTAAATAAAGATAAAGTTGCACTGGAAACACTACAGGAAACCGGACGATATCTGGGAATTGGAATTTCTAACATTATCAAATCTATCGACCCGCATGCTATTATAATGGGTGGTAAAATTATACAGGTTTGGGATGTGATATATCCTGAAATTATTGAAATAGTCCAAAAACGAGCTTTTTCTGGCAATGCAAAAAATATAAATATTCTTCCTACGTCGCTTAAGGTTAGACCGCGCCTACTTGGCGCAGCAACAATGGCGATAAAAACAATCTTTGATGATTATAAAATTACAGCGTGAATGAATGATTTTGAGCGCATTTATTTTTGCAGCTAATTAGTTGTTTTAACAAACCAATAGAATTATAGAACTGATTTTTTTGAGAGAAACTGAAATATGGAAAAAATGAAAATTATTGCTGGCGTTGATATTGGAGGTACAAATAGTGTGATAGGGCTTGTTGAGAAAGATGGCAAATACCTTCTTGAAGAAACAATAAAGACAAATTCTCGTGAAGAGATTGAAAAGTATATTCCCCGACTAGCAGATAAAATTATTGAAATGTGTAAAGAAGTAAGTAGCGACTATGAACTTGCTTCCATCGGAATAGCAGCGCCATGCGGCAATTATTTTACCGGAATAATTGAAAACCCGTCAAATTTTAACTGGGGAAACGTGAATATTGTAGAACAACTTAAAAGGTATTTCACTATCCCGATAGTTGTGACAAATGATGCAAATGCAGCTGCTTTAGGCGAGCAGGTATACGGAAGCGCTATTGGTATTAAAAACTTTATTCTTCTAACTCTCGGCACCGGATTAGGGTGTGGAATTATTTCAGAAGGAAGACTTCTCTACGGAGCTAATGGACTTGCAGGCGAACTGGGTCATACAGTGGTTCAGCCCAGGGGAAGAAAATGCAACTGCGGAAACTCCGGTTGTCTTGAAACTTACATCTCGGCAAATGGACTAAGAAGAACTGTTTCTTACTTTCTCAGCAAGTCTAATGCTGAAAGTGAGCTAAGGAATATAAGCTTTAATGAAATGACGGGTGATTTTATAAGTGAGCTTGCTCTTAAGGGAGACCTAATCGCGAAAAAGACCTTTGAGTTTACTGGTGAAATTTTAGGACGCGCCATGGCTAATATTGTAAACTCCTTCGATCCTCAGAAAATAATTCTTTTTGGCGGATTGGCCGAAGCGGGTGAATTGCTTCTTACTCCAACTAAAAAATACTTCGAAGAGAATTTGCTGAGTATGTACAAAGGGAAAGTTGATCTGGGAATTGCCGAATTGCAAAACGGACGTGCAGCAGTATTAGGAGTTAGCTATTTGGCGATGGAAGAAATTAAACGGGCTTTAGCCTCATAATAAATTTTATTGAAGAATGAAATCAGGAGCATGGAGATGAGAGGTAGAATTAAAGTTTGGTCGGCAATAGCTTCGGTTTTTCTGCTACTAATTCAAGTATCAAGTTTATCCGCAGCAAGTTCACAGATTGAGGGTGTAGTTACTGATGTGCAAACAAAGGAACCTCTCTTCGGCGCGAATGTAATGCTTATTGGCTCCGCCCTTGGTGCAGCGTCTGATATGTATGGTAAGTATAATATTAGTAATGTCCCCGCAGGAACATATATTCTTAGAGCAACATATATAGGATATAAAGAACAAATTTTTACTATTGATATTGTAGAAGGCAAAAACTACAAGCAGGATTTTGTGCTGGAGTACGAAAGCCTTGAAGGTGAAACAGTAATAGTGACCGCGCAGGCCATGGGGCAAAACTCCGCAATTAACCAGCAGTTAACAGCTAAGACAATAATGAATGTTGTCTCATCAGCTCGAATTCAGGAACTGCCAGATGCTAATGCAGCTGAATCAGTTGGAAGATTGCCGGGAATATCTATTCAAAGGTCCGGTGGAGAGGGAAATAAATTAGTGGTTCGTGGACTTCAACCAAAATACAATGTTGTTATGGTTAATGGAGTGAGAATGTCTCCTTCCAATCCGGATGACAGAAGTGTTGATTTGAGTATGATTTCTCCCTATATGCTTGATGGAATTGAAGTTTCAAAAAACGTAACCCCAGATCAGGACGCTGATGTATTGGGCGGTACCATAAACTTCAGAATTAAAAAGGCTGGTGGCGCAAATAAAAAAGCCGGGCTCGCTTTAAATTTATTATCTCAGGGTGGGTATACAGGATTGTCTAACGCCTATAATAAATTCAATAATTATAAGTTTGTTGGTAGTCTGGAAGGAAGATTTTTAGATGGTTCCCTCGGAGTATTTGCTCAGGCTGATTATGAAAAGAAAAATCTTACATCCAACGAATTGAATACAACATTTGAACACTATCAGAGAAGTCAGACACAATATCAAATCAATAATATCAATCTTCACAATATACCTCGCGATAGAGAACGAGTAAATGGCACTTTAGTTCTTGATTACCAAATTCCTCAGGGAAGTTTGTCTTTAACTAATTTCTTTAGTTCAGGTATAACTACAACTCAGGATAGAGGAGAAACTTTCGATATCTTATATAACAATCATGACTACTCATTTAATTATTCCAAAAGCACTTTGAATATGATTACCAATTCACTCAATTTTGAGAAAGAATTTGATTTATTCAAAATTGATGCCCGGATATCTCACACATATTCTGAGACGGATAATCCTGAAGATTATAGAATTATATTCAGACAAAGATCTGCCATAAATAATATAAGTCAATTCTTAAATAAGCCGGATCTTGATCCCAGGGATATTCCAAAGGCCGCAAACAATCAATTTTCAAATACTTACTTAAATTTTGCGACTACCAATGATAGTTTCTTTAAGGAACGTGCCTTGGTTGCTGCCCTTGATGTAACAGTTCCTTATCCACTTACGAGAGAAATTAACTCGGAGTTTAAGTTTGGTGGTAAAATAAAAAAACAGACAAGAAATTATTCAAGGAATCTTTTTGATGGTCAGGGACTATCATTGGCAAGTGCCCGTATTGTTGATGATATTATAACTTCGCAAATTAATTCCGCAAGCGATTTCCAGGGGTCAACTAGTATTCCAATTACGGCTTTTACAGATTCGGATTATGATTATGGTAAGTTCCTGGATGGTGATTATACAATGGTATCGCCTCTCAATTCTGATATAATGTCGGAACTGGCAAATCTGTTAAGAAATAATGCTGATTATATTTCTGAGAATAATGGTTCAATCGCTTATGGTAAAAATAATTTTGAATCAACCTCATACAATTACTCGGGTAATGAATTGGTAACCGCTCTTTATGGGATGACAACCATAAACATCGGGGGAGATTTCGATTTAATTGCCGGTGTCAGATATCAGTCTCTCAGAACAGAATATACTGGCTCACGCGGAATCCAAAGTTCATTATCTTATTATGAGTATTCACATTACGATACCACAGTAACAGAAACACATGCGTATTGGCTGCCATCAGTTGTTGTACGTTACAAGCCCTTATCATGGTTTGACGTTAGACTTGCATGCACAAATACCTTATCGTATCCTGATTTCAACGCAATAATCCCAAGAATTGATGTTGGTAATGGGTTTATATCCTGGAATAATCATACACTAAAACCATCCAGATCTACGAACTATGATATTTATCTATCTTTTTATGAGAATAAAATTGGATTGTTCACGGTTGGTGGATTCTACAAACAAATTACCGACCTGATTTATGCCGATAATTTTTTCGCTAGCAGACAGGAAGCGTTGCAATATTTTCCACCTGCTCTTGTTGATAATAGTACTGTCCCAAGCGGCACCTATAAGGTAACCACTTACGTAAATAATCCGTATGAGGTGGATTTGTGGGGTATTGAACTGGATTGGCAAACACATTTCTGGTACTTACCTGCACCATTTAATGGGTTAGTACTTAATGTAAATTACACTCATACTTTCTCTGAGGCTGAATATCCATATACAGATAGAATAGGCGGATGGGTAACAACCTATGTGGATACATCGTTTACTGACAGACTACTCTCACAACCTAATGATATAGTAAATCTATCAGTTGGATATGATTACAAGGATTTTTCAATTCGAGTTTCAATGCTTCATCAGGCTGATATTTTTGCTGGAGTAAGTTATTGGGAACAACTTCGAACAACTACTGCGGCCTATACAAGATGGGATATTTCTCTCAAACAGACATTGCCATGGTATGGTCTGCAGGTTTATGGAATACTGAATAATGTGGGCAGCGAGAAGGATTCTAATGTTTTGCAAATGTATCCAGGCTTACCACAAACAAAACAATCTTATGGAATGACCGCAACATTAGGAATTCGTTGGAGCATGTAATTTGGTCAGTAAAATGAGTAAATAATAAAAACTGAAGAATAATTCAATAAATGGAAGAACACTGCAACAGCTGAGCTATAACAACATCAATTCACTAAGAAGGAGAAATATTATGAAGAAATATTTCACTGTTTTACAGATAATTGCTATAATGGTAATTATGTTCGGAAGCAATTCGTTGGTTGCTCAATCAAACGAATTAGTGGTTTATGCATCTGCAAACGGTGCACCAAATTTTCTTAACGAAGTTATCGCAGACAATCCCGGGTTCGATGTCTATAAGCTAGTTTCCCGAGACACCTGTTATTTATTCTCAGGTACTATAACAGCAGACTCTGATTTTGAAATAGTGGGCGAATTAGATCCTGCTACAAACAGACCACCTACTATTCAACCTTACGAATTAGGTGATGGATCTGTTCCCGGGACACTTTTTAATTTTGTTGGCGAGGGAACGACTGCTACTATTAGTGATTTATACTTATTAAGTAGATCTAACAATAATACTCAAAATTTACCAGATGCTATTGCAATAATAGTAGCTGCGGATAATATTACTCTAAATCTGAATAACTGTGTATTTGACAGTTGGGCCCAATTTGCAATTGGTTATAGTGGAAACTGGGACAAATTCTTTATCGAAGATTGTCACTTCAGAAACATGGTTCACCCTACTCAATGGTATGTTGGGGAAGTCATCAGAAACATGTGGCCTGGAACAGTATATACTGACACCTTAAGCATGGTAAATAATACAATGTTTTGTGTAAATGGTTATGCTGCAGCACCAGTAACTAAGTATTACATGAAGTATTTTCAGTTCGAGCACAATACAGTAGCTTATACATTCAAAAATCCATTCTTCATTTTTAATGCTACTGACGCAAAAGTTAATGATAATATTTTCTACGCCAATTGGGCCGGCGGTTCTTCAAAAGCAGAAATGCCTTGGTGGGATCAGTTGTGGTCACCTGAAGTTGGCTCTGTAATTGACTTGGATACACTAAACGTAGCAAAAGATAGTGTATTTGCCCCAGATTTAGTTGCCGAAGCAAACATGAGAATGTTGGCAGAAGCAAGAAGAACTATTGATGTAAAAAATAACGCTTACTTTTGGCCTCAATCAATTACGGATATGTGGACTGAATGGAATACTAGTGCAGCTTCAGACGATAGTATCTATACACATACCTGGATGAATGAAAGAACAACAAACATGTTTGCAGATGATGTTACATGGCCAGGTTTAGATGAGTCTGGTAATTTAGATGCAGATCCAGGTTTTGATAATACTGTGACCGGTGTTGTTTTACAAGATCAAAATGGTCTTAAAGATTGGTTTGAATTATGTCGCGGCAACAATCTTGCTACGGCTATCTGGGGTTTTGGAATTACTGAACCAACAGGTGATCCAGGCTGGGTGCCAGCATGGCCTGTACCTGAAAACTTAGCATACACAAACACATCGTTACAAACTGCTGGTTCAAATGGTTTACCTGTTGGTGACTTAAACTGGTTCCCAAATGTTACTGGTGTTGAAGATACTGAAGAATTACCATCAGAATTTAATTTAGCAAACAATTATCCAAATCCATTTAACCCTTCAACAAACATCAACTTTACTATTCCATCTACTGGTGAAGTTAGTTTGAAGATTTATGATGTTATGGGACGCGAAATAAAAACTGTTCTTGAGGCTTCTCAACAATCAGCCGGAACATATAACTATAGTGTAAATATGAACGGATTTGCGAGTGGAATCTATTTCTACTCATTACAGCATAATGGCAATATCCAAACTAAAAAAATGATGTTATTAAAATAGCATCAATTAAAAAAATGTTTAAGTAGGGATATAGAATGCTGATGGAATCCATTAGTAATGTGAATAATCCAAAGAATATTAATTCCTTTAACATGGAAAACGAAGCTAAGGGTGTCAGGTTCTTTCAGCATGTTCTTTTTATAAGTATCCTATCCTGCTAAAAAACCCATTAATTATGGGTGGTTTTAGTCATTGGGGCTGCCTGCATGGCAGCCCTTTTTGAAATAAGGGAGTTTTTATACTCGATAAGAAATGTTTATAATTGATTAAAGGTAAATGTTCTCTGCCGGAAATGCCTTGATTTAATAATTATATTGGAACACGATATTTTCACTTAGAACAGATTAAGTAAAGGGCAAGAATATGAGTAAAAGTAATAAGCTGGTAGCAAGTGAAAAGGATAACTCCACATTAGTTACAAACAAAACTAACGGTAATAAAAGAATGAATAGTAACACCAATTCAGTGGTTGAAAAATACTATTTGGAAAAATCGGGCAAGAAATTGCGGTACGAACCAACTGAAAATATATCAGTTATCCAGGTTAATAATTTCCCTGAATTGGGAAAATTGACCGCTCTGCGTTTTATAGAGTGGGTTCAGCTCAATCCAAATGGGGTTGTATCACTCCCGACAGGAAAAACACCGGAGCATTTTATTTTTTGGATAAAGCGAATTCTACAAGAGTGGGATACAGACTTTATACAGAATGAACTGATCGCCATCGGGATGAATAACAAAGAGAAACCTCTTCTTTCAAATTTACGATTTGTACAGATCGATGAGTTTTATCCCATTGATTCACATCAGCACAATAGTTTTTACTATTATATTCAAAAGTATTACATAAAAAATCTTGGTCTGGATCCAGATAAAGCCATGCTGATGAATGTAAACGAGATTCCTACTCCTAATAATTTATCACTCAAGGATATATTCCCTGATAATATTGTTGATCTGAGTTTAAGAACAAGATTCGCTGGTAGTAAACTGGAAAGACTTCAGAAAACTACAATTGAAATGCTTGATGAATATTGTACGGAATACGAACAGAAGATTCGTGAGATGGGAGGAATTAATTTTTTCCTTGGTGGCATTGGACCGGACGGACACATCGGGTTTAATGTAAAAGGTAGTGACCATTATTCAACAACACGGCTTATACCTACAAATTATGAAACTCAGGCCGCGGCATCCGGAGATTTAGGCGGAATTGAAATTGCAAGAAATCGACTAGTAATAACTATAGGATTAAATACGATAACCTACAATAAAGATACAGTTGCGATTATTATCGCAGCCGGTGAATCTAAGGCAAATATTGTGCGCGACTCCATCGAGAAAAAACCTTCCAATCTTTACCCGGCAACCAGTCTGCAAAAGTTACCCAATGCAAGGTTTTATCTTTCCAAAGGCTCAGCTTTCAGATTAACTGAAAGAAGGTTTGTGGATATAAGTGAAATGGAAGTGGTAACAGACGAAGTGGCTGAAAGGGCGATAACAAACATGGTGCTGAAGGAGAAGAAATCTCTCTCCCAACTCACCAATGATGAATATAAGAAGGATAAATTTGGAAGTCTGATTCTAAAGAAAACCGGTAAGACTCCAGCTGAACTTGGGAAGAAAATTGATTCGGATATACAAGCCAGACTAACAAAAGGGGTAGAATTTGTAGATAATCAGGTGATTCTACACACAGCCCCGCATCATGATGATATCATGCTTGGCTATTTACATTACATAAATCACCTGGTACGCAATCCGAGGAACAAGCACCATTTCTCATATTTTACCAGTGGTTTTACAGCTGTAACAAATTCATATATGATAGAACTGCTGGAAAACACCAGACAGTTTATTGAGCAGGGTATTTTTGATAAACGATTTGATGCCGGCTATTTTGATCCTCAGTTTATCGAGGGCAAGAACCGTGATGTAAGTCTATATCTGGATGGCATTGCTCAGCATAGCCGGACACTAAAGAATGAGGCGATAAGCAGAAGAATGCTGCGTAACATGGTCGAGGTTTACGAGGAAGATAATCCGGACTATTTAAAACACAGAGTTGAAGAACTGATAAATTATTTCGATAATCAATATCCCGGAAAGAAAGATATTCCCCATGTACAGAAATTGAAGGGTATGCTTCGTGAATGGGAAGTTGATGTTTTATGGGGACACTATGGTTTTAGTGTTTCTGATGTAAGTCACCTGAGACTTGGTTTTTATCAGGGAAACATTTTTACTGAGAATCCAACAATTGACAGGGATGTAATCCCAGTACTTGCCATGTTAGAGAAGATCAAACCAACACGTGTTTCAGTAGCTTTAGATCCGGAGAGCAGTGGACCTGATACTCATTACAAAGTTATGCAGGTAATTGCAGAGGCTTTAAAGATGTATGAAAAGAAACATAAGAAAGCTAATGAAATTCGCATTTGGGGTTACAGAAATGTATGGTCCAAGTACCATCCGGCTGAAGCGAACTTATATGTACCGATAAGTCTGAATTCTTTTGCCATTCTTGAAAAAACATTTCTTAACAGTTTTGGATCGCAAAAAAATGCAAGTTTCCCAAGCTGGGAACTGGACGGACCATTTAATAAATTGGCACAGAAAATCCAGGTTGATAACTACACAACTGTTAGAAGATGTCTTGGCAAACATTTCTTCCTGAATCATGAAAATCCCAGATACAGAAATGCGAAGGGAATTCTTTTTATGAAAGAACTTACTCTGGAAGAATTCTACAAATATTCGTTGGAGTTGAAAAAACTTACAGAGATAGCATAAAGTACTAATAGTAATCTAAATATTTTTGAAATCGGGACTACAGAAGAATTAGAGGAAGGTTTAATGTCTAAAAAAGAAGATAGAAAATTGCATCCCGGTGCATGGGTACCAACACTTTACCTCTCGGAGGGTTTACCATTTGCCGCTGTTACAGTCGCGTCCGTACTGATGTACAAAAATATGGGATTGTCGGATACCCAAATTGCCTTCTTTACAACTCTTATTGCCTGGCCCTGGACATTAAAGCCACTGTGGAGTCCATTCATTGAAATGTTCAAAACGAAGAAGCATTTTGTTGTGGGAACGCAATTTATAGGGGGATTGCTTTTCGGGCTGCTTGCGCTTCTTCTACCGTTTGATGGATGGCTTCAATATTCTCTAGCTCTTTTTGGTATTATTGCTTTCAACTTCGCGACGCATGATATAGCCGCAGATGGCGTTTATATTAATGTATTAAGCGGAAGTGAACAGTCAAAGTATATTGGTTTTCAGGGGGCCTTTTATAATGTTGGCAAAATACTATCACAAGGTGCACTTGTTTATGTCGCGGGGCAGTTTGAAGAATCATTGGGTGTAACTCCTGCCTGGATGATTGTAATGGGAATATTCGGCGCAATAATGATAGTAATGAGTCTTTACCATTATAAAATGCTGCCATCGGGTGGTGTTGCAAAAGGTGAAGTAAAATCTGTGAAAGAGGCATTTGTAACCTTTGCCGATGTGGTTAAAACTTTTTTCGAAAAGAAAAATATCTGGTGGGGATTAGCATTTATTATTTTTTATCGTTTTGCTGAGGGACAGGCAATCAAAATCGCTCCTCTGTTTTTAAGAACTGCAAGAGAACTTGGCGGACTGGGAATGACGACGTCTGAAATTGGAATTGCATATGGCACCTTCGGATCGGCTGCTTTTGTACTGGGTTCTATTGCAGCTGGTTATTTCGTTTCGAAAAGGGGACTAAGAAAATCGCTTTTTTTACTTTGCTGTTTTTTCAATGTGCCATTTGTCGTCTACCTGGTACTCTCACTCACAATGCCAACTAACTTTTATCTTATCAGTTCTGCAATTGTATGTGAGTATTTTGGATATGGCTTCGGGTTTGTAGGTTTAACATTGTTCATGATGCAACAGATTGCCCCGGGCAAGTATCAAATGGCCCATTATGCTTTTGGTACTGCTGTAATGTTTTTGGGATTTATGATCCCTTCGATGTTTAGTGGTTATATCAGTGATGCCATCGGATATCAGAACTTTTTCATTTGGGTAATGATCGCAACAATTCCTTCATTTCTTGTCTCATGGTTTGTGCCGTTTGACAACCCTGAACCAACAGGAATTGAAGCAACTTAAAAAGAATTTATCATTTAAAAGAGAATTTGAGGATTTATGAAATACGGTTATTTTGATGACAAGAATAGAGAATATGTAATTGAGCGACCAGATGTTCCGGTTTCCTGGACGAACTATCTTGGCACGAAAGATTTCTGCACGGTGATATCGCACAACGCGGGCGGGTATTCATTCTTCAAGTCAACAGAACATCAAAGGATTACGAGATTCAGGCAGAACGGAATTCCTTTGGATAGACCCGGTCACTATGTATATATCCGTGACGATGTAACAGGCGAGTTCTGGTCAATTTCCTGGCAGCCGGTTGGCAAAGATTTTACGAAAGCCAAGTATACATGCAGACACGGATTATCCTACTCTAAATTCCAATGTGAATATAATGGCATAGAGGCAGAGCAGACCCTATTTATTCCTCTTGAGGATGATCTTGAACTATGGGATGTACGTTTGTTCAATAAAAGTGACAAGCCCAGAAAATTATCAATTTTTTCCTATGTTGAGTTTTCATATCACCACGTTGAAATTGATAACCAAAATTTACAAATGAGTCTTTACGCGAGCGGCACAAATTATAAAGATGGAATAATTGAATACGACTTTTTTTACGAACCCTGGACTTTTCACTTCTTCGCATCAGATTTTGAACCCGACTCTTTTGATTGTGTAAGAGACACGTTCATCGGTAATTATAGAACAGAAACAAACCCTGCGGCGGTTGAACATGGGCATGGCAGTAACAGCACAGAATTGGGCGGAAACCATTGTGCATCTTTACACAAAAGGATTACGATTAAACCCGGTGAGAAAACCAGACTTACTTTTATTCTTGGTGTTGGTTCGAGAGAGGAAGCGGGTTATGATGCGAAGAAGAAATATTCCAGCGCTAAAAATGTTGATAAAGCATTCGCTGATCTGAAAGAATACTGGGATGAGAAAACGTCTATCCTTCAGGTTAATACACCAAACATGGGCTTGAACACAATGATCAACACCTGGACTTTGTTTCAGGCTGAAACCTGTGTTGTGTGGTCACGTTTTGGTTCTTTTGTTGAAGTCGGCGGTAGAACTGGTCTTGGGTACCGCGATACCTCACAAGATATAATGGGAGTTGTTCATACCAATCCTGATAAAACAAAAGAAAGAATTATGCAGCTCTTAAAGGGCTTAACAAGTAAGGGTTACGGACTTCATCTTTTCGATCCCATAGTCTTTGAAGAACATGAAGATAAATTACCCGGTGTAAAACTTCCAACTGTTGTTCCAACTCCAAGCGCTGCTGACATTGTTCACGGTATTGAAGATGTGTGCTCTGACGATGCTCTTTGGCTTGTGGCATCAATTTGTGAATGGATAGTCGAACATGGTGAGCTTGACTTTTTTGATAAAGTTGTTACTTATGCCGATGGTGGTGAGGGAACAGTTTATGAACACATCTGCAAGATACTCGATTTTTCAGCACAATATGTTGGTCAGACTGGTATATGCCAGGGTTTACGTGCTGACTGGAATGACTGCTTGAATCTGGGCGGTGGAGAAAGTTCAATGGTTTCATTCATGCATTATTGGGCATTGCGAATATTTATTGAATCGGCAGATAAACTGGGACGTGAAAATGATGTTAAAAAGTATACTGAAATGGCTGCCAGGGTTAAGACGGCTTGTGAAGATGTGCTATGGGATGGGGATTGGTATCTGCGTGGATTTACAAAGAAAGGATTAAAAATTGGTACGCAAAAGAATGATGAGGGAAAAATATTTCTTAATGCACAAACCTGGGCTGTTTATAGCGGAGTAGCCTCTGAAGAGCGGGGCAAAAAATGTATGGATAAAGTTGATGAGCATCTTTATTCAGAATATGGGCTCCATTTGCTATCACCGGCATATGGCCAACCCGATGATGACATTGGCTATGTTACACGGGTTTATAAGGGTATAAAAGAGAATGGTGCAATTTTCAGTCATCCAAATCCCTGGGCTGTAATAGCTGAATGTAAACTTGGGCGTGGTAACCGTGCCATGAAGTTTTACGATTCGATTCTGCCATATCATCAGAATGACAAAATTGAAGTGAGGCAGTCGGAACCTTACTCGTATTGCCAATTTATCATGGGTAAAGATCATACAGCGCATGGTAGAGCAAGACATCCTTGGTTAACAGGAACAGCATCATGGTTCTATACAGCCGCAACAAAATACATCCTTGGAATTAATCCGACATATAACGGACTTGAAATCAATCCCTGTATTCCTTCTGACTGGAAAGAATTCAGCGTGGTCAGAAAATGGCGAGGCGCGTCATACAATATCTCTGTTAAAAACCCTGATGGAGTTGAAAAAGGCGTGAAATCAATTACATTGAATGGTGAATTAGTTGATGGGTTGATTCCTGTTCAGCTGAAGGGGACTGTTCATTATATTGAAGTGGTAATGGGGTAGAAGATGAAATATATTATATTTCTACTAATATTAAGTGGTTGCTCAATAATGGATGAAAATAAAAAAGAAATCGTTGCATATTTTCCAGAGTGGGGCGTTGAGCATCAACCCTATTACATAAAACATATTGAGGAAGCCGGTTCTGCGGATAAGTTTACCATTATGAACTATGCTTTTGGTGTACCAACTCCAGATTCTGCAGGCAAAGTTGTCGTGCAGCCTATGAACTCTTATTACGCTTATGAGCAGTTATACACAGCTGAAATGAGTGTTGATGGAATTACAGATGATACATCTCAAGTCTTACGCGGACAATTTAATCAGGTAAAGAAATTGAAATCACGGCACCCGCAGCTAAGAGTGGTTGTTTCTCTTGGTGGCTGGCTGGGATCTGTTTACTTCTCAGATGCCGCGCTTACTAATGAATCCAGAGAAATTTTTGTCAAATCTGCAATTGATCTATTTATTAAAGGACACCTTCCTCTTCCGGACGGCAAATGCGCCGCTGCGGGAATTTTTGACGGAATTGACATCGACTGGGAATTTCCTGTTAGTGATGGACCTCCCGGAATTAAGCATAATGAAAATGACAAGGAAAACTTAACTGAACTCTTTAAACTTTTCAGGAAGAGACTAGATGAAATCAATCCCGAACTACTCCTGACTGCCGCTGTTCCCGCTCGAGAACATCAACTGGATAATTTTAATTTGAGAGAAGATCAAAAGTATCTTGATTGGATTCTTCTTATGTCTTATGACTTCGTTGGCAGCTGGGATGTACAATCTGGGCATCATGCAAATTTATATTCAGCGAAAAAAGATTCGACTTACTTCGGGGCTGAAAGCTCCATGGATAGTGCTGTAAAATTATTGAAGGAAAAATATGGCGTGGTTGCCAATAAAATAATTCCGGGAGTTGCCTTCTACGGCCGAGGATGGAAAATTGCTTCTGCGGCAAATAATGGTCTCTTCGAATTGGGCACAGCAGCACCCGGAATTTATGAAGACGGATTCGATTATTACCGTGACCTTTATCCACTAATCGGAAAAGACTATAAAGCCTACTGGGATGATAAAGTTAACGCTCCATATCTTTTCAGCAAGCAGGACAGCATATTTTGGACTTATGATAATGTCCGGTCAATAAAATTAAAGACTAATTATGTTTTGGATAATGATCTTCGTGGAATTATGTTCTGGGAAATAACCGGGGATGATGAGAAGGGGACTCTTGTAGACACTATTCACAAAATTATTAATTCTAACTAATGTATATAACGTATTACAAAACTTTTTCCGTTGTGAAACTGCCGTGGGTTAGCGGATAGCAATAGTAGTTTGCAGCGTCCTATCACTTTTATAATATGATTCACGGCAGTTGTTTTTAATATCCGGAGTTATAAAATTTATCTCCAAACGTATCCTCGCTCTTAACTTCTTCTGCTGTATTACAACGTCAGCAATGGTTCTTCTCCCCGGTACCTGGGACTATATTTATCCACCGTTATCTCATTCAGCTTGGCATGGGTGTACACCCACAGATCTTATATTCCCTTTCTCAGTTTTTTGCCATCATACTTTTTACTGTTACTGTAGATAATATTCCTGAAACCATGCAGCCTTATGTTGTAAACAATTACTTTCTGGAGTGGTTCAGTCCGGCTAATGCTTCATTTGCCTGGGCGTTTTGTTATGTGATGTTTTGTTATTGAGTGCTTTATGTTCTTTACGAAAAAAAACATATTTATTAAAGTCTAATTAAAATCATCCTCTGACCAATTAGCTGAATTTGTTTTCTCAAAATCCAGCAGCCACTTTTTTCTGTGGAGTCCGCCACCATAACCAGTCAGGCTTCCATCAGATCCTATTACCCTATGACAAGGAATTATGATCGCGACTCGGTTATGCCCATTTGCGGAGGCAACAGCCCGTACTGCTTTTGGATTATTAATGGCGAATGCCTGTTCTTTGTACGAATGCGTTTTACCATAGGGGATTTCCTGAAGTATCTTCCAAACTGATTGCTGAAATTCAGTTCCCGGAGTATGCAATGGAACTGTAAAGTTTTTTCTTTTGCCTTCAAAATATTCGTTAAGTTCTGACTGAACCTGATCAAGGTGCGGATTATTGCCGGGAAGGATAACAGCATCAAGTCTTTTGCACAGATCCTTAAATTCCGTCTCCAACATTTTGCGGTCAGTAAATTCCAATAGGCATATACCTTTGGAACTGGCACAGGCAAACATAGGACTGATTGGAGTCGTAAACCGAACAATATTTAACACCGTCTTATCTTTACTATTTGTTGGAGCCTTACCAAAGATGGATCTATAGCCCTCGTTAAAACCATTTAGAGATTCGTAACCGCTATCAAAGGCGGAAGCTGTTACTGACTGGCCCTTTTGAATGCTTGTGAAAGCGGTGTTAATTCGAAGCATTCTTTGATATGCATGAAAAGTTATATTGTGATTTTTCTTGAACCATCTTCGTATCTGGCTTGGCTCAATATTCCTTTGGCGCAAGTCATAGTCTTTTATGCGCAAGTAGGGGTTATCATGAAGTTCCTTGATTATCTTGGAAACATATTCAGGCGTTTCGTCCATCAATTCTAAGGGCTTGCAGACCTTGCAGGGACGGAATCCATTCTGAAGCGCTTCCTGTGGGGTATCATAAAATGTTACATTCTCATATTTCGGCTTACGTGCTCTGCAGGAGGGTCTGCAAAAGATTCCAGTTGTTTTTACAGCAGTAATAAATATTCCTTCGTAGATAGATTCCTGCTTGCCTATTATCTCATACTTTTCAAGCGAGGTCAATTTTTCCATGTCTCAACTATCCTGTGTAATTCTCTACAATGCAGCTTTTAATTATGAAGTGAAATTAAGGAGGCATTGGTACCCCTGCAACCGAAAAATTGACAAGTATATTTTACTATTTTTGAAAAATGTTAAATTCCCCGTTGTATTATGTATTATAGTCTTCTGCTTTTATTGCTTCCAAAACAGCAGCTTCTGCATGTATGTTGGTTGTGTCAAAAATAGGTACGGGAACATCATTTTGTTTAATCAATAAAGGGATTTCAGTGCAGCCAAGAATGACACCTTCAGCACCTTGTTGAACCAGCGACTCAATAATTCTAAGGTATTCTTCTTTTGAGGAGTTATTTATATATCCGAGACAGAGTTCATCGTAAATGATTTTGTGAACAATCTCCATATCCTCATCGCTTGGTATCACAACATTTAATCCGTGTTTGGCTGATAATCGTCCCTTATAAAAATCCTGTTCCATGGTAAATCGTGTTCCCAACAGACCTACTGTTTTTAGTCCCTGCTTTTCGATTTCACTAGCTGCTGCATCCGCTATATGTATAAGTGGCCGGTTTATGTTTGCTTCAACATCGTCTGCCATTTTATGCATAGTGTTTGTGCAAATTAAAACAAGATCCGCTCCGCCTCCTTCAAGTCGTTTAGCGGCATCAATCATAATGGTTGTTAACTCATCCCATTTGCCCTCGTGTTGCAGTTGTTTTATTGGTTCAAAATCAACAGAGTACATAAGACATTGAGCAGAGTGCAAAGCTCCAAGTTCCTGTTTAACTTTTTCGTTTATTATTCTATAGTATTCAAGCGATGATTCCCAGCTCATTCCACCGATTAATCCGATAGTTTTCAAAGTCTTGCCTCATTTATTCTGTAATTATCTAATGTTGAATATAGGGGAGTATAGTATTAAAGTAAATATTCGGGGAGTAAGATTAAGAATATGATTAAGACTAAGATGGTTAATTGAATGTGGATTATGTCCATGATGTTTATTTATCGATTGAATCAAATTAGATTTACTTTTCACTTTGCTCCTTCAACTTCCTTCTTGAGTGTGATTATCCAATAAGATTATTATTTTTCCAATCAACGATTATGGTGTCTCATGAATGAAAAATATTTTCTGGAATTTGCTGAACTGAAAACTGAACGACTATATTTTACAAAGCTCACAAAGGAAGATATCGGTTTATTATACTCCTTTAACTCATCTGAAGAATCATTAAGGTACATCGCTCGTGATCCCTTTACGAAAATAGAACAAGCTGAAGAGCTGTTTAATAATTTTGATAAAGGAGTTAAAAACATGGAGATGCTCTGGTGGAGGATAAACCTTATCACTGGTGAGTCGATTGGTTACTGCGGACTTTTTAACATCTGTATGAAAACACTCAAAGCTGAAGTTGGCTATGGACTGCTCCCGGATTACTGGGGCAAAGGTTATGCCGGTGAAATGGCGAAACGTATTACAGAATTCGGAATGAATAACTTTGGGCTTCACAGAATGTGGGGAAGAATTGAACCAAAAAACAAGGCTTCCATAAGAGTACTCCAAAAACTCGGTTACTGTTATGAAGGAACCCACCGTGATGTTGAGTTTGCTAAAAACAAGTACTTTGATATGTCGATTTATGCCTTGATTAATGAGGAAAGTTAACCAATGAATTAAAGGGATTCCCCAGGCTTTATGTTTAGGGCGTTGGGTGAGGATATTTTGTTGGGGACGTTATATCTCACAGCCTGGGGAATTGAAGTTCTGGTTCAATATATATTTTTATTTGTTGTTGATTTGTGCTTAAAAGTAACCGTGAAAGTTGTTCCGACACCTTTTGTGCTTACGACTTGAATGGTTGCATTATTGATTGCACAGTATTTTTTTACCAGAGCAAGTCCAAGTCCGGTTCCATCATATTGCCTAGTATAACCCTGCTCTTCCTGGGTGAAAGGTTCGAATATAGTTGATAGATATTCTTCAGCAATCCCTATCCCGGTGTCGCTTATTGAAACAGACAACTCGCTCATTGAATTTTTGAATACACGTATTTTTATTTCACCATGCTTTGTATACTTCAAAGCATTATCAAGTATATTAAGCAGGATGTGCTCAATAGTGTATTCATCAGCATGCAGAATTAAATCCTCAGTTTCCTTTGAGAGAGTAATAGTTATACCTTTCGATTCGGCTCTTTTCGCATATTCAGTAAAAAGATTTTCGATTATTCGTTCAGATAAATTGAAATCATTAAAATTACTCTCGTAAGTATTGTTTTGCAGTTCAGACATGTTAAGAATTAAATCAACAGTTCTGATAATTCTAGTACCGGCACTATTTATTGAACTGAAGCAATCTTCTAATTCTTTTGTAAAAGAGCTATCTGTTTTTAATTCTTCCTGAATAAGTGTCGTAAAGTTAAAAATTGTATTCAGCGGCGTTCTAATTTCATGCGACATTTGAGCCAGGAATTCTGTTTTTAATCTTTCGGATCTCTCAGCTTTGCTTTTTGCTGAAATAAGCTCAGACTCAAATTCCTTAGTGGTGGATATATCGGAAATGATAACCATAACACCGGTTACATTGTTTTCTGAGTCTCTTATTACCTGTCTATTAATTAAACCGGTGCTAATTTCGTTCCTGGCGTTTTTGAATTTCATTTCAATAGGGGGAACTATTTCACCTTCAATCGTTCTCTTAAAATTGGATACTACCAGATTTCTTTCGTTTTCTTCAAAGATATCCAAATCACTTGCATTAATTCCAATTATTTCTTCCCTACTCTTACCCGTGTACTCAGTAAATTTTTTATTGACATCCGCTACGTTTCCGAGTTTGTCCAATAGAATTATTGCTTCAGGAGCCATTTCGAAAAGAACTTTGTATTTGCTCTCGCTTTTTGTGACAAGATCACGAGCCCTTTTCCTTTCCGTAATGTCTATATCAACTCCACGGTAACCCTGGTATTCGCCTTCTTTATTTATTATGGGAACTCCGTTAGTAGCAAAACATACTTCTTTACCATCTTTTCGAATCTTCCAGTTTTCGAGGTTTGCAATCGGCAGTCGGAAATTTTTCAAATGTTTGAAAAGCTCCTTCATCCTGCCAGCCTCGTGAAGTGGCATAAAATCAAATGGAGTCTTGCCAATAATTTCATCAACTTTGTAGCCCAGAAGCATTTCAACTTTACCGGAAACAAAAGTGAAAACATCGTTCGAATCAATTTCCCAAATCCAGTCAGCAACACTATGCGAAATCTCCTTAAATCTCTGCTCGCTGTCTTTTAAAGCAATTTCACTTTCTTTTCGTATTGTTATATCTTCCAGTAAACCTTCAATAACAATTTTACCATCTGATCGTTTGTTTAATCTGGCGGATTCCTTAACATGAATAATGTCACCATTAAGTTTACGATACGAGGTTTCGAAATTATAAATTGATCCATTCTCAAGCAATATCCTTTTGAATTTATAACGGTGCTCCGGGTTAAGGTAACAGCTCTTTTCAACATCAATGGTTCTTAATAGCTCAGGCTTTCTGTGGTAACCAAGGATATTAATTAGGGCAGAATTAAACATTATAAATTTGCCATCTATAGTTGATTGATACAGTCCAATCGCGGAGTTATTAAAAACAGAATTAAATTGCTCATTATTTTTTAACATTAGTTTCTCTTTTTCTTTATAGTCACTAATGTTCTTTATTGTTACCACTATATATTCAATTCCATCAAATGTTTTTAGATGTACTCCGATATCCACCCATATCAGCTCATTCCCTTTTACTTTTATTTGCCACTCAAACTGGTCAAAACCCCTAAGAACAGCTTCATTTAGTTTTATTTGTAAGTTAGCAGCTGTAAATGAGTTCGTATTTGAGGAGAAGTAAATAAGATTCATGCCTCTTAAATCTTCAAGTGTAAATCCTGTTTTTTCCAAAACGGGCCTGTTTGCATATACAATAGAAAATGAATGCTTATCGATTAAAATTACAGCGTCATTCATACAGTCTAATATTCCTGTGTATATGTCATTACCAATGAATATTGAATTTTGCATTTATCCCTTATTTAAAGTGTCAGCTGTTTATATTCTGTTTAACTAGCTGGTTTTATCAATGGATTCTTTTTCTTCCATTGTAAAAATTTTATCCAAATCTAATAGTATTAATAGTCTGTCTTCCAATTTCCCAACAGCCGTAATGAAGTCGGAATTTATTCCTGCAACCATCGAAGGAGGAGGTTCTGTAATGTTTTTAGGAATTCTAAGTACTTCACTTACTTCATCCACAATAAAACCTATGGTTCTACCCTCAAGGTCAACTACAACAATGCGGGTCTGTTTGTTATGATCAATATTTGTGAGGTTTAGTCTTCTTCTTAAATCAACAACGGGAATAATTCTGCCGCGCAGGTTAACAATGCCCTCAATGAAAGCCGGTGAATTTGGAATTTTTGTTATCTCCAGCATTCTGTTTATTTCCTGAACCTTAAGAATATCAATTCCAAATTCTTCACTGCCTATTTTGAAACTAACGAGCTGCAATAATTCGTCGCCCGATTCATTTTTTTTATCTTTTACATCACTCATGGTAACTCCTTGTAATATTTTCCGAATCCCCGGTGCAATAAAGCCGGCACCGGGAATCAGGTTCTAATTGTAACTAGTTAGATAAATATCTTCCTTTTGCTCTATTCTCATGTTTGGCTGCCAGGTTACTATTTGATAAATTATCTGCAGCGATCTTAAAGTTTCCGATCAGGTTATGTAAATTATTTGTCAGCATGTTCAGATCTTCAGCTGCCTGAGCCACTAACTGCACGCTTGAGGCGTTTTGTTGTGATACTGAATTTATTCCCTCAACGTTTTTACTTATCTGTTCGGCGCCTGCAGATTGTTCTTCGCTTGCGGCAGCTACCTGACTGATTTCTGCTGAAAGAGCGTTTGTACTTTCAAGAATTGATTGGAATACCTTTTCGGTCTCATTTGTTAATCTAACCGCATCCTTTACGGATTCACTGGCCTCTAGCATAGATTCATTTGCTTCACGGGCTTCATTCTGTATAGATTTAATGGTTTCTGCAATTTCAGAAGTTGCTTTTGTAGTTCTTTCGGCCAATTTCCTGACTTCGTCGGCCACAACAGCAAAACCTCTTCCTTGTTCACCTGCTCTTGCAGCCTCAATTGCGGCATTTAATGCCAGTAAATTTGTTTGGTCTGCTATATCATCAATTACTTGTGCAATTTCGCCTATTTGATCTGTCTTATTAGCGAGTGAGGCTATTATAGTACCAGTTTTTTGTGCAGAGTTGGTAATGCGCTCAATACCTGCTTTATTTTCGTTTAATTTTTTAACACCCTCTTTTGCCTGGGCACTTGTGGTGTCTGCAGAGTTAGCTGAGTTACTTGCGTTTTGTGAGGTTTGAATTATTGTTTGTGCCATTTGCTCAACCGCTGCGGCTACTTCAGCTGTTTGTGCAGATTGTTCCTGTGCGCCAGCAGCCATCTGCTCTGAGCTGGCAGAAATTTCGTTGCTGGCACTGGCAGTTGCGTCAACAGCTTCAGCCACTCTCGACATCATATCATTTATATTTGCAATTGCTCTATTGAAACCATTAAACAATTTGCCAATATCATCGTCTTCATTAGGGGGAGTTACTCTTACACGCAAATCGCCATTGGCAAAACTTTCCATTTCTGCTAATATTGTTCTTGTACTTTCTGCCAGGTATTCCTGCTGTTCCTGCGCTACTGCTTGCGCTTCCTCAGCATCTGCGGCTGCTCTTTCGGCGACTTCACCTTTCTGTTTAATTTCTTCAACAGAGTTCCTAATGTTTTCTACCATTATATTAAATGATTTTGCAAGCTTGCCCAGCTCGTTATCATTATTAATATCTACGCTAACATTAACATCACCACCCGCGACCTTTTCAGAACCTTCTGCCAGTTTTTTGATTTTACTGGAGATCTCGCGTGCGATGACAAATCCTATAACTAAACCAAGAATTGCTATTATAAATAAGAACACCATAATACTTGATTGGAAATTCGAAATTTCTTCTTCAACATCATCAACATATATTCCGGTACCAATTACCCAACCCCAGTCCTTAATTAATTCTACATAAGCGATTTTTGCCACTGGTTCGTTTTTTCCTACTTTGGGCCACATATACTCTACATATCCTGTACCACTGGATTTTGCTACCTTAACCATTTCTGCAAATATTTGCACACCATTTGGATCTTTGTTGGATTCAACGGATGTACCATTTAACTCCGGTTTTATGGGATGCATTACCATGTTAACATCAAGATCATTTATCCAATAATAGTTGTCGTTGTCATAACGAAGGGCTGCAATTTCTTCCTTCACTAAATTCTTTGCTTCTCCCGTTGATAATTCCCCTGCTTTTGCTTTTTTTACGTAATACTGAATGATACTTGTTGAGGTTTCTACAGTATGCTGTAAAGCCTCTTTTTTGTCGGAATATAGCTTGGTCTCAAGAGAAGGGAACAAGCCCAACACGACGTAAGTGAAAAATGATAACAGTATAAGAACTGCCATCGCTATCAACTTTGGAAATACATTCCAGTCGGACAATTTTTTGATTTTCATATTTTTTACTCCGTTTTGATTTAAGTGTTTATTTACGATTTAATTTTGTTTAGCAATTTTATCTTATAATCCAGATTAGAAATAACAGGAGAAGCAATAGATTGAGGAATGAAGTAGTAGTTTTGAATAATCCGGAAAATCTGAGTGTAAGATTTAACCCAAATGGTTTGTAATCTTCTTTTTTGTATCCCGTTCTCATTTTTACGACTCCAACGATACTTGATTCAATTTATGTACCTTATTTTGAGACAGAATTCTATCAGCCTCACTTACAGTATCGATATATTATTTAAGGATTATTATTAATGTGGAGTTAGTGAAAGGTATTTGTTGCAAACGCTTTAAATACGTTGCGAGTGTAAGCCTATATTGAATAGTAAGAGGGAGTTAAGATGGAATGGAAGATGAAGTATTTACGTTTCTAAAGGAGTTTTTTTCTTAGTTTACTAGCGTAACGTTGACTTATTGGAAGTGTATCCTCGAATTCCTTTATTTTAACAACAAAGGAATTATTGAACCATTTTTCTATTTTTTCAACATGGTTAAGATTTATAATTGTTGATCTATGAACTCTTAGGAAATGTTTTTCAGGAAGTATTGCTTCCCAATCTTTTATTGACTTACGAACGGAAATTTGACCTTTTTTTGAAAAAAAGACAGTTGAGTACTGACTATCCGCTTGGATATGTTTTATTTCTTTAACTGCCACTAGATGGGGTTTCCCTCCTGACATGAGCAAAGCGGTTTCTTCGTAGTCAAGAATTTTAGCCTTTTCAATATTAGTTTGTTCTGATTCTACTGGCTTAATTCTCCTGGCTTTCTTTAGTCGTATATTTATTGAGTTTTTCAAATCCTTTGATGAAAAAGGTTTAACTATATAATCATCAGCACCAAGCCCCATACCGGTTCTAATATCTTTAAGTTCAGCCTTTGCTGTAAGGAAAATAAAGGGAATGTCGCGAGTAGCATCAACTTCTTGTAGTTTTTTATATACATCATATCCATCACACTCCGGCATCAGAATATCACACAGAATTAAGTCAGGATTATTTTTTACAGCTAAAGAAATTCCTTCTGTTCCGTTTGCAGCTTCCAATGCTTCATATCCAAGCAGGTTGAGAAGCTCTATCAGGTTTTCACGAATGTCATCATCATCCTCAACAACTAATATTTTTTCATTCATAAATAAGGAACCTACAATTTTATGGGAATTTCAATAATGAATTTTGTGCCTTTCGAAAGTTGAGAAATTGTGCTCAGTTTTCCGCCTAATTTTTCCACAGACTGATTTACAATTGCCAGTCCTAGTCCAGAACCAGAGATTTTTTTCTCCGGATGAATTCTGTAAAAGGGTTCAAAAATCTTTTTCAATTCTTCATTTGCAATGCCAGGACCCTCGTCCTCAATTTGTGAAATTAAAGTTGAATCTGCTAGTTTAATTTTTAAAATAATTCTTGTGCCGAAATCTGTATACTTAACAGCATTTGTTAAAAGGTTATCCAGAATTTGTCTGTAGAGTTTGGAATCTATCTTTATTAAAAGTTTGTCAGCCTCGATGTCAAGTTCTACATTATGATTATAATCAGGATGGTTTTTTAGATCACTTATAATGTTGTACGCCAGTTCAACTACATCAACCTCTTCATACTTTATTTTTATCTGTTTGCTGTCAGATCGACCAACCAGGATAACATCGTCAAGAAGGGAAGTCATTGTGCTGATTGAATTTTTAATTTTATTAATATGCTTGTTAATTTTCTCGTAATTATTGTTCTCTGCTGCAATTGATAGAATATCTGCTGATGAAAGAATTGCTGTGAGTGGAGTCCGAAATTCGTGTGAAGCCATTGAAAGAAATCCCGATTTAAGTTCGTTTAATTCCTTTTCTTTCCTTAAGGCTTCCTTTACTTTTTTCTCAGCGACTTTCTGTTTATCAATTTCGCTTGTCAGCTGAATATTCAAATCCTGCAACTCTAATGTGCGTTCAGCTACCAAAGTTTCGAGATGGACTCTATAATTAATAATTTCTTCTTCGGCGATAACCTTTTCTGTTATATCCTGAACCGCCCCTAAAACCCGAACTACTTTTTTTGTTTTAGAATCCAAAATTGGCTTAGTCGTATCCTGCAGCCACCTTACTGCACCAGGCTTGGTAATAATCCTGTATTTGTAAACACCTTCAAGATTCTTTGACAGATCCTGAGTCATGCGTAGAAAATCTCCGTTCAAATCTTCAGGGTGAACGAGCCTTTTCCATCTGAACGGCAGTTTGTTAATTTCCTCAGGGGAGTAGCCTGATACTTTTTCGAAAGCACCACTTATCCATTTAAAACTCCAGAGACCTTCCTGATCAATTTCAACTGAGTAAACAAAATCGGAAGTTGCTTCTGATAATATCCTATGCCTTTCTTCATTTTCACGAAGCGTATCTTCCCCAAGTTTCTGACTTGTGATATCCTGTGCAATTCCTTCAAGATATTGTAAGCCATCTTCGTCATTGAAGAAGGAAATTCTATTTTCCACCCACACTTTTTTGCCATCTTTGGTTATCCATCTCATTATTATGGGTTTGTCATCTTTGCCGGCATTTATGGTTTCATCAACAAGGTGGAGATCCTCATGGTGAATGAATTTAAGCCAAAGTTCTTTATCGTCCATGAAGTTTTTTGGCGAATAACCTGTCATGACTTCAATTTGCGGAGAAATATACTCAAGTATGGGAAATGGTTTTATCTGAATTCTGTAAATCACGTCCGGGGCATTATCAACTAGTCGTTTGTACTTCTCCTCACTTTGTTTTAGAGCAGATTCTACTTCAACTTTCCATGTAATATCTTTTACATATACTACCTGTACTTTTTTATTGTCCACTTCAATAACTTTTGCGGTATCCTCAATCCACAGCTTTTTACCGGTCTTATGTACGCATTCAATTATTCTGGATGCCCATTCTTTTTGTTTAATTAGCTCCCTTGTTTCTTCAAGATACTTCCCTTCCATAAGAAGTGGTGCAAGGTCAATCCCCAGCAACTCTTCCCTGGAATAACCGTAGATTTGACAGAACGCTTCATTACAGTCAATTCCAATTCCGTTGTGAAGTAATAAAATCCCTTCAAGTGCAAGGTCGGATAAGGTTTTAAACCTATGCTCGCTTTCTTTAATCTTTTCTTCAGCATTTTTACGATAAGTTAAATCCGTTAAAAATGCTATAGTAGAAGTTCCACCAGGTAGTTCTGCAAGTGTGGCATTTACCAGCATGGGGAAGGTTAATCCATCATCTCTAAGTCCAACGGTTTCGTACTGAACAGGAACATCTCCACCAATCTCTCGGTTTTTTGAAATCTCTAAAACACGATCCCGTTCACTTGGTGCAATCCTGTCAAGCAGGTGTGTGCCGAATAGGACAGATGGTACTCTGAATCCAAATAGGACTGCAGCAGCATTATTGTTATATATCGATTTCCCATCGCGCAGAATCGTTATGCCTACCGGGCTAGCTTCGATTAACCTACTAAACTGTTCTTTACTCTCACGTAATTCAAGCTCCGCCTTTTTACGCCAGGTAATATCTCTTAAGGCAACAACTCTTGCAGGAGATCCTTTATATTCAATGTTTTTTGCTACTCCTTCCATCCATATTCTATTGTTGTTCTTATTGTAAATTTCAAATTCATAAGGAATTAGTGTGTCACTTTTAAGTTTTTCATAAACCAATTGCCTGTAATCGTCAACAACCAGATTCTCGATTATATTTATTCCAACTAAATCTTCACTCTGATAGCCGATTATCTCCTGGAGAGATTTATTAAAATCAATAATTACACCGTTATCATGAATAAGAACTCCCTCAAAAGTAAGGTCAGCAAGCGTTTTGTATCTTTCTTCACTTTCCCTAAGAAAAGTCTCAGCCACTGATCTTGTTTTGAATTCACGCGAGATAAGATGATAAAAAATAAGACCAGTAATGAGGACGTAGAACCATCCTTTGTAGGTTTGTATCGAAGTGATAATTGCGGAATTACCGAAAAGATTGTCAACAATTCTATCAGAAAGTAAAATCCATAATGAACCAAATAAAAGGTAGATTAACGTTATCCGTAATGCTTTGTTATTAATAATTTTGTCAAGTTGCATAGAAGATATTTTATCCGTTGCTACAATTTATTAAGTGTAAATTACTCTTTAGATATATTACAAATTAAAGCAAAACAGCTACATAACTACTACAATTAGTAAGTCCCCTAAGTTCAATATTAGCAGATTAGCTAAACAGAATTCTTTTTAAACCTGCAGTTTTTTCTTATCTACGAAGCTATAGTCAGATCAGGAGGAATTACGATTATTTTGAAGAATAATGGGGCTACAGAGAGTAGCCCCACACCAAAACTAATTTAGAACAAGCCACCGTTCTGATAAATCTCAAGCTGAACATCAGAAAATTTATTTATGGTAATTTTCTTTTCGTTTTTAAGACTAGTGACTTCACCAGTTTCAAAATTAATTTTAATTTTGTCACCATTAACAATGTCAAGATCATTCAATGAATCGTAACTAAGAATAGGAAATGCGGCGTTGATAGCGTTTCTTTCGTAAATGGCACCGTATGATTCGGCAAGTATTGCTTGAACGCCAAGTGCCTTAAAGCAATCAACTGCCTGCTGGCGGGAACTGCCTGATCCAAAGTTTTTGCCCACGATAACTATGTCACCTGGTTGAGATTTTTTTGCAAAATCTTCATAGCCCTCAAGATTGTCAAAAGTATACTGACCCATTTCATTAATGTCGGTTATTGTAAGATAGCGATTATGGAAAATCATATCGGTATCGATGTTATCTTCTTCAATTACCCACACTCGCCCTTCAACAACTATAGCTTTATCTTCGACAACTTTTCGCGTCTTAGCTGCATTTGAAATACGATCAATTTTCTCACCCATAATAAATAAAGCCGGCTCCAAAGGAATATCATCCTCTGTGGTAATATACCCCGCAACTGCAGAAGCAGCCACGTTTGAAGGCGATGACAAGTAAACTTCGCCTTTTCCCTGTTTGCCGGGGAAATTTCTGTTGCCGGTTGATATGGTAATCTCGCCCGGACCGTTCTGTCCAACCTGTCCAGCCGCACAACCTGCGCAACCTGCGTTAGATACTAAAGCTCCTGCATTCTTAAATATTTTCACCAAACCTTCATCCATTGCCTGCTGCCAGACATCATCAGTTGTTGGTACAATTTTAAGAACAACACCAGGTGCAACTTTTTTATCTTTTAGAACATTTGCTGCGGCTCTTAAATCTTCTATTCTGCCATTTGTACAACTTCCAATAAAAGCAGAATCAATTTTAATTTTTTTCAATTCTTCGATGCTAACTGAATCATGTGGTTTACCGGGTCGTGAAGCCATTGGCACAAAAGATTCAATGTTCATCTCTTCAACAACTTCGTATTTGGCATCATCATCAGCTTTAATAATATCAAGCTTTCTGCCTGTCTTCTCTTCGGCATATTTTTGAATTTCATCACTTGCAGGAATTAGAATGATAATAGCACCCATTTCAGTGCCCATGGAAGAAATTGTAATACGTTCGTCAAGAGTTAAATTGTCAATTTCTTCACCGTGCAATTCAACAGAAAGGCCAAGTAAGGTATTTGCGCCAAATTTATTAAGCAAATTAAGAACTATATCTTTAGCAGTAACATTAGCAGGTCGCTTTCCGGAGATTGTAATTTTAGCTGAAGCCGGAACCTTAAACCATGTAGACCCTTTTGCCCATGCTGCTGCAATATCAACATCGCCCATGCCCTGACCAAAAGCCCCAATTGCACCCATAATGTTTGCATGAGAATCAGTAGAGATGAAAGTACTGCCAGGCCAAGCCAGTCCCTGATCGATAGCAACATGTGTTCCGATACCAGAGTTGATATCATATACTTTAATGTTATTCTCACGGGCAAACAAGCGGCAAATGTGCTGATTAACAGCATACTTTTGATCTGACCCTGTTGGATTACAATCAAAGGTAAAACAAGTCTTAGAGGGGTCCTCGACCGAAAGTCCATTATCCTGAAGGTTTTTTACTACGTTGGCGCCGCCAAAATCACGGGCTACTCTTGCATCAATCATTATGTCAATATTTTCACCGGGTTTAACCACCTCATATTTAGAGTGGTTGGCTAATATCTTTTCTACTAATGTCATTCCCATTTCAAATTTCCTTCCGAATATTTTTTTATTAATAACAAAAATTAGGCAAACTCTGTGTACTAAATCAATAGGGCGAATTGTTATTCTTTTATAACATTTTAGACTTTATTTACAGGGTTTTCGGAGTTATTTAAGGATTCTGAAATAAACATAAACTAATAGTCTGCAATAAATGTTAATTTGCTACAGATAGGCACATGTGTTATTTTGGGAGCCTTTATTTTTTGAAGAATGGAAGTGTATAATGACTTGGATTGAAATTATTGGATATTGCGGGTCGGGGTTAATTGCTGTTTCGTTGATGATGAAAAGCATTAAAAAATTACGCCGGATAAATTTGATTGGGGCTGCTACCTTTGCAACTTATGGACTTCTTATGGAAGCATACCCTGTTTTTGTGCTAAATAGTTTTATCACAATGGTTGACCTATATTATATTTATCAGATGAGGAGTCAGAAGGACTATTTTACATTTCTGGAAATAAATTCCACCTCAAAATATATGTGGAAGTTTATAGAGTTCCATGCGCTCGAAATTAAAGAATTCTTTCCTGATTTTGATCCTCAGGTTCTCAATAATAATTTTAGTGTATTCATTTTGCGAAACATGCTGCCGGTTGGTCTTGTATCATATCACAAATTGGAAGGAAGCAGCGCGAAAATAGATCTGGATTTTGCTATTCCGGATTACCGGGATTTAAAGAATTCATATTTTCTTATGTCATGCGAATCCGGCTTCTTCCCGGAAAGGGGAATAACGAAACTGCTTGCAGAAAAAACAACCGAAAAACATAATGTATTTTTGAAAAGAGTTGGGTTTGTTACAAGTACGGACCATCAACTTTTTGAGAAAAACCTTTGCCCTTAGTTCAATCACCAAATAGAGACAATTGTCCTGGTGTTTTTTATTTAATTTCCGTTTCTTAACCTCATGATGTTTAGCGAACTCTTAAATAAACTACCCAAACATTTAGCTGATGAGCTGAATACGGTAACCATTCAAAGTGGTGATATTATCACCAACCAGGAAGCCCCGCCATTTTTTGTATTCATTGTTTTGCGTGGCACTGTTAAAGCCTTCCACACTAACGAGAGGGGACAGGAATTTTTGATCGGAATTTTTGGTAACAATGAGTTATTTGGCGAATTGGAATATTTCACTAAGACAAATTATTTCGGCACAGTTGAAGCACTTACCGAATGTGAAATTGTAAAAATTCCACACGCGGTTTTTGAAAAAATACTTGAGCATGATTTCAAAATGTCCGTCGAACTTTGCCAGGCCTTGTCTAACAGATTGTTAAAATTATCAGATCGTACTGTTCAATCAAGTTATTATCCGCTTGAGTTTCTCATTGCAAAATTTCTTGTTAATGAATCAAATGATATTTCAAGTGATACAATAATCATTTCACGAGAAAACATGTCCTCCTATTTCGGCACAAACATCAGAAGCATCAACCGGATATTAAAAAAGTTTGCTGATGAAAAACTAATAACTACCCGGAAGAATGATATTGTTATTGAATCGTTGGATGGACTTAAAAGAATTTACAAACAATATTAAGAAGAAGTTTGTGGTATGAAAAATATAAAAATTATCGGGTTTGATGCAGACGACACTTTATGGGTAAACGAACCTTTCTATCAGGAAACTGAAAAAAAATATCAACAACTTCTTTCTGAGTATGGCAGTGAAGAAGCCATTGGCAAGGAATTATTCTCCACTGAAATGAATAACATTGAGCTTTACGGCTTCGGCGCTAAAAGTTTTCTGCTTTCTATGATTGAAACTGCCCTTAAAGTTAGTAAACAACAGATCTCACAATGTACAATTGATAAGATCATAAACCTGGGTAAAGAGCTTATCAATTCCCCGATGGAAGTATTTGAAAATGTTGAAAAAGTTCTTAGCCGACTTTCTAAAAATTATGTGTTAATAGTTGCTACGAAAGGGGATTTGCTAGATCAGGAAAGAAAGCTGAGAGTCTCTGGGTTAGGAAAATACTTTCACCATATTGAAATAATGAGTGATAAACAGAGTGAGAATTATGCAAAATTACTGGCGCATCTTGATGTAACTCCCGAAGAATTTCTAATGATAGGCAATTCTGTGAAATCTGACATTTTGCCTGTTCTCGAACTGGGAGGCAATGTCATTCATGTTCCATTCCATACCACCTGGGCGCATGAAGTGGTTGATAAAAACGACTCAATTTTTAATTTCCCAGTTGTGGATAATATTTCGCAAATTATTGGAATGATTTTCGATGAAACACAAAATTGAGATTGATACCTGGAACAGGAAAGAACAATACAGGTTTTTCAAAGAATTTGATAGTCCATTCTTCAATATTACAACCCGAATAAACTGTACGAATATTTTTAATTACGCCGAGACCAAAAAGCTCTCAAAGTTTATCTGTTACCTTTACGCGGTTATGAGAGCAGTAAATGAAACTGAAGAATTCCGTTTAAGGATTGAAGATGATGGTGTAGTATGTTTTGATGCCATATCAGCCGGAGCGGTTGTATTAAAGGATGATAAATCCTTTGCGTTTGCCTACATGGAATATGACAAAAATTTTGAAAGCTTTTATGAAGCCTCAGAAAAAGAAGTTAAGCGTGCCAGAGAAATGGATGAACTGGTTCCTTCGGAGAAAAATGCTAACGTAATACATTTATCAGTGCTTCCATGGATTGATTTTACAAGCATCCAACACCCCCGTAAATTTGGCGAGGATGATTCAATTCCCAAAATAACCATTGGAAAAATAACTGATTTAAATGGCATAAAGAATATGCCGATTAATATCGAAGCTCATCATGCTTTGATGGATGGTTATCATGTAAGTAAGTTCCTGGAAAAGTTCGCTGAAATTGAGGAAAGCTTCAGGTAGCAAACCCTACTTGCTACTCGAATAGTAATATAATAGACGGTTTCGACCAAAACGAACCCGTCCGCATGAGGTTCACGCCCTTGAAAATTTAATACGTGAGTTTAGTCTTTGACGCAACAGAGTTAAAAACGACGCATAAAAAACGATCCGAATATGAAAGAAATTTCTTCATTCTTCTTGAAAATGAATTAATCATGGAGAAAAACTTCACTAACAGATTTATTATGATAAAGCCTGTTTATTACCAGCGCTATTATTTCCGATATATCAATAATCTCAATTAAATCTGATTCCAGAGCTTCTGTGCTGTGAACGATGGAATTTGTAGCATAAACCTTTTTAACCCCATAATTTTTATGCATGTATTCAAGTTTTTGCATAAAGTCCCTTACACCAAGAAGGTGCGATGATCCAATATATATATTGCTTATACCTTTTTTGCTCAATTCCCTGCAAACTGCTTCAATTGTTCCTCCGGTCGAAATAATATCATCCAGAATTATTGCTGTATCATGTTCATTGGTAATATGACCCACAAGTTCGGTGATTTCAACCTCTTCTATGTTTGGGCGGTGTTTGGAAGCGATTACGATACTTGTTCCCAACTCTTTTGAAAAATGTTTTATTAATTTTGCGCTGCCAATATCAGGCGATACGGAAATAACATTGGTGGAGTTGGAAAAACGATTAAAAACTTCCGAAAAAATAGGAATTGACGAGATATTCGTCAGGGGAATTTTCCCCAGAAACCCGTGGAGTTGCGGGCTATGTGCTTCAAGAGTTACTATTCTGTCAATCCCCGATTCAATTAAAAGGTCACAGATCAGCTTTATAGTGGTAGGTTCTCTTGTGAACTCTGTTGGCTTGTCCTGCCTTGCGTAGGGCATGTATGGTATAACACCAATTACATCTCTGGCGCCATGTTCTTTCAGTGCTCTTACGGCAATTAAAAAGCTTATTAAATTATCATTTATGGAGTAATCTTTGTTCATGTTGAAGAAACAACCAATTAAAAACACTCTGGCGCCATTAACGGAATTTTCAAGCCTAACTCTTATTTCACCATCCGAAAAAAATCTGTCAATACCCTTTAAGACCAGTAAAGGGTATTTAATTTTTGATTTGTAAAAGTCCACTACCTTATCTGCCAGGTAATCTCCGGCATGAGTACTGGCAATAACCAGGTCAATATGGCTGGATTCTTTGTTTATAAAGGACTGAACATTAATCATTGCTCACCTGCTATTCACTTGTTAAAAACTCCGTAAATTAATCTATATATAAAGAATTATTTGGTTAGTGGGATAGTAGTGCACAGAACATATCCCCCTTGGTATACAAACGTTATTTTGCTATTTTGAAATTCAATTTAAGGGATTATTTTTTTGTTAATTGAATTATAATTAGATATTAATATAATTTGAAAGCTGGCGGGATGAGTAAAAATAATAATTATCCAACAATCAGTGTTGGGGATATACTACGCCCCACTATTGTTGAGGTAAACATTTCCAGATTACGCGAGAACTTTGAGGCAATAAAAGCCAAAGTTGGTGCCAGCAAGATAATGCCCATTTTAAAAGCCAACGCCTACGGGCACGGTCTTGTACAAACTGCCCGCTTAATGGAGGAATTTGGCGCGGATTATCTTGGGGTTGCCGTACTCGAAGAAGGGGTGCTACTTCGCGAGTTAGGTATTAGACTGCCAATTTTAGTTCTTGGTGGAATAATAGGGAACCAGATACCCCTTTTTATTGAAAATGATTTAACGATTACAGCTTCCTCACCCGACAAAATAAAACAGATTAATGAAACTGCTGAACAATTGAACAAAAAAGCCAAAGTGCACCTTAAAATAGATACGGGGCTTGAGCGAATTGGTGTTCACTATTATTCATCTGAGAAGTTTATTGAAGAGGCACTTAAATGTAAATGGCTGGAGGTTGAGGGAATTTACTCTCATTTTGCCAGTTCTTATTCTTCTGATAAAAGCTATACCAATTTGCAACTCGAAAGATTTAATGATGTTTTGGAATACTTTGAGAAAAATTCATTAAAGCCACCTATTAGGCATATTGCCAACTCCGGCGCTATTTTGCAGCATAAAGATTCCTATTTCGATCTGGTAAGACCAGGCATAATGTGCTATGGTGTGTACCCATCAGAGGATGTCGAACGTTCTGTAAGGGTACTTCCTACGCTTAGCTGGAAAAGCAGGGTTGTTTATTTCAAAGTTATAAAACCAAATCATCCTGTTGGCTACGATTCAACATGGCAATCTGATCATAATGTAAGAGCAGTTACGGTTCCTGTTGGCTATGGTGATGGTTACTTTAGAAGCATGCATAAGTCAGCCCAGGTAATTATAAGAGGTAAACGCTACCCCATTATTGGCGGAATCGCCATGGATCAAATAATAGTAAATATTGAAAATGATAGCGCATTCAACAATGACGAAGTCTGTTTAATTGGCAACGACGGAAATGAAAGAATTTCCGTTGAGGAATTGGCAAATTGGGCAGGCACAATTCCTTATGAAATTCTTACGAACATTAACACCAGAGTCCCCCGAGTCTATTACTAATTGCCTCTACACTTAGACAGATTCTTCTGGTGATTTATTATATAGTGAAAGAACAATTCCAAGTGTTAAGGCCGTTAAAATTATAGTCAGTGAAAGTACAGTGGGTATATGGTAAAGATCTACTACTACCATCTTGATACCTATGTAAAATAAAATAAAGATGAGACTATACTTAAGGTACCTGAATTTATTAATCAGAGCTGCAAGAACGAAGTAGAGGGAACGCAAGCCAAGTATGGCAAAAATATTTGAAGTGAAGATAATGAATGGGTCAAGAGTTACAGAAAAAATAGCCGGGATCGAATCAACCGCAAAAACAACATCCGATAGTTCAATTACAATCAGGGCAAGGAACAGGGGTGTAGCATATCTCAAACCATCTTTGAATATGAAAAAGTGACCATGCTCGTAAGTATCAACATATCTTATTTTGCTGACTATCTTTTTATAGATGAAGTTATTTTGCGGTGTGCTTACCTTATCCCTTTCAAGATACATTTTAATTGAAGTATAGATAAGAAATACTCCAAAAACATAGAGTAACCATGCAAATTCCTGAATAAGCGCAACACCAAAAATTATCATAACGCCGCGTAATAGAATAGCACCGAGAATACCCCAGAACAACACTTTATGCTGGTATTTATCAGGTATTTTGAAATATTGAAAGATGAGAACAATAACGAATATATTATCAAGACTAAGAGATTTCTCGATTATATAGCCGGTGTAATATTGAATTAATGCTGTTGCCGGACTCAAAGAATGAATGTTGGAGTGAGAGTTGAACTCCGGGTGGTCATAAAGAAAATACACAACCAGACCAAACAACAATGAAAGTACTATCCAGAATATACTCCAAAGCATTGCCGAACTGTATTTAAGTACTTCATCTTTTTTATGGAATACTCCCAAATCTAAGGCAAGCAGTGCCGTGATTAAAACCAGAAAGAGAAGCCAGATAGTAATTGACATATAAAATCCAAAAATTAGTTAAAAATTTTATCAGGCAGATCAAACCCCAAACCATTTCCTCCGGTTGGGTAGATAAATCCATTCTTTAATCTAACAGCGCCGGCGGCAGGATCATTCAATAAATCAATATGTCCGTCAAGGTCAGCATAAATTACATTTGGTTTGGCTAAAGCAAAATGGAGACCGGCTGCAATGCTGAGTGCCGACTCATCCATGCAACCAATCATACAATGTACGTTGGCAGATTTGGCTACTGAATTAATGTGAAGCGCTTCCTGAATGCCACCAACTTTCATTAACTTTATGTTAACAGTATCCACAAGTTTTTTTTGTACAAGACTGAAAACATCCCTAAGAGTGAGCAGGCTTTCATCAGCCATTATCAAAATACCAAGATTTTCAGTAAACTTCCCTAATGAGTCAGGTTGATTTCTGGGGGTTGGCTGTTCAAGTATTTCAACATTTGATTCCTTAACACCCTCAAAGAACATAAAGGTTTCATTTATTGTATATCCCTGATTAGCATCGAATCTCAGTTTTATATTATTTCCTACCTCTTTTCGTATTCTATTGATTTTTCTGATATCCTCCTGCACATCTTTTCCCCCCTTTATTTTCAGTATTCTGAAACCCTCTCCAAGGTAATACTTGGCTCTCAGTATGGTTTCTTCCATGGGGAGAATTCCAATAGTTACACTTGTTGCCATTTTTTTCTTAAAGGCCCCAAATATTTTATAGACCGGCTGTCTGCAAATTTTACCAAGAAGATCAAAAAGTACGGTATCAGCCAGAGCAAGTGTTGATGGTTTATTAGTAAGGATGTCTTTCAACTTACTCAAATGGAAAGAATATCTTAAAGGATCTTCATTCATTAGTATCGGTTTAATGATTTCTTCTACATCTTCAAGAACTTGCCCGGGAGTTTCGCCGGTAACCTCAAGATCAGGTGCAGTACTTCCATATCCAACTATACCATTATCGAGCTGGATTCGGATAAAAATATTTTCAATTTCCGAAACGGTTTCATATGCAATATCATAAGGCTCTTTCAGAGGCATTTTGACAGAGGCGAAATCAATACTTTCAATTTTCATTATTTGCTCAATATCTTTTTTGATGAATTTGGTCGGGGTCAAGTGATTTTAAGTCTTCTATGAATCCCACAAGATGGGCTATCATAATTTTCCATATTTTTTCTCCTTTTTCGAAGCTGGCTTTTGTAGGATCGCCCATTACGCCACTGGAAGAAATAGATTTTGTTTTTGAATACCACGGCACGCCGCGAAGTGATGAAAAATTGAGATACCTGCTGGAAAAGCTTAGGCAGTTTTCTTCGGCTTTATCCATTTTCACAAGAGATGGCCTTAAGGCTAAAGTTGTGCTTGTTTCAATTTCCCCTGCATGAATATCATTTGGAGTTGACGATATATCATCAAGGTCGGTATCGCTGCTTTCACCTGTGTCAACGGCTACAAATATTCCAGTGTCTCTGTTTATCATCTGGGCTGCATAATTTAATGTTGGTTTGTTATCACCGTGTCCGTTAATTATTACCAGTTTTCTGATGCCCTGTCTAGCCAACCCCAATCCTATTTCATGAATGAGACTTGCCAGAGTATTATTAGAAATGGAAATTGTACCGGCAAACTCTTCGTGGTGGTAAGAAACACCATAGGGTATTAAAGGTAGTACTAATGGTTTTGGTTCGCTGCAGGCGGCTGCCACCTGATTTGCAAGATATTCGGCATCAAAGGCGTCTACATCAAGGGGCAGATGCGGTCCATGCTGCTCAATTGCTCCAACCGGTAAAATCGCTATATCTATTGTCTTTAGTTTCTCCTCTGCTTCCTGCCAGGTAAGTTCTGCCCATAAATATTTTGAGGAGAGCTTTTCGTTCTTCAAGTTTACTTTTTTTGACTTTTTCCCTGTGAACTCGAACGGATAAGGTTTTTCATATTCTGCGTCTGAGAAAATATCAGTCTCTATCCATTTCTTGTTAACCTTTTTATAGGCTCCAAGTGTGTGTTCCAGGTAAATATTATAAAGTGCCCTTCTTAATTCCTTTGGAATGTAGTTCATTGTGGACTTGTCATTATCAAACCTTAGAGATACTACCTCTTTCCGCTCTCTAATCTTCTTCAGATCTTTTTCGTCAAATTCAATCAGGTTCTTTTCTTTCAACAAAAACTTAAGATGTTCTACACCTTCTTCTTCCTGGTGAAGGTCGCCAGCCTTTAAAGCATTTAAGCAATACTTTATCTGTTCCTTGTTATATCCGCAGTTTGCAGGATCAGCGTCAATCGCCATCAGCATACCAACAATTCGTCTGCATTTTTCGCACTTGCCGCAAGGTTTAATTATTTCTTCTTCTTTATGGGCGGCGTGGCATGATACCTGAAGTTTTTGCAGTTCCGGGTAACGCGTTGCCAGAATGGTCTGGATGCTTAACTCGGAAACCGGGCGAAGAATAGAGAATTGGGAAACTGCCCATCCTTTACGCATAAAATATCTCGACATCGAATCATCAAAATATCTACTCTGATCATATAAACCATCGTAATGTAAAATTCCCTCGTGATATTTTTTTATTGTTGTGTCGTACTCATCACCTATAACAAGTCGGCCGACACCTTTGGCTCTCATTATTGGTAAAGCCCCAAAAAGAAATACCGCAACCGTCCATAATCTTATTGGGTACATATCAGCTCTCAGAGTGTTAAAATCCGGTCTAATAAATGACAGGTGTTTAAGCATCCAGTTGAAAACGCGGTCGCTATTAACCCATACCCGCGAAGTATTTGGTACGTCACTCTTAAATTTTTTGTAGGCGTTAAGGGCAGTAAACCAATGCCTTCCTGATTCGTTTATGAAGATTGGATGAATTTCTTTACCAATTTCATTCAGCAATCCGTACGACAGCAGAGAGTCTTTGCCTCCGCTGGAAAGTATAGTATATTTCTGTAAATCAGTGTTCCAGTATTCCCATTTTGTTTTTACAGGTTCTTTAGAAGTATCTTCAAAAATTATTTTAGCCTGCGTATAGGACTTTAACTTTACTGCGGTCAGATTCTTTGCTTTCCCGATGAGAAAGGGATTCTCTTCAAGAATTTTTTTTACATAAATCTCTTTTGATGTGTTATCCATCCACTCTGTTATTAGCTTTTTGTCAACATCGTCAAAGAGCCCTCTGAAAATAATTTCGCGACAGAACAAACCATAATTTAAAGCTACCTGTGCTGTAATAATATTAGCAAGGTTAACAAATGATTCCTTGTCCGGATCCAACACACTATCTTCATATTTATATATTAGCTCTGTTGATTCCGACTTGCCATTCTGAACAACTTTATATTCGGTAATAATTCTGTTCTTTTCAAGAACGGCCGGACCCACAATAAGTTTATCAATAACCAGTAAATCCTTTATTGATCCCTGATCGCTTTTAATGGCTTTTGTTGTATTCATCTTACACGGTTTCCAGATTTTTCTTCTTTGCTTTCAAACCCATTAGTTTTATTAATTCTTTTGCCAATCCTTGTCCGCCTTCCTTCAAAACATCAAAAGCAGGTTTTTGGAATCTGTTGTAGATATCAACAATGGAATTTTCGATTTCTTCATTGCTCATGTTTTCATGATTAATCGTTATGGCAACCACAGGTTTCCCGGAAATAATTTCAAGGGCTTCTATCTGTTTTTCAAGAGGGTGTAATTTATAACCAGGAAAACCATCATATTCCAATCGGGCTGGCGCGTGTTGAAGTATTATAATGTCCGGTCTTGCTGCTGCAAGTATTTCGAAACCACCAGGGTAAGCGGGATTAAGCAAACTACCCTGTCCCTCAATTACAATTACATCAGGGTTTTTCATAGACCAGGCGGAATGCACGGCATGCTCTATCTCACCACTTACAAAATCATTAACAAGCGAATCCAGAACAATGGAGAATTTGGCACCCTGCAGCCAGGCTGTTTGTCCGGTTCCTATCATTTCCGCGGTATAACCAAGTTCATTAAGAGCATTAACTAATATCCAGGCGGTTGTTCTCTTACCAATAGCAGAATCAGTTCCCAGCATGGCAATTTTCAGTGAAGTTACTTCTTCAATTTTTCCACTAAAAAAATGCAGATGTTTTCTGTGCGGAGGTTTGCGTATATCCCTGATTTTTACGTCAAACCTGTCAGCAAGATATTTAATCTCCTCATCTTCGGTTAAATAATCGTGCAGACCACAATCCACGCTGAACTTATTTCTTAGAGCAGCTTTTATCACTTCCTTAGCTTTGGGATCGAGCCTGCCGCCATCGGGGGCCAAACCAACGACAAAATGAGTAATTGTTTTTTTGTTCGTTTTGGCATTGATAATCGCTTCTTGCATTGAAGAAAAAATTGGAATATTGTTAGGTTTACCATCCAATACCATTCCGGAATCCTGTCCGGCATACTTAGAGTCAATTACAGAAAGCACCTTATAACGATTTGTAAATCTTACTAGTCCATGTGCTGTCTTACCATTAAGTGTATTGAATGCATCCTGACAGTATACTATTGCATTACCTTCCGGTGAAGTGTTCATTATTTTCTCCCTGTTAATACAATTACAAATCTATCGTTGTTTATTTGTTGTTTTTTATTCCATTCGGATAGAGCTACAAGTCCCGCTGTAGAGGCAGGGATAACTGAAATGCCTTCTCTTTCTCTCAACAACTTTGAAAAATGTTGCATTTCTTTATCTGTTGCATCGGCTCCGTATCCTTTTGATTTTCTAATTGCATCCAGTGCAAGATCACCATCAATAGAATGCCAGTTTATTAAAGGCTCATTAATTCTTGTCTCTTTAATTTTATATGGAACAAGATCTTCACAAGTCTCTTTATTGTTAATAAATGCCTGAATAATCGGGTTCTTTTTAAAGGAAGATCCTGCAATTATTTTTGGTATTCGGGATGTTTTCCCCCGTCTGTACAAACTTAGAAAACCCTTATATACACCTGCCAGCGTTGTACCATTTGAGACAGGTAAAGCAACGTAACCAGGGGCGTCTCTTAATTCATCATAAATTTCATAGGCAATTTCACCATAAGCTTTAAGCTGAAGCATAATATTATTGCCGCCTGGGTTTGCGTCATAAAACTCGTTATGAGTTGCAAATTCAGACGATACTGAAACCGCGTTTTCATAGTCACCGTTAACTCTTATTATCTCCGCACCAAGGTCAGTCATTTCATTTATTCTTTGGGTACGATAATTTTCCGGGAGGTGAATAAGGCATTTTAAACCAGCTAACGAGGCGGCCAGCGCGCAGGCAGCGCCATAATTGCCGCAGGTCGCTAAGGTCATTGTATCATATCCTCGTCTCATTGCATCCATCGCCTGGGCAAACGCAATTCTGTCTTTTTGTGTTCCGGTGGGATTACTGCCTTCGAATTTAAGGTAAATTTGCTTTATGTTTAACTCCCGTTCAATATTCCTGGCCCTAATTAAAGATGAGTCACCAACCTCAGAATCCATGATATCTTCATAAGCTTCAATTCTTTCATCAATTGAGGAATCCTTATTTTGAATTATTTTTTTTAAGTATTCACTCGTTTCAAGTAAACCTTCGCCCTCTGCACCATCAATTAAATCATAAGGATTGTTCAGGTTTAAAGCGTCAGCGCTGTTCTTTGTGGTTTCCATGAATTTCTCAAAAAAATGTTGTCAAAAATAGTTTATTTGATGCTCTTTATAAATTGCCCAAAATGTATATAAATGGAATTTCCAAATGGTTAGAGCAAAATAACCCATAGGGGGTATATTATTTACTGACTAGATGTCAGTTTTTTGAACGAAACCTTCGATAGCAATTAAAGCGCCATTATTATCCAAAATTCCATGCAGGTTGAAGGAAAGATTTAATGAATTATTAATTTCATACGTTAATAATTCTGGGCTCTCTTGAAGTTTCCAGAGGACTTCAGAGGTTTCTTCTGCAAATATAATCTGGAGCATATTTAATTCTGAACAATCTTTTGTTTCATTAAATTCAAACAAGTTTAAAAATGTTTTATTAGCCAATTCTAACTTGCCGGCAACGTTGATTTTAAAGATGCCAAGTTTAGATTGTTCGATAAATTGTTTGTAACCTTTTTCTTTTTCTAAAATTCCTTTTTCCATAATTTTGTTCAGTGTTATATCGTAATAAAGTCCAAGTATATATTGATTATTATGATCAAGCTCCCAATGTAAATGGTGTTCGATCCACTTAAGATTGTTTTCCTTATCATAGCACCTGTAGACCAGTTTTGTCGGTTTTCGGATATTAATAAGCTCATGTATTTTGGATGATATTTTTTCTTTGTCATCGGGATGAATAATGTTGATCCATGAATCGGGGTTAGTTGTCCAATCAGTAGGGGGATACCCAAATAGAGAAACGGCATTATCACTAATAAATTTTATTTGATGGGTATTGATATCGGCTTTATATACAACTGCTTTTATATGTTTTAATAACAGATTATATTCACGTTCCTGTTTTTTGTAAAGCTTTACCAGGTTTGGTTTTTTACTAAGTTCTTCCACTAAAATGAGAATGGAAGTACTCTTATACTGACCAATAGGAATAAGCTCCATAGACACATTAATTAACCCCTTGTTATATGTTTTTTGCCAGCAGGTGAATTTTATTGATTTCCCGTTCGCGGCTTCTTTCAAAAAGGAATTTATTTTTGTTTGAGTAGTATTGCCATTCCCTTGCTTGTCCGGCAGCAAACTCCAGATTGATTTTTCCAATAAAGATGATGTGCCGGGATATTCATATAAATTTACCAGAGAATTGTTACATCCGGTAATCTTTTCGTTGGTTACTATCATATATGGTGTTAGCTTCGTTAACAAAGCTGTTTGATTGTTTTCCATAATTCATTTTCTCTGAAATAATCGATATCAAAAATAGAATTATTCAGGACGGAATGTAATCCTCAAAAGTGGGTATTTTATACTAACCTGAGGGGGGTATATGCTGCTAGATTAAGTTGTTCTCTTTTAGGTAAAGTACAACTTCAGCAAAATTTTTAAACCCGAGTTTTTTAAGTACGTTTTTGCGATGCTTAATGACAGTATAAATACTTATGAACAAATGTTCGGCTATTTCCGCGCTACTTAACCCTTTACCAATGAGGGAAACAATTTCAATCTCTCGTTTAGTAATTGGTATCCTTTTCTTATCAAGCTCGTGATGCATTGAATCTTTTTTTCTTGTCCGATGAAAATTCAGAATCTTCTGTTTAATTTCTTCGTTGAAATAGTCTTTTCCATTAAGAATAGATCTAATTGCTGTAAGCAGCTCTTCCATATCTGCATCTTTATAAAGAAATCCGTTTATACCCGAAGAAAGCGCATCCATAACAAGAGCTTCACTTTCATGCATAGTAAGCAGTAGTATTTTAATTTTGTTGTTATTTAATAAAATTTTCTCTGTGGCATCTATTCCATTAATTCCGGGCATGTTAAAATCCATAATAATAATCTCAGGATTAAGCTTTGATGCCAGTTCAACAACTTCTTCGCCAGTACTCGCTTCAGCTATCACATCCAAATCAATCTCATCATTGATAATTCTGCTAAGTCCTCTTCTTACCAGTTTGTGATCATCTGCGATAATAATTTTATGCTTCATTTGTGGTACCTGTTAGTGGAATATTGAAAATTACACGTGTTCCCCCTTCGTGAATACTTTCGAGGGAAAAATCACCTCCGCAAGCTTTGGATCTTTCCCTCATACTTATAATGCCATACCCGGTGAGATTACTCATATATCCTTTTTCGAAATTTTTAGATAGTCCGGATCCGTTATCCTCAATCATACCCGTTATTGTTTCTGCTGAAAAGTGAAGCTCTACAGATGACTTTGCTGCACCGGAATGTTTTGCAACGTTATTCAGGGCTTCCTGAATAATACGGTAGATGTTAAGGTTAATGTTTTTGTTTTCGTTAAAGTAATCACCAAAAAACTTTATCTGTGTGTTTATTTCTGTTTCGTTGCTGAAATTTTCAATTAAAACTTTTAGTGCATCGGCAAGGGAGTATTTATCTATTATTACAGGATGGAGGTTTTGGATGATCATTTTGATTTCTTTACTGATTTCCTGAATCTCTTTCTTGGTCTTTTCAAGTTCCTCTATGCTCTCGCCATTCTGCTTTTGATAATACTCAAGATTCAGCTTTGCAACAATAAGTCTCTGACCAATTACATCATGAAGATCCTTAGCGATTCTTTTTCTCTCGTTTTCCAACACTTCAAGTATATAGGCAGAGTTCTCCAGTTGTTTCGATATTTCATTATGGAGTTCTTCTTGTTTCCTGTCCTCTGTCACATCCTCAGCCATAACTATAGTATACTTCTTATTGTTGGAATCGAGAATGTTATTTAGATGAAACACATAATATCGATTTATGTTTTTCTTAGTATTTATTAAATCATCTCTCTCACAGAGAACCGGTTTGGTCTTTACGGGTTGTTTTGATTTTTGAATGGACTTAATATTAAGTTCTAATCCGCTTCGTTCCAGAAGTTTGAAGTCAGTAAGAGTATATACTATACCCTTTTTAATTCCAAATAGCTTATTCCAATTCTGATTGGCCGTAGTCAGCTCTCCCTCTGAATTGAAAACTGAGAGGGGATAAGGGGCAAAATCGATCATGTTGTGGATTTCGAGTTGCATAAACTCCCACGTTTATCAGAGAATATTACAAAATCTATAGGTGTTATAATATCGTTAATTTCCTCCCCATTAAAAATAAAGTTTTGTGTGAGCAGGATGATTGTTATCTTGTTAAGGAATGATAAAACACGGATGATTTTGAAAGAATCCTTACTGGAAATATTTGTTCGGGAATCACAAAAGGTTGGTAATAAAAATTATTTTCTTACCAGAAGTGATTTGCGTGGAATGCCTGAAAAGAATAAGGCGCTTTTTCAATATGTACCTTCCCTAAATAATTTTTCTACCTATGAAATAAGTGAAAGAGAGATTCCGTCTGCTATGGTCGAAGTCGACTATGGCATAGCGGAGACCGGTACCTGCGTTATTCAATGCGCCGACGAACAAATTCGTCTGGCTACCTCACTAGCAGAAACCTTGTCTCTGGTTCTCCCCGCATCAAGGATTGTTCCCTGTTCTTATGACCTGATTGACCAGATGGAAGAGTGGACAGAGAAGAACAACTACATTGCATTCATTACCGGAGCCAGCCGCACAGCGGATATTGAACGTGAACTTGCCATTGGCGTTCACGGTCCTGCAGAATTAATTATATACATAATTACTGATTTATAGATTAACATGAGATTTAAGAAAAAAATACTGCAGAAGTTGAATGATGAGGTTTTACAGAAGAATTTAACCTCATTTGCAAAGGCTTATAAGCAATCACGCTCAGATGCTTTTGCCGGGCTATCCTTTGAAGAATTAAGGGGCGGCATCTCCGATCTTAAGAACAGGTCTCGTGGGGAAATAATTGAACTATTTGAACTTTTTAGAAGAAATGTTGAATCTTCCGGCGGAAAGGTTTTTCAGGCAAAAAGAATTGAAGATGCAAACCGGTACATTGAAGAAGTATGCAAAGCTAATAAAGCTCAATTGATTGTTAAATCAAAATCAATGACATCCGAAGAGACCCGATTAAATGATTACTTGATCAAGAAGGGTATTACTCCTATTGAATCTGACCTGGGGGAATGGATACTTCAGTTGGCGAATGAACACCCCTCACACATGGTAATGCCTGCAATACATAAATCACGCGAACAGGTTGCAGAATTGTTTAAAAGAGTATTACGCGAAAACGTTGAAGAAGACGATATTGAAGGAATGGTAAAGATTGCTAGACGAAAATTGCGGGAATATTATTTTGCTGCTGGAGTTGGTTTTACAGGTGCCAATTTTGCCATAGCTTCCACGGGCACCGTTGGTATTGTTACTAATGAAGGTAATGCAAGATTAACTACTACAGTTCCACCTGTACACATTGTATTGATGGGATACGAAAAGCTTGTAAGGAATTTTTCCGAGGCATTCAAAATATTAGAGGTGCTGCCGAAAAGCGCCACGGGTCAGAATATAAGCACATACGTTACCTGGATTAAGGGAAGCGTACCCTCGGCAAAAAACTCCAGCGGGAAAAAAGAAATTCATTATGTTTTTCTTGATAACGGAAGGCTCAACTATTTTGACGACCCTACTTACCATGAAGCGCTGAAATGCATAAGGTGCGGCAGCTGTGCTAATGTCTGCCCGGTTTATGAGATGCTTGGTGGCCATGTTTTTGGTGACATTTATGTTGGTGCAATCGGGTTGGTTAAAACTGCGTTGTTGCAGGGTCATAGGGATGCAAGACAAATTTTAAAACTTTGTATAGAATGTAAAGCATGTAACGATTTCTGTCCTTCAGGGATTGAACTTCAAGGCATTATTTCAAAACTGAAGATGGAAAGTGGAGATGAATTTGGAATAGGCAGGATTAAGCGCGGGATCTATTCAGGAGTTCTCGCAAAACCCAAAACATTTAAAAGAGCTGGAAAAATTGGCTTTATTCTTCAGAAACCTTTTGTTAATGGGGATGGAAGTGTGGATGTACCATTCCTTTCAAAAACCAAGGATTTTAGAAAACTGAAGGGAGTGCAGAAAAGATCGTTTTCGGAGCTTTATGCTGAAAACTATCAAGCCACACGGGAGGATGCTGAGCGGGTATTGTTCTATCCGGGATGTGCTATTGAGTTTGTATACCCGCATCTTGGGATGAAACTTGTTAATCTTTTAAATGGCTATAATTTTAAAGTTGATGTGCCGGATGAAGTGCTCTGTTGTGGAATGCCGGCAGCTGTATCGGGGGATAGGAAAAGTTTCTCAAAAATAATGGCTAGTAATCTCTCCTTTTTAGATAAGCTAAAAAAATATGATGAATTAATTGTTTTGTGTCCGACCTGCGGGAGCTGTCTAAAAGAAGTATACCCGGATTTTGGAATTGATGAAGATATTTCCGGAATGATCGACACAAAAGTGGTGTCAGTCGGACAATTCATGACAAAAAGAAAAATAGAGTTTGAAATTGAATGCGAGGGAAAAGTAACTTACCACTCACCATGCCACCAGAGCAGGGGTCTGGATTATTCTCCTGAAGCCATTTTGATGGATAATTTGGCTGATAAGTTTATTCCATTGAACGACAGCAATGTCTGCTGTGGTTTTGGAGGAACATATTCTTTTGACTATGCTGACATTTCCAAGGGGATTGTGAATAAAAAGTATAAAAATATCATAGATACTCAAGCAGAGACGGTTATTACTGATTGCCCGGGTTGCATTATGCAAATAGAAGGATATATGAAGAAAGAAGGAAGCGATATTAAGGTTAGACATTTGGTGGAAATATTAAAATGAGGTGTTTATTAATAAGATTTTTTGACGTTTAAGTCTTTTTTAGTATTTTTTGACGAATATTTTAAAAAAAGAGCAATAATCTAAAAAAGTTACAGAATTATGACTCATTTTTTTTATATTGATCGCTTGATTTAAGACGCAATTTTTGGTCCCCCTATTAATAAAGATGCGGAGAAAAGCATGCTTAGTTCATTTTTTTGGTTTATTCCCTTTGCTTCTGTGTTAGCTTTGGTTTTTGCCTGGTATTTCTTCAAAAATATGATGAAGAATTCCGAAGGTACAGACCGAATGAAAGAGATAGCACAGTATGTTCGCGAAGGCGCAATGGCTTACCTAACACGGCAATATAAAGTTGTCGGAATTGTTTTTATCTTTCTAATCATATTCCTCATGATTTTGGCACAATTGGGTGTTCAAAATCCTTTTGTTCCAATTGCATTTTTAACCGGCGGTTTCTTCTCCGGTCTATGCGGCTTCCTCGGGATGAAAACTGCAACTTATGCTTCGGCAAGAACAGCTCATGGAGCTTCATTCTCACTAAATAGAGGTTTACAAATTGCCTTTAGAAGTGGCGCCGTTATGGGATTGGTTGTTGTTGGTTTCGGTCTGCTGGATATAGCATTATGGTACATGATATTAACCCAGTGGATTTATACACCTGAGCACATGCAGATGGGAGTTACATTCCTTGGATTGGATCTTGTTACTGCTAACATGACAGAAGGTCAAAAATTTATTGAAATTACAGCTACCATGTTAACCTTTGGCATGGGTGCTTCAACTCAGGCATTGTTTGCACGCGTTGGCGGTGGTATCTATACAAAAGCTGCTGATGTTGGTGCTGATCTTGTTGGTAAAGTTGAAGCTGGTATTCCTGAAGATGATCCACGTAACCCTGCTACTATTGCTGACAATGTTGGTGATAACGTGGGTGATGTTGCCGGTATGGGTGCGGATCTTTATGAATCATATGCAGGTTCAATTCTTGCAACAGCAGCCTTAGGCGCTGCCTTACCAGCAAATGTTTTACTTCAAAATGGAATGACACAAGAGAATGCCGTAATAGCTCCAATGTTTGTTGCCGCAATTGGTATCATTCTTTCAATTATCGGCATATTTATGGTTCGTACCAAAGAGTCAGCGACCCAAAAGAATTTACTTAATGCTCTTCTTTTCGGAACGGGAGGCAGTTCATTCCTCATCCTTGTTGTAATGGCCATTTTTGCTGGTCTGGGATGGTTAACCTGGGGTCTGTTTGGCTCAGTTGTTGCCGGACTAGCTGCAGGTGTTATCATTGGGCAGGGTACGGAATACTATACTTCTGATGAATATGCCCCAACACAGGGAATAGCACGACAGGCCTTACAGGGACCCGCTACGACCATCATTGATGGAATGGCTGTGGGTATGTACTCTACCTGGATTCCTGTTGTAACCATAGTAATTGGAATTATTGCTTCTTACGGTTTTGCTGGTGGTTTTGAACACTTTTCAATGGGTGTTTATGGTATTGGTTTTGCCGCAGTAGGCATGCTATCAACATTAGGTATTACTCTTGCAACAGATGCTTTTGGACCTATTGCTGATAATGCAGGCGGAAACGCTGAAATGTCAAATTTACCAGAAGAAGTTAGAGAAAGAACTGACGCGCTGGATATGTTAGGTAATACAACAGCAGCCACTGGTAAAGGATTCGCAATTGGTTCCGCTGCACTTACTGCAATGGCGCTTTTAGCAGCTTATATGGAAGAGGTAAGGTTGTGGTTAAACAAAATCGCTAATGAAGGTGATGGCGTTATCCAGAAAGGAACAATTGTTTTCTATAATGATGTTGCCCCAGTTGTTCAAGAGGGATTAAGAGCGGTTCATATTTCAACGGCAAAAATAGAAGATTTCGTTGCTGCTTATAATTTATCATTATTCAACCCGCTTCTTCTTGGTGGACTTTTCCTTGGTGCAATGATGTCTTTTGTATTTTGCGCAATGACAATGAAAGCTGTTGGACGCGCTGCAGGTGCTATGGTTGATGAAGTTCGTCGCCAGTTTAGAGAAATTGCAGGTATCATGGAAGGTACTGCTACGCCTGAGTACGCAAAATGTGTTGCAATTTCAACAAAGGGCGCTCAACGCGAAATGATTGTTCCATCAATTCTCGCCATTCTGGTTCCTGTTTTAACAGGCGTCATATTAGGCGTGCCTGGCGTAATCGGTTTATTAGCTGGTGGTTTAACAACTGGTTTTACTCTTGCTTCAATGTTAAATAACTCTGGCGGTGCCTGGGATAATGCTAAAAAGTATATCGAAAAAGGCAACCATGGTGGTAAAGGAAGTGAAGCTCATAAAGCAGGTGTCGTTGGTGATACAGTCGGCGATCCTTTCAAAGATACTTCAGGACCTAGTCTTAACATATTAATTAAACTTATGAGTATGGTTTCTATTGTTATGGCTGGATTAACTGTAGCCTATAGTATTTTTAACTAAAACTTAGTTTTTTATCTAAAAAAGGGATGTTCAGGCATCCCTTTTTGTTAAGCAAACCTCAAATAAAATGTTTCTCTTTTCTGCTGTTCAAATTAAAGTTTTTGCTAAACTTTCCGATAATATGATAGAAATGGAATAGTCGGCCCCATGGATTAGGGGTGAAATGTATATTTTTTAGGGTCCAAGGATGGAAAACGAAAAAATAATAATACCTGAAGCATATGGATTTAATCTGGCGACAGAGGATTTGGATGAAGAGAAAGTTTTAAGGAACGGTCTCTCGGCAAATAAGTTGCGTATGCTCGGCAAGGAAAATTTTCGCTGGACTCACTCTCCTTTCTACGATTACTATAAAATGGTAAAAGACAGTACCAGATTATTCAATTTCAATTTACCAGCCGAATTCAATAAAGCCTTTGTTTCATATCAGAACGCGTTTATTTTCTGGGTGTATAAATCTCCTCTAATGGGATATGTCGAAAACTATTTCCAATCCACCATTCTTAAAGGAGCTCGTTTTGACAGATATAAGCATCTGAAAGAATTTTTCATCAAATGGACAGTCCTCCGATCACGGGAAGACAAGGCTTTTTATGCCTCTTCTGCCATTAATTATATTGAAAAGGATCTTAATAAAAAGAATTTTATTAATCAGATAACACAAGCGGTTATTCTTACATATGAAGATTCTCTCCATGATCCTGATAAAGCAATGGCTCTTTTTGATACTGCTCAAGATACTATTAACTCGTTAAAACTTGAGGATATCTATAAGCAGGAATTGACCTATCATATAAAAATGTTCAAGGGTTTCTTAAAATTGAAAGAAGAGCAGCCTCTTTCAGCGGCAACTTATTTTCAGGATGCCTTATCCGTCTTTCCAGGTGCTATTTCGCCCAAATTTCATTTGGCTTTATGTGAAGTATTATCAGATAATCTGGGAGAAGCTGCAGCATATTTAGACGAAGTTTTTCAAAATGATATTGACAGGTTAAATTTTGCCATATCGACAAATAAGTTCTCAGTGTTTGTAGAATTTCTTGAACATAATATCACAAAAAATGTTTTTGATTACGTTGAATTTGCCCCACTTTTTGACATGATTGAGGGATATGTTTCTGAAAATAAAAGTCGTGGCAATGTTGTTGTTAGTGTTTTGAGGGATAAGTTGCAAAGGTTCAAAGATCTTAAATTGAATGAATTTTATTCAGATGAAATAGTTAATAACTTAGCGTTTTTGGAGAAAATTGCCCACAACTTCAGTTATGTTAGTGATACTTTGTTTTGTGCCGCTTCACACCATATCGAAGAAAAGTTTGAAAAGACTGTCGCGCTTGTTGGAGCAAAAATCAGAGATTTCCACTATAATGCAGTTGATGAGCAGCTCAAAGTTTTTAATCACGGATTGAGTGAGCAGCAGAAGAGCATAGATAGATTACAGGATGAATTGGAAGAATTTAAGATCAGGTTACAAAAAAAACTAAAGGATTCCATCCAAACGTATGAAAAGAATATTGATGCAAATATTAAGTTTCTTGAACACAAAGTTGAGAATATTCATCAGATCAGCGGATTAGACCCTAAAACATCCATGAGAAATAACCTGAACTATAATTTTATTCTTGCTTTGATGGTTTTTCTAATAGGTGGTTTTGCCAGTTATTCCAGCAATACAATTGGTGATATTTCGGAATTCAAAGATATGATTTCTATCGTTATATTGACGGGGCTTAAATGGGGATCAATTTCCTTTTTTATTGGAATAATAATATCATTTTTCATCGCGGGGTCAGTACTTCTTGAAAGAGGCACACAAAAACAGCGGGTAATCCAAAAAGTGGGTCTTCTTAAGAATGAAAAACAAAGAATTGTTGAAAGACTGAAGGATGAAGCAAGAGAACGTGAAGCAAGTCAGGGTGGAAATTTGGAAAAACGAATTGCCATCCACAGAGGTAGAATTAATGAACTGAAGAACGAGCAGGGAGGGCGAAGAGATGAGCTGCAAGCTCAAATAAAGGATGTTATTTTGAAAGATTTCGAAAAACTAAATACGCTTATTTCAACTCCTATGAAACTTCAATAACGGCTAATAATAGCCACAATCTCAATATTATCCATCCCCTCAAAAATAATACTCAAATTTGTTAAAAATCAGCAATTTTCTTTGGTATATAATTTGCACTACGGCTCATAAATAACCATGGAATTATATTCATGGTGTATGCTATTATATTTAATGAATAGAACTTAATGAATGATTTAATATTAGGTCACTCTGATAATCAATAAATGACCGCATAAATTCATTTTATACTTAAAAGTTAAGAATAATGAAAAACCAGAATAACAAAAGTTTAGAGTTTCTTAAATCTTCATTTTCGCCCGTGGGCAAATATGAGTCCATTGAGGATATTTTAAAGTGGTTGAAGAAAAGAAAACAGCATGTAGATGTGAAAATTGAGAAAACACTCTTTTCTAAACTGGATAAATGGCAATATGAAGAGAAATTGGGAATAATTAAACATGAAACGAGTAAATTCTTTTCCATTGATGGGATTATGGTTTCTACAAATTGGGGTGGTGTAAATTCCTGGCAACAACCAATTATTAACCAAAGTGAAATAGGATTTCTAGGAATAATAGTAAAAGAGTTTGATGGAATTTTACATTTTTTGATGCAAGCGAAAATAGAACCCGGAAATAAAAATTATGTGCAATTATCCCCAACGTTGCAGGCTACAAAAAGCAACTATACACAGGCGCATAATGGGAAAAAACCCCGGTATTTAGAATACTTTCGGAATGCGAGACCCGAACAGGTGATGCTTGATCAGCTTCAGTCAGAACAAGGAGCCAGATTTTTACGAAAGCGGAATCGCAATATAATAATTAAGATTGAGGAAGAGATTCCGGTTTATGATGATTATACCTGGGTTACTTTAGCACAGATTAAAAAACTGATGCAAAAAAATAATATAGTCAACATGGATACGAGAACAGTAATTTCAGGAATATCATTTGGAAATCTTGATGAAAACGTTGTCGATTTTTTTAATTTTCTAGGACATAATGAAAAAGGCGAGACGACAGAGAAAGCTTTGCTGAAATCCACTTTAGTTGAGAAAGGATCTCTTCATTCAATGGATGAAATAATATCATTTTTAACAAGGTTAAAAAGCATTTATGAACTTGATATATGTAAAATTGCCCTAAAAAATCTTGAGGGATGGATATTTAACGATAGTGAAATTAAACATGCTGAAGATAAGTTCTTTAAAGTGATTCCTGTAGATATTGAGATATCAAATCGTGAAGTCGTAAAATGGTCACAGCCAATGGTTGAACCGGCACAAGAGGGAGTCTCTGCTTTCATCTGCAAAGAGATAAACGGGTTACTACACTTTGCTGTTCAGGCAAAACTGGAGTGTGGTAATCATGACATTATTGAATTCGCACCCACTGTTCAGTGTTTAACGGGAAATTACAGAGATTCGAGAAAAGGGAGTATCCCTTTCTTGGAATATGTCCTTTCGGTTCCAAAAGAGAAAAAAATATTTGACACGATGCAATCTGAAGAAGGCGGCAGATTCTTTAAAGAACAGAACCGAAATCTGATTGTACTGGCAGGAGAGGAATTATCAATTGAATTACCTCCAAATTACATTTGGATGACCTTAAGTCAGCTGAATGAATTTTTGAAATTTAATAATTATTTGAATATGCAGGCAAGAAGCCTGATCTCAGCAATAACGTTTATTTAAGGATGGTTAATGGATAGACTGAAAATAGGAATATTGGGCTGTGCAAATATTGCAAAAAAATCTTTGCTTCCTGCCCTAATTTCCCCTCACTCTAAATTTATAGTCGAAGGTATTGCTAGCCGAAGTAAAAATAAGTCCATGGAATTAGCTTCGGACTATAATTGTGAAGCCTACGAAGGTTATGATTCATTAATTACTAAGGGCAATATAGATGTTGTTTATATTCCACTTCCTAATGCATTACATTTTGAATGGATTATGAAAGCGCTTGACAATGGAATTCATGTATTGGCTGAAAAATCTTTATCATGTTCTTTAAGTGAAACAGTACAAATAACAAATAAAGCAAGAGAAAAAAAACTCGCGGTTGTTGAAAACTTTCAGTTCAGGTTTCATTCGCAGTTAAAATATATTTCGGACCTTGTAAAGGATAACGTAATCGGTGAACTTCGATCTGTAAGAAGTTCCTTCGGATTTCCTCCATTTGATGAGAAAGAAAATATAAGGTATAAAAAAGAACTGGGCGGTGGAGCGCTATTTGATGCCGGTGCTTATCCTGTTAAAATATCTCAGATCTTTCTCGGAGAGAATATATCAGTGCAAGCTGCCAAACTCCATTTTGACAATAGATATGATGTGGATACATGGGGAGGTGCTTTTTTATCTGAGGATAATTCTTCCATTTTTTCAGAGATTGCATTCGGATTTGATAATTTTTACCAATGCAATCTTGAACTTTGGGGTTCAAAAGGGAAAATAGTTGCCGAAAGAATATTTACAGCTCCTCCCGGATTCCAACCAACAATTTCTTTTGAAACAACCGAGAAAAAAGAAACAAAACTTTTGCCAGCAGATAATCATTTTATAAACATGTTAAATTATTTACATGAATTAATCCTGAGTGGAAGCTTTGAAAAAGAGCATAAACAAAATCTGAATCAATCCAGGTTGCTTGAAGAAATAAAGGAGTTAGCGAAAAAATGAGTAAGCCAATATATGTAACTATGCCATCGCTAGCTCCGCTAGACGAATACATGGAAATACTGCAAGGCGTTTGGGAAAGAGGAATTCTTACTCATAACGGTCCGCTTGTGCAACAATTTGAAAAAGATTTCAATAAAATTCTGGGTATTAAAAACCTGGTTGCAGTTTCCAATGGCACAATCGCATTGCAAATGGCAATCAAAGCGCTGGAACTTAAGGGAGAAATTATTACAACTCCATTTACATGGATAGCAACGGTTAGTTCAATAATGTGGGAAGGGTGTACGCCTGTGTTTGCTGATATTGATGCTGAAACTTTAAATATCGACCCAAAACAAATTGAAGAAAAAATAACAGATAAAACCGTTGCTATAATGCCAGTTCATGTATTTGGTAATCCGTGTGATATTGAATCAATTGAAGTAATAGCTAAAAAACATAATCTGAAAGTAATATATGATGCCGCCCATGCCGTGGGTTCGACTTATAAAAATGAAAGCATATTAAAGTTTGGTGATCTATCGGCAACAAGTTTTCATGCAACAAAATTGCTAAACACAGCAGAGGGTGGTGCTGTTATAGCAAATAATATTGAGCTTCATGAAAAATTAAAAAGAATTCGATTCTTTGGACACAATGAAAACAAAGATATAGTAGAAGAAGGTTTTAACGGAAAGATGACAGAAGTACACGCAGCTCTGGGATTGGTGAATCTAAAGTACTATGAAGATGTTCTAAAAGATAGAAAAAGTAAGTGGCTGTATTACCGCAAACAGCTAAGTACAATTAATTCATTTGCTTTTCAGGAATTGAAATTTGGCGAGAGCAACTATTCTTATTTCCCTGTTATTTTTCAAAGTGAGGATAAACTTCTGAAAGCTGAATTAACTCTCAATGAAAATAATATCTTCCCGAGAAGATATTTTTATCCGTCAGTAAATAAGTATGATAAAATACTCGAACAATCTCACCTGCCGGTCTCTGAAGATATCTCGAGAAGGATTTTATGTTTACCACTATATTATAAACTCACTTACGAAGAAATAAACTTCGTAATTTTGAAACTGACTAGTCAATTAATATAGTTAGGAGATGAGATTTTTATGGCATATTTAACAGAAGAACAATTGAGTCAGGTTGGTTTTAAGGAACTTGGTGAAAACGTAAATATTTCTGATAAAGCAAGCATTTACAAGCCAAACCTGATCTCAATTGGAAGCAATATTCGGATAGATGATTTTTGCATTCTTTCAGCAAGCAACAATATTAAAATTGGGAACTATGTACATATCGCACCTTACTCGTCTTTCATCGGGAAAGGTGAAATTTTAATCGAAGATTTTGTCTCCATTTCAGGGCGGGTGTCGCTATATTCAAGTACAGATGACTACATGGGTTGGGGGATGACGAATCCACTGATACCGGATAAGTTTAGAAGAGAGACATCAGGACAAATTCATTTGAAAAAGCACGTGATAATTGGTGCGGGTTCTATTATCATGCCGAATGTAGTAATGGAAATTGGTTCTGCAGTTTCTGCATTAACACTTATTGTAAAAAATTGCGAACCTTTCACAATTTACCGTGGAATTCCCGGAGTAGAAATCGGGAAAAGGAAACAAAAATTTTTGGAGCTCGAAAAGGAATTTTATGCCCAATACAATTGAAAAACTACAATTAATTATCAACCAGCTTCTGGATAGTAATTCCAAAGAAAATATTTCATCTTTGCAGGCGTCATCCAATCTAAGGGATGAAATTGGATTAGATTCTTTTGATTTGGCAGGACTAACCGTCCGCATTAAATGGGAATTCGGAGTTGATGTGTTTGATTCTGTTATTGTTTCAACTGTTGGGGAGATAGTAAAAAAATAGATGCTGTAAATGGAAAAGAATAAAGTGTCTTTGTTCGATCCACCTAAGGGAGAAGAACATCTAATATTAAAAGAGAATTACAGGAGCAAAAAATGACGGAGCAAGAAATAAAGAGCATTATCCATTTGGCTATTAATGATAATTTTGAATTGCAGGGAAGTGATGAAAAAGCTTCAGACGATACTGTTTTGTTCGGTAGTAATTCCTCAATAGATTCACTTGGATTTGTCAATATAATTGTTGGAGTCGAAAACCAATTAAAGGAACGGAATATTGATATTTCATTAGTGTCTGAAAAAGCAATGTCAAGGAAAAACAGTCCATTTAAAACAGTTAAAACACTCGTAGAATTTATTCAGGAAGAAATTGAACAATAAAATGAATAAGATAATGGTAATAACCGGTACTTCTAAAGGGATAGGGAGAGAATTATCTCAATACTATCTGAAGAAAGGATATACCGTAATTGGTTGTTCAAGATCGGAATCTGAACTACTCCACGAAAGATATGAGCATTTTTGCCTGGATGTTTCTGATGAAAAGAGCGTTGAGAAAATGATAACTGATGTATCACGAAAATATAAAAAAATTGACTACCTGCTTAACAATGCAGGTATAGCCTCGATGAATCATACTTTGCTAACTCCTGCATCAGTTGTTGAAAAAATATTTAAAGTAAATGTACTGGGAACATTTTTATTCTCCAGAGAAGTGGCAAAAGTTATGTCAAAAAATAAATGGGGTAGAGTTGTAAATTTTTCAACAATAGGCGTACCGCTAAGATTGGAAGGCGAGTGTATTTATACATCATCAAAAGCTGCTGTTGAGATGATGACAAGGATTTTGGCTAAAGAATACGCTGGTATGAACATAACGGTAAATGCTGTTGGACCTACTCCTGTAAAAACTGATTTGATAAGAAATATTCCGGAAGACAAAATCACATCACTTATTAACAGACAGGCTGTAAAAAAAATGTCGGATCATGGAGATATAATTAATGTTATCAACTTTTTTATTAATCACAAAAGTAACATGGTAACAGGTCAGGTCCTTTATCTTGGAGGGTTATCCTGATGTATATTGATCATTTTATAGATAAGATGCTAAAAAACGCTGATAAAGAAGCCGTCATCTATAAAGATGAAATTTATAGCTATGGTTATCTGAATGAAAGAATTGGATACTGGCAATCGATAATCAGAAAGGATATTGTTCCGGGAGCAGTTGTGGCGCTTCAGTCGGATTTTAATACTGATGCAATTAGCATACTCCTTGCTTTAATTGAGAATAGTAATGTGATTGTTCCAATAAATATTCAAAGCAAAGATGTTACTAATAAATTAAGGGTTGCAGAAGTTGAGGATCACATCTTATTTGATTGTAACGGCTATAAACATACTAAAACAGAAAACATCTCAATCCACAAATATATTCAACAACTAAAGGACAGCAGTAAACCCGGTATAATAATATTTTCATCCGGTTCAACAGGTGAACCTAAAGCGGCATTACATGATTTTACCTTACTGCTCGAAAAGTATAAACACGTTCGACAACCACTACGCACATTAATTTTTTTGCTCTTCGATCATTGGGGTGGATTAAATACCCTGTTCCACATATTGTCTAACGGTGGTGTTGTTGGCGTTCCTGAGAAAAATGCTCCCGATGCTATATGCGGATTTATTGAAAAGTATAAAATAGAACTATTACCCACAACTCCGACATTTATAAATATGATTCTGTATAGCAAAGTTTACGAAAATTATGATTTGTCATCTTTGAAAATCATTAGCTATGGAACCGAACCAATGCACGAATCAACCTTAAAAGCATTCAACCGTATTTTTCCTGAGATCAGGCTCAAACAGACTTATGGTCTAACAGAACTTGGTGTAATGAATAGTAAATCCAAAAGCTCCGATTCATTATGGATGAAAGTTGGGGGGAGCGGTTACGAGACAAAGGTTGTTAATAATATTCTTTTTATTAAAGCGGAATCAACAATACTGGGTTATTTAAATGCTGAAGTTCCAATTGATAGTGACGGGTGGTATAACACAGGCGACAAAGTGGAACAAGACGGTGAATGGATAAAAATTCTAGGAAGAGAAAGTGAAATGATTAATGTCGGTGGACAAAAAGTAAATCCAGCCGAGGTGGAATCTGTTATACTGGAAATTGATAATATTATTGATGTCACAATATCGGCAGTCACAAATCCTATTCTGGGGCAGGTAGTTGGAGCAAGGATTAATCTTGAAAACGATGAATCACTTTATGATATTAAAAAAAGAATACAAAAACATTGTGCCGCAAGGTTAGAAAAATATAAAATTCCCGTTCACGTAGAAATTGTAAGCCAGGAACAATTTTCTGAAAGATTTAAGAGGATAAGGTTATGAATGAAATGATTGTTAACATATGGATGGTAACTTATAATCATGAAAATTTTATCTCTAATGCTATTGAAGGGCTGTTTATAGGACAAGCTTTTTTAATGTTTTCTGAGAAAAACAATTATGCATTTATGACTAAAGGGAAAATGAATTCACAATTAGCTTCAAATATTGGGGTTTTGTAATGTCGACAGAAAACTTTCTTGAGCGAAATAAGCTTGTATATTTGCATATGAAATCAAAACTTGATTTTAATTCAAGCAATTTGGATGTAATAACACAAAATATAAACTTAATAGAGAAAATTGGTCAATTCGCATGGAGAAATCATCCTGGATGCTTTTTTGATGCAGAAATCGAGAACCTATTATTGGGTTATGGCCAAAAATTGGAAAATTTTGTTGATGTTGAAGGAATATCTCGAGAGATAGAAAACTTATTTGAAGTTCACAAAGAAAATAGTACTCTTCATGTTGCCAGCGAAATTGCGAATATAGGAGGGCATACTAGAGTAATAAATCAAATGGTAAAAAGGTCTAAAGAAAAAAAACAAGGTTTTATTTTAACAAAAAGAGAAGTTGAGAGTGTGCCAATATGGTTTAAAGAAGGAGTTGATGAATATGCGAAAATTCTTTCACTTTTTAGTTATAATTCACCACTAGATAGGGCATATGCATTAAAAATCATATCAAAGCGTTTTAAGAGAATTATTTTGTATCATCATCCTTTTGACGTAATTCCTACTTTAGCTTTTGCGAATGCAGGTACAATTCCAGTAATAGTTGAGAATCATGCCCATTCTTGGTTTTGGTTTGGGAAATCAATTACTGACATGGTGTTCTCTCATACAGAATTTCATACGAAATTTACAGAGAGATATCGTAGAATAGAAAATTCTTTTTATTTGCACTTTACACAATCCGATAATATAGAGACTCATTTGGAAGTTGATCAAAAAAGACAAGCTCGTGAGATTCTTAGAATTGATACAAATAAAACGATAATCTTAACAGTTGCCACAAGAGAAAAATTAATACCAAATTCGGAATATAATTTTTTCGAAATAGCCGAGAATATACTTCAAAAGAATTTGGAAGTAGTCTTTATAATAGTCGGTTTATCTGAAAATGACGTTCTTGTTCAGAGCTTTAACAAATCTGAAAGAGTGTTTATCTATCCGCCTACTCCTGATCTTAAAATTTTCTATTTAGCGTCTGACATTTGTCTTGAAGCCATGCCGCAACCTTCATTAGGTGTACAACTTCAAGCCCCAATTAATGGTTTAAGTTGTCCTTTCCCAAAATATGGAAAGTCTAAAGTATTTAGAAGTTATATGCTATCTCAATCTAAACTTTATAGTAAGCACTTTGGCAAGGAAATGACTGAAAATGAGTTTTATGAGAAGATACAACATTTTATAAATAATCCACAGCTTTGTCTTGCAGTAGCCCAAGATATCCGTTCAAATTTGATGGAAAAGCAATCTGAGCAAGTGTTATATGAAAATATATTAAAAATGTATAATGAAATTGATTCTTTATCACACACAACAAAATTTTTAGAAAAAACCATTTTTCATGTTGATGAAGAAAACAATGAAATTGCTGAAAGAAGTGAGTTGCAGAGTTGGTCAGAAGTTCTTGATTTTTGGAGGAGCGAAATAAACAACAACGAATTATCTGGAGTAGATTTCGAAAAATTCCAAGACAGGGAAAAAAGTACTAATAAATCATCTGTGCGAGTAATTGCAATTTATCTTCCTCAATTTCACCCGATACCTGAAAATGACAAGGCTTGGGGAAAAGGCTTTACTGAATGGACAAATGTTAAAAAGGCAACACCGCTTTACCCAACTCATTTTCAACCGAATGTGCCCCTTAATGATAACTATTACGATTTGAGATCTGATGAAATTCGAAAGCAGCAAATTGATTTGGCAAAAGAACATGGTATTCAGGGATTCTGTTATTATTATTATTGGTTCAACGGAAAAGAGGTTTTAGAAACACCTATCAAAAAAATGCTAAAGAATAAAGAATTGGATTTCCCATTCTGTATTTGCTGGGCAAATGAAAATTGGACAAAAAGGTGGGACGGCAAGGATGATGATATAATAATTCCTCAGCACCATAATTTTGAGGATGATTATAATTTTATTCATTCGCTCTTCCCATACTTTGATGATGAACGTTATATAACTATTAATGATAAACCAGTTGTTGTTATTTACAGAACAGAACTATTTCCGGATATCAAAAAAACGGCTTCAATTTGGAGAGAAGAGACCAAAAAAGCTGGATATAGGGGAATTTATCTTATCAGAGTTGAAGGTTTTGAAAGAAATATAAACCCTGCTGATATTGGTTTTGATGCTTCGATGGAGTTTGCTCCAGCCTGGCATGAGTTGGGTGATAATCTAAATGAGAAGGGAAGATTGTATAATGACTTGCAGGACTTAAGAGTACATAGCTACAAAACGATGGTAGAGAATATGATGAGAAGAACCCCTCCTCAATACAAAATGTTTAGATCTGTAACTCCATCCTGGGATAATACTCCAAGAAAAGGAGTCAATGGACTAGTTATCGAAAACTCTTCAGCTGAGAATTACGAATATTGGTTAACCAAAGCAATTAATTATACTGATAGTAAAAGAGAGGGTGATGAAAAGTTAGTATTTATTAATGCGTGGAATGAGTGGGGCGAAGGAAATTATCTTGAGCCAGATGAGAAAAACGGGTATGCGTATTTAAAGGCAACTGCAAATGCTATTAATAATAATGTAGCCATAGATAATAATAAATCAAAAGTTGACTTGGGAAATCATAATGATTCTCAGAATGATGATATGCAGGCTACAATCAATGTAATAGATAATCTGGTTCTTCTGAAAAACTATTTTGAAGCTTATTTACTGTTGCAGAGTTTATTAGAAGAAAATATGGATCTGGATTGGATTAGAAATAGTATGGATGATCTATCTAAAAAAATCGAAATAGAACGCGAAACTGACAGATGGGATGAGGCTAAAAGCCAGGAAAGATTATTACAAGTAGAAGAAGCTATTAATGCTCAGCAATTAACTGAAGCGAAAAATGTGTTAATTGAAATACTAAATCATGATCCTGAAAATCTGGATGCACTTAACAATTTGTCGGTTGTTCATATTCTTGAAGGCGAAATTGAATTTGCAGATGAACTAATTGATTTAGTGCTTACAATTAATCCGAATGATGAAATCGCTCTATCAAACCTTGAGTACTTGACTTCAAATTTTGATAACCGGGAAAATGAAGCGAGTATCGATTCTAATGTTGAATTATTGCAAGAAGATACAAACAATAATGGAAATAAAAATGGAGATTTGGAGAGCAAAGATAAAGAAATAGAAAACTTAAAAGCGGACCTTAAGAAGATATCAACTAATTTGGGAGATTACAGAAAAAACAAACTTCTTCAGGCAAATGAATTAATTAATCAAAAAAGAAATGATGACTCAGTATTGGTTTTACAGGGATTGTTAGAACTGTTTCCGAATGATACTATTGCTATGAGTATGCTTGGACAAATATATTTCCATACTGCGGATTATGTAAAAGCAAGTGAATATTTTGAAAAGGTTCTGGAACTTGAACCTGGTAATAAACTGGCATTAAGTGTATTGCAGGATATCCGGGGAAATGAAGATAATTCAGAATGTACAGTTCCTTACTTCTCACATAAAGGATATTGTCCTTGCTGCGAACAAGAAGTCGTTTTTGAATCAAAAAACAGTTGGTTCCGAGATAATTTGTTATGTAAAAATTGTTATTCCATCCCTCGTGAAAGAGCCCTTGTTGTCACAATTGAAAAATATTTCCCTAATTGGAAGGACCTTCGAATACACGAATCATCTCCATCTTCTAGGCGAGGCGCTAGTTTGAAACTGAAAAATAATGTTAAAAATTATGTGGCATCATATTATTATCCAAACAAGCCATTAGGTGAGGTCGTTAATAATTATCTAAATCAAGATTTAGAAAATCAGACATTTAGTGATGAATCATTTGACATTGTTATAACACAGGATGTTATGGAGCATATATTCAACCCTCAAAAAGCATTTTCTGAAATAGCTCGCACTCTCAGACCTGGAGGCGCTCATATTTTTACCGTCCCGATTATTAATAAACACAATAAAACAGAAGTATGGGCAACAAAAGGTGGTGATGGTACACCTCTGTTTACTAAGACGCCAGAATGGCACGGAAATCCTATTGATTCCAAAGGTTCTCCAGTAACAATGCACTGGGGATTTGATATAGTTGAGTTTATTAAAGAGAGCAGTGAGCTTGAAACAAAAATAGAATTTATAGATAATTTGGATTTAGGAATTCAAGCTGAATACATTGAGGTATTAGTTAGTAAAAAAGAAGAAATTATTAATAAGTCACAGGATATCTCGGGAAACGAAGATAAAACTCCCAATACTGAAAAAAAAACTGTAGTTGACCATGAAAAATTATTTGAAGGGGTAAGAAATAAAAACATACCTCTGTTATCGAGCGAAATTGATGGAATAGCTAATTTTTATAATGAGTTGGTTATTGAAGACCCTGATAGGATTGAAATGATTCTAAAAAGGAAGAAAAGTATAAATAAATCTTCGGTGCGAGTAATTGCAATTTATCTCCCTCAATTTCACCCGATACCCGAGAACGACAAGGCTTGGGGAAAAGGATTCACGGAGTGGACAAATGTTAAAAAGGCAACACCGCTTTACCCAACCCATTATCAACCACATGTGCCTCTGAATAATTATTATGATCTTAGATCAGATGAAGTTAGAAAAGAGCAAATTGAATTAGCAAAAGAATACGGCATTAATGGTTTCTGTTATTATCACTATTGGTTTAACGGAAAAGAGGTTTTAGAAACACCCATTAAAAAATTATTAGCCAATAAAGAATTGGATTTCCCGTTCTGTATTTGTTGGGCAAATGAAAATTGGACAAAAAGGTGGGATGGCAAAGATGATGATATAATAATTCCTCAGAACCATAGTTTTGAGGATGATCATAATTTTATTCATTCGCTCTTCCCATACTTTGATGATGAACGTTATATAACTATTAATGATAAACCAGTTGTTGTTATTTACAGAACAGAACTTTTTCCGGATATCAAAAAAACAGCTTCAATTTGGAGAGAAGAGACCAAAAAAGCTGGATATAGGGGAATTTATCTTATCAGAGTTGAAGGTTTTGAAAGAAATATAAATCCTGTTGAAATTGGTTTTGATGCTTCGATGGAGTTTGCTCCAGACTGGCATGAGTTGGGTGATAATCTAAATGAGAAGGGACGATTGTATAGTAATTTGGAGGGATTAAAAGTACATAGCTACAAAACGATGATAGAGAATATGATGAGAAGGCCCCCTCCTCAGTACAAAATGTTTAGAACTGTAACTCCATCCTGGGATAATACACCAAGAAAAGGAGTCAATGGGCTAATTATCGAAAACTCCTCAGCTGAGAACTACGAATATTGGTTAACCAAAGCAATTAATTATACTGATAGAAAAAGAGAGGGTGAAGAAAAGCTAGTATTTATTAATGCGTGGAATGAGTGGGGCGAAGGAAATTATCTTGAGCCAGATGAGAAAAACGGGTATGCTTATTTAAAGGCCACGGCAAATGCTACCAAGAACGGCGTTACTATAGATACCAAAAATACTGCATGGGATGCTCAAATAAATCTTGTGCAAAATCTTGTTGAAGTGCAAAGTTACTGTGAGGCGTACTTCTTATTGCAAAGTATATTAAGAGAAAATCCTAATCTTGAGTGGGTAAAGAAAAATCTGGCAATTTTGTATAAAAAAATTGAATCTAAAAGAATTGAGGATAAATGGAATAGCAAAAAAAGTCAGGAGATGCTACTTGAAGCAGAAAAGCATATTGAGGATCAGCAGTTAAGTAAAGCAAAAAATGTGCTGGTTGAATTATTAAACTATGACCCTGAAAATTTAGATGCATTGAATGATTTATCGGTTGTACATATTCTTGAAAATAAAAATGAGTTCGCTCTTGATTTAATTGATATAGTGCTTTTTATTGATCCGGAAAATGAAATTGCTAAGGGAAATTACGACTATGTAATGGAAAACCAACAGCAAAATAATGATACAATGGAGGAGGATACTGTACAGTTTGATGAAAATAAAAATAAAATTAAGAAGGCAGAAAAATTAATTGAAAACAACCAAATGGAAGATGCAAGAGTTATTTTAAATGAATTAATTGAAAATGATAATTCTAATATTAATGCCCTCAATGATCTTGCTATTATATTTATCCTTACAGACAAGCTAGAAAAAGCAATGAATATGATAAATAGGGTCTTGGAAATAGAACCAAAAAATAAAATAGCACTTGAGAATTATCAATATATAAAAGAAAACTATGAAGCAGCTAATAGGGCAGAACCAAATGATAATAATTCAAGTGTTGTTAAACCAATTTTGACTATTGGTCTTCTTCTTGCCACCAGACATACACCAGGATATAATAGTTTTGTGCCTTTAGGAATAGGTTATTTAGAGAAATACATTTCAAAATCACTTCCAGAAGTTAAAGTAATATTTGCAGAAGTATTAGAAGAATTAATTCAAGCAAAACCTGATATTATTGGAATCAGTTCAACTACAGAAAATTATCATATTGCAATAAATAATGCCATTAAGATTAAAGAGAAGTTGGGAATTCCTGTTATCCTTGGTGGTATACATATTTCATTGCTTCCTGAATCATTGCAAGATTGTTTTGATTTGGCTGTTATAGGTGAAGGAGAGATTACCTTAGTAGAGGTTCTTAAATTATATATCCGGAACGGTAGTTTTAATAAAACGGAAATGAAAGAAATACCCGGACTCTTATTCAAAGAAAATGGAGCTCTATTCCAGACACAAAATAGGCAAGTTGTAGACAATTTGGATTCTTTACCAAAACCGGTTATTGATGAGCTCCCATTCTATAACTCGAAAATGGTAGGTTGTATAGTTTCAGCAAGAGGCTGCCCTTATAAGTGCAGTTTTTGTGCCTCCGAAAAATTTGCTCATCACTACCGTACTTTATCAACGGATCTTATTGTTGATGAGGTTGAATATATGATTAAAGAGAAGAGTATTAGACATATAGTCTTTTATGATGATTTATTAATTGCCAACAAAAAAAAGGTAATTGAATTAATATCAATTTTAGATAAAAAAGAATTACTTGGTAAATGTTCATTCTCATGTCAAGTAAGAGCAAACCTAATTACTGATGAGATATGTCTTTTATTAAAAAAACTAAATGTTGTGGATGTTGGGATTGGTATAGAATCATTCAGTGATAAAATATTAGATTATTATAATAAAAAAGGAGTAACTAGTGAGATTAATCAACGAGCAATAGACTTACTGAATAAGCATGGTATTAAGGTAAATCCTAGCATTATTCTGGGGGCACCAATTGAAACGAAAGAGGATTTGCTAATAACTCTAAGAGCAGTTTATAATAATATCAAAGATTCTAAAATCACCAGCCCTGCATGGGGTACATTAAGACCATATCCAGGCACAAAAATTTGGGATTATGCTGAAAGTGTGGGAATAGTTAGTGCCAATATGGATTGGGAAAGATTTTCAGATTGGTCAAATTTCGAAACATATTTATGTAAACAAATTCCTAAAAGTGAGTTTTATGAAATTATAGATGAATGGATAACTAAGATTAGTATATTAGCAATAGACAGACCGCGAGTAGAAGGGAATTTTGTTATTAAAAATCCGGAAGCATTATCGGAGAAAATAAAATATTTTCAGCAGAAACTTAAGAAACGCACAGTTTATGATTTGGGTGATGAATTGATAATGGAGTATAAGGATTAATGTCAGTAAACAACTGAAATAGGTAATTTTGGTTTCTGCAAATAATATATAATTTTTATTGAAATTTATTTAGAGAGTAATATGGAATTAATTGTAAAATTAGAAGATGAGCTTCAGGAATTATTTAACCTTAATGATTATAATGGTGCTGTTGAGTTTCTTGAACAAATACTAAATAAAATTGAAAATGTGGATTTATTAAAAAGTAGGGCTGCGTATCATCTAGGTAAAATTTATTATTACAATAACAAATTCAACGAGGCAGAAGATTATTTTAGGAAATCTCTAACTTTTAATAAAGAGGATATCAATTCACTTTTTTATTTAGGGCTTATCAAAGAAAAAGAGAAGAAAAATGAAAGTGCAATTAGAATCTATTCTAGTTGTTTGGAAACAAATCCGGGTTTGGATCAACTCCACTATAAAATTCAAAAACTATCACTAAACCTTTCTACAGAAGATGCATTTATAGATGAAGTTATTTTTAACGTTGAGAAAAATGCACAGCTTGTGAAAGAAAACAAGTCATTGGTTTCAATTATTATTTTATGTTATAACAAAGTAGAGTACACAAAGAAATGTCTTGAGTCTATTTTTGCGAATACATCATATTCAAATTTTGAAGTTATTGTGGTTGATAATGCATCGGTTGATGATACTTCGGGGTATTTAGAGGCATATGGTAATAGAATTAAATTTATTCATAGTAACATTAATTTAGGCTTTGTTGGAGGAAATAATTTAGCAATTGATTCTGCTGAAGGCGATTATGTAGTATTTCTTAATAATGATACTGAAGTAAAACCCAAATGGTTGATAGGCTTGCTAAGTGTATTCAATTTTTATCCCAAAGCTGGGGTTGTAGGAAGCATGCTCTTATTTCCAGATGAGACTCTTCAAGAAGCGGGTGGAATAATCTTCGGTGATGGGTCGGGATGGAACTACGGTAGAAATGACAAACCGAATGCATCAAAATACAACTTTGTTAGGGAAGTAGATTATTGTTCAGGCGCTTCATTAATGGTAAGAAAAAATATTCTTACAACCCTGGGAGGGTTTGATACCCAATATGCCCCTGCCTATTACGAAGATACAGATTTATGTTTTTCAGCAAGAAAACTTGGGTATAAAGTTTATTACTCACATTTTTCAAAAGTTGTTCATCATGAGGGTATCACTTCTGGTACAGATACTTCAAGTGGATTTAAAAAGTATCAACTAATTAATAAGCCTAAGTTTGAAGAAAAATGGAAGAATGAATTAAAACAGCAAGCAGATATGACCACTGCAAATATTTTTCTAACTTCAAATAGGAGAAAAGGCAAAAGAATTTTAATTGTTGATGATATACCACCATTTCCCGATAGATCTTCAGGGGCACTTCGACACTATCATATTTTAAAACAAATGATTGAATTGGGGTACAATGTTACATACGTTCATTTAATGGGAAAAAATTTCGTCGATAAACCTAGCTTAAATTATTTTGCAGAATTTGAGATGCAAGGGGTCGAGTTTCTCTGGTTCAAATATGAAAGTTGGTGGAAATTTAAAGACTCACATGAATCAATATCAATGAGAGAGGATTTATTAAAAGGGTTAGAACTAGAGAATAGACAATTTGATTTGATTTATATCGCTTTTTGGTTTATTGCGGAACATTTCATTGATATTATTCGAAAGATGACTCCTGATACAATGGTTCTAATTGATACCGTGGATATTCATTACTTGCGTGAAAAGCGGCAGGCAGAAATAAGTAAAATTAAGGCGGTTTTTCTTCAGGCAGAAGATACCAAGAAAAGAGAACTGGAAGTCTACAAAAAAGCTGATATGATAGTAACTGTTACAGAGGATGATAGGAAAGAAATAAAAAAATACATATCTAAGAAACCAATATTTTTACTTCCAAATGTTCATGAGATTGTGAAAGTAAATATACCATTTTCAGAGCGTAATGGATTATTATTTGTTGGCAATTTTAATCACAATCCAAATGCAGATGCTGTACTGTATTTTATTCGCGAAATATATCCAATAATTCTAAAAAAAATTCCATCAATAATATTTTATATAGTTGGAAATAACCCACCTGAAGAAATAAAAAGATTAAATTCCAAAAACATTATTGTCACGGGCTGGGTGCCTGAAATTAAACCTTATCTTGATAAGTGTCGTGTTTCAGTAGTCCCATTACGTTTTGGGGCAGGAATGAAGGGAAAAGTTGGCGAAACTTTGTCTAATGGCGTGCCAATGGTTTCAACTTCTATCGGTGCTGAAGGAATTGGCATTGAAAACAATGTTCATTCGTTTATCACGGATGAGTCTAAAGAATTTGCTGAATTTACCGTGAAATTATATCAAGATGAAACTATTTGGAGTCAGTTTTCAAAGAATGGAAAAAAACTAATTGATTCCAACTATTCTTGTGAAAATATTAGAAGAAAAATAAAATATATCATGAAGTTTGAAGATAAAAAGAGTTTGCAAGGAAAAGAAGCATTGAACAATTCGAGTTTTCCAAGATACTCTATAATTTTGATTACTTTTAATCAAATTAAATATACGCTGGAATGCATTGAAAGTATTAAAAACAAAACTACTTTGGATTACGAAATAATTGTGGTTGATAATGCTTCTACAGATAATACTCTTAAACAACTTCATTCGCTTGAAAATGTTAAAGTAATTGCCAATAAAGAAAACCTGGGATTCCCGAAAGCTGTAAATCAAGGCATTTTGGAGGCTCAAGGTGATTATGTTCTTCTAATTAACAATGACACTGTAGTTACCGAAGGTTGGCTTGAGAGAATGGTTGAAATTGCTGAAAAACATCAGGAGGTTGGGATTGTGGGCCCAATTTCAAACAAAGTAAGTGGTGTGCAATTAGATAAAGCAGCTGAATATGATTCAATTCAATCTATGCATAAATACGCATCATTGGTAATGAATAAAAACAAAGGAATAGTAGAAGAATTTCCCCGGGTTGCATTCCTTTGTACACTAATTAAAAAAGAATTGATTGACAAAATCGGCGGGCTTGACGAGAGATTTTCACCAGGGAATTTTGAAGATGATGATTTTTGTTTAAGAGCGCAACTAGCGGGCTACAAAACAGTAATAGCTAAAGATGTATTTATTCATCATTACGGATCGGTTAGCTTTCTTGCAGAGGGAAGGGACAAATATGCTGATCGGTTGGAAACGAATAAAAAAATATTTGTAAATAAGTGGAATGGCACTCCTGAACAGATCTGGCTTGAAGGCCATAAAATTACAAAACGGAATGTTTTGTATCCTGTAAATAATGACATATTTATAGAATCCTTATCAAGAGCAATGATTCATGCTGAAGAAAATGATTCTGAACTGGCATTAAAAGAAATTGAAAGAGCCGTTGAATCTTATAATTCCAGTACAAGAAGCGGTTATGAAAATGTAAGTAAAGCAGATGTAATAAATTTTGCAGGTAAAATTTCTTATCTTCTTGGTGATCTGGAAAAAGCCCAAAAATATTTCCTATCCGAGCTTGAATTGAATCCTGATTCCGGAAGAGCGTGTCTGGGATTAGCTGAGGTATTCAATAGCGCGGAACATTTTGAAGAAGCGAAAACTATGTATGAGTGGGCAGTGAAAAATGATAATGATAATACTGAAGCAAGAAAAGGATTAAGAAGTGTAAATTCCAGACTTGGTTTATCTGAAAATCATAATTCCCTTTTGGATTAAGATGCCCATGAAATTATGGCAAGAGCAGAAAGTATATTAGAGGAATTAAAATTCGACAAAGCCAGGAATCTGATTCTGTAACGTCTTGATAAGGAACCTGATCATATTGATGCACTAAATGATTTGTCGTTTGTAAATACAATTGAAAATGCCTTAAAATTAATTAACAGAGTAATTTCTTTAGGTTTTACTAATGAAGTAGCCAGGGAAAATTAACTGTATATCAGCAACAAATTTGACGAGAATTAAAAAAGAGAAAGAGGCAGAATTGGGAAAATTATCTCTCAGTATGATTGTTAAAAATGAAGAAAAGTATTTAAGAGACTGTCTTGAATCTGTTAAGGGAGTTGTTGATGAAATAGTTTTAGTCGATACTGGTTCTTCAGACGAGACAATAAAAATTGCCGAGGAATTTGGGGCTAAAATATTCCACTTCAAATGGATAAATGATTTTTCAGCCGCGCGTAATTTCTCTTTATCTAAATGCAGTGGCGATTGGATTTTATATCTTGATGCGGATGAAAGATTAGACAAAGAATCCATTAAACGTGTTAACGAAATAAAAGCTACTAATAAATTACATGGAGTATATTGTTCTCTATATAATGTAGATGAGATTAACAATAAGCCTAAACTACAGAAATACACCAGGCTATTCAAAAATTCGCCTGGTATTTATTTCACTGGCAGAGCCCATGAACAAATTGAAAATTCTCTCATTAAAAAGAAGTATGCCCTTGTAAATTCTGATATTACCATTACACATCTTGGATACAACGTTTCCAGAACTGAATTGAAAAATAAAGCTAGTAGAAACTTGAATCTGTTATTGGAGGATTATAAAAATGTAAAGAATTCGTACACAGCATTTCAATTAGGCAATACCTACTCAATTTTAGGTGATGTTACAAAAGCCGCCGAATACTATTTGTTAGCTATGAAAGATAGCCAGCTTAGTAAAGTGTATTACGCTATTGGGGCTGCATATGTTGCTGAATATTATGTGAAAAATAATAATCTTCAAGAAGCTCTTGCAATACTTGAAAAAGGATTAAAAAAAAATCCTGATTACCCATTGTTAAATTTCGTTGGTTCTGAAATTCAGTTTAAAATTGGAAATGGCGAACTTGCAATTCAAATGTGTATTAAGGCAAGTGAGTTAAATAAAAAAATGAGTCAGGAAAAGAAAAGTAATAACGTTCTTGATGTTATAATTGATCGTGATAATATAATATATCACGGACTTAATCTGGCTGTAAAGAAAAATATTAATTCGGGAATCAGCTATTTCCTTGATGAACTAGGCGGCACATTTACTAATAAAGCGTATACTTTTGATGAGGAAACCTCCATTATTGTATCCTTGGCAAATAATTCGCTATTGGAAAAGCACCAGATTGAAATACTTCTAAAAATAATTAATGATAGCAATCTGGAATTTTATTTGGAATTATTAGGACGATATGAATTATATGAAGAGAAGTACACAATGCTGGAAAAGTTTATAGAAAAATATCCTGATAAAATTATTTTATATAATAAATTAGGCTTAGCCTTAAGCAAAGGAGGAAAAACACATGATGCAATTGAAGTGTTAGAATCGACTTTTAACAAAGTTACTGATGACCCAACTCCAGTATTCTATTTGATATCTTTGTACGTAGAAACAAACGAACTATCAAAGCTAAAAAATCTAATTGAAACCAGTAAAAAGAAATATTCTAAAGACATGGTTTTTCTTGCTAACCTGAAAAGAATTGAAGATAAAGTTCAAAAGATATTACAAAAACAATAAGTGCATGAAAATCTACCAGAACCATACGTTGTATTTATAATAAATAATAGCTCCTTAATTACCTTTCGCAAAAAAGAAAAAAAATTATTAAAAAACCGCTAAACTATTCCCAACACCTTCCGATAATATAATTGAGAAAGGATCAAATATTATTGAAGAAAGCCAAAAGGCGATAAAGATAATAAAAGATCTAGAAGTTAAAAGGCAAGGATGCCAAAACAATAACAAACAACACGGAGGTTTACAATGGGACTATCAATATCCAACATGGGAGCTCAAAAAGCTTATAACGCATTATCAGCACTAAACTCCCAAACAGAAAAAGCTCAGCTTAAAATAGCTACGCAAAAGAAAATCAACAGCGTTTCTGATGATACTTCAGCTTTCAATATTGGAAAAGCTCTTGAAGCAAAAGTATCTTTAATGAAATCAGCTCAAAAGAACGTTGGTTCCGCAAAAGATTTGTTAGCTACAGCTGAAACCCAGTTAATTTCTATGAGAGACCAGATAACACAGATTAAAGCTAAAATAGGTGACGCTGGTAACTCTGCTGTAGATTTGAACTCGTTGCAGGAAGATATTAAAGCCATTGCAACAGAAATCAATGCTTCTATTACCAATACTAAATTCAACGACACAGAATTGTTAGCTAGTTCCGCTCAAGCTGGTTTCACATTCCAAACAGGTGTAGCAAGTACAGATACAATCGCAATTGACTATGCAGATGATGTTGCGACAAACTTCGGCACATCAAAAACCGAAATTGATGCTTTGTCATCAGCTTCAACAAGAGATAACTTCACAGCTCTAGCGACAAATCTAGATGCTTTTGAAGCTACTGTAACTAGTGCACTTGGAAAGATTGGTAACTACACTCAACGTCTTGACGCAAAAGATGATTTCTTAACTACAGCTGTTGCAAACTCAGAAGCCTCAGTTAGCAGATTATTCAGTGCTGATATGGCTACGGAACAAATGGATGCAACAAAGAATTCGATCGGCAGTCAGATTTCTCAATCAATGTTCGCTCAGATGAATGCCAGTTCCTCACAGGTTCTTTCGTTATTCAGATAACAAACTTGGTCTTTTCTCAACATATAAAGCTCTTCCGTTAACTCGGAAGAGCTTTATAAAATCGACAAGGGATAAATAAATGTATACGACTACTAATACAAGAAATAGATTTAATAGAGCGCAAAATTATGTAACTAATGAAGTGCTTGAGGCTTCCCCCGAAAAATTGATTATGAAAATTTATGATTTTGCTATTGCAAAATGCAAAGGTAAAGATATTATAAAGACAAATGCCGCCCTTAACGAACTTATTTATGCTCTTAATTACGACACAAAGGAAGTTGAAGAAATTTCATTAGGACTTTTAAAACTATATAAATATTGCCAGGAAGAAATGCGAAAAAGAAATTACGACATTGTTCTAAAAATTTTAATGGAATTAAGAGAAACCTGGACAGTAGCACTTAAAAAAATTGGAAAACTTTAAAAGAGCAATAATATGGCAGGCTCAACAGCACTTTCAACAGCGAGTATCGATAGCTTAGTTACAGCTTATCAAGAAACTCAAAAAAATCGGCGGATTGTTCCTCTGGAAACGAGAAAGGATAAGTTTTCCGGAATGAGCAGTGCACTTGGCGAGTTGACAACAAAGTTATCTGCCTTGAAATCTAAATTATACACCCTAAAAAATGCAACAGTTGCTTCAGTTTTTAACACCCGAAAAGCCTCTTCCAGCGAGGAAAAATTTGTAACTGCAAAAGCTGAAAATGGTGCCGCAATAGGTAGTTATGAATTTTTTGTTTCACAGCTTGCGAAAAACGATCTTGCAGTTTCAAAGGATTTAGCTACCGCTACCCCAAGTCCTCTATCCGGGACACATAATTTTGTAATCAAAACGGGAGATGGCTCTACCGGAGAATTTACTAGTAATATTAAGGTTACATTTGATGGCACCGAAACTTATGAAGAGGCAATGATAAAAACCCAGGAGGCAATCAATCAGGATAAGGCTGAAGTTACAAGTGATGTTAAAGTTGCTTCCAGTGCATACTCAGGCGGCAGCAGTACTTTTACCGTTGATATAAATGGGAAAGAAACTGACATAACTGTTAATGGCGGTGGTACTTACGGAGATTTGATGGATGAAATTGTTGCTGAATTCAATCTAAGTATCAAGGGTGTTTCAATTGGAAAAGTTCTTGATTCACCAAGTCCGGGAGACGCAAATCTTCAATTATATGTGGCAAACTCTGATTATTATATAAGTATTACACCCAAAAGTGGTTTTGATGTAGCGGCTGATCTAAATATTGCAGTAACAAAGGAAAAAGGTTCATCAGGGACAGTTACTTCCTCAGTATTCTCCCCAAGGTCAGGTATGAGTCAATTATCAATAACAGCTAAGGAATCTGGTATTGATAACAGAATTAAAGATCTTTCGGATTCGGGTGCTTCAACTGTATTGACAGAATTAGGTTTGAATTTAGGTACAGGCAGACCTTCATTTGATCAAAATACAGATCCTGACACACCAGGCTTTGCTTATTCTGATATCACGGATGCTACCAATAAACTTAATTCTAAGTTTACTTTCAACGGGTTAAGTCTGCAAAACAATTCAAATTCTGTGGAGGACCTTGTAACTGGAATGACCTTTGATTTCAAATCTGTTATGAAGCCGGGTACTGATAATGATGTAAACATTTCCATTGATAATGATGTTGAAGCCATAACAACGTCTATCCAGGATTTCATCAAAGTCTTTAATGAGACATATGACTTTCTTCAAACAAACACAACGATTAAAGACAAAGATCGTGGTGCACTCGTAAACGATCCAAGTTCACGGGCACTTGCAAATACACTAAAAAATAATATATACAAAGAAGTTGACGGACTTGCTGATGGAGTGATAAATGCTCTTACTCAAATAGGCATTACGTTTGACATTGATAAAGGTCTTACTATTTCTGATGATAAACTGCTTAAAGATAAGCTTACATATAATGGTTCTGAAGTGAAAGATTTATTTACTTCAACTTCCGGAATTGCTACCACATTTTACTCAGAAGTAAGTGGTTATATAGGTGGTGATGGATTTATTAGTAAGTCAGTCGAGTCTTATAATACTACCACAACATTTCTTGGCAAAAGAATAGACACTGTTCAGGATAGTATCGATAAAAGAGCAGAGTTATTACGATCGAAGTATCAAAAGATGCAGGTTCAGTTAGCTAGTTTCTTAAATGCCAGTAGTTTTATTACAGGAATTACAGGCGGCGGAGCGGATTTTTAAACAATGATGAATTATTTAAACGATATTGAGACATTAAAATTCCTGATGAAGGGAGTGCATGAAGACTTAGTTCATCTGAATTACGATAACTTTGACGAAAATTTTAGTTTGATATTAAACAAAGCCAAAAAAGCCAAAAGATTAAGGGAAATAATTGTAAAAAATTGTCCTCCTGATCTTCTTGAAAAAAAAGAAAAAGAATTGCTATTTTTGACTAAACAAATCAAAATAACTTACGATAATCTAGTAAAGAAATACCAGGATGAAAGTGCTTCAACTCTAAACGATCTTAAAGTCCTGGTAAATAGTAAGAAGATAGCAACTTACAATAGGTGAAAAAATGAAAATCTCAGGAATTACTCCGAATTTGTTTGTTTCGAAGGAATCAAAAACCAGTAAGAGTGAAAAAACTAGCTCTTCCTCAAAAATTGAAGATAAGCTGGAGATTTCCAAAGAAGCAAAAATTAAGAGCTCAGAAGTTAAGAATGACGCTCTTATTCGTGATCGAATCGCAAATAAGTTTTATGATTCTGACGAAGTAATTGATTATGTGGCAAAAGCAATTTTGAAGGATCTTGACTCTTAATCAATATCGGTTCTCAACATATCTCTAATTTATCTTCATAATCCGCCGAAAACGGTTGCGAATTAAGTCCTATTTATTTATTATTTTTGTTGCTACGTTTAAGAACAAAAATAATGACAATAAATGTCCGAAAATCAAATACAAGATAACAAGCTTCAAATTCTTGGAAAGCTAACTGCAAGTTTGCTTCACGAGATACGCAATCCTCTATCTGCCGTTAAACTGAATCTTGACTACATGAAAATGCTCAAGGATGAAATGAATTCAGAACTTGCAGAAACTGTCTATTCATGTAATGATGCCGTAAATAGAATGGAGTATCTTGTAAATAGCTTACTTGACTTTTCACGGAAAAGCCAGAACGGATTTGAAATTGGTGATATTAATCGTACTACAGAAAATGCGCTCGAAATTCTAAACGGACAACTTGTTAAGTTGAAAGTCAAGCTCGAGTCTGAGTTGGAACCCGGCCTGCCAAATTTTTATTTCAACAGAAACAAAATATTACAAGTATTTATCAACCTGATTTCTAATGCCGCCGAATCTCTTGAAAATGGTGGTGTTGTGAAGATACGTACTTTTAAACGAGTTCTTGAAGACCAGCAATTCATTATTTGGCAGATTGATGATAATGGCGTTGGAATTGAAACTGAAAATCAATCCAAAATATTTAATGATTTCTATACTAGTAAGGAAGAAGGTACCGGACTCGGGTTGAGCGTATGTAAAAATATACTTGATGAACACGATGCTGAAATAATATTAACCAGCGACATTGGTACAGGAACACAATTTAAATTAATTTTTGATCCTAAATTACTGCAGGCTAAATATGAAGATTAAAATACTGATTATTGATGATGATAATCTTGTTTGCCTATCGTTAAAAAAAGTATTAATGAAGTTAGGTTATGATGTTGATATTTGTATGGAAGCTGAAGAAGCTATTGTTGCTGTTAAATCTTCTGACCCGGATATAATACTTTTAGATATCTATCTAACAACCCATAGTGGACTTGATTTGTTGGTTGAGTTACAAAAAAGGTTTATGCACATACCCGTTGTTATGATTACAGGTTATTCCGATGTAAAAATTGCTGTAACTGCTATGAAGTCCGGCGCTTTTGACTTTTTACTTAAGCCTATTGATTTGGATCAGTTAAAACTTGTTCTTGACAGAGCCCTTGAAAATATTAACCTGAGACATGAAGTTGATAAACTTCATGAGATCATTAAAGGGGATGAATTAACGCGTGAATTTTTTGGTAAGAGTAAGACTATTCAACGTGTTGTGGCTTCTGCAGAAAAACTTGCTTTCAGTCCTGATACGACTATTCTTATTGAAGGAGAGAGCGGTAGCGGAAAAGAAGTATTTGCAAAATATATACATCAGATTAGCCCCAGAAAGAATGAAAGTTTTATTCAAATAAATTGCGCAACCATTCCCAAAGATCTTGCAGAAAGCGAGTTGTTCGGGCATGAAAGAGGAGCCTTTACCGGGGCTTCGCAAAAAACCAAAATGGGTAAGTTTGAGCTGGCGAATAAAGGTACTATTCTTTTGGATGAAATTGGAGAATTGTCCCTCGACTTGCAGGTTAAGTTACTGCGGGTATTAGAAGAAAGAAAATTTTACCGCCTGGGTGGTGAAAAGGAAATATCAGTTGATGTAAGAGTTCTTGCTGCAACTAATAGAAGTCTTGAGGAAGAAATTAAAAATGGTAATTTTAGAGAAGATTTATACTACCGGTTAAATGTAGCAAAAGTTCATGTTCCTCCTTTAAGGGAAAGGAAAGAAGATATCCCGCTTCTAATATATTCATTCCTCGATGAGTTTTCCTCCAAGTTTGGAAAACATATTAAAGGGATTGAGACTGAGACTTTAAAAAAATTGCAGGAGTATCATTGGAAAGGAAATATAAGAGAGATGAGGAATGTTTTGGAAAGAGCTGTATTACTGTTGGAAGAGGATGAATTTAAAGAAAAACATTTTCAATTCCTTTTCGAGAATGCTTCATCTCAGCCAAGAAATAAGGATGAGTTTATTCTGCAAATTCCGTCTTCCGGTATATCCCAGGGTGAAGTACTGAAATCTTTAATTCAGCAAACACTTAGTATTACAAAGGGTAATCAGGTTAAAGCGGCAAAACTACTTGGAGTATCCAGATCAAAATTAAGATACAGAATGGAGCAGCTTAATATAGAAATAACGAAAAGTATTATGTAGTCTCTACAACGCTGTCAATAACTATTTTAAAGATGGTTCCTACACCAATTTCGCTCTCAACTGATAACTCTGCGTTATTTATTTCAGCATATCGCTTAACAAGCGATAAACCCAGTCCTGTACCTTCAAATCTTCTTGTATAACCTGTTTCCTCCTGTGAAAATGGCTCGAAAAGTTTTGGTAAGTATTCTTTCGATATGCCAATGCCAGAGTCTTTAACTTCTATGCAAATACGGGCTCCTTTGTTATATACATTTATGTCAATAAAACCTTCCCTGGTATATTTTATTGCATTACCTAAAAGATTCATGAAAATCTGACCAAAAGAAAATTTATCGACGAATACTTTCGAATTTACAATGTTATTGTTGAAGTTTAAGCTCAAGCCTTTTTCTTTTGCGTTTGTATAAAATTCCAGGACAATATCATCAAGAAAATCCTGAAACAAATCAAGGCACTCGAATTTGGTATCAAAATTACCGGTTTGAATTCTTGACATATTTAGTATTAATTCAATTGTTCTAATAAGTCGTTTACTGCTGCTATCAAGTATGTGAAAACTTGATTGAAGTTCATCAGGCAGTTTGTTTTCAAACTCCTCTTTAAGAAGAGAGATAAATGTTAAAATATTATTTATAGGAGTTCTGATTTCGTGCGACATTTGAGCCAGAAATTCAGTCTTCAGCCTGTCAGATTTCTCAGCGTTATCTTTTGCTACTATTAATTCTTCCTCTTTTCTTTTGTTTTCTGTTATATCATCCTTTACAGCAAGGAAATTAGTTATTATACCTTTATCATTAAAAACCGGAGAAATAACGGCACGTTCCCAGTAGCAGCTTCCATTTTTCTTGATGTTATAAAATTCTCCACGCCAATCTTTTCCCGATTTAATCGTGGTCCACAAATTTTCGTATTCTTCCCGCGGGGTGAATTCGGATCTTAAAATGTTTGGCTTTTTCCCGTAGACTTCATCAGCGGGATAACCAGTAGTTTTCTCAAAAGAAGGATTTACATATTCTATGGTTCCTTCGGTATCCGTGATGATAATGGAGGCTGAACTTTGTTCAACAGCGCTATGAAGTTTTCTTCTCTCATTATCCAAGGCAACTTTTTCTGTTATATCCTTAAATAATGTGTAAACCTGATATGGCTCGCTATCATCATCTTTAAAGAGAGGCATTGCGTCAATTGTTATCCATTTAATATCCTCGGTTACTATGTTGCGGATACCCATAATTATATTCTCAACCGGCTTACCGGAATTTAAAGCAACCATGGCTGGGTGTTCTTCACCGGGGAAAGGGCTACCGTCCGGGCGAATAGAGTCCCATTGCGGATCATTGGAAGTAAGGTTTACCATTTTTTCAAAGGATAAACCTAAAATGCTTTCTGCCGTTGGATTGGCAGATACTATTCTACCTGTTTTATCCTGGTAGACAACGCCTTGATCCATTGTCTCAAAAAGATTGCGGTATTTTGTTTCACTTTGTTTAAGTTTTTTTTCAACCTGGTGCTTACTAAATGCAAGGTCTATTGCCACTTTTAACTGACCTATGTTATAGGGTTTTAATACATATCCATAGGGTTCTGTTTGTATTGCTTTCTTGAATGTTAAATCATCGTCATGAGCAGTAAGGTAAATTATGGGGATATCATATTTAGTGTTAATTGCCGAAACCGTGTTTATTCCGTTCATTTCACCGGGTAAACTGATATCCATTAAAATAACGTCCGGTTCCACTTCCTTTAAAATTTCGAGGGCCGTTTCTCCAGTGTTTGCAACATTCAGAACTGTATACTCTAATTCAAAAAGTGTTGACCTTAATGATTCTAATATTGTTTTGTCATCCTCAACTATCAGAATACTAATTTTATGCATAAAAACCTTACATTTTATTATAACAACAACTGCCTGATTTTTCTTATTAACTATTTCATCAACTATGATGCCATCAACTTGGGGTGGTGATTATTCGAGTTTTCTACTGTTAATTTAACTAGCTGGCATAAAAGGCGAAATTTTAATAGTAAACAGCATTTCAAAACAGATCGATATGAAAAATATTTGGAAAATGCACTAAAATTATTGTTAAATAGAAAATTGTGGATAATTTTATCAGTTTGGTCAATATTAACCATAATGATATTTGAGACACCATTTAATTTTCGAAAAACATGAATTATTTTCGGCATTATATTTGACTTAATGTGAATCAGCGGTTAAAAGTTTGTAATAATGTTCGATAGTGCTCATAGGAGTTATAGAATTTAGGGAAAGAAAATGGAAGAAGAAATTAATTTTGAAGAAATATTGGCTCAATTGAATTCCGAAGACTCGGCCGAAAGGTTAAGAGGCGTTGAACAGGTTATGTACGATGAGCTTCCTGATGACGTACTTGTTAAAATGTGCTCTTTGCTGACGGATGAAGACAAAGGCGTTCGAAATGTAGTTTCAATGGCTTTAATTGTAAATGGGAATTCAAAAATTCCGGAAAATATTATTCAATTTGTCTCCTCGAAAGATATTTCAATCAGAAATCTCTCTGGTGAAGTTTTGCTAAAGATTGGTGATGCAAGTATTGATGCACTTGAATCTTATATAGCCAAAGGCGATGATGATGATAAAAAATTTGTTGTTGACGTCATGGGTCTTATTAGAAATCAGAAACCAGGTAATTCAATTCTTGAATTACTCAAGGTTACGGATGATGATAATGTAGCCCTGGCTTGTGTTGAAGCCCTTGGTAATATTAAATATGAAAAGTGTCTTGAATATTTGCCAAAAGTTTATGAGCAGAATGAATTGTTCAAAACTACGGTTATTGAAGCTATGGGTAAAATAGGGTCAAAGGCAGCCTTAGATTTTATGCAATTAATTTATTCTAAAGAAGATGATCTTACAAAATTCTCACTAATTGAGAGCTTTGGCCTTGTTGGCGATGAGAGCATATTTTTCTTCCTGCTTTCTGAACTAAATGAAGTAGAAGGAGCCTTGATGTATCCTTTACTTGAGTCAATCTATCTTCTAAAAGAAAAGTATGGATTTGATATTCCTTTTGACGAAAAGATGAAGAATATAATTCTTACAACTTTGAATGACGCTGATCCTCAGTATAAAAAAGTAGCTGCCCTTCTGGTTAGCGAGTTTGAAGATAAAGATATTATTTTAGCCTGCCTAAAAATTTGGGGTGAAGATTCTGAATTGGATGAAGCAATAAAGCCAAAGTTTTTCTCTAACCCAAAAATACTGCTTAATGGCATTTTGGCATTGCTGAGAAGCACACACAAAAATGTAAAAAGCCTTCTTTATCTTCTGCAGGAAATTGTTGTCTTTGAAGGACTCGACATTACTATACACATCGGGCCTCTTGAGGTTAGGGATTTAACAGACTCGTTTTCCAAGTGTCTTGAAAACCCTGATGAAGAGGTCAGAAAAACGGCGACTGAACTTCTTTTCCACACTGACATTGATACTGCATTTCTGTTTATTGATACCATGCTAGATGATGACAATATGTGGAATAAATTAAAATTACTCGAAATATTAGACTCTATAAGTGGGGAAAAAGCTGACGAGGCTCTCAAAAAACTTGCAGAAGATCCTGAAGAAATGATAAACGAACGAGCAAAATTGATAATTGAAGAGAGATAATAATCCCATTAGGGTAAAACTAAAGTTTAGTACTTAAAGGCCAACAATATGAATCAAAATTATAATAGCGTATTATCACAGTTTAAAACCACTCAAATGGGTGCCAGCAAGAAGGCCGAACTCTCCAACCAGGGATTCGAAGAGTGGAGGAAGTACATCTACGATAATTGCGGTATATATTTTCAGGATAATAAAAAGTATTTACTGGAGAGCAGACTTCAAAAGAGAATAAACTTTCTTGGGATGGATACATTCGAGCAGTATTTCGAGTACGTAAAATTCAATGTTAAGGGTAATGAAGAAAAGAAATATTTATATGAAGCAATAACTATAAACGAAACCTTTTTCTTCAGGAACCAACCTCAGTTGGATTCTCTTGTCTCTTCTATATTCCCCGAACTCATTGCAAAAATGAAAAAGTTAGGTAAAAAGACAATTCGAATCTGGAGCGCGGCAAGTTCTTCAGGTGAAGAAGCTTATTCTATTGCTATGATTTGGAATGACTTGATGAAACCAAGATTCCCGGACTTTAATCTTGAAATTGTAGGTACAGATATCAACTTTGCCGTGGTGGAAACTGCCAGTAAAGGATTGTACAAAGAGTACTCTATAAGAAATACACCACAGTATTATTTAAAAAAATATTTCAAACTTGAGGGAAAAGGATATCAAATTGACCCTAAAATCATGGAAATGGTTTCATTTAAGTTGCTAAATCTTCATGACGACAGGGCTATGAGAATGATGAACACATTCGATGTTATTTTCTGTGCCAATGTTCTTATTTATTTTGATGTTAATTCAAAAATTAAAACTATCTCTCATTTATATAATGGACTTAATCATGGTGGATATTTGTTTATAGGTTATTCTGAAACTCTCCACGGAATATCTAAAGCGTTTAAGTTAGTTAGTTTTCCCAAGACAATTACATATAAAAAGGAGTAATATAAAGGATGAAAAAAGTAATCCTTGTTGCTGACGATTCTCCTACGATAAGGAAATTTGTATCGTTTGCCTTAACAATGAAGGGGTATGAGATAATAACTGCCTCGGATGGAATGGAGGCTCTGGAAAAAATACCCAATGAAAAACTGGACCTTATCATCACAGATCTTAATATGCCAAATATTGATGGATTCGAATTAATCAAGACAATTCGAGAAAATGAACTCTATAAAGAAATCCCCATCATTATTTTAAGTTCTTTAGGAAGTAGTGAGGAGATTGAAAAGGGTATGGCCTACGGGGCAAATTCGTACTTAGTAAAACCATTTGATCCAAAGAGGATTTTGTATGAAGTTGCGAAATATTTAAACTAAAACCACAAGGAAGAATTGCTATGAAATTTTTAATAGTTGATGATTCGGTAACTATGAGAAGAATTGTTGCCAACTCATTAAAAAATCTTGGATATACTGACTTTGTCGAAGCCGCTGATGGGCAACAAGCTTTAGATGTATTGGCTTCAGATGCTGACATTAAGTTTGTTATTACCGACTGGAATATGCCTGAGGTTTCAGGTCTCGAATTGGTTAAGGCCATAAGAGGTGATAGTAAACTTGCAGGTCTGCCTATATTAATGGTTACTACAAGAGGTATTAAGGAGGACATTATTGAAGCCCTTAACGCCAAAGTGAATAATTATGTAGTAAAACCATTTACACCGCAGATACTTAAGGAAAAAATCGATCAAATTTTAGAAGCTGTCTAAAGCGGAGGAGTGAATGAAGAGAGTTGAAAACATGACTCAGCTTTTTGATAAGCTGAATGATTTAAAATCGGTATTTAGTTATGGACAGAAAATTATACCCATAATTCAAAGCCTTATCGATTTTATGAAAGAGACAGTTCCGCTTTTAGAGACTATAAATAAGTCTATTGCTGAGAGTACGAGCAAAATACCAAGAGCTCAGGATCAGATTAACAATATCACTAATGCTACGGAAATGGCAACAACTGAAATATTAGATATTGTTGATATTATTTCTGACGATATTCAAAAAGTCGAAAACACCGTAAAAGCAATTGACGAAAAAGAGAAGAACCGAGCTGGAATAAGAATAAAATTACGTACCTATCTTCAGGGAAACACCGAGGCTTTGGCTTTACTTGATGAATATGAAAAGGGTGACTTTATTTCCGAGACTATTAACGATTTATTAGAGTCCTTTCAAAAAATTAAAAATGATGCTTATAATATTACTTTATCATTACAGGTTCAGGATGTTACTGCTCAACAACTTGCCGCAGTAAACCATTTAATTGATTCGGTACAGGGCAAACTTGCTTCGCTGATAAATGATCTTACCGATGGCGAATCTCAAAAAGATATTGAAAAGGTAATAACCCCGGCAATTGGAACATTTGATCCGAACGCCAATTATGAAACTTCTGGGCAACGACAGATAGAAACAGATTCTATTATTCAAGAATCCAAAAGTAAACAATCACAAGATGATATCGATAAACTATTCGCATAGAAAAAAAATATGGCAAACTACGAAATATTACATGATCCAGATATGCAAGACATCCTCGATAGCTTTATCGTGGAGACTCGGGAAATTCTTGAAAATTTAGATTCGGAACTCATGGAGTTAGAAAGTTCTCCGCAGGATGATGAATTGCTTAATAAGATATTCAGAGCATTTCATACAATCAAAGGGACTTCTGGATTTTTAGGACTCGAAAGGCTTACGCTTGTTACTCACAAATGTGAAGATATTCTCAATAAACTGAGAAAAGGGGAAGCTGTTCTTAACTCGGGGATAATGGATGGAATTCTCGATGCATTCGATAAGATTAAATTACTTTCGGAATGTGTTGATGAAAACAAAAACGAAGATGTGGAAATTGATGACACACTTAATCTCCTCGTTTCTATCATTGAAGGAATGGAAAATCCTTCGGCAGCAGAGGTAAAAAAAGAGAAGCCTGTAACAGCCCCTGAACCAGATTTAAAAGAAACGGCTAAGGCTCCTAAACCTAATAAAAAAGCAGCTGCAACCCGTAATAAAGTTACGAAGAAAACTGCGACCCGGAAGACACCTAAGAAAAAAACAGATGACGCCTTTGTTGAAGAGCCAGAGCCTGAAGAGATTGAGGTTGAGGAAGTTGAACTTGACGAGGTTGAGACCGAAGATGATACAGTTGAAGTTTTGGAAGAAGATGGAGAAGAAACTCCTGAAATCCAGGAAATTCCCCTGGAGTCTGTTGGCATTATTGCTAAATCCAAAGGGACCTCTGGTTCAGGTAACGTGGGTGATAAAATAGCAAAAGCCGCTATGCAAAAATCACAGGAAAGTAATATAAGAGTTGATATTGAAAGGTTGGATGAGCTTTTGAATATCGCTTCTGAACTGGTCCTTGGTCGAAACAGGTTAGCGCAGGTAAACAGTGATGTTGCCCTTGAACATGAAGGAACAGAACTGTCGCGGGATCTTGCTGATGTAACCAAGCAAATCGATCTGATGACCGATGAGCTTCAGCTTATCGTAATGAAAACCAGAATGGTTAAGATTGGTAAGGTTTTTAACAGGTTTCCGCGGGTTGTAAGAGATCTTGCCAAGGAAACACAAAAAGAAGTAAGACTTATTATCAAGGGTGAGGAAACTGAACTTGATAAGACTCTTATTGAAGAAATTAATGATCCTTTGGTTCACCTTGTAAGAAACTCCGTAGACCATGGTGTTGAAGATCCGGACTTCCGAAAGAAAAATGGTAAAGATCCCGTAGGAACAATAATTCTTTCGGCCGAGCATGAAGGTAACAATATCACTATCAGTATTGAAGATGATGGAAAAGGAATAGATGCTGAAGTTCTGAAGGAAAAAGCTGTTAGCAAGGGGTTAATCACCGAAGAAAAAGCCAGAGAATTATCAAAAAAAGATGCCTACAATTTAATCTTTTTGCCAGGGTTTTCTACTGCGGCCAAGGTTACAAATGTATCTGGTCGCGGTGTTGGTATGGACGTTGTAAAGACCAATGTTACAAAACTTCGCGGAATTATTGATGTTGAATCAGAGGTTGGTAAAGGAAGTAAAATTATAATTAAACTTCCACTAACTCTTGCCATAATACCTGGTATGATTGTTAAAGTGGCAAATGAGATTGTTGTAATTCCATTGAACTCGGTTGTTGAAGTAGTAAGAGTACATAAAGATCATATAAGCTCCATTAACCAACGTCAGGTTATTACATTAAGGGAACAGGTTCTGCCCTTAATAGATATAGATACACTACTTTATGGAGTTGTTGAAAAAAAAGAAAGTGACTGGCAATATGTTGTTGTAGTTGGTATTGCAGAAAGACGATATGGTATAAAGGTTGACGATCTTGTAGGACAGAAAGAAGTAGTAATTAAATCACTGGGTAGTTACCTGGGTACTGTTCATGGTATAGCCGGCTCTACAATTTTAGGCGATGGTACAGTGGTAATGATACTCGATATTAGCGAATTGATAAATAGTATAGCGAAATAAATGGAAAATAAGATTAAAGCAGTTATTATTGACGACTCTGCATTTATGCGGAAAGCAATATCCATTATGCTGGAAGATGATGATGTGATTGAAGTTGTTGGGACAGCAAAAAATGGTTTGGAAGGATATGAGATGGTAAAAAGTCTTTCACCGGATGTTGTTACTCTCGATATTGAAATGCCGGTAATGGATGGACTAACTGCTCTTGAAAAAATAATGAAAGACTGCCCAACTTCAGTTCTAATGGTTAGTTCCCTTACTACCGAAGGTGCAGAATCAACTATGCGTGCTCTTGAACTGGGAGCTGTGGATTTTATCCCCAAAGAGCTTTCTTATGTTAATGTTAATATTATTAATATTAAAGACGAACTGGTACGCAAAGTTAAAGCTATTGTTCAACAAAGATCTTTTAGAAACAGGCTTAGAGCGGCTCAAAGTAAATCTCCGGGTTTAATGGGAGATAAGGTTGCAACAAGAAGAGGGAAGTTGCCAAAATCCGATTATAACGCAGTCGCCTTGGGGGTATCAACCGGCGGGCCTATGTCTTTACAAAAAGTTATTCCCAGAATAAGGAAAGACATTAAACAGCCTATTTTTATAGTTCAGCACATGCCGCCAAAATTCACAAAATCACTTGCGGATAGGCTTGACAATTTATCTGAAGTTCATGTTAAAGAAGCAGAGCACGGAGAAATTATTAAAGCGGCAACGGTATATATAGCCCCCGGCGGATCTCACATGACATTTAAAAAATCGGGTTCTGGTGTAACAATAATACTTTCGGATACTCCTTCGGATACACTGCACAGACCATCTGTTGATGTTATGATGAATTCAGCCATTGATATATATGGTAAAAAAATGCTGGGAATTATAATGACTGGAATGGGTAAAGACGGATTGGAGGGAATTTCCAGGCTTAAAAAATTAGGCGGTTATTGTCTTGCCCAAAATGAGGAGTCTTGCGTAGTTTACGGTATGCCAAGAGCAATCGTTGATAATAATTACGCGGATGCGGTAACTCCACTAGAAAGTATTGCAGATGTTGTAAACGAGGTACTATAATGAAAGAAGATTTTATTGATACAATTTTTAATGAATACTATAACATTGACGGAAAAAGAAGCAATGTTATAAAATCCGCCGAAGCTGCAATTGCCGGAAAAACAAAGATTTCTGTCGAGGAAGAAAGCTTCGATGGAGTAAAAATTGTCCTCAAAAAAGGGGAAGATGAAACACTTAAGGAAATAAAATTTATTTGCTCTTGCGGACAAACAAAATCAGTCTTACTGGATTATTCTGAGTAATAGTTAGCAAGTGTATAATATTAGCCACTTCGAATTGTGTTTTTAGCCTAAAAATCAACAAAATACCCCAAAATTTAAATGGCATCCATTTTGAACTATCCTTAGAAAGAAAAAGGATAGTTTTATGTCATTCTTAACAAATAAACCACTCGAAAACTTAATTCAGTTTAGCACAATCAAGAATAAAGTTATATCTGAGAATATTTCCAACATCAGCACAAAAGATTATAGCAGGAAAGATGTTTCTTTTCAAAATATCTTAGCCAGCAATATGAGTGCAATGAAATCAACTAATGAAAAACATGTTGGTAATAACCTGGATAGTCCTGAATTTCAAATAATAACAGAAAAAAATGGTGATTCAGGTTCCGGTGTAACGAATGTTAACATTGATAAAGAAATGGCTGATTTGGCTGAAAATTCTATCAGGTACAAATTTGCAACACGTAAATTGGGACTATATTACAAAAACCTCCAAGAAGTAATTAAAGGAGATAAATAATGAAAGTTGCAGGAAATTTTAGTGGATTTGATACCAGTGCAAATGGACTTAGTCTTCAAAGAAAGAGAATGGATTTAATAGCTGAGAATATTGCAAATGCAGACACATCCAGAGCAGATAATGGTGAACCATATAAGAGAAAGTATTTGCACATTCTAAGTAACCCCACAAGTTTTAACAATCAATTAAATACTGAGGGTGGAAAGATGAGACTGAATATATCGAATTCTAATCATGTTCGGGCAAATGAGGGTGGGGTTGATATTTCCCGGAACAGAGAAGCCGTTAACTACGAAGTTTTAGAGGATGGAAAAAATGGCGAAAAAATCTTTATGCCAAATCATCCTGACGCCGATGAAAACGGATATATTGAAACTTCCAACGTTAACGTGATTACTGAAATGGTAGAAATGATAGCTGCAAGCAGAACATATGAGGCAAATTTAACTGCTTTTAACGCTTCAAAACAAATGGCTAAAGACGCACTGGAGATATAGATAATGAGAATAACAACTAACTCAATCGGCAATTATACACCAAATATACAAAAGCCGGCAGTAACTAAATCTGCAGTTCCGAAATCAGAAACCTTAAAAACTGATACGGCAAATTTGAGTGCAGTAATTAATAAAGAAGAGAAAATGTTTTTTGCTGAAATGTATCCGCAACAGAAGAATGATGTTATGGACTATCATTTTTATAAGAAAAGCGGTTCGATGTCAGGAGTAAGTGTCGGTTCATTATTAGATAGGAGAGGCTAAAATGGAAATTACCCCAACAATAGGAAAATTTCCCGGATTGCAACAACCCGGTATGACAAAAAAACCGGAAGCCTCCAGGTTTGGAGATTTTCTTGGTGGAATGATTAAAGATGTAAATCAAACGCAGACAGATGCAAAAAAAATAACCGAGAATTTTATTGCCGGAAAAGATGTGCAAATACATGAGGTGATGATTGCTGGTGAGAAAGCCAAAACAAGTTTGCAGCTCCTTATGGAAATTAGAAACAAAACAATGGATATGTACAGAGAATTAACAAAGATGCAGGGGTAATGAATGAATAAGAATCCACTAAATGAATTACTTGGAATTTTTAACAAGCTTGGTTTTCAGCAGAAAATGCTTCTGATTGGTTCAGCCTTTGTTTCTTTAATACTTTTTGGAATGATTATTCTTTTTCTGAATGAACCTGTCTATACAGTATTATACAATAATATGGATGAAGCTGAAGCCTCAAAGGTTGTTGAAGAATTAGCTGCCCAAAAAGTTCTTTACAAACTGGAAAATAATGGAAGAACAATAAAAGTGCAGGAAGATAAGGTTCAGGATGTTAGGCTTGCACTGGCAGCAAAAGGATTACCAAGTACTGGTGTTATTGGGTATGAAATCTTTGATAAAAGCCAAATGGGAATGTCGGAATTTATGCAAAACCTTAACTACAAGAGAGCTCTGGAAGGTGAGTTATCGAGAACAATAAATCAGCAGGAAGGTATTGAGGCGGCTCGCGTTCATATTGTAGTTCCCAAAAAGACTTTGTTCAGAAATGAAGAAAAACCTACTACTGCATCTGTCGTATTGAAACTGAATGGTGGATTTCAGTTATCACAGACTAATATTAATGCAATACTGAATCTTGTGTCCAGCAGTATAGAAGGATTGGATAGAAATAGAATTACTCTGGTAGATACCAGGGGAAGATTGCTTTCAAAACAATCTGAGGATAATCCGCTTGTTGAAGCCTCTTCTAAACAATATGAGTTAAAACAAAGTGTAGAAAAATATTTGACGAATAAAGCTCAAAATATTTTGGATAATGTTCTGGGTCATGGAAATGCTATTGTAGAGGTTGATGCTGAGCTTAATTTCAGTCAGGTAGAAAAAACAATTCAATCTTTCGATCCTGAAACTCAGGTGGCTATAAGTGAACAAACTACTAAATCTGAAAACAGCGGTAAAAATATGGTTGATTCTTCAGGCACAGTAAGCCAGAATAGCACAATCAATTACGAGATTAGTAAAACCGTTGAAAGAGTTATTGAAGGTACAGGCAATATTAAAAAGCTATCAGTTGCTGCGGTAATAAATGATGCGTCACGCGAATCCGAAAGTGAAGGCATGATTGAAATTATCTATGAACCCAGGACTGATGAACAAATGCAAAAGCTCGAGCAAATTGTAAGAAATGCTGTTGGAGTTGAAGATGGACGTTCTGATAAAATTTCAATTGTGAACATACCTTTTGAAACCAATGGTTATGATCAATACTCAATCGACGAGCAATCACCTCAGCAGGAATTCTCACTAGATAATATGGAACAATATTTTAATTATCTCTTGGTCTTGCTCGCAATTGGTGCATCTCTCCTGATACTACGTGGCTTAATGTCAAAACTTAAGAATGAAAAAATACTAATCGGTACAGTTGGTGCTGGTTCTTATGGTGGCGATGATTTGTATAACAACGATTTTGGATATTCAGGCTCATTTGATTCCCATCGTGTGAGTGGCAACATGGATCCATCTGTTCCAATTGGCGGCAGTAAAAGAAGAAATTTAATGCCGGTTGGTGATCTTGAAGATGAAATTTCTGACGAAGCAGCAAGAAGAACTGCGAGGCAGGAAAAAATATCCAACTATGTTTCAAAAAACCCGGTTGATGCTGCTAAACTAATTAACACATGGTTGCATGAGGATGAAATCTAATATGGCTAAAAAAGATTCTTTAATGACAAGCTCCGTCGGCGGAACTCAAAAGGCAGCCCTGCTGATGATCGCCTTGGATGTGGATACAGCAGCTGAGGTTTTTAAATATCTGGATCCTGCGGAAATAGAAATAATTTCTGCAGAAATAACTCAGGTTAAAAACACTCCTTCTCAAACAGTTGACTCCGTAATGGAGGAATTCCATGGTATGGTAACTGCCAGAGAATATGTGCTGGAAGGTGGTCTGGATTATGCGCAGGCTGTTCTTGAAAAAGCCTATGGCGTTACAAAAGCCTCGGAGATTATTGAGAAGGTAAAAAACCTTACTACTTTAAGAGGCTTCGATGTTCTCAAGAAAGCGGACTCAACTCAGTTAGTCAACTTTTTAATTAGAGAGCATCCTCAGACTATTGCGCTAATATTATCGCATCTAAGCCCAGATCAAACGGCAAATGCACTTAAAGAATTGCCGGATGACTTGCGTGTTGATGTTGCTTACCGGATAGCGACGCTTGGAAAAATTTCTCCTCAAACACTAAAAAGAATTGAAAAAGTGGTTGATGAAATGGCAGGCTTAACAATGTCGCAAACAGTTGGTAAAATTGGCGGGACAAAAAGTTTGGCAACAATTCTTAACAGAACAAACGTATCGCTCAGTAAGGATATTCTAAATGAAATAGAAAAAACCGACGAAGATATTGCTCTCGAAATTAAGAGACTTATGTTCTTATTCGATGATATCATTCATATCCAGGATAAGGATCTTCAGAAAATTTTACGGGAAATTGATAGAAAAGATTTGGTGCTTGCCCTTAAGGTTGCTGATGATGGACTAAAAGAAAAAATATTCGGTAATATGTCAGAGAGAGCCGGTAATCTGCTAAAAGAAGAATTACAATACATGGGCATGGTTAAATTGAAAGAAGTTGAGGCGGCACAAGCAAGAATAATTGACGTTGTGAAAGAATTAGAAGAAAACGGTGAGATTTCTCTAAACTTAAGAGGAAGTATGGAAGAGGTATATGTCTAGTCAAATTAAAATTAAGGTCAGCTCTTCTAATAGCGGCATTAGAGTTAAAGGAAAGTTGGATGATGAGGCTAGTCAGCGTGAATCATTAGAGGAAATGTACAAGAAACAGATTGTTGAGAGTTATACAAAAGGACTTAACGAAGGACAGCAGCAAATTAGAACTGAACTTGAAAACACCTATACAAATAAATTATTGGAAAAATTTAATCAATTACATGGTATGTTCTCTGATTTTGATGAACGCATATTGGAATATGAAAATGCATTTGAAAAAATTGTTATTGCAGTTTCATTAGACATAGCAGAAAAGGTTATTAAAAGAGAATTAGAAATGAAAAGCACAATTCAGGGAAATCTGAAAGAATCATTAAAAAAAGTTATGGGGGCTAATAATGTTTTGGTTAGGCTAAACCCCGATGATTACCTTGAACTTACTGAGGATGGTGGTGATTTTCTTAATGATGGAGCTTATTCAAGAATGAAATTTGAATCTGATGATAGAATAAATAAAGGTGGTTGTTTTGTTGAGACTGAAATAGGCAATGTTGACAGCAGGGTCTCAACACAACTGAATGAAATTAAAAAACAACTAGAAGCAACTTATTCTGAAGAAGTAGTTTAATGGAAATTGCAGATCAATATATCAAACAGTATCGCAAAATTCTTGATCATGTGGAAGCGATAAAAGTAAATGGGAAGGTAACTGATGTTATTGGACTTGTTATTGTTTCAAGCGGACCAAATGTTGCCTTAGGCGAAGTATGTATGGTTGTTGACCGCGATGGGAAAGAAGTATGTAAATCAGAAGTTGTTGGCTTTAAGGAAGGCAAAGTTTTATCAATAGCACTTGGAGAAGTACACGAGATATCACCTGCATGCGAAATACTGGCTAGCGGGCAGACTTTTTCTACTCCGGTAGGCGAAGGACTTCTAGGAAGAGTAATAGACGGTATGGGAAATCCGATTGATGGTAAAGGCGATTTGGATGTTGCTGGCTATCGTACTATATACAGGGATCCGCCAAGCCCAATGCAGCGTAAAAGAATTGAATCTCCTCTCCAAACAGGTATCAGGGCTTTGGATGGTTTGCTCACTGTCGGTAAAGGTCAGCGTTTGGGTATCTTTGCCGGAAGTGGTGTTGGTAAAAGTGTTACAATGGGTATGATTGCGCGTAATACAAACGCAGATGTAAACGTCATTACTCTTATTGGAGAACGTGGACGCGAAGTAAGAGAATTTATCGAAAAGGATTTGGGACCGGAAGGTCTGGCAAGATCTGTAGTGGTTGTGGCTACTAGTGATAAGTCTGCACTGCTAAGATTAAAAGGTGCATATATTGGAACAACTATTGCCGAATATTTTAGAGATCAGGGAAAAGACGTTGTACTTATGATGGATTCTGTTACAAGGTTTGCAATGGCCCAAAGAGAAATTGGTTTAACAATTGGCGAACCACCAACAACAAAAGGTTACACTCCTTCAGTATTTGCACTACTTCCAAAACTATTGGAAAGAGCAGGAACCACAGATAAAGGATCAATAACCGGTTTCTATTCTGTATTGGTTGATGGCGATGACATGAATGAACCAATTGCAGATGCGGTTCGCTCTATTCTTGATGGTCACGTTGTGCTTTCAAGAAAGTTAGCAAACAGAGGGCAATATCCTGCTATAGATACTTTACAAAGTGTTAGCAGAGTAATGCCGGATATCGTAACAGCCGATCACAGAGGCAGAGCGATGTCGTTTAACGAAGTGTTAACAACTTACAACGAGGCTGAAGACCTTATTAATATTGGGGCTTATGTAAAAGGCAGCAACCCTCAAATTGATCATGCTTTAGAAAATATCAGACACTTAAGAGGATTTCTAAAACAAGATATGTATGAGAAATCAACTATGCAGGAATCAATGGTCAGACTCAGTCAAATAGTCGAAGCGCCATTAGGATAACATAATGAAAAAATTCAATTATAAATTTGAGTCGATCCAAAAAATAAAAAAGACCCAGGAAAAACAGGCTCAAAAAGAGGTTGCCACAATCGATTTGGAAATTGAAAAATGGAAGGAAAAAAGGGGACGTTTATTAATTGAAGCAAAGACAGCTCGCGATGAATTTCCCTTTGAAAATATTACGGTTTCCGACATTGCATTTCATAAGAACCATCAACTGGTTATGAAAAGAATGATTGAAGATACTAACCAGCAAATCTCCTCTTTACAATTATCCAGGGAGAAAAAAATGACAGAATTACTAGAGCGATCAAGAGAAAGTAAAATGTATGAAATATTGAAAGAAAAGCATCTTGATATTTTTGTTAAAGAGCAGGATAAAATTGAACTGAGTCAGATAGACGAATTTGCAACTCAAAAGTATGTGCGGGGTGAAAGGTGAATAAGTTAGCTTATGGAATTGCCTTCTTATTTACATTCTTAATTGTTACAGGTGTTTTACTTCATCTTAATAACTACTATGTAAATGTTTGGGCAATGGATTTTACTGCGGAAGCAAGTGATCATAAAGACATTGATATGGCCACGAATGTACAAAATTTAGATTACAGCAAAATTGAAAAAATGATTAAAAAAGAACTGAATGCAGGTTTAGTTGATACTTTACGCAACTTTAGCAGTACCGCCAGAGTAGATACGGTTTATACTAAATATGTGATGGATGGTAAGCTTCTTGACAGCATGCAAACTCTTCAGAAGGAAATCGCAGTCTCAATTAAGAAAAATCAGGAGCTGGTTGAGAAAAAAACAGCTCTGTCTGATAAGGAGTTACAGGATCAAAATGCCGAGTATCTGGAGTGGATAAAGAAGACCGCAAAACTTTATGAAGCTATGGATTCGGGTAAAGCTGCTAAAATTATTACTAAATATTCCGATAGTGTAGCAAGAGATATTCTTTATAAAATGAAACAGAGGAAAGCTGCAGAAGTTTTAGCAGCCCTGAACCCTGAAGTTGCGAACAGAATCACAAGGGTAGAACAATGAATTTCAATCCACTATTTATACAGCCAGCTACAATTGATGAAGCATCTGTTAACTCTATAAAGCAGATTAAGCTTAATGACAACTCATATCTTTTTTCTGACATCATTAAACTAAATTACGAAAAAAGTACTGTAGGTCAGGATGATTTTTTATCCTCCGCAAACTTAAGCGAGTTAAATGCAGCTATGGGATTTGGAGCAAATCTTAATCACACGGATGCAATGAATAACCTTGTGGGAATGCCGTCGCTTGAGATGTTCACTATTGTTGAACCAAAAATTCTTAATAGTCTGGTTGAAAAAGTATTTCAATCAAACAATACTCTTGGAAGCAACGAAGGATTGTTTGCTCTCAATAGTAATGTGAAAATTGAAACTGAGATTAAATCAGAGATTTATGGTAGTGAAGAAAAATTGGTTGAATTCCTTGAGCAACTGATGCCTGGTATGGTAATGTTGGATACTAATCAGACTCAGGAATACAAACTTGCCCAATCGTCTGAGCAAAACTTAAATTTATTACCTCTTCCGGAATCAAATACTGTTATAACTGATGTACTTAAGAGATTAAAAGCAGGGCAAACAGTTCAAATACTGGCAAAAGTTGGCGATGAAAAGATAAAGCTGGACATTCAAAAGATTGAAAATGTCGGGCAGGATTCACCATTATTCAAATTAGCCAACAACAAAAAGTTTTCTGAACTGGAATTACCCGAACAGAAAACGGCCTCAGCCTCAACTACCAAAGAGGGAGCGGCAGCAATAGTAACAAGTGATGAATTAGTTCCTGAAGCAAAAAAGGCTACTATTGATACCGCATCAACACCGTTAATTAAAATGAGTGGTGAGAATAAAACTGTTGGGACTTCATATAGTAGTGAAGAAAATAATATTATAAAATCGGATGTTGCTGCAAATCCAAAATCAACCTTACTCAGTGATATCACCGGAGCATTAGAAGCCAAAAAAGTAGAAACCAAAGCATCAGTTACCAATGCTAATGTAAGGTCAGATTTTAAAGCTGAAATTAAAACGGAAATAAAAGCTGAAGTTGCCGGGATGAAAACTGAATCTACCGGCGCTTCTGAAGCGAAAATTACACCCCAAATTGATAGTCCTGATGTACAACAAAAAGACTTTATTAAAGTAAACGATGCTGTAGCAGATACCAAAGTTGCATCCTCAGAATCAGAGGTAAAAACAACCCCTGCTTCAATTAATGAGGGAACAGAAATCAAAGAACCTGCTGAATCAGGCTTTGAGCAAAAAGCAGTTGAGACGAGTGACATTAAAATCTCTGACGATAAGCTCCCTAAAATAAGCAGACCAAAGGTTGATCATAATCCAAATACGACTGAGATTCAAAAAACTCCAACTCCTGAAGTTGAAAAAAAGAATTTAGCCGAACCTGTTAAAGTTGCAGAATTAGAAGTTGCCAGAATGGCAATGCTGAGCAAATCATTTGCTCCTCTTAAAAAACATGTAACAACAGATGCTAAAGAAGAAAAATATAAGATTGAAATTACACAGGAATCAGTAAAGGAATCTGCTCCAAAAATAATTAAAGATTCCAACCTGACTGTTGGAAATTATATGAACTTTAAAAAGCAGACGGAAAAAACCGAGCAAACCCTGAAAACGGAGAAAAAAGAAAATAATTCCGAAGAGTTAAAAATGAACGTGGAATCGAAAGAGTCTGCCACTCTGTCTAAGCAAGCTGAAGGAGTTAAATTGGAAGTTTCTGCCGAAAAATCTACTCCACAGCATAAAGTGAATGGTCAAGTGGAATTAGCTGGAGGCCTTAAAACTTTTGAAAACGCAGAAAAAGCAATGAAAATCGCAATGTCTGGTAAAGAAGTCTATAAGACTGCAAAATCATCAGAACTTGTGCAGCAAGTAAAAACATTTATGCAAAATGGCGAAACCAAAACACTTATTCTTAAACTGATGCCTGAAAACCTTGGCAAAGTAAAAGTTATGCTTGATTTGGTAGACAATAAGATGCAAACAAGCATAGAGGTTGAGAGCGAATCAATAAAGCAAATGGTAATGAATAATATGGACACCCTTAAACAGGCTTTAGCTCAAAGTGGCGTTCAAGTCGGCAGCTTCAACATCTCCCTCAGTCAGCAGGATCAAAAAATGAAAAGGGAATTTGCCGGTAAAAAGAAAGAAGAAGGCGGCGAATCTTCCAAACTTAATGTTGGTGAAGTGAGCAGTCATGAAATTGCCAAAAAGAAAATGGGTTATAACACTTACGAATTTACAGCATAAAGGAATATATAATGGTAGATAACTTATTAAGTGCAACTGGTGCAAATCTTTATAATCCCAATATGACCTATGGAGAGGACAAAAACGTCATGGGAAAGGATGATTTTCTTAAGTTGATGATTGAGCAGCTTAAGAATCAGGATCCCATGGATCCCCTTGATGGATCGGAATACGCGGCACAATTGGCACAATTTACTTCGTTGGAGCAGTTAACTAATCTTAACGATTCCATGAGCGCTAGTATTGAGGCAAATTACCTGCTAACTCAATCAATAAATAACACCATGACAGCCACATTAATTGGAAACGAGGCTAAAGTTGGTGGAAATGATTTTGTTTACACCGGGCAGGATAATGTACAAATCGGCTACGATCTTCCGGCAACTGCTTCTTCAATTGAAGTTAATATTTACAATGAGGCAGGCGCGCTGGTAAAAACTTACGAAAATTCCCCAACCGAGCCTGGCGAGCATAAACTTTCCTGGGATTTTACCGATAGTAATGGTACAAAATTACCTGTTGGTAATTATAGGTTCGAAGTGAACGCGAAATCAAATACAGGCGAAGACATGACATTAACCACATACAAGTTCGGCACCATCGACGGTATCAAGTTCACAGAACAAGGTGCTTTAATGATGATTGGTGGCGCTTCTTATATGCCATCTGATATTTTAGAACTGATTAACCCAAATTTACAAGGAGGCAAATAGAATGGCTGAGATAAACGGCATTAGTGTTCCGTTTATACCCATAGTCAAAGAGACCGGTCAAACAGTTAGCAGACCGATCCGTGATGTTTCCAACAGTTTTGACAATCTGTTTCAGGAAGAACTTAATAAAGTTAAGTTTTCCGCTCATGCCCAGAAACGTTTGGAATCAAGAAATATTTTTCTGAATTCTAATGAACTGAGTAAGATACAGACTGCTGTTGAGAAGGCAGAGTCTAAAGGCTCAAAAGATTCTCTTGTAATGATGGATAACACGGCTTTTGTAGTAAATGTACCTAACAGAACAGTTGTTACAGCATTACAGGTTGGACAAGACAATGATAATGTATTTACGAACATTGACAGCGTAGTTTTTACATAATAAAACGTATTTAATTAAATACGGGCGGGACCTTCTAAGGACGCCCGGATTCGGATGACCGACTGATTCCGAATCAATTAGAAACTTAAAAAATCCTTTTGGAGGTTACAATGGCACTTCTTAATTCGTTATTCTCAGGCGTATCTGGTCTTAGAAATCACCAATCAATGATGGACGTAATTGGTAATAACATTGCAAATGTTAATACTATTGGTTATAAAGGTTCACGCGTAACATTCAGCGATACATTCAACAACTTCATACAGGCTGGCACAAACCCAACTGACACAAACGGTGGTACAAACTCGTTTCAGGTTGGTTTGGGTATGAAAATTAACTCAATAGACAGAAACTGGAATCAGGGTACTTTTGAAAGAACTGGTATTACAACCGACTTAGCCCTACAAGGTAAAGGTATGTTTGTATTAAACAGTGACGGGAAGAGATTCTATTCCAGAGCTGGAGCTTTTCAGTTTGACGCAGCCGGTCAGTTAGTAAGCACACAAAACGGTGCAATTGTTCAGGGTAAGATGGCAAGTTCGGACGGTGTTGTACCTCCCGGAAACAACCTTGAAAATATAGTGGTTGATACAAACCTTAGGTTGCCTGCTACAGCTACTTCATTAATTGAATGGGGTGGTAACCTAAAGAGTAACTCCTTAACCACAAGAACCGAAACCGTTGATGTTAGAGGAAATATTAAATCTTCTGATGTAGCTGCCACAGAAACTATTAACACTATCTATAACGAATATGGTGAGGAATTCACCTTAACACAAACATTTACTCCAACGGCTACAGCTAACCAGTATAATTTAACCTGGGATGTTACTGATTCTGCAGGTACGTCAGTCGGCAGTTCTGCAGCTGCTATATCATTAACATTTGCTGATGATGGTACGGGAAATATGACTCTGGACGCCGCTTCGGCAGCAAAATTTGATCCAACTGATGCAACATATGCCGGTGCAATAAGTCTATCAAATGTAGGCGAGCCAGGTGGTGATATTCAGTTTGATTTAGATGGTACTACTTTAACAAATAATGACATTACCAGCACGTTAAGTTCCTCAGCAGATGGTAACAGGGACCCCAACATTGTTTCCGGTTCTGTTACAGTTTATGATTCCCTAGGTAACGCTCATCAAACATCACTAAGCTTTACAAAAATTAGCGCCAACACCTGGAGGTTTGCTGCAACTGTTCCTGGTACGAGCACTTCTACAGGTTTACCAGTCACCTCAGTTGGCACAGTTACTTTCAACTCCGATGGTACACTGGACACAGAAAATATTTCGCCAAATGATCCTACATTGCAGTTTACACCAACAGCCGGCGCTGATCCTGTTACTATCAATTTAGATTTTGGTAGCGGCTTTAACGGTGTTACACAAACATCAGCTTCTTCAGTTGTTTCTGCAATTAATCAGGATGGTTCTGCTTCTGCTCTACTTTCAAACATAAACATTGACCAATATGGTGTGGTAATGGGTATTTTCTCAAATGGTAATTCCCGTCCGCTGGCTCAGCTGATGGTAGCTACATTCCCTAACCTTAATGGTCTTATCAGTGAAGGTGGTAATCTTTACTCAGCATATGCAAACTCAGGTCAACCCAACGTAGGTGCTCTTGGCGAAGAAACCAACACAACAGTTCAGTCGGGTGCTCTTGAGCAGTCAAACGTGGATCTTTCGGAAGAATTCACAAAAATGATTGTATCACAAAGAGGCTTCCAGGCAAATGCCAGGGTAATTACCACGGCTGATTCACTACTACAAGAAATTACAAACTTAATTAGATAATAAATCCTAAAAGCGGGGTTTAACTAACCCCGCTTTTTTTAGTCACCTGCGCAATATTAGCCACATTCTCTTAATACCCATCAATAATTTACATAAAAAGCTGTTTTTTGTTTGGCATGTCTATTGATTATTATTAATCACTATGATAGAAGACGATAACATAAGCGAAATCCCGGCAGTAGCATCATCAGCTCCGGAAAAAAAGGGCGGCTTAAATGCCAAAGTATTCGTAATAGGAATACCTCTTTTTGTAATTCAATTAGTAGCAGTATACTTTATTACTGCGAACATTCTTCTCAACAAGATGAGTGAGAAAGCAGCCGCCGCAGAATCTGCCGAAGAAGGCACGGAACTACACGATAGTGATACCTTGGCAAATGTAGAGCTTGGTAAGTTTATTCATTCTATTGATGACATTATTGTTAATCCAGCCGGCACTAAAGGCAAGGAATTGCTTTTGGCAAGCGTAGCTTTTGATTTAAGAAGCGAAGAAAACAAACTCGAAATGGAAGGCAAAGATATTCTCGTTAAAGATCTTGTTATTTCTGTGCTTTCAAGTAAATCTGTTGTTTTGCTTGGTAACACCTCCTACAGAGATACTCTTCGTAGTGAAATTCAAAACAAATTAGTAGAGTTTTTACCAAATATCGGCGTAAATAAGGTTTATTTCAGTAAATATATAATAAATTAACGATGGCAGAAGTATTATCACAATCCGAGATAGATGCGCTTCTTAACAATGTTAAGTCAGGTAGAGAAGACAGAAAAGATTCTACTAAAGATAGAGAAGTAGTTCCTTTTGACTTCCGTTTACCTAACCGTATCTCAAAAAATCAACTAAGAACAATCAGAAATATTCACGAAAACTTTGCAGAAAACTTCTCTTCATTTCTTGTATCGAAGTTACAGCAAATTGTTAATATCGGGATTACTTCCGTAGATCAGATTTATTACTCAGAGTATGTTCTCTCTGTTTCAAACCCGGCTTGCCTGTTTACTTTTGATATCAGGAATACTGACATCAAAGGAATTCTTGAGCTTAGTCCCGATCTTGCTTTTACACTTGTAGACAGATTGCTTGGCGGTAACGGGGAAGGAACAAAATCATCACCGGTAGTAACGCCTATTGAGCAAAAAGTGCTTAATGTGGTAGTTGAAAAGATAATGCAGGATTTGAGAAAAGCCTGGCATATAATAGGTGAATTCGATTTTGGTGTTGATAGATTTGAGCCGGATATTGACTTTGCACAAATTACTTCGCAGAGTGAATCGGTTCTGCTTATTTCATTTGAGTTGATGGTAGGTGAAAAGTCATTTTTGATGAACTTATGTTTTGCTACTTTTGCTTTTGACACTATTCTTGCAAAACTCTCTTCTCAAAAACTTTCTCAGATAAGACCAACAAAATATCAGGGTACAACTGCCAGAGAAATTATTACGGGTAATCTGATTAAATCGAATATTCAATTAGCTGTTGAATTCGGGAAATCAAAAATTACGATTGATGAATTGAAAAATCTGCAAAAAGGGGATATCATCAAGCTTGACCAAAAGATTGGCGACGAAAACAGAATTATATACGGAGACAAAATTCTCTTTTACGGAAGAAGTGGCGTTTCCAATAAAAATAAAGCAGTAAAAATTACACGCAGGGCTCTTCAAAACGAAAGACTGGACTAGATAAAATGGACGAAATTACAAATGAAGAAGGTTTAACTCCCGAAGATGCAATTCCGGGCAATAATAACTTAGGTGCCGGAAAGACTTCTGCCGAAGATTTGGCAGCTTCAATTGCATCCGGTGTTTCTGAAGGAATTGCAAGTTCAGTGGTAGGTACCATGGCCGAATTTGATGAATTTGATGAAGCTAATATAAAATCCGGCGGTGGAGATGAAAAACTGGCAATTCTGCAGGATCTGAACCTGAATATTTACATCGAATTGGGACGAACTAAAATGCAGATTAAAGATATCCTTGAACTTGAAAGAGGATATGTTATTGAACTGGATAAACTTGCCAGTGAGCCCGTTGATATTTTTGTAAATAACAAAAAAATTGCTGAAGGCGAAGTTGTTGTAATTGACAAGCATTTTGGTATTCGTATAGTTAACCTGAATGATCCTGAAGAAAGGTTGAGAGGGGTTTACTAATGGAAGTTGCCGACTTCTTAAATGCTCTTTTACCCCTTTTTATTGTTTTTGGTTTGTTATGGGGAATTATGTATTACGTTAAAAAATATACTAATACTGCCAAGAGTAAAGTATCAAAGTCATTAAATGTACAGGTTATTAGTAATCAGATGATACTGCCCAAAAAGTTTATTTCAGTTGTAAAAGTTAAAGATTCTCTCCTTGTCTTAGGCATAAGCGAGGGATCAATTAATCTCTTAAAAGAACTTGAATATGATGCTGACCTGGACGAGGAATTGGAATCAGGTGGAATCAGTTCTAATTTTTTAGATATATTAAAAAAGAATCTGCCATCAAGATGAAAAGAGCGCTACTATTAATAACCGTACTTTTGTTACTTGCCTGTTCTGCTAACGATCTTTCTGCACAACAGGGTCAGACAATCCCCCTGCCCAAAATAGGGCTTGATATTGGTACATCAGACAGTCCCGAAGATGTCTCTGCAACTATTCAAATATTGCTATTAATGACCGTTCTTAGTCTTGCTCCTTCTATATTGATTATGACAACATCCTATTTAAGATTGATCATTGTCTTTCATTTTTTGAAACAGGCGCTTGGCACACAGCAAATGCCGCCTAACCAGTTAATGGCAGGTATTGGACTTTTTATAACTTTTTTTATTATGGCACCGACCTGGACTCAGGTTAACGATACTGCCTTGCAACCGCTTATGAAAGGCGAAATGAATATCTCGCAGGCTTACGATATTGGAATCGAGCCAATAAGAGAGTTTATGTTCGCTCATGTTAGAGACGAGGATCTTGAGCTATTCATAAGTCTTTCGCAGGATACAAGACCGGAAACACGTCAGGATCTTCCAACATATATTTTATTACCTGCTTTTGCCTTAAGTGAGCTTCGAGCCGGATTTCTTATTGGGTTTTTCCTCTTCATACCTTTTCTAATGGTTGATATGATTGTAGGTAGTATTCTATTATCCATGGGTATGATGATGATTCCGCCCATGATGGTAGCTTTGCCATTCAAGATACTGCTCTTCGTTTTAGTTGATGGGTGGAATTTAGTAATTGGCTCGGTTATGAGGAGCTTTACTTAAATGGTTGAAGAAATTGTTATAGAGATAATTACAGAAGCATTTTATACGACGTTTGCAATTCTGCTTCCAATATTAGGAGCTTCCCTAATGGTTGGCGTATTTATTTCTATTTTTCAGGCTGTCACGTCAATTCAGGAAATGACCTTAACCTTTGTTCCTAAAATTATTATTACCGCATTAGTTATTTTGTTTTTAATACCATGGATTCTTAGTAAACTGATTGGTTTCACAAACAAGGTAATGAATATACTTAGCACGGTTGTGTGATGACTGATATTTTAGTAAATGATTTTGTGTTCATCATCATGATTTTTCTGAGAGTTTTTTCCGCCTTCGCTACTGCTCCTATTTTCGGACATCAATCTATCCCCGTTACAATAAAAGTTTTTCTTGCTATGATGATATCTTATATCATAGGTTTAAGCCTCCACGATATAAACGTGAATATTCCACTTGATATCTGGTCAATGAGCTTGATTGGTATTAAGGAAGTACTTACCGGCACAATAATCGGGTTTTCTCTGAACTTTATTTTTTATGGGATTTCGTTTGCGGGCCATATAATGGGGTTTCAGATGGGGCTAGCAATTTCACAAATATTCGATCCTGTAACAGAAATGTCTGGCAATGTTGTTGGAGAGATTTTGGTTTTTGCTGCCTTCATGGTTTTCTTTATAATTAACGGACACCATTATATAATTCAGGCCCTTGCTTATTCCTTCAGAATAATACCGGTTGGAGGGGCTCAATTGACGGGTACATTAACCGGTATTCTTATTGATTATTCAGCGGGGATATTTGTATTGGCCATTAAGATTTCCTCACCTATTCTTATTTCATTTTTCCTGGTTCAGGTGGCCGAAGGCATTTTAGCAAGAGCTCTTCCACAAATGCAGGTTTTCTTTGTAACACAACCCATAAAACTTGGCTTAGGATTTGTACTTATTAGTATGATAATACCCATATACATTTACGTTATTAAAAATTTACTTAAAGGCTATGAAGATAGTTTGTTAAATATTATTAAAGGAATGGTAGAAAATGGCTGACAGTGACGGCCAAGAAAAAACCGAACAGGCCTCTGGTAAAAAACTAACCGATATGAGGAGTGAGGGAAAAGTAGCCAAAAGCATAGAATTTAATTCTTTTGCTGTTTTTGGCGGTGGTTTTACTTTGCTCTATATTAGCCAATCGTTCATTAGTGGCCAATTCGCCGATCTTTCAGTACAAATTTTTAGCTCTTTAGATAAACTTGAATTATCATATCAGTTGGTTCAGGGATATTTAACTGATTGGGCATTATTCTATTTTATTACAATGTCCCCTCTTCTACTCGGACTTGTTGTTTTAGCACTAGGTGTAAGTATCGCTCAGGTTGGATTTAAAATTTCACCTAAGGCCCTGGAACCTAAATTTGATAAATTCAATATTGTTACTGGTATTAAAAACACTTTTTTTTCTTCTAAGTCATTTGTTGAGCTGGCTAAATCCTTGTTTAAGCTGTTTGTTATTGGTCTCATAATTTACCTTACAATTTTTGATTATATGGAAGAATCGGCAAAATTTATGGATTTAAGCGTAATTAGTATAGTGGATTTTATGTTAACTGCCGGATTTGAAGTTGTCTGGAAGTTATCACTTGCCTATGCTGCCATTGCAATTGCTGATTTTATCTTCCAAAAATGGAAGTTTGCAAAAGATGGTATGATGACCAAACAGGAAGTTAAAGAAGAGGGAAAGCAGACGGAAGGTGATCCACTTGTAAAGGGCAAAATAAGAGGAATTCAGATTGCGATGGCCAGGCAGCGAATGATGCAGGAAATACCTACTGCAGATGTTGTAATTACAAACCCAACCCATTTTGCTATTGCTCTCCGCTATGATCCGGCAAGGGATCGTTCTCCAAAAGTTTTAGCCAAAGGTGTAGATGAAGTTGCCCAAAGAATTAAGAAAATTGCCCTGGAAAATAATGTTCCACTTCATGAAGACAGGGAACTGGCACGAACATTGTACAAAATGTGTAATATTGGTGATACTATCCCCGAACAGTTATTCCAGGCGGTAGCAAAAATACTTGCATACATTTTCCAATTAAAGAATTCTAAGAAGAAATCAATAGTATGATGAAAAGTTTTGGTAAAAATACAGATATTCTATTAGCCTTTGGTCTGGTTTTTATGCTGGGGCTTATGCTAATTCCTTTACCCGCATTCTTTTTAGATTTTTTCCTGGCTATTAATATTACTATGTCAGTCTTAATACTGATAGTCTCTTTGTATATTAAATCACCACTCGAAATTTCTGTTTTCCCCGGTTTATTACTTGTATTCACAATTTTTAGACTTGCCCTAAATATTAGTTCAACCAGGTTAATTTTAATTGAAGGATATGCCGGAAAGGTAATTGAGTCCTTTGGAACCTTTGTTGTTGGTGGTAATTATGTAGTCGGATTTATAATATTTATAATTCTTGTAATTATTCAGTTTGTAGTGATAGTAAAAGGATCTGGTAGAATTTCGGAAGTTGCTGCAAGGTTTACACTGGACGCTATGCCTGGTAAGCAAATGGCCATTGATGCTGATCTTAATTCAGGTTTAATAAGTGAGCAGGAAGCAAAACACCGCCGTGCAGAAATTTCTCAGGAAGCCGAGTTTTATGGCGCAATGGATGGTGCAAGCAAGTTTGTAAAAGGTGATGCCATTGCCGGTATACTTATTAATACAATCAACATTATAGGCGGTTTTATTATTGGTGTGGCACAAAGAGGCATGCCATTTACTGATGCACTTAAAAGTTATACAATATTAACAATTGGTGATGGGCTGGTTTCTCAAATCCCGGCTCTTATCATTGCCACCGCTGCAGGTATGGTTGTAACACGCAGCAGTACAGGTGCAAGTCTTGATTCTCAATTAAAAACTCAACTCTTCGCTAATCCGCGTGTATTGGGTACGGTAAGCGGTGTTATGCTGCTTTTTGCTTTTGTTCCCGGTATGCCAACAATTCCCTTTGTTATTCTGGGCGGAAGTCTAGGCGCCAGTTCGTATATAAAATCTAAAAGGAATAAACTTTCATCTTCTTTACCTGCTGAGATTGTAGAGGATGAGGGGAGTGAAACCAAAGAGGAGAACTTTGAAGATTACTTGCAGGTCGATCCTATTGAAGTGGAGATTGGTTACGGTTTAATCAGCCTGGTTGATGAAAACCAGGGAGGAAACCTTTTTCAAAAAATAGCCTCTACCAGAAAATTTATTGCCTTGGAGTTTGGCGTATTAATACCTCCAGTAAGAGTACGTGACAATTTGCAGTTATCACCAAATGAATACATAATAAAAATTAAAGGTAATGTTGTTGCCAACTATGAACTTTATGCTGATCGATATTTAGCCATGAATCCCGGCGGTGCAACGGAGGAACTTAATGGACTTCCAACAACAGACCCCGCGTTTGGGCTAAATGGCTATTGGGTAGTAGAGCAGGAAAAAGATAAAGCCGAACTCTCGGGCTACACGGTTGTTGATAGTATCTCTGTGCTTACAACGCATCTTCAGGAAGTATTAAAGCTTAATTTCGATAAAATTTTATCCCGTCAGGCAGTTAAACAATTGCTTGAAAATCTCAAGAAAGAATACCCTGCGGTTATTGAGGATATTAATACGGATGTGCTGCCATTAGGTTCAATTCAAAAGGTATTGCAAAATTTACTGAAAGAATATATACCAATTAAAGATATGGTGCAGATACTCGAGGCTCTCATTGACTATTCAAAGGTTACAAAAAATATTGATGTACTGGTTGAGTACGCACGTCATTCCATAGGGGACACGATTGCTAATTTGTATAAAGACAATAACGGCATTATTCATGGGGCAGTAGTTGGGGAGATGTTGGAATCTACTATTACTTCTTCACTTCAGAAGAATCAGGAATCGATGCAAACACTTGGATTGAGCCCGAGCCTTCTGAAAGTACTTAATAAGAATTTAGCTACTATTGTAGATAAATTTGCATCCTTAGGCTACCAGCCGGTTATAATTACTTCGGCAACAATCAGACCTTATTTGTACAGGTTAATTACTTCCTCGTTCCCTGATATTGCAGTGGTTTCATATTCTGAATTACCCTCCAATATTGAGATTGAATTTATAGATAAACTGGAGGTAATGAATGAAAATTAAAAAATACGTTGCCCCTACCTTGAAAGAGGCCAGTCAGCAGATGAAAAAGGAGCTGGGTGAGCAGGCTATTATTTTAAGTACACGTGTTATTGAAAGCGATGACAAATCCGGATCGAGAAGACTTTTTGAAATAACATCTGGCATTGAAGACGAACATATTCCGATAATGATGAAGAATATGGAGAAGAGGCAAAAATCAGAAGCCGGGGATCCAAGTGCGTTTGCTTCCGAGCTTCAAAAGCTTGCAGCAAAGGTATATAACGAAAAGCCGAATATTACGCTGGATAGGGACAAGAATGACTCGGTTAATGATAGACTGAGAGGAAGTGCGTCCGGTGATCAACTTAAGGAAGTATTAAAAACGGTAGTTGATACGTTGTTGGAAAACGAGGTACAGAGAGATATTATTTCACTCGTCCTAAAACAGCTTAAAGAAAATCAAAAATTTCTTGATATGAAAAACGTTGGCAGTTATGTTTTGTCAAGCATTGGATCTTTAATACCAACAGTAAACTTTGAGGTTAATGATAAAAGTAAAACAAAAATTGTTGCATTGGTTGGACCCACAGGAGTTGGCAAAACCACAAGTATAGCAAAATTGGCTGTTATTTCTAAAATTCTTCATAATCTTGATATAGGCTTAATTTCGATTGATACTTTCAGGCTTGGCGCACTGGACCAATTGAGGATATTCTCTGAAGTGAGTAATATTGAAATGCTTGTAGCTTATGAAGAAGAGGAAATGCCCAAATTACTAAATAGCTTCAAAAAGAAAGACATTGTTTTCATTGATACCATAGGAAGAAGCCAAAATAATCCGGAATCGCTAAACAAATCGAAGAAGTTTCTCGATAGTATAGATATAGATGAAATTACTTTGGTACTTAGTGCGACTAATTCAACAAAAAACCTGATGAGCGTGGCAAAAAAATTCAAAATATTCAATTATAACTCGCTACTCTTCACAAAAATTGATGAAGCGGTTTCTTATGGAAATATCCTTAATGTGGCATCAAGCATGAATGTACCAACAATGTTTTTAACCAACGGTCAGGTAATACCTGACGACATCATTTCGGCAGATCCGGGAATGATGGCAAAGTTGATTTATACGGGAGCTATGGGATCATGATTGGACAAGCACAACGGATAGCAGAATTAAAAAATCTTGAAGGTAAAAAAAGAGACGAATCAAAGAACATTTACGCCTTTTCTAGTGGAAAAGGTGGAACAGGTAAAACATTTGTTTCTTTGAATCTTGCATACTCATTATCACTTAAAGGGCGAAAGGTGCTCGTTATTGATCTTGATCCGAATCTGGCAAACATGGATATTATGCTTGATATTAAACCCACCAGTACAATAAACGAATTTTATAAAGGACGCAGTCTACTTAAAGAAGTTATAACAAAACGATCCGATTATCTGCACTTTATCTTTGGAGATTCTGGAAGAGCGGATTTTCAGAGATTAAAAGATGATACTATTGCTTATTTATTTATGCAGTTGAGCAAAATTTCTAATAATTACGACTATATTTTTCTTGATACCGGTGCCGGAGCAAGTGAAGATGTGGTTAAAATTCTAGCTAATGCCGATTTTTCGGTGTTTGTAACAACGCCAGAACCAACAAGCATTATGGATGCTTATGTGATGATCAAACTGCTCTGTGTAAATTCTGTCGATTCTGAAAAACTGGTTATCGTTAATAAGTGTGCAGACGAATCAGAAGGCAGACAAGCGTTCCAAAATTTAAATTCAGCCTCATACCATTTCCTAAGAGAAAAATTGAACTGCCTTGGCACAATCAGGTACGATAATGCTGTAAGTCGTTCAATTATCAACCAAAAATTATTCATTGAAAATAATGATGATTCTCTCGTAACTACAAATTTTTTCAAGTTAATTAAGAACCTTGATGAATACGTGCATGTGGCTAATATTAACCACTATGGATCAGATTTACTCTCCTAAAAGCACCGTTTTAAGACTCTTTTAGACCTTTTCTAGAAAATGTACTCCAATTTATTCTTGGTATGGAGTTTGCTTTTATTATAGAAAAAAGAGTGAAAACGTGAACAAAATAGTACTCCATATCGGCTTGTTAATCTTCTGCCTCTCGATAGTATTCTTTGCACAGCAGGGATTACCCGCCCAGGACGTACTACTAAAATCATTTGTCGTGTTTGTTTTCCTTACCGTAATGATAAGTATTTTGGCTATCATATTTCTTAGGTCAATCAACCAGGCGGCTCTTAAAAAAAACAAGGATGTTTAATAACTAAATGGGTAGTAGCATGGACACAAGTATGCTATGGACGAAATACAAAACTTCACCAAATGATGCTCTTAAGAAGCAGATCATAATGAACTATCAAAATCTTGTTCATTATGTGATACATAATTCTAAATTCTTAAGTATGTATATTTTTGATGATAGAGATTACTTTCAGTTTGGCATTGAAGGCTTAACTGAGGCAATTGATCGATTCGATCCTGATTATGGAACAAAGTTTGAAACGTACGCCATTCAAAGGATCAGAGGAAAGATTATTGATGAACTCAGAAAGGTCCAAATTAAACCACGAGCTACAAATCCTGAAAACTCTAATGAGCCGTATTACAGCAATGTATCTCTTAACCGTTCTGTGGATGAAGAAGACGGTTACATGTTATACGAAGTTTTACCCGACGATAATGAAATACCTGATGAGATGGCAGAAAAAAATGAAGCTAAAGAATTATTAGTTGAAGCTATAAAAGGCTTGGAAGAAAGAGACAGACTTATATTATCTCTATACTACTATGAACACCTAAGTTATAAGGAAATTGCATCAATGTTAAACATAACAATTTCCAGAATTTCACAAATACACACCAGAATAGTTGACAATCTTAGAACGAAACTAGCGTATATCAATGAATAATGAAACTGTAGATATTAACGAAAAACGTGAAAAGAATAGAAAATTCCTTATGAATATTAGGAATCTTCCTTCAATTCCCATGGTGATGACAGAGGCCTCAAGCCTTCTCGAAAATCCAAGAACAAGCGCTGCCGAGTTAGGTAAGTTGATTAGTAAAGATCAGGGCTTAACAGCCAAAATTCTTTCAGTCGCAAACTCTCCCCTCTATGGTTTACCCAGAAGAGTTTCTACCATTGAGTTTGCAATTGTTATTCTTGGTTTTGATCATATAAAAAATATAGTCATAGCGCTCTCAATGATTGAGGCATTTAAGAATGAAAATGGTAAGAATTGGAATAGAAAAGCTTACTGGAGTCATTCATTAATGACTGCAAGTGCTTCAAAAAGAATAGCCGATGATCTTGGGTATAATAAAACCAGCGAAGCTTTTACGGCAGGATTATTACATGATCTCGGAATTGCTGTAATTCAACGATATTTCAAAAAAGAATTTGACGAAATCTGCCTGATGAATGAAGAACAAGGTATTCGTCACTCCAATGCAGAAAAATTAGTGCTCGGTATGGGACATCACGAAATTGGTCAAATACTTGCTGATAAATGGAATTTGCCAAAATCACTGGGCGATACTATCGTGAATCATCATCTGCCGTCAGCTTCTGAGAAGAATAAAGTATTATCATCCATTGTTCATCTTGCTGATTTTATGACACAAAGATTAGGGGTTGGAGATTTTTCATGGGATGAGAACATGGAATTAGATACAAATATACTACAGATTCTTAATATGGGAGATGCAGTATATCTTGATCGATTTATACAGAGTTATGAAACTCTTTTCAGAAGTCAATTAGAAATGTTAACAATATAAGAGAAAGATATGACTACTCAAGCACCTGAAATAGCCGCAAAAAGGGAAAAAACGGAACTGGTTTTAAAAAACATTTACAATCTTCCGTCAACTCCTGCTATTCTTACTGACGTAATGAATTTACTAAATGACAAATCTGTAAATACTTCTAAAGTAACACAGGTTATCAGTAAAGATCAGAGCTTAGTAACCAAAATTTTAACTATAGCCAATTCCCCTTTGTATGGTTTACAGAGAAAAGTTACTAACCTGGATTTTGCAATACTTTTACTGGGATTTAGCGAATTGAGAAATATTGTTTCAACAATTTCCGTTATGGAATCTGTTAAGAACAAAACTGACAAATTTCTTGATCAAAAGGAATTTTGGCTGCACTCGTATCTTACAGGTACCGCATCGAAAAGACTTGCTGATGATCTTGGATACGATAATCCTGGTGAAGCTTTCGTCTCCGGTTTCTTACATGACCTTGGTATCACTGTAATGCACAGATTTTTACATTCCAATTATGTAGCAATACACGAAAAAGCAACAAATGGCGAAGCATTATTTCTTGAAGCTGAGATTGAAGTCTTGGGTCTGGGTCATATGGATATTGGTCAGTTCCTTCTCGAAAAATGGAATTTTCCGGTCACACTTTGCGAATCAATTGCAAATCATCACAACCCAAGTAATGCAAAAAACAGTGAATTCCTTTCGGCAATAATTCATCTTGCTGATTATATGACTCAGAAATTACAAATTGGAGCTGCATTCTGGGACGTTGGAATGGAATTTTCAGAAGAATCAATGAAAGTATTAAGATTTTCAAACGAAGCAGAATTAAACGGATTTATTGAAGGCTACAGAGAAATATTTACTGAACAATTAGAATCGGCAAGGTACTTCAGTTGAGAGTGATAAGACAAAATATATCAAAGTATCAACCGTTTTATCAAACACTTAAAAATGTTGATAACGAGAAAGTTGATGAGAGCCCATTGAGACTTGTAGAACCGGAAATACCTGATCAGGAAGAAGAAACTCAAACAGAAGGTAGCCCTCGTTTATTGCAATACATTTCTGCGCTGGAAAGCAAGACTAAAAAACTCTCTAATCCGGATGAGATTATAAACATTCTTGATAAAACTTTAAGAAGAATTATTTCAGTAAATGAACTAAGTATTTTTTATTACAACGATATGCAGAACACTCTGATTTCAAGAAATAAAAATGCCAGCAGTAAAACAACTGCCTTTATTAACAGCACGAATAAAGACGGCATCTTGGAATGGATTTTTGAAACTGGCAAACCAGTTATAATCCCGGAACCAAGCACTCAAACAATCAGAGGAACAAAAAACAATTATTTAATTATTCCAATTGTTGAAAGAAAAGTTAACCGTGGCGTAGTTAGTATCTTAACCTCAATAAATTCTCTGCCGGATGAATCGGCAGAAAGCCAGGCAATAAGAATTTGTCTTGGAATTGTATTGCCACAGCTTGAAATTATAAGACAGAAACAGCAGCTGACCTCTACATTCCACGATTTGCAGGTTTATCAGTCAAAATTAACAAATGATTTTAAGTTGTCTGCAATAGGTGAATTAACATCCGGTATTGCTGAAACACTGATCAGCCCGCTTCAGGTTATAATGAGTTACACAGATATGATTGGTAAAGAATTCAAGAATGTTGACCGGTCATTGGTAAATGGAATTATGTCGCAGGTTAAAAAGGTAAATACCATTGTTTCCCGCCTGGTGAAATTTGCCAGTCTTGATAGCAGCGAGTTAAAGATTCAACCTTGCGATTTGAATAGATTTATTGAAGAATATCAGGAAGTAATCGGTTCTTCGCTTCGGAATAAAAATTATGAATGCATTCTTGATCTGGAAGAAAGAATTCCACCGATACTGAGTAATGAGAATTATGTTAATCAGATATTGTCTAATGCTTTCAGTGTTCTCAGAGCAACTAACGAGCATGGTGGCGGAATTCTTATACAGTCAAAATTTATAAAAGACAATATTGTAATAAGGTTCATTTCAACTGACTACCTTGAAAAATTAAGTAAATCCTATGATGATTATTCTCGTGATATCAGTTTCAGAATACTTAAGAATTTGATGTCTGCTCATGAGGGAGAAGTTGTAAGTGATGCGACTGAAACAACAGGTTCAACATTAGTGCTTTCCTTTCCATTAAAAAGAAAGATAAGAAAATGAAATTAACATACTTATTTATACTGTTAAGTTTTCTTTACACAATTAATGCACAAGACATTGTTGAGAAGGTCAATATTGATCGGATAGTTAAAGCGCAAATTGAAGCTGCCAGAGCAAAACAGAAAACTGAACCCGAAATGCCTCAAGATTCCGCAGGACAGGTACTTGATAACCAGCTTGTCATACATAATGAACCGGATAGCTCAAAGCAGAATGAAGCGCAATTGGAAGCTGTAGTAGCAATTCCGGAAATCGAAAAAACTGCATTTGCCGAAATAAAAAGTGTTCCCGAAAAACGCAAGCCATATGTTGCCAGAAGAATTATGAAGCCTGTAAAAAGCAGCGGCATAGTCTGGAAATTTTTATTACTAGTAACGGCCTCAGCTATAGCTGTTGTTGTAGTTTATTTCAGAAGGAAAACATCAGCAAAAAAAGAAGATAAAGATAAAATTTTAAAGAAGAATATTAAGTTAATGAGAGAAGAACGTATCGTGAAGAAGGATAACCCTTATCTGAACGAAATAAGAAAAAGATTAAAAGATGGTCCTGGAAGAACGCAATTAAATGATATAATCATTACTAAAACAGCCCGGGATCTTAAGATTTCTAAGGGTGAAATATTGTTAGCTAATAGAATTCATAATCACGAAAAAATGAACGCTGTTTAAGTAAGCGACGGAGTATAGAATGATCGAAGGTATTCAATTAGCATCGCAGGCCTTAAGTAAAGGCATGAGCAATTTAAGTGTTACTGCAAATAATTTGGCAAATATCAATACAACAGGTTTTAAACGAGACTTGCCATTTGCAGAAATGTTGGATGCTGAAGGTCAGATTTATTACGAACAGTATACTGATCATCAGATGGGTGACATTGTCAATACAAATAATCCACTGGATGTTGCGCTTTCAGGAGAAGGATATTTTACGGTAGATAATGGACAAGAAACACTCTTCACAAAGAATGGAGAATTCAAACTATCAGTTGACGGTTTTCTTGTTAATTCACTTGGGCATAAAGTACTGGGACAAGGTGGAGAAATTAACCTTGGTGAATACAAAATGGAGGATAACCAGCAAATAAGAATCACTCAGGAAGGTGAAATACTTGTCGGCAAGCACTCTGTTGATACTTTGCAAATAGCAAAAATTAGTGATATAAGAGATTTAAAGAAAACAGAAGGGTCATGTTTTAGACTCAGTGCTGGCAGCTATGAATCACTTGAAGAAGGGGAGTTTATGGTTTCGCAGGGCTATTTAGAAAGTTCAAACGTTAATCCTATTATTGAAATGGAAGCCATGATTCAAATGAGCAAGGATTATGAAGCAGCTACAAAAATGATTCAGGCTCTTGATAAGAGTCTTGAAGAAGCCAATCAGATAGGAAAAGTTTAATATAGGAGTAAGGTTATGGCAACAAGGGCATTAACAACAGCAGCTTCCGGTATGTATGCACAACAGCTAAGTGTTGAAATTATATCAAACAATATTGCCAACATGAATACAACTGGCTTTAAGAAGAATAAAGCTGAGTTTCAGGATCTGATGTATCAGGAAGTGCCATTACAGACTGTTTCCTCTGGTACCCCCGGTACTACATCAGCATCCTCGAACAATGTGCAAATTGGTAATGGTGTACAACCAACATCAACACAAAAAATACACAAGCAGGGAGATATTATCCCTACAAATAATCAGTTTGATCTTGCTATTCAAGGTGACGGCTTCTTTCAAGTTCGTAAACCGGATGGTTCTTACGCTTATACAAGAGATGGATCATTCAAAGTTAATTCTGAAGGTTCATTGGTTACTTCCGGTGGTTACTTGCTGGATCCAGAAATTTCTCTTACAGATACAACACTCAACGTATCTATTTCCCGTGATGGAGTTGTTCAAGTCCACGAAAATGATGGGACCTCATATATACTTGGCGAAATTCAACTTGTTAAGTTCATGAACCCAGGCGGGTTAAAATCTTTGGGCAGTAATCTTTATCAGGAAACTGAAGTCTCCGGATCTCCATTACTTGGGACACCCGATTCAAATGGTTTTGGCGAAATTGATCAGGGATTTTTAGAATCTTCAAATGTTGATATAGTTGAAGAAATGATTGCAATGATTACCGCACAAAGAGCATATGAAATTAATAGTAAAACAGTTAAAACTGTTGAAGAAATGATGACAATGGCAAATAATCTTAAAAGGTAAATGAAATGATGAATGCACTCATCATATTATTTTCGTTATTTTCTGCTGATTCAAGTATTGAATCCAGCATTGATAACTATCTGAAATCAAGATTGACTGAATATGTCAGTTATGAATATCAGGTTGTCCGTGCGCCAAAATCAAATACAAATTTTGAAATTAATTATAATGAGCCATATACATTGAATGGCGATAATTTGTATCTGCCTGTTGTTGTTACTAAGAATAATGAAGATCGAGTATCTTCTAACATTTTACTAAAAGTTAATCTCTACAAATTTGGACTGTTAGCTAACGAAAATATTGAAAGAAATTCTGAATTGAATGATAATCTTTTTCGATTTGCCCTAATTGATGTTACTAAACTGCGTGACGAATTAGCCAACATAAATGAAATAACAAAAATGAGAAATAGATTATTTATTGAAAAAGATTCTCCGGTAACTGGTGCTATGCTTGAGGAGAAGCCTGTTGTTAACTCAGGAGATGTTGTATGGTTAAACTCGATTGTTGGTAGTGTTAATATTAAAATGCATGGGGTTGCCAGACAGGATGGTTGTGTAGGCGATGTAATAAGAACCAAGACAGATGATAACAAGCTGTTCAGAGTAAAAGTTATTGATTCTCAAAATGTTTTAGTGTTGGAGTAAAAAATGAATGTTAAAATAGTAACCATCGCAATATTAGTTTCAGTGACTGGTGTTTTTGCTCAGAACATGAGCAGGAATGCAGCTTACTCGCTTTTTTCTGATCAAAAAGCGGTTACTGTAGGTGATGCCATTACAATAAATGTTGTCGAATCTTCCCAGGCTTCAAACAACGCGGAAAAATCTACAGGTAAGAGCAGTGATGTTGGTTTTAATCTTAGTGGGGCTATGGATGCAACTACATTGCCAAGTATTGATTTTGGGGCTGGTTCTAATAACGATTTTGACGGAAAGGGAAGTACCAGAACAAGCGGCTTAATCAGAACAACAATCAGTGCTTTGGTAGATTCTGTTTATTCAAATGGAAATTTGAGAGTTAGAGGCAGACGCAAACTTGTGATTAACGGCGAAGAACAAAACGTATTTATAACAGGAATTGTAAGAACCTCTGATATAAGATCAGACAATTCAATCTATTCTTATAATATATCAGAAGCTGAAATAAGACTTGAAGGAAACGGTATGATTGAAGATTCTCAGAGTCCAGGCTGGTTAACAAAGTTATTTCACTTCATTTTTTAGGTTAGATATGAAAAAGGCAATTAAATATATTAGTTTATTCCTTTTACTTTTTGGTGCTATTAAAGCACAGAGAGTGAAAGATATCGCGTTTATTTCCGGTCAGTCTACCGAGCAAGTAATTGGTTATGGATTGGTGGTTGGTTTGGCAGGAACTGGAGATAGTCAAAGATCATCTTTTACAATTCAATCGATTACAAGTATGCTGCAAAGGTTTGGGGTTACAGTACCACAATCCGAGTTGAAAACGCGTAACGTGGCTGCTGTTATGGTTACAGCTTCTTTGCAATCCAGCTTAAAACCAGGTGTCAGGTTTGATGTTACTGTTTCTTCCCTTGGAGACTCAAAAAGTCTGACGGGCGGTACACTATTAATGACACCATTATCCGGGCTGGATGGAAAAGTTTATGCTACAGCGCAAGGACCAATGTCTGTAGGCGGTTATGATTTTTCAACTCCCTCAGGCAACAGGGTGGCAAAGAATCATACTGCAGCTGGCAGAGTTCCTCGTGGCGGGTTGCTTAAATTTGAAATTGAATCAGATGGTTTTAACAGTAATGAATTAAAAATATATTTACGTGAACCTGATTTAACAACAGCAAGTAACGTGGCAAATGCAGTAAACACTACTTTTGGTGAAGGCTCTGCAAAAGCCATAGATGCCTCAGAAATAAGAATCACTGTTCCTGAAGCAAGATCAGAAAACTTAATTGGCTTTCTTGCAGATTTAGAAAGTATTACTGTTGTTACGGATTTTGTTGCAAAAGTTGTTCTGAACGAAAGAACAGGCACTGTTGTTGCGGGAACAAATGTAATAATTCAACCTGTAACAATATCCCATGGTGGATTAAACATAGACATCAGATCTTATCCAATTATTTCGCAACCTGGTGCATTTAGCAGAGGCGAAACCACAGTTTTTAACAACTTGGTTCCTACTGCAACACAAGATTCATCAAGAGCTATCGCAATCCAGGGAGCCAGTAACGTACAGGAAGTAGCAGCAGCTCTCAATTCACTAAAGGTTTCACCAAAGGATATAATCGCAATTTTTCAGGCTTTAAAAGAGGCTGGAGCATTAGTAGCAGAATTGGTGATAATATAATGAGTAGTGTTCAATTAAAAATAACGAACCCTGAAAAGCACATTAGTCAACCTTCTGAGATTAACGAAAGATACAATAAGGAAGAGAAGACAAAACTTGCCGGTGCGGCAAAAGATTTTGAAAGTATGTTGACTCAAATGATGCTTAAAAGTATGAACAAAACCACTGGCGGACTATTTGGCGGAGGAGAAGGTTTTGGGGGAGATTATTTTGATACAATATTTGAGAGTGAAATTTCATCCTACATGTCAAAAGGAAAAGGATTTGGAATAGCTGATCAGATTTATAAAAAATTAACCGGTGAAAATTTAGATTTGGCAGAATTTAACGCTGACCCCAATAAAATTGGAGAGAAACTTGAGCTGAGATTAAAAAATATCGGTGATCAACTTCCTTTCCTTACACCAAGTGAAATGTCTGAAAAGCGTGTCGAAAATTTTGACGCAATTATTGATGAAGCTTCAAAAAAATATGGCGTTGATACACAGCTTATTAAAAGTGTTATTCTTACCGAATCTGCTGGTAACGCAAAAGCTGTTTCATCTGCAAAGGCAAAAGGATTAATGCAGTTGATGGATGGCACGGCCAAAGATATGGGTGTAAAAAACTCTTTTGATCCTAAGCAAAACATTATGGGCGGTACCAAGTATTTGTCAAAACTAATTAAAAAATATGATGGCGATTTGAAACTAAGTTTAGCGGCATATAATGCGGGTCCTGGTGCAGTTGATAAGCATAATGGCATTCCACCTTTTAACGAAACAAAGACTTACGTTACAAGGGTTTTGGGATATTTAAATTATCTTAATGGGTAGATTATGAAAACTACAGAATTATTAGAAATTGTTAAACAGCAGCGAAGTAATCTGAATGACTTCCATGAAGTAGTCCTTCTGAAACAAAGAGCCTTGGTAGTTAATAATTTAAAAGGCATTGAAGGTGCTGTTGTTAGAGAAGAAAAATTAATTACTGCAGTTGACAAATGTGAAAGAAAAAGAGTTGAATTGCTCTCCACTATTGCAGAGTCATTCAATCTAACTTTAGAGAATAACAGAATTACTGAGTTTCTTCAATCTGCTAATCAATACATTGAGGAAAAAATTGTAAATGAATTTAATAAAGAATTGGAAGCAATAGAAGGTTTAGTTGCGGAGATACAGAAAATAAATCAACAGAATCAATTTCTTATAAACAATGCCCGGGAATTCATTAAAGGCGTAATAAATGCAGTAACTAAATCTGGTAGCAAAGCAATTTTAGATAGAAAAATATAAAGAAGAATTATGGGACTAAGCAGAATTTTTGACATATCACGCAGAAGTCTGGCAACGTATCAGAAAGCTATGGATATAACTTCGCACAATGTTGCCAATGCCAGCAATGAAAATTATACTCGTCAGAGAATAAGTTTTTCTGCTGAGAACCCTGAAAAGACAGCTGGTTTTATATGGGGGGCAGGAGTTAAAATTGATGATGTTGCCAGAATAAGGAGTACGCTGGTCGATTCTCAACTAAGAACTTCTAATGGTGAATTTCAAATGCAGGATCAGAAATCGGCAATCCTTTCTCAAATTGAGCAGGTATTCTCTGAGCCTTCGGATTTAGGAATCAGTAATTCGTTAACTAAATTTTTTAATTCCTGGAATGAATTGACTGTTACGCCAAACTCCACTGCTTTGCGTTATCAGGTGGTGCAGTCATCGCAACAGCTCTCTTCAAGGGTTAAAACAGTTTATGATAGTATTAATACCATAAAATATGATACTATGCGCGACTTTACAGAAAAGACCACCCGTGTTAATAATCTTTTGAAGCAAATTCAGCAAGTGAATGTTCAGGTTGTTGATTCTGGCGCTGTTGGAATTAGCGCTAATGACCTGATGGATTCCAGAGATGCAATTATAGACGAACTTAGTACTCTGGTTAATGTCAGCGTAATAACAGATAATAAGAATTCAGCCAATGTTTCTATCGGAGGTATACAGGCTCTTGATGCTTCTGGTTATGTTGAATTTGATGTGCAGGTAATTAATGGAAAGTTGTCGCTTGTTACAAAAGAAAACCATGCAAAAGTTTCCTTATCCGGTGGACAGTTGGCAGGTTTAAGTTCGGTTTATTCAGAAAAAATTCCTGATTATATCAAAAGTTTGGACGATCTTTCAAACAGGTTGGTTGAAACTGTAAATGAACAACATCAAAAAGGGTATTCTCTTTCCGATCCACCACAGAATGGCATTCTGTTTTTTGATAGTTACAGTGATGGTAATTTGATTATTAACAACAATATTTTGAATGACATTAATCAAATTGCAGTATCAGCTGATGGAACTGAGGGCAATAGTGAGATTGCTGTAAAAATAGCAAATATTAATCACCAAAAGACCCTCGATGGTACTACAATGACAGATTTCTACTCCAGAATGATTGCCAGACTTGGTAACGATAAACAAACATCAGACAGGTTTGCAGAAACAACAGATCTGGTTATTCAACAATTAACTCAACAAAAGGGATCTGTGTCTGGTGTATCCATCGATGAAGAAATGACAAACATAATTAAATACCAGAGATCATACCAGGCTTCAGCACGGTTGATTTCTATTGCTGACGAGATGTTAGAAACCGTAATCCGAATGGTGTAAGCTATGAGAATATCTGACGTAATGCTGCAAAGCTCATTTATCAATAATCTTAACAGAACCAAAGAGCAATTGGCTAAGATGCAGGAACAGTCAATTACTGGTAAGAAGGTGCTAAGACCCTCTGATAATCCCTCAAGTTCTGTGACTATATTATCGTTGCAAAAGCAGATTTCGAATGGAGAATCTTATTTGAAAAATCTTGACTATTCCAAAGGATTCATTACAGAATCGGAAAGTAATCTTAATGTTATGGAATACGAATTGTCAAGTATCCTATCGAACATGACACTTTCTTCCGATCCAACGGCTCAAGGAAACCTTAATATATTTGCTGAACAAATTGATTTGTCATTGCAGTCAATGTTAGACGCCGCAAATGCGAGTTTTGATGGCAAATACTTATTCGGCGGAACTGATTTTTCAGCAAAACCATACGATTTAACTTCGGATGGAGCTTCTGTAGAAGTTAAAACTAGTGGAGTTGGTGGCGAGCAAAAAATTAGTTTTTCTCAAAATATCACACAAAAATTAAATGTTACCGGGACTGAACTTTTCGGTACAATTGTAAAACAAAGCGGCTCTCTCGACTCAGGTGCTGCAAACGGTACAATTATTACAGATCAAAAATCGATATTTAACGCTGAAGGAACTGAGTTCACACTTAAAACCTCTTACGGAAAAACAGCAGATAATACCTGGAATTTCACTTATGATATTGAAGATGGAACAAATACTTCAATATTCGGCACGCCTCCAACTGCAAAGTCATTAGTTTTTGATTCCAGTTCGGGAGTTTTAAAAACTGTAAATGGAGTAAGCCCTGATTTAATGAATATCAGAGATTCTTCAAATAAAATAGATTTTAATATCGATTTAAGATCATTGAAAGAAGCAAGTGCTCCTGCTATCTCGATGAGTGCCAACCAGGAAAACGATATATTTAACGTGATAATTAAAATTAGAGACAACCTTAAAAATGGCATATTACCTACTGGGGAGCAACTGGATCAAGTGCAAGCTTTCCATAAGCATCTGTTAAATAAATTATCACAAAACGGTAATATTTATAACCAGATTGAGAACACTCAAGAGCTCTGGAACAATAGGATCTTCAATTTGCAAGATCTTTATTCTAAAGAACAAGATGTTGATCAGACAAAATTAATAATTGATATGCAAAGTCAGGATAATCAATTACAGATTGCATATAAATTATCGTCAATGATTTTACCAAAGTCTTTACTTGATTACTTATGATAAAAAAATATGGTACTGTATACGGATTTCTTTTAGGTATCATCTCTATTTTTGGTGCCTATTTAATTGAGGGTGGGTCTTTAGGTGCCTTATTTCTTATAGCTCCCATTATTATTGTTTTTGGAGGTACCTTCTCTGCAACAATAATAGGGTTTGGTTTTGATAAGTTTAAGCAGATATTCGGCTTAATTAAGATGGCATATTTTCCGAGAACGTACGATTTGGAAAATCTGATTAACTCGTTTATTGAAATATCAATTAAATCAAGAAAGCAGGGATTACTAAATATAGAACGAGATATTAACTTGCTGGAGTATTTATTTCCCAGGAAATTAATAAGATACACGGTTGACGGAACTGAATCAGAAGAGCTTGAAAATCTTGCATTGCTGGAAATGAGAGCTATGAAAGACAGACACTTTTCTAATATGCAGATATTTACCAAAATGGGTAGTTATGCTCCCACAATGGGTATTCTTGGTACAGTAATGGCTTTGATCATGACTTTAGCACAAGCAGGCGGTGATCCTAGCCTTTTGATAAGAAGTATTGCAACTGCATTTATCGCCACTTTATGGGGCGTACTCAGTGCAAATTTAATATGGTTTCCAATTGCGGATAGATTAAAAAAATGTCACATGGAAGAAAAACATATGATGCAGGTAGCCCTGGAAGGGGCCCTGGGCTTGCAGAGTGGGGAGATTCCTTCGATTCTGAAGGCAAGGCTAATAAGCATGCTTCCTCAAAAAGATCAAATAAAAATGTTAAATTCGTAGAGGATGATGATCTTTTCCCGGAAGAATCTTCGGATAAAGACCGATACTTGATAACATACGCTGATCTGATTACTTTGCTGCTTGGATTGTTCATAATTCTTTACGCCATTTCAAATATTGATGTAAAGAAATATGAGCAAATGATGTCTGCTATGGGAAGCGTTTTTGGAAGCGGAGAATCCGGTTCTTTTAATGAAGGGAATGTTATAACTCTTACCGGTGGTGAGTTGGATTTTATTCCCACAAAGATTGATAAGCTCCGGTCTGAGCTCTCATTTCTTACAGATCGGCATGGACAGGCAAGTAATGTGCGTTTCGAAGAAAATGAAAGAGGCTTTACTATACATTTGCGGGGTGATATTCTCTTTACTTCCGGCAGTTCAATATTATCCGAAGGCGTTGAAAACGTTATGGGAGATGTTGCTGATATTTTAAGAGAAGTTGAAAATGAGATTAGGATTGAGGGACATACAGACAACATACCTCTCGTTTCAAAATCTTATCCCTCTAATTGGCATCTTTCTATTGACAGAGCATTAAATACAGCCGAATATTTTATAAATAAAGAACGAATAAACCCTCAACAAATATCAGTTGTTGGGTATGCGGAATACAAACCTTTGGAATCTAACGATACACCAGAGGGTAGAGCAGCAAATAGAAGAGTAGACATAGTAATAATAAAAGAATAGAGTGTTATGAAAATATCAACGAAACAATTTGGCGAACTGGAATTTGAAGATGACAAAATAATTCATTTCCCATCCGGAATTATTGGCATGGAAGAATTGACAAAATTCCTTCTTATTAAAGAAGATGAGCAATTATTGTTTTATCTTAATTCTATCGATCAACCGGAAATTGCATTCCCATTATTTGGACTTCGTGTTCTGGATGATAAATACCCCATGATTGACAATCATGAGCCTTTCGGAATTGTAACAATGAATTCCGATCCATTGAAAGTAACAATTAACCTGAGAGCTCCTGTTCATATAAACCAGGATGATAAAACAGGTAAACAAATAATTTTAGATGATGAGAGTTATCTTGTAAATTATAATCTTTTCGTAGAATAAGAAGGTAAAGCCATGTTAATTTTGACGAGAAAAAAGGATGAAGAAATAAGGATTAACTCGAACATTACAATTAAAATTGTTTCACTTACTGAAAATAACGTGAAGATTGGAATTGAGGCACCTTCTGAAGTTGTAATTTTAAGAGGGGAAATTTATCAACGCGTTAAGGAATCTACTCTTGAAGCATCTACCAGAGTTCAGGAGAAATTAACCGATGTTTCGAAGTTAAAGATCAATAAAATAGGCAAATAAAATGTTGGCAGGAGCTGCTGTGAAAATTAAAATACTCATTGTTGATGACTCGGATATTATTCGTTACTCGCTCAAAGGATTCTTTGAAGATTATCATTTCGATGTAATTACTTGTACTGATGGACTGGAAGGTATTCAAAAAGCAATTGAGCACAAACCAACATTAATATTTCTTGATTTGATGATGCCTAATTTGGATGGTGTAAAAATGCTTCAGGTAATTAAGGTAATGCAGGATCTTAAAGATATTCCGGTTATTGTAATAAGCGGTAATACTAACAAGAGAAATGTTCTGGCTGCAATTGAATCAGGTGCAGATAGAGTTATCTCAAAACCCTTAAAAAAAGAAGTTATTATTAAAACCGTAAAAGAATTATTAGGTGAGGAATTCCTGAAGAAAACAAAAAAAGAGAAAACTTTTACTGAAACCGATAACACGGTAATTCTGAATCAATTGCGTAAATTTTTCATCAATAGCTTCTCTATTAAAAAGGAGGGGCTCAATAAGGCGATTGCCACTGAAAATAAAGATTTGCTCAAAACTATTGTACATGAAATTAAGGGCACAGGTGGTGCAATTGGTTTCCCTGAATTGACTAAAATTAGTTGTGAAATTGAAGAAAAATTGACTGCCAGAAGGATTGATTGGTCTTCAATTAATCTACAATGTGAGCAAATATTTTCGATAGTAAATAGTATTGAAAACTTAATAGAAGAATAGGATTATGTTCGTAATTATCGGTATTGCTGTCGTATTTGGTGGCGTTATTATTGGTTTTCTTATGGCGGGTGGTCATCTGGCCGTACTTCTGCAGGTTTCTGAGTTTGTTACTATTGGAGGCGCAGCTATTGGCAGTATTTTGATTGCTTCCCCCTTGTCGCTCATCAAAAAAATACTTGGAGTTTTACCTGGTATTTTTGGGAGTCATGAAAATAGCAAACAAGATTACCTTGATTTGTTGAAAGTAATTAACGACCTGTTTTTGGAAGCGCAGAGAGACGGACTTTTGGCAATTGAAAAGCACATAGAGGATCCGAATCAGAGTTCCGTACTCGGCAGAAACAAAAAGTTTATTGGAAATAAAACAGCAATTAATTTTTTCTGTGATACATTGAAAGTTATGTTAAGTGGGGGTGTTCCCCCGCATGAGTTGGAAGCTTTAATTGATTTGGAAATTGAAACTTACGAAGCTGAATACATGCCAGTTGTTCATACTATTACTCGTGTTAGTGATGCTTTCCCAGGTCTGGGTATTGTTGCGGCGGTATTAGGAATAATAGTTACAATGGGTTCAATTAATGCTGGTGCCGAGGCGGTAGGACATCACGTTGCGGCGGCTCTTGTGGGTACTTTTCTGGGTATTCTTCTTTCTTATGGTTTTTTTGGGCCGATAGCTGCAAACGTCGAGCATCAAATTGAAACCGAGATTAGGTATTTAGGAACTATTAAAGCCTGTGTTGTTGCCTATGCAAAAGGAAATCCTCCTATTATTGCGGTTGAAATTGCGAGGAGAACAATATTCTCAGATGTTAGACCATCGTTTTCTGAGCTGGAAGAATATATGCGCAACAAGGGATAGAGATGGCTGACGATCAACAACCCATAATTATTAAAAAAATTGTTAAAGGCGGCGGTCATCACGGTGGCGCGTGGAAAGTTGCCTACGCTGACTTTGTGACGGCTATGATGGCACTGTTTATTGTACTTTGGATTTTGGGACAAAGCCCTGAAGTTAAAGAGGCTATCTCCGGTTATTTTAATGACCCGACCGGATTTTCAATGCCTGGGGTTGAGGCTTTAAAAAAGGATCCGACTATGCTTATTGAGCCTGAGATTGATGAACAAATTCTTTTTAGAGAACGTGAAAAAAGAAGACTTGAACAGATGGGTGACGAAATTGTTAATGATATTGCCGGTGATTCCGAGTATCTGGGGTTGATGGATCAGATACAAGTTGAGATAATTGATGAAGGATTGCGAATTGAATTGGTAGAGTCTTCAGAAGATGTGTTTTTCCAGCTGGGAAGTGCACAATTGGATAATAAAGCTGGAGTGATATTAAAGAAAGTTGGGCATAGATTAAGTAGTTTAGATAACCTGGTTGTTATTGAAGGGCATACTGATGCAAGACCTTTAACCAGCAGGGGTGGAACTTATACTAATTATGAATTGAGTGCTGATAGAGCGAACTCGGCAAGACGAGCTCTTATGACCGGAGGTCTCGAAGAATCGCAGATTGATGAGATACGCGGCTATGCTGCCAAAAGACTAAAAGATAAAAGCGATCCTTTTAGCCTGGTTAATAGACGCATCAGTATTATTGTTAAATTTTCGGAAAAAAAATGAACAAAAACATTTTAATTGTAGAGGATGATCCGTTTTCTCAGGATTTTTACAGATTCATATTCAAGAAGGCTGGTTATAATGCAACAATTATGGAAGATGGTGATGAAATACTAAAGCTATTAAGAACAGAAAAAATTGGTCTCTGTATTATGGACATCAATCTGAAAAACACTTATTTGCTGGGTGAGAAAATTGATGGTATGAAATTGTCCAGAATCATTAAACAGGATGAGGTTACCGCTGGTATTCCAATTCTATTGGTCACGGCATATAGTAAAAGTGTTACACAAAACCGTTTTATTGACGAAAGCCTGGCAGAAGATTATATTACTAAACCTATAATTGACTTTAATATGCTTCTTAATAAAGTCGAACAAATGATAGTAAATTGATGGAAGAAAAAGAAAAAATATTAATTGTAGAAGATGAAAAGGATACACAATACATCCTTAATAAACTTTTATCGAAATATGGCTACGATGTTCTTATTGCCAATAATGGACAGGAAGCCTTAGAAGTTATTAAGGATAATGTACCTAAAGCAATTGTAGCAGATTGGACAATGCCGGTTATGGATGGCATTGAACTTTGTAATATTTTAAAAAGTGATGAAAAATATAAGTTGATCTACTATATCATTCTAACGGCTAGAACCTCCTTAAAAGACAGGGTAAAAGGGCTTGATGTTGGGGCGGATGACTTTTTATTAAAGCCAATTGAAAATCAGGAGTTACTGGCCAGAATACGATCGGGTGTTAGAATTCATAATCTTCAAAATGAACTTAAGAACATAGAACATTCAAAAGCATTAATTGAAATGGCCTGTACTATCGGGCACAAGCTAAACAATCCCCTAAGTTCCCTTATAATGTCCATCCAAAGTGTTGAGGATGATTTGAAATCTGTTACAGAAGTTAATTTTAAGGATGAATTTGAAGTCATCAATGCATCTATTGATCGGATTAAGACTCTAATTAACGATTTGGTTCATTTACAGAACCCAAAGGTTGTTAATTACACCTCAGATCAGAAAATGATAAAGCTCAGTTAGTGATTTTTGTTAACTTAATTATTCTCCCAAATTTTCGATAATTAATTGAAGGCTTGGATATGTTAAACAAAATCTCAAATATTAACAATGGTGTTGATTTCAGAAAGTCTAAGAAATTCAACCAATATAAGCGGAATGGTGACAGCTCGTATTCTTCACGTGAAAATGAACACGATACGATAAAAATTTCACCAGCTCTTAATTTTTTTGATAATTCAAGTTGGCGATTAAGAAATATTACAGAATCGAGCGATGAAAGAATAATAATCAGTTTCGAAATCAATGACTACGAATTAAACGTTGCAATTGATTCATCAACGCTCCACCAGGTAAGTTTTCTAAAGTTTTCTGCTGGTAAAATAGTAAATGGAAATTTCAGGAATAAAAAAATTCAAATTGACATTCTGGTTGAGTTAACACGGTTCTATAGAATTAATAATTATGATAACCTTGGCATGTTGGATCTTCTTTTCGAGAGGTCTCTGAATTTGAATTTTAATGGAGAGCTTACAAAAAACGATAAAATTCTTATCAAGGAGATATCGGGGGATATTATAACCGGGCTTCAAAAAGAGTTCGAGGCTATTTCATGTGGGGTTCTTAGTTTTATTGAGAGTTATACAGGCAAAAAGGTCGATTTAAGAAAACATGATCCACCATTGATGGACAACCATTTGGTGATCGATAAAATAAAGATGTTAGATGGATAATTTTGAAAACACAAAGGATTTAATGGAGCGGAAAATTAATAATGCAACTTCAGGAAATGATTCCTATCAGGACTCACCTGAAACTAATCCGCTTGTTGTGGTTGATTTGGGAATGAAGATGATCTTCTCAAATCAGGCATTTGCTTATACTTTTGGGTTAAATGAAACTGATGATTTATCTACACTGGATGCCGAACCAAATTTACTCTCATTGATCCAAAGTTTCTCTAAAAGTCACTATGGTAATTTCAGTATAGATATAACTGTTAATCCTTTATCAACGCCCAAAAATTACTCTATTAACGCCGAGAGAATATTCATTAATGAACTGGAATATTTTGTTCTAATTTTCCAATCTCTTGCTGAAAAGAAGCAAATTGAAACACGAATAAATAATCTTCATCACGCTCTTGAGTACGGCGAAATTCCAGTTATTATAACAGATATTGATGGGAATATAACATTTACTACTAATTCATTCGAAAATATTCTTAACACATCAATAGATGTACTTTATAATAATAATTTGGGTTCAGTATTCTCATTTCATCTTGACAATGATGAAATCGAAAAACTGCATGATGCCATTCGAGAAAAGAGTGTCTGGACAACAACCATCTCCAGTGATCACTCCAAAGAAAAGTTACGCTTCATGGAATTGAAACTGAATCCTGTATATATTGAGGACACCAGCTCTTACAATTTTATTCTTACTGCTCACGATATAACAAATTATGTCCTAAAGAACCGTTTGTCTCAAAGATCGGCAAAAAGGCAAAAATCAATTATCAATAATATTTCGGATTTACTTCTGATTATTAAAAAGAAGGATAATTTTCTTTGGTTTGAAAATGCCAATGATAACTTCTTTAAAACATTTTCCATTGATAAAAAGAATGCCGAACATGAAAAAGTTGAACGTTTACTTCCTAAGAGATTGTATGATAAAGTACTCGATTCTATAAGTCTTATTGCGCTTAACGAGGGTGACTATGTTGAATTTACAATTAATGACTTATTCTCAAGGCATTATAATGGGAAAATCACCTTTAGCGAAGACAAATACGAAAAGGAAATACTTTATATAGTCAGCCTGAAGGATGTAACCGGGCAGCTGCTTTATGAAGAGCAGCTTAAAAAAGCTTACGAAAAAGAGATTCAGTTAAACAAGCTTAAAACGAATCTTCTGGAAAATATGTCTCATGAAATTCGAACACCTTTCAATGCAATTATGGGGTATTCTGAAATTATTGAGGATTGTGTAAAAGAAGGCGACTACGAGACTATTGGCGAATTAACAGTCTCAGTTAAAGAGGTTATGAACAGGGTACTAAATCTTTTTTCAAATATTGTGGAAGTGTCGCAAATTGAATCCGGTGAAATTCAAATAGAGCGTGAAAAAATTAATTGCAACCAGGTTCTAAGAGCAGTCTATAATAAAAAGATTGAAGAAGCACAGAGCAAGAAACTTGATTTTGAACTTGATATTGAAGATGAAAACCTTGTAATTGAAACCGACTGGGTTAAATTACAAAAGGTACTATTATCTCTGGCGGATAACTCAATTAAATATACTGCAGCGGGAACAATAAAACTTCAGTCCTACGCAATAGATGGATTTGCGAGTATTATTGTTATTGATACAGGAAAAGGAATCAGCAATAAAGAACTTCATAAGTTGCTTGAACCTTTTGAGCAGGAAGAAGAAGGTTACACCAGAAATTATCAGGGCGCAGGACTAGGCCTGACCTTAGCTTACAAACTTACAAGTTTGATTGGTGGTAAGTTCGATATCCAAAGCAGTAAAAATATAGGCACCAAAGTTACTTTAAGATTCCCTCTTATTGATGCTGAATATTCGGGTTAGCCGGACACCACATAAAACGGCACCGAACTCAAAGCTTTACTCTCACTTATATCAAATAAGTAATGAATTATTGCATTGTCAATTTAAGCACACCCAAATAAATTATATATCCGGTATTAATTAATCCCTTGTTACCTTCACCCAATCATCTTATCTTTTATAGTAATAGGTGTATATCCTTCTATTAAAATAGGCGACTATATGTTAGTCAGACTTCTTCCATATGTGTTGTTTGTAGCGCTTGGCATTCAGCAATTTTCTCAACAAAAATTCGATTTAAGAGCTAAAGATGGACAGAATTATGTTACATCTGTAAAAAGTCAGCAAGGTGGCACTTGTTGGACACATGGTGCCTTGGCTGCAATAGAAAGTAATTTGTTGATCTCGGGAAAATGGGCTGAGCTTGGAATTGCCGGTGAGGCTGATTTAGCGGAGTATCATCTGGATTGGTGGTGTGGATTTAACCAACACAACAATGATGATTTATCGCCTGTTACCGGTGATGGCTTAACAGTACATAATGGCGGCGATTACATGGTCACTTCGGCATACATTTCACGAGGCGAGGGACCAATAAAAGAATTGGAAATGGACCCATATTCCAGCGCCCCGGAAAGAAGGAGTGCAATTTATAAATATTTTTATGTGAGAGATATTGAATGGTATGATGTTCAGGAAAATTTCAACAATATCTATGCTATAAAACAAGCTCTAAAAACCCACGGGGCAATAGGAACATGCATGTGTTATTCCGCTGACTTCATTGTTGATTTCATTCACTACCAACCAAATACTTCTCTATTGGAACCTAACCATGCCATTGCAATTGTTGGCTGGGATGATACGATTGTTACTCCGGGCAAATATCCGGGCGCATGGATTTGCAAAAATAGCTGGGGCCCAACATGGGGATTAGATGGCTATTTTTGGATTTCATATTACGATAAGTATAGTATAAGACATCCTGAAATGGGAGCCGTTTCTTTTCAGAATACGGAAGAGTTGCATTATGCGAACGTATATTATCATGATTATCATGGATGGCGGGATACTTTTCAGGGAGTGAGTAAAGCGTTCAATAAGTTTATTGGGGTATCAAACGAGGTTTTATCCTCGGTAAGTTTCTATACAACTGCCGACAATTCTAATTGTAACGTAGAAATATACGATGAGTTTATCAACGGAGATTTGAGTGGTTTATTAACTTCTCAGCAAACATTTATTTCGAAAAAAGGTTTTCACACCATTGATTTGAATAATGTTCAAGAACTGAGTGAAGGAGATGATTTTTACATTTCGGTTGAATTTTCTTCGGGTGGACATGCCTACGACCGAACTTCAGAAATCCCAGTTTTGCTTGGAGTTGATTCGCCTGAATTTACAAGCGTCACATCTACTTCAAGTCCTGACCAGAGTTATTACTTTCAGGATGGCATTTGGAAAGATATGTATGACTATGACCATAGTGCCAATTTCTGTATTAAGGGGTTAACAACGGTTGCTACAAATCTTGGTGAGGATTCCTACGAGTTGCCAAATGGTTTTTTATTAAAACAAAATTATCCAAATCCTTTCAACCCGGCAACCAATATAATATTTATTCTTCCTGAAAAATCATTTGTCAAGCTTGAGGTTTTTGATATTCTTGGTAATAAAATTACCACTCTTGTTGAAGATGAACTCTCGTCAGGAAAATATAGCACAGCATTTAATGGTGAAGGAATATCTGCCGGAATTTATATCTATAGATTTACTACCAGGAATTTTACGATAGCGAAAAAGATGATACTTGTGAAATAGGAATTGTAAAGTAAATTATCACGTTGTATCAGCTATTTATCCGATGGTCGATGAGTAAATTTAAGATTGCAAAAATTGTCTGACTGCAATTTGAATACGATAACGAAACACAATTGATATCATAAACACTGCAATCGATATCCAATTATCAAATCCTCATTTAAATATTTGGCATTTATTTGAAAAAAATATACTTTTGTCTTAGTTTTTTATTCATACTATTGAACTAAACATTAAGTGGTTACGTCAAAAACACCGGACGAGAAGATCCACTTACCTCCAAATAGGGCTGCGTGAAATAAAATTATTTTCATTCTAAGTGAATGATCAGCAATTCTTGCCAACAGAAGAGCAAGAAATGTAAATTAATTCATTTACCAACTAATTATTTTTTTGGATAAGGTTTCACGAATTAGTTGTGCAACACAACATAGCCATATGTGTTGTTGCTTCATACTAAGATGAGACTTTCTCTTAATACTGTAATTGTAATTAGGAGGACGCATGCGCGTTTTTAATTGGTTAATCAATCTCGGATTATTTATACTGCGTATAACCACGTTAATTCCGATTGAACCAGTTTCCAAAAAGAAAATTGATAAGAAAACATTCTAGAATAATTAAGGAAGATACTTATGTGGACCAAAACGGTTTACAGCGGTCTATGGCTTGTTTATTTCTATGCTTTTGTTATGTGTATTCTATTTTCAGGATTATCACATGATATCAAAGCAGATGATTTGAATGGTGGTGAAAAGGTTTTTCTTACTCTTGAAGAAGCTATTGCAACCGCGCTATTAAACAATAATCAGATTAAGTCTAGCGGCTACTCGTTAAATAAAGCTAATTGGGATGTTAAAAATGCCTGGTCGCAGTTAATCCCTACCCTAAGCTTAAACTCGCGTTTTACGAAGATTGATGAACAGACATTTGCTGAAAGGGATTTTAGACGGTATTTGCCAGCGGAGTTTGCTGACCAAATTCCTCAAACGGTTTTTCAGGAGTCTTATTATACTTCCTTTGATGTTACATTGCCAGTCTTCAATGGCGCAATAATAACTGGAATTAGAATTGCAAATTCTGGAGAGGAAATGGCTGAGCATATGAATAATTCTACACGTCAGAATATCATATTCCAGGTTGTAAATACCTACCTGAATGTATTGAAAGCAAAAGAAGTTGTGGGAATTCAAAAGCAATACCTTGAATTATCACAGCTTAATTTCGAAAAAGCAGAAAGAATGTACGAGGCTGATCGGTACTCAAAATCTGATGTTCTTCGTTGGAAAGTTGATTACCAAACACAAAGAGGCAACCTTGTAAATAGCGAATCGATGTTGAGAAGTACAACCATTGCCCTTTACAGACTGCTTAATATGGATATGAATAAGAATGTAGAAATCGTTGGGCAACTTTCCGACAAATTACTTGATGACAGTAAAAAACTTTCTGAGTTAAGTGAACAAGACATCTTAACAATGATCAACTTAACTGAGGATGAACTTGTGCAGAGTAATAGCGCCCTGGCCGCTGCTAAAGCGAATGCGACTATGTCTGAAAAAATGCATTCCGGTTCATACCTAAATTATTTGCCGAATGTATCTTTTAGTTATTCTCATGCCTGGCGTGAAAATGGTACGCTGGGACTTGATGATTATTCTCCAAAGACAGCGATGTTGAATTTCCAGATGCCAATATTTTCAGGGTTCCAAAACGTAACCAAATCTAAGTCTACATACTACGATTACAAGAAGAGTCAGGAAGATTTTGCTGATCAGATGAATAATACCCGCTACATTTTAACAGAAACCGTAAATAAAATACTCAATCTAAAAGTTCAGAAAGAGCTTTCAAAAACCAATGTTGAGTACACTGAAAGAAATTATAGAGTTGTTGAAACTCAAAAAGAAAAAGGATTGGTCTCAAATATTGATTTTGTTGATGCTAAATTAAATTTACAGAACGCACAGCTTACGGATGTTCATAACCAATATGATTTTATTATCGCGATGGTCGAACTTTACTATATGCTGGGCAAAATCGATTCTCTTGTGGAGTAGACAAATTAGATTAATAAGGAGATAAAAATGAATTTCAATTTATTTAAAAATCTGTTGGTTATAGCAATAATCGGATTGATTCTGATGGCTTGCGGAGATGCTCCTCAAGCCGAAGAGAATTCTTCTAGTCAAATGGCAGAAGAAACTAATAAAGGAGTGCCGGTTGAAGTAATGGTTGTCTCGAAAAAATCGATTGAACAGAATATACCTTTAACAGGCGTTCTTACACCAATTAATTCTGTGGATCTTATAGCGGAGGTTTCGGGCAAAATTATTGAGGTACGAAAAGAACTTGGAAGCAAAATTTCTAAGAGTGATACCCTTGCAGTTATTGACGAGAGAATACCAAGAAGTAATTACGAGCAGGCAAAAGCTCAGGTACTTTCGGCTGAAAACAACCTTAGGATTGCAAAGATTAATGTAGACAGCGATAAAGAATTACTTGAACAAGGAGATATATCAAAGTTGGCTTATGAAAATTCCGTGTTTAATTATAAATCTGCCGAAGCAAACTTACTTGCCGCTAAAGCAAATTTTTCTGTTCAGAAGAAAGCTCTTGATGATACGAGAATAACTTCGCCAATAAGTGGACTGGTTGCTAGAAAGAATGTTGAATTAGGAACCATGATAAATATGGGAACTACGATGTATCGAGTGGTTGATTTGAACACTCTTAAAGTTAATGTTGGTGTACCACAGGCGCTTATTGGTAATGTTAAAAAAGGGGATAAGGCTGTAATTGATGTTTCGGGAATTGGTAATGGCAAGTTTTATGGAATAGTAAAACATATTTCGCCTCAGGCTGATGAAGAAACCGGTTCTTTTCAGGTTGAGATACATGTTGCGAATAATTCCGAAATGAAGATGCGTGCCGGAATGACCGCCAAAGTGAATTTAGTTGTTGCCGAGGATGAGGATAAATTAGTTATTCCTGATTATGCTATTGTAACCATGAATGGTGGTAATTACGCCTATAAATTAGCTGATGGTCAGGCAAAATTAACTGAACTGAAATTAGGCAAAGCGTACGGATCGCAGATTGAAGTTTATGAAGGATTGAATGAAGGTGATAAAATAGTTGTGGTTGGAATGAAAAATCTGGGAGTTGATACAAAAGTGTGGGTTGAAACGGTTAATTAACCGGCACAGAAATTTTAGTTTTATTTTAATCGAAAATTAGAGGATTAAAAATGAATATAGCCAAGTTTTCCGTGAGGAATCCTGTTTTAGTAAACCTGCTTATGATTGGTTTATTTCTTTTCGGTTTTATTTCTATGAACCGGATGCCAACTGAGTTAAATCCCATTGTAGATTTTAACTGGGTTTTTATCACGGTGCCTTATCCTGGCGCGGCTCCTACTGAAACAGAAAATTTGATTGTCGATAAAATTGAGGGTGAGATTTCGGACGTTGACAAAATCAAAGAAATACAATCAACCGCAGGCGAAGGTTTTGCCCTGGTTCTTGTAAAATTTGAAGATATTTCTGAATCTGAATTCCGTGAACTTTTTAATGACTTAAAGGCTGAAGTTGATAAAGTTGAGTTCCCGACTGAAGCCGAGGATCCTACTTTTGAAGCTTTTGATACAGGTGATTTTGTCCCTGTAATCGCTTTGAATATGGCATTCACCATTCCTGATGATAATGCTCAGGCTATTGCTGATAGACTTGAAGATGATCTGAAGGATATACCCGGGATTGCAAAATCTCAGGTTTCGGGTCTTGCACAACGCGAAATATGGGTTGAAGTTAATCCTGCCAATATGAACTCCTTTAACGTTACTTTTGATGAAATCATATTCGCGATTAAAGCAAGAAACCTAAACGTACCCGGTGGTAACATAACCCTAGGAAAGAATGAGTTCCTGATAAGATCGTTAGGGGAGTACCGCTCCGTTGAGGAGATAGAAAATACAATTATCCGCACTTCTATTAGCGGTGAATACATTAAAATAAAAGATGTAGCAGCAGTGTTGGACAGAAGAGAGGAGATGAACATCCTTTCCAGAATGAATGGAGATAAATCGATCACTTTCTCAGTCTCCAAAAAAAGTGACGCAAATTCCATGGATGTAATAGATGAGGTAAAGGCGCTTGTAGAAAAGTACAGACTGGAAATTCCCGATGGCGTTGAACTGGGTTGGACTATGGATAACTCTGTTTACATTACCCGTATTATTAATGTGCTGCGTAATAATGCTATTTCCGGAATGATACTAATTTTCGGAATACTATACCTGTTTCTGGGTGGAAGAAACGCCACGCTCGCTGCATTGGGTATTCCAATCTCATTTTTTATAACATTTATTTTTCTCGACTTATTCGGTTACTCGTTCAATGGCAGTACACTCTTCGCCCTGGTGATGGTGCTTGGTATTATTGTGGATGATGCAATCATTATTCTGGAGAACTGTCATAGATACAGGTTGATGGGTTATAATTCTGTTGATGCCGCAGTAATGGGTACACAAGAAGTTGTTAAACCAATCATCTCATCTATTCTCACAAACATTGCTTCATTTCTTCCCCTTATGCTCCTAACAGGTATCATGGGTAAGTTTATGAGAATTATTCCTATTGTATTTTCTTTAGCATTAGTTGCGTCGATGTTCGAAGCATTTATTCTTTTACCTTCACATTATGCTGACTGGACCGTAAAGTCCAAAACTCATAAGAAGGGGGAGAAAAAGTTCTTCATTGTTCTTCGTGAATATTACACCAAATTATTAATGAAAGTATTGCGAAGAAGATACTGGGCCTTAACTGCGCTAATTATTGTGTTTATTATGTCATTGGCTGTTATTCCTCTGGTTGGTGTAAATATGTATGGTGAGGAAGATTTTGACCAATTCTCTTGCCTGGTTAAATTTCCGGAAGGTACCAGCCTTGAAGAATCAGATCGTATAATGAAAAAGTTCGAGAGTGAGGCGCTGACATTACCCAAAGACGAAATACATGCTGTAATTGTAAATGTTGGACTTTTGCAAGGAAATAACGAGTGGTTGACAAAGAAGAACGTTGCTCAGATGCTTGTTCAAACAAAACCAAGCGAAGAGCGCAGTATGAGTATAGATGAATTGCTAAATATGATGCGCAATAAAACCAAAAGTATAAGTGGACCAATCTCAGTGGAATTTGAAAAAGTTGCAGGGGGTCCCCCTGTTGGGAAGCCTATCTCTGTAAAAGTACAAGGGAAATATTTATCTGACATTAAAGACGCTTCGCTGGCATTGCAGGCTTTTGTAAAGAAATTGCCGGGCACAAAAGATATTGCTGATGATTTCCCTCCCGGCAAGCAGGAAATAAGGGTTGTTGTTGATGAAGAAAAAGCTGCGTTATACGGATTTAGCACTCAGAATGTGGCCATGAATGTTCGGTATGCTTTTGATGGAGTTGATGCAACTGAATATCGCGATGGTGATGAAGAAATAGACGTTGTTGTAAAATATGCAGAAGAAGACAGAAAAGAATTGAATGACGTTCTAACCCTTAAACTGACTAATGGCAGAGGACAAACTGTAGCGCTTAGTGATATGGTAAAATTTGATATCCAACCCGGAGCAACCGAAATAAAAAGGTTTGATGAAAAGCGTACCATTATGGTTACTGGCGATATTGACGAAAGTGTTACAACAATTGATGTTGTAAATAATGCAATGATGGAAAAATTTACTGAACTGGAAAAGCAATTCCCTGGTGTTGAATTCAATATTGGCGGGGCATTTGAAGAATTCATTAATGTCTTTAATGAAATGACGGTGCTCTTTACACTAAGTGTTATAATTATTTTCTTAATACTTGGAACTCAGTTTAACTCCTATACTCAGCCATTGATTATATTAACTACAATTCCATTTGCATTAATCGGAGCTATGCTCGGGCTGTTAATCTCAGGCAATCCATTTAGTATCGTTTCACTCTTCGGGTTTGTGGCGCTGGCTGGTATTGTTGTAAACGATGCTATTGTTCTTATTTCCTTTCTCAATGATCGAAGGAATACAGAAAACCCCTCCCGGATAAATTTCTGGAGAAGCATAATTGACTCAGGTAGATTACGTTTGCGTCCAATTATTCTAACTTCGCTAACAACTATTTTTGGTCTGTTGCCCATGGCACTTGGTATTGGGGGTGTTTCTCAAATGTGGTCACCACTGGCGAATGTTATTCTTTTTGGATTAATGGTATCTACTATTCTAACACTATTTGTTATTCCGGGCTTCTTAGTTATTCTAGATGATATAAAGAGACTTGGAAGAAAAACCGCGTAAATTATTTGGGGCAGTGACTATCATTGCCCCTTTTTTACTTCAAATCGATATACCAGAAACCAGTGTCATATTTTGCTTCAGTATCATTTTTGTATTGTCTGTGCACAATTTCCCCTAAATCAAACCTGATTGGTTTCCTGAAAACCGGACCATCGTATACAAAGGAATGAAACTCGCCATTTTCACCACACGGATCAACCATTTCAGGCAGATCATTCAGGAAACTGTTATCTATTTCTCTGCCGCAGAACTCATGACTCAAATATTTTTCGTTAACACAGGTAATCGCCGCCCTAAAATTTTGATCGATGAAATTTCTAATAATTAATTTAGTGTTCATCTGCCAGAGTGGAAAAATAGCCTTCAACCCAATTGAGTCCAGTTTCTCTTCGCGATATTTCCTGAGATCTTCCAAAAATATATCGCCGAAAATTGAATATTCAATTCCATTGGCTACAAGCGGCTTCATTGCGTCAGACATAATTTGATTATATTCCTCCATAGATGTTTCAGAAGGCAAGTGAATTTTAATCAATGGAATTCCAATAGACTCTGCCTGCCTTTCCAGTAATTCAATTTGCACACCATGCATAGAAACTCTTTGTAAATCATTATTAACTGTGGTCAATAAATATTTTACTTCTATCTCCGGATCCTGCAGGACTTTATATAAACAATAAGCACTATCTTTTCCAGTACTCCAATTCATTACAGCGTTTTTCATAATAGCATCTTTTCTATTCTTTGATCTTTGGTTTTCAAAAAGCCCGCCAAAATATTTAGGCGGGCTTAAACTTATCATTTATAAGCTGTATCGCAATCCCATATATATTCCGCGTCCACGTGTTCTGTAGCCGCGCAATTCATAATAATTTCTGTCCAGCAAATTCTTAATAGTTACTGTTCCAATAAGGTTTTCCATTAGTGAGTATTTGGCGGTAATATCGAATAATGTGTAATCAGAAACCGGCATTGTTCCCAACGCGCCCCATGGACCGAGTGAAACATCATAATACACGTCATCACGTTTACCAACATAATGCGCATCCAAACGAAGAGTTAAGTCCTCCGCAGGAAGATATGTTAAAGAGAAATTGACTGTATTTGATCTTCTCACTAATCCATCTTCGTTCTTGTCTGTGTTTATGAAAGAACCGTTAGAATAAAGTTGAACATGATTACCCTGTGTGTGCTCAGTGTCTATTTCTTCCGGTTTATATTTTAATTCACCGTCAATAATACTTACATTTGCATTTATGGAAAGGTTTTCCAGCAGTGCAAAACTGGCGGAAACTTCAAAACCTTTTGTGTTCAGTGTTCCAATATTAATATATGTGTCGCCCCGGCTGTCGTCTCTCATCCAATCTGTACCTAGTTCAGAAATCGGAGTTTCTTTATCCCACAGGTAAACATATTCTATATTGTTTTTTACACTTGTTGTAAATGCTGACAAAGTAATAGTAACATCACTTCCAAACATATATTTGAATCCGGCTTCAAAAGAATTTGAAATCTCCGGTTTAAGATTCTCATTCCCGCGTGTAATTGTAGAAATATAATTACTTGCCGGTGAGAAAAGTCTATATAAGGGAGGCGCATTAAAACCTGTTGCATAGGATAGATAAATCAGTCCGGCGCTTCCAACTTTATAAGAAGGGTTAATCTCGTAGGTGAACTGATTGCCGAACTTCGAATGGTTGTTCAATCTGCCGCCAATTGCAAGATTGAAATTTGAGAGATCCTCACCTATCAATCTGCCATCAATATCTAAATATCCGAATACATTGGATAATGTTGTGTTCAGATTTAGTGAGTCCAAATCCTGACGACTTTCGTAAAGCCCCCAGGGACTGTTTGAGTAAATGTAGGATTTGTTATTCATCTCTTCTTTGTAGTAACCGGCTCCAATAACGGCCGCGATATTATTGTAGGATAAATTGAGTTGCAAATCAGTATTGAAAACAGAGCCGCTGAAGTTTGTTTCGGAATAACTCTGATCATAATTCCCTGCGAAATCTATTATTGAAGAATCGTTTACTGCATTACGTCGCATTTTAGTTAGTCCGCTTATAAGTTTCGCAGAAATATTTTCAGAAAAATTATATTTAGCCCCAAGGCTGAATAAATCTCTCTTAAAACTAATTGTGGAATTCTCATCATCCCTGAATGCTCCTGCGTCAATATCACTTTGCTGATCTGTTTTTTTGTAGGATAAATATAGATCAAGTTTGTTGGAGGCATATCCAATTTTGCCAGTCATATCAAGCTTGTCAAAACCATCTTTATCCGGATTTTTATAAATGCCGGGAGTTGTAATTGAATCGACTGTTGCATCAATTCCGTTAACCCTGCTATTGAAGACTTCACCGGTAAAATAAAAACCATCCATAGTTGTATAATTCAGCAGAATGTTTTGAGAAAACTCACTCGACTCGTCACCAAAGGTTCCGCCCCGTAATATTACGTCAGCATTCATACCCGGAACTTTGTTCTTATCAGTTAGAATATTTACTACACCACCAATAGCAGATGAACCATATAAAGTAGAGTGTGAACCGCGAATCATTTCGATACGTGAGATATTACTAAAGGATAATTCAGAAAGATCAATGGCATTGTCAACCGACGATGGATCAGTTATTCTAATTCCATCCAGTAGAATGACCGTTTGATTTGGTGCAGCACCGCGCATATACAAACTTTGAAGCGAGCCGGGGTTCTGTCCGTTGCCCATCACAAATACTCCCTCATAATTTGATATGAGTTCTGCCGGCGTCAGGAATAATTCCGATTGAAAATCATCAGCCTGAATAAGTGTTACACTTCTGCCAACTTCAATCAATTTTTTATCGATTCGTTGTGCGGTTACTGTTATTTCATTCAGGTTGTAGGTTTTTACCGAGTCAGGCACTGAGCCATATAGTGATCCTGAATTGAAGAAAAGGAGTGCCAGAATAGGCAAAACCAGGTTTTTTGTTAAAAATATCATTGCATACCTCTAATAAAATGAGAAATGGGTTTGCAATGGGCTAAGGTAAAAATGGATTGGAATAATTATATGTAAGACCTTTCCATTCTTGCTCTTTACCCGAAAGCAATGAATTGTGATGTTATTGGCAGGTCTTCTGACTTATTCCATCTTTTGTTAACCTTCCCATCCAAAGTAAAACGGACAGTGGTAAGTGCTGACAAAAGAATTGACCAACTATGGTCCGGAACCTACAGCAGCGGGTACTGTTCAGGATTTTCCATTTAAGGAGCACCTGATTCCCTATTAATCCGTAAACAAGATTTGCATACGGATACCAGTAACAGTTTCAAATATATGTTTTAAAATCAGGCAAAGCAATCAAGATTATTGGCGGGAGTTTTGCAGTCTAGATCATTCGTTTCCCTTGGCTGTCACGTTCCCGTCAGTGCCGGGCAAGCGTAACGTGACAGAAAAACGAATATTTGTTCTACTCCAATCTCTTTCTTATTTTGAACATCGGATAATAAATCGGGGAGTATCAAATGAACTTAAATCTGGATTATGTACGCAAACAATTTCCTGCCCTAAGCGGTGAGTGGACTTTTATGGATAATGCAGGCGGCTCGCAAACCTTAAAACCTGTTGCAGATAGAATTTATGAATATCTTCTTAATACAAATGTTCAGTTGGGCGCCTCATACCAGGTATCACGCGTCGCGACTAAACGCGTTGATGATGCCCGGAAAAAGATGGTGGAGTTTGTAAACGCAAGAGAAGATTCGGAAATTATTTTCGGAAGTTCTACGACTATGCTGGTTAGAATTTTATCCCTTTGCATATCGCAAAACTGGAAGGAAGGGGATGAAGTAATTGTTACAAATTGTGATCACGAGGCTAACATTGGCGCCTGGCGCGATCTTGAAAAGAAGGGAATGGTTATCAAAGAATGGCGAATCAATCCTGACACCTTTCGCATGGAAACGGAAGATCTTAAAAAACTGCTGACTGATAAAACGAAGCTGGTGGCGGTGACTCACACTTCCAATATTCTTGGAACCCTAAACCCGATTAAAGATTATGCTAAAGTTGTTCACGATAATGGATCTCTCATTTGTATTGACGGGGTTGCTCATGCACCACACCGAATGATTGATGTTCAGGATACAGATGTGGATTTTTACGTGTTCAGCTTTTATAAAGTTTATGGACCACACATGGCAATGATGTATGGCAGGAAAGAGCTGCTCCTCAATATGCCGGGCATTAATCATTTCTTTATTACGAATGACGATGTTCCATATAAATTTCAACCTGGGAGTGTGAATTATGAGTTGAGTTATGGGCTTATGGGTATTGAAGAATATGTGAATGGTATTGCTAAGGTTCATGGCAAAGAGGGCAGTTTTAGGGATAACACAGAATTCTCTTTTAGGCTGTTTGCTGAACATGAGGAAGTGCTGGCTAAAACATTATTGGATTACCTGAACCCAAAAAACAACGTGAAGATTATTGGTGAGACAAATTACTCCAAAGATCTAAGAGTACCAACGGTAGCGTTTATGGTTGATAATACCAAAAGTGATTCAATTGTCTTGAAAGTGGATGAATCGAAAATTGGTATTCGTTTTGGCGATTTTTACGCAAGGCACTTGATTGACGATTTGGGACTTGCTGAAAGAAATGGAGTGGTTAGAGTTAGTCTGGTGCATTATAATACTACAGAAGAAGTCAATAACCTGATTGTAGCATTAGATAAGATTATATAAAAAGTATCTTCATTATCATTGTCATGATCTTGACCATAATCCTGATCGTTTTTCAAAAGAGGAAAAGGATCATGATCAAGAGTATGATCAAGATCAAGAATTGGGAAGCTCATCAATTGAGGCTATTCATCATAATCTTTTGCCAATCCACCAGTTGATGTTTCTTTGTACAGGCTCGGCAAATCATGCCCGGTCTGTTTCATAGTTGCGACAACTTTGTCAAAACTTATAAAGTGCCCTCCATCGGATAGCATGGAATAAGTATTCGCGTCAAGTGCACGCGACGCGGCAAAAGCGTTGCGCTCAATGCAGGGGACTTGGACCAATCCCGCAACAGGATCACAGGTTAAACCGAGGTGATGTTCAAGTCCCATCTCGGCGGCGTATTCAACCTGTGCTGGTGTACCGCCAAATAATTGCTGAGTTGCCGCCGACGCCATGGCACAGGCGGTTCCTATCTCGCCCTGGCAACCAACCTCCGCACCGGAAATAGATGCGTTTGTCTTTACGAGATTTCCAATCAAGCCGGCAGTAGCTAACGCTCTTAAGATTTTTCTATCAGAAAATTTGTATGAAGTTTGTGATAAGTATAAAACTGAAGGAAGCACGCCGCAGGAGCCACAGGTTGGTGCAGTTACTATAACATTTCCCGCCGCGTTTTCTTCGGCGACTGCAAGTGCATAAGCGAACACAAGACTTCTTCTTTTCAAAGATCCTTTATGACTTTTGGCTTTAATAAAATATGATGCCGCCTTGCGGGGCAGTTTAATTGAGCCGGGTAGTGTCCCTTCCTCTTCAATTCCTCTTTTTATAGAGGCTTTCATAATACCCCAAATGTACTCAAGATATTCCCAAATCTCTGGTCCTTCACGTTCTTCAACATATTCCCACATCGATTTACCATTTTCCTTACACCATTTAAGAATTTCTTTCATTGTAGAAAAATTATAAATATGCTCGGGAACTGTTTCCGTTGAGTAATCAGTAATGGAACCGCCACCTGTGCTGTAAACAGTCCATTCTCCCAAAAGATTTTTGTTATTGTCATAAGCTTCAAACTTAAGTCCGTTAGGATGGAGAGGCAGGAAAATAGTCGGTTCCCATTTTAATTCAGCAAGCTTCTCGCCAAACACGTCCATTATTGCTTTGTCAGTTAAGTGACCCACACCAGTTGCGGCAAGACTGCCATAAAGCGTCACAACAAATCCATCCGCTTGCAGAAATCTTTTCTGAAATATTTCGGCTGCCTTCTTTGGACCCATGGTATGACTGCTGGAAGGACCATTACCTACTTTGTATATATTTTTTATTGTTTCCATTATTTTCACGGACATTGTTTAAGAATAGTAGTAGCAAAGATAGTTAATTTGATGACGATGACGAAAGTTAATGTCGAAGAGAAAACCACCAATATCCTTTAGTATATTTTTTAATTATTTTAAGGCGGCTTTCCAAAGGGAAGACAGATTGATAACTATTTCAAATTACAACTATACATCGGGGATATTATGAGTTTCGCTACACATCTTGAATGCGGCTATTGCAGCAAAGAATACAACATAAATGAATTACATAATCTTTGCACTGAGTGCGACAAACCATTGCTTGTCCGTTATGATCTTGAAAAAGCGAAATGCGAATTCACAAAGGATAAACTTGCGGTTAGAGATTCGACCTTGTGGCGATACCACGAAATGCTGCCTGTTTTTGATATGAGTAAGAAGGTTTCCCTTGGCGAAGGTTGGACTCCCCTTATAAAAACAACACGTCTCGCCGAAGACCTTGGTGTTGAAAACCTCTTCATTAAAGATGAGGGAATGAACCCGACAACCTCCTTCAAGGCGCGTGGTTTATGTCTTGCAATCTCGAAAGCAAATGAACTTGGCGTTAAGGAAGTCTCAATCCCATCCGCGGGCAATGCTGCCGGAGCAATGAGCGCTTATGCCGCACTTGCAGGAATGAAAGCTTTTGTTTTTATGCCGAAGGACGTACCTGTTCCTTTCATAAATGAATGCAAGGCACTTGGCGCTGAGGTTACGCTTGTTGATGGATTAATCACCGATTGCGGAAAAATGGCTAAAGAGTTGGTGGATAAATATGGTCGCTTTGATGTCTCAACACTAAAAGAACCTTACCGAATTGAAGGCAAAAAGACCATGGGTTACGAAGTTGCCGAACAGATGAACTGGGAATTACCCGATGTTATTATCTATCCTACCGGCGGTGGTACCGGATTAGTGGGTATGTGGAAAGCCTTTGAAGAGATGGAACAACTTGGCTGGATTGGCAGCAAACGCCCCCGTATGGTTTCTGTTCAATCTACCGGCTGCGCCCCAATGGTGCGTGCTTATGAAGAGAACACCGAATTCGCTGAACCATGGCAGGGAGCTAAAACTGTTGCTGATGGACTTCGTGTTCCGGCTGCTGTGGGTGACTTTTTAATCCTACGTGCTATCCGCGAAAGCATGGGTACTGCAGTTTCAGTTACTGATGAAGAATTGATGGATGCCTCAAACCACATTGGAAGAACAGAGGGATTGTTTGTAGCTCCTGAAGGGGGAGCAACACTTGCAGCTTTTAATAAATTACGTAAATCCGGCTGGATTAAGGATGGAGAGAAGGTTGTTCTCTTCAATACCGGTTCTGGGCATAAATACATGGGTCTATGGAGTAATTAACTAATCGTGTACTTGTTCACTGATCTGATCTTTTTTTATTAAAAAAAACTTTTCCTGATTAAAAGTATAAAAAAAGGAGTGAAAAGCTCACTCCTTTTTTCGCTTTTTATTTTTTGACTTCTTTTTTCTTCACTACTTTTTTGATTGGTTCTTTTTTGATCGCATCTTTTTTGATCGGTTCTTTTTTGATCACTTCTTTTTTGATCGCCACTTTCTTTTTAGCCTTTTTTGGCACTTCTATTTCTTCTACTGTTTCTTTTACTGTTTCCGCTTCAAATTCCTCTTGATGTTTATTTGTAGAAAGAAGGGATGTTAAAATTTCTAAAATTCCATCAAGCTTTTTGTTCAGAATTCCGAATTCCTTTTTAAATTGATCAGTGTCCTGTTCTTTATTACTTCCAAAACATTTTTCACAATAAATCGGTTTCCCTTTTGTAGGTCGAAACGGAACTTCACATTCTTTACCGCACTTATCACACACTGCTTTATGCGCTACCGAATCTCTATCATCAAAACTCCTTTTTCTTGAATCTCCTCCCCTAAAACTTCTGTCGCCCCTATCTCTACTGAATTTATTAGAATCATCTTTTTGAGTTTTATCAAAACAATTGCTGCAAAAAATAGGCTTGCCACTAGTGGGTTTGAAAGGGACCTCACAATCTTTGCCACAATTATTACATGTAGCTTTGTGCATCGAAGGTCTTCCCGAATCGTCACCCCTCCTATTACCGAAACCTCTTCCTCTTTCAGATCCTCTATTCCCAGCATAACTTTTCATAATTGTCCTCTCCTATAAGGTATAATTACATTGATATCTTGTTATAAGAAATTTACCGAATAAATACATATAGTAATTGATTTATTTCTTTTCTGAGTAAAATCTTTTTAATTTAGAAATCCAGCCAGGAATTGAATATTACGTTTGTTAATATGGCATGAAGCGGATTGCGTGTGATTCATTATCAAACCGAAATGCTGTTGATGCGAGACACCAACCAGATAATCAAAAACATAAAGTTGAATAATACCTTCGTTTAATCATTACACCCTATAGTTTGGCTACACGTTGTGCGGGTATCGGATGTACTTAACATTCATTTTATTATGAAACCCGCATTACGCATATGCCTTTGTAAGGAGCTTTTCTCCTAAAAATGTGGTTCGAACAATTTAGCTCTGCCATCACTGGCTCTGGTCATCATTATAACGGGTTTATTATTACGATATAGCACATCAAAACCATTCCAGCCAGTTGACCAACTATATTCCCCAACTCTTTTTTCTATTCCGGAAGCGTTCATTTTATAAAATATGACTTTCCCGCTCGCTTCTTTGTAAGTGAATAAATAGGTGTCGTTATCCAATTGAAAAAACACCATACTGGTCCATCCGGTATTGGTAGTCTTGTCATAAACAGGCATACCGCCTTCGTCAATATTCCAAATTTGCGTTTTACCGCTTTGGGAATTGTAACAAATAACAAAATTAGTATTGTCAACAGTGTAAGTCTGTGTTGTTGTGTAACCTTTACCCAACACAACGTCTGTTGTCCACTCAACTTCCATCTTACCGGATGACAAGCTCTGTGCAAATGTGAAACTTGTAAACATTAACAAAATTATTGCAATAATAACTTTTAAAATTCTCATAATTACTCCATTTAATAATATAGTGGTATGGTTTTTGGTTTTGCCTTTTTTCTTGAAAACGAAATCAAGTATTCACAATTTTCCTAAAGTTGTGAAACATCAATTTTAAAAAGCTCCGCGGCATTCTTCCAAAGGATTAATTCTTTTTTCTCGTCCGGCAGATCCAGCTGCTTCATAAAATTGAGATACGATTTCATGGAAGAGATTGGCCAGTCAGTTCCAAACAACAGGTATTTTGGTTCACCGGCATAGAGTATCATTTCTTCCAGCTCGTTCTTCATATACTTTTCAAATTTTTCCGTAAAATCGCCAAGCACCAATCCTGAAAAATCAGTGTAGACATTTTTGTTTTTGTAAACAACTTCCATGCAGTCTTTAATCCATGGATTACCAACGTGACATATAACAATTTTCATGTCAGGATTATCAACCGCCACATCGTCAATATGGATTGGTTGCGAAAAGCGAACTCTTCCGCTTGAGGTAAAAGTATCACCGGAATGGAACATCATGGGTACGTCGTATTCAACTGCTAAATCATAGATTACTTTCAATCTGTTGTCGTAGGGATAAAATGGTTCGTAGCCCGGGTAAAGTTTAAGTCCTTTAATAAGTCCATCTTCCAGGTAATCACTCAATTCCCGAAGATCACTTTGCTTGTAGTTCAAATAACTTATTCCGGCAACTACACCCAGGTTTTTCCTGTCCCGGGTAGCCTCCACAACTTTTTTAATGCCAGGTCTGTGCTCATTTACTTTGTAGGAGGTAAGCACCAGTGCATAATCAATATTGCTCTCACCCATACTATCTGTTAGCTGGTTTAAACAATCTTCAAGTGAAACAACTCTATCTTCGTGATAATTATTTATATGTGTGTGAACATCGATTACCATAATATTACCAGTTTTTATTAAAAATAAAATATACCCTTACCAAGGCAAAACTAACAAAAAATATATGAACATGTTTGCCGAAGCTTCAAAGCTTGATTCATAATATTTTATTCCGTCTGTTATTTAGAATAACAATAGGTGTGCCATTTATCTGTTATAAAACTTATACGATACTTTTAGTAAAGAATTACTCTTAACAAGGTAATTGATAAATGTTACTAACTCCCAATTTTTTCAATTCTATATTTATCCGAAAGGGGAGCCAATGACGTGAAAGGTGAGATCGAAAGCAATATGTGCCGCTATGGCGACCAGCAATCCACGCTTCCAGAATATCCATCCGAAGGTTGTGCCGGTTATTAAATTACCAGCCATGGTAACACCAATAGTAAAAGGAGTAAGTTCAAAAAAGTTGCTGGTAATGGGGAAGTGCACAAGTCCGAATACAAGTGAGGAAAGAATGATTCCCATCCATACCAGTGTATTTGTTGGTTTCTCCAATTTTCTTAAAAACTGAAAGGCAGTAACGAGTAACGACATTAAACCAATGCGGAATACTATTTCTTCGGTAGTGCCGGCTACAAAGGAAACATGTATATAATAAAGTTTTGAAGGGCGTTCCTGGAGAGCCGCTACAGGGTATAAAGATTTTTGTAATTCAAATAATCCCAATATTACAACCGCAACAACAACAGCTAAAATGATACTTGAGAGAAAAGACTTCCAATTTATCAACTTATTAACTGGTTTTTTTGAAAACAGCCGGGCAAGAACTGGTGCCCCCAGGTTGGCTCTTGAGGATACCCATAAACCGATAAAAATTATAACGGCACCAAGTATAAGGCTATAGATGCCTGTGCTAAGCAAATGATCAAATAGAGGTATGGATAACTTATTCCCGATATTGCCGGCTTCCACCTTAAGTCTGTTTACTTCTCTTAAAAATGCAACATTTGCGAGAGAGAATGAAACAAAGAGTATTAAAAGACTAACAGCAACCTGCCAGCGATACTCTTTCTTTTCTTCATTGTTTTGAGCTATTGGGATGTTGAATGCTTTTATCATGTGGAGTATTATGTCCTTAGCTAAAATTACAATTTAATTGTATGAACTGTTTGGCATTTCTCTATACGTCCGTGTCGAGCTGCAACTACTTTAATTTACAAGTGCGTTATTTCCAATTCAATCACTAACTCGTTTTTACAACAACAACCTGGCAGTTGTCAATCGCACGTAAAGAAAACAGGGAGTTGTTAACGTCTATGGCAACCAGCAAATTACCTTTCTTGATGTGGTAGTCATTTTGGTCTATTTCCAGATGTAGATCCCCCGAAAAAAGGTATAAATACAATGTTTTCCACTGCTCATTTAAGTTCATATTGGTGCTGCTGTTGGCTGCAAGAGGCAAACTGTATAGTTCACTTTTTATGCTGCCGGTTGTCATTACATTAAAATCTGTGCAGGTACCAATGGCGGTTGTGTGCCAGTCGCCGCTAAAGGTATCAACGTCAAAGGGTTTCAGGTGCTTGCTGTATTCGTCCCGGTGGGTTATGGTAATTTCACCTTCTAATATCATCAGTTTACGGTTTACGTCGGGCAGGGAAGTGAAGGTAGAATTCTCAACTTCTACTTTGGCGGAGCTTATTCTTATATTAAAATTACGATCTGCGTAGCTAGTATCAGCAGGGGAAATATACAACTGGGTTGTAGAGCCACCTGACCAAAGGCTGGTACGGAAATGGTGCTTTTCAAAAATGGAAACGTTCATTGATTCACGGCTCCGGCACAAAAACTTCTTCAATGCTTTTGAAAATCATTTTGTAACCGGGAGTTTCTCCCAAAAGGCAACTTACAATACTTACCAGTTCCCAGCCATATTTATTAAACTCGTTAAGTGTAGTTTCGGAAATATCATTTGGATTGGTGGTGTCGATTACCTTGTATTTTACTTTCGATTTCCTCTTAAGTATGGTTGGTACTTCTTGTAACAACTTGTCGGAAAACATCTGTTATTCCTCCATCGTGCTTAGAAAATCTATTAGGTTAAATTGACTTTAAATTATCGGTCACTAAGATACAAAAAATATTCAATTTGGTCGTAATACTTCTGATGGAAACTATTAAATCAATCATTTCTTGTGAAAATTCTAAGAAATAAAAAACAATGTTTGTAATGGATCGATTAGACCTTTCGTCCATATTATATGTACGTCAATATAATTATTACAGTTAACGTGTTTGTTTAAAACTATTTTATCGTGGTTATATAATCCAGGGGTTTACATCAAATGAAATATTTTCAAAAGATTACTATTATATTCATTTTTTTTTCGTTATCAGGTATTTATTCACTTCAATTCTCTGCTCAAACATTGTCCAAAATTACTGATGATATCATTTCAACATATCTGGGCGGAACCGGACTCGACGATGATTATGAAACATCAATGGCAATTGACAGGGAAGGAAATATCTTTATAAGTGGTAATACACGTTCGGTGGATTTTCCTACTTCCCCAGGAACTTATCAAAAAGATTTTGTTGGCTCAGTAAGCAATCGGTTTATAGCTAAATTTGATCCGAATTTACAGACTTTGCTGGCAGCTACATACTTAGGCGGGTCATCAACTGAACTTGGTATGGGGCTTGACCTGGATGGAGAGGGGAATGTTTATGTTGCAGGATACACATATTCTGTTGACTTTCCAACTACGGAAGGAGCATTCGATAGGACACACAACGGGGGTCTGGATTTATATATTTCCGTTCTTGATAACGATCTTACAAAAATAATCAGATCAACATATTTTGGTGGCAGCTCAAGCGAAGGGCAACAGTGGCCAAGAGTTGATATAAGAGTAGCAGAAAATGGATCTGTTTATGTGGCCGGGTTAACTAAATCTTCGGACTTACCACTACTTGAAAATTCGTATGATAAAACATATGCCGGCGGCGGCAGTCAGGGTGGTGATGCCTTCGTTGCGAAATTTGATAACGGTCTTACTACTCTTTTGGGTTCTACCTATTTGGGAGGTCCCGGCGCTGAATGGCGTTTATCAATGGAAATTGATTCTGATGAAAACATTTATATTTGTGGCGAAACTGAAGGCGGTGGTATTCCAACTACTTCAAGGACTTATGATAACTCATTCGACGGGTCTCCTGATATATTTATAACAAAATTTAACAACAGCCTTACAGACATCATTGCCTCAACTTATTTTGGCTCTGTGGCTGAGGAGGAAGCATTAGCTCTCAGAATTGATTATGAAGGAAACGTAATTTTAGCCGGCTATACTTTCTCTCCTTCATTCCCTATTACAAACGGTGTGTTACAAGCAGAATTCAAGGGAGTGAGGGATGCTTTTTTGGCAAAGTTTAATCCTGAGTTAACGATCCTGATGGCATCTACAATGCTGGGTGGTAACAATCAGGATATATGCAGAGATATGCAGTTGGACTCTGAAGGGAATATCTACATTACAGGAAATACGGGGTCATTAAACTTTCCCACAACTAATGGCGCATTCAGTACAACACTTAAGCCGGGGAATAATAATTTTGATGGTTTTTTAAGTGTAATAAGTAACGATCTATCTACTCTTATTTATTCAAGTTATTATGGAGGTACCGGCTACGATGAATCCAGTTGTATAACCATTGACAATGAAAACAATATTTATATATCAGGATTTACCTCTTCCATCGACCTGCCTGTAGACAATAATTCCTTTAGCAGTGGATATAATGGAGGTGATTCGGATTGCTTTGTTGCCAGATTAAGCAAGAAAATTTCAGGCGTTGAAAGAGATGAAGAAGGCAGTACACTTGTCGGTTTTAAACTAATGAACAATTATCCAAATCCTTTTAATCCAGCTACAACAATAAATTTCGCACTGCCCGAGAGACAACAGGTTGTTTTATCAGTACATAACATTTCAGGTGAACTTATCAAGATATTGGCTAATGGTATACTGGAAAGTGGAACCCGGTCAATAACCTGGGACGGGAAGAACATGCTTGGAAATGATGTATCTTCGGGTATGTACTTGTACTCGTTAAATTCTACAGGTAAGAGCATAACAAAAAAAATGATTTTGCTCCGATAAGTCTTTCTCCCGAATACAATATGTTATTCGTTGATTAATAATACCTTTCAGGGGTAAAAAATGGTCACCAGCAGTATTATGGGATAAATTTTATGAGTATAAGGTTATCTTTATAGCGGTGATTAACATTTTGGGATAATATAAATGAATACTAATAAAAAGCTTTTCCTTTGCTTGGTTGTTATCGTATTTGGAGGTAGCATTATACAGGGATTATATGCTCAGTCACTTCCTAAAATTACGGATGATATGATTTCAACTTTACTTGGTGGCAGTGGGAATGATGGTTCTTACTACACCGGTTCTAATGTAGCGCAGGATTCAAATGGTGATATAATTATTGCCGGTTCAACTATTTCAAGTAATTTTCCTACAACTTCCGGAGTTGTATCTCAGTCGCGAGGCGGCGGTGTTGATCTGTTTGTTGCTAAACTGAGCGCTGATCTCTCAACATTGATAGCCTCAACTTACATTGGAGGTACCGGAAACGAGGAAGCACGTGCTATTGAAATTGATGGTGATGGAAATATATATTTATCGGGGATAACAGAATCCAACAACTTTCCTGTTACAGGTGGCGCCTATGATGAATCTTATAGTGGAAGCAGTGCGGCTGGACCCTATGGATCCGGCGATGTATTTGTTATGAAACTCTCCAATGATCTTTCCACTATCTTAGCCTCAACTTATGTGGGAGGAACTAACCATGAGTGCTGCGCGGATCTTGCGATTGCCCCTGATGGAAATATTGCAATAGCGGGTGCTACCGCATCCGGCGATTTTGTTGTTTCAGTGGGCGCTTACGCTACTACTTTAAATACGGGTGGATTCTTTAAGGTTGATTGTTTTATAACGGTGCTTGATGCGAACCTTTCCAATTTGATTGGTTCAACCTTTATCGGCGGAGCCCAGGATGAATTTATTGAGGCAATAGAATTTAACTCGCTGGGTGAACTTGTTGTTGCAGGCTGGACTTCCTCAACAAACTATCCTACTACAGATGGAGCTTACGATAAATCATTCAACTTTGGCACTTATGATGGATTCGTTAGTAAATTTTCAGCTGACTTAACCACGCTTGTCTCTTCAACATATATCGGCGGTTCAAACGGCTGGGATTTTTGTTATGCTTTGACAATTGATAGTGATGATAACATTTTTATCGGCGGTCATACCGGAGCATCAAATTACCCGACAACAACAGGAGCGGCTTACGAAAATTACGCCGGTACCGAGGGTAATAATGTTGGTGATGACGCTTTTATAGCCAAATTCGCCCCGGACTTATCTCAATTAACAGCGTCATCATTTTTGGGCGGCGGCGCCTGGGATTGTGCCTACGGTTTGAGTGCCGCTTCAAATGGTGACATATTTATAGGTGGAACAACTTCTTCTAATAACTTTCCAACCTCAAATGGTGTAGTAAGTAACACTTATAGTGGTGGGACGAAGTATGCCGGAGATGTTTTTGTCTCATGTTTCAGCAATGATTTAACAACAGTTCATAGTTCAACTTATGTGGGAGACTCCGGTGATGATGATTTTGGTCAGGTCTTAGTTACCAATGAGGGGATATATGTGATAGGGGCAACCAAATCCGTAAACTTTCCTGTTTCATTCAACGCTTACGATAAGGAACACAACGGAAGTAATGACATCTTCATAATTAAAATGGATGAAGATTTTTCGCCTGTGTCGTCAATGGGAGAACCAGAACTTGACCGAGATTTTAGATTGATGAATAATTATCCAAATCCATTTAATCCATCCACACTCATCTCTTTCTCACTGGAAAAATCCTCGCATGTAAAGCTGGATGTGTTTAACAGTCTGGGTGAACACATTGTCAATCTGATAGATAATGATCTGAATGCAGGGGATCATACAAGCAACTGGAATGGTAAAAGTTCCTCACGTGAGATGGCTAACTCGGGAATATATTTTTACAGATTAACCTCTGGTAATTATTCTGAAGTAAGAAAAATGGTATTACAAAAATAATTTGAATTAGGAGGGATCGCAGAATGCCACTAAATTGCAGCCCTCCCAATTTTATGTTTTTTCTTTTAGTTCAGGCACAGTATCCAAAAGAACATGCATTTTTTGACCCGCAATTTTTGCTGCGTCCTCAATTTTGTTCACATTCAGTCTAACACTTCTAACAGATGCATTTGCTACTCTGGAATGATAGTAATTCCAATTGTGAGTGATTTCAAATACTGCGCGTTCAATTTGTAGGCTGCAAGTTTTTTCAGGCAGAAACAGCCGGACTTCACCTTCCCATGGCAAAAAAAATGCCGCATGAAGATGCCCGGTTCCTGGACCAGAGCAATCAATTCGGAGGATTTCTTCCTTATTAATAAAGAGCGAAACGGCGGGACCGGTACCAAATTCTAAAATTTTCCAAAACACTTCAAGATATGAATTATCATCAATTGGAATTCGTTGAATATCTTTGCGAGTGGAAGGAGTAGGAAATAGTTGCCCAGGATGGTGGTTTGTGAGCCACTTCAACAGTTCAATTGGTTTTGTAAAAATGATTTTTAGAAATTCTATCATGAAGAGCCTCATTTATTTATTTTTCTTTCATTTATTCATCACTTTTATTCGCAGCAAGTTTTAGGATAAACTTTCCTCGGCTTCGATCTGGTTTTAATAAGGCAAAAGTTGTCTGCAACTTAATTTGATTGTCAACAAACAAAATTGAATATTGGTTCTGGAGTTAGCACCCAAATTTACTTTGAAGTTAGTTCCCCTTTCAAATATTGCGCCTGATTTAATTAGCTGCTAATAGTTACATATAGTTTTTGCTTATTTCGAAATTGTTTTTAATTTACTAACACTTAATAAATTAATCTCAGTATAATTAATTGGAGACCTGATGGCTAAGTTTGTTCTTTTAATTCTTTTCACTGTTTCAGTACAACTTTGGGGGCAGAACGAACTTGATTCACTTAATATGCTACTTGAATCAAAAACCGGAATTGAAAAAAATGATGTTTATGTTCAGCTCTCCCGAATGTATATTGAAAGCAATCCACTTAAGGGTATTAGTATTGGTAAAGAAGGATTGGTATATGCTGAAAGATTGGACGACAAGATTAACCAGATAAATCTACTCTCTAATATTGGTTTGGCACTAAGGGTATTGGGCAGCTATAATCTTTCATTAGAGAATTATTTGGCGGCTCTTAAATTAGCAGAGGAGTTAAATAACGAACAACAGATTGCTAAGATTACAAATGATATTGGCAACGTCTACAATTACATAGGCAATCTTGATAAATCGCTGGAATACTATAACGAAGCTCTTAAAATAAGAAGAGAGATTAATGATTCTTTAGGTATTGCCGGATCTTACAATAATATTGGAAATATTTATAAAGTTAAAAATGAGAATCAAAAAGCTCTGGAATATTTGGGTCGTGCGGTAATAATCAAGCGTGAGTTGGGCAATGTTGAGGGGATGGTATCAACTTTGAAAAACCTTGGAAGTGTTTACCTGAATCTTGAAAACTACGACGAAACCCTTAAATATTATAGACAGGCTTTGGATATTGAGGAAGAGTTAAACAATTTCACCGGCATGTCGCAAACATATTTATATTTTGGGCAGGCATACCTTAAAATGAAGAAATATAATTCAGCCCTGCAGAATTTAAACAAAGTTTTTGAATTTGAAGATAAATTTATAACTGCACACACAAAAACCAGAGGATATGATTATTTAGCTCAGACTTACACAGCTATGGGTTATCATGAAACCGCGCTAAACTATTATAAAAAATATATTAACCTTCGGGAAACTCTCTACACTGAAGACATTAGTAGACAGATGTTGGAAGTGAACACTATTTATGAGACACAAAAGCATGAGCAGAATATCCTTAATATGAAAATAAATGAGCAAGGCACTATTCGCAATGTTCTCATTGGTTTTTCTGCTTTTATTATAATAATCACCTTAATGATTATTCGGGCGTACAGAATAAAGGTAAGGACAGAGAAGGAATTAGTAGCAATTAATGAAGAATTACAACAGGCAAAGTTGGAAGCTGAAAAAGCGAATACGCTAAAATCTGAGTTCTTGGCCCAGATGTCTCACGAGATAAGAACCCCTATAAATACTATAATGAGTTATTCTTCACTTTTACGGAGTGAAATTGAAGACGGATTACCTGAGGAACTGCGTGGAGGTTTTGACTCCATTGATCATGGCGCGAACAGGTTATTAAGAACTATTGATTTAATTCTTAATATGTCTGACATTGAATCAGGCACTTACGAAACACACTTTGAGAAGATGCATCTGATAAGTGAGATTGTTAACCCACTTTATGCTGAATATAAAAATGTTGCTAAGAGAAAAGGACTTAATCTGACTCTGGAAAATGAACTTGAAGACGATTTAGTGTTCATTGACGGTTATACAGTTTCGCAGCTTATAATTAATCTGCTTGATAACGCGGTAAAGTATACTGAAAAGGGATCAATTACAATCCGAGCCTATGAAAAAAATGGAAATCGAATGCTGGATGTAACTGATACCGGCATAGGAATTTCGAAGGAGTTTTTCCCAAATCTATTTGCTAAGTTTTCGCAAGAGGAGCAAGGTTATACCAGAAAGTTTGAAGGAACCGGTTTAGGTCTTTCTCTTGCAAAAAAATACTGTGAGATTAATGGAGCTGAAATATTAGTTGATAGTGAAAAGGGTAAAGGCACTAGGTTTACAGTGCAATTTAACAAATATTAATAGCCTTTTCATTTAACGGAATGTGTATCCTATCCTAAAATTTTACAATTATCATTCGACTATAGATTAGGAAAACTATGGAATAGTGGAATGATTACGGAAGAAGAATATTACAATACAAAATTTCAGCGTAAATTATGGCTGGCTTTATTTTATCTATTTGTTACTCCCGGCATACTCGCATTCGGGATTTTTATCTGGAATCTGTTGTATCCCGAGAGTTACAGTGGCGATAAATCATCAACTCTTGCAATTCTTACCATAAATTCCTTCCTTCCGCTAATTTTTCTATCATTGATTGGTATAGTGCTGTTTATCTCCGGTTATAAAAAGTCTCTTGTAAAACTCCGTGTTGGCATTGTATTTATCCTTATTGCGACCACTGGATTTATTCCTTTTGCCTATGAGGTAGTTTATTCTGAGTGGAAGAATAGACCCATAAATTATAAAGAACTTTCAATAGAAGAACTTGAGGAAAGGGCAGAAGAAGAGGGAGATACTTACGCCAAATATTTGCTTAAGAAGAATAATGATGAAAAGGCGAACGCTTATTATAATAATCTGGATAGCGGACAATTATATGCTTTGTGGAAATCAAACGGGGATCTGAAGGCTTTTGAACTAATTAAAAGAAGATTTATGATGTATAAAGTTGAAAGGGTGAAGTACTCCAGAATTTCAACTTCTGAGCTGCAAAAACTTGCTTCAAAAGAAAAAGATTCTCATGCCTGGTTCGAAATTCAATCGAGAAAGAGGATATTCGCTAATGGTGGAGAAGAATTTTTCTAGGATTCGATTCTAATTCACTCCCAAATTTTAGTGAGTAAAATGAAATAATATTTCCTGTTAAAAACAATTATATTAAAAAATGTTCAGCAGAATAGTCCGATTAAGTGTTTATCTCTAACAACACTTTCTTGATGTTTTAGTCTATAAAGTGTTATAAGGACTTGATTTTGACAACAGTAAATAATTAGATTAGTTGGTCTTTTTATTGGGTTAAAGTTTTTTTAATTTTCCTGAAAATGAAGAATTTATTTAAACTATGGAATTGTTTATTTTAATGAATAGTTAATAGAGATTGGCAAGAATTTAGCATGTAGTTTAACTAAATGTTGTAAATAATAGTATATTGTCTTATAAATTTACCAAGCACAAATTTGAAATTGAAAATAAATTAAAGAAGTTATTAAGGACACTATGGCACTTACCACAATTAAGAAAGGCTTAACCCTTCCGATTGCCGGCGAACCAAAACAGGTTATTGAAGGCACCAAGAACCCCAAGAAAGTAGCTGTTATAGGATATGACTATGTTGGTATGAAACCAACAATGATCGTACAGGTGGGGGATGAAGTAAAGTTGGGACAACTCCTCTTTACTGATAAGAAAATGCCTTCTGTCAGGTTTACTTCGCCAGGTGCGGGAAAGGTAATCGAAATCAACAGAGGAGAAAAAAGAGTTTTCGAATCCTTGGTTATCGAATTGAGCGGGAATGATGAAGAAACATTTAAATCATTTTCCGAAAACGAATTGGCTGATATCAACGCTGACAAGGTGAAAGAGTTATTGCTCGAATCCGGTCTTTGGACTGCGATCAGGCAGCGTCCGTTCGGCAAAGTCGCAAACCCGGATGAGACTCCAAGATCACTTTTTATCACAGCCCTCGATACAAATCCTTTGGCGCCAGATATGAATGTCATTATGGAAGGGAATGAAAAACACTTTCAGAATGGTGTTACCGCACTTTCTAAATTAACAAGTGGCAAAGTATTTGTCTGTAAGAGTCCGGCACTAAGGGTAGAGCTTACCGGATTGACCAATGTTGAAATTGAAAATTTTTCTGGTATTCATCCCGCGGGTAATGTTGGCACTCACATTCATTTCCTTGATCCGGTAAACAGTAAAAAAATTGTCTGGAATATTGATCTTCAGGATGTGATAGCTATTGGTAAATTTTTAGTCAGTGGCAAACTGAGTGTTGAAAGAGTTATTTCCCTGGCAGGACCGTCAGTTAAGAACCCACGGCTCGTAAAAACAAGAGTCGGTGCCTCTATGTTCGATATAACAGGTGGTGAACTGAAAGAAGGTGAAAACAGAATAATTTCAGGCTCTGTCCTTTCCGGTAGAAAAGGCAATGAAGTTCTAGGTTATCTTGGTAGATATCATCAGCAAATCTCCGTTATTCCCGAAGAAACGAAGCGTGAGTTTTTGGGATGGTTAACTCCCGGATTTAATCTTTTTTCAGTAAAGAGGATTCTAGGTTCAGTAATCACTCCTAAGAAAAAATTTAACTTTACTACGAGTCTCAACGGTGGGCCAAGAGCTATTGTGCCTGTTGGCAGCTATGAAAAAGTAATGCCTTTGGACATTATCCCTACTTACTTGTTAAGAGCGTTAGCTGTGGATGATATTGAAGAGGCTGAAAAACTTGGATGCATGGAACTGATTGAAGAAGATCTGGCTCTTTGTACTTACGTTTGTCCATCTAAGATAGATCATGGAATTAACCTACGAAGAAATTTAACTACAATTGAAAAGGAAGGCTAGTGAAATTCTTACGCAAATTTTTAGATAAACAAGAAAGACATTTTGAGGGCGAAGGTAAGCTTAAAAAATTCTATCCTGTTTATGAAATGATCGATACCTTTCTCTACACTTCAGGCAGCAGAACCAAAGGCAGTGCCCATGTTAGAGATGCGCTTGATCTAAAACGAATGATGATGATGGTTGTGTACGCATTGATACCTGCTGTTTTGATGGCATTATACAATACCGGCTATCAGGCAAATCTTGCCATTAGTAATTTGGGAATTGCAACAACAACCTGGCAGGCAGATTTCATTAAAATGCTGGGGTTAGGATTCGATCCGACAAATTTATGGGACAACCTGTTGCATGGCTCATTGTTTTTCTTCCCCGTTTATGCAGTAACAATGGCTGTAGGTGGTTTTTGGGAGGTTATATTTGCCGTAATCAGAAAGCATGAAATAAATGAAGGGTTTCTTGTCACCGGTTTATTATTCCCTTTAATCGTTCCACCTAATATTCCTTATTGGCAGGTAGCTCTCGGAATAACTTTTGGCGTAGTTATAGCCAAAGAAGTTTTTGGTGGTGTAGGAATGAATGTAATTAATCCGGCATTGGCAGGCAGAGCCTTTCTATTCTTCGCTTACCCGGCTGCAATTTCTGGCGATAAAGTTTGGGTTGCGGTTGATGGTTTAAGCCAGGCAACACCACTTGCGCAGGTAGCCGATTCAGCTATGAGTTTGTCCTACTCTTTGTGGGATGCTTTTATAGGTTTGATTCCCGGTTCAATGGGTGAGACCTCGGCGCTTGCATGTCTCATTGGTGCGGCAGTTTTGATAATAAGTGGAATTGGATCCTGGCGAATAATCCTGAGCATTGTTTTTGGTGCTCTTGGAATGTCTCTGATATTCAATTTAATTGGAAGCACTACCAACCCAATGTTTGCCGTATCTCCTATTCAACATTTTGTTTATGGTGGGTTCGCATTTGGCGCTGTTTTCATGGCTACAGATCCTGTATCTGCTGCATATACTGAAAAAGGAAAAATTGTCTATGGATTGATGATTGGTATTCTTGTAGTTATGGTTCGTGTTGTCAATCCTGCTTTCCCGGAAGGTATGATGCTGGCAATACTTTTCATGAATGTATTTGCACCAATTATTGACAAAATATTTATTAATGCTAACATCAAAAGGAGAGCCTTAAAACATGTCAGCTGATAGCACAAAAAAAACGCTCATGGTTGCTTTGGGAGTATGCCTTGTATGTTCGGTGCTGGTTTCATCGGCTACTGTTGCCCTTAGTGATAGACAGGAAGAGAATAAAAAGTTAGATAAGCTTACCAATATCCTCGCGGCCGGAGACTTACTTAAAGGCTCCACAGATGTTCAGAAAACTTACGAGGAAAATATTCAGGCAAAGCTTATAGACGTTAAAACCGGCGAAATTCTTAACGAGAAACAATACACAAAGGATTTGAACCCGGAAACATTTGACACCAAGAAAATGACCAGCGACCCTAAGTTCACGGAACTAATTCCCTCGGAAATTGATATTGCCGGGATAAAAAAGCTTCCTAAGCATATGGTTATCTACGAAGTTATGAAAGATAAAGTAGTTGATAAATTTATCTTCCCAATATACGGAAAAGGTCTTTGGTCAACTTTGTGGGGCTTTGTTGCTCTCGATACTGATCTTAGAACCATAAAAGGATTTACCTTTTACGAACATGGTGAAACTCCCGGTTTAGGCGGTGAGGTTGATAACCCTAAGTGGAAGGCTCAATGGAAAGGAAAGAAAGCATTTGATGAGAATGGTGATATTGCTATCTCTGTCATTAAAGGAACTGTGGATCAATCAAATCCAAAGGCAGAGTATCAAATTGATGGACTTTCCGGATCTACTTTAACGAGCAGAGGTGTTAGTAATCTTGTAAGATTTTGGTTAGGTGAAAATGGTTATGGCCCTTTTATGGCAAAGGTGAAGGAGGGACAACATGAGTAAGATGAAAAAGATTTTATGGGAACCAATTTTTGATAATAACCCTATTGCCTTGCAGATATTGGGAATATGTTCGGCTCTTGCTGTTACATCCAAACTGGAAACTGCTATAGTTATGGCGCTTGCGGTTACATTCGTTACGGCTTTCTCTAACTATTCCGTAAGTTTAATTCGTAACCATATCCCAAGCAGTATTCGCATACTCGTTGAAATGACAATTATTGCATCGTTGGTTATTATAGCCGATCAATTGATAAAAGCATATGCTTTCGACGTGAGCAAGCAGCTCTCAGTTTATGTTGGTCTCATCATTACCAATTGTATTGTAATGGGAAGGGCTGAAGCCTTTGCCTTAAAAAATACTCCATTAACAAGTCTGATGGATGGTTTCGGAAACGGACTGGGTTACGCTTTTGTACTCCTTTTTGTTGGTTTCTGGCGCGAACTGATTGGTTCGGGCAAGTTACTTGGTTATTCAATCCTTCCACTTACAACAGAAGGTGGCTGGTATGTTGGAAATGGATTGTTCTTACTCGCTCCAAGCGCGTTCATTATAATCGGACTTTTAATATGGGGAATCAGAACCTGGAAACCCGATCAAGTTGAAGAGGCATAACAATGATAGAACATTATATAAGTTTATTCGTTAAATCGGTTTTTATTGAGAACATGGCACTTGCCTTCTTTTTGGGCATGTGTACTTTTCTGGCTGTTTCTAAAAGAGTTGAGACGGCAGTTGGATTAGGTATTGCCGTTGTTGTGGTTCAGGCGATTACTCTTCCTGTTAACAATTTGCTTTACAATCACGTTTTACGTGCAGGTGCTCTGGATTGGGTTGGCTTACCCGGAGTTGATCTTACTTTTTTAGGTTTGATTACTTACATAGGTGTTATTGCCGCGATGGTTCAGATACTTGAGATGACACTTGATAAATACGTGCCGGCGCTTTACAATTCACTCGGTATCTTTCTACCCCTTATAACAGTTAACTGCGCTATTCTCGGCGGTTCCTTGCTAATGGTAGAAAGAGATTATGGTTTTGGTGATAGTGTTGTTTTTGGTCTTGGATCAGGAGTTGGCTTCGCCCTGGCTATTATTGCTCTTGCGGGGATTAGAGAAAAAATGAAGTATAGTAATGTTCCAAAAGGTTTACGTGGTTTAGGTATCACATTTATTACAGCAGGCCTTATGGCTATTGCGTTTATGTTATTTTCAGGAATTCAATTATAGGGTTATGATAAATGTCTGGATTAAGTCTCATACTACTCAGTGTTGGAATGTTTATTCTCATTGTTCTTGCGCTGGTTATATTAATATTATTTGCTAAATCAAAACTTGTTGCTACAGGTAATGCACGAATATTAATCAATAATGATGAAGAAAAAGCTGTTTCGGTCCCTATTGGTGAAAAACTTTTAGGAGCTTTGGCTGGACAAAAAATATTTGTTCCTTCTGCATGCGGCGGTGGCGGTACCTGTGCACAATGTAAGTGCAAAGTGCTTGAAGGTGGCGGCGATGTTTTACCAACCGAAAAAGCCATGATGACGAGAAAAGAAGTTAAAGAAGGCTACCGGCTTTCATGTCAGGTTGCGGTTAAAAATGACTTAAAAATTGAAATACCTGAAGAAGTGTTTTCAGTTAGAAAGTGGGAATGTACTGTTCGCTCAAATCACAATGTTGCTACTTTCATTAAGGAACTGTTGCTGGAATTGCCCGAAGGTGAAGACGTTGATTTTCGTGCCGGTGGTTATATTCAGATTGAAGCTCCACCTCACATTGCAAATTATAAAGATTTTGATATAGAAGAAGAATACCGTGGCGATTGGGACAAATTCAACATGTGGCGTTATGTCTCCAATGTTAAGGAAGACGTTCTCCGTGCATATTCTATGGCTTCATATCCTGAGGAGAAAGGGCTTATCATGTTGAATGTTAGGATTGCGTCTCCACCTCCTAATGATGATAGCATTCCTCCGGGGCAGATGTCATCTTATATTTTTAATTTGAAGCCGGGTGATAAGTGTATTATTTCAGGTCCTTATGGTGAATTCTTCGCCAAAGAAACTGACGCTGAAATGGTATTTGTTGGCGGCGGCGCCGGTATGGCTCCAATGCGCTCTCATATTTTTGACCAGTTAAAACGTCTTAAGTCAAAACGCAAAATGTCCTTCTGGTATGGTGCCCGTAGCTTAAGGGAATCATTCTACAATGAAGAATTTGATAAGCTTGCTGAAGATAATCCAAATTTTGAATGGCATCTTGCTCTTTCAGAGCCATTGCCGGAAGATAACTGGAAAGGTAAAACAGGATTCATCCATCAGGTACTTTACGAAAGTTATCTAAAAGATCATCCTGCTCCTGAAGACTGTGAATTCTACATGTGCGGTCCTCCAATGATGAACTCTTCAGTAATTAAAATGCTGGAAAATTTAGGTGTAGAACCTGAGAATATCATGCTGGATGATTTCGGCGGATAAAGCAAATTTTAGCCCCGACAATTGTCGGGGTTTTTTATATTCATCTATAAGCAGTAAAAAATGAATTGTACGAATGGATAGATTTAAATCATCAATAAAACCTCCGAACGAAATCAGCCAGGAATCCATTTGGTTCATTTTCTTGAATGATGGAATTCTCCTTCTGCCTGGGATAGAGAAGAGTTCACTTCCAAATAAATATCAACTTGAGGCTATTCATGAAATCATTGATGAATTCTATTTCCTTGGTGAACATGAGGAGAAAGAGTATTATGTTGCACGACTAATCGAAGAGCCGGAAACTGATTTCTTTGAATTTATCAGATTAAGAAAATCATATTATGTTCTTGAAGAAAGAGAGTTTTTTCTTGCCGCTCGTGCATTTCAAACGCTTTACTTCCATACTAGAAATCGTTATTGTGGTAAGTGCGGTGGGAAAACTATAATTGAGAAAAATGAATTTGCCAGAACTTGCACAGTGTGCTCGGAAGTGTTTTATCCGCAGCAGGCGCCTGCAGTTATTGCAGCCGTCGTCAAGGATGATAAAATACTCCTTGGAAGATCCAAACGATTCCCCGTGGAAATGTATAGTGTTTTAGCAGGTTTTGTAGAACCTGGAGAATCACTTGAGGATTGTGTAAAAAGAGAAGTAAGAGAGGAAGCCGGGATTGAAGTAAAGAATATTCAGTATTTTGGAAGCCAGACATGGCCCTTTCCAAACTCTTTAATGATAGGATTTACGGCAGAATGGGAATCAGGCGAGATTAAGATTGACGAAGAAGAAATTGTTGATGCTGATTGGTTCTTTCATGATAAGCTGCCGGTTATACCTGATACTGTCAGTATTGCGCGAAAGCTTATTGATAATTTTGTCGAGACCAGAAAATAACTTCTAAATAAAATCGGTTCGATAGATGACTAAATGCATTTTACTATTCCTGCTGGGAATTACCCTCAATTGTTTTGCTCAAGACTATGTTTATCCGAAAGAAAGCCCCGAATTGTCTTTGACTCTTCCAGTCGATTGGATTCCAAATTATGAACTTCATTTCTTTGATGCCCGGTCCCCGGATAAGTTAGAACAATTCATTCTACTTAGGTTTGGCGAAGGTTTTGAGGTTGATACTGCCCTGGTTTTTGTAAAGGGATTCCTTGGAGAAATTACCACGGACCTTGTGTTGGAGAGTAATTATAAAAGATCCATGAATGACATTACCTATCATGCTTATCAGGGAAAAGCGAAGGCATACGCTGAATATGAGATTGAAATCAGCAGTTATATTTTTTATCCGAAGGCTGATATTTGCTACAGCATAATCTATTGGTATCCTTTGTCGCTCAGGGAAAGATCCAAGACACGAATTAAAGAAATTCTCTACTCCATTGAACCATATAACAGAGGAGATGCTCATGAATAATACTGCTAGAAGTGGAATTATAATCTTTTGGAGTATATTCTCTTTCATCCATTCAGGATGTGTTCAAAATAATGATGAAAAACCTGACATGGTTTCACTTGCAAATTTGATTGAAGAAGCGACAATTGCTCAAATACACGAGTCTTTCAAAAATGGTGAGTTAACAAGTGAAAAATTGACCGGGTATTATCTTGAAAAGATTGCCAGATTTGATCAGTCATCCAGATTGAATGCCATAATATTAATCAACCCGGACGCCATTAAAATTGCGCGTGAACTGGATGAAGAATTTAAAAATACAGGCAAGTTAAGACCCTTGCATGGTATACCTGTTGTAGTAAAAGATAATTTTGATACTGAGGGTATTCAAACTACAGGAGGTTCACTCGCTCTTAAAGGTTCAATCCCACCGGATGATTCTTACCAGGTTCGTAAACTAAAGGAAGCTGGCGCAATAGTTTTATGCAAGTCGAATATGGCCGAGTGGGCATTTAGTGCCGAAGTAACAGAGAGCTCCATTGCGGGAATAACACGTAACCCCTATAATCTGGATCATGTTCCTGCCGGTTCAAGCGGAGGAACGGCGGCGGCAGTGGCTTCCAACTTTGGAATGATTGGTTTGGGGTCTGATACAGGTAATTCAATCAGGGGTCCCTCTTCACATGCATGTTTGGTTGGTATCCGCTCCACGATGGGCTTAACAAGTCGTGATGGCATTATCCCGCTTTACTTGCGTAATGATATTGGTGGTCCTATGTGCCGTACTGTAGAGGACGCTGTTCGGGTGTTTGAGGTGATAGCAGGTTATGACCCGGCAGACCCAATTACCAAACTCTCTGAAGGTAAAGTGCCGGAAAACTATACACAATTTCTTCAAACTGAAAACCTGAAGGGAGTAAGAATTGGAGTCTTTAGACAACTAAGCAACAAAGAAGGAGCTGATCCTGAAGTAGTTGAACTGTTCAATAAAGCTCTGCAAGATCTTAAAGCGCTGGGGGCAGAGGTTGTTGAAGGAATAAATATCCCCGGTTTTTACAACTATGAGGATGAAGTATGGTGCAATACAATCGAACATGATGTAAATATTTACCTGGCATCATTAGGTGAAAATGCACCCTACAAAACCTTCGAGGATATTTACAAGTCGGGGCTTTACCTGCCATATATTAAGGAAAGAATAGAACGGGGTATCGGGTACGATAATATTGATCCTGTGGATAGGGAAGATCCCTGCGAAGATGTTTATACTGATCCTTCAAACGTTGCATTTACCAAGGTGGTATTAGCGATGATGGATGAGCATAACCTTGACGCTATCATTTATCCATCCTGGAGTAACCCTGCACGCCTGGTAGGAGACATGGAAAGTCCTGACGGAAACAACTGCTACCAGATTCCACCTCCCACAGGTATGCCTTCTATTACAGTACCAATGGGCTTTGTTTCACATAATCTTCCTGCAGGTCTGCAATTCACCGGCAGACATTTTTCTGAGCCGGAATTGATTAGGTTCGTTTATGCATATGAGCAGGCAACCAAACATAGAAGACCACCGGAAATTTTTAATTTGAACAGAGGCGTGCATGGGAAATAAAACTCTTTTTGCAGCATTACTACTTTTGCAGCTCGGGTTTTCTGATTACGCACAATTTAATTTGTCAGATAAAGATACGGTAACTACAAACTCCGGTTTGAAATATATTATTCTTGAGGAAGGCGATGGATATAATGTTGAGATGGATAAAGAAGTTGCCTTCGAATGGACCGGGTATCTTGAGGATGGCAGTTCATTCGGAACTTCGGTTAATGCGGAACCATTCTTTTTTATTACAGGAAAAGGTCAGGTAATAAAAGGGGCTGAGGAAGGACTCGCCTTAATGAGGGAGGGTGACAGATATTTATTTATAATGCCTCCGGAACTTGCATACGGGGAGAAGGGCGCCGGGGATGTGATACCACCTAACTCAACTCTTATTTTTAATTATAAAGTACTCAGTGTAACTGAACCGAAGTTATCAATAGCTGATACAATGTCGGCGGTGATCAAATCGGCAGGAATTGAAGAATCACTTCGGGTTTACAGGCATCTAAAAAATACAGCTATGCAAAAATTTGCCTTCAGGGAAAGCGAGCTAAATCGACTAGGTTATATGCTAATGGGTGAGGGAATGTTGGATGAGTCCGTAAAAATATTATCACTAAATGTTAGTGAGTATCCTGATTCGTGGAATGTTTATGACAGTTTAGGCGAAGCATTAATGAATGCGGGTGAAAAAATGGAATCGATGAAAATGTTTGAAAAATCTCTTGAATTGAACCCGGACAACGCTAGTGGAAGAAAGAATCTTCAAAAGTTAAGGAATTCTAACAAATAGGTAGAAATTGCTCTATTTAATATTAAAATGACGGTTGTAAGTGAAACCAATTTACTATGGAAAGGTGTTATATTGTTTTTCTCAGAGGAGGGTATATGAAAACTGCAGCAGAAATGTTAACAGAAAAAAACAGGGATCCAATTTGTCTGGTGCCTGAAGATACAGTAATGGACGCAATCAAAATAATGAATGAAAACAAGATTGGTTCTGTTTTGATTAAAGAAGCCGGTTCGATAAAGGGCATTTTTACTGAGCGTGACTTGCTCTGTAATATGGTTAATCCGGGTTTTAATCCTGACAGGGCTCAACTAAAAGATTATATGACCAAGTCACTTCATACGGTGCCGCACAATGCAAACCTGTATACACTTTTAGACACCTTCTTAGGACTCAGACACAGACACCTTTTAATTGAAGAAAATAGTGCCATAATTGGAATTCTTTCGCAAGGTGATGTTATTCGTACCAGTCTTAACGAAAAAACGAAAGAGTTAGACGAGCTTAATGCTAAGTATAACTGGGAGTATTACGAAGACTGGAAGTTCAAGATACAAGGCAAATAGTGTTGTTAGTGAGACATTATTAGAATTATTTTGTATGTTGATATCAACAAGATAATTTTAACATAAATAAGTGTGGGCTATGTCGAAAATTAAGTTTGTTATCAAAAGAAACGGTGTGGAGGTTCCTTTTACACCGTTACGTATTACCAATGCTATATATCGCTCTGCAGTGTCAGTTGGAGGAAGAGATAAGGAAAGGGCAGAATTTCTATCCTCCGAAGTTGTGAAATGTTTGGAAGAAAAGATTGAGCCCGGCTATAAGCCAAATATTGAGGAAGTTCAGGATGCGGTTGAAAAGATATTAATAGAGAATGGTCACGCAAAAGTTGCCAAAGCCTATATTCTCTATCGGGAAGAAGCAGCCCGTAAAAGAAGAAAAGCCGGCAATGACTCTTCACGTCCATCGGAGAAAATTCCTTGGGCTAAAATATGGAGCAAATTGGATTGGGCGGTAACCCACGATCTTCATACTGTTGAGGCTCTAAATAAAAGATTACGTAATGGTGAAGTTCGGGATGTGATTTCAGCTTCGGAAGATGCCTATGAGGGCGATGTTGCCAGCGCCGCCAAGCTTATTACTGAACGCGCCGGTAATTTAAAAATGGTTATTGTTACAGGACCATCCTCGTCAGGGAAAACTACTTCTACTATAAAAATTGAACAGAGATTGCGTGAGCGTGGTCTGAAATTCAAACCGATTAATATTGATCATTATTTCTTTAATCTGGAAATGCATCCTAAAGATGAATTTGGCGACTACGATTTTGAGACACCACAGGCTTTGGATCTTAAATTAATTAATGAACATTTGGTTGATCTTTGTGATGGAAAGAGTGTAAAAATTCCATACTATGATTTTAAAACCGGGCAGCGCACTCTTAATCATTCTGACTTTAGTCTTGAGAAAGGGGAAATTCTGTTAATCGACAGCCTGCATGGATTATATCCGGCTATGACCGAAGGTATTCCTGATGAACAAAAATTTAAGACTTACCTTGAGCCGCTTCTTCAAATGAAAGATTCTGACGGTGACTATATTCGCTGGACAGATGTCAGGATGATACGTCGCATGTTACGTGATTCGGTTCAGCGGGCCTACAATCCCCAACAAACACTTGAGCATTGGCACTATGTACGCAATAGCGAATTACGCCATATAATTCCCTATATAAACACCACCGATTACATTATAAGTAGTGCTATGCCATACGAATTGGCAATATACAGACACCGGCTTCTTGATAAATTTGCCGAGTGGGTTGAAATATTCCAGGGCGATCCGCTAAAAGAAGACGCGTTCACCAGGGCATCCCGAATTTATAATTTCTTAAAAGAAATTGATCCTATAGAAGATGATTCGCCTGTGCCGACAGATTCCGTGCTTCGCGAGTTTATTGGCGGAAGTATTTTTAGTTATTAGAATGAACATTTAATAGAATTGATGAGCCCTGCTGTGCGGGGCTTTTTTATTTTGCTTAAATTTGTTTGTGAATTTTAAAAAATGAGATCTAAATGAAAAGATATTTTGGAGCGTTTCTATTTTTTGCTTTTTTAATTTCCTGTCAGCAAAATCCGGATGATAACCTTCATGTTTATAATGGTTTTACTATGGGTACAACTTATTCCATCAAGGTATTGGGAGAATCCGATTCCTCTATTGATTACGATATGTTAAAGGGAAAAATTGACAGCATTTTAGTTGAAGTCAACAGGCAAATGTCAACCTACATTGATACATCAGAAATTTCCAAGTTTAATAAAAGTTTAGCTAACGAATGGATTAGTGTATCTGCCGATTTAATAAAAGTTATTGACGCTGCAAAATGGATTAGTAGTGTCTCCGGGGGTGCTTTTGATATCACTGTTGGGCCCTTGGTCAATTTGTGGGGTTTCGGTACAGAAAATAAGGAGTTTGAAATTCCATCTGAGGATGAAATTAATCAAATTAAACCAATAGTTGGCTATGATAAGGTTAGTGTGGATTTTAATGCCAATAGTTTATCTAAAACAACTGACGGGATTTCGTGTGATCTTTCGGCAATTGCAAAAGGTTTTGGTGTTGATAAGGTCGGGAAATATTTTGAACATCTAGGAATTGAGAATTACCTTGTTGAGATTGGCGGTGAAATTAGAACCCGCGGAATTAATCAGCATGGTAAAATTTGGGCAATTGGTATTTCCAGACCGGACTCCTATTCCGGTATTCAACAAGCCATTACTCTGCACAATCTTTCAATGGCTACCTCTGGAGATTACAGAAACTATTTTGAAGAAGACGGAGTAAGATATTCTCATACAATTGATCCCAGGACAGGAAGACCTATCGTTCACAACCTTGCTTCTGTTACGGTTTTGCATGAGGACTGCATGATGGCTGACGCAATTGCAACAGCAATAGATGTTTTGGGAAAAAAAGAAGGACTTAAATTAGCTGAAGAGCTAGATGTTCCGGTTTATATGATTATTAGGAAAGGGAAAGTGTTCGAAGAAGTTATGAGCGGATCATTTAGAATGTTATTAATCAAATCAAATTAATTGAGGTGTTATCATCGAAGTATTATTAGTTACTGGAGTGTTTTTAGTCGCATTTGGATTTATGTGGATGTCTCTTCATTTCAGCAAATATAAAAAGAGAAACTCCGGATGTTGCAGCAGTACAGCATTTGATCAGCATGATCATCACGGTTACAGCTGCGGAACATGTCCGGAAAAAGATTTAAATCAGGACACTATAAAAACAATTATTGAAACTGAAAAATATGATCAGACCAGGGGAAGAGTAAAGTAAAAGGTACTCCCTTTTTTAACTTCACTTTCAAACCATACTCTGCCATTATGGTTTTCAATAATTTTCTTAGCAATAGAAAGCCCTAAACCAGTGCTTTCCTCACCGTCGGTTCCTCTTACGCTGGTTTTACCAAAGGGTTTAAACAGCTTATGTTGTTCGTTTTCTGGTATGCCCTGACCATTATCCCTTATTGCAACCAGAACTCCGTTTCCTTCAAGGCTGATGTCCACATTAATATCATGTTCAGGATGAGAGTATTTGATGGCATTAGAAATCAAATTGTTAAGTACCTGATCAATCTTTGTAGAATCGATTCTGGTAATAACAGGCTCATCCGGGGGGTTAAGATATATCTTAATTGATTTGTTATCAGCAACCATCTGATTTAAATCAATACTTCTTTGAGCCAGGTTAACAAAATCTATGTCCTGATAATTTAATTCGAGATTCCCTGATTCAATAACTTCAAGATCCAACAATTCGTTTAACAATCTGAGTACATATTCCCCTGATTTTGTTATCATTGTAAGGTACTCTTGCTCAGATTCATCGATCCTGTTTTCAATCATCTCCAGTAAAAATTCAGATGAAGAAAGTATTGCTGCAACCGGATTGCGTATATCGTGTGCAGCCATTCTTAGGAATTTCCCTTTCTCCTCGTTAAGCTTTTCCAATTCTGAGTTCTTAATGGCCATTTCGCGGTGCATACTGACCAGCTGCTTATTGGCTTCTGAAAGTTCAAGATTTTTCTGGATTGCACTTTCGTAAGTAGAAAGAAGCAAATCTATAATTTGCATTCTATCAGAATTAATAAAATATTTTTCCCCACCGAAGGCAATTTCAAGTCCCATATCTGAAGTAGCCGTCGACTTTCTCATCTCTCTATTGATAAGGATGTATTTTATTCTTGAAAGAAGGAAATCCTCATTATATGGTTTTGTCAGGAAGTTATCCGCTCCGGCCTGAAGTCCCTTAATAACATCTCTTGGGTCAGATAGATTTGTCAGGAGCATAATAGGTACTTCAGCAAGTCCTTCCGTATCTTTTATTGTTTTGCAAAGTGTATAGCCATCCATTTCAGGCATCAGGATATCTGAAATTACAAGATCGGGTTTTTCAGCGTGTATTGCTTCCATGGCCTTCAAGCCATTTGTTGTGGCACGAACCTGATAATTGTTTTGCTCAAGAATGAAGCGTAATTGCTCAAGTTGTGTTGGGCTATCTTCAACAATTAGGATATTATTTTTCATCAGAGTTACCAATATTATTTTTCAAAATATACAAAATATTAAAGTAATTAGTCACGGAACTTTCCTTATTTGTTAACATCCTCTTTTATCGAAACTCCGCTGAGGAATGATATTATATTTTCCTTAGACATAATATACTTTGCTGCTTTTAGTTTAACTGCTTCCCCCGGCATACCATATATTAAAGAGCTTGAGCTATCCTGTGCTATAGTTATGGCTCCTTTCTCTCTAAGAACCTTTAACTGGTCAGCGCCATCTTTTCCCATTCCCGAAAGAAGAATGGCTATGGATCTGCTGCCATATACTTCTGCAAGCGACTGGAAGAATACCGATACTGATGGTTTGGATCCGTTAACTTTTTCTTCATCTGTAAGTGTGATAACTCCATCAGATAAAAATTTGAGATGATAGTCATCAGGAGCGATATAACAAGTACCGCTTTTCACGACCATACCGGATTTTGCTAACACAACTTTTAGTGTGGATTTATGATTCAACCATTCAACAAATCCTTCTGTAAATCCTTGGGCGATGTGTTGAACAATAATTACTGGCAGATCGAAAAACGCGGGAAGATTAGAGAGAATCTCTTCAATAACAGCAGGGCCTCCGGTCGAGGCTCCAATCCCAACTACTTCAACTGGTTTCTGATTATTTATTGCAATATTTGTTCCCTTGTTCAGTTCTGTATCTTCTTTAAGTACCTGACGCTTTACAACCTTTATTTCCGACATTAGCCTGATCATTTGAACCAATTTCTGGCTCGCATCGGTAAATTCTTCAGTACCGTATCCTTCCGGTTTTTTTGCAATGCTTACGGCGCCTGTTTTTATGGCATTAATTGAATGAGCAATATTGTGAGGTTCAAAACCGGAGCTTACAATTATTATTGGAGTAGGGAAAGACTCCATAATAACTTTTGTAGCTTCCAGCCCGTTCATCCCAGGCAAATTAACATCCATAGTTATAACATCAGGTCTAAATTGTTCATTCATCTTTATTGCACTTTCCCCTGAGGTAGCTACTCCTAAAACTTTTATGTCCGGTTGCTCCAAAAGAATTTTAAGTATTAATTCCTGAGCAATGGGTGAATCTTCAACAACAAGAACATTAATCATTATAGGAGCCTTTCAATAGTATCAAGTAGATTTGATTGGTCGAAACCACTTTTAACAATATACGCATTTGCACCTGCATCAATCCCCTGTTCTCTGTCTTCTTTTTGAGCGAGGGCAGTTAAAAGAATTACCGGAATTCTTTTTAATTCTTTCTCTTTTCTTATCATTCTAGTTAATTCAAATCCATTTAACCTAGGCATCTCAACATCAGAAACAACCAGATCATATTCGTTTTCTTTAAGTTTGATTAAGGCTTCCTTTCCATCCACGGCCATTGTAACGTTGAATCCTGCTGATTCGAGTATGTCTCGTAACAACATTCTTGAAGTGATGGAATCATCAGCTATGAGTAAATTTCTGGTCTTTTTCGATACTTCATCAGGTGCCATTTTCCTTTTAACAGGTTGCAGCTCAGCTGATTTCAGCAAATCAAAAGTGTTCAGAACAGGGATCACTTTCCCATCACCCAAAATAGTTACGCCGTTAATGAAACGAACACGCTCAAGCTGCTTATTCATTTTTTTTATCAATATTTCCTGTTCATGTAATATCTCGTCAACTTTATAGGCAATTTTGTTATCCGCAATATTAATGACAATTATGTTAGAGAACTCTGTTTCTTTAATGCCCGACTCTTCAATTCCCAGAATTTTATTAAGTCTGCACAAGGGGATAGGCTTATCTTTGAACTTTATGCTTTCTCTATTCTCGACAGATTTAATATCAGAATTATTAATTCTGAAGACACTTTCAATGTTTAGTGTTTGCAGAGCATATATCTGATCTGCGGTTCTTACAATTACTGCTCTGATTTTTGCCAGTGAAAGTGGTAACAATGCTCTGAATACTGTTCCTTTATTTAACTCGGATTGAATTTTAATGGAGCCGTTTAATTGCTTTACCTTTTCCTTTACTACAGACATTCCAACCCCTCTGCCCGAAATATCTGTGATTACCTTGGAAGTGCTGAAGTCAGGATTAAATAGCAGGTCATTAAGGTGATCAGTGGAGAGGTTTTCAATTTCTTTTTCAGAATAAATACCTTTCGAAACCGCTATCTTTTTTATCCTCTCATAGTTGATGCCAGCTCCATCATCCTCAAGCTCTATCATTATTTTATCGCCACTCTCTTTTACTACCCTTAAGTGAATGTTTCCTACACGATTTTTTCCACCCGACTCTCTAACTTCAGGAGTTTCAATACCATGGTCGACACAGTTTCGGATAAGATGAACCATGGCGTCCTTCATTTCTTCCATTATTCTTCGGTCAATTTCTATTCCGGCACCGGTTAACTCGAAATCTATTTCTTTGTTCAGATCGCGGGCTAGTTCACGAACCATTTTAGGGAAGGAGTCACTTAAATAGGAGAATGGGAGCATTAACACTTCTTTCATTTCATCAACCAAACTTGTAACCATGGTTGAAAAAAGTCTTCTGTTCTGAGTTGATTTCTTAGTTAGAATATCCTGTTCTTTTTTGATGTTCTTGCGAAGAGTATTATACTCATCTATTAAGGATAGTGCTTTATCTGAAATATTAAATGAGTTTTCTAGGAAAAGAGAAGAATTCAGCTGATCCCATATTTCATTTTGATCTTCCATCAGGATGTTAAGTCCACTGATGTGTTTTTGAAGCTCATCCATCTCAAGTTTTGCAGAAAGCATTTCTTCGCTTTTAAGAAATAGAGTATCCATTTTTTTTGTAGATACTCTAATTGTATCCTGTAATTTTGCCTGAGCAACAGGTTCAATTTTTATAACTTCTTCGCCTATCTGTTCTGATTGGGAAATGCTCTTCTTTTTAACGGGTTTGGTTGATTTTGTTGGTGTAACTGAAAAATTGCTCGGGGGTTTGGGATTCTTATCCAATCCCATTAATAATTCTAATTCATCACCTAACGCATCAAGTTTAATACTTAGGTGAACTTTATTGATTTCTTTTTCTTCGTTAAGTATGGTACCTATTAAGTCAATACCTTTATGGAAATCATCTATCAGCTTAAAAGATGTCTGTAGTTCTCCATTCCGCAATTTTGCAATTACAGTTTCCAGAGTCTGGCAATAACCTTCAATCTCAGAATAATTAACGGCGCGGGCAGCACCCTTTAAACTATGTGCTTCCCTGAATAATAGATTAACTAATTCAGATCTTTCTTTTTCATCCGAACTTTTCTCATACTCCAAAAGTCCTTCGGAAATATTCTTAATATGTTCTTCAGCCTCAATTCTGAAAGTTTCCAGAAGCCGTTTTAAGAACTCCGTATCCATCAGTTATACCTTAAAATGTTCTAGCATGTCCTGCAGCTTATTGCTGATATCCTGTAGGGATCTTGCCGAGTTTTCCAATTGTTTTGTAGCTACAGCATTTTGATTACTTGCCGTTTTAATATTATCCATGGCGGTTGCAATCTGATCCATTCCAATACCTTGTTGTTGGCTTGAGGCAGCAATCTGAATAGCGGCCTCGGTGGCAAGGTTGATGCTGCCAGCCAATTCATCAATAGATTTGCCGGATAATTCGGCCAGAAGAATACCGGAATTAACAGTCTTGCTACCTTGCTCTGTTGATAAAACGGATGTATTAATTGAGTCCTGAATTTCATTCAATATGCTTTTTATTTGAGATGTAGCACTCTTTGATTGTTCTGATAATGTTTTTATTTCCTGAGCCACAACAACAAATCCTTTCCCATGCTCGCCGGCTCTTGCAGCTTCAATAGCAGCGTTAACTGCAAGAAGGTTAGATTGTTCCGCAATATCATTTACTGTCGAAATTATTTCGCCAATCGCCTTACTCTTTTCGCTTAACTTTACAATGGCAGTAGCAATTGAGTTCATGTCATTACCGATATTTTGGATTCCATGAATTGTTTCCTGAGTTGCTTTTCTTCCTTTTTCAGAGATGACAGCAGAGAGCTGAGACCTTTCCGAAACTTCTCTGGTCTTTTGGTTCGAGAGATTAGTAGCTTCTCTTGCTTGTGAAACTGTAACAGTTGTTTCACTTATTGCAGTAGCGGTTTCCGAGGCGCTGGACGCCAGGTTAGTAGTATTTTTCATAATTATTGTTGCAGATTCTGAAATAGCCGCACTGGAAGTTGTCAATTCCTTTGTCAAATTATTCAGGGACGCAATCATATCTACAAAAGCATTGGAGAGTATCCCAATTTCATCTTTTCGTTTCGTTTCTTCTAATTCAATAGTCAAGTCACCTGCAGAAATTTTACCGGCAATTTCCGCTAATTCCTTCATCGGTTTGCCAATAGATTTGTTTGTCTGCCAACCGGTAAAGAAGGTTAAAACTATAAAAACAGAAATAAATATGAAAAATGTTAAAATAAGATCGGATAATTTATTGTAGTTGTCGTTAAGAAGTAAATCAACTTCTGTTTGGGTGTCAATAGTAATTTTGTCAGAAAGGCTCTGCACATATGTAAGCCAGTCCTTACTCTTTGAGTTAATCTGGTTAATAGCGTCTTCAATTTGACCCTCTTCAATTAGCCGTAAGCCCTCTATTTCATTATTCTCATAATAATCGATGGCTGTCTTAAGCTCATTTATATCCTGAGTATATTTTTCATTTCCTGCAAGTAGAAGACCTATTTTGACTGCCTTATTTTTAAATTCACCAACTTTTTCACGAATATCAGAAATTATCACTCTGTTACGAGTATTTTCTCTGGAAATAAGAGCAGTAAATATTTGTATTCTAAGTTTGTTAATATCCTGGTTTAAGGAAGTAAGTTCCAATACTGCTTTGTAATTTTTTTCCGAGATAGTTCTCTGGTTTTTTTGAATATTCTGAAATTCATTAAAAGCAAGATATACAATGGCAAGAAGACAGAATGTTATCAAGAAAAATACCATTGTGATTTTATTCTTAATTGTAAGATTTGTGAACCACATCATCATTTATCTCCGTTTTAACTAAAATTCATTATTGATAATAAGTCTAGGATCGTTTAACAATTTTTCAGCATTCAGCAGGCAATAGCTGTCATTAGTTATACCCATAAGGTATTCTTTTCTGATATCGTCAAAAGTGGCAAATTCTTTAACAATATCGTTTTCATCTACTTCAATAATATCATCGATTCCATCAATCAGAATGCCAAATTTAATGTCGTGTTGATGAAGTATTAAAGTCAAGCTGTTCTGGTTCCCATTACTTTTGGGGAGGTCAAAAACCTCTCTAATATCAATTACTGATATTATTTCTCCACGAAGGTTAATGATTCCTTTTAGCCAGGGAGGGCAATCAGGCAGCTTTGTAAACTGGTTGATTAGAAAGACTTCCTGAATAAATTTTGTGCAAAAGCCATAATATTCATTAGAGACAGAACAAATTAAATACTCTGACAATTTTTTACCTTCTTCTTCCGCTTTCATAGAAAGAATACGGGCTCTTTTTTTAAGAATTTCCTGCTCTTTTTCAGTGAAGTTTTCTAATTGGAATTCATTCATGAATTAATTTTATCTCTCCCATGTGTTCTATTAACTTCGAGATATCTTAAAATTGTTTCTCTAATAATTTTTGCTGAGAAGCCATTACTATTATCTATTATTTCATTATCATCAAACTTGTGGGATACATCAAGAGCTATACTGTAATGTTTGTTGCTAAGTTCTTTTTCGCCCTGGTGGAAATAAATTCGTCCTAACAATAGATGAGCCGAAATATAATCCTGATCCAGGTAAATTGCTTTTGTTAAATTGTCAATTGCTGACTCATTATCACCAGAATGTACAAATAAGTTAGCTAATAATAAATAAAAATAGGGGTTTTCTCTGTTGGTTTCTTGGATCAGCATGCAATATTCAATGGACTGATTTATTTTGCCAAGGTTAACTAATGAGTTGATCAGTAATTCGAATTTGATTTTATCATCAGGAACCCCAAGGTTGAATTTTGTAACTGTTGCACGATTCTCTTTCAGAATCTCATCAGCACATAACTGGTAATTTCCCTGATCATAATATTTTTGCCATCTATTGTCTGTTGTTCCCTCAGTTTTTTCTTGTTCAGTTTTCTCAGATGTAATTATAGATTTACTAATCAGAGGAGTAATGGTTTCAGTGTCCCTGATTAAACAACTTTCAGACTTATGGATGGGTCTCTTTCTTTTTCTAAAATAGACGATGTCTTTTTCTATGATCCGATCCAGCATATCGTTTTTAACAAAACTCGATTCAGTTAAGCCAAGTAACAGTAAGCCGCCCGGCACCAGGCAGTTACATAGCTTACTGATTATTCGATCCCTGGATTCTTTATTAAAATAGATGAGAACATTACGGCAGAGAATTGTATCCTGCATGGCAGTTCCATTAGTCAGTTCAGGGTACAAGTCTCGTTGCAGGTTATGGATCCTGAACTTAACCTGTTTAAGCAGATCTTGTTTTATCCGAAAAGAACCGTTTTCTTTTGTGAAATATTTTTCCTGTCTTTTTGAGGTTGTATTCCTGAATGACCAGGAAGTATATTTCCCATCGAGCGCTTTTTCGATTGAATGCAGATTAATGTCAGTCGCCAGTAGATTAATTTCGTGGCTAATCTTATTAGAGGGGGATTCATTTAAATGCATTAGTATGGAGTATGGTTCTTCGCCCGTCGAGCAACCAACACTCCAAATGTTGTAACTTGTTTTTTTTTCTGACGCAGCTACAATATGGGAAAGTAGATCAAGTATTTTCTCTTCTCTGAAAAAATAAGTTTCATTGATTTGAAGATTGTCAAGCAGGATGTTGAATTCTTCTTTTGTTAAAGTATTATTGAGCAGATTCTCTGTTAGTAGATGGGATTTGACTTTCAACTTTATGGCTGTTTGTTCAATAGCATTACTGAGATCAAAGAAACGAGGGCCTAAAAAGGATAATCCATAAAACGTTTGCAAGTGATCAGCAATTTCCCTGACTTTAGTATCATCCAAAGAAGACTCCATATTTTAGTCATCCTTTTTTAAAATGCTGCTCAAATTTTCTTTTTCCTCAGGTAAAAGAAATTTCAACGGGTCGCATACATATACGAAATCATCTTTGTGATTAATAAAGTTACCTATTTCACTTGAATCGGTTTTAATTCTTTTATCAGTAATCAAATGTTGTTCGTTCTTTTCTATGTTGCCAATTATCTTAGTTGTGAGTATCCCGAATTTGAAGTCGTCAACTTCTCCAAGTAATATGTTTTGTGTGATACTAATTTTTCTTTCAGTAAGTTTGAATTTAATTCTTAGATCAAATATTGGGAACACTTCTCCATGGTAGTTTAGCAGACCAATTACGCAATCAGGCAGGTTTGGCAAATACTTAAGTTGTGGAAGAGGGACTACCTTAAGAATATTATGAACTGGCAGTGCGACATCAATTATGCCCACTGAAAAACCAAAATATGTACTGTCGATTTTTCCTTCCATCCCAAGCCAAAAACTGTTGAAGAACCTTCAATAATGTACTAATAATAGTAATAAAAGGAAAAGAATTCGAGCAGATGCTGTTGCAGGAAACAGAATTCTATATCATTCGAATTGGAATATTTTATATACCAATTACGGGGATTATTCGAGTTCAGAATTTTGCCTTTGTTCCCGGTTTCGTGATAATGTTGATTGCAAAGCTTTACTGCTGGTTGAATAAGATTGTGCTTGTACTATCGTCCTGAAGTTACAAACAGAGTACTTTGCAATGGACTCTAAATAACATATTGTTGCGAGGCAAGCAATATTTCAAGCAAGATAATCATTAACTCAACTTACTAATATTGGTGTTTGAAGTGTCACGATTAATGAATTTATTATTTTTCGACTAACTCGGGCTCATTTTTTAAAAACATTTTTTTAATCCCTGTAAATCTTTCTCGTTGGTCAGATTTAATGTTTTGGACGTATGGCGAAATGATTAATCTAATTATCGGATTAATAATAAGAGCGGCAATGGGATTGCTGAAACCAAATTCAATTTTCTCATTAAGTATTGTGCTATTCTCTTCCTCCTTTAGGGTGTATGTAATTTTCATGCCTAATAATACATGTGGAAATTCGGAAAGCAGAACAATTTTATTTCTTTCAACAATCTCTATCAATCTGTATCTGATGCTAATCTGTCTTCCTCTAAAATATTCACGTACTTTATAAATAGAGCCCAGCGAATTAGGAGACCCACCAATACACTTATAACTAATGTGATTTTTCGAAAGATCGAAGTAACATTCATTAAGTCTGAGAAACATATTCCAGATATCAGAAGCAGATGAAGTTATACGGTCATAGTTTTCAATAGTAATCATTTCGCCCAGCAGTTTCCTCACTTATGTTATGGGTAAAAGTAAAGAATGATAGTTGGATAATCAATGCAGGTGTTATCTAGTGTAAGTTTAGATAAGTAAGTGTTCGACAAAACAAATTATTGTTATTGGGGGCAAACTCAAAGAGGGTGAAGGGTGGGAACCCTCTTTGAGCTGATTACATCAGTTTGCTTATATATATTTGGGAGCTATAGGGCATTATAAAATTCGACCCCTCCCTTATTAACAGGAGGGGTTAAGCAATTAGTATTTGTCATCTCTCCAAAAGGAGGAAATTTATATTAATGCTTCTCAGCAATTATAGTAACGGTAAATTTCTTCTTAGGTAAGATTCGAAATTATAGACAATTAACGAATGGAATTGAAATGTTCGGGTAAATGAATCAATAAGCGAGTAATAAGGACAATGACATTTATATAGAAAGAGTATCCTTTATTTTTTTTGCAAATCTTTGGCTCACCTGTATAGGTTCTTCTAAACCTTTAAGGTAAATAATGAAAGATCTATTAAACCACTTTTCAACTTTTATTACGTACTCCAGGTTAATAATGGTGGCTCTGTGAACACGCAAAAAAACATTCTCAGGCAGTGCGTCATTCCAATTCTTAAGTAATTTACGAACAAAATTCATCGAACCGTCTTTCATATATACTGCAGTGTATTCTCCGTCAGCAACAATGTATTTGATATCTTCAAATTTAATAAGAAGTGGCTTATTGTTAACTGTTAGCATAACCCGATCTACAGGCTTGGACGAGGCTGGTGTTTTAGAGCGGCTCTGAAAAGTATCTTCTTTAAAAGTTTTGATCCTATCCAAACGGGTACTGACCGCGTGTAGCAATTCTTTGGCACGGAAAGGTTTAACTATATAATCATCTGCTCCAAGATTCATCCCAGTCCGTATGTCAGAGAGTTCTACTTTTGCTGTAAGAAAAATAAAAGGAATGTGCTTTGTTTCATCATTACTTGAAACAGATTTGAGAACTTCATAACCATTAACTAATGGCATCATAATATCGCACAATATTAAATTTGGTTGTAATTCATTTGCCAGTTTAATGCCTTCCTTCCCATTTGGTGCTGTAAAAACATCGTACCCATGGGATTCAAGTATTTCTTCAACATTCGTACGAATTTCATCGTCATCTTCAATTAATAGTATTCTGGACATCTAACTCCTTCAAAATAGGTAGTTTGACAATAAACTCTGAACCCTTGCCTAATTCACTAGCAAAAGTAATAACTCCCTTGTGTAATTCCACTGCCTTCATAACAATAGATAGTCCTAAACCCGTTCCCGATACATTCCCGATGTTTTCGGCACGATGGAAGGGCTCAAAAAGGTGTGGTTGATCTTTTGCTGGAATTCCAATTCCGGAGTCTATCACATGGAGCAATATATTTTCATTCTCCTCTTGTACAATTACTTTCACTTCACTGTTTTTCGGCGAATACTTTACTGCATTAGAAGCGAGATTCATAATAATTTGTCTGAGTAATTTTGTATCAAAATAAAACTCATTTTGCTCAGTAAGATATTCCAGAATAATAAGATGATTGGAAGAGTCGTTGGTAATAACTTCTTCCATAAGCTCTGAGAGGAAAAGCCGGAAATTCCCCAATTGTGGGCTGAACTTAATTGAATCCGATTCGGCTCTGTTTACAAGAAGCACGTCCTCCAGCAGATCGCTCATTTTGTTCACGGCATTTTGAATTCTATTGAGATGAAGCTTAAATTTCTCACCGTCCCATTTTTGTCCGAACATTTCCAGCAGATCGGCAGAAGTAATAATGGATGTTAAAGGAGTTCTAAACTCATGGGATGTAGTTGAAATAAATCTTGATTTTAACTCGTTAAGTTCTTTTTCCTTTTTTAGGGCAGACTCTAAATCCTTTTCAAGTTTTTTAAGTGAGGTTACGTCCATGGCTATTGCTATAATTCCACCTATTTCGCCGTCTGCTTTCAGGAATACAGACTTGGTGATGATAAACTCTTTAATTTCACCCATTGGGTTTACCAGCTGAAAGTCGTAGACTTTTTCGCCCCCATTATTTAATAAGTCGTCTTCAATATTATTTACTTTTCTGGATGTATCCTCGGGCAGGAAAAAATCTTCAGTATTACCAATAACGTCTTTTCGTTTAAGACCGAAAGCGTCTTCAAACGCTCTATTGCAGTTGATATATTTTTTCTGGGTATTCTTTATAAATATTGGGCTCGGAGCTGTCTCTATTAAAGTGCTTAAAAAATTAATATTGGATTTATTCTCCTCTGCCACTTCCTTGTGTTTTATAATTTCATTATGTAATTGCTTATTCAATTGCTGCAAATCATGTGTTCTTTCCTTTACTATGGTTTCGAGGTGGGATTGGTGATTTTTAAGTTTATTTTCGTTATTGATTTTTTCAGTTACATCCTCACCAATCATTGTATAACCAATTATTTTTTCCTTACTGTCTCTAATAGGAATATTATTCCAATTAACAAACCTTTTCGCCCCATTTTTCACCTTCAAATAAGATAAACTGTTTTGAGGTAAATTAGATGGCATTGAGCCTCGATCCGGTAATTCACCAACGGTTCCAGGAATGTTCGTTTGAAAATTGTCAAACCAGTTTAAACCAGTCACTTCATTGTAGTCCCAACCTGAAAGAGAAAGAAAATAGTCATTACAAAAGAATACTTTCCCTTCTTCATCAATCATTATTGCAGATAACTGGATGTTTTCCAAAACCCCCCGAAAGCGTTCTTCGGATTCTTTTAATAATTTTACATTTTCTTTGTTTTCAAGGAGGACTAAAATATAGACGATACCGGTAATTTCTTTGTTTACATTCGTTACAGGAGAAATTTTTAATCTTGCATCCTGATGTTTTGAATTGCCCCTTTTTACAATGACATTATGTGCGAACTTTTTACGAAGGGTTGATAATTTGTCCTTATAGATAAAGTCGGCAGCATCTACAAGGTCGATTCTTGAGAATAAGGTTGTCTCAATATTTCTCCCAAGTTCCTGTTTATATATAGTTCCTAATAAGGATTCAGCTGCCGGATTTAGATAACGGACTATCCCATCGGGATCTGTGGTTATAACAGCATCATCAAGATATTGTAATGAACTTGTAATAACTTCTCTGCTTTGATCTTGTTTTTTGGCACGATGATTATATAGAGCCATTTCGATATTAACCAGCAAATCTTCTTTACTGACCGGCTTAACCAGGTAAGCAAAAGGGCCTGTTTCTCTTGCCCTATTCAGTGTCTCTTTATCTGTGTATGCGGTTAAATATATGATCGGAACGTCGCACTTTTTTAAGATTTGTTTAGTTGTATCAATGCCACTCATCCTGCCTTTAAGCATTATATCCATAAGGATTAAATCGGGTTCGAGTTTTTCAATTTGGGTTATTAAGTCTTCACCAGCCTCGAATATTCCAATTACTTCGTATCCGGCATTCAGAAGCCTTTTATTTGTTTCTGTGGCAATCAGGAGGTTGTCTTCGACAATAATAATTTTATTCTTGCTCTGAAAATCCATTAAAGATCCGTGTCGTCAATTCAAATATTCTGTGTAGAGATTAATATAAGAATTAATAATAATAAAAAAGCGATTTACTCAATCGGATGAGTAAATCGCTTTTTTTAAATTAGCTCTCCGTTATTCTCTGGTTTTATCCAAAGCATTCAATTCATTTTCAGATAGAATTTTTTCCATGTCCAGCAAGATCAATAATCGATCTTCCAATTTCCCAACAGCTGTTATGTAATCAGCATTAATACCAGCTACCATTGGTGGAGGTGGCTCAGTAATGCTAACAGGGATTCGCAAAACTTCGCTAACCTCGTCCACAATAAATCCGATGGTTTTCCCTTCCAGTTCAACAACTACAATTCTTGTGCTTTTATCCTGTTCTCTTTTTGGCATACCAAGCCGAATTCTAAGATCTATAATTGGAATAATTCTGCCCCTAAGATTAATAACCCCATCCACAAAATTTGGAGCATTTGGCACTTTTGTTATCTGCATCATTCTGTTAATTTCCTGCACTTTTAGGATATTAACGCCAAACTCTTCATTACCTATCTTAAAACTAACTAATTGTAGAATTTCAGAGGATTCTTGTCTTTGATCTTTTACTTCACTCATGAAACACTCCTTATATTATTTTCAATAAATTAACTCATTTTTATTTACAAAACAATCTACTCTAAAAAATCATTCATCAACTCTAAATCGGTTTACAAGTTCTCTCAGGTTATTAGTTAGAGAATTCAAATCTTCTGCTGCGCGGGCTATTTTTTGAACCCCTAAAGAACTTTGATGTGTAACCTCGCGTATCGTATCAAGGTGACTACTAATTTCTTCCGAGGCGGCTGATTGTTCTTCACTGGCAGCAGCAACATTCCCTACTAATTCTCCAACTTCCTCGGTTCCTGTAATGATCTGTTTTAGTGAATCCCCGGATCTATTTGCAAGCCTCTTACCATTTTCAACTTCTTCCTGTCCCTCAAGAATTGTTTTTACAGCTTCTGCAGAATCCTTCTGTATTTGGTTTATCATTCCTGATATTTGCTTTGTTGCATTGGCAGTTCTTTCAGATAACTTTCTTACTTCGTCAGCAACAACTGCAAACCCTCTTCCTGATTCGCCAGCGCGAGCTGCCTCAATGGCTGCATTAAGAGCCAATAAATTGGTTTGATCAGCAATTTCATTTATTACCTGAATAATTTCACCAATTTCATTGCTACTCCTGCTTAACAATTGTATTGTTTTTGCAGACTCTTCAACTACTAAAGCAATACGATTCATGCCGTTTATGGTTTCTTCAACTACTTTACCACCCTCTCGCGCAATTTGTCCGGCAACCTGAGATGCCTCTGCTGCTTTTTGAACATTTCTCGTTGTTTCCATTATGGTGTTTGTCATTTCATCAACTGCGGAGGCAACTTCGTTAGATTGCGCGCTTTGCTCAGCTGCCCCGGCTGCCATTTCTTCGGAGCTTGCAGATATTTGCTCGCTGGATCTGGCTGTGGATTCGACCGATTCGGAAACAAGAAGAATCATTTGTTTCATATAATCTACCGCAATGTTGAAGCTTGAAAACAACTCTCCAATTTCACCGGACTCATCATTCTTTAATTGTACAGTTAAGTCGCCATTGGTAAATTTTTGCATTTTGTCGATCATTACATTAATACGACCAACGACGAATTTACGGTATGCTTCCAATTCCGTCTCGGTTGTTTCAACTTTTCGCTTCATTTCATCAATCTGAGATAATTGCGAATCCAATTCACTTTTGGAATTATGGATTATCAAAGAAATTGCTTCCGCAATATTTTCGGGACCAAGGCTTTCAAATTTGTTGCCAATAATGCTGTTCTTAGCAATTAGGGCGATGATTTTTTCGAGTGGTGTAGAGAGCTTTTTATTTAGACGAAAAGTAATCGCTAATAATCCCAAAACTCCAATGAAAAGAACCATCCAAAATCCCGAAGAGAAGTTGAGTTCGGATGTTGAAAAATAAAAAGCGGCAATTGGTATTAGAAATGAAATTATTGCGACAATAAAAAAAGCTCGTAGCGAGTGGTTTGACAAACCTGGTTCCTTGGAATCATGCATTTATACCTCAAAAAATTTTATCTTGCTTGTAATCTATAAATCAGGGGTCAGTTTTCATTCTTTAATCAATATATTATCGAAAATAAATATTCCTTTTTTAATTATTATAACAATGTAGGGAAACAAAAAAAAAATAATTAAATAGATTGAAACAAAAGTTCATTTTTCTTTGAAATCTTTCATAATAATCTTATTTTGAAGCTCGAATAACAAATTCAACAAATTAGGTAAAAACTGAATTTATGCCTTTCCTCAATAGTAATATATCTAATGTAACACTCCAAATTAAAAATTCACAAATAACAAACTATAAACCGATTTAAGGGAGGAGGATCTTAATGGGCTGGCTTACAAGAAGCTTATCTTCATCAATTGGAAAGAAGTATTTAATGGCCCTTACCGGTATTTTCCTGATCATTTTTTTGGTGATTCACCTCATAGGGAACTTACAACTTTACGCTGGTAAAGAGGCTTTCAATGCTTATGTTGCTGTACTTTCATCAGTTAAACCTATCGTCCGCGTGATTGAGTTAGTGTTGGCTCTGGGATTTTTCATTCACATTCTGTATGGACTACGCCTCTGGATTGCAAATAAAAAAGCAAGACCAGGAAGGTATGCAGTAAATGCAGGATCACAAAACAGTGATGTTTTCTCCCGTACTACTCTGGTCTCGGGAAGTATAATATTTATATTTTTGGTTTTTCATCTTGCTCATTTTTGGTACCCGTACAATTTCCACACAACAAGTTTAACATTATATGATATTGTGGTTGGCTGGTTTCATATTCCCCTCTACAGTATTTTTTATATTATTGCCTGTTCATTGTTGGCGTATCATCTTAATCATGGTTTCCAAAGTGCATTCCAAACCTTCGGGTGGAACAACTCAAAATATTTTCCTATCATTAAAGCAGTTGGTTTGATTTATACCCTTTTAATGGCAATTGGCTTTGGCTCAATACCTATCTATTATCTGTTGGGAGGTAACTAATGACAAAGTTGAATTCAAAAATTCCTGAAGGCTCAATTGAGAATAAATGGAATAATCACAAGTTTGATATGAAGCTGGTTAATCCGGCAAACAAAAGAAAATACGACATTATTGTTGTTGGAACCGGTCTGGCTGGTGCATCTGCAGCCGCCTCGCTAGGGGAACTTGGATATAATGTTAAAGTCTTTACCTTTCATGATAGTGCCAGAAGAGCGCATAGCATCTCGGCACAAGGTGGTATCAATGCCGCTAAGAATTATCAGAATGATGGCGACTCGGTTTACAGGTTGTTTTATGATACTGTAAAGGGAGGGGATTACAGATCACGCGAGGCAAATGTTCATCGTCTTGCTGAAGTTAGTAATGCTATCATTGATCAATGCGTGGCTCAGGGTGTTCCATTTGCTCGTGAATATGGCGGCACACTTGATAACAGGTCTTTTGGCGGAGCACAAGTTTCGCGTACTTTTTACGCCCGCGGACAAACAGGGCAGCAACTTCTTCTTGGCGCTTATAGTGCTTTAGTTCGCCAGGTTGGATTAGGTAAAGTTACTGAATACACTCGTCGTGAAATGCTGGGACTTGTTGTTGATGATGGCATTGCCCGAGGTATTGTTTGTAGAAACCTGGTAACTGGTGAAATGGAAAGTCATTCTGCCCACGCTGTGCTATTATGCACTGGTGGTTATGCAAACGCCTATTTTTTATCGACTAGTGGTAAGAATTGTAATGGTTCTGCCGCCTGGAGGGCACACAAGAAAGGTGCTTTATTTGCAAATCCATCCTTTGTACAGATACATCCTACTTGTTTGCCTGTGCATGGTGAAAATCAATCTAAACTTACGTTGATGAGTGAAAGTCTTAGAAATGACGGGCGTATCTGGGTATCGAAAACAGAAAAAGATATGCGTGCCCCCGGTGATATTGCCGAATCAGAAAGAGACTATTACTTAGAGAGAAAATACCCTTCATTTGGCAACCTTTCTCCACGTGATATTTCTTCCAGAAGCGCAAAAGAAGTCTGTGATGAAGGAAGAGGAGTTAGTGGCGGAGATGCTGTTTATCTCGACTTTGAAGATTCTATCAAACGTCTTGGTAAACCAGCTATTGAAGAGAAGTACGGAAATCTCTTTGATATGTATCAGAATATTATGGGCGTTGACCCTTATAAAGTTCCTATGCAGATTTATCCTGCCCCTCACTATACAATGGGTGGTGTATGGGTGGATTATAACTTAATGACTACTATACCTGGTTTATTTGTACTTGGCGAAGCTAACTTCTCTGACCATGGTGGTAATAGATTGGGAGCCAGTGCTCTAATGCAAGGTTTGGCTGATGGTTATTTTGTAATACCTTATACTGTTGCAAATTATCTTGCCGGCGATAAACCTGATCTGATGAGTTCTGAAAGTGATGCTTTCAAGAAAGAAGAAAAAGCTGTTACCGATAATTTGCAAAAAATGCTTTCTATAAATGGTAAGCAGACTGTTGATCAGATCCACAAAAAATTTGGTAGAATTTTGTGGGATAAAGTTGGCATGGCTAGAAACGAGAAAGGCTTGAAAGAAGCTATTGATCAGATTAAGAGCCTCAGGGAAGAATTCTGGACAGATGTTAAAGTTGTTGGTAAGAATGAAGATTTCAATCAATGCGTTGAAAGAGCTGGCAGAGTAGCCGATTATCTTGAGCTTGGTGAATTGATGGCTATTGACGCTCTGCAAAGAGAAGAATCCTGCGGTGCTCACTTCAGAGAAGAACATCAGACTGAAGAAGGTGAAGCATTGCGTAATGATGAAGAATTTTCTTATGTATCTGCCTGGGAATTTGACGAGTCAATGAAGTGGAATCTCCAGAAAGAACCATTAACTTTTGAATATGTAAAACCATCCACGAGGAGTTATAAATAATGAGTGGGAATAAATTAAATCTGAAGCTGAAAATTTGGCGACAAGCCGGACCAAATACAGCCGGAAAATTTGTCGACTACGCAATAGCCATTTCTCCGGATGCTTCTTTCCTGGAAATGTTGGATGAACTCAATGAACAACTCGAACAACAAGGGCAAGAACCAATAGCCATTGAGAGCGATTGTCGTGAAGGTATTTGCGGAGCTTGTGGATTGGTTATAGACGGACGTCCGCATGGACCACTACGGGGACTTACAACCTGTCAGGTACATATGCGAAATTACAAAGATGGTGATACGATTTATATAGAACCATGGAGGGCGAAAGCTTTTCCAATAATTAAAGATTTGGTCGTAGATAGAACTGCTTTCGAAAAAATAATGCAGGCTGGTGGATTTGTTTCCGTAAATACCGGCGGTGTTCCGGATGGGAATGCAATTCCAATTTCAAAGGACACTGCTTCACTTTCTATGGATGCAGCGCAATGTATTGGTTGCGGTGCTTGTGTAGCAGCTTGTAAAAATGCTTCTGCAATGTTATTTGTGGGTGCTAAAGTATCGCAGTATTCTTTGCTTCCTCAAGGGCAGCCGGAAAAATATGTACGTGTCCAAAAAATGGTAAAAGTTATGGATGAAATGGGTTTTGGAGCTTGTACTAATACATACGCTTGCGAAGCTGAATGTCCTAAACTTATTTCAGTAAAAAATATTGCCAGAATGAATCGCGATTTTTTTATGTCGAACATAAAAGGCGAATAAGTTTAGAATTAAGAAACTTTTCCTTTAAAATCCCGATTATAATTAAATCGGGATTTTTTTTTGTCATTTCGTTATACTTATACCTTAAGTCTGGTAACAATACCTAATAAAAACGAGAAAATGAGATGTTTAAGAAGGAAATTAAGTTCATTTATGACTTCAATGTTAATGAAGTTAAAAAGTTGGGCAACTTTGTTACCTATGAGCAGCTTTTATCTGCAAATATTCATCCTGCTATCCTGCAGTATATATCGGCTGATATTGATTATCTCATTTTTGAAGACAGGCAGAAAATTTTAAGCAATTCAATTTTTGACTATAGTGGCGAAAAAATTCAACAACATTTTGTTTTGGTTGGCGACGAGATTAAAAGGACAAAGCGTTTTTCTCTGGACTACATGAGTAAATTAGTCCTTCACGCTTCATCTTTCACGGTAAATTTTCTCGCCAGACCAAGGTGGGCACTAACTAAATTTATTTTTGACGACGAGAACCATAAAAACACAACTGAGATAAAACAGATACTAAATTACCTTTACTATTATGGTTATATAAGAAGGATAATTGTTTCTTATATAAACAGAAAAAAGATTCTTTCAATAAACGAAGAAGAATTTACGGAATTGATCAATAAAATTGACAATTTGGCCGTTGAATCAAACCAGAGAACGATTGTGCAGAATTCACTCAAGTCAATGGTTGATTTTTTTAGCATTGGCGATAATTCAGGAAGAGGAATTATTCCATTTAAAACAGTAGAACATTTTCTTGAAGAAAAGAAACTTCCTGCCTACCTGGATAAATTTAGAAAAAGCTTTAATAGCGAAGACAAACAGATTGGATTCTCAGAATACATCAAAGCTTTTGAAGAAGTTCTCTCTTCAAAAACTGAAGAAGTAGATGATACTGCACTTAAGACAGGACTTAGAGAAGAGGTAGAATCAGAAGAAGTAATTGAAGCGAAAGAAGACCTTTTAGAAGGATTGGAAACTGAAGAGGGAATGATTGAAGAGTCTGGCGAACTTGATGCTGAGGAAAGTGACAGTGAAGAAGAACCGGGAATGGTTGAAGAATCCGAAGAGGACTTAGTTATTGCTCAGAAAGTTGAATTGGAAGTTGATGAACCCATGTTTGTTAGTGAGGAAGGAGCAGTAGTTGACGAAATTGAAGATAAGGCATTTCAGCTTCTAGATGCAGAGACAAATTTGGATTTTGATGAACCGGAAATTCCGGTTATGAATTTTGAAGATGCTCAGTTGGATAGCGATTTAGATGTGGTTGATAAGACAGATGAAACCGGGCTGGTAGAAGAAGATAATAGGGATGATGTGGAGATAGATAAACAAACTGAGCCAGGCAATGAAAATTTAGGGTTATTTGATGAACTGGAAGAAGAATTGGAAGAAACTGATAATGAAAAAGAAATTGACAAGGTGCTTAATGACCTGGTAGAAGAGAACAAAATGGCAGATGATTATTTAAATGCAGAACTTATTGATGAATCCAGTGGAAAAAACATTGAAGATCAATCAGGTGATAATGTTTTAGATGCAGATAAAGTAGAGTATGATTCTTCTAATTCTTCAATTGACATTTCTGACCTTCTGGAAAACAGAAACCTTACGAATGTTATAGAAGTGATTTTTGATTATGATATGGAAGATTTTGCTCATACCATTGAGACTGCCTGTAAGATGCAGAATTATGATGAAGCAGTTCTTTCCCTTAACAAAGTTTTTGAAACCAACCATGTCGATTCAAACTCAAAAGAAGCTGAGGCTTTGAAATCGGTGGTATTGGATTATTTTAATAAAATGGATTAATAATGTTTATAGACTATTCGAAAATATATGTAAAAGCTGGTGATGGTGGTGATGGTGCAGTTGCTTTTAGAAGGGAAAAATTTGTTCCTAAAGGGGGACCAGCCGGTGGTGATGGAGGACGAGGAGGAAATGTTATATTTGTACCGGATAGCAATTTATTTACTCTTCTTGATTTTAGGTATAACAAGAAATATATGGCCGAGGATGGTAAGCCCGGCGGTACTTCACAAAAAGATGGAAGAAATGGTGAAGATATAATCATCAGAATTCCCCCTGGAACATTAGTGAAGAACTATGAGACAAAAGAATTGATTTGCGATTGCAGCGAAGCAGGCAAAGAATATTTTATTGTACGTGGAGGCAATGGAGGTAGAGGGAATAGCAAGTTTGCTACATCTACCAATCAGGCACCACGTTCTGCAGAGTTAGGCAGACCCGGAATGGGAATGGACATTGAGCTTGAATTAAAACTGATTGCTGATGTTGGACTTGTTGGATTTCCAAATGCAGGAAAATCTACTCTTATTTCTGTTATTTCTGCCGCCAAACCCAAAATTGCGGATTATCCATTTACTACCTTAAAACCTAACCTGGGTATTGTTAACTATAAAGAGTATAAAAGTTTTACCGTGGCAGATATACCTGGAATTATTGAAGGAGCTCATTTGGGTAAAGGGCTTGGACATCAGTTTCTAAGACATATAGAGAGAACAAAGATTCTTTTATTACTGATAGATGTTTTTACGGAAGACACTCAGGAACAGTATGATACGCTGCTTAAAGAATTGGAAAACTACAGCCCGGTGTTAGCAGCCAAAAAGAAGCTATTAGCCTTTTCGAAATCGGATTTACTCACCGAAGAGGAGCTTGCCGAATTGAAAGAGAAAAAAATTGTGGGCTATGACGGGCCGATTTTTATTTTTAGCGCTATGTCCAGAGAAGGACTTCAACCAATTTTAGATTTCTTGTGGGAGCAGTTGGTTTAATGAAGACTGTGAGTTTTACAGTGATTTTGTCAGTATTATTCGTTAGTACGGTAATTGCCAGTCTTTTTAGTTTAAGTATTGGTTCAGTAAACATCCCATTGGGAAAGATTGTAGAGCTTGTTTCTCATCCGGAATCAAATTCGGTTTTCTCACAAATTATTTTTGATATAAGACTTCCCAGAGTCTTATTGGCCATTGCGGTCGGGGGTGGTCTTTCGGTCGCTGGTGCAGTGTTTCAGGCTTTACTGATGAATCCTCTTGCTGAACCTTATATTCTAGGGATATCCAGTGGTGGAACATTTGGTGCGGTTCTTTCATTTTTGATCGGTGCATCGTTTCTAACGACCCAGGTTTTTGCCTTCTCGGGTTCAATTGTTGTCGTTTTTCTTGTTTTTATTCTTGGTAAGCGATATGGCGAGATAGAGCCGAATGTTTTATTACTTACTGGTATAATGATTGGCGCTTTTTTTTCCGCGGCTATTCTCTTTATGCTCACAATGCTAAATGATTCCCTAAGACAAGCAATATTCTGGCTTATGGGTAATCTTTCATTGGCTACTCCGGAATCCGTTCAATATGTTTTACCGGTTACTATAGTTATATCATTTTTATTATCGCTAAACGGACAAAAGTACAATGTTTTATCTCTTGGCACAGATAGCGCAAAACATCTAGGCGTAAATACCCGCCTTTTAACCAATTATACATATATTATTGCAAGCATTATGGTTGGGGCAATTGTGTCCGTTAGTGGAATTGTAGGCTTTGTTGGCCTGCTTGTCCCGCATATTTGCAGAATGATTTTTGGAATTGATAATAGAATTGTGGTACCCGCGTCATTTTTTTTAGGTGCAACTTATTTAATCATTTCTGATACAATTGCTCGCAATTTAATAGCCCCGGCTGAATTGCCGGTTGGGACTATTACTGCTTTGATCGGCGCGCCTCTATTCATTTATTTACTGAAGAAAAGATTTTCAGCTATTTCATAAACTGGGAGTTAAGTTATGAATTCGAAGTCAAAGTATTTTATCGTTTCTGTGTTAACATTTTTAGTTATAGCTTGTTCATCCGGGTTTAATCTATTTTCAGACTCCGATGATATGCAGTTGGGAACGCAATTTTCCGAGGAGCTTAAAAAAAATGTAAATGATTATCCGGTATATCAAAATTCTAAACTGAAGGACTACATAAACACCAGGATTTTTCAGCATATTCTAAAATCGCCCGAGGTTAAGAAACGCAACACTTATAATTATCAACTTGAAATTATAGATAATGATACTACAAAAAATGCTTTTGCAGTGCCAGGCGGTTATGTTTATGTTTATACGGGTTTATTAAAGTACCTTAATTCAGAAGCTGCACTGGCAGGAGTTTTAGCACATGAAATAGGACACGTTGAGAGAAGACATTCTACAAGGAGAATTACTTCGGCATACGGTATCTCAATGGTCTTGGGGCTGGCACTTGGAGACAACCCAAACCAAATGGTTGAACTGGCTGCTAATCTATTCACAGGTTTAACGCTTTTAGCAAACAGTAGGTCTGATGAAGATGAAGCTGATGAATTTGCGGTAAATGCACTTGTTTCTTCGAGATACTACCCTGGCAGCGTAAAATTCTTCTTTGAGAAAATGAAAGCGGATAAATTGATTGAAGAGGGTGGTAATGGAATATCGACTTTCCTTTCAACACACCCGGATCCAATTCAACGTATCGAAGTTGCAAACCAGAGAATGAAAAGTATGGGCTATGGAATTAAACACTTTACAGATACCGGAGACGGAATCTATAATAATGAGTATAAAAAGTATATTCTTACCAAGCTCAGATAAGTAACTTTGTAGGCTAAATGGACTTGCAGTTTCAGTTGAAGAATTTTATATTTGAGGTCTGTAATTTTTAGTAGTTGGCGAGGTAGCTCAGTAGGTTAGAGCAGTGGAATCATAATCCACGTGTCGGGGGTTCGAATCCCTCCCTCGCTACAAATGACTTAGGAGTTATTACATGTATTCTTTATTAATGACATTATCAATTATACTTTCAGTTTTATTAATCATTATGGTTTTGCTTCAATCAAGTAAAGGCGGCGGTATGGCCGGTACTTTTGGAGGCACTGGTAATTTAGGTACTGTTTTTGGTACCAGAAGAACAGCCGACTTTTTGAGCCGTGCAACCTGGTGGTTGGGTGGAATTATTCTGGTGATTGCGCTTTCTATTAACTTGTTTTTCTTGCCTGGTCAAACTACCAGTGAACAAAGAGAAAGTATTATTCAGAGCAGCCGTCAGCAAACTGCCGTTCCCAGTACTCCTGCATTGCCACAGGCAATACCTTCTGCGGAATCTGATTCCTCAAAATAGGGGTTATATTGTAAAATTGGATTTAGATTTTATTTGACCCATTCCTTTTTGAGGAATGGGTTTTTTTATTCTTTTTCAATAAGAATTTCCAATATTTTGTCCTGAATATCTCTATAGTAATTAGCACCATTTCGGTTGAATTCCATCAAAATGCTTACAATAAGGTCTTTGTTACTCTTTGTTGTCAAATAGCCGGAGATAGAAGATACACCATTGAGAGTACCGGTTTTCCCATGAAAGTTTTTACCGTAGCTTGCATTGGAAAACCTTTTTTGCAATGTCCCATCAGTTGAGCCAACGGCCATTGAATTCAGATATAGTGGAAATTTTTTCTCATCGAAATACATTTCTGTCAATAGTGAGACAATAGCACTGGTAGTGAGTCTATTGAACCGAGAAATCCCAGATCCATCAACAATTTCTAAATCGGTTATGTCAACATTTATACTCTCTAAAAATTGCATAACGGCCTGTGTGGCGTAAAACGAATTTCCCTGATCTTCGCTGGTTGTCCAGCCCAATAACTTAAAAAGACATTCCGCAAAATAATTATTACTATCCTTGTTAGTGAAGTTTAAAATCTTAGTAAGAGGCGTTACTATTGACTGAAGAATATATGTATCACTTTTCGGCTTACCTTCAATTACTTCACCGCCAATAGATATGCCTTTCAATTCCAATTCAGCTTTTAATACCAACCCCCAGAATGTTGCCGGATTAATTACATATTCTGTAAAGTATTTTCTGTTGAAGTTTCGATTGGGATTATATCTTAACTCGATATCTATTTTGGAAGAACTCTGTTTTAGAGTGGATTCAAAACGATGATTTTTATTTCGAACCTGGTTATTGACTGTAACTTTAATGAAGTTATAATTGGGTTTTACTTCATAGTCAACTTTTCCAGTGGATTTAGTCTTAATCAATGTTAAATGAATTGAGTTTCTGTTCATAACCAGTCCTGCTACGGGCGGCAAAACAACATTCGCCTTTTCATCCACAATCCAGTCATCCCTTGTATAAAGGTTATCAAAAATTGATGCGTCTGCATAAATATTACCGGTCACTTTTGAAATCCCTGCCAATTTAATTCTGTTTACGAGAGAATCAATATCCTCATAACCAATAGATGGATCACCAGTTCCGCGTATATATATGTTTCCGTTAACTACTTTATCATTTAGATCAGGGTCGTCTGTTAGGAGCAGTGTCTCAAGTTCATACTGATCACCTAATGTATTTATCAACGCCGCAGTAGTGAATAATTTAATGTTTGAGGCGGGAATTAGGGGTTTATTAATTTGATGAGAATAGAGAGTGTCGTCTTCCATTGGGTCATATATGAAAATTGAATAATTTGTGCCCTTGGGAAGATTTGCGCAAATATTTTTAATTAGATCTTTTTGTATATTCTGTGCATATGTGTTTGATAATAATAAAAATAAAGCAATAATAAGATTTTTCATTTGACCCATACAGTATTAATTGAATAAACAATGTTCTAAAAAAATATTGGCTTATTCAACTCTTAAGGAGTAATTTACACCGTTAATTAAAAATTTTCCGTTTATGGTTAGGAGAGAGCCTAATGAAAAAGGATTTTAATGTTGAGAAGGCCTACAAGAATATGAAATTTATAACTTCGCCGGAAGCAAGAGCAATCAGAATACTTTCAGAGTATTATGAACCTAAAACAAGATTTGAAAAAGCAAAGATTGATCATACTATAGTTTTTTTTGGGTCGGCAAGATTAAAGTCTGAAAGTGAAACAAAAAAAAATATAAGGGAGATCAAGAAAAAATATAAGGACTCTAAATCTCTTAAAAGCAAATTGGAAGAAGCTGAAAAAAAGTTGAAGATGTCCAGGTATTACGAAGATGCAGTTGAACTTTCCAAAAGGCTTACTGAATGGACTATTGACACACCGAAGAATAGCGAAAAATTTATGATTTGCTCAGGTGGCGGACCAGGTATTATGGAAGCAGCCAATAAAGGTGCAAAATTAGGTGGTGGAGAGTCTATAGGACTAAACATTAGTATTCCTTTTGAACAATTTGTAAATAAATATGTTGAACCGGAAAACGCTTTTGAATTTCACTATTTCTTTATGAGGAAATTGTGGTTTGTTGATCTTGCCTCGGCACTTATTGTCTTCCCTGGAGGGTTTGGTACTTTTGATGAAATGATGGAAGTACTCACCTTAGTCCAAACGGGGAAAATTAAAAAGAAATTGAAGATTGTTGTTTATGATTCAGAATATTGGAATAAAGTTATTAACTTTAATGGATTGGTGGAGACTGGAGTCATCAGCAAATCTGATTTAGATTTATTCGAAATTTGTGATAGCGTTGATGAAATTTATAAGACTGTAACCGATCATTTTGAGAAGTACTATTTGTAGATAAATAAAAAACCCTTTCGATTTGAAAGGGTTTTTTAATACTAATTTCTGTCGCGCTGTGATTCACGCGATGCACGTCTTTTCGCTTTAATTCTGTCCATTCTCTTTTCTATAGAAGGTTTTACATAAAAAGTTCTCTTTTTATATTCCTTTAAGATTCCGGATCTTTCATACTTTTTCTTAAAACGTTTTAACGCCTTATCGATGTTCTCGTTATCAGCGATTGTAATACCGATCAACTAAATTCACCACCTTCAATGTTGATAAAAATTATCCCCAAAAATATTAAAACTCCCATTAAAATCAAAATTCTGTTTCCTCTTCATCTACTGGTTTTACGACTAAAACAGGGCATTTTGCCAATTGTATTACTTTTTCAGCAACGCTACCCAATAAAGTGTATAAAATACCAGACCTGCCATGCGTGGCTATTACAATTAATTCACTTTTAATTTCATTAGCATATTTAATTATTTCCTCATAATTAATGCCATTCCTCATAACTGGTTTTATAGGAGATGAAATATCATCCTCAAACTTACTAACTAAATCTTTTAATTTTTTACGGGCGGAATCTTCCACTGAGTTTATAAAGTTGTCCTTTGCTTTATCATAATTAACCGTCGATAAGATCTGAGGTAATTTCTCTACGATATATAGCAGGTGGATTTCAGCATCCCACTTCCGGGCAAGGTCAGCCGCATACTGAAAGGCAGTGAATGAGGCCTCACTGAAATCAGTAGGCACAATTATTTTTGTTAATTTCATTTTTTAACTAGGATTTATTAATGAGGATAAAAATATATAAAATAATAGAATGTAAATCACACCGGGTGAGAAATTAAATCCATTTAACGGTAACTGGGTTTAATTTCTCACCCGGCTTTGGTTTGAAATTCATTTATGTAGTTTAGAACATTTTATTATTAGTTCAAATATTATGAGGCAAGAGCATCTGCTCTTATAAACCCCTTCGCCATTGCATAGTTGTAGAGCTTAGAGTATAACATTTTACGTGCACGATGTAACCTGGACCGTACTGTCCCTATTGGGCAATCAACAAAGTCAGCAATTTCTTCGTAGGTAAAGCCTTCAATATCGCTCAGAATAATCACCGTCCTAAAATCCTCTGGCAATAAGGAAAGAGCCGAAGAAATATCATCTTCCATTAGTTTGTTGAACGCATCTTCCTCGGTGTGTTGTGTTTTGATATCTGAGACCTTAATGTTTTCATAAAAATTCTGTATATCATCATAGTCTACTTTATCAGGTTCTTTAGTCTGTTTTCTGTAGTCATTGATGTAAGAATTTTTAAGAATTCTGAATAACCATGCCTTACAATTTGTTCCTTTTTCAAACTTGTCGAAAAACCTGAATGCTTTCAGGTATGTTTCCTGTACCAAGTCATCGGCATCATCTGAATTGCCTGTCATTCTTAAGGCAAAATTGTAAAGTGCATCGATGTGTGGTAATGCTTCGCGCTCGAAATCACCATATTTCTGACGGGTTTCGGAATTTCCCCCACTAACTGTGTTTAGTGTAAACATATTCTAGATCCCATATTTTGTGAGCGCCTCTGCTATTTAAGTAGAAGATGCTATGGGATTGTTAAACCATTAAATACACTTTTTGTGTTATTCGACAGGTCAACTAAAAACCCATTAATTACAACATACACAACATCTTCACCCTGTAAAAAAGCAAAATTTGCAAAATTGTCAATAGCTGTTTCTGGGGGTTTTATGTAGCTGTTTGAGAGAATATTAATGGGGAATTTAGGGTATTTTGGCAGTATTTCAACATTATCAGCTAGTACATAGATATAACCTTCCTGATATAGTTCAAAATAATCTATTCTTGTTAGGTCTTCCAAGGTTTTAATTGTTTGATTGTAAATTTTTCCTTCAGCTATTTTTAATCCTTTACACTCGAATTCTTGATAACCGCTATGGGTCGATAGGTCTCCAATGTCTTCAATTTTACCCACCAGACTAAAACCACATTCAGGATCCGATACTTCTGTATAGTTGATTCCAATATCAATTATGAACTCTTTGTCGTTTTTCTCAATTGTTATATTTCTTAACAGCAAGTCGAACATCAGTTTTTGATTTTCCGGTATTAAATGGTAGTCAGATAGCAAATTTTGATGATATGATTTGTCTGAAATTGAATTAAGGGCAGATAAAAGAGAAATAAAATTCAATTTTCTTACAAAATTTTTCTCCCTGTCGTTAGGCCACCATCCAGATTCAATTAATACTGTACTGGTTCCTTTAATAACAAAATTATCTCCAAAGGCTCTTGGCTCAAATTCATCACTATAGCGCCCCAAGTAATCCGGAATATATTTAGAAAGAGTTTTACTAATTGACACAATTAACCTCATCGATTTTTCCCTTACTTCATTCAGATCTCTTTCGTAATTGAACGGGGGTGCAAGAAAGGAAATAACGGCAGGTTTGTTATTTCGACCGGCAGCATGTAATTGACTTTGATCATGAAGGTTAAATCCGAACTCGGGATTTAATGAGTCTCGCACATTATTTAATGTCCGGGATTCAGGGAACTGAAGTCTTTGCGCGTCTCTGTTTAAATCAACTCCAACAGCATTTCTTCGTGTAAATTTTTCGGCTCCATCAGGATTCAACATTGGTATAAAATAGAAGGAGACTGCTTCTAAAACCTTTCTCCTTAATTCGTTCTGTTGATCATCAGCCAGTAAAAAATTCATCATATCCAGTAAGGCAAGCGTTGCTGTGGGTTCATCTCCGTGCATTTGAGACCAGGCCAGAACTTTAGTCTTTCCTGAACCAATCTTAATGAGATTAATATCTCTACCTTCTACCGACTTTCCAACAATTTTCAGCTCGACATTTGGGCTGTTTGTTCTTACCCTCAAAATTTCGCTTAGAAGAGTATGGTCAATACGCTTGGATGTTATAAGCTTTTCCCGATAAGTTTCATAATTATCGTAAATATTTCCAATTTCATTTTGTGCCAACACCAACCCCGATAAAGTTATAAGTAAAAAAATATGTCTAATTTTATTCATTTGGGTAACTTTCATGTATTTAATTTTGTTATTCATCCAATATATTAGGAGGATTATTAATGGCAACAGAAAAATTAAATTTAGGCTCCCATGCCCCGAATTTTGATTTACCAGGCATAGATGGCGAAAAATATTCATATGATTCTTTTTTTGAGAAAGAGGCGTTTGTTATTATTTTTAGCTGCAATCATTGCCCGTATGTAATTGCTTATGAAGATCGAATGATTGAAATTCAGCAGGATTATCCCTCTATTCAGCTGCTGGTAATTAATAGCAATGATTCGTCTGTTTATCCTGAGGATTCTTTCGAAAGGATGATACAACGGGCAAGGGAGAAGAAATTTAATTTTCCATACTTAAGAGATGAAGATCAGTCAGCAGCAAAAAACTTCGGTGCAACTCATACACCGGAGATATTTCTCATTGATAAAACTAAGAAACTAGTGTTTCATGGCAAAATAGATGACAACTGGCAAGAACCGGGTAATGCAAAAGAAAAATATCTGAGAAATGCCCTGGACGAATTGCTTGCAGGCAAACCTGTTTCTGTGCCGGAAACCTTCACTATAGGATGTACAATAAAGTGGAAGTAGATTTTTTAGATAATTTTTTAGTACATCAAACCTATATTTAGTGAGATATAAATATGCTGAAGATCATTTCTAAATCTGTTTTTGAGATTTTCAACACCATCATCAAACATATGAATTAGATAGTATCTAAAATTAATGCCAACAAGATTATTTTTACTAAGTCCGAAATTAGCTCCAAAACCAATGTAGCCACCCAAGGCAACCTTTGTTTCGGCGTAAGAAAAGGCTTTGAAGAATTCTTGATTATAGGGTGTAGTTATTATTAAACTTGGTCCGACACCTGCGCTAATGTATGGGCGCAAGTTGTCTGTAATTGTGCCATTAAAAAGTCGGTACTGAGCGCCAAAACTAAGCGGGAATATGAATACTCTGTTTTCTTTACCTACCGTGAAAGAATTTCCAAAGTAGTCAACGTATTCCATTTCTTTTTCATCTTTCGATTCAGAAACCGAAAAGTCAATAAAACCGGTAATGTTTTCAGATAATGTTTTTCTATAGAAAGTGCCAAGACCAAAACCACCATCACCAAACATAATATCCACGCCCCATGTATTTGGAGGGAATACTTCCGGTTCTGCTTCTGGCGCCAATTTGCCAATTTTCTGACCAAAGGTTGCGGTGCTTAAAAGAAGAATAATAACAAATAGCTTTTTCATATCTTTACTCATGTTTGTTTCCGAACAAATATTGAATATTCCATCAAAAAAATCAATACCATAATCGTGTAGTAACGTTCAGATTATTTTTTACCCTATTCTTTACCAAATATTCTTACATTTGTTAGGTTCAACACTTAATCTTCTCATTTTGTTCATATATGCAAAAGGCAAAAAAGGAGTACTATGCCCTGTAATTTGGAACTCAAATCGAAGGTAGAAAACTTCGATTCAATAATCAAGGCTCTTAATGCGCTAGGCGCTAAGGAGGAAATGGTGCTTAATCAGTGTGATGTGTATTATGACTACCCTGATTTTAAACTAAAATTGCGTATTCAGAATGGGAAAAATCATCTGATAAAGTATTTGAGAGATGAATCAGGACCTGACAGGTGGAGCAACTACGATATTTTACACCTCGAGGGATCCGATCCGCGCTCTTATCTTGCAGATTTTCTTAAGGAATCAATTGTAGTAGAGAAAGTAAGAATACTCTATATTTACAAAAACACCCGAATCCATTTAGATGATGTAAAAGAACTTGGTTTATTTATTGAGTTGGAAACAATTATGGATAAGGGCGAAGCTGATGCCCAGCAAAGATTTAATTTTTTGGTGAATGAGCTTAAACTTGATTTGAATAATCAGATTAAAATGGGTTATAAAGAATTGAAAGAGTCCAAATGATTTTAACCAAATCAAACCATGAATCAATCAATCTTGCTAACCTGATTGAAAATTATCGGCTTAATGAAGAGCTTAATAATATTCTAATAATTGTCCCGACTAATAGAAGATTACGATTGCTTAAGAAAGAGCTCGTTTCCAATACAAAATCAAAAACCGCAACAAACCTTAAAATTGAAACACTTGGAACACTTTCGCAAAAAATACTTAGTGAAGTAGAGGATTTTTTTGACCTCAGTGAGAGCGCTGCCACAGTACTCCTTAAGCAAAGTAGCGAGCAAACCACGCTGGAATATTTCTCTTCCTATAAATCAATGCCTTTTGGTACGCTTGATAGAATAAAGAATGTTATTTCTGAGTACAAGAAGCATGGCATAACTCCTGATGGACTAATAAAAGAAATTTCGAAGGCTGATATTAAGGAGCAAAAAAAAGCAAGAGACATTGCCGCTATTTACTCTATTTATAATACCAAATGCCACGCACTTAAGGCCTACGAGTTAGGAGACATTTACCAGAGGACAGGTGACATTCCTTCTGAAAAATTGAAAAATTTTTTTAACGAGCTATACCCAGATATTAAACAGGTAATTCTCACAGGCTTTAGTGAGTTCACGACACCTGAAATAAGGATTATCTCAAATATAACAGATCATTGCTGCAAACAACTTTTTATTGAATTGGATTATTCCCCCAATAACAATTATATCTTTGGTCATCTCGAAAATTGTCATGATAATCTTATCAGATTTGGGTTTAAGAGTATCAAGGATACTGAAATCCCTTACAATAGTAATTTTATAAATTCTGTGCGCTCAGATTTATTTACTTCAAGGCAGAGCAAATTCCAAAGCTATTTTCATGATACTATAAACATAATTGAGGCTGGCAGCAGAGAGTACGAAATTGAGCTTATTGCAAAACAAATTAAGCGACTTTTATCCGAGAATATTTGCATGCCTAGTGATATATGTGTTGGGTTTAATCTTGTTAATAATTATTCAAATTTAGTTAAGGATAAGTTTGAGTCTTTCGGTATTCCCTTTAACCTAACTGACAGAACAAAACTTGAAAATTCTAACCCGGTTTCCCTAATTGTTAACCTACTGGAAATAGTTGAAAACAACTTTTATTTCAAATCTGTCTTTCGCGGAATATCCAATAATTTTCTGAAGTGGGATGAATTCAATTCCAGCAATTTGATGAAAGTAGGTTCCGATCTTAAAATAATTTCAGGATATGATAATTGGAAAAGCTTAATATCGTCAGCGCTTAAAAAGCATGATTCTGATGAGCCTTTAATTACAGGCAGGAAATCCCTGGAGAAGGCACTTGATGATATTACAAGGCTGAATAAGTTAATTGAACCTTTCAAAAAAGAATTAACTATTGATGATTTTTTATCTCAGTTAAATTCACTCATTATAAATCTCGAATTACCGGGAAAAATTCTTGCAATAGAAGGAGAGGCGGGCGAAGAAAATGTTAAGGGGCTAACCGCGTTTCTGGAAACTGTGACAGAGATTTTTAATCTCATTAAGAAGGAAGAAGGTAATAAGAAATATAAAAACTCATACTTTCTTGACCAGATTAGAACTGCCTGTCAGTGGGCTAGATTTAACATAAAGGAAAAGTCCTCTTATGGTGTTCTTATTACTTCATTAGATGAAATGCGTGGGCTAAAGTTTAAGCAGGTGTTTATTGGCGGTTTATGCGACGGGGAGTTCCCTACAAAATACAGCCCGGAAATATTCTTCTCTGGTTCTTTTAGAAAACAGGAGAGAATTCATCTTTGCGAAGAGAGGTACCGGTTTTATCAGGCGCTAACTTCCTGGACTGACAAACTTTATCTAAGTTATCCGCAAAGTGATGCAAAAAAAGAGCTTAATCAATCAACCTTCCTTAAGGATTTTCGAAAATTATTTGATGTTCCGGTTATTAATGAGAATGTCTTTACCGACACTTTATTTAGTCAGGAAGAGTTATTGTTTACATCCGGAACCAATGCAAGTGCGAATAGTCTTAGTAAAATAGAATCTATAGTTAAAAGGGAGTTAGGTGAATTCAAAGTTTCTCTAAAGCAGAATCTAGAAAAGATAAAAAAGGAAAATTTGGAAAGTGTTTTTCTGGGCGTATTGAGCGGGAAAGATGATAATCTTGAGAGTAGTTATCTCCTCTCTGAAAATGGACGTCTTACATTAAACGAATACTCTGAGAAGGTATTTTCAATTTCTCAGCTCGAAAAATATGCGCTCTGTCCCTTTAAGTATTTTAGCGAAAATGTTTTGAAACTAATATCGCTTGAAGACCCGGCAGAAGATATTGAAGCTCTTGAGATGGGAAATCTTATTCATGCTGTGCTATTCAGATTTTCTTTGTGGTTAAAGGAGAACAATGTGATCCTTAATAATTGCGATGAAAAAACTACTGCTCTTGCTCGGGAAGAATTATTCGGGATTGCTAATGAGGAACTTAAAAAACTTAATATAAATGAGACTGCCTCTTTCCACGAAATAGAAAAACTTTTTGGTATTAATGATGATGAAAATAAATCTATACTAAGTTATTATCTCCAATATGAACAAGAAAATACCACAGATTTTGTGCCTCGTTTTTTTGAGGTTAGTTTTGGTAGAAACGTTGATGTTTTTTCTGATTCCCAAATAAGTACTTCTGAGCCAATTAAAATTGGGCGAGTTAAATTACAGGGCAAAATTGACAGGATTGAAATATCAGAGTCTATGAACCAATTCAACATAGTTGATTATAAGACAGGGTCAAAAGTTGTTACTGGCGGAGATATAAAAAGAGGACTCTCCCTTCAATTACCAGTTTATTTATACTGTGTTAATGAACTGCTAAAAAAAGTGAGTGAAAAGGATCTGAACCCTGCAGGTATGTACATATATTCACTTAAGTTTCAGGCTGGTACGTTTGGTAAAAAGGAAGTACAATTAACAAGAAGTAAAAAAGCAGACTATGATTCTATAAATAGTGAATTGTTTGATAATCTTGAAGAAATGATAACAGATCTTTCGGAGTCCATTTCCACGGGAGTTTTCCCTCTTAGCAAACTGGCAGATAGAAATACAAAAGTCTGTGGCTACTGTTCCCTGGGCTCGATTTGCAGAATTCGGGAAGCTGACCAATATTCTGACCTTCCTGAAAAGTGATTACGAACTATAATATCAGGTTGAAAAGTATAGAAAAATTCCTTACATTTCTGTGTGCCACTGCGGATAGCAGTGGCATATTTTTTTTATCAAAATTAATGGGGTAACTGGTGTCAAACTTTGTTTATTTGAGTAAGGGAAGATTAAGGGAACTGGAACAAGAACTTAAAGAACTTAAGACTACCGGACGGAAAGGGATGGCAGCTAGAATTGCCGAAGCTCGCGCACACGGAGATTTATCTGAAAATGCCGAATATGATGCGGCAAAAGAAGAGCAGGGCTTGTTAGAACTGAAAATCAGTAAACTTGAAGAAATGCTTTCAAAAGCTTCAGTTATTGATATATCTTCATTTCCCAAGGACGAAGTGCATATACTATCGACGGTTACTGTTACAAATTTGAATATCAAAAAAAATTTTACATATACCATGGTAGCCCCTGAAGAGGCTGATCTGCAACAGGGTAAAATTGCTATGTCTTCACCAGTCGGATCTGCTCTAATGGGAACAAAGGTTGGTCAAACAGTTGAAGCTAAGGTTCCCGCCGGTATTGTTAAATTTAAAATCCTGAAGATAGACCAAGTTGACGGATGAGTCATACATAAAGATAGCAATTGAGCTTGCAAAGAAAGGAAAAGGAAATGTTTCTCCCGGTCCACTTTCAGGCTTTCTGTTTGTTAAAAGAGGAAAAATTATTGGTGCAGGCTTTAACAGTGGAGAAGCAAATTGTTTTGCCGAGTTAAATATTTTACAAAGAACCAAAGAACAACTGAAAGGTTCAACACTGTATTCCAATCTTGAGTCAAATCCCGGTTCCGACAATCTCCAAGCATACATTAAACAGTTAGTGTCAAATGAAATTGCACGTGTTGTATTTGGCACTCTGAATCCCGACCCTTGTGTAAATGGTAAAGTAATTCAGGAATTAATGATGGCAGGTATCGAGACACGGGTGGGTATTCTTGAATCTGAATGTGCTGAGTTGAATAAGATTTATTTTAAATTTGTCAGTGAAAAAAAACCTTTTATTACCTTAAAAATAGCGATGACCCTTGATGGTAAAATTGCTGATCCATCCGGCAATTCAAAATGGATTACCTGCCTTGATAGCAGGTGTTTTGTGCACGAATTGAGAAGCAATAATGATGCTGTGTTGGTTGGAAGGAATACAGTTGAAAATGATAATCCTGAACTAAATGTAAGATTAGTAGAAGGTAGGGATCCAAAGCGCATAATTCTTGACTCGAAACTGAAATTAAATTTGCAAAGTAAAATATTTCAAATGGAGAACAAGAATACCATCCTCATTACCTCTTCCGAATTCTATAAGAGTAAGAAGAAAAAGGTTGAGAAAATGCTTGAGATGGGTGTTACTGTAATATCGATTCCACTGAACAGTCTTGGCGAGATAGGCATTAAGCGATTAATTAATAAGCTTGCGGCATTAAACATAAGCTCAATACTGGTTGAAGGGGGGAGTAAAATATTCTCCTCGTTTATCAAAGCCAAAATGTTTGATGAATTACTTGTTTTTATTAGCCCCAGACTGCTAGGAACAGGATTGCCTGCCATTGAGCAAATAGGACTGAATACAATGCAAAGTTCAATGAAGCTGAAATACAAAAACGTCCAACAGATTGGGGAAGATGTTTTACTAACACTACACAGATAAGCAGTCAATCAGAAAAATGAAAACCACAGAACAAAAAGTAATTAAGTTCATCTACAGGAATAAACTGATAAGTCCTGGAGACAGTCTTCTGATTGCCCTGAGCGGTGGGCCCGATTCAATATTTGCACTGCACTTTTTCCAAAAATTTAAAGATCTATTTCAAATCAATCTTCATGCTTTTCATCTGAACCATCAATTACGAGGAGAAGAGTCTGATGGCGATGAAGATTATTGCCGTAATTACTGCTCAAAGATTAATGTTCCCCTGACAGTTAAATCGGAGAATGTTCGGCTATATTCTGGACAGAATAAAGTATCAATTGAAGAAGCCGCAAGAATAATCAGGTATAAACATCTAAATGAAATTTCAGCCGCCGAAAACTTTAATAAAATAGTAACTGCTCATAATATGAGTGATAATGCAGAAACAGTGTTGCTTAATCTGATTAAGGGGGCGGGGCTTTCCGGTATTTCCGGTATTCCCATTCAACGGGAAAACATTATTCGTCCAATAATTATCCTAACTAGTGAGGAAATTAGATCTTATTTAACTAAAGCAAATATTGATTCCAGACTTGACAGCAGCAACAAGTCGAATGATTATCAACGTAATTTTTTACGAAATGAAATTATTCCCAGACTTAAAGAAAAAATAAATCCGGGTCTGGAAAGTGCCATTCTAAGGAACTCTCGAATTCTAAAGAACATTAATAATTCTCTTGAACAACGTGTTGATGAATTATTTGAGAAAATTATTCTTGAGACCCCTTCTTCACTGGAGATTAATAGAAAAATGCTTCAGGAAGAAGATGAAGCTGTTAGGGGATTGATTCTGCAAAAATGTTTCGTGTCTTCACTTTCGATTCCATACACCTATAGTGACTTCAGTAAAATAATGGATTTGTTAGAATCTGATAACGGGTCGAAATGCGAATTATCATCCGGTTATTCGGTGCTCATTGAAGAAAGTAAGCTTACGATTATTCAAGAAGAAAGGGAACAAGATGATGTTATGATAAGTCTTAATCCCGGTGAAAGTAAAGAAATTGCCAATAAAATTATTTCTTTACTAGAAGTAGAATCTTATGATGAGTCGGAATCATCCAATGCGAATATAGAGTTTCTGGATCTTGACAAGCTTGACGGCAATTTAACCATCGGCAGATGGAAAGAGGGCGATTCATTTATACCCTTCGGCAGTAAATCAAAAAAAATGATTTCTGAATTTCTTACAGATCAAAAAGTGGGATCTTTAAGTAAAAGAAATCAATTACTTTGCTACAATCGGAACATTGTTGTATGGGTTGTGGGTTTAAGGCTAGATAATAGATATAGAATAACAGATAAAACAAAACGAATAGGTAAATTATGGATGAAATGAGAGATGGTACACGAGATGTAATTAAAATTGGGAACGAAACTTTTGTTCCGATGTTAACAGAAGAGCAAATTCAAAAAAGAGTAAAAGAGCTTGGCGAACAAATTTCGGAAGATTATCGGGGAAAGTTACCCGTTATTATAGGCATTCTTAACGGATCCTTTCTTTTTATGGCGGATCTTGTTAAAAACGTTTCTATAAATTGCGAAATGGACTTTTATAAGCTTTCTAGTTATGGGGATGAAAAAATTTCATCCGGTAATGTAAAATTACTAAAAGAATTAAATGCTGATATAAATGATCGCCATGTAATAATTGTTGAAGACATTGTTGATACGGGACTCTCAATCAGCTATATAGAGAAGTTGATGGCTACATTTTCACCGGCCAGCATGAAGGTTGCTTCTTTGCTTGTAAAGCCTAAGTGTCTTAAATATGACGTTAAAATTGATTATATTGGGTTTGAAATTGAAGATCAATTTGTGCTTGGATACGGTTTAGATTACGCTCAAAAATACAGAAATTTACGATCGATTTATGTCTTAAGTGAATAAATTATCTAATTTAGATATTAATTATTAAGGAAAGATTAATGGATAGACCCTTAAAGAATAAGAAAAAAGATAACGGATCAAAGAAGCCTGATGGAGAATTTGATTGGTCAAGAGTTATTAAAACTGTATTCAGTTGGGGTGCTGTAATAATTGCGGCTGTTATTGTAATGCAATTGATGAAAACCGGGACTACTGCTCCGGTAAAGGTACCTTACGATGTTTATGAACGATTTCTGAATGAAGATAAAATTATCAGTGCCGATATTATCAAGTCCGACTTAAACGACTATGCATTTGAAGGTAGGCTTGCTGAAGAAGAACAAGTGAAAATTGATAATGCTTATGTAAAGGTCGAGAAATTCTCGGTTAATATTATCGAGCCAATTATCGCCGAACAGGAAAAATTGTGGAAGGCAAAAAACATAAAATATTCGTTCGAGAATGAATCGAATGAATGGATGACTGTACTCGTCGGCTTTTTACCTTGGGTGATTGTAATTTTTGCCTGGGTTCTGATAATGCGTAGAATGCAGGGTGGTGCCGGTGGCGGACAGCGAGGCATCTTCAACTTTGGTAAATCAAAAGCGAAAATGATATCTGAATCAGCCATAAAAGTAACATTTAAAGATGTTGCCGGAGCCGATGAAGCAAAACAGGAACTTCAGGAAATTATTGAATTTTTAAAGGAGCCAAGTAAATTTCAAAAACTTGGCGGTAAAATTCCCCGTGGTGTTCTTCTTTTAGGACCTCCCGGAACCGGAAAAACTTTGTTAGCCCGTGCTGTTTCAGGCGAGGCAGGCGTTCCGTTTTTTACAATAAGTGGTGCTGATTTTGTTGAAATGTTTGTTGGTGTTGGTGCCAGTAGAGTAAGAGACCTTTTTGATCAGGGAAAGAAGAATGCTCCTTGTATTGTATTTATAGATGAAATTGATGCCGTAGGGCGCCATAGGGGCGCTGGACTTGGCGGTGGACACGATGAGCGTGAACAAACGTTGAATGCTCTTCTTGTTGAAATGGATGGATTTGAACAAAATAGCGGTGTTATTATTATCGCTGCTACTAATCGTCCGGATGTACTTGATCCGGCTCTTCTTCGTCCTGGACGTTTTGACAGACAGGTAGTTGTGGATAGACCTGACGTAAATGGTAGAGAGGGTATCCTTAAAGTTCATACCAGGAAAATTCCTCTTGAAGCAGATGTGATGTTAAAAGTCTTAGCTAAGGGAACTCCCGGACTTGCTGGCGCCGAATTAGCCAACCTGGTTAACGAAGCTGCTTTATTAGCCGCCAGAAAAAACAAGACTAAAGTTGGAATGGATGACTTTGAAGAAGCCAAAGATAAAGTAATGATGGGTATGGAAAGAAAGAGTATGATCATATCAGAAGAGGAGAAAAAAATAACCTCCTACCATGAAATTGGTCATGTTCTTGTTGCCAGGATGATTCCGGAAGCAGATCCGGTTCATAAAGTTACCATTATCCCCAGAGGTCGTGCCTTAGGCGTAACAACCTATCTACCTGTGGATGAGAAGCATACATATTCAAAGGAATACCTGGAAGCAATGATTACCTATGCTCTTGGTGGACGCGCAGCTGAAAAGATTGTTTTTAATAATTACACCACTGGTGCTGGCAATGATATTGAAAAATCCACTAACATAGCCCGGAAAATGGTTTGCGAATGGGGTATGAGTGAAGAACTTGGACCATTAGCTTATGGCAAGAATGAAGAAGAAATCTTCCTTGGTCGTGAAATTACCAAGCACCAAAATTTTAGCGATCATACGGCAAGATTAATTGATGACGAGATTAAGCGAATTATTAACGACTGTATGAGCAGAGCTGAAAAAATTCTTAGCGATAATATGGACTCACTTCATAAATTATCCTTAGAACTTTTAGAAAGGGAAATACTGGATTCTGATGAAATTGATAAAATTATGGCAGGCGAAGAACTTCCTCCGGCTAAACGAAATAATGGATCCAATGCTTCGGATGATGGCGAAGAGATACCTGAACATGTTAAGCAGTTGATGGAAGAAAAAGTAAAGAAAAAAGGAAAAGGCGAGTCAGAAAAAGAAGATATGAAAGAAGAAAAACAAAACCAGGCATCTGCTGAAAATGACGGAAATTGATCAGGGAGCAATTGATTATAAACATGAGTTAGTTCGAAAGAGCGTTCACCTTTGCTCATTATCAATGCCAATTATTTATTACTATGTAACTCGGGAACTGGCACTAATAGTGCTGGTTCCTTTGCTTTTATTTATTTTGTTTTTCGACATTTCCAGACACTACATAATTCCCATTAAAACATTCTATAACAATCTTTTCGGATTTATGCTGCGCAAGCATGAAACTGACGAGAATAAAAAAAACCTCAATGGCGCCTCTTATGTTCTGCTTTCAGCCGTAATTGTTGTCTTTATTTTCCCTAAAGTTATTGTAATTACCTCCTTTGCCGTTTTGATTATTGGTGACATATTTGCTGCTTTAATCGGTCGCAAGTTTGGCAGACATAGTTTTTTAAAGAAAAGCCTTGAAGGTACTTTGGCATTCTTCTTTACAGCAGCTATTGTTGTTATTGTAGCGCCTAAAGTTGAATATACATTTGGCGAGTATATTATAGGGTTTGTTGCCGTAGCTGTTGGTGCCATCGTTGAGAACCTATCCGGCGGCTGGGCTGATGATAACCTTACAATTCCCTTATCAATTGGTTTGGTGATGTGGGGATTATATATTATTTTTATTCCGGAAATGGCGTTAATTCTAACCGGAGTGCCAAACTAATTTTGAAACTATTTCTTTGAGTCAATGTATAAACTGCAATTATCTTAACTAAATCTGAGATCTATGAAATGAAAATTTTTACTATCCCTACTAAATTTCTTTTACCCGCAATCCTTTTTTCCTTTACCCTGTTGTTTAATAATTGTCAAAATAATAAACAACAAGCACTTGGTTCGGAGGATGAAATTATTGTAATCGCAGATTCTTCTGAGTATTTGGAGCTGGAAGGAAATTTACAAAAAGTCTTCGGCAAGGTAATTTATACTCCGCAACCAGAAAACCTTTTTAGGTTAAGACGTGGAGCAGTAAAAGCCCTGGATACATATAAGGGACTTAAAAATTTATTGATTATCGCTCCTCTTAATTCCGGTACTTATACATCTCAATACATTAAAAGTATACTTGATTCAACAGTTACTCATCTGGTAAATATTGATAGTATCTATCAAATTAACAGGCACGATCTATGGGCGCAGGATCAGTTTGTAATGATACTTACCGCGCCATCGCTGGATCGGCTAAACGAAAGACTGCTGGAAGATCAGGAAAACCTCTTGTATCAATTCAGAAAGGCTTCCAACAGCAGATTGGAGAAATCTGTATATAGCGAGAAGTTTGAACAACCGATAATTGAAGCTCAATTGTTGCAGGAACATGGCTGGACAATTTATGTGCAAGCCGACTATAAATTGGCGAAGGATGCTGCTGAAGATAATTTTGTCTGGATCAGGCGCTCACCGGGCACTGATATGGAAAGCTGGATATTTGTGCATTGGATTGACAATGCTACTCCTGAATGGCTTCACGCTGATTCAGTTTCTGCAATAAGGAACAGGCTGTCCCAAAAATTTTATAGAACCATGAATGACAGTAGTTTTGTGGAAATTGCCGACGATTATCAAACTAATAAAGAAATTGACTTTAAGGGGAGATACGCGCTAATGACTCAGGGGTTATGGCGAATGAACGATAAAAGTATGGGTGGCCCTTTTATTAACTATATTTTCTATGATGAGCAAACTCAAAGAATCTATATGGTTGATGGATCAATTTATGCACCAAAATATTACAAGAAAGAAATAATACAACAGATAGATGTGACGTTGCATTCTTTCCTTACCGAAGGTGAAATCACACCTCAGCGGAAGGCTTACCTGCTGGATAAATTAAAAAAAGATTAGTTCTCAGGGGGATTTCGGTCCTCCTTTTTTTTGCCCGCTTTTAGGTTTTTTAATCCTACTTCACTAATAAACTTGCCGTTCTTAAAAGGCACCCAAAAGAGGCCTTCATTACTGCCAGTCAGAATTTGTTTTGGAAGAAGCAACCCTTTAACATTTTGCGTCTTCTCTTCGTCTTCGGCGCGGAATATCAAGTCGAAATCGTACTCAACAGAATGATCATTCTTATTTTCTAACTTCACTACCACTCCGTTATTGGTATTATCCGCTTCGGAATAAAAAAGAAACTCGATATAAAGCCCTTCTTTATCAGCCAGTTTTCGCCAGCCAAATTTTCCTGAGTCCTGTGATGAAAAAATTGAGAGAGAAAGAATTGTAATAAACAATAAAATTTTCATTCTGCTAAGGGATTGTTTTATCTTAAAATATAGTGTTTTTACAAATTTGTTTGCAACTTATTTCTATCCTAGCTGTCGCTATAACACTACTAAATGTATATAATACTTGACTAAATGTAATGCATTGTGTATCTTGGGTCAAAAATTGAGATGGTTATGAAAGTTGAAAATAAACTAAAGGTTTTTAGAGCAATGAAGAATATAACTCAGGAAGAGTTAGCCATAAAAGTTGAATTAAGCAGGCAAACAATTAACGCGATTGAAAAAGGTAAGTTTTTGCCTTCCGTTTACTCAGCATTAAAAATAGCCGCGTATTTTGCTGTAAATATTGAAGAGATCTTTTATCTAAATAAAGAGGAAACTAAATGAAACTAAGAGGTAATTATCGTCTGCTATTCGGTTTTGAACTTGTTACTGGCATTTTAATATTTATTTTTACTTCACTCTATGGTGACTCTGGATTTTATGCGGTAGGATTGTTTTTCATAGGAATGGCTCTCACTTCAAAAAAAGATGCTGATGAGAGAGAAATGCAGCTATTATACAAAGCTGGTAATTTTTCTGCAATGGTCATTTTCGTAGCTTTAACATGTATTTATATGAAAGCGCCAGAGTTGAACTGGTTTCATATGTTCGCTTCGGTTGGATTAACTTCCAGAGGGATTATAGGTTATTTACTGTTTCAATTCAGTTAGTTTTGCTCGGTGAGTGCAGGCGGGTTTTGCCCGTCTGTACAAGATAAATTCCGGCAACCGCAATCAGCATACCTACACCTTCTTTTACAGTTATAGTTTCTCCAAGAAATATCCAGGCGAGTAAAGCAATCTGGATCAGCATCGTATTATTAATTAATACAGACTCAATAGCTGTGAGTGTTCGTAATGTCTTATTCCATAAAGTGAAGGCGAAAGCTGTGTTAACAATTGCCATCCATAAAAGCAGTAAAATGTTTGTCGTACTGATGGATTCTATTGACTGGAACGAGCCACCAATGGCAAGGAGTATTGAAGAGCCAATTCCCATGCTTATGGTTGTTATAACGAGGGGGGATAAACTTTTATCACGATTGATATCACGGCCTTGAATAGAAGCACTTGCATTTGCAAGCACACCAATGGTCATAATTATTAAGCCAAGCAAAAGGTTGCCTTCCAGCGAAACGGGAATAAAATAAACAAAAACACCAACGATGAAGAGCGATATACCAACCCATTGTTTTTTAGTGGGAATCTCATTCAAAATAAATATACTCATGAAGGCAACAAAGATAGGAGTAAAATTTAACCAAAGACTAACTGTAACCGATGGAAGCAGAGAGAGTCCGATAAACTGCATACCCTGGGTAAAAGTAATAAATACAATACCGAGTAAAGCGAGTTTGATCCATTGTCTGAGTGTGATTGAGGAGACCTCATCCCGATATTTCTTTAGAAATAGAAAGGGGAGTAGTACAAGAAAAGCTATAAAGTATCTTAACCCGGCAAAAAGCAAAGGTGGAATTTCACCCAGTCCCATTTTGATAATCACAAACGATGACGACCAAAGAAGTGTTACAAGCAGTGCCTGAAAAACAGCGAGAAGATGAGCTTTCTCTTTCATATCTGAAGTATAATTATTGGTTGATTTTGCAAATTAGGCCTTTTAGGTAAAAGCTTTCAGGGAAATTAAGCGCAACAGGGTGATCTTCAGCCTGCGATAGTTTACGAATTATTTTAAGGTCGGTGCCAGCATCCAAAGCGGCATCAGCAACAATTTTCTGAAAAAGTTCTGAAGTAATGTGACCTGAGCAGGAAAAAGTGAATAACAATCCTCCCGGGTTTAGAAGTGAGCAAGCCAGCATATTTATATCCTTATAACCGCGTGCGGCAGAAATAACCTGTTTTGCCGATTCTGCGAACTTAGGAGGATCCAGGACAATAATATCAAACTTCTTGTTCTCATCCCGCATATTACGTAAAACTTGAAAAGCATCTCCACAGATATTCTCGAAAGAATCTGAAGCGAAACCATTCAATAAATAGTTTTTCTCGCTGGTATCAAGTACGGGGCGCGAAGCATCCAGATTTGTAACAAACTTTGCTCCCCCCTGAAGGGCAAAAAGTCCGAATCCGCCTGTATAAGAGAAACAGTTAAGAACCGTTTTTCCCTTTGCATAAGCCGAGAGAATTTGGCGATTATCGCGCTGATCAAGGTAAAAACCTGTTTTGTGTCCCTTTACAGGATTTACAAAAAGCTTAACACCGTTTTCCAATATTTCTATTTCGTCGCTGATTTCACCTTTTAGAATGCCTGTAGCTTTTCTTAATCCTTCTTTTGAGCGGGAGTCGGAATCTGATCGCTCATATATATTCTTACAATTGGTCACTTCCTCCAGACAATCGACAATTAACTCATTATGAGCTTCAGCCCCGGCTGAAAGGAATTGGCAGACCAGTAAACCTGAATACTTATCGACTATCAGCCCTGGCAATCCGTCAGATTCGGAATAAATGAGCCTGTAACTATTAGTCCGGGATGGATCAATTAGCGAATTCCTGAAATCGTATGCTTCATTAATTTTATTGTAGAAAAATTCTTTATCAATTGTCGTTTCGGAGTTATAGCTCCACATCCTTATGCGTATTTGAGAATGGGGTGAATATGCACCTATACCAAGCGGAACACCACTCGAAGACTTTATAAGAACATCATCACCTAATTCAGGATTGCCATCCACTCTTTGAATAGCCCCGGAAAAGATCCAGGGATGTTTTCTTAAGATACTTTTTTCTTTACCTGATTTTAACCAAACTGATTTCATATTATTCTTCACAAAAAGTTTCTTTTGCAATCCACAAATTTCTAATAGTATAGTTGACTTTTCCCTCAGCAATAAACTCTATCTTGTCCAGCTCATTCTTAAATTCATCTTCGTTATTTCTATCTGAAATTACTACCCCGCCGCCGGCATCAGAAAAATATAAGGAGGCAATTGTGTTCCCCTCTTCGGCATATTTTTCTAAAACGCTATTCAGTTCCTGCGCACAGCAGTTACTCAACTGGCTTTGAGGGATAAACTCAATAAACTTATATGTAACCATTTCATACTCTTCACCAACCGGACAAATTTTGCCTTTGTAAAATTTAACGGGATGAATATCTACTCTGAATCTATTGGCTTTAATGGCGGGATCCGACATAAAATCGGATGTGGATTCTTCAATAGATCCCGATTTCAAAATAAATATTCCGCCTCCTCCGTCGAAAGGACCTGCGGCAACAAGTTTTCCGGCTTTATGCAAATCTTCAATATTCTTCATATGCGCTTCCTGAAGAGCATTTACTTTCACTTCACATAATTTTTCTTTATCAGGGTTAGATCTTAGAAAGACGAAATAGTAGTTCGTTTTATCCGCAATTTGCGAATAGGATAAAGAGATAAAAATTATGATAAAAAAGAGCACAAATATTTTCATTGTCTGCCTTATCAATATTAAAATAATGCAATTAGTTTTGGGGAAAAGATAATTATTCCAACTACAATTGCGGCAAGAGCACTCATTAAAACCGCACCTGCGCTAATATCTTTTACATTTTTTATTAAAGGAGATTGTTCTTTAGTCACTTTATCACATAACAATTCAAGCGCCGAGTTAAAGGCCTCAGCCGTTAATACAAAGGCTATGGTTAAAATTAATGCAAGCCATTCAGTTGTTGAAACGTTAAGAATAAAACCAGCAGCAATTACTAAAACAGCGGCTGCAAGGTGAATTTTCGGGTGTGTTTGGCTCTTAAAAAAAGTACCTATTCCGGTAAAGGCATATTTGAAACTGTTAATTCTTTTTTTGAGGAATGTCATCTACAATTAAATTCATTTATGAATGAGGGAAAAGTTAGCCAAATAATAAATGTGATGCTACTCGATAGTTTTCTCAAATTCTTCAGGTGGGAAATATTCCATGGGAAGCATATCACCTAAGCGTTGTTTACTCCAGTAACCGGTTGTTTTGATACCGAATTTATCATATGTACGACCATAATAATCGATAGAGACAGTGTCTTTTGTCAGTTCCATTCCGCAGGAATAATGAAATGGTTCATCTTCCTGATACTTATCAAACCACACTGACAGTTTATTAGAAAAGTGCAGATTAAAATCGCTGCTATCCGTTGCTGTCATATGATCACTAAATGACGCTATTGATATGGCATTTCCCAAACCCGGGTATTTAAACCCCATATCAAAGGGAATTGGATCGCTTTCCCATGAATTGTTTTTTTGTCTCTCACAAATATTATGTAAAAAATCCCGCAGTGAACCGTAGTAAGTGTTTTCCCTATTATAAAACCAGTTATCTTCCTCTTCAGTGGAATATGGCTCGAGTTCCTCAAAAAAGGGAGTTCCAGTAAACTTTGTTGCAATTCCATCCATAAAAAAGTATTCCAGGTCGTAGGTTATTTTGTACCCCAGAGCAGTATTAATTATATAAAGCGGCTCGGTACAAACCGCTTCGGTATCATACCATCCTGTTCTGGAAAAATTAACGGCTGTTGGATTTAGTATTTCACAACTGTCAGCATTTTCGGTAAAGCCCAGCAGTTCCTCCCTGAATTGATCAAAAAGCTGCCACCAATCATCGGAGTCATCTTCAACTATAACTTCAGGTAATTGGAATATCTTTGGTGACAAAGCAAAATCAAGGTAGAAGTTCGATTCCCGCTTAAGAAATGAAACGGGTTCGGTTTCTTTAGTATACTGAATGTGAGATACGATAAGATTGTAACTACCAGAAGGAATGCTTTTTATGTGGTAATTGCCTTCACCATCTGTGGTTGTTCCAATCAATGTATAGGCAAGATATACATTAACATTTGCGAGAGGGATTCCGGTTTGCTTATCTTTTACAACTCCTTGTATGGAATTACCTGACTGCGGCATGACTAGGTTTACAAATAATAATAAGGTTAAGAGTGTGTAAATAATACGCATATTTTCACCATAAATTATATTATTGCATGAATAATATAAGATTCAAATAATGACTTATGCAAGTTAAAATTTTGGGATTATTATGGTGCTTTCTATTCTTCGTCCCTATGCACGGTATCAGGTGAAAATGCCGGAAACCAAACAGCAACATACTCAGCGCCTTCAGGTTCTGGTGAACTGTACTGTACCCACTCTCCCTTATGAGCAATTACGGCCTGCCCGGCTTTTACATTCAGTGTCTCAGTTTTAGTTGTAACGCGCAAGGTGCCTTTCATAACAAGAGTGAACTCATCGAATTCCGGCGTTTGACCCGGTTCAACCCATCCATCCGGACTTGTCATTATATTCCTTATGAGTCGAGAACCTAATCAGGAGATTTTAGCAACAACTTGTAAGTTAGGAATCAGTTTTGTCGCTTATAGTTTGTTGTTTTGATACTATTTGAGTTATGTAATTATCCATTGACCAGATACCGAATATTCCTGAAAATTAATCTATTTTGCATTCAGATGGAATTTGTTATATTATTTCCGATCTAATTCTTCCTGCTCAGCACTTTTAACCTGGCAGTACTATCTGACCAGAGAACGGTCTATGTGACCAAAGCCTTCACAATTTCTGTTTTCAATATTATTTATTTGACATCTTTAGTAACTGATACTCTGAAATTATAGAGGAGTTGAGCTATAAAAATATCGGATTATTTTAAACCGAAGTGGAAAAGAAGGGAGTTAGCAGACAGGATAAACGCAATTCAAAAAATGAAAAATGAAAAATGAAAAAAAAAATTGCTTGTTGTCATAAATAACGATCCTGCCACAGAAGCAAAAGTTGAAGCTGTTAAAATGCTGTATCCCTCATTTGCATCCCTAACAGGGATAAGGGAGCGAAGGATTTATTATAAAATATGCGGGCTTCCGGGGCAAAGAACAATTGATATGCTCAGGGATAGTATTGGGAAATAGCAAGGCTGACACAAATATAGATATTGTTATTTCTCAGGGAGGATAAAAATTGTCAGGTAAGTAATTTAAAACATAGTTTGTAATCATTTGTTCAGGCAATTTGAGATATGGAAAGTAAAAAAGACAATTTTCAGAATTTTATATTATGCCCCAATTGCGGAAAGAAGAACAATGCTAACGAATACAAATGCTGGAAATGTGGTATTGTCCTTTCAGAGCCCTCAGGCAGCAGTTGGGGAGTCAAAACCGTTAAACCTCAGGCTAAGAATAAAGAAAAACCAAAGGTTCATAAAAAGACGAATATTGTCGTAAAAATAATAAAGAATGTGTTTGCGTTAATACTTTCAATTCTTTCTGTATCAGTAATATGGGTAGTGTTTTATTTCCTTGCAGGATATTTCGGAATAGTTATTTCCTGGAATGGATTAGATTTTGAAGGAGGCAGCGAATTTACCAATGGGCTGCTTATTATTTATGGAATAGCAGCTGTAATCGCTACTCTCTTGATACTTTTAGGCTCGTTAAATAAGAGAGTTTTAAATCCACTTTTTTCCACTGCCAGATGGAACCGGATGAGATTAATATCCCCCAAAGCAGGTAAGAGAAAAAAAGCCATTGAAATACTTGGATCAAAAAAGGATAAAAAAACTCTTGATAGTTTAATTAAATTACTCGATCATGAATCCGACTCGAATGTGGTGATTGAAATACTAAAATCCCTGAGTAAGATTGGTGAAAAACTTGCTGCGGGAAAAGTGGCAGAGAAATTAAGTGATGAGGACTGGAGTGTAAGACAAGCTGCCAGTAAATGCCTTCAAACTCTGGGATGGACACCGGATAACTGGGATGAGAGTATTTTATTTTCAATCGCAAAAGGGAAGAGCGATTATATTGATAAAATTAAGGATGAGAATTTGCTCTATTATATTATTTGCAACTCCCCGCATAAAGAAATGATTGATAAGGCACTTCCCTGTTTAACATCTCAGGATTTACTGAAAAAATTAGTTGTTGGCCAGGATATTAAAGGTGTTTCTTTTCAGTGGGATATTCATGAAAAGTCTGTCAGCAAAATAAGTGACCTGTATTTTTTATTGCATCATCAAACTGATGCAGGGAAAAACAGAATGAAAACTATTAGAGAGGAACAGCCTTTTGAATGTGACTGTGGAAAAAAATTCCTTTACAATAAAATAATTATTGAGTCCTGCACTGATGCTGCAATGCTTATAACTGCAGATGAATATTATTGTCCTTATTGCCAGAGAGAATTGACTCAAACTGACAGATATAAAGGTATGAGAGAATCTTTGTACAAATTATTTGATGATGTTGAAAGAGAATTTTTAACCCATGAAGTTGAAAGCTACAAATGGAGAGCTAAAAAAAAGCAAGTACAATAATGTGGTTATATCTGCTGAGTTTCTTAATCTGGCTGAGCTGCCAATTGTGACAGAACATAATTAAGCTTTGATTCTAACATTTTACGTTTCACCATTTACACGTCTGTATGTGATCAACTTTCAAGATATCTTGCTTTTTCAAGATAATCCTGATTGTTAAGATCATGACCATGATTTCTAAAATCGTAAGATATCATAAAGACAATAACAACCTGTCGGGCGGTGGGCAAGTCAGCTTTTCATCATTCATCCCTATGCACTGTATCAGGCGAAAAGGCAGGAAGGCAAACAGCAACATACTCAGCGCCCTCTGGTTCCGGTGAACTGTACTGTACCCACTCTCCCTTATGAGCAATTACGGCCTGCCCGGCTTTTACATCCAGAGTTTCAGTTTTAGTTGTAACGCGCAAGGTCCCTTTCATAACAAGAGTGAATTCATCGAATTCCGGTGTTTGTCCTGGTTCAACCCATCCATCCGGGCTAGTCATTTTAGCGATGCTAACCGTCTCATGTTTCGTGTTAACACGTCCAATGAATTCCTCTATAATTTTAGGCTTGTTGCCTGCCGCTTCAATAACTGTCGGGTTTTGAATAATTGTTGCCATTTTGATTATCCTTTCATTTTATCTAAGAGCTTTTCAACTTCTTTAACTTTATCAGGAAATTTCGTTATTAATCTTTTCTTTTTCATGTTTTCTCTTACAATCCACTGAAGGTCTTTATCACCAGTGGCTGCCAGTTTCTTCATAACCCCAAAGGAGTTTGGTGTGTAGATAGTCGCAATAAGACTAAAGGTGTAACCAAGCGCTTTTCGTAAGGCTTTGAATTCATCGGATTTTCTATCCTCAGAAGCATGAACAATATCAAGAACTTTTCGGTGTGTCTTTAACCCGTTTTGCGAGATAACTTTCCGTGTAAGCAACGCCGGGTCGGCATAAGCGGTAACAACGGCCCTGAGTTCAAGAAAGTTTTCATCCTTAATCCAGATGTTGAATTGATCAACCATTTGCTGAGGGTATTTATCCAACAAGAATTGAAGTCCCATGGTAACTGCTTCCCGCATGCGCCACCTGTTATCTTTAGAATAGTCGCGTAAAAGATTAACTGCCTTAGGTCTAAACTTTTCCTCAATACTGCCTATTTTACCAATAGCCCTTGCAGCACAAAAGGGAAGGAATTCCTTTGGATCGTTTACAGGTGCTTGCTTTGAGGATATTGATCCCCACTCTATGAAAAGTGAAAAAAGCTTTGCGAGGTCTTTCTTTTTAATTTCATCCAATAGCCCGGATAGGGCATAAGCCAGCTCAAGATTCGCTCTGGGAGAGGGGAGGTTCCTGTTTGCAACGATGTAACTTTCAAGCCTGCTGCTTTTGCCACTTTCAAAAAAAGATTCCAGAAGTGGTAACAGATCACCTTTAATTTGTTCAACTTTTGTCATGTTCAAAAACTTAAAATGGAGAAATTGTATTTAGGTGATAAATATACTTAGCCCCGGGATTAATACAAAACTCCATGTGAATAAATTAAAGGAGAAAGTTTATTCCAACCTGGTAAGTGGAACTGGTATTCAGCTCAACATCACCTGAGGTAGTAAATCCTTTCATAAAACCGAGTCCGACATTGAATTGCATATTTGAGGAAATCATTGCCAAGGCCTCTAAGCGAGCAAACACACCATAATAAAGACCCTCTTCCTCAATTATCACATCATGCTGTGCGTCTTGCAGCACATCACGGTATTTTATTGTCCCAACATGCGCGTTTAAACTAGCTCTGTAGTAAAGCATGCCAATAACAGCATTGGAGTAGTAAATTGTCGGCCCGCCAAAATAGAAATTACTGATACTTTTATAGATGCTTCGCGTGCCCTTTCTGGTGTCACCAACGTGAAGAAACGCGTCTACACCAAAGGTTACAGAACCGGGGATTTGCTTTTCGAAATGGAGATTGTAAATATTGGCGTCCCCGCCTACTAACTGAGTCTGTTGATAATTTATGCCAATAGAATACCGATCTATTAATCGATCCTGAGCAATAAGAGAAGTGCAATATATTAGAACAAATGCTATGAATACTCTTTTCATAATCTGCCTTCGAGTTTAAGATTAAAACCATATGATAATCTAGTGAAATCCTAAAAATGTTTTGAGGGAAAATTTGATGCACTTGTCTAACTATTTTTTAGGAAGCGTTGCGGCAAAATCCAGCCCCTTTTCTATCCAACTAGATAAGGCTTTTTCGTCCTCATGCCCCTCAGGGTGAACCATCACCCATCCTTTCATGGAACGACCCGTAATGTCGAAGACCCTGGTATGAGGTTTTGCGAGTGAGTCATCATGCGAGTCAGGTCCAACGCGCACAATCAAATCATCCTTGTGAACACCAACAGACATGTTTCCATGAAGGAGAAAAGCAATTCCACCGAACATTTTCTTTTCAACTAAACCGGGTGTGCCTTCAGTTTTTTCACGTATCACCTGTGCGAGACTTTCATTATAAGCCATCAGTCAACCTTTCTATTGATTTATAAGAGGAATAAAATAAGAGAGAAATAAGAGAAAAAAAGCAATAAGAAATGCTATACCCGGAAGCGAAATTACCATCTTCCCATCTTTTCTAAAATAGATAACCTGCCATATAAAACGCCATAACCAGAAAAACGCGAGGAAGACATTCACTCCCTCTGCAAGTCCCGTTGAATGGCTCAGCTCTTCCGCGTAGAAAAGTGTGATTAAGCCCAGGGCAAAAAACAAGAGATAAAGGGCTACGTGTATTGAATAAAAGATGCTACTGTTCAATTCCGTTATTCTGGCAAAATCCTTATGCCATTTGAACATTTTATAGAATCGCGTGTGCGCTAAGGCCATCAGAATAGTTAGAGTACCGCCAATATAAATTGACATGAGGTTCATTCAGACTCCTTATAAAACGGACAATTTCTTTAGTCGTAGATTAATATCATAATTCGTCATTGAAATTACAATCAAATTCGGGGGTTCTGTTTCCTTCTTCTGAACATTACTCCTTCAAGTGAATAGATTATGAGAGCAATCCAAATAAATATGAAGCCGATAAGCTTGATCTGAGTTAAAGTCTCATCATAAAGGAATACACCGACCAGTAACAGAATAGCAGGATAGATATAAGAGATGATTCCAATTAAGGATAGTTCTATTAACCTTGAGGCAGTAATAAATACCGTAAGAGGTAGAACTGTCATAACACCGCAGCCAATAAGCAGAAAATTGGTTTGAATATCGACATATAAAAAAGAACCGTTGCCATTTACTAATAAGAAAAGCAGATAACCCAATATTGGTATTGAAAGAATGGCGCTGTCAAGGGCAAGTCCTTCAGGCCCGTTAAACTCTGATTTTTTTCTGAGCAGACCATAAATACTCCAGCTGCCTGCAAGGTATAACGCAATCCATGGGAACTGACCGTAGACAATGGTCATTATCAATACACCAATTGCCGCAATGCTTATAGCCAACCACTGTAATCTTCTTAAATGTTCGTGAAGGATAAAAACGCCCAGAAAAACTGATAGTAAGGGGCTGATAAAATATCCCAAACTGGTTTCGATTATGAATCCGGCATTTACAGCCCAGACGTAAAGAAACCAGTTAGTGCCTATTAGTAATGAGGGGAAAACTAACAGAAATTTATTTGGACTTTTCCGAATTCTTGAAAATGTGTTTTTCAATTTACCCTGCATCAACAGAAAGACTACCAGTAAAATAAAAGACCAGAATACTCTATGCGCAGCAATCTCAGGTGATGCAACATGCAGAAGCTGTTTCCAGTAAACAGGAAAGAATCCCCAAAAAGTGTAGGCAAACAGAGCGAGTAATACTCCTTTTTTCATAAAGTCACGACCGTTTCAGGGTATTCTTTTTGCACCCATACAATATCAAAATATTCATCAAATTTTTTGCCGATTTTCTTGAATCTCCCGACTTCTTCAAAACCATGCTTTGAATGGAAGGCGAGACTTTGATCGTTCTTTGAAGAAATATGCGCGAGAAAATTATTAATGCCTTTAGAAAGACTTTGCTCAATTAACTCGTTAATAATCCTGCTTCCAAGTCCCTTGCCTGTAAATTCCGGAAGTATAAAATATGTTAATACACCGGTATGAGCACAAGTCCGGAATGGCCTGTAGGGAGTGACCATTCCGAATCCGATAACTTCATCATTATTTTGAAGCACAAGAAAAACCTTAGCCTCACTACTGCGGGTTTCCGCAAAAGAGGTTTTACAGTTTTCATCATTATAAACGGCGAAACTTTTCCTCGCGAAATCATTAAGTATAAAATCAACTTTGCCGGCATCCTTTGCTTCATACGCCCTGATTCTGATATTCTCAGACATAATAACTCCCTAAACCAGAATTTCTAATTGTTCTTTTGCAACTTCAGCTAAAATTTTAACAGCTGATTTAATTTCTTCTTCACTGACGTTAGTGAAATTTAATCGCATTGTTTCAATGCCATCCTCGGGGTTCGGGAAGAAGAACTTGCCCGGAACAAAACCAACGCCCCGCTCAATCGACTTTTTGTAGACTTCTTCCATGTCAATTCCTTTGGGTCCTTCAACCCACAGGAACATACCGCCATCTGGCTTTGACCATTTGTAACCTTCAGGGAAATAATATGCAAGAGCGTCAAGCATGGTTACAAGCTTTGGTTTATATATGTTAATTATTTTGTTCACCTGTGCCGGAATGTAACCACCAAGCAAATACTCTGCTGCCATAGCTTGGGTGTATGTTGAAGTATTTAAATCAACTCCCTGCTTCACAAGTACCATCCATCTGGCAAATTTTTCCGGGGCGACAAAGAAACCAACGCGTAACCCCGGTGCAAAAATCTTTGAGAAAGTACTGGCGTAAACAACATTGTCAGGCGCCATCGACTGAATAGTTGGGAGCGTTTCGCCCTTATATCGCAAGGCGCCGTATGGATCGTCCTCAACCAGAAGCATATCATACTTTAATATTATTTCAGCAATTTGCTCGCGCCGTTTCAGCCCTACAGTTTTACCTGTTGGATTTTGAAAAGTAGGAACTGTATAAATAAATTTGATTGGATAATTGTTGATTATTTCTTCCATTGATTCCGGAATCAGCCCTTCGTCATCTGTTTCTATCTGAGCGTATTCAGCTTCATAGGCATTAAAGGCTTGCAGTGCCGCAAGATATGTCGGTCCTTCTACGGCAACATAATCGCCCGGTGAAATAAGCAGTTTGCCAATCTGATCAAGAAATCCCTGAGACCCGCTTGAAATGTAGATGTTTTCAAGTCCGGCTCTTATACCGTAATTCTGCAAATAATCCACCAGCCCCTTGCGTAAGGGCATAAAACCCTCAGTTGTATCGTATTGCAGAGCTGTTGAACCATATTTTGTTAAAATCTTTTCTGTTAATTCTGTTACCAGATTTAATGGAAAACTGTCGGGGGAGGGAAGTCCTCCGCCCAGGGAAATTAAATTTGGATTTGCGGCAAGTTTTAATAATTCTCTGATAGCACTTGCCTTAATTCTTGATGTACGTGTTGCGTAAATTTTATCGTAATTCATATTGCCCCCAAGGCACTTGTCTTATGTTATAACTATTTGTAAATCTGATCAATAGCCGATTTTAGTCTACTCATACCTTCTGTTATCTCGGTTTCGTCTAAACTCGCAATTGCCAGTCTGAAATGTTTCTGCTTGTCATCCACCGGATAAAAATCTTTACCCAGGGCAAGCCGTATTTTGTGTGAAAGTAGAATCCTGTTAAGTTCGTCGTAACTCTGCTTAACGTTTTTCAAGGTCATCCAGATTGTGAAACCACCATCGGGCTCAATCCATGAAACGTTCTTTTTCTTGATCGTTTTGTTAAGCAGCTGCAATGCAAATACCATGCGCTTACGATAAACTTTATGAATTTTTTTGATATGGTGCTCGTAGTATCCTTGATTACAAAAATCAGCCAGAGCAGCCTGTTCAGGCAATGTGGATGTTATATCACTGAACCTTTTCAGAGTTGCCACTCTGTTAATGCATTCTTTGTCCGCAGCAATCCATCCTAGTCTGATACCGGGGAAAAGCACTTTCGAAAAACTTCCCACGTAGATAACTATCTTGTTTATATCCATCGATTTAATAGGTAGCGGTACCTTGCCAAAGTACTTCATCTCCTCTTCAAAGGCGTCTTCGATAATGGGAATATTATACTTTTCAAAAAGAGCCAGAAGCTTTTCCCTGTGTTCCTGGTTTGTGGTTATGCCAGTTGGGTTATGAAAGTTTGGCATTGTATAGAAAAATATCGGCAGCCCGTTAGTAAACTCTCTTTCAATTGCAGCCAGATCCACACCATCCTTTTTCATAGGAATTCCAACAATCTCACAATCATAGTAAGTAAGTGTAGGTATAATCATACCGTAAGTTGGAGATTCGACAAAAACACGTGACCCTGGTCTTGCCAATAATTTCATAAGAAGATCAATTGCATTCTGCGCGCCATTTGCGATAAGCACTTCATCACTCTTGGCGGAGATTCCATGCAATCTCATTCTATGTGCAATAAATTCTCTAAGTGGTGGATAGCCAATGCAATCACCGTAATCTAAAATAGTCTCGGCTTTTTCTGTAATCACTTTACTCAAAGATCTCTTGTACTCAGCAATGGGGTAAATTCTGGAGTCAGGATGAAGCTGTCCGAAATCAATTCCTTCAAAGTCTTTGCCTACGTCGCTAAATGGATAATTTATATGACCAAACATCTGATGAACCTTTTCAGCCTGTGGGGTTACCTTCTGTGACCAGTCAATATAATTACCATGCTGTTCTTCCTGGTTCGACTTAACCTCACGCCTCTGCCTTACATAGGAATAGGAACCTGACCGGCTTTCAATGTAGCCCATCGCCCAAAGTTCCTGATAGGCTTTGTAGATGGTTGTTCTGTTTACGCCCAGTTGAACGGAAAACTGCCGTGTTGAAGGGAGTACATCACCCGGCTTAAGGATGTCATTATCTATCCGCTTTTTAAGCTGGTCGAATACCTGCTTAAATAAGGGTAGCTGGCTGTTGCGGTCAAGACTAAGAATGATCATCTCTTCTCTCCGTTGAAAGGTTGGTGCAATTATATGTATGTTTTGGCTCCCCTGAAACATCCAATTTGTGGGAACTTGAGTATGCCAATTTATTAAAGATATCAGGAAGGAAAAAGGAAAAAGAATCTGGAAACAAAATGAAAGCGCTTGTTGGGCAGGGTCGCCAGAGACGAATAAATCTGAGATCTACTTCTATACTATAGAAGTCCGAAAGAGATGGCGATAAAACTCGGACCGTTTATCGTTGCATGAATTATTACACTTGTCCAGTTGTTTTTTCTCTTCTGAGCGATGTAGGGTTGAATAAGCAATATTGGTATTAGTGTGATCATCAAATGCCATCCAAAGGCAATGTGAAATATTCCCCAGCCTATTCCGTTTACTATCCAGGCTTTCTTTCCAAAGGATATTTCCTGGCGTGGTAGAATAACGCCGCGCCAAAGAATCTCTTCACCCATAATGTTCAAAATCCAGTAAGGGAGCCACAAAGCCAAAATCCAATAACGTCCCGGGGTAAGTGGCTCGAAGGACATAAATGCCGGCTGGGTTTCAATTGCACCAAGAAATATTTCCTGTCCATACATTAATAGTGAAGAGATCAATCCAATTGCAATTATTCCTCCTATGCTCCAGAGTATATCACCTTTGTCTGGTTTATGAAATCTAAGGCGTTTTATGAGTGAGGTTAATTCCATGGATTGATTTTCTGACTTAAGCATAATAATGGCGGTAATAACCAGAGGGAGAAAGACCAATAAGGCGGCGCAAAGCAGCCAAAAAATAATTGTTTCCACTCCTGTTACCGCGCTAAAAAAGGGGATTATAAAATGGGTTACAACCAATAATAACAAGGAAGCGGAACTGAATACTATAAGGGTTTTTAGGGCGCCAAATGGTTTCATCTAAAAATTCTCCGGGGAAAGCTGCTTGTTAATAAATAATATTGACGAGTCATCATTTATCTAGTAACCCAGTTTTAGTGAGATCATTGTATAGAGAGTCATAAATATACTGAATAATCCCAGGGTTATAAAAAAAGTAATAAATAATATGAAGGATTTTATTCCTGAATTGATCCAAGATGATTTATAAAATTTTCTGAATGAAAGGAGTAAATGGATAAACAATAAAACAAAGATTAAGGTGAAAAGCATTATTCCAATAAATTCATTAGAAAGCGCAAGCAAACCTAAGAGAAAAGATAATACTCTAAATGAACCAACTATTAAGAACATTAACAGGAGAAAAAAAGAAACTGTATTTACAGAGAAATAAAGATGTTCAATAAATTTTCGCTTTTTTGAATATTGAATTATGAAAACAGGTAAGGCAAAAAGAGGAATGATGAAAAATATCAGGGCCGGCTGATTATACTTGTAATTAGTATTAAACAACACATAATATACATCTTCCGATATTTCAAGGTTCTTTGACTCATATTCTACAATTTTTGTGACAAGCGTACTACTTTTACTCATGTTCTCAAGTTTCAGATTCATTACCTGAAACTGTTGAGTATTTAAAATTGGCGCCAGGAAAAAAAATATCAGGTTAATAACAAAATAAAGCCTTAGCGGATGGATGTATTTATACTTTGCAGAGTTGAAAAATGTCTCAGTGAGATGACCTGGTTTGCTGATCAAAATCCAGAGAGACCTAAATACTCCTCCCTCAATTGAAAAGGCCTCATTCAGAAAACTTTTCAGGAACAATCTTTTGGAATATTTCGTGGAATCAGGTTTTTCACTCAGCATACAAAATTTTTACCTTACATGAATTATGGTTTACTAACTGATATTGTTATTAAAATAAGGTTACTTCTCCAAGGTTGCAAGAATATATATTGATCATGGAATATGTTTTTAACGGGCAACTAAATATTGTATGAAGTGATGCGACTATTTTTCTATTGCTCTGAATCGAAAAGGAATTCAATAACTCTTGTACTTAAATAAACCAGCTGTAGTTCATCAGTGTCATCAAAGGCTTCCTCGCGTGTAGATGGTAAGTCATCGTAATTAATAGCAGTTTGAAACTGACTGGCTGTAAAATCTATTCTTTCCCCATTAATAATGTTGTAAAAATGCCACTGGTTACCGATTCTGGTTTTAAGAATATCTCCACCCAGGAGATCATTAGCTACAAGGGCTGTTACGCCGCACTGTCCTTTAGCTGGATTTTCAGGGGTGTATAAGGAGCTGGATTTTACAGACCATGATTTCAGGAGTGCATTCAAAATATCTTGGTGTGTGGTTTGCCTCATACTTTATTTCCAAAAAGTTTCATTTGGTTTTACCACCCGATTGGCTTCTTTCTCTCGTGCAATGGTCGAACTTGTTCCATGTCCGGAATAGATTACAGTTTCATCCGGTACCAACTCATACAATCGTCTCACGGATTCTGTTATGCTTTCCTCAGTGCTAAATTTATAATCAAGATAACCCACGGAATTAAAGTAAATCAAATCACCCGGGAAAAGGGCGCCTTCTGTATAATAGGATAGAGAACCTCTGGAGTGACCGGGAGTATGGTATGAGATAACTTTAGTATTTCCGAGCTCAAACTCCTGTCCATCATCAGCAAAGATATTGGGAGTCCCAATTTCTGAATAGTCCATATTCATTAGTCTGTTTATTCTATCGTCAGCCTTCCAGGCGCTAACAGATTTTTCATCAAACAAATTCTCCCAGTCTGAGTAGAATTCTATATCTCCAAATTCTACTTCCGAAACGACAAGCTTTACATCAGGGTACTTTTCCTTTATAAGCTTAACGCCCGAAATGTGATCCTGGTGGCAATGTGTGATAAACAGATATTTTAGAATAAGGTCTTTTTCTTTTATGATAGTAAGAAGTGTATCGATAGGTGTTCCGGCATCAATGATTGCCGCTTCATTGTTGTTCCAGATCAGGTAACAATTTGTTGCCCAGGGACCTGCCTGAGTAACGAAAATGTTTGTAGCAAGTTCTGACTGTCCAAATGCTGTAACTGTAAATAATAGAAATGCGAAAATGTGTCTCATTTATCCCCCCGGATTCAATTGAGTATTATTGTGCTAAAATTTCTCTTAATTCACTTTTCCCGACCCTAAGAAGATCAACTTCAGGCAAGCGTTCTGTTAAAATTTTCCAATTGTTATCTTTGGCAAAAACTTCCTTGAAAATAGGTAATGACATTTCAACCATGTTATTATTAGCCAAAGAGACTGCATACCAATATTTCACTTCCAGATCTTCCGGCAACATGTCCTGGGCAATGGAGTTTTCTTCTATGGCTGTTTTAAGATCACCCTTCTCTAAGGCAACTTCGCCTCTACCGAGGTGCTCATTTGCTCTCTGTACTTTCAATAAGCGGGCAAGTTCTTTTATTGGGTCTTTACTATCATCCACCCGAAGGTCAATAGTGACTCCTTCCCAATAATTCCCGGTCGATTTGCCGGAAACTACTTTCATGGCAGCGGCTTGAATGCCCCGTATATCTCCACCAACCGATTGAGCGGCTTCGAGTGAGGCAATTAATCTTTCGGCGAGAGGTGCCTTTGTAGATTCAAATGCTTCTGCCATCGCTGACCAAACCTGATCTGTCAACATCATATTAGCTTGAACTGAAAAGTTATTGCCGGAGATGTGCCCGGCTTCTCTAATGCATTTTTTACCCGTCCAGGTGGCAACATTTCCATTGTTGTCAATAATCCCAACCTGGCGCACATCTTTTCCGAAATCAGAATCGATCAATTTTTCTAACGTTTCCTCTGCAGAGCAACCCTCTCTTAAATATTCCAGCCCGCGGGGTCCGAAAGATTTATTTGTAAATGATTGCGTTGCTATAGCACCAATACCAGCTTCCGCCCATGAAACCCGGTTTCCTACCGCGAAGGAGTGGGTTTGAACCGCGACCCCAATTTCGCCTGTAACCGTGTCACGGGCAACAATGGAAAACGTATGAGCAAAATTATTGGAAACTACACTTTGTGCGACGGAGCTGATATATCCGAATACCAGAACCAGGAAAAGAATTGCCATTTTATATGTTTTCATAAAACCTTCTTTTATACCACGGGAATAATATGCTTTGTACATTCATAAATTATAAATTTATCATTCTCGGCAACTGTTAAAACCTTTGAGAATATATTTTCCAGATGAGTTCTGTAGTTTAGATGCCTGCTGGCAACAAGCAGGAAACGCCCATCGATTTTTAAACACCTTACAACATCATTGAACAAAGAAAGAGCGACTTCTATGTTGTTTTCATATTCAAAATGAAAAGGGGGATTTGAGATAACCAAATCAAAATAATCGCTTTCGAAATCTTCAAGTGTATCGTTAAAGTAGAAAAATATTTTTTCACCCGACAGGTTGAGTTTTGAGGATTCAACGGCAAGGAAAGAATCATCAATTAAATTAATTTCACAATCGGGATTTTTGCTTTTTACGGCGCATGCAATTATTCCGTTACCCGAGGCAAGATCCAGAACAGTCTTGTCTTCATTTTTTACAGTAATATTATCTATTAGGAATTGAGTCGCATAGTCGATATTGCCGGCAGAAAAAACACCAAAATACTGTTTGAATGTTTTCTCCCGCCATTCAATCGAGTTTGTAATCTGTATTGGCTCCGGTTTTTTAGGCTTGCTAAGTATCAACACGCGTGACTTTTTCCAGGCTTTGCTCTGCTCAAATTCATAAAAAAACTCGTTAGCAATTTCCAATATTTGCTGGGTAAAATGTCTTGTCATAAAAGAGCAGATTACTAATGAATCGTCATGAAGATAAGCAGAAAGGTGATCAAGATATAAGCGGAATAAATCCAGCGATTTTGGCAGTTTTACAATTCCCAGATCAACTTTGCCGGGTAAAGAGGCAAGGGGAGTAACAAACCGTTCATCGTTCTCTTTCAGGTTATTTCTCTGCATGTTTAGTCTGCAGGATTTTTCCTGACTTTTCTCACTTATCACAATTACAGGTGATAGATAGTTTAGGACGCAGGTGAGGAACCCGAAGCGGTCATTATAGATTACAGGGTTTGGGCGAAACAGATCATTATCTTCGAGATAATTAAGAATATGTTCGTCGGCAGCATTCCAGGCTTTTAGGGAAAAATTGTCGGTCTTCGGATAACGATCAAAACTAAACTCTTCATCAATATAGTTATCAGTCATAATGTTATTATCCTCAAATAATCTCCCTAAAAATACTCATAAATATACTTTTAGGTGAGATAATTAATGATATGTATTAGAACATAGCCCAATTAAATTTAGTTTTAGAAAAAAACATTTTCTCTTCAAGGTTATTTATAAGTACAATTATTCGCTTTACTTATGCCAATTGTTCTCTTTGCTCTTACAAAAAAGGCTTTTAAATACCTGAATACTTAAAAGCCTTTGTTTTATTTTCCGGGTAAATATTTAGTTATTCTTAGTAAGCTTTTTCAGTTCATAAATATCTTTACGCTGATCTTTAAGGTTTCTAACACTGCCGAATTGGTTTAGCTCCCTTAACAGATCGATATCAACATCTGCAATTAATATCATCTCGGTGTTCGGTGTGGCTTCCGCTTTAATTCCATTTGCCGGGAAGGAAAAATCGCAGGGAGTAAAAACCATTGATTGGGCAAACTGTATATCCATGTTATGAACCTTGGGAAGATTACCCACGCTGCCTGCAATAGCCACATAACATTCGTTCTCAATTGCTCTGGATTGGGCGCAATTTCGAACACGTGAATATCCGTTTTGGGTATCCGTAAGGAAGGGGACAAATAATATATCCATTCCGTCTTCAGCTAATAATCGGCTTAATTCGGGAAATTCAACATCATAGCAAATTAATACTCCAATTTTTCCACAATCTGTGTCAAAAACCTGGAGTTTGTTACCGCCTTCTAAACCCCAGACCATTTTCTCGTCAGGAGTTATATGCAGTTTTTCATAACTTTCAATTTTCCCGTCTCTTTTACATAAGTAACCTGTGTTGTACAGCCTGTTTTCTCTAACTACGGGCATACTACCGGTGATAATATTAATATTATAAGAAATGGCCAGCTCAGAAAACTTCTGAACAATTTCATCGGTATGTTTAGCCAGTTCTCTTATGGCTTCAGATTCACTAAGATGATTATTCTCAGCCATTAAAGGTGCGTTAAAAAATTCAGGAAAGAGAGCAAAATCCGAACGATAACCTGAAACAGCGTCAATAAAGTACTCAGCTTGCTGCATTAGTTCTTCGAAAGTTTTATAAGGGCGCATCTGCCACTGAATTAGCCCAAGCCTTACAACTTTTTTTGTTGCACTGGCAAGTTTTCGCTTTTTTTCATAATAAATGTTATCCCATTCAAGCAGAACGGCATAATCCTTAGAAGCCTTATCGCCCGTCAGGTAATTATCTAAAATTTTAGCAGGGTGAAAATCATTTGAAATCTGGAAATTTAAGACAGGATCATGAATTTCTCTTCTTCTGACTTTTGCAATATATTCCTTGGGCGAAAGAGTATCGGAGTATTTATGGTAATTAGGTATTCTTCCACCAAAGGCTACCCCTTTGAGATTTAATCTTTCGCACAATTCTTTCCTGTAATCATAAAGGCGTCTTCCTAGTCGTAATCCACGAAATTCCGGTTTGATAAAAACATCAATCCCGTATAGAATATCCCCCGTCATAGTATGTGTATCAAAAGTATAGTTTCCAGTAATATCAACATAAGTATGGTTATCATCAAAACTGTCGTAATCAACAATTATTGACAAGGCGCAACCTGCAATCTGGTCGTTCACTTTAATAACAACCTGACCATCCCGGAATTTGCGAATTAATGTTTCTATATGGTGCTCTTTCCAATATGAGTTTGGCATGTTTGTATAAGACTCTATCATAGCATCTTTAAGTTCCTGGTAGTCACTAAGACTTAAATACGTTAATTCAATATTCTCAATATCTTTCATAGTATATAAGCTGTAAGAATTGTAGAGACAGTGTGTTTCTAATGAAAAATTATCAGGATACTTGTGCCCTCTAACTCTTGCCAGCGCTCCTTAATTAGTATTTGTGTGGTTTTAATTTAATATTTTCTTAGTAAAAATAGTCTTTTCTTACCTATCAATAAATCATAAATGTAATTATTTCTGCCAAGGCGTTAATTAAACATGGTTCTGAATACTATTTGTTCCACTTAAAGTTTTAAATAAATGCTTAACCTATCATTGACAAGGGAAAGGAACTTTAGAGGACAATTATTCAGGTTCTGTTTGAATGGTGAAGTGTTCCGGTAAAAACCAAATGGGTTAATTTGAGTGGAAATTGATTCAGGAAAAAAGAGGGGGAAAAACACAAAAAAACAGGGCTAGCCTGTAGCCCTAAAAAAAACAGCTTTATCCTGTAAGTGATAAGTTGAATATAATACCACCGGATACTACCACTTACGATTTTACATTTATGCACTAATTGAAATTATATTCTGTCAAATTCGTTTTGGATTACGAGTCACGATCTCGCCTGCCTCTATCGCCGCTTTGCCCGCCACGGTTGCCGCCGCCGGATCCACTTCTACCGCCGCCGCCGCCAAATCCGCCTCTGCCACCGCCACCGAATCCGCCTTTGTTTCCGCCAAATCCGCCTTTACTTCCACCGCCGCCGCTTCCGCCGCGAAAACCGCCTCTGCCGCCATGTCCTTCGGTTTTGGGTCGAGCTTCATTAACGCTAAGCTCCCGGCCTTTTAGCTCTTTGCCGTTAAGTCCCTCAATAGCAGCTTCGCCTTCGGATTTGGAAGCCATTTCAATGAACCCGAATCCTTTTGATTGCCCACTGAACTTATCCTTGATTAGGGCGGCTGATTCCACTTGACCGAAAGCCTCAAAAGCCTGCTTCAGATCTTCTTCGGTAACCTGGTACGACAAATTGCCAACATAAAGTTTCATTCTAACTCTCCTGCATAATAAATAATGAATTTTTATCTCTACTAATATTGCTGGTTTTAAGTTAACATAGAGTGAGGGCATACTAATTCAACATCCAAACCCATTTATACCTTAAAATTGTTTTTTTCAACATACTATATAAAGCAACAATTACATGTAAAACAAGCCTAAAGAATCTCCGCAACTTAATTGCATAAACGAAGATAGCCCGCAAATAATTGCAAAAATTGTTACTTGCTTAAAATATATTTGAAGAGTTGACCTTGTAGGAGAAACTGAAAGAAAAATACAGGGCTTAGTTTATCAGGCATAGCCCTCTTTTGGGCGAAGATGGAAACTTCAATGCTTTACTTACAAGGATTATTTACCTGCCTGCCGCAGAGGCAGGTAATTTGTAGCCGACCGTAACTTTCTCAGAACTGGCGGTTTGTCCGAAGGACTCCTTCGGAGATGCGTTTATTAATTTCTCCCTTTAATTATTTCTTCTTTCTTCAATAATTGATGACCTTCAAATACAGTAAGAATTTCTACAGAGCTTTTCTTGACCAAATAAACAATTCTGTAATTTTTATGCAATAACTCTCGGATATTTTCCATCGACAATTCAGGTACGAGTCTACCTCTATCTGGATTATCAATTAATGTTTCAGCAAGTGATATTAACTTGTCAACAAACTCAATTGCAACAATGGGATTATCTCGTGAGATATATTCTTCAATATCTTGTAATCGAAACAATGCTTCTTTTGTCCAGAATATTTTCATCTTCCTTTTCCGGTTCTTGCTTTTTGTAATTCACTTCGAATTTGTGAAGTGGACATTACTTCTCCTCTTTCGGAATCTGATAAACCACGTGAAATTGATTCAATGAATAGCTTAGTTTGTCTCAAATCATCAAATTCTGATGGAGAGATTAATACTCCGGCAGGTTTACCATTTTGAGTGATAATCAAAGAATTACGTTTGTTCTGAATTTCTTTTAGGTATTTAGCCAACCCGGATTTGAATTGACCAACTGGAATTATGTCATTTGAAACTGAGATGTTCTTCATTTTTGTACCCTTATATTGTCTTTATTCTGGGTTAAATATAAGCCCATATTAGGACAACATCAAGATTATTTTCTAAGCATATAACGTTGTTGCTTTTAAGCAGCCCCCCATAACAGGAATGCTACACTAACAACAAATTTTTATAATTAGTAGCCGCATTAACTTGTCAGACAATGCGGCGACGCTACTTAACTTTATAGTACTACTTCAAAAGGCTACGTACACTGAAATACTATTTCATAAATTACTAAGAACTATGTTTCGTTCGCGCCTGCCCGCCGATCTTTTTGGCGGGGTCTGCTTGCAAAGCTGGTTATATTTCAAATCCATTGGCATGGCAAATAAATCTATTAATCTCATTAATTCTTTCTTCTAGATCTAGTTGATCATAATCAGGTTCTGACTTAGTAATTAGCTTAGCAACCTTTATCTTGTCAGCAGTAGATACATCAGTCGAATTATTAGAATTATATTTCGGTAAATTGGAATAAATAGTTTTCCCCGTTAGTTCCAATGCAGATGGGTGAACACTTTTTACAGAGATCTCATAAAAGTCTGGGTCAATGTAATTTTCTATCTCACGACCTTGTGTAATCCAAACCATTTTGTTGGTTGATTCAAATTCTGCTTTGATTCTTGCTTTCGTATCATTAATTGTATCAGATTCGTTTGATTTATCACTATCTATAATGATGATAGAATTTCTATTAAGCCTAGTTAAAGAAATAAAATCGCTAACCTGATATTCTTTTGCAGTTAAATGACTCAATAATCTACCACCATAGAACATTATTGAATAGTGTGTGCCTTCAATTAATGAGCTATTTATTGAGTTGAGCCAATGATTAATATAAATCCGATCAGAAGGACCTTCTACCCAGATTATACAATTTGTTTGAAGTAAATCAGATGGTCGATACCCCAAATCTGAGCAAATATCAAAAAGTTCATCGTTAGTCTTTACAACTGTAACAGAAGATGATATCCCATCATTAGTAATATGAAAAATTCGACTGTTCTTGTCGTCAAGTAAATGAGGCGAATGCGTAGCGATGAAATACTGATTTGACGTATTATTAAAAAGATACTGCATTAATTTTTTTTGCAGTATTGGATGAAGATGAATTTCAGGTTCTTCGATACAAATTATTGAATCGTTCAATAGAGTAGAAGCGGAAGCAAGAATTATTACTTCATGAATTCCTGTTCCCAATGATTCCAATGGTAAAGCTTTACCATCCATATGAACAATTATCTTATCTCTAGCATAAGGTATCTCAATGGTAGCATCATTATTCCCTACAACGTCTTGCAAAAAATGGTTCACCCTTTCGAAATCTTTCCTAAGTTCCTGCTCATTATGGTCAGGATTCTGTAATTTAGCTAGCTTCTCAACGATTCCTGCTCCACTTAAGTCACTACCACTATCTGAATTGAAATTGATTTGTCTTATTGCTGGAATAAAATAAATACTAGGAGTTTCAATTAAATTACGAGAAATTGTTAATAGAACACTATTAATGTTATTGTCAAGATCACTAGCTCCTCTTGTGAGCCCAAGACATAAGGCATTCCACTCATCAGGTGTCATAATATTTTCATTCTTTATCTGATCAATGTGGGCTGTATCTATGCCATTTTTGCCTTTATCGTCAGTTTCACCAAACACTAACCAAAGTAGATTCGCGTTTGAATGAATGAATGATGAATCGAATATTTTTCCAATTAAATGCCGGATATTCCCATCACTTTCATCAAGTTTGCGTTTGGCTAAATCTGTATCGAGGTTAACAGCAACACCAATTTTAATGGGAATTTTCTCAGTGCCTAAATGTTTGTCTATCTCGGAAAAATTTGATGGGGGCCAACCGAACCCATTTATTGCACGCATATAATTGTGCATGTGATCTACTAATAAGCGTAGGACATTCGATTTGCCACTATTGTTTTGCCCAACGACAAGATTGATTTTTGAAAGTTTTGAAAAAGATTGCTGTTTTTCTCCGAAACTTCTATATCCAGATATTGAGAAACCATCTAAAAGCATTAATACTCCAATGGAAATATAACGATGTTGCAAATAACCGGCGCCCCAACACAGGAATGCCGATTAAAAGTACAACGCCAATAATTTAGCAACCGGATTGTATATTCGTCTGCACAAGCCGGTTGCAACAATTTAATTTTTTTGTACACTGCTGAACAGCAATGTTTTATTTATCACTAAACTTAAGAACTACACAAATGCCGCTTTGAAAACGGCGTCCGTGTTGATTTGCTGGTTATAAGCGTTACACATTTTTCCAATACAATACTTTTACCAATAATACTGCTGAATTGCATTTAGAAATTTATTCCCATCCACTAAAACTAGTATTCGTTTTGCACAATAAATCTGAAACTGAAACACCAATTATCTGCCCAACAGTTGTCAAGTCTACTTTTTGTAAACCTTCTTCCCAGATCTTTTTCATTGCATCACGTAAATTATTGTCTTTCATTTTTTCGAAATCATAAATCAATTGTTCTTTTTTGAACATATTATTCAAAGAGCGACCAACAAACGTGTTTACTTTTAAACACGATAAAGATTCTAAATGGATTATATCTAGCTGTCTGAATATAATTGTTTCGTAAGGTTTAAGACGTTGTGTTAACCAGTTATCCATAAAATCTTGAAAATTTGTTTCATTAATACCAGGTGGAGGAAATGGAGTAGGACGAATGCCATAAAAATTCGCCGCTAAACCTAATACAAATAGCTGATTTACAGTTGCATAGGATATGGCATCACAAGCCATCTTAGAGCCCAATGATAAAATTGATTCTGGTTCTGATTTCATTCTCTCAGAAACAAGACGAGCAAGTATAATATGCTTGTCTTTACTATCAGTTTGGGCTGATGTTAGAAGTGCTTTTTGAAGCATTGCTGAAAAATCTGGATGATCTTGTGAAGATTCTATTTTCTCTTTTGTAATTTGTTTTGATTCTTCCAACATCTTAACTTTATGAGCTAATTCATTAAGAAAGTCCATTGTATTATCTGTTGCTTTTTTTTGTGCTACATCTTTATGATCTTTAAAATAGGATTGAATCCATTTTTCGCCAGAATCCCAAGCTTTTTCAACAAATTTTCCAGCCGCACCACCAACTGCTGCACCAATAGCTATAATTGATAACGGTTCCATTATTATTTCTTATTGTTATTAAAATAATTATTAAGCTTATAACATATATTTATCAAGACCCCCAAACGGGGATAAATTCCTTGTTTTTTTCTGTTATTCCCGCAATATTGTCGGGAATAACGACTTGTGCTTTTGTCTAATACTGGCAGAAAGCTTTTCTTATCGTACAAAAACGAACTATTTTGCATGAACACCAATGCGTTAGAACGGAAGATTTTTCCGATCTAACGCAGCGTTAGTCCAGAGGGCTTTTAACGCCGCACATGTTTTTTAAAACATGTGTGTAAATCATTGTTGTCCGCAGGGATTTATGCCCCAGCAATTCTTGTATAGTTCTTATATCATAACCGTCACTCAATAAATGAGTGGCAAATTTAACCCGTGAGATAATTATTAAGTCTATTTTTAATGTATCTTTTACCCCAGGCTGTTTTTAAATATTTTTCTCGTCTTGTGGCATCCTGTTGGTTTAAACATCCCTCCCAATAAACTAACCTAAAGGGTCTTCTATTTTTGGTTGATTCAACGCGACCAGAATTATGTTCGGTCAATCTTTTATTTATGTCTTTAGTATAGCCAGTATAAAAGTTAGAATCTTTCTCTGACTGCAATATATAAACGTAAAAACAATTCATGCTAAATTTGCACTATAAAATATCTCACGGGCAGAATGCCGGAAAGTGTGAGAAGCGGCTTTCTTTTCAATTTTGGATTTTTTTAAGGCTATTTTTATTGCCTTTTGTACTGATGATTCATGAAGGGGATATCTAAATATTTTCCCATTTATTTTATTCCTGGTTCTCTTATCTGCAGGAAATACAAATTGCCACTTGAATTCTCTGGAAGCATTTGGATATTTTAGATCTAGTGAATCTGGAAGAATTGTTTCTCCATAACCATCCTTAAGATCTCTGTAATGGATTTCCTTTATTTTCGAAATTTGTTCACTTAATTCAGGAATAAGCGTTCTTGGAAGAACAGTGGTTCTGTCTTTGTCCCCTTTGCCTCTCCTAACGTTAATTGATTTATTCTCAATATCAACATCAAGTACTCGCAGGTTCAAACATTCGTTTAATCTTAACCCGCTACCGTATAATATTGAGGCTATTATTTTTGGAACTCCTTGTAGAAAAGATATTATTTTTTTTGCTTCGTCTTTTGAAAAAACAACTGGAATTCTCTGGCTCTTATGTGCTCTTACAACATCTTCCAGCCATCCTAATTCACTACCTAAAACTTTCTTATATAAAAAGACAATTGCACACAATGCCTGGTTTTGAGTTGAAGCTGATACTTGCTTGTGTATTGCAAGGTGTGATAGAAAATTTGAAACTTCTTCTTTAGAAAGACTATTTGGATGCCGTTTGTCATTAAAAATCACGTATTCTTTTATCCATTTAGTATAAGCTTCTTCAGTCTTTTTACTGTAACGGAGCGTGCGCATCGTTATATGCACTTGCTCAAGAAGCTTTGGTTTTGCTTTTTCTATTTTGTTTTTTTCAGCCATTAATAATCATACTAAATATTAATTGCTTTTTTGCAGTCCCCAACAGACTGGTCTTTAGGCATGGCTTGCCCGGCTGTATTTTTGACGGGCTTGTCCGCCGTTCCATTTGGCGGGCAGATTCCTAAGTGATGGTAAATATAATAGTTTAATACTTAAAAGGGTAGGGGTATTGTAAAATTTATCCTTGAATTGAACGGTTTATCATAAAGAAAGCATCACACAATTTTATAATGGTTTTTCTAACTTTATAATATTTTCTGACTACTGACTTGCATCTAACAGTCTGATGTCTAAAATCTAAAGTCTAATTACTAAAATCTAAAGTCTAAAATCTACCCTACCATCCAAATCTGGTACTAAATCCACCTCCAATAATAAAATCCGGTCCGTAGTCATTCAAACCTGTACCCGCGTAAAAGTCCAGCTGGTTGGTCGGAGTAATAAGAAAGGTAAATCCTCCGTCAATCATGGGCGCCCATGCTTTGTTCCCGGGAGCCTCGGCAAATACTTCTACAAATGCGCCCAGTTTATTGCTGATACTCATACCCAAATTAACCGATCCCAGCACAAGAATTTCACGTTCGTCATTTGCTTCAACTGAAACAGCTCCTACATTTGCACCAACCGAAAATTGATTATTCAGGTCGAATGAAGCCGCAAATTTAGCTCCTATATTCGGGCTGCCGGAAGATACTTCGTCATCCCCGGAAGGGAGTGTCATAATTAATAGAATCGCCATCGGCACGGAAGCTCTTTTTTTAGAAATCTGATATTTTGCCTCGAAAAGGAGATCGTTAAGGTAGGTTTCACTGTTATCACCAACTTTTGGTGTAATCCAGCCCGGGAACCCCACTCTTACTTCCAGATTTTTTACAACGCCTATTCTTGCTAGCAGATTTGGGTATGCTGTTACACTAAGGTCTCCCATTTCGGAATAACCAACTCCCATTTCCAACTGAACCATTCCAGGAACAATCACTAAGGCAGATTCGGTGTAATCAGGTCTGTCTGTTACAAAGGTTTGACCAAACAAATTTACTGATGCTATCACTATTAAAACTAATAGCAAACTTTTAAGTCTCATTCTTACTCCCCGTATTTATGAATATGAATAATATCTTGATGCCAGAAACCAGAAGCCAGAAGCCAGAAATCAGAAATCAGAAATCAGAAGCCAGAAATCAGAAGCCAGAAGCCAGAAATCAGAAGCCAGAAACCAGAAGCCAGAAACCAGAAGCCAGAAATCCAAAATCCAAAACCCGAAACCATCTAATTAGAGGGTCGCCATCTCGTCATTATCAAAGTTTCTGCGGTAATAATTCATGTACTCAACCTTTCTCTCCAAAGCGTCGATAACCGAGTTATTAAAATTCACTTTTTCAAATCTATGTGCACTTCCCAAACCACCGGGACTGAAGACGTTTATTTCCATTAGTTTGTCGCCAACAATATCCAACCCTACTAAAAACATTCCATCCTGAACAAGCTTTGGTCTCACAATTTCTGCAAGTCTTAAATGCTCCTCGGTAATTAAAGCCTGAGCAAGTGTGCCCCCGGCATGAATATTACTACGCATATCGTCACCTTTTCTTAAACGGCGGAAGGCGGCGTATTTACCTTTGTATTTCATCGGTTGTCCGTTCATCATAAATAGTCTTATATCGCCATCAACGGCAGCCGGCAAATATTCCTGTGCTACAATATAACCATCTCTTAATAGTGATTCCACAATCTGGTTAAGGTTCGACTTATCATTCGGGGTTACAAGGAAAACGCCGGAACCACCGGAACCCTGCAGAGGTTTTAGAACAATATTACCTCCTTGTTCCCTGGCAAAATCTTTAATTTCTTTTATGTCTCTGGTAATAAGTGTTTTTGGTCGCACTTCTTCCGGAAAAAGCTGAAAGTAGGTTTTGTTAACCGCCTTTGCAAGTCCATTGGGATCATTCAAAACAATAACACCATGGCGCATGGCAATCCGTCCAAAATTTATTCCCGCAACCTGTGCCCATGCTCTTTGTCCCGTTTCATTAGCAGGATCGCTGCGCAGCATTAAAACATCCAGATGATCAACTGTAATTCTTTCCTTTATAGAATTTTTTCCCTGAAGTGTTGTAAGATAAAGCTCGTTGGACTTGTATTGTTTTTTAGGAACGGTACGAGCCCGGGCGCTAATTTTTTCATCGGCATCATAGGCCAAGTCGCCTAACCCCATAACCCAAACTTCGTGCCCGCGATTAATTGCCGCTATACAAAGACGTGTAGTAGTATAACTTGCCTGCTCTGTTTGTATATCATTTACAACAAACCCGATTTTCATATTTTGCTCCTCTGTATTAAATTCATAGGTGTAAGACCACTTTTCAGGTCATTTAATTTCTTGTTGGTGTCTGGTCCGCTCAAAAAACGCGGGCGCAGGGGAGTTGGATGCAGCACTTTGCGCCATTGCAGTTCATTAATAATTGGAACGTGATCGGCAGAAATCTTGCCGACAAATAAGGGTTCTAAAGCGCCTCCATTTTTAAGATACTCTAAAAGTTGAACCAGTCCTCTTAAATAAACAGCATCTTTGGTTAACCCCCCGCCCCTAAAGGTACGCATCACGATATTGAAGGCGGTTCTTCGTTCAAAACCATAATCATAATTAAGGTGACGAAACACATCAACGAAAGAAGCTCCATCAATCATCTGACGTGCTGCAACCACTCTTGCAGCCAACAGACGCATTCGTGGTTTTGTTAAACCCCCAACCAGATACTCTGAAAGAACCGCTAGTCCTTCCTGAAGCTCGTCGTAACCGGGGAAACCAATATATAGCTGTTGTAACGGTTGTGATTTCCCGTTAAGATAGGTAAGCACATGTGTTCCCACTTCGTGGGCAATTAATGCCTCAATGCGTGTAGCCGGTATTTTTAGTTTGGCTCCAATAAGCAAATTACCATTTGAGACCATTAAGCCGGTTATATCTTCTCTTACAACCACCTTGCATTTGCTTTCGGGGATAATCGTTCTGTAATAAGCCAGCTCTTCATTAGCCCGCTCAGCAAATGAAAGGGCATCCACGTAAGTACCGGAAGATTCATCCCGGCTTCTTGGGGGAAGTTGCTCTATTAAGTCGGTAGCCAGTTTCATCAAAGAATCGTCAACAGCTCCGTAAAGTTGCAGACTACCGTAAATAAATCTCTCTGTATTTCTGTCAATAAGCATGGTGAATTTACGATCCAACTCAAGTTGATGCTCCCTTAAAAGCTGAGCCAATGTAGAGTCTTCAATTCTTTCAATTTGTATCTGAAAGAGCTGCCGCTTTGCAGTAGCCGGATCCAAAGAAAGCGGACGGTAAATAAAATGGGGTTTTTTCTCATAATGACTCCTCTGAAAAAATGACCAGGCAGAGTCAATATTTATGGGTGTTACCTGTAAAAGAAAATCGAAACCGTTGCATATTTCCGCAAGCTGAGTGTCCGTCTCCCAAACCGCTTTAACCATACTGCGTCTTCCTAGCGAGTGAAAATGCGGCGGGCGGAAAGGGGTATGGCTGCGTGTAAATTCAAAAAAACTGTTCTGCAACGCTCTTGTAAAACTTTTTTTAAGTTTCCTGAATATTAGTGGAAAAACTTCTCCGGTTTTTCTATCCAAATATATGGAGCTGATTTCTACCCCGATAACATGACAACCAAGTTGCTCAGCCTCAGCATAAGTGATTAGTGGAGGCAAACCTGGCGGAGTAATTTTTGAAGCATGGATAACTTCAACAGTGGCATTCTCTCTTCGGATTTTAATTTTCTTTAGAGATTGTTCCAGGGATTCTATGGTTGAGGTAATCTTTGTCTTTTTTGGAGCTATTATTTTGAAAGCTCCGTTATAGTCGGGCAGTTCATTCTCAGTTTGAACATGCTCTGTAACCCAGACCTCGACAACCAGAAATGATCCGAAATTCTCTTTTAAGGTTCTTACAATGTTTTTTACAAGAGATGAAAGCTGCTTATGACTTTTCCGGTTTTCAATAGCCGTTAAGTAGGAAGCTTCTCCGGTTATGAGCGAATCAGATAAAGAAGGGCTCTTATCTTTCCCCCGGCGGTATATGCAGAGGAAAGGCAATTGCCGGTCGATGTTTACACGTCCCCATTCGGGCAGTGTTCTCCTAACCTGTAAATTTTCAGCTAACCTTCCACATACCTTGCTGATAAAAAGGTCAGTTATTATTTCGTCGTTTTTTTTCACTAAGATAATCCCAACTTTTTAAGTTCTTCCAGAACGCCCGGAATAGTAGACTGCAAGGCGAGGGAAATTTCATCTAACATCTGGTTATCCGGTTTCCCGGTCCATTCATCCATAAAGAACTTTTTAAATTCGATGGAAAGGGAGCAGGCAGAATCCGGAAAGGTTTCATGAGTCCAGCGTGCAAATTGCCCACCTTTAAATTTTACATTTTCCCTCACGTCAAGTTTTCGTCCCTTAAAATTATAATTTCGCAAATCATTAATAAACCGGTCTACCAGGGGTGCCCAGTACTCTCTATTCATGGTGCCAGTTCCTATATTTACCTCAGGGTTTTTTTTGGGATCAGCAGGTTTCCCATCCGGTCCTTCACGAAGGTAACAGTAGGTATGCAGGTCGAAGACTACAAATTTGCCATATTGATTCTTTATCTCTTCAAAAATTTTATGAACTTCGGAGTAAAAGCTGTCGTATTCCTCAAGCGAGCGATCAATAATCTCTTGCGATAATTCAGATTTCCACACCCGCAATCCCCAGGCATCTTCCGGGGCAATATAAACAGCCTTTTCTCTTGGGCGGTTCAAATCTACCTCGAAACGGGAGCGGTTCACATTTATTTGAGTATTACCAACAGTCGTCCAATTTGAGGTGAAAGGATCTTCCTCCCGCAGTTGGTCAGAATCGCTTAAGGCGATTATTGACTTAATTTCTTCGCGTAAATCATGCCCGTCATGTATAGCCGTCGCTACAAGTGGACCGTCTCTTTTAATCACTTCCCAAAATTTATTCTTTTCCATTAATAGTCCCTTGCAAATCCAAGCCGTTTTGTTTTTTTAATTTTAAGAACATCTAAAATCATAACCATTATTTTTTAATAATAGTGCCAAACCAGGGTATTAGCAAATACATAATGTTCTTATTGAGCGGCACCTAATCTAAAGAATACTTTTTTCTTATCTATAAAAATTATTCAAAGAGGTAATTGTATTATAAGTAACGGATGAAAACTGCTAAGGATTTTCAGGAGTGATATTAAACAACAATTGATGGATGAGAGGATTGTATGCTGCTTATCCTTTCAGCATAATTAAAATTTTTGAATGAAAAATGATCAGATGAAAAAGTAAGTTTTGAATAAGAGTATATGCCGGAAAATCAGAATAAATATTAAAATAAAAACCAGCCCGCCTTTTTGGGATTGGGGATCACCATTTTGTTTTTGGCGGACTGGCTTATTTGACACCTGTTTCCTGAACGAAGAACTATGCCGTTCAGGTATGATGGAGTCTTCCTGAAAGGGCTCGGACAGGCGTCTTTGAGCATGCACTACATTTTACAGTACTTACACCTTTTATAAGAGCAGGTTACTGGTTCTCCTAAACTCTGATTCTGAGGTGACAACAATTGCCGCCTCATCTGTTCTTGGGCAAACGTATTCGCATAATCCGCAGCCATTACAATAATCGGTATCAATGTAAATTTGTTTCACTCTCATTTCTTTACCCATATAATTCCAAACATCCGTTTCGCGCTGTTTAATGGCTTTATCTTTCAGAGGGCATTTATCATAGCAAACTGTGCAGGTAAAACCTTCTGCATAAGTGAAGCATAAGTTTTTATTAATAATAGCAGTCCCCAGTTTGTAAGTCTTTTTCTCTTGCAGGGTAAGCTTTTGTAAAGCACCTGTGGGGCAGACCGGAGTACATTTATTGCATTCAAATTGGCAGTATCCGGTTGCGGCAGAGAGGACCGGTGTCCATAAATTCTCTATCCCGTTTTCAAGATTTGCTGATTGAATAAAACCGGTTGGGCATGACTGAACACATTGACCGCATCTTACACATCTCTCAAGAAAGTTTTCCTCCTCCAGCGCGCCGGGTGGACGAATGAAATCACTTCGTTTTTTACCTTTCCCCTTAGCTTCGCTTTTAATTATTGCAGCCGTTGCAATACCGGCAAAAATGGACCCTATTGCCTTTCGTCGCCCAATATCGAGTGGTTTAACCTCCTTTTTTATCTTCTTGTCAAAACTTGTTTCTACTGACCCGGAGGGGCAGTTGTTTTCGCAATTATAACATAAAAGGCATTCTGATTTTAGATATTCATCAGATGGATTACCATAGTAGGTGCAGTTTCTGCCGCATTGAAGACAATCATTACATGAAGGTGCAGTGCTCAGATTTATTAAACTGAATCTTGAAATTAAACCGTATAAGGCCCCAAGGGGGCAGAGCACGTTGCAGAAAAATCTTTTCATGTAAAAATTCATAAATAAGAGGAAGAAAAAAAGTCCTGAAATGAAGTAAGGAAAAAGCATTAGCTTTTCTCCGGTTAGCTCTCTACCCGAATCGAGAATTGGCAAAATTGTATTATTTAAAATTAGTCCCGCAGGAAATAGTGTTACCATTGATCTTGTTAAGAGTGAATACGGCTCAAGCCAATTCCATATTTGCACCCCTAAAAGAGAGGCTGCCACTACTCCCGGCAGGATGAAATATTTTACGGAAAGCAAATTTCTTTTAAGGTTTGTTTTTGATTTATTCGACTTTCTGAAAAGCCAGGAGAAAAACTGATTTATTGCCCCGAAAGGGCAGACCCAGCCGCAGAAAAATCTTCCGAAAAGAAATGTTAACGTTAAAGGTATGATAGCCAGCAAAAACAGGAGAGTGATTTCTCCCGTGGAAATAAGGTTAGTTACTAAAATCAGAGGGTCAGTGTAAAAGAAAAACTTTACACCTTCTAGTCCAAATAGAAAGAGAGCAAAGAAGAGTAAAAGAAAACCAAACTGTGTGGAGATCCTTAATAAAGTTTTATTCGATATTTGTCTTTTTATTTTCATCTATTATCAAGTTGGTTAAAGAATAATCATACCTGCACCAGGGCAGGTATGACCGAAGGAGTTTATGGCACTACCCCCGCAGGTACCATAAGACACTTTATACAGGTTTGGTGTTTGCCATTACCAGCCTGAAATTTCTTCTGAAATAATCCGGGTAGTTGATATAAGGGAATAGTTTTAATTTTTCTGAAAGATGTTTTTGCATCTTTTCGTCAGTACGGTCGCTCAACAGATATTCTGTTTCTTCCTCATTAACGTCTGCAATTTTACCAATGTTTTTGATCCCCTCGGCATTTGCCGGACAGGTATACTGGCAATGAATACAACCCACAAAAGCATTATGAGCTTCGGCTGGCATCCACTCCGGCATAGGGTCTTCAAGTTCATTATAGAGGGTTACACATTTGTCTACATTAATTACAAAGTTTTCATCACGAATGCATTTGGTCGGGCATTTGTCCTTGCAGATATCACATCCTTTGCAGAGTCTTAACATGTTTATAGGGCGCCAACTGTCTTCCATCTCAATATCAGTGTAGAAAGCAATCAACTGATGGAAACTACCGTATTCCCGAACAAAGGTAATGTTGTTTTTCCCATAGTCAGCAAGACCGCTTCTAACCGAAAGCGTTTTAAGTGGCAACTTAACTCTCGGTTCCATATTTACAGAGGCATCCAGCATTAGATCATCTCTAATTCTTGCCTCCGTGCCTTCGTAGGTTACACCATCATCCCAATATCCGCTTGGTATCAAAATGTCGTAATTCTTTCCAGCCCTTCTAAAAGTAATTGACTGCATGCCCATAGGTATTGAAATTAAGATGAGTGATTTTGCGCCCGGGAGAATTTCCTGAGGATTAAAATTAAATGCACCGATATATTTTTTGAAGGTTGCGTTTGAACCCAGCTTCCCCTCACTATCAAGTTTCCTGAACCACTCTCCAACTTCCTTGATATGCTTAACTGAGATGGTTCTGTATTGATATTCAAACTCGTTAATCAATTTGTTGGAAGATTTTAAAGGTTTAGCTATACTGAAAATCCCCCCGAATCCCAGGTAAGCTGCACCTCCAATCAATGAAACTTGTTTGAGAAAATCACGACGGGAATGTCGTATTAGGTTGTTCTCTCTTTTCATAGTAATCCCCCGATCAATGGTATATAATATTCTCCAACAAAAGGTAATACAGAAAGAAATAAAAGAGGTTCTGTCCTATCGGGGAGGACAACAAAAAGTTTGGACTTGAGCTAAATAGCTGCTTTTTCATTCGGTTGGCTATAGGATGGCAAAGAATTTGGAATTTGTATCTATTTATTTGAGTTTTGGCAATTTTTTTTTGGAATTTAAACTGCTGCCTTTTGATTCGTTTGGCGGTATTCGGCTGGTGTTATGCCTGTATGTTTCTTGAAAAGTGTGTAAAAAGCAGATTTTGAGTTGAATCCACAGTCGTATGCGATTGATATTATTTTTAAATTATTTTTTGCCGGGTCAAGCAATTGAGCCTTTACTTCATCAATTCTGTATTCGTTGATAAACTCAAAGAAATTTTTATTGGTCTTTTCGTTAATTACCTGGGATAGTTTATGTGTAGTTGTACCTACCTCTTTTGCAAGTTCTGAGAGGTTTATTTCGCAATCTATATAAAATTTTTCCTCTGCCATTTTATTCTGCACCAAATTGAGAATCTCTTCTGCCTCTTCCTTAGAAAGTCCGGACTTTTCATAATGGGTTTTTTCAAGAGGTTTAATTCTTCCGCTTATACTAGGTTGTTTCTCACCAGGTTGTTTCAGAACTTCATCTATGTCAAAGTTGACAAATATTCCCCTTTGGCGATATCCATAGACACCTATTCCAAAAATATATAGTACCATAACCAGCCATATATAACTGTAACCACGCGGAAGCACAAGTCCAATCAGATTATCAAGGTACCTTCCGAAGAGAAGCACGAGCAGAAATATGGCAAATCCACTAGTAAGAAAATAAACCCATTTGAGATTAACATTTTTCTCAGAGGAAAAATAATCCTTGATACGGAAAGAATGCTTCTTTAATAGAAAGATGGTAAACAGAAAAAACAAAGGTGTATTGTAAAGCCAAATATATCCGCTAACCTCCTCAAACAGACTTTCAGAAGGAGTGCTGAAAAAATTACTTCCATCAATAAAGATGTACTTGTATGCCCCAATAGTAATAATAATGAGTGGAATGAAAGAAAGTAGAAATATTTTGCCTGGCAGTTTATTCCTGGACATTAAATAAGTATAGAGTAAAAGAGTAGGTCCTAGCAGAACCCAATAATAAATATCTATTATAATAATAGAAGGATATTGTTCATATAAGCCACCATAGTAGCTGTAGATGAAAAATAATTGTCCGCCAAGCAGGAAGATAAAGAATGCCAGGACATAATCGCTAAGTATTTTGTTTTTTTTAGTTAGGATAAGCAGAGTAAAAAATAATGCCTGGGCAAAACCAATTAAATATAGCTGATTCATATCCAACAAAATTATTTATGAAAAATGATCAAGGGGTAAATGTAAATTTAGCAAATGAAATTTAGTATACAAGGTAAAAGAAAAGCCATTTCTTAAATCAGTAAATGGGCGGTCTAGTCACTAATAATTTTTTGTTTGTTGCAGTACCTGTCCGATTTATATATTTTCAGGTAATGATAAAGATATTTTTGGGAGATATTAATGAATAAATTACTCAGATTAATTCTGGTTACTGTTTTTATATCAATCAGCATTGTTCCCTGCACAACAGGTGTTGTCTCAGGTAAATATACTAAAGATGGTCGCCCCCTAATTTTTAAGCATCGTGATTCCAGCTGGCTCGATAATAAAGTTATGTATATAAACGGGGAGAAGTATTCGTTTCTTGCTATTGTTAACTCAGGAGATGCGAAAGGGGATACAGTATGGATGGGAACTAACAGCGCCGGTTTATCAATCATGAATTCAGCCTCCTATAATCTTAATGTTGGAGTTGTTGATCCCGCAGAAGATGATGAAGGTGTTGTAATGAGAGGCGCATTAGGCATTTGCGCTACCTTGCAGGATTTTGAAACTTATCTCGACACACTTACAAAGCCGATTTCTGTGTCCGCCAATTTCGGAGTAATCGACTCATATGGCGGTGCCGCCTATTACGAGACGGATAACACCGGGTATGTGAAGTTTGATGTTAATGACCCTAAGGTTGCTCCTTTCGGTTACATGATACGTACTAACTACTCAAATACCGGGTCACGCAATGATGGTTATGGTTACATCCGGTATATGACTACAACAGAGTTGTTCTATGAAGCTGAGGCGATGGATAAGATCTCTGATAAATTTATTCTTATTGAAGTCAGCAGATGCCTGAAGAATTCTTTAACAGAAATTGATTATGCTGAAGATTATCCTGAAAACGGACGCGCTCCGCATTTTGTTCCGGGAATTGATCTTACCATGCGGAGTTCTTCTGCTTCAACATTTGTTTGTAAGGGAGTTAAAGATGGTGAAGATCTGTCATTAAATGCCATGTGGGTAATTCTTGGTTATCAACTTGCGGCGCCTGCAATTCCACTTTGGGTTAATGCGGGGAGTGATCTGCCGGAAATTTTGTTAGGTGATGAATCAGGCAACGCGCCACTCTGTTCAGCGGCATTAAAGTTGAAAGATATGATCTATCCCATTAAAAGAGGGAATGGAAATGATTATATAGACCTCGGAAAAGTATTAAATGATGAGGGGACTGGGATCTATCAGACTATCAGACCAATAGAGGATGAGATATTCAGAAAGTCTGAATTGGTATTTGATAAACTCTATACCCATGGTTTCGATAAAACAACGGTAACTCAATTTTATAATTGGGTGGATGAGTTTGTGAAGAATTCATATCGAGTAAAGTTTGGATTAGAGTTATAAAATGTCATGCTGAATTTATTTCAGCATCTAATTATTGTGAGTTTACTAGAATAAAGATCCCGAACTAAGCCTGTCTGACTATCAGGCAGGTTCGGGATGACAAATTGAAATGCTTTTGGAAATGACTATTCTATTTGAAAATATCATATGTATGTTTCAATAAACTATTATCTCCCCACCTACCATGACCGGGCATAACAATTTCAGCATTCCCAAATCTATCCATAACGTTTTGAACAGAACCGGCCCAGGTTTCGAAATTAGCCGCACCAACATAACCTTTGCTCCTGTTGTCGAGTGGTTTTATCATGCATCCGCCAAAAAGTACATTTTTATTTTTGAAATAGACAACAATGTTATCCGGTGCGTGGGCATGTCCGGGGAAGTATATTTCAACTTCTTCATTCGGATAAGTGAAAGTCAATCCATCTTCAAGTTGGAATAAATTCGATGGAGGAGCGTCAACATTATCTTTCATAATATTGTAATAACGCTTATCCTCATTTCTATTAAGCATTTGAAGAGTCCCGGAATGTGATTCTTCTCCACGCTCCTCAACAAGTTGTTTTGTCAGCGAAGACCCATAGGTTGGAACTCCGATGCTATTGAAATAATCATTCCCGCCAAGGCAGTCGCCATGAAAGTGCCCGTTAATTACCTTTAGTTTGAACTCGCCAAATTTGTCCCTCATCCAGTTGTGTAGACGTTCAGTCGCCTCATTTGTAAAGGGTGTATCGACAAGTATAAATTCTGCGCTGTCAACTTTAACAAGAAGTGAATTGCAGCCGAAAGGGAAGTTGTGGATAATTCTGTAAACATCATCTTTAAGAACCTCAACCTGAAGATCCTGCCCGATATCTACAATCTTGTTTTCAAGATCCTGTGAGTAAAGAGTTAACGTGAAGAAAATAATTAGAACATACTTTAGCATATTACCTCCTTTATTTTATAAGATTTTTCAGAATGTATATATTTTCAATATCTTCTAACATTTCTTTACCCTTGGGTGTTTCCAGTATTTTTGGTACATGCGCGACTTTCTCATCATTCATTATATTTCTAAATCCTTTTAGTCCGATAAATCCTTTGCCAATATGCTCGTGTCTGTCTACCTTGCTTCCCAGCTCTTTTTTACTGTCATTCATGTGATAACATTGAAGGCGTTCCAGTCCGATTATGTCATCAAAATCCCGCATGACTTTTTCATATTCTTTCTTATCCTTGATGTTATAGCCGGCTGCAAAAATATGTGCGGTGTCAATGCAGACAGTCATTCTTTCCCGCTCTTCAACAAGATCGATAATTTTACGCATATGCTCAAACGTATAACCGATTGCTGAGCCTTGACCGGCTGTCATTTCCAGCATACTGCTTACTTTAAAACCTTTGGTTTTTTCGTGAGCAACGTTTAGCGATTCCGAAATGATTTTTATTCCATCTTTTTCGCCCTGATCAACATGTGCACCCGGATGGAAATTTAGATGCGGAATACCGAGGATCTCACATCGTTCAAGTTCATCAATAAAGGCGTTTCGGGATTTCTCAAGCATCTCTTTTTCTGCGGCACATAGATTTATAAGATAAGAATCATGAGCGATAACAAATTTTATATTGGAAGTGGCGAGTTTTGATTTGAAAGAATTAATCTCTGCCTCTTCAAGAGGCTTTGCCGCCCAACGGTTATTATTTTTAGTGAAGATTTGTATAGCTGTGAAATCTAGCGGATCAGCACGATCAATTGCCTTCGATACCCCGCCGGCTGTAGATGTGTGAGCGCCTAATAACTGATTGGATTTATTCACTTCTTTTTTTCACTATTGACAATTGACTATTCACCCGTTCTTTTCTCTTCCAGTTTCTTCTTCAACGTCTCATTCACCATCTGTGGATTTGCCTTACCTCTTGATTCTTTCATGACTTGTCCAACAAAAAATCCGAGCACTGTTTCTTTGCCACCAAGGTATTGCTCAACCTGCCCCGGATTATTATCCAGTATAGTATCAACAATCCCATCAATAGCCGAAGTGTCGGTAATCTGAACAAGGTTTTTATCTTTTACAATTGTTTCCGGGTCTTTGTCCTCTTTAAGCATTTCCGGAAAAACACTCTTGGCAATTTTACCGCTGATAGTATTATTGTTAATAAGATTTATGAGTTTACCCAAATTCTCCGGGCTCACCTTAAATTCAGTAATATCAACTTTGTCTTCTTTAATGATTTTAAGAACATCTGTCATCACCCAGTTGCTCGCGGATTTATAATCATCTGTCACGCTTATTACTTTTTCATAGTAGTCCGCCAGTGGTCTTTCCGTTGTCAACACTGCTGCATCATATTCAGGTATTTTGTATTCCGAGATGAAACGTGCTTTTCTTGCTTCAGGCAGCTCCGGTAAGTTTTTTGCTATTTCAGCCTTCCATTCCTCACTAACCACAACCGGCATAAGATCCGGCTCAGGAAAGTAACGGTAATCATGAGCTTCTTCCTTGCTTCGCATTGGGGAAACTTCTTCATGGTCAGCATCCCAGAGCAAGGTCTGCTGAATTATTCTTCCACCCTCTTCCACAATTTCAATTTGTCTTTCAATCTCGTGAGCAATTGCTTTTTCAACATTGCGGAAAGAGTTCATATTCTTAACTTCGGTTTTCGTGCCTAATTCGGTTTCACCCTTCAGACGAATAGAAATATTAGCGTCACAACGTAAAGAACCTTCTTCCATGTTGCCGTCGCAAATTCCAAGATAGGTGATTATCTGTTTTATCTTTGTCAGGTATAGATAAGCATCTTCGGGTGATCGCATGTCGGGTTCACTTACAATTTCGATTAGCGGAACACCACAGCGGTTAAGATCAACGCAGGTGTCGTAGCCAAGGTCATGGATTGATTTCCCGGCGTCTTCTTCCATGTGAATGCGGGTAATACCTAGGCATTTTTCCGTACCGTCGCTTAATGTAATGTCAAGGTGACCATTTTCGCAGATTGGTTCTTCAAACTGTGAGGTCTGCCATCCTTTGGGGGAATCAGGGTAGAAGTAATTCTTCCTGGCGAAAATTGATTTTTCTTTAATCTCACAATTTGTCGCCATTCCCATCAAAGCCGCGAACTCCACAACCTTTTTGTTAAGCACCGGTAAAACACCAGGATGCCCGAGGCAAACAGGGCAAACATTGGAGTTTGGAGGATTTCCAAACTTGGTTGAGCATCCGCAAAATATCTTTGATTCGGTTAATAATTGCGCGTGCACTTCAAGACCAATTACTGCTTCGTATTTGTTGTTCATAGTAGCATAATATATTGTGAGAAATTGAAGAATAAATATAAGGAAAAATGAAATTTAATGATGTTTCAATAGAACACAGACCTGTCTGGCCGGTAGGCAGGTTGTCATGATCTTTATGAAATGACATGATTAAGAACTAGAATTCTTGTATCTGTTATGTTTTTATCGGCTTTTATCATGAAAATCGGCTTTTTCGGTGTTCTATTCTTTCCAATCCTAAAAAAATGGAACAAATCCATTATATTGTACGTCATATGTTTCAAATAGTTAGGATTGGAAGGAGAATTGAATGAAACTACTAACACGTGCCGAAGAGTTAATATTAATATCAATATGGCAGCTAAAGGAAGAGGCATATTGTATTCCTATACGAGACAGGATTTCGCAGCTTTCTGGTGAGGAATGGTCTCTGGGGTCAATTTATATGCCGCTTGACAGATTGAGCAAGCGAGATCTATTAAGTTCTTATCTAACTGAGTCGACCCCAGAAAGAGGCGGAAGACACAAAAGGATTTATGAACTTACTGAAGAAGGAAAGATAGCGCTTCGGAAAGTCTGGGAAGTACAAAATGAAATGTGGAAGGATGTAACTGGTTTATTACCGGAGCAAAAATGAGCAGGATTCAAAAAGAAAAGCAACCGCCAAAAGTTGCAGAATATTTATTGAGGAAAATTTTACCTGACAACACGTGGGAAACCCCTCTGGGTGATTTTGCCGAGTACTACAATATGTTACTCTTGCAAAAAGGGAGAATGAAGGCTGGCTTTTGGTATTGGGGACAATTACTCAACCTGATTCCGAGAAAGATACTAAATTCATTACTTTGGGGGTTTGTAATGTTTAATAATTACCTTAAAATCGCGTTTCGTAATCTGCTAAAATACAAAGGCTTCTCATTTATAAACATTGTTGGTTTAGCGCTAGGTATGGCCTGCAGTCTTTTAATTATTTTGTACGTTCAGTTTGAGACGAGTTACGATAGTTTCCATGAAAACGCTGATGATATTTATAGAATTGACTGGATAACTGATAGCCCTCAAACCAGAACTCCATATCCAATGGCACGGGCATTGGTTAGAGATCTGCCTGAGGTTATTGATGCCGTTACTATTTCGCCTATGTGGGGACCAGGGTTAACACGTCCTACTTTCTCTGTCCGGTATGAGGATAAGCTTTTTGATGAAACAGGTTTTTATCAGGCGGACACTTCTTTTTTCAACATGTTCTCCTTCAAATTGTTACAAGGGAATAAACAGACCGCACTTCAAACATTTGGTGGAATTGTAATAACCGAAAGGATTGCCCATAAGTATTTCGGGAATGAAAATCCTATCGGGAAAAGAATGATGCTTAATGAAAATCCTGATTTAAGTTTAGAAGTTACAGGAGTAATGGAAAACATCCCTGACAATTCACATTTCCACTTCGATTTTTTAATATCATACGTTACCCTTATACGAGTATCGTCACCAGAATCAGAATACTATACTTGGAATGACTTTGGTCATTATAACTATATAAAACTAAAACCGGGCACTGATCCAAAAGTTGTTGAGGCAAAAATTCCCGATTGGTCAAGACAATATATCAATTGGAGTGAAAGTACTTTTGAAGCTTTAAAAAAAGGAACAATAAGCTTAAGACTGAAACGGTTGACTGGTATACATTTATACTCAAACATTAAATGGGAATTGGAAACTAACGGAGATATAACATATGTATATGTTTTCTCCAGTGCCGCATTTTTAATTCTGTTGATTGCCTGTGTTAATTTTACAAATCTGACCATTGCCAGAGCCATGAAGAGGAGCCGAGAAATAGGCGTGCGCAAAGTAATTGGTGCTGCAAGAAAACAGCTCTTTTGGCAGTTCTTTGGCGAGACTTTCCTTTCGTCCATTGTTGCACTCGTTGTATCGACATTATTTGTTATTGTATTACTCCCCTTGTTCAGCCAGGTTATTGGCCGGGAAATTACTCCGGCCACTCTGGTTGATAATAACTTTTTATTAAAGCTTGTGTTTATCGCCTTAGTAGCGACGATTATCGCCGGGGGTTATCCTGCCATGTTTCTTTCAGGTATGAATCCTGTAACAATATTAAAAGGGACAAAGATAGAAGGGAGCAGAATCGAGAGCTTTAGCAAAGGCCTGGTTGTTTTTCAATTCGTGGTTTCGATTGTACTAATTATTGGGGCAGGAATTGTTTCATCGCAATTAGATTTTCTTAGCAATAAAAACATCGGTTTCAAAAAAGACCACGTTCTTGTTATACCGATAAAAAGCGATGAAATCAGAACCAGGTATTTTGAAGTTAAAAACGAGTTGAAAAAACATCAGTTTGTTCAATCCGCTTCGGCTATATCAAATATACCCGGAACGAATTTTAACCGTAATGATATTCAGTGGGAAAGTGAAGAACACAGGCTTCTTGTATCTGAAATGTTCGCTGACGAGGATTTTATTTCGACTCTGGGAATAGAGCTTAAAGAGGGAAGAACATTCTCCCGTGAATTCTCCACTGATAACGAGGCTTCATTTATCGTGAATGAAACAGCTGCCAGGTATTTTAATTGGGATACGGCGATTGACAAGGAAATTGAATGGTTAGGTGATATGTTCCAGGCTAAGGGAAATATAATTGGTGTAGTCAAGGATTTTAATTTCAGATCATTGCATAGTACCATTGAACCCCTCCTTATTCAGGTAGTACCCGGTGCCTTCAATTATATGCTTGTGAAGATAAATACAGATAACCTGAATGAAGCGATTTCTACCCTTGAGAGTGAATGGCTTAACTTTGATCAAGTACATGAATTTGAATTTTCTTTTCTTGATGAAAGTATGAATAAGCAATATCAGGCTGAAATGCAGATGCAAACGGTTTTTACCTATTTTACTATGGTGGGAATATTTATTGCCTGCATGGGGCTGTTTGGGTTATCCGCCTTGAATATACAAAGGAAAGTGAAAGAGATTGGTATCAGAAAGGCGATGGGCGCTTCAGTAACATCGGTATTGAAGTTGATTGTAAGTGAGTATATAAGAATGATAGTTGTGGCAAATATAATTGCCTGGCCAATAGCCTATTATTTTATGGCTAGCTGGCTTAATAAGTTCGCCTATAGAACAGAACTAAATTTATTGATTTTTGCATTAGCCGGATTGATGGTTCTATTGGTAACAACTCTTACAGTAATGTTTCAGGCAGTAAAGGCGGCTTTGGTAAATCCTGTTAAGTGTTTGAAAGAGGAATAAAAAAAGCCGTTACAGAATTTCAAACAGTAACGGCTCTTAATCATATTCTTAATCTTACTCTTTCAGTTGTTATTGTTTTCTTAGCAACTTCACTAAACTTCCAAACAACTTTTCATTCTCTTTAATTATTTCTTCACTTCCATATACACAGAAATTATTTTCGTTAACAATATCAGAAATCATTTTTTCATAATTTCTTATATCATCCGCAGTAACTGCTAACACCTCATCACGTTCCTTCTGAGCGTCTGCCGCCGTACTTTTCTGAAAATAATCCCGCATGGCAATATTACCCTGTTGTGAAGGAGTTTCCGGAGTATCCATGCCGCCGATGGTCCCGATTATATAACCAAGCATATCTTTTTCTTCCGCCTTAAAATCGTGGAGGAATTGTGGTGTTTCACGATATGTCTTAATGGTTTGGTCAAGGTTAGGGTCGCGGTAGGAACCAAAGAACATACTACCGTTTGGAGAAAAACGACTGAAACCACCATAAGCACCGCCAATTACTCTTATTCTATTATATAACCAGTCACGGGAGAGAATCATCTGAAGAACTCTCATTTTGCCGCTATATTCGTATCCCAGCTTTTTATAGTCACCGCCCATTACGGCATACTGTACCTTGGAGGCAGTTTCAAGTCCCTCATTTTTTTGAACGAGATCAAAGTGCCAATTATTAAGATTGGCAGCTCCTTCCGGCTGTGCTGCAACGTATCTTTTTAACTCGTTGTTAAAATTCGAAAAGTCATCTCTACTGCCGGTAACTCCAACAATAAGGTTTTCTTTAGTAAAGAGCAGCTCCGCGGTTTTAACAAGATTGGCAATTATTTTATCAGACTCAGTATCAAAATTTTTCGCCAGGTCGGAAATGAACCAATAGTACTCGGAACCTTGCGTAAGTTCTATGAACATCCCGTCGTTACTTCTATATGATTTTTCCCGCCTCATGGCATAGTAAACTCCATTTTGCTGTACATCAGCATCCAGCCTTGCCTGGTGCCTTACAAGAACGGACTTAACTCTTTCCACATCATCCAGTTTTGACTTATTCACTATCTCAGAAACCAGGTCAACCAATTTATCAAGCTTACCATTCATGGCTTTTGATTCAACTGTAAATTTAGGAATCAGGTTATCATCTGAAAGTTTTTCGAGATAGGTATTCAGGAATGTGCTGAATCCCCCTGTATGAGTATTGAGCGCGTTGTCTAATTCTCCGTAAGAATAATTCTCTGTATTAAGACTGCCCAAAACTTCTACAAGCAAAGCAGAATATGGAATCAGTTCCTGTGGAAGAACACGAACATCGTACATGAAGCGTGTATATACTACATTGTTAGTAAAGTTCTCATGAAAGAGAAGTTTAACGCCATCTATATTCTTTTCTTCAATTCCATACCATTCTGCCTTGGGGTTAATATCCTTCTTTTCCAGCATTGGTATTGATGCTAATGCTTCCGGAGTATCCTCTTCTTTTTGATAGGCTATTAATTCTTCAGTTTCTTTAACTAACTGATCAATCTCCTCATCGTTCAGAGAGGCTTTATAAGCCGCTAATTCTTTTTCAGATTTCTCATTAATCTCTTTTTCCAAGCCGGGTTTTGGTTGTAAATCAAGCGCGAGTATGTGTGTATTTTCAAGGAAGTATTTTTGTATAACTTCTTCAAGGTAACCATCCTTAATACTCTGCTTTAATTCTGCAAGTGGCTTCTCATATTCAATACCCAGGAAGGGATCATCAGCAAAGAACCATCCGTTTATCAAACTAAAGGCATAGTTCAATCCTTTTTGAGCATCATTGCCTTCACGCAGATTAAATTCTTTTCTGTTTAGGGTTCCTTCAACAGCAGCTTTGTCTACACCATTCTTTACGACATCTTTCAGCGTATTCGTTACAATGTCAATAAATTTTTGCTTGTCCTCAGGATTTGCATTTGTCGCACGAATTTGAAAAAATACCTGCTGGAGGTCATCGTAATGCGAGTTGTAATCACGCCCGATGCCGGCTTTCTGTAAAGCAAGTCGAATAGGAGCAGACTCCTGATTAACAAGAACATCAGTCAGTACATCAAGAGCATAAACAAGTTTTGTATCTGTGTTAAGTCCGGTTACGTAGTTAAGTGTTAAGAACGTTTGGTCTTTTGTATCTGCCCCATCAGTAACTGGATAATACGCTGATAGGTTTTTCATTTTGTCAAAAGACTCTTGTAAGGGGAGTTCAACCTTAACATTTGTATTTTCATATCCTGCCAGGTATTCTCTGTCTATGAATTCCAACTCTTTATCCAGACTGGCATTTCCATAGAGGAAAATGTGACTGTTTGAAGGATGATAATATTTTGTATGGTAATCCAAAAATTGTTTGTAACTCAAAGTTGGAATTGACGGAGGATATCCGCCTGAAGAGTACTGATAGTTTGTATTTGGATAAAGGTTCTTTTGAACATGATACCCAAGCTCTCTTGTCGCAGATGAATAGGCGCCCTTCATCTCATTATAAACAATACCCCTGTATTCAACGGGAGCGTCTTTTGATGTTAGCTCGTAGTGCCAGCCTTCCTGTTTAAGGATGCGGGGATCGCTGTAAATAAGTGGATTAAAAACAGCATCAAGATAAACATCCATTAAATTGAAGTAGTCTTTTTCATTTTTACTGGCAACCGGATACGCGGTCATATCATCGCCGGTAAAAGCATTAATAAAAGTGTTTAGGGATGTTTTTGAAAGAACATCAAAGGGACTTTTAACCGGGAATTTTTTTGAGCCATTCAAAACTGAATGCTCCATAATGTGAGGAGTTCCGGCATCGGTTTCAGGATCGGTTTTAAAGGCGATAGTGAACGTTTTGTTGGCATCGTCTGATGCTATTTTGAAGAGACTTGCACCGCTTTTTTCGTGTTTAAAGTAATAGCATTCAGCATTTACCTCTTTTACAAATCGTTTCTCGATAAGCTTGAAACCGTGATAAGTCGAACCTTCGTTGTAATCATTTGAACACATAGATAGTAATCCAATTAGTAAAATTAATGGTAATGTAACTAGCTTAAATTTCATTAAGTTCCTCCCAAAGTTGAATAGCAGATTTTACATTCATAAAAGAGGGAATAGTGCGGAATCAAAATTCAGCCCCCCGGAATTTGATTGATATATTAAGAAAATTTATAGCAAAAAGATACGACCTTATCCGGTATTCTTCATTCCTGCGGCAATACCGTTGACACTTGTTCTTAAAACGTTGAGTAGCTCAAGTTTTTTATCCTTCTTTATTTTCTTTGCTCTTATTTGTTTAATCAAATCAATTTGTATAAAACTTATCGGATCGATATAAGGATTTCTTAATTCCAGGGTTTTTTGAAGCTGTTTGTTATGGTCCAGCAGTTTCTTTTCGCCTGTGATTTTGAGAATGAAATTAACTGAACGCAGATACTCTTCTTTTATGTTATTAAATAATCTCTTTGTTTCCTCGTTTTCGTTAAGAGTCAGGTACTCCTCTGCGATTAACATATCGGTTTTGGTTAGTACCATTTCTACGTTTTGCACAAGTGCCGTAAAGAATTCCCAATCTTTATACATCTCTTTTAATTTTGTTATTGTAATGATTTTAGACTTCAAGGCCTCTTCAATAGCAAACCCAAACCCATACCAGCCGGAAATGGTCTGCCTGTTTTGTGTCCACGAGAACACCCACGGAATGGCCCGCAACGAAGATATATCGCCGCCTTTTTTCCGGGAAGGGGGGCGAGACCCGATTTCTATCTGTTCAATTATATCAATTGGTGTTATAGTTCGAAAATATTCCAAGAAGGATTTATCCTTAACTAATTCACGATAATGTTGGAATGAGTATTTTGAAATTTCTTCGAAATCACTCAGGTAATCATCAATTCTGGATAGCTTGTCCGGGTCTGATTTTCTGATGGTCTTAAGTAGAACTGCCGAAGTAACCGACTCAAGATTCTTCCTAGCAATATCAGGCATAAGAAATTTTGAGGAAATCATTTCCCCCTGTTCTGTTATCTTAATTTGTCCGCTTATTGTTCCGGATGGCTGAGCTAAAATCGATTTGTTTACAGGACCTCCGCCACGCGAGATGCTGCCGCCCCTGCCGTGGAATAACACGAGTCCTATTCCGTGTTTGTCTGATGTTTTCTTCAACTCAATTTGCGCTTTGTATAGTTCATAATTCGAAGTTAATATCCCGCCGTCTTTGTTACTGTCAGAATAGCCAAGCATGATTCTCTGTATGTTATTCCTGCAGCTCAGGTGACTGGCATATGCCAGGTTATCATAAACCAGATCCATGATTTTTATGGAGTTGCGCAAATCTTCTATTGTTTCAAACAGGGGAAGGATGTCTATTTGTGAACTGATAATTTTATTGTTCGCTGCGGTGAGTAGTCCTGATTCTTTTGCCAGCAAAAGGGCACCAAATATGTCTGAGACTCTTTCCGTGTTACTTATAATAAAATCACCAACCGATTCCGGCGATATATTTTCAATTGCCCATCGGATTAAGCCAAACTCTCCTACAATTTTTCTCGATTCATTTGAGAGAACCGAATGTTCATTAATAAGGGGTCTTGGGTTAATTAATTCAGCTGTTAATAAGGCTACTTTCTGGTTTTCATTTAAGAGGGCAAAATTTACATGAGAATCGGAATTGTTAATTATTTCGTTCACTGTACTATTAATTAATCTTGAGTTCTGTCTTATGTCCAGCTGAACGAAGTGGAACCCGAATGTCTTTACCTTGATCAGCAAAGGATTTACTATCGCTTCAGCAATTATTGATCCCTCATTATTTTTAAGACTCTCAGCCACCATAACCAGATCCGCCAGTAATTCATGAGAGGAGGCATATCTATAGCCATCTTTTTTAAGTGTGTTTTCAAGCTTTCTGTGTATCTGATAAAGCTTTGCTCTGTAAACTTCACTGGATTCTCTAAGCTTTCTGTCAGTGGTTGAAATGTTGAGTTTCAGTCCTTCGTTTTTAATGGAGGCTACCAATTTTTTGTCGGCTTTTTTAACAAGGCTGGAAGTGCTGATAGAATCATAGGCTTTATAGAAATCGTCGAGGTATAATTTAAGAATTTCTGCCCGATGGATGTTTAATGTTTCGCGTGTAATGTCCTCGGTAACAAAGGGATGTCCATCACGATCACCGCCAATCCATGAACCAAATTTAACAACAGCAGGAAGTTCAAAGTTGTAATCCAGATGTTTCTTCAAAGAATTAGCAAGGTCTTTGTAAAAATCCGGCAGTATTTTATAAAAGACATTCCTGAAAAAGAAAAGTCCGCGTAACACCTCGTCCTGAACAATCACTTTCCGGAATCGTATTTCATTGGATTGCCAGAGTAATGTTATCTCAGTTTTTATTTTATCGTTTAGCCTGTTTATTTCAATAGCTGTGTGAAAGTTAATCTCTCTGTCAAGAAGAGTCTCGCTAATCGTAAGGATTTTTTTAAGTATAGTTTGTCGTGTGGCTTCGGTGGGATGAGCCGTAAATACAGGAATGACATTTAAGGATTTTATAGCCTCTTCCAGTACTTCCTTCTGTAATTTATTTCTGGTGATAAAATCACACGTTTCGCCAAAGTAATCCTGAAGTTCATTTGCCTCTGCAACATTTCCCTTCTTTTGTCTCACAATTTTGTTAACCTCATCTGCCGCGTTCACAAGAATAAAATAAATTGAAAAGGCTTTAATTATTTTGTAAGATTCGTCCAGGTCGAGTTTGCCTACAATTTTCCGGATATCCTTTTTAATTTCATCGCAGGCAGGGGTTCTGAGAGATTTTGTTAATCCACGAAATTGCTCTACATAGTCAAAGGTGGACTTCCCTTCCTGTTCAATTATTACCTCGCCAAGAATGATTCCAAGTTCTTTGATGTTTTTTCGAAGTTCTTCGTCGATTCTTAATTTACTCAATGGACCCTCATATAAAATAATTTTACAAATTTTGAATTTATATCTCAAATCTGTAACTCTTACGAAACAACCAGGAAAGGATTTTAATTCCTTGCTTTAATGTGCCTGAATATTTTTGATGTAAGTTGTATATACCGGGGTAAAACCTTTTGACTTCCAAAATGATTCAGCCGTAGAATTTTTTATAGCCACGTGTAATTCAACTTGCGAGATATTTTTTAATCTGAACCATTTGTATTGTTCGTTAAGAAGTATTTCGCCAATCCCTTTTGATCGATAGTCAGCCTTTACCGCAAGTTCCTGGATGAACCCAAAATTCTCCCTGCTGAAGACCGGCGGATAGTTTTCTATCTTTGCTACGGAATAACCAATTATGTTGTCGCCTTCATTTGCTAAAAGAATTGACCAGCCATCTTTATCAATAACCGATTTGAGAAATTTGATATGATAATCCACTGCATCATTACGAATGTTGTAGTATTCGTCTCTCTCATAGTGATATTCCATGAATTCTAACCAGAGAGTTACTAGAGATTGAATATCATCCAAGGCTGCTTTTGAAATTATCATGATTCACCAAAATTAGTTAATAACAGGTTTCTTGACTTCTATTATAACAGATTTTTCACAATAATCATTATTAATCGGACGAACAAAGGAAATTTTAGAAATCCAGATTTGTTATTCTATATATACCCGGGTTCTATCTCTGATGATTTTGTTACTTTCTACATTCGTATTTCACACAATAATTAGTTAGAAGAAGTAGGACTCTAAAAGATTTCCTCTACAAGTGTGTAACTAATTGAAAAGAATTCCCGTCTTAAGTACATGATGACATCAAAAAGAGAAAATATTGGCGAATTGGAAGAACTCGTGCTGCTAATGGTTGGAGTTCTTGGCAACAATGCCTACGGAAATGCCGTAGTGGAAGAAATTAATTCTCAAGCTGACAGATCACTTACTTTAAGTGCTGTTCATGCTGTTCTTCTCCGTTTGGAGAAAAAAGGTTTGTTGGAAAGCCAGGTTGGCGGAGCAACAAAAGAAAGAGGCGGAAGACGCAAACGGTTCTTTTCCGTTACTGGTAAAGGAATGAAAGTGCTTGAGGATATTAAACATACGCGTAACAGGCTTTGGAATATAATTGTGGAAACCAACTAATATGACCAGGCCTTTTAGAAATATTGACTATGATCCACCAGTCTCAGCTAAAACTTTTCTTTACTGGTTTTGTTCTGCCAGACACTTCGAAGAACTGGAAGGTGATCTGCTTGAGAGGTTTGAAACAAGAAAGTTGGAGTACTCAAAATTTATTAATCAGTTCCTTTTCTGGATTGAAGTTCTTGGTTTTTTACGTCCGGTTTTCTGGAAAAACAATTTATTTGAAAATGCTTTATGGGGGCTAACAATGTTCAGAATGAATCTCAAATTTGCCATAAGAAACATCTATAAGAATTTCTTTTTTTCATCCATGAATATATCTGGATTGGCAATTGGTATTGCCTGTGTTCTATTAATCTTTTTCTATATCCAAAATGAATTAAGCTATGATAAATTCAATGAAAAAGGGGACAGAATTTACAGAGTTTTGGTCGATGGTCAGTTTAGTGGTAATAATTTCAAAGAAGCTGAAAGCGGTGGAATCGTTGGTCCCACAATGTTAAAAGATTTTCCCGAGGTAGAGACCTTTGTGCGTCTTGATGAATGGGGGATATATTATGTAAGGTATGAGGATACCTCATTCAAAGAAAATACAATTATCTCTGCGGATTCAACATTCTTTGATGTTTTCACTGTTCCTGTGCTGGTTGGTAACGCCAATGATTTATTAACAAATCCGACATCAGTAGCCATAAGCAGAAGGGCCGCCGAAAAGTATTTTGGTGAAGCTGACCCAACAGGAAAGCCGCTTAATTTTGATGAGAGAGAAACTTACTACGTTTCGGGAGTTTTTGAAAATATTCCAAAGAACTCTCATTTCGAGGCTGATTTTATCATCTCTAATGCTTCACGAAAAAATATTGATCAGGACGGATGGACTAATAATAATTATTATACTTATGTTCTGCTCAGGCAAAATGCGTCCATCAAGTCCTTGGAAGCTAAAATGCCTGGTCTGATGGAAAATTACGGCTGGCCTGAAATAAGACAATTCGGGCTTGACGTTGACAAGCTATTGGCAAGCGGAGTATACTGGAATTTCTTACTTCAACCTCTATCGGATTTCCATTTTAACACGGAATATAGGCACAGCTTAAAACCAACCACAGATATTAAGTACATCTATATCTTTGGCATTATCGCAATAATCATTCTTCTGATAGCCTCAATTAATTTTGTAAATCTTTCTACAGCAAAATCCGCTGGGCGGGCAAAAGAAGTTGGAATAAAAAAAGTTATCGGTTCAGTAAGGGGGGAACTAATAAATCAGTTTTTAACTGAATCGGTGGTTATTAGTCTGATATCACTAGTAATTGCCCTATTTCTTGTAGAGTTATTAAAGCCGATCTTTTTCGAAATATTGGGGAGTTCATTTGAAATATCCTATTTGGATAACCTCGGGTTTGGAATTGCACTAGTAACCCTAATAATATTTGTCGGGATTGTAGCCGGGAGTTTTCCTGCTTTTGTTCTATCGAAATTTTTACCTGTTGTTGTATTAAGGGGTAACATGCAGAATGCCATGAAAAAGGGTTGGTTCCGTAGTTCGCTGGTTGTATTCCAGTTCTCTACTTCTCTTGTTTTAATAATCGGGACTCTTGTTGTATTTAATCAGCTGGAATACATGCATAATAAGAATCTTGGTTATGATAAGGAGCGATTGCTTATAATTGATGACCCTTATATACTAGGAGATAAATCCGAGATCTTTAAGGAGAGAATGCTTCAGAATCCATCTGTGGAAAGCGCTACCATTTCCGGCTATTTACCGGTTGATTCATATCGCGGTAATAACGGTTTTTGGAGAGATGGAGATATGAATGATCCAAAAATAAGACCGCATCAACGCTGGACTATTGATTATGATTATTTCTCTACTTTGGATATTAAGATTGTTGAGGGAAGGAATTTTTTGAAAGAGTTTTCAACTGACAAAGACGCTATAATTATCAACAGAGCTTGTAAGGAATATAGCGAATGGAATGAAGCGGTTGGTCATAGTCTAATGCGTGGTACGGGGCAGAATGAATTTACAAGCTATACAGTAATTGGTGTTGTTGAAGATTTTCACTTTCAATCTTTGAGAAATGAAATTGAGCCTATAGTATTTCAATTAGGTAAGCACGATGGATATGCTACGTTCAAAATAAGTGGTAATCTGCCTGCTGTATTAGAGTATGCGGAAAACTTATGGAAAGAACTTGAGCCAAGTAAACCTTTTAGTTTTCAGTTTATGGACGAGGCATATAATAAAGAATACAAAAATGAAGAAAGTATGCTGAGCATTTTTAAGTATTTTGCCTTCCTTGCAGTGTCCGTTGGTTGTTTGGGACTGTTCGGGCTGTCGGCATTCGCCGCTGAAAAAAGAACCAAGGAAATAGGAATCAGAAAGGTGCACGGAGCAAGAATTCTTAATCTGATTTATTTGCTGTCGAGAGAATTTGCGTTTCTCGTAGTGATAGCAATAGTCGTGGCATCACCTATCGCCTACTTTGTAATGGATGGATGGTTGGAAGGTTATGCATATAGGACAGATCTTGGCGCCGGATCTTTTATATTAGCCAGTGCTATTGCCTTGACAATCTCATTACTCACAGTTAGTTACCATGCTATAAAAGCGTCGCTATTAAATCCTGTTCAATCACTAAAGTGCGAGTGAGTACGAGAATTTAGTCAGGATTTATATCATTTTATAATTTTGAAAATGAAACAGATTTTTACTGAGGAAGAGCATAAAGCACTTGAAAGTCTTCCGGAGTTAAGTAGTTATCAATAATTGATGAAAGTATTCTGTGAAGCAATATTGCATTATAACCAATAGTTAAAAGCTCCATAGGAGCGGTATTATGGTAAAACCTGGTGGGAAGAGGCAACCGAAGCGCCAGCGGCGCGGCAGTAAGGTAAAACCAGCCGATAATGAAAAAACTAAAGCGCCGTAGGTGCGATATTAGATGTTATGAAGTATATTAAGAAATAAAAGGTTAGATCATGGCTAACACTTACACTCAGTTAAATGTTCACCTTATTTTTGCAGTTAAAGGGCGTGAGAACATTTTGAGTTCATCTCTAAGAACGAACCTATTCAAATATATTTCAGGCATCTTGAAAGAAAGTGATCAATTCCCTTTGGCAGTAAACGGATATTTGGATCATGTTCATGTGTTTTTTGAGTTAAACGCAAAAAATTCCGTGTCAGAAATTGCGCGGATTATAAAATCAAATTCTTCCAAATGGATTAACACCAATAATTATATTAAGGGAAAATTTCACTGGCAGGAAGGCTATGGCGCCTTCTCATATTCGCGTTCTCAACGGAATGATGTTATTAAATATATCGTAAATCAGGAAACACATCATAGCCGAAAGACTTTTAAAGATGAGTACATGGATTTACTAAAGGTATTTGAGATTAGGTTCGATGAAAGATATGTCTTTGAATGGGTTGACGATTAATTGATATTTATAATCTCGCACCTACGGAGCTTGAGCCAGTGTAACCGGAGTTGTTACCATACTTACGCTCCTAACGGAGCTAAACTAAATTGAAAAATTGTTAATTTCGAATTTTGAAAAAAGCCATGCAATTACTCTTAGTGTAGTATATTAAATCCTGTTCAATCACTAAAGTGCGAGTGAGCTCATTTTTACACAGGAGTAAAGGATATTTTTCTAATTATTTTAATGGATTCAATAATTATCCATACTTCAAGAATAAATGAAATCAGTGATATTCCTGAGAGTAAAAGGTTGCCGCCGGAGAAAAAGGTGTTGATGTTTTCCACCGAGGCCCAAAATGTTATTACGCCCATGATTATGGCAGGTATTAAGGTGTAACTGATTTTAACCTTACGCCTTGCCAAATAAACAGTTACAGCAAAAAGTGCAAGAGTAGCAAGCAACTGGTTCATAACACCAAACAGGGGCCAGAGTGCAAGGGCTCCTTTCTTTAAGGCAGGTTCTGTAAACCCGCCATGAAAACAGAGCAGTGCTGTTATGCCAACAGCTATCAGTGTTGCCGGGTGGGGTTTTGAAAGAGAGGGCAGGTTTACGGTTTTTGCAAATTCACTAACAAGATAACGTTGCACACGTGTTGCGCTATCGAGTGTGGTGGCTGCAAAGCTAACTATGAACACCCCCATTATGGTAATTGATATTTGTGACGGTATTCCAAAAGAACCCATCAGGTTTGCTGATCCTTCAACAAATGCTTTTAGTTTTGCACCAAGTCCAGAGGCAGTAGCCCACGAGGAGTAATGAGAGGTAAAGGCGCTAACTCCTGTTAATAATTCACCATCATTGCCTTTCATCCCCATTCCAACTCCGGCTCCAACAGCTATAATAACCAGTAATGCAAGAACTCCTTCTAACAACATACTGCCGTATCCAATAGAGTACGCATCCATCTCGTTCGAGCACTGTTTGGAAGTCGTTCCACCACTAACCAGAGAATGAAAGCCACTAATGGCGCCACAGGCGATTATTATGAAAAGAAATGGAATCATAGCTGGAGCACCTTCAGGGGAAGCATTTATAGCAGGGGCAACCATCTCCGGGCTTGCAACAGCCACTCCAATTATTAGCAATGCGAGAGCAACTAGAAGTTGATGACCATTAATATAATCTCTGGGCTGAAGCAATGTTGAAACAGGCAGGGTCGATGCAATGTAAGCGTAGATTAATAAAACAATAGCCCAGAGCACAAGAGGATTTAAGCCGAAGATGTCGGGTAAGGAAATGGGATAGTAGGCGCCTACTAAAACAAGTATGTACATTACTACCACGGCAATAACGCTCCAAACAGTGTGATTTCTTTTCTTTTTATAAATCATATAACCAAGAAAAACTGCAATCGGTACTTCACCCCAAATAGGAATTACGGACGATGGGTACATATTGAAAAGGATAGCAATAATAAGTGTGAAGACCGCAATAACCATAAGGTTAGCCAGAAACATTATTATGAAAAACATTATACGAACTCTGGGTGAAATCAGGTCGGCTGCTACATCACCTATGGAGCGTCCTTTATTTCGCATACTAACAATAAGTACCCCAAGATCATGAACTGCACCCATAAATATTGATCCAAAAACTACCCAAAGAACCGCTGGAACCCACCCCCAAATAATTGCAATGGCGGGACCAACTATTGGTCCTAATCCGGCAATTGAAGTAAAATGGTGACCAAAAAGGATCGATTTTTTTGTCGGAACAAAATCGCTTCCATCCCGGTACTCTATACTTGGGCATAATGCATCTTTTTGCAGTTTGAATATTTTTTGACTTAAAAATTTTCCGTATGTTTTGTAGGCTAATAAGTAGAGGATAAAACAAAGAGCAGCAAGAAGAAGAGAGTTCATAATTATTCCAGTTAGATTTGAAAAGCATCGTATGAATGGCTTTAGATGAAGATTGGCATCTAAGATGAAATTATAATAATCACATGCGCAGATATTTGCAAGTTGAAAATAGTCTGAATGAGAAAATATAAAATCAATACAATTTAAAGTGTATAAATAATTATTCGAGGCACTTTTAGCCAGAGTCTACCGTTTATCGAATAGGCACAAGATTATAAAAATCAGAAAAATTAAATGAAACTTTTGTTTATCATAATAACTCTATTATTTCTCTTGGGCTCGTCACAAGGGCAGTCTTTTGATATAGACAGCCTGAAGGAATCCCTTTCGAGGGCTAGTAGCGGAGAAGACAAAGTTGATTTACTCAACCAACTCTCAGATACCTTTAGAAAAATATCTGACATTGATACAGGGTTGAAATATGGCAACCAGGCTCTGGAGCTTTCCCGTAAGATTAATTATACACACGGTGAAGTTATGGCTCTTAATTATCTCGGACTCAATCTGAGGGATCGTTCTGAATATTTTGAATCTAAGCAGTATTTCAACAAGGCTTTACTCATGCTTAAAAATTCATCCGATTCCATCCAACTGGCTTATACCTACAATAATATTGGTACGATAGATAGAATGATTGGGAACTATGGAGCGGCTTTAGAACACATGATGGTGTCAAAAAGTATTTTCCAGAAGTGTAATCATTTAGAAGGTCTGGCGCATGTGATAATAAATATAGGACTCCTAAGTAATGACCAGAAACAATATGAGAAGGCAATTGACAATTTTGAACTTGCAAAAAGTCTTCTAGAAGAATTAGAGGATAACAATGGATTTCTTTATTCACTCTACCAGTTAGGAAGAGCAAATTTTAAACTCGGGAAATATAAAAAAGCTCTCTCTTACTATAAAATTGGCATGGATTTCCTTGATACCTGTGATGATTGTTTGAAAAGACATTTAGGGGATATGTTAACGGGATTGGGTGAAGTTTATGACGTTTTGGGAAATTACAACTTATCATTGAACAGCTTTCAGCTAGCCATTCAAATAAATGAGCAAGCTGGAGAGAGAAATAATCTTGCAATACTCTATAATTCAATTGGGAACGTTTATCTTAAGACTAAAGAGTATTTAAAAGCTAAACATTATTTTGACAAAGCCTATTCTCTTGCCGAGTTAATTGAACTTGATTCAAGAATACTGGATGTTCTTTTGTCATATTCAAAATTATACAAACAGCAGGGGAACTATAAGCAGGCTGTTCAGTACTTTGAAGCCTACAATGATCTTAGAGATACATTATTCAGTTCTCAAAAAATGCGTGAAATTGCCAATATTGAAACTAAGCACGCTGTACTTGAGCAGGAAAAACAAAATGAAATACTACAGGAAAGACTTGATTATCAAAAGATTGTTGAGAATTATTTAATAGTTATCGTTGTCCTTTCAATAATGATAATATTCTTTATTTACTCCTTTTTACGAAATATTATTTCAGCTAACAAAGAACTTAAAAAACTTAATAGAACAAAAGATTTGTTCTTTTCTATTATTGCACATGACATTAAAAATCCGTTTGGTGCCGTACTGAATTTTTCGGAAATGTTGAAAGAAGACCTTAATAATATGAGTCTGGAAGAAATCCATCAATTCGCAGATTCAATCTACTCCTCCTCCAGGGAAGTCTATCAACTACTGGAAAACCTTCTATATTGGGCGAGATCTCAAAAAGGAGATATTAAACTTGAAAAGAAAAATATTGTCTTAAATGATGCTCTCCAGGATGTATATAGAGTGCTTAAAAACCATGCCGAGGGAAAAAAAATTATATTTACAAATGAAGTCCCTCGTGATGTGAAAGTTCATGCAGATGAAAACATTTTAAAAACTGTTTTACGAAACTTGATTAATAATGCTGTCAAATTCACTGGACATGGTGGGGAAATTAAGGTCTCGACTTCTCAAAATAATGGCATTGTTGAAATGAGCATAGCCGATAATGGTGTTGGGATGGATGAAGATGAATTAAAAAAGCTTTTTGATATTGGTACAAGTAGTAATAAATCAGGAACCGATGGTGAAAAAGGGTCGGGACTGGGATTAATTTTATGTAAAGAATTTGTAGAAATAAATGGTGGACAAATAAGTGTAAAATCTAAAGAGGGAATTGGAAGTACATTTACTTTAACAGTCCCCACAGCGATAGAATTATAAGCGTTTTATTTGTCTTTTTGTTAATCCCTCCAAATTTGCCTCTCCAATTTCGGGTAGTTCTGTAACGTGTTCTCTTATTGAAGCTGGAATTTTTCTTCCCCGGAAACGTAACACATCCAGAGCGATAGCGTTTGCAACTTCCTCTTTACTTAATTCGCATTCGCCTGTGAGGTAGTGGAAAAGTAACTCAGAAAGTCGTTCAAGTGAAATATGCCAGGTTGATTCTGTCTGAGTGAAAATCCATTCTGAAAAGGCTGAAAAATTTTCATAAACTTTCCCGTCCGACCAGAGCATCTTTATTGATTTACTAAAGTTCCCGCTGTTGTATGTGAGATCCCAGAAACGAGCTAGGCGTTTCATTTTCTGCATAGTTGTGAATGGAATTAAATCATTCTTCAGTATTTCATATGGAGGCAGATCGGAATAAACCATTCCATAATTATCATCATGTCTTGAGATATGCGTCCCACTCAGCTTCTTCAGTATACCGAGCTGAATTTCCGAATTAGTCAGGTTAGCCAATAGGTTAAGATTATTTCCAAAACTTCCTATCGTTTCGCCAGGAAGTCCGATAATCAAGTCAACATGTAGATGAGAATTAGTCTCATGTTCAAGAAAATGGAGATTGTCCTTCGTTTTCTCAAAATTTTGCTTCCGACTGATGTTCTCGGAAGTATGCTCATCAAAGGTTTGAATCCCGATTTCCAGTTGAAGCGATCCATGAGGAAATAATTTTATCTTATCCCTTAGTGCTTCAGGGAAATTATCCGGCACTACCTCAAAATGTACAAGATATGGAGGCTTTTTTTCTAGAAAGAAATCCAGTATCCTTGTCGTATTCTTCATATTCAAGTTAAATGTTCTATCAATAAATTTGAAGGTTCGACCACCACGATCCCACAGTCTTTGAAATTCAACAAGTAACTTGTCCAGATCAATATTCCTCACGGACTTATCAATCGATGAAAGACAGAACTCGCACTTGAAGGGACAGCCTCGCGATGCTTCAACATAAACAAATCGGTTTTTGATATCTTCATCCGTGAAATACTTATACGGAAGTTCAATTGACTCAATGGGTGGTAACGCAGCCTGTATAAGTTTCCCGTTGGGTGGATCTCCCTTAAAAATCGAATTGCATAAATCGTAAAAAGCGAGATCCCCCTCGCCCTGGATAATATAATCAGCGGAATCGAAATTAACACGATGCGGCAGATGACTAACCTCAGGTCCACCAAGAACAATTATCGTTTCCGGCGAAACTTTTTTAAGCACATGAATTACCTTTTGAGTTTCCAGTGCATTCCATATATAAATTCCTAACCCGACAATCTTTGGGTTGCTCTCTAAAATTTTCTCTGTTATTTCGTAAGGTGTCTGGTTTAAGACAAATTCCTTAATCAAAGTGCTGTTCTTGTATTCCTTGAGATTAGCAAAAAGGTATCTTAGCGCAATAGATGTATGCGTGTAACGTGCGTTTATGGTTGATAATACAATGTTTTGCATTTTGCCAGACTTTCGTGAATTTGAAATGAATTCATGGAAGTAAATTTATGTAGTTCGATTGTAAAAAGAAGAATAAAATTTATGAGTGGCAATGGGATCCTAATACTTACACATCGATCCACTCCTTAAACATAGTCGCTTTTGCGCGACTTATTATAACATCTTCTTTCGTCTCTACTTTTAGATGAATTTTAAGTTTGCCGGAGAAGTAAGTATGCACATCCTTTATAGCATCGATGCTAATAATAAATTGCCTGTTTGCCCTGAAAAACTTTTGTGGATCCAACTGATTTCCTAAATCTTCCAAAGTAGGATCAATAAGATGTTTTTTTCCTGTGAAGGTGATGAGGTAAGTGAGCTTATTCTCCACGGTAAAATAGGCGCATTGATCAATACTAACCTTAATATATGAGTTACCTGTTTTCACTAAAAAACGGGATTTGAAGACCGGCTTGTTCTCTTTAAGATTTTTTATTAAAGATATTAATTCAGAATTGTTTTGCTCATGGTTATTTGGTGTAGTAAGTGTCTTGAATTTCTCAAGGCTTTTGCGAACATCATTTTTGTCGATAGGCTTTAGTATATAATCAATGCTGTTTACCTTAAATGCCCGGATAGCATACTGATCAAAAGCTGTTGTGAAGACTATAGGTGATGTTAGCTGAACATGTTCAAAAATCTCAAAGCTCAGCCCGTCTGAAAGCTGAATATCCATAAATACCAAATCGGGCGGTGGGTTATTCTTAAACCAATCTACCGATGAAGTTATGCCGTCTTTAATATCCAGGATTTCAATGTTATTATCGATTTCCAAAAGAAGCTTTGCCATTCTTTTTGCCGCTGGCAATTCATCTTCAATAATTAATACCTTCATAAATGCTCTGATCCTCGAAAAGTGGCACCAATACCTTAAATACATTTTTGTCCGTAAAGATTTCAATATTGTTTCTCGAAAGTATTGAGTAACGATTCTTAATATTTTCAATACCGTATCCGTTAGAAACAACGTCACTATGTTTCTTCTGTATATTATTTTCTATAATTATAAAACTATCATTCTCAGAATAAATTTTTATCTGTAAAGGATTCTCTGAGGATATGATGTTATGTTTGACTGCATTTTCCAGGAGGATTTGGAGGATAAATGTTGGGATGTATTTTTTTAAAGATCCGGTTTTTATGTCCATTTCGATCTTTAAGTTTTCACCGAATCTTTTAGACTGCAGAAAAATATAGGCATTGATGAAATTTAATTCCTCACCCAACTGTATCAGATGATCGTCCTGCATCTGGAGAAGATAACGGTAAAAACTTGCCAGTTGACCAACAAACTCAATTGCTGTCTCTTTATCCTCTTCTATTAGGGAAGTAAGTGTATTAAGACTGTTAAATAGAAAGTGAGGATTAGCCTGGTTTTGCAAGGCGTGAAGCTGCGAATGAATATTCTCCTTTTTTAATTTTTCCGACTCGATAAGTGATTTCACCCAATTTTTGTAGAAATAAATCCCTAAGAAAATAGCCTGAAAGAAAAGGAGGAGTGTTAAGATCACATACCCAAGGTTTCCAAAAAAATGATCAGCTTCATTAGCCATTGCCGGAGAAAACATTTCAGGATTAATAAAAAATGTGATCGCAAAATTGATGGGGAAAAATACTATCAGGATTAAGACTGTTAAAAGTGTTGAAGAAATTACCTGAATAAATAATCTTCTGATTGGCTGCACTTCCCATCTTGTATAGTTATTAATTTTATGATTTAACCATACGTGAGCATTAAAAATAACCCAGGACGCGAGACTTAATGATATTATATCAAATACAATGTGCTGCCAGTTAATTTTAAAAGTATCGAGATGCTCAGGATATATAAGTGTATAAATAAAATAAATGGAACCGGTTATGAATAGCATCAACATAGCTTTTGATAATTTCTTGTTCATTTAAGCGGTCCGACTAATTGTTCGACTGATTGTTAATATAATCAAATTTCTTCTCTGCTAAAACCGAACCTGTGGCTCTCTCAAATTCCACGGTGGCAATATTCAAATTATAAAGTTCATTGATATAGCCGGCTGTAGCTTCCCTTAATAGTAATTCAGCATCCAGAACATCCGAGAGTTTTGAAAATCCGTTTTTAAATCTACTTCTTGCAATTTCATAATTACGCTCAGCCAAAAGTATATTACTTTTTTGAGTAGCGAGATTTGCCAGCGCCTCTTCTACCTTTATATGGGCGGACTGAATTTCGTTGTAAAGAGAAGCTTTTAGATCAATAATCTCTATTTGAGTTCTGTTAATATCAATCTCAGCCAGCTCAACTCTTGCTTTAGATTTAAAACCTGAGAAGAGGGGAACTGATAGCTGCATTCCAACAAATGAGCTTGTAGGCCAATTGTAATTGTGAAACTTATAGTCGTGAGACTGTGCCTCAATTTTAATTTGCCCGAAGGCACTGAGCGAGGGGTAGTATTCTGATTTTGCAATATTCTTTATCTCCTCATGAGCACGCAATTGATGTCCAAGAATTTTGACTTCCGGTCGTTGGGAGAGGGATGACCTATAGGCAGATTCTATTGATGACAGATTATTGTCATCACTCTCCACGAGCGAATCTGTTAGAACAATTTGTTCGTTTTCACTTTGCCCTAAAAGATATTTGAGCCCGGTAAGACTGTTTGAAATGATATTTGCCATTTTCAACCTAACCGGTTTCAGGCTTTCTATTCCTAAAAAAGCAGTAAGGGTATCAACGTCAGTCGCCAGCCCTTGATTATATAGCGATTTTACATCATTGATTCTTTCAATTGCGCGGTCGATACTTTTTTCTACAACTTCTAATTGTTCATGGGTAGCTAGTATTCCATAATATGTTTTTTTTACCTCACTTATAACTTCGTTCTTGGTTAGATAAGTTTTTTCTCTCATCGCTTTATTTTCTTCAGACGCGGCTCTTATTCCAGGGTATATAGCATAGTTGAAAAGGGGCATCTGAAATTTTAAGTATCCTTCATAAACGTTTTTTTCACCAATTTCCATGGGGACACTTCCTCCGCCCGGTATTCCGAAAAAATCGGATGGAAGATAAAAAACAGGTAGTTTTGTGTTTCTTATGTAGGTTCCCTCTGCTGAAATTTCAGGCAGTAAGTTACCCCATGATTCGTTCAGTTTTTGATCTGACTTATCGTACTCAAGTTGTGATAATTCAATCTGACGATTGTTTTTAAGCGCCAAAGCAACTGCATCATCAAGTGATAATCTCAACTCCTGCGCCATTGCAGATGAAGAAAGGATTGTAAACGCGAATACTATTGATAAAATATTTGAAGGCAAATATGAACCTTCCTTATTTGTCCTCTTCAATTTCTTTATAACTCTTATCGTCCATTCTCTCAACTGCTCATTTTTCACATACATTACAGGGACTAATACAAGTGTTAAGAACAAAGAGCTTGTTAATCCACCGATAAGGACAACAGCCAGCCCATGTTTCATCTCGTTACTGGCTCCCGATGAAAAAGCAATTGGGAGTACGCCAAAAACCATAGTTAAAGTGGTCATTAATATTGGTCGGAGTCGTGTTCTTGCAGCCTCAAGTAAAGCATCGTTGACAGATAATCCCAAAGTCCGGTTTTGATTTGTTCGGTCAACAAGTAATATTGCATTCTTGCCAACTAATCCCACCAGCATTATCATACCAAGCAAACTCATAATGTTAAGACTATTCATTGTTAGCGCTAAAGCGAATAAGGCGCCGATTATTGCCAAAGGGATAGTTAGTAAAACACTTAGTGGGTATATAAACGAATCATAGAGAGCAGCTAGAATAAGGTAAACAAATAGTATGGCGGCGAGAAAAGCAATGCCCAAACTACCAAACGACTCATCCTGCATTTCAAGATCGTTTTCATAAGTAATTTTAATACCAGCCGGCAGAACCATTTTATCAATTTCTTTTTTTATATCCTTTCCAATATCACCGCTTGGTCTTCCTGCAACCATGGACATAACAGTTACAGAGCTGTTACGATATTTTCGTTCCAGCTTGCTTGGTCCGCTTGCGTAAACTACATCGGCAAATTGTTTAAGATAGATTTGATTTCCATAGGAGTTTATAAAGGAATAGTTCTCAAGATTATCCGGGTTGTTTGTATCATACTCATCATAAGCTATTCGAATATCATATTCGTTCTGACCTTCACGCAATTTAGAGGAGTTATCACCGTTAATAGCAACACGAAGTTCTGCCCCAACATAATCAAGAGTTAATCCAAGAGCCGCCATTCTTTCACGGTCAATTTCAACATGCATTTCGGGCTTGCCAGATTCGGTGCTTTTTCTTACATCACTTGTTCCGGGAGTATTTTTAACAATGATTTCGATTTTGTCTGCAACTTTTACAACTTCATCATAGTTTGCTCCGCTGATACCAACAGCAACCGGAGCCATGTCAGTTGTGCCGAACATAGTAAGAGGAGCGACACGAGCCTCTACACCGGGTATCTCACGGGCAATGTCTTTATATACTTTGCAAAGCTCAAGGATTGATTGATCTCTTTCCTCTTTTGGCAGAAGTCCTACTCTCAATTCAGCAACATTATTGGAAGTTTGCCCAACAAAACCTTCCTCACTTGAGCCTATATTTGCAAAGACTTTTGTTACTTCTGGTCGATCCAGCAAAATATTTTCCATTCGCCGGGAAATTGTACTTGTACGTTCAAGCTTGGCTCCGGGTTCAAGTTCAAGCACAACAGAAATTTCTCCTTTATCGGCAACGCTTATAAACTCAGCCCCTATAAAACCTGCCGGTAAAAGTGCGAAAGAAGAAAAGAGTAGTACAGTTGCCGTTATAATTATTGTTGATTTGTGATTTAAAGCCCAGCTTAGAATTTTTGCATAATTAGCTGAAAGTTTCTTAAAGAATTCATCAATCCAAAAACTAATTTTTCCCATTAAGCTGTCTTTTGTCAACCTTCCCAGTTTTGAAAAACGTGACGCCAGCATTGGAGTAATGGTAAATGAAACAAACAGACTGAGAAGAGTCGATACAACAATAACAGCCGCGAACTGGCGCATCAAATTTCCTACAACACCGCTAAGCAGAGCAAGCGGCAGGAATACAACAACATCCACTAAAGTTATTGATAAAGCAGTAAACCCGATTTCATGTCTCCCGACCAAAGCAGCCGTCTTTTTGTCCTTACCCATTTCAAGATGACGATGAATATTCTCGAGCACAACAATTGAATCATCAACCAGGATACCGATTACAAGTGAAAGCCCTAATAAGGACATCATGTTTAATGTGAAATTAAAAATGTACATGCAAATAAAAGTGGAAATAAGTGATGCGGGGATTGCGATCATAACTATAATGGAATTACGAATGCTGTGAAGAAAAATCAACATCGTTATGCCGACAAGAAATATCGCATACATCAAATCATAATTGACAGCTTTAGCAGATTGAAGAGTGAATACTGACTCATCCTGCCCAATTTCGAATTTTACACCTTGTGAAGTGTACTCCCTTTCAATATTTGAAAACTCGCGTTTTACTTCCTCACATACGTTAACAGTATTAGCCCCTGACTGGCGTTGAACAATAACACCAAGCGCAGTAATTTTATTCAGTCGGGAAACAGATATAATTTCTTTAGTGCCATCTGTTACTTCAGCAAGATCTCTTATAATTATTTTGCCGCTCCCCGGTAAATCTCTTAATACAAGGTTATTTATTTCATTCAGATTTTCAATTTTTCCCTTGATTCTAACATTGTATTGTCCCGAAGCATCTTTCATTTTGCCGGCAGGAAAATCAAAATTAGACTTTCTTATTGATTCCAGTACTTCAAGGGCAGAAAGTCCGTAATTCTGTAACTTTTTTTTATCCAGATTAATTTTTATTTCTCTTTCTTCGCCACCAATAAGGCTCATCATCCCGACACCTTCAATACGCGAAATGCGAGGTTTAATTTCTTCTTTCATAAATCTGTAAAATTCTCGGTCTTCCATATTACTGACAGCAGCCACGGTGAGCACAGGCATTTCATTCAACGAGAATTTCGATATTACTGGTTTCTCAGCTTCCGCGGGAATAAGGGATAATACTTCGTTAACTCTGCGCTGGACTTCCTGCAAAGCCTCTTTCGATTCGGCACTTTGTGTAAACTCGATAATTACAAAAGACATTGATTCGAAAGAGGAAGCCGTGACCTTTTTTATCTTCTCTACATTAGTAACCGCATCTTCGATTATTTTTGTTACTGAGCTCTCAACTTCATGGGGTGAAGCCCCACCATAAATAGTTGTTACAGTTATCATGGGTGGGGTTATATCCGGCAGCAATTCATAGTTAAGCTGTGAATAACTGTACAAACCGAGTATGGTAAGAAAAATAAATAATACTAATATTAACGTTGGTCGTTTTATGGATAATTCTGTTATTGTCATCTTTCCCTCAGGATTAAAAATTACTTAAAAAACACTTCTGAACTATTTGATTTCGACTTTTGCATTATTATATAAATTATTCTGTCCGCTGGTAACTACAAGCTCACCTTCGGCTAAGCCATTTATAACTATTACTTCATCACCCATTACATCCCCAGCCATTATCTTTCGCAGAATGGCAATATTATTTTGAACGATATAAACGGAAGGACTTTTTATACTTCCTATTAATGAGGTACGTGGAATGACAATAACATTATCTTCATGAGAGAATTCAAATTTAACCCCAACCAGCATTCCAGCCTTTAATATTTCGTTTTTGTTTTCCATTAAGATCTCAACCGGGTATGTGGAAGCTTCATCGGCTTTTATACCAGCGCTTGTTACTGTTCCTGTAAACAATTTACGGGGATAGAGAGGTGATGTAATTCTAACGGAGGAATGTTCATCGATTTTCAAAATGTCTTTTTCAGAAACACTGACTTTAACTTTCAATTGAGAAATGTCAATAATATTAGCGACCACAAATCCCGGAGCTAAGGTACTTCCGGTATTTATAAAGCGGCTTGTAAGTACACCATTTATTGGAGAAATTATTTCTTTATCTTCAAGCTGCTTTTTTGCTCCTGCAAACTTCGCTTTTATATCAGCCAGATTTAATCTTGCGGATTCAATTTCAGTATCTGATATATTACCTTCTATATAAAGGTTCTCAAATCTGTTAAGATCTTTTTCAGCCTTTACAAGCGCAGCTTCCGCTAAACTAAAATCAGCTTTGGCCAGGTCGGCGTTAATTCGCGCAATGAGACTTCCTTTTGTAAGATGTGTCCCACAGTCAGCATATAATGATTCCACCTTACCGGCGGTTTCTGAAATGAGCTCGATATCCCTGTATGCTTCCGTTTTTCCAACAATATTCAGTTCATCGTGATAATTGATAGATTCTGCTTTTTCTACCGTGACCGGGTAAAAGGAAATTCTGTCATCAATGAGTCGGTTTTCCAGCTTTTCTTTGTTATTTATCAAAATGGCAGCCACAATGATTATTGGCAGAATTGTAAGTGCAATTATGGTTATTACTTTTTTCATCATTTCCCTCAGTTGAATAATTACTAAGGCAAAAGTATCTCCTGCCGAAGGGAGAAATAATCATAAACAGACTGAAGCGGAATTTTTTCATGATGAAGCGGGGAAAATTAGAACTGAATTGATGAAGGGGCGAGTGTAACTATAATTATTTTTTCGTACTTTTGTCCTCAATAATCATCCTTAAGCAATAACCACCGGGGTTTAGAATGAAAAATGTTTTTTGTCCAAAATGCGAATCAAAATTAAATATTGATGGAAACATCATTTTCTCAGTTAAGAAAAGTAATGGTGAAACAGGACTTGTGTTATTAAAAAACGAACCCGGCGATTATTCTGTTAAGAAACATCCTTCATTTGATTTCGAGGAAGGGGAAATGGTACATTTCTTCTGCCCGGTCTGCCATGCAAATCTTGCCGATAATGAAGTAGATGAGCACCTAATTAAGTTTCAACGCTCGGATGAAGATGGTAAAATTTACGAAGTATTATTCTCTGGTATTGCGGGTGAGCATTCTACTTACTTAATCCGGGATAAGAACGTAGAACCCTACGGTGAGGATTCTACAAAATATAAAAGTCATTTTGGCGATAATTTCCATTTCTAATCTGATTAGCTGAAAAGTCAGAGCCCGATTAGTATTCCGCATAAATTTGAGCGTTCAATTCCGTTGGAGTGGTTGCAAGTGCTGATCCTGAAAAAATTATTTTATAAGTCAATCCACCAGTAAATGCCAGCGAATCAGAATTTGTTAACCTTTCGCCACCGTTAGCATTCATGGCATCGAACAAGTAGGAACCTGGATCCAACTCAATATATTCCGTAGGAACCCCTTTTGCGCTAAAAGAAGCCAGAGTGCCAAGTGTTTCTTCATGAACATTGAATTCGTCAATGTCGGTGCTTAGGTTAATAAACCGCACCAATGATTTGCCCAAGTTGGTCTCAGTAATGATTGTATCCCTAACAACAAGAACGTCAGCACTTAATCCATTGCCTTCATCATAAGTGATGACAGTGTAGGCTTTATTAAAATCAAAATTATAATTAAGAGTCGCAGATGGAGTTATATCCTCTGCCTTATAAAAGCGAAAATCCGTTGGACCTGAATCAAACTGCCAGTAACCATCAGAAGTCCTATATCCGACTGAAAATGCGACGTCATGCAAAGTATAAGTCCTCGGATTAAAATAAGTCCAATCAAGTGCCGGTGAGATAGAAGAGCTCTGGATATACTTTATATATGCTATTCCGGTCTCGGGTTCAACAATTGTAATTGTCTCATCGCAGCCGAAAATCATAACCATAAAAAGGATTGAGAAGATGATATTTGTAAAGTACTTTTTCATTATGTAACCCATCTTTATTTAGTTTGTGTTCCAACAGGGGTATATATTTATAACCCGAAAGTTAGACAAAAAAGTTTTCAAAATGGTTTAGTAATTTGGTATGGCAAGGTTTTTACCCCTCGCTGCTATTCCAAATGTCAACTCTTAATTTCCATGATCCATCGGTCTGCTTACGCCAGATGTGTACATTCTTTGTTTTATGCCATTCCGGCTCGCTACCCTTGTGATGCCAGGTGTAATAATACTGATTAACTGAGTAGGCAATATCACCGCTCATCTCAATTTCAACGTGTTCGACATCTTTAATTCTAAATATCCATTCTTCATCCCATTGCGCCCAGGCCTGTTTTATGCTGTCTGTCATAATTGTAAGATTGCCCCTGTTCGAGAGCATTAGAGAATTCGTTGTGAATAATTTGTAGCGTTCAGTAGAATTACCCTCTTCGACTAACTCATAAAATTTAGAGATAGTTTGTTTTAGTTCTGAAAAATCATTAGAAGTATCGTCCTTGCAAGAAAAGAGTATTATCAAAGATACCATCAGCGAATAGTGAAAAAGAGTTTTCATCTTTTCCTCTTATTTTGTTTATAGTTGAAGTTCGAGGGGGTAGAGGAAAGATTATAAAAATATTAATAAAATTCACTACTAAAATGCTGCATTTAATAAAACAGCATGAACCACTGGAGTGAGATGATTTTTACTTCATAAGTGCTGATTTAGCGGCTGCTATTAAAACATCCCCGTCTATTCGTATTTTATAATTTGGGTTGACATAAGAGAACTTAATTGTTCCATCCTGACCAACAACAAATGCGGCAGGTACAGGAAGTAAATGGTGATCATACCCTGAATCCGTTTCAATGTCAATTCCATAGCCCTTATATTTTTCCACCATATCATCCTTCATTTTGAAAGCAATACCCATTGCGCGGGAAGCCAGCATTTCACTATCAGAAAATAGTTGATACTTAAGACCATGTTCTTCAACGGGCACTCTCAATAATTCGGGTTTGTCAGGACTAATGGCTAAAATTTGATAACCAAGTTTTACTAGTTCGGATTCGATTTCCTGTAGTTTTGCTAAATGTGCATTGCAGTAGGGACACCATCCACCCCTGAAGAATATAAGTATAGTTGGCTTTTCTTTTACCGATTCGGTTACATCGAAGTTACTTCCTGTCGGTGTTTTAACCAATAATTCAGGCAGTTGAGTTCCGACTAATATTGGTTTAATATCTTCCGGATTATCAGGCACAAAAGTAGCCACCTGTGCATTCATTAAAGAAGAGGAGATTATTAAAATTAAATAAAGGTATTTAACAGGCATTGATTTCTCTTTTAATGAGTAGATATGAGTTAAACACAATTTCATTGGGAGTGGTTCGGAATTGTAAACGCTGCATCATTATGTAGCCATGATTTTTTGCCTTTTTTGGGACAATAAAAATTATGATTATTGAGGTGATCCTGAATAATGCTTTCTTAGCAGGCGGGCATGATCAGGTCTCAATGGTGGGGGAGGGTACCCTCCTCTACCTTGATAATATAACAGTTCACATATCAAAAGCCAAATCCAATTTATTTTTTCTTAATTTCCTAAGAAAGAGAAGGTTTTTACAACCACCCATCAAACTTATTTATCCAAAATTATTTTTTTCCCCTCAATCGGTTTTCTATCACTTTTGAAGATTTTGTAATGGACAAACCACCCAGGGCTGTGCACCTCAATTCCCTTGGCAGGCTTCGACCAACTTTATCCATTGTTTCAATAACTTCATCAAGAGGAATAACCGGATCATAGCCGGCCAGGGCCATGTTTGCGCATGATAGTGCATTTGAAGCTTCCATAACATTTTTGCCAAGACAAGGAACTTCAACCCGATTTGCAACAGGATCGCATATCATTCCAAGGATATTTTGCAAAGCCATTGTTGCAGCATTAATGGCTTCCTTAAGAGTTCCCTTCGAAAGCGTAACTAATCCGGCAGCGGCCATTCCGGAACCAGCTCCACATTCTGCCTGGCATCCGCATTCTTCGGCTGCAAAGGTTGATTTATGAGCAATAAAAACTCCAATCAAACCAGCCGCAAGCATCGCTTTTGTAATCTCATCTTTATCCAGATTCATAAAATCAGCGGCACCGATTATTGCCCCCGGCAGACCGGCACAAGAACCAGCAGTTGGCGCTGCCACAATAACACCCATAGAGCTTTTCATCTCCATAAGGGCGGAAACATACAAAATGATTGTATTGAGTAAGCCCCCATCAAGTAATCTTTTTTCACTCATTGCTGATTTAAAAAGTGAAGACTGATTTCCCAGAATTCTGTCTTCGAATGAAGTACCCTTCAACCCTTTCATGATAGAGTTCTGAATTATTTCCACTATCTCCCTCATTTTCACAAATACTTCATTCTTTGGTAAGCTGCCCCTGGCACTTTCATATTCCAGCGCTAACTCCCACAATTGTAAATTCTTATCTTTATTGAAAAGAGTTAATTCATCATAAGTAAGAAATGGCACCACTATTTTTTTGCCCGATAAAATTGGCATTACCGGATTGATTAATTTTACGATACAGTTTGGGTTTTTGCTTTCGATTAATGAAAGTTCAGTAACTGTCAGTGGACGTTGTGTTTTGATTTGTGCAATGAAAAGCTTCCCTTTTGAATAAATATTTATTATGGAATCAGAAATATGGGCATTGAAGTCAAAGTTAGTCTTATGGTCAGACAAAATTATTGTCTCGTAATAATCACCATGGATTGAAATAGCTATTTCATCTAACTCAACAATTTCTATCGATCCTCCACCCGAGGATATTGCGATTATAGTATGAAGTTCCCCCTTATTGGATGTTGTTATTTTGTAAGTGTTTGGGTGTGTATACTCTAATTTAGCAAGTTTTATTTCAATAGTTACGCCGGCACTTTCAAGGAAATGTCTGGAATTAATCAATCTTTCATCAGTTGTATCCCAGCCAAGTAAACCAGCAAACAAACCCATATCAGAACCCTGGCTTTCGTGTGTTGTTGCCAGCGACCCATGTGGATCGAATTCAATAATAACTTTTTCTATTATTCCATCCATTAAATCATGGATAATGCGCCCGATGCGAACGGCAGCCGCGCAATGAGAACTTGAAGGCCCTCTCATCACTGGGCCAATAACATCATTGAATATACTTGGTGGAAATTTCGTCATTTGAACTCTTCAATTATAGTTATAGAAACGAATAACAATATACATTTTACCTGTACATGGCAAAAATCATCAAGGAAAAATGCTTTTACTCCATTACACTTCTAAAAATATATAAAAAGTTGCAAATTTTGTTACTCTACAGATAATAGTATTCATTCAGAATTGACTTGAATTGTAATTAACCGGTTAATTATGATATGATTGGCAGTTTAGGCAGCTTGGATCAGTGAACCGCTTTTTTCTTAACAGAATTCAACGTAACAGAATCAATCCATTCTTTAATATCCTCTTCATCTGTGGCTGTTATTACATATATTCCGCGATTATTGGCTACTGTTTCAAAAATTTTAGTCGGCTTCTGATGGTCTTCTCTAACGAGAAAGGCAATTTTTATAAATCGTGATCTGTATTCCTGAAGCATATTGGCAAGATTGAATCGGTCAACCACAGAAATCTTTCCTGCCATTTCCCGAATATCTATTAAAACCTTTGAAAGATTTTCATTTTCAATCCAGTCGAAAATTGAGGTGAAAAGTTTTTTGCTCCGCTCCAGGCTGTATTTACCAAACACCTTTACGCATAAGCAACTGCCTTTAATTTCAATATGAGTCTCTCTTGGCATTTAACAAACAATTTGTTATTGATGAAAATTTTATGTCAGCAATCATTAGATTAACATAACATAGTGGTGAAAAGTTACAGCAAGGTGGAGAAAAATTAATGCCTGGTATTGGATTCAGTAAATGTATCCAATTCTAAACACCGGGATAAAAATCAAACAAAAAAAATTACTTCCCTTTTTTATACTTTTGAATTAAAGGGAACAACTGTTCAGCCTCTTCAATTGAAATATCATATCCCGAGTTATTCAGCAATAATTCCAGCAAGTGTTCAGGAGTATCCGCTTCCAGAAAAATTTTATAAATGGATTTGTTTTGATTAGAAATTGTTAAATATTCCTCGAAAGTGAGGCTACTCAACTTTCTGATATATTCTTTCCCGGAGGGTAATTGCAAAGGTATTCTTTCATCTTTAGGGATGCCGAAGTATGTGAATGACATTCCGCCGGTTTCATGATCAGCTGTGAATACAATTAGTGTATTTTCTTTATTTGAAGCATAGTAGTTGTAGCCTGCTCCGACTACTTCATTGAATTCAGTCACAGCTTTAAGTACAGCACCTGCGTCATTATCATGGGCTTCAAAGTCAATTCTGGCTTCTTCCACCATAAGAAAGAATCCGGCAGTTGAATTTGAAAGGATTTCTATTCCTTTCTGGGTCATCTCGACAAGGGAAGGTTCTCCTGTTGCTTCATTATCCCTGTCAATTGTGGAGTTCATAGCATTTGCAGCGAAGATACCGAAGATCTTTTTACTTTTTGCATCCAGAGAAAGCAACTCCTCTCTGGTATTTACAAGTTTGTAACCTTTACTGGATGCATCTTTAAGCAAGTTTTTATCATCAATTCGTTGAGAGATTTGATCCAAATCTGAATTTAGATCCTCGAAACCTTCCATTTCTGAAAGTCTGCTCTTCTGAGGGATGAAATAAGCACCACCACCGGAAAATATTAACTCAATATCATTATCATAGACTAGTTGTTCTGCAAATGTTAGAAAATCATGTCTATTTGAACTATGACCGTAAAATCCAACCGGTGTCGCATCTACAATTGTCGACTCAGTGATTAATCCAGTTACCATGCCTTTTTCCTCAGCCACGTCCAGAATACTTTTCAATTCATAACCATCGTGGTCAACTCCAATCATGCCCACTCTGGTTTTACTTCCGCAGGCAATTGAGGTAGCCGAAGTAGCTGAACTAGGCACTATTTCGCCATAAGGATGATTTAATACAAAACTTGATATACCTTCATTCATTATTATTTCAAAATAAGTCTTTTCTTCCGATCCTTTAGCAATATTATGATAAATCGGCATTGATAAAAGACTAATTCCCATGCCATCACCGATTAATAAAATAACATTAACTCCATCTCCGACGGCTTCCTTTAATACTTTCGATATTTCTGTATTTTGAATCATTCCCTGCAATTTATCCGTGTATTTTTTTGGACCAACAGCTCCAAGCGGTACGGGTGATCCGGTATGATATCCTGTAGACCAGGCAACATGATTTTGCTCCGAAATCATCCTGTTAAAAACATGATGAGCGTTTTTACTTCCACCCCAGAATAAGTATGAGTTATCGTCAGGGATATCTGAGTTGCCAATCCCATTGAAATAAAGATACCCTAGTGTGAGAACGGCTATAAGAGCGATTAGGGAGGAAGTCATTTTATTCATGATATTACCTTCTAGGAATATATTGAAATTAAAAAGGCTGAAAGATAACATTTTTGGATAAAAATAACCGAATCTGTGTCTCTCTTTATTTTGGAAAACAATTTAGAATATTAGAATCAAAGAAATTAAGGATAATATTCCCAGCTCGTACAACCTTTTTGCTAATTCAAACGTCATATATATCGTAGTCCGATAGATATTGGGAGAATCATGAAATTATTATCAAGAGCAGAAGAAATTGTACTTACCGCTATACTCCTGCTAAAAGGAACGGCATACGGTGTAAGCATTAGAGAACACATTTTTGAGGTAACAGGGAAAAAATGGTCCTTTGCCCTAATTTATGATCCGCTAAATAAACTGACCAAAAAGGGTTTTATAACAAAAAGTGAGAGTGAACCCACACCGGAGCGGGGTGGCAGGAGAAAAGTCTATTATGAAATTACAGATCCCGGTAAAACTGCCTTAATGGAAATAAAAACCATGCACGAGGGTGTATGGGAAAAAATTACCAATTCAATTTTGGAAACAAAATGATTAAGAGATCTTCACCTGGTTTTGCCAGATGGCTGCTCGCACGGTTTCTGCTTCGGGAAGAATTCCATGAAAAACTGGGTGATCTGGAGGAATGCTTTATGGTGGAAGTTGAGAAATCCGGACCAATAAGGGCATATTTCTGGTACTGGGGAGAAGTAATTATCTCAATTCCATTATTAATAAAAGAGACAATTTACGGGGAGGGAATTATGCTTAGGAATTATCTAAAAAGCACTCTGAGGAATATCATGAATTATAAAGGGTATTCCTTTATAAATATTTTTGGATTAGCTGCGGGTTTAGCCTGTTGTATTTTGATTTTACTTTGGGTTCAACACGAACTATCCTTTGATAATTTTCATGAAAATGGGGAAAGACTATATAGAATCACTGTCGAACGGAATGGAGATACATTCTCTTCGAACCCCTGGGCTTTAATTCCAACGCTTAAAAATAATTACCCTGAGATTGAATGCGGGACAAGTTTCACTTACGCAAGATTACTAACGAAATATAATGATAATGATTTTTATGCCGAATGCAGAATGGTCTTCCCGGATTTTTTTGACATGTTTACCTACAAATTTATTAATGGAAATCCCCGGTCAGCGTTTTCACACCTAAACGATGTTGTTATTACCGAGGAGATGGCTCTAAAATACTTTGGCAGCGCAAATCCCATTGGGAAAATTATACAACTTGATAATACAACTGATTTGAAAGTAACAGCAGTAATAGAAAATAATCCTTCCAACTCTCATTTGAAGTTCGATATTCTTTTCCATCCCGCCCTTTATATGGGGGAAAAAAGACTAACAACCTGGTCTATGGATGGTCCGGGTTATTTGATGTTAAGGGAAAATGTGGATGTCGATGAAGTTCGCGATAAAATCAGAAATACTATTAACGACATTGATACGCGGACAAATAATAAGTGGTATGTTGGATTACAACCTTTAAGAGATATAAATTTACACGCCTTAAACGGAACCGATCCCATTCTCTATATTTATGTCTTTTCCTCCATAGCTTTTGCTGTCTTGTTGATAGCCTGTATAAATTTTGTAAATCTTTCAACAGCCCGCTCAACACGAAGAGCGAAAGAAGTTGCATTAAGAAAGGTAGCAGGGGCAGAACGCAAAGAACTGGTTAAGCAGTTTATAGGGGAGACGGTTTTACTTACTTTCATAGCAATGCTTCTGGCTTTGCTGATGAGCTCGTTAATGCTTCCTTATTTCAATAATCTTGCTTCCAGGGAATTGAGCCTGAATCTGATAGACAACTGGATTCTGACAACAGGACTTATTCTTATTACTCTGTTAACAGGAATACTCTCAGGAATATATCCATCTTTGGTGATATCTTCTTTTCAACCGGCAAGTATTTTTAGAAATAGTTTTGTAAAAAGTGGTGGACACAGACTCAGAAAAGTACTTCTTGTTATTCAGTTCACAGCAACTATAACATTAATTATAAGCACACTTATTATTTCTAATCAAATACGTTTTATAAGAAATTCGAACCTGGGATTTGACCGGGATCAGATAATCGTTATCCCTACTAACAATGGGTTAAGACAAAAATATGATACCTTGAAAAAGCGGCTTTTATCGGAGAGCGGAATAATTAATGTTACCGCGGCTTCACAAGCCCCTCTGGAAATCTCTGCGACTAATCCTGTTTACTGGGAAGGGAGATCTTCAAATGATTATGAAATGATGAATTTTGTATGCCTGGATTACGATTACTTTGAGACTTTTGGAATGGATATGAAATATGGGAGGACTTTCTCCAGAGAGTTTGGGGCAGACAGCATGAATTATATTATCAACGAAGCAGCTCTTAAATTGACAAATTACAAGGAACAACCCGTTGGAAGAATGTTTTCAATGTGGAGAGACGAAGGTGAAATTGTTGGAGTTGTTAAAGATTTTCATGGGACTTCTTTACATAATGAAATCCGCCCTATTGTTTTTATGCTTTATCAGAACCTGCCATATTTTAACATGTTCGTGAAAGTCAGCCCACAAAATCTGACAGCAACTATTGAAAATATTGAGAGTGTTATCAAAGATGTTGTCCCGGAGTTCAAATTTGAATATACCTTTATGGATGATGATTTTAATGAGCAATATCAGGACGAAATGAGAATAGCCAATATATTTGAATCTTTCAGTACACTTGCAATTATCATTTCCTGCCTTGGATTAATAGGTATGGTCTCGTATATGGCTGAAAGAAAAACTAAGGAAATAGCGATAAGAAAAATAGTTGGTGCAAGTCATTCTGTCATACTGTCACTCATATCAAAAGAATTTATTACTCTTGCACTTTTGGCAAATTTAATTGCTTGGCCACTAGCATATTATTTAATGAACCAGTGGATAGCAAGTTTTGCTTACTCCAACCCCATCGGGATTTGGGTCTTTATCTTTTCAGGTTTAGCAGTAGTAATCCAGACTCTTATTACAATAAGTTATCAGGCAATTAAAGCTGCGAGTGCAAAGCCTGTTGAGATCTTAAAGGCGGAATAAAAAATAGGGGGTAGTGATTCCCCCTTTGGAATAGTACACTATCAAAATTGTTTACTCTATACATCAATCAGATCTAATTGAAATATATCAGATATGTAATTTTTTGACCAATTCGGCTACTCGTTTCCCCAATAGCTTTCCATCTTCAGCACCTTTTTCGCTTGGTTCGCCCAAGCACGCTACACCATAGTGTCCACCGCTTTCAAAAGGATCTCCAACAACGATCATACCACAGATTAACATTGCCTGAATAATTCCCATCATAGTTGTCTCTTTTCCACCCGTGTGATGTCCCGAAGTTGAAAACGCGGCTCCGACTTTATTCTTCATGTCTCGCCGGATATTAATTAGTTTATCAAACATCTTTTTCAATTGCCAACTCATTCCACCGAAATAAACAGGCGAACCGGCAATAATGCCATCTGCCGATAAAAAATCATCATCTCTCACTTCAGAAACAGACTTGATTTCTGTCTCAACGCCTTCGACCATATTAACTCCATCCGCAATTGATTCAGCTAAAATCCTTGTATTTTCTGTTACAGAATGATATACAACAAGTACTTTCATTAATACCTCTTATAATATTTTGTTATCATGAAGAAAAGAAAATGCAAGCCTTCCGTATGGATAGGAAGTTGACCCGCTACTCATCATACCAATTTTAACAGCGTCCAGTATTTCTTCTCTCGTGGCATTGTGATTAAGACATTCTCCCAAATGATAAATTATGCATTCTTCACATTTCTGAACAATGGAAATGGATACCATGGTCAGTTCCTTGTGTTTTTTTGATATTGCTCCTTGGGAGAATGCTTTATCATCAAGTCCCCCAAACTCCTCAAAAAACGGGTCAGAGTTCTTCATTAAAGTCATTAATTTTTTTCTGTCTTTTAGTAACTCGCTATTCATAGCAATCCTCTAAATGTTAATTTCACCTTTCAGATACAAAACAGCCTTCCCGGCAATATCAACTCTATCACCTTTATCTTTACAGTACAATGTACCACCTCGTTTCGAAATTTGTTTTGCGATTAATTCTTTCTTACCGAGTCGTCTGGACCAATAAGGAATAAGTTTTGTATGTGCCGATCCTGTAACTGGATCTTCAGGAATGCCGACAGCTGGCGCAAAGAAGCGCGATACGAAATCAACCTTTTCACCTGGAGCAGTTACAATTACACCCCTGCAATCGAGATCAAGCAGGCGACTGAAATCCGGTTTGATATTTCTTATATCTTCCTCTGATTCGAATACAAAAAGGTAATCATCAATAGTCTCATATACTTCCTGGGCAGTTTTATCAAACATCTGTAAATGAAATTCTTTCACCTCCACTTGAGTAAGTTCGAGTGTGGGAAAATCAAGAGATATTCGATCATTCTGTCTCGAAACCTTCAAAATGCCGCTTTTCGAATTCATTTCGATAGTATCCTTTTCGTACACCAATTCATTGAATAGAATGTATCCTGAGGCAAGCGTTGCGTGACCGCAGAGATCGACCTCGATGGCTGGCGTGAACCATCTAATTGAAAAATTCTCGCCATTTTTTACAACGAATGCTGTCTCTGATAAATTATTCTCTGCTGCAATATTTTGCATCATTGTTTCGTCCATAGGCTCGTCAAGTATACAAACGCCAGCCGGGTTACCCTCAAATGCTTTTTCAGCAAATGCGTCAACAAAGTAAATTGTATGCTTCATATATCCTCCAATAAATAGACAATGGGAAAATAGAAATTGATTTAGTAATACTGAAATATTATTTTTATCATATAAAAATACTTAATAGGTATTACATGGAATTACGTCATCTAAAATATTTTCTAAAATTATCCGAAGAACTTCATTTTGGGAAAGCTGCTAAAAAACTTTTTATAGCGCAACCACCACTCAGCAGGCAAATTAAAGAACTTGAGGAAGATTTGGGAGTAAAACTTTTCAACCGTACAAAAAGAAGTGTTGAGCTGACTCCAGCCGGGACTTATCTTCAGGGCGAGGCGAGAAATTTGTTTTATCAGGTTGACAACATTCGTGAACAGGTAAAATCAATAGGCAACGGAATTAATGGACAGCTAAAAATTGGTTATGTGGGTGCCGCCATGCACTCAATCCTGCCGCGCATTTTAAGTAAGATGAATAAAAACTATCCTAATATTAAAACTCTATTGTTTGAGCTCGGGAATGAGGATCAGAAGAAGGCTCTTCTTTCAGGCCAACTTGATGTTGGGTTTGTTCGTATGCCGATACTACACGATAATCTTATATCACAAAAAATTTATGAGGAATCATTCTCGATTATTATACCGCATACTCATAAATTAGCGAGCAAGAAGAAAATTGAATTGAAAGATCTTGCAGATGACCAATTTATCAGCTTCGCACGCACATGTGGTAAGGGGATGATTGACTCAATAGTGAGTATGTGTAACAAAGCTGGTTTCACACCAAATGTAACCCATGAAACCAGTCAAATAAATACAATTGTCCGCCTGGTTGAAAGCGGTATAGGATACTCAATTGTCCCGAGCAGTACCATGGAGGCTTATAAACCGAATGTTAAATATATTGATCTGAAAAAATATCCGGAGCGAGCCCTTATGTTCATGCTTTATACCCGCGAGAGCTGCTCATTCATAAAAAATATGATTGGGTGTGTTGAGTAATTGGTTAATTAAGTTACGACCTATGGTTTCACTACTTCATAGTAAAGCAATTTTATTTAGTACTAGAAATAACTTTTCCATCGGGGTGTTTTGATATTCTATTCAAAATATAAACCACTATTTTGAGGACTGGTTAACTTAGGTGATTTGCAAACTTAATATCCTCTTCGACTGTATGGTGCATAAACCAATTTGCTAAAAAGGCAATAAGGTGAATAATACTTTCCTTATCGTTTTTGAAAGAAGAGATTTCATCATTAAGTTGCTGCACAAGTTCATTGTGAAGCTTCTGGTGCTGTTTAACTGAAGGATAATCGGCTCTGATCATCATGTTTTCTTCACTGCAAAAATGAAATTCTGCATATAAAACTATTTCTAGAAGCAGCCTTTTAACATATTCGTCATCCGGTTCTCCCTCTGTTAATTGAGCAAATCTCTTGATAAGTTTCAGAAAATATTTATGCTGAAAATCGACTTCTTCAATGCCCGTATTATAATTTTCTTTCCACTCTAATGTGATATTCATTTTACCCTACGCCCCAATGTACTTGATAAAAACACAAAATAACTAAACCATTTAGACTAGATATTTCATTTGAAATATTCGAGAAGAGGACAATCTATATTATAAGTTTTTATGCATTTTTTTTGGTTTACATACCATTATTTGTTCGTTTGCTACTCTTGCGCATTTCTTACAAATATAATTTGGCTTATTCACCATTTTTACTATTTCCTCAAAACGTTCTGTAACTGCTGATTTTTTTAGGTTACATAGTGTCTCTATTTTTTCACTCATCAATTTCTCTCTTAAATTATCTTTGAGTCAGCTTGTTGTTTATTTTAGTAACACATATTTATTTGCTAAGGTTACATATTTTTGAAATTTTTAACGGGGCAAGTTTTGTTATTATGATTAGTTCCAACTTTCTCATTATGTTAGTGAAACTTATATCACAGAAAGTTGTTATCAATTCCATTAGTATCGACATATTCAATATGAAAGATGATAACTAATTCATACAAACAACAAACAATTATAGGAGTGTTTTGATGAAAAGATTCAGTGCAATTCTTTTGATTTTAACTTTAACATTTTCCTTTGGGTTTTACGGTTGCGGAGCCAGTAATACTCTTAAGGGGACAGCAATTGGTACTGCTGCAGGTGGCATACTTGGTGGAGTAATTGGAAAGCAGGCAGGAAATACTACTTTAGGCGCAATTATAGGCGCTGCTGTTGGTGGAACTGCCGGATACTTTATTGGTAATTATATGGATGAACAGGCTCAGGAAATTCAGAATGATATTGAAGGCGCAACAGTTGAGAGAGTTGGTGAAGGTATTAAAATTACTTTCGATTCCGGAATATTATTTAAAACTAATTCGTCTACTTTAGAAGCTGAGGCTAAAACAAATATTGCAAAACTTTCAAAAATCCTTAACAAGTATGAAGATACAGCAATACTTGTTACAGGACATACCGATAGCAAAGGCACAGAGGAGCATAATCAGACTCTATCTGAACAACGTGCTAAATCAGTTGTTGATTACACAGTAGCTCAGGCTGTTTCGTCAGCTCGTTTTTCAATGCAAGGATTAGGTGAAAAAGAACCGGTTGCAACCAATGATACTGAAGAAGGCAGACGACAAAACAGGAGAGTTGAAATTGCGATTTTTGCAAATGACGATCTTAAAGCTGCCGCTGAAAAAGGGAAAATTAATTAATTCTTATGGGGGAAGTTTTTTCTTCCCCCTATTTTTTGCCATTTAGATTATTTTTTGTCATTCATGTTTTATTGCTTGCACAGATGGTAAGTTAGCTGCATGCATTATTTTAATACCGGCGCTAATTAGTGTTATCATCAAGGCAATTATGCCCGCCATACCGAACAGAATCAGATTAATGGATATTGAAAAAGCAAAGTTTTGCAACCAGGAAGTAGCAAAATAGTACGACAATGGCAGAGCAATAATATTAGCTGCCAGAATCAGTAACACAAATTCTTTCATTATATTTACCATTATACCAGCAACAGAGGCGCCCAATACTTTTCTAATTCCAATTTCCTTTGTTTTCTTAACAACTGTGAAACTTACCAGACCAAATATTCCCATTGCACTAATGAAAATTGCAATGAGGGAGAATATTTTTAGCAGACTGAGTATCGTTCTTTCTTTCTCGAAGAGCTTATTAATATTCTCATCGAGAAAGTGGTAACTGATAGGCCAATCAGGAACAGCCTGTTCCCATGCCTTTGTAATGTTCGCCATGGTCCCATGCAGATTTCTGCTGTTAACTTTCACCATTATGTTGGTTGCGCTCCATGTTAGTTGCATATAGATGGTAGGTGTTATCTCTTCATACAATGACTTGGTATAAAGATCTTCAACAATTCCAATTATATTTTGCGGACCTGGTATGCTCCCGACTCCGGTAAGACTAGCACTTCCTGCTTCATTTATTCCGAAAAGCTTTGCAGCGCTTTCATTGAGTATTACCGAATTTAAGTCTTCGCCATTATTCACAGGTAGGAACGAACTTCCTGACTTGATTTTACTTTCGAGAATATCAAAGAAATTATGCTGTACAAAAACGAGCCCGACTGATTTACTCTCTTCCTCAGATTGCCCAGTTACATGAGGACTACAGTAGTTCCAGATATTCTCCCCGGGTACATTGTTAGAGGATGCTACTGAAATTACACCTGGTATCTGAGTAGCAATATCTGCAAAAGTGCTGTATCTCTCAAACATGCCGTCACCATAGGGATTTTCAAGGATGATTATGTTGTCAGTTGTATATCCCGGATTTTTATTCATCATAAATTCCATTTGACTGTTAACTACCTGGAAAAGGGAGCAGATCACTACAGTAATTACGAATTGTGTAACCACGAGAAGCTGTTTACTCGTTAAGATCTTGTTAGGTTTATTTCTGGAACCAATAGAGAAGGTTCTATCCTTAATCATTCCGACGAGACTCATATTTCTGAACTTGATCATAGGTGCTATCGAGATTACGACAATCATTAAAGTTATTATTACACTGATAAGAATCAGTACGTCTTTTTCAAAAAACGAGGCGATAGTAAATTGTTTACTGGTTAGCGAATTAAAATCCGGGAGAAGAAGCAAAATCAGAACTATAGATAAAAGGAACGAGACAATAATAAATAATGCGCTCTCGCTCATAAACTGCCATAGTAACTGCTTATTATCAGACCCAATTACTTTCCTTAGTCCAAATTCTTTGGCTCTGGTAATGCTTTTTGCTGTAGACAGATTAACAAAATTGAAACATGCTAATACCAGAAGCAAAAGCCCGGATACAATAGCTCCTAAGACGTAATTGGAATCAATTCTATCAGCTCTGTCCCAAACCAGATCAGAGGAATACATATGAATATCGTAAAGTGGTTGAAACTCAATTTTATAGAGATCTTTGTTAAACTCTTTATCAAGTGTTTTGTTATCGATGAACCATTGAATAAAAGCATTGCTTATTGATGCTCTTTGACTATCCTTTGTAATCCGGCTGTAAAAATTAACTGTGGATATCCCTGTAATTTCAAAACGCCTCGGGTACATTTTCCTGTAGGTCTGAAAAGACGTAAGTAACTGAAACTTGATATGTGAGGTAGTTGGAATATCTTTAAATATACCGGATATTGTAAACGTTGATTTATTATTTACTATAAGTTTTTCGCCGATGGGATTTTTTCCGCCAAATAGAACCTGTGAGGCAGATTGGGATATAATAATACTGTATGGGTTATCTAGCACGCTAGCAGAATTACCCTGAACCAGATCCACATCAAGATATTCGAGCAATTCTGGATTTGCATAGGATACGTCTTTAAGGCTGGTATTTTTACCCTCGTGTGTAATTGCCTGATAGGTGTTTTGTCCGTAACCGCAAATGTCAATGTTGTCATCCTGTGCATTCATATAATCGATCATACCAGCATGGAACATCAGGTTTCTTTCATCGGATGAATTTATTAGAATTCTGTAAATGCTGTCCCCGTTTTCAACGTGTCTGTCATAAATTAGCTCGGTTCTCACCCAAAGAACCATTAGCAAAAAAGCAGTAATCCCTATAACTAGACTGGAAATATTGATAAGAGAGTAGAGTTTATTCTTACTTAACTGCCTAAGTGAAATTTTAATAAAACTTAAAAACATTATTGCCCCCCAGAAAATATTATCGTAAAAAAAAGTCGGAATGGTGGTAAGGATTTGTAGTAGGTACCAAAGATCAGCCTTTATTCTGCTTTGTTCTGCTTTCTCTCGATATAGCTCTTCGTAATTGCCAAGCATATCCTGTTTCTCTTGCGGTAATTGGAGCAAACCCAAAAGTAGTTCTAGTATTTTTGGTGGAGAACCATTTCCTTTCATATCCTATCCCGAAAAATTTGCCCAAAGCAAATCGTTTGTTTTTTTAGCTGAACGCAGGACTTCAAGCCCCCTCTCTGTAATTTTGTAAATTTTTTTCCCACGCCCACCACGTACCGCTGTTGCTTCACCTGTAAAAGAATCGATGAATCCCATATTTTCGAGTCGCATTAATGGTTTATGAACTGCGCCTACTGTCCAGCTTTTATCTAACAAGTCTGTCAGATGCTTCATTATTGAAACAAGGTAAGCGTCTTCCTGTAGCTCATTAATTGCCAAGAGAACCTGTTCTTCTCGTCTTGTTATCTCATCATTCATTAAAATCCTCACTGAAATTTATTTCTTAGACGAAAGTAAAACAAATAAAGTTGTACAGCAAGATGATTTTTTAGAAAAAAGTAAAAGAAATGGAGCAAGAATCAGGAGGTAGAATGTAGGAGGCAGAAATTTTGAATTATGAATTAATATGTAGAAATGAACAATTAAGAATGAAGTTAAAACCGAATTTTGTAATGGTATTTAGGTGGGGCTTCTTGGCGAGTTAAAAATCACGCTTTTTAATAGATTTCCAAAGAGCTGTCACACTGGCTGTGGCAGCTTTTTTTACCGATTCACTCTATCCTTTGTCCCTTAATTCTTCCAAAGCTCTTCCGCTTTTCGCCTTAGCGCTTGCCAGATCAAAAGCCAAAAGGTTCTGAACGAATTCGTTATTCTTAAATTCATCTGCCTGGAGTGTTTGAAGTTTCTCAGCCCTGGTTACTTTTGAAACGTAAAGAGTAACAAACGCTTTTTTAATAAGTGCTATATCATCCGGATGAAAATTTCTTCTCGTAAGTCCAACGCTGTTAATTGTTCGCGGTCTTGCGGGGTTGCCTTCTACAATTGAATAGGGAGGTACATCCTTGTTGATGCGACTCATAAAACCCACAAAACAGGATTCACCAATTGTAACGAATTGATGTATTCCTGATAAACCGCCAATATAGGCGTAATTGTCTATTATTACGTGTCCGGCGAGTGAGGTTGTGTTAGCAATAATAACATTGTTTCCAATTCTACAGTCGTGGGCTATATGAACGTATCCCATAAGTAGATTATTATTGCCAATGATAGTTTGCGCACCGCCGTCGGCTGTGCCTTTCTGGATTGTTACATATTCACGTATTGAGTTATTATCCCCAATTACAACCTCTGCCGCTTCTCCTTTGTATTTTAAGTCCTGCGATACATTCCCAAGTACAGCTCCAGGGTGGATGGTATTGTTTTCACCAAAGGTAATGGGTCCGTAAATAGTCACATGATCTTTTATTACCGTGCCCTTGCCAATTTTAATTTTACCTCGTAAAACAGAATACGCACCGACTTCAACATCTTCTGCTAACTCAACTTCGCTTTCAATAATTGCCGTGCTGTCAATACTCATATTATTTCCGGGTTTGTTTCAAATTATAAGAAAAAGGCTTTGGCAGGAAATGATCTCCCAAACAGGTGGCAATATAACATTCTGGTAAATAATAAGATAGAGTTTACTGTTTGAATTGGGGAACATAATCGCTAAAATATTATGGGATTAGAAAATTTTGGACTAGTAAAAAAGATTTGTATATTACTTGTGTAGATACACAACATACACAAAGGAGCCATTTGTGGAAAGAGAAAGACACAATATAAATTTTAAGCCAGAAACCTGGAAAATATTAGACACGCTTAAAAGAACCCAAAACAAGAGTATCAGTGAAATAATAGATGACTCTGTAAAAGCACTTCTGGAAAAAGAGGGTTACGGAGAATCTTATTTTAGAATTATGTCTTCTGATTTTTGTGATGAGAATGAAAACAGTGAACTAACAGGCATTCTGGATTTGCTGACTGCAGATGATCTTAAAGTTGACGAGACAAGAACTATTTCTCTATGAATTTTCAGATTCTATATACCAGGGCTGCTAAGAGAAGTATTACCAAACTTCAACCCGATGAGCAGGATCAGGTTAATTCCGCAATTGATAATATGCTGTTATATTTTGCCAGTAAACATAATAATCCACCGGATGTTAAGACCCTGAAAGGCAAATACCATGGTGTGCGCAGATTAAGAACCGGTGATTTTAGAATACTATTTAAAATGGAAAAGGGGAGGCTGGTTATTCTTATAATTGATGTTGTTAAAAGGAAAGATGCCTACAAAAATTAAAAACTGTTTTAGTAAATTCCGGGAACGTAAAAACGTTTAGACGGAGAGTTGGAGAACCGGGAAGATGTAAATACGTGAAGAAGTATAGACGTCGAATCGTACAGCCGAGCCCTCAGACCCAGGTCGTCACGTTCCCGTCAGTGCCGGGCAAGTGTAACGTGACGATACACTGATTCTTCAAGATGATCTCCATGAGTTTTTGCGTCACAATACGCCTGCCAGCCCGTGGATGGATCGTGACAGCCGAAAATAACACCATATTAGAATTATATTACATCTTTTTGTGTTGAGCCGTATATTCATAATTGAAAAACTATTTTAGTGAAAGGCGGAGTTTTAATGAAGTTAGACGCACTAATATTTGCGGCACACCCGGATGATGTTGAACTATCCATTGGCGGCACAGTCGCAAAATTGACAGATAAAGGATTGAAGGTTGGTGTAATAGATCTTACACAAGGCGAAATGGGTACCCGCGGCACGGTTGAAACAAGATATGCTGAGGCGGAAGCGGCCAGCAAGATTATGAACATTACTCTTCGCGACAACATGAAACTGCCGGATGGAAAGCTTAGACTTAATGAAGATTTTGTAAAAGTAGTTGTTGAACAGATTAGAAAATATCAGCCGAATATTATTTTTGCCCCCTATTTTGTTGACCGCCACCCGGATCATGAAGGTGCTGGCAGGATTGTTAAAGAAGCATTCTTTACCAGTGGTCTTCAAAAATATATCACCGAACTCGATGGCGTACAACAGGATTTTTATAGACCGAAAAAATTATATTATTTTATGCAGACTTACGAGTTCAAACCCTCATTTGTCGTTGATATCTCAGACTATTTGGAGACGAAGATGAAAGCTGTTCGTGCCTATGGAACTCAGTTTTATGATCCGAACAGCACGGAACCTGAAACGCTTATCAGCTCAAAAAACTTCATCCAATATCTGGAAGCCCGGGCAAAGGTTTTCGGCTTAAGGATAAGAAAAGAATATGGCGAACCGTTTATTTGTGAAGAAGACATTGAACTTGATTTGGTACATCACTTGAAAGGAATGGAATAATGAATATTGCATTTTTAGGAACAGGCTTAATGGGCGCACCCATGGCGGAAAGATTACTCAAGAATAAACTTGAGGTTACTTGCTACAATCGTACAGAGAAAAAAGCAAACCAACTTAAAAAACATGGTGCAATTGTTAAAAGGAATCCTGCAAAAGCAATTAGTGAGAATGAAATTATTATAGTGATGCTATCAGACTATAAAGCTGTTGAAAACCTTCTGTTTTACGATGGATATAAAGACTATAAGGGAAAGACAGTAATTCAGATGAGCACTATTTCTACTGATGAAAATAAAAAATTGGAAAAGAAAATAAATAAGCTTGGCGGAGGTTTTCTTGAAGCGCCGGTGTTGGGAAGTATTCCTCAGGCAAAAGACGGTTCTTTATTTGTCCTTGTAGGTGGAGAATTGGAACTTGCAGATGAATACAGCGGATTGCTGAGTATTTTAGGTGAAGTTGAATATATTGGAAAAGTTGGTGAGGCTTCTGCAACCAAACTGGCTCTAAACCAATTAATAGCTACAGAAACCGCCGCGTTTTCCATGAGTCTTGGTTTCCTCCTGAAAAAGGGGATTGACATTAATCCATTTATGAGTATTTTGAGACAAAGTGCTTTGTATGCACCAACCTTTGACAAGAAACTTGATAAGTATATTAAAGGCGATTTTGAGAATCCCAACTTTCCATTAAAGCATATGTTAAAAGATGTCGGTTTAATTGAAAGGGATCTTAAATTAGCGGGAGTGAATACGGAAATAATTAAGGCAATTCAAAGACTCTTAAAAGGTGGTGTGGAAAACGGTTTGGGAGATTTGGATTATTCTGCGCTCTATAAAACGATTAACCCGGATACGAACTAAACATATGAGATAAATGACCGGATTCAACGTTTCGAAAAAAGCCGGAGGCTTAGTACTAGCCTTCTCTTTGTTTCTTATAATAATTATCTTCTTCGATTTTCAACCCGAAAATCCGAAAGTCACCGTGGCTGCTGCCGTTGCTTTACTCATGTCGGTGCTATGGATCAGCGAAGCAATTCCCCTCGCGGTTACTTCATTAATTCCGATGGTATTGTTTCCATTTCTTGGCTTGTTAAGTGGTAAAGAAACTGCAACTGCCTATGTTAATTCCACTATTTTTTTGTTTATGGGTGGATTTATCATTGCTATCGCCATGGAAAAATGGAATTTGCACAAAAGGATTGCTCTCAATCTGATATCAATATTCGGGGTTAAACCGCAAAGGATCATCCTCGGATTTATGATTGCTGCCGCCTTTATTTCCATGTGGATTTCAAATACGGCAACTGCTGTAATGCTTCTGCCTATTGCCATGGCAATTTTAAAAAAGATCGAAGAATCTGGTAATGGTGACAGGAAATTTGCCGTAGCTCTTATGTTGGGTATTGCCTATGCATGTTCGGTAGGTGGAATTGGCACATTGATTGGCACGCCTCCCAATCTGGTTTTTCAGCGGATTTACTCCATTACATTCCCTGACAAACCGGAGATAGTATTTTCTCAGTGGATGATGTATGGAGTGCCACTTTCAATTACAATGCTAACTATTATCTACTTGTTACTCACAAAGGTTCTCTTCAAATTTAAAAACCAGAATACTTTAGATCCAAACATGATTAGGGATGAACGAAACAAACTGGGCGCCATGACCAGAGAAGAGAAACTGGTCGCGATAGTATTTGCTTCTACAGCGCTATTATGGATGTTAAGAGCTGACTTAAACCTTGGCTCCTTTTCATTACCGGGATGGTCAAATCTCATTCCTTTTCCGGAACTGGTTGATGACGGCACAGTTGCTATACTCATGTCAATTATACTTTTTATGCTGCCTGCAAAATCAAACGGGGAGAATGGGGGCTCGCTTCTCGGTCTTGAAACATTCAAGAAAATCCCATGGGATATAATATTACTTTTTGGAGGCGGGTTTGCTTTAGCAAGAGGATTTGTTTCGAGTGGGCTGTCAACGTTCCTTGGAAGTCAACTTGCAGGATTGGCTAACGTTCCGCCAATAGTGGTAATTCTCATTATATGTCTTACGATTTCATTTATGACTGAACTAACATCCAACACGGCGATTAATGATATGGTATTGCCCATTCTTGCCGCACTAGCCGTAACAATAAATATTCAACCGGAATTGTTAATGATTCCCGCAACAATATCAGCGAGCATGGCATTTATGATGCCTGTTGCCACTCCACCAAACGCCATTGTATTTGGCAGTGGTAAATTACGTGTTAAGGATATGGCAAGAGCAGGGATAATGTTGAATTTTATTGGGGCTGTAATAATAACCTTATTCAGTTATTATTTTGTAGATAAAATTTTTTAGAATAGAATATTTTCTCTGTGTTCTCTGTGCCGGCTCCGTGTTCTTTGTGGTAAAAAGAAAACCACAGAGTGACACAAAGAAGGCACAGAGAACACAAAGTAACATTTGAATCTTCCAGGTCTTTAATTCGTTTAATTTGAAACCTTAGTAGAAATTCAGCATCCTATGAAATAATGAAAATTAATTTGGAGATTGAAATGGCTTATTACAATACTAAAACATTTGATTATACCTTTGACGATACAATTGCGAAAGTTACCGAAGAACTTAAACATGAAGGCTTTGGCATCTTGACTGAAATTGATGTTCAGGCAACATTAAAGAAAAAACTTGACGTGGACTTCAGAAAGTACAGAATACTGGGCGCTTGTAATCCTCCATTCGCACATAAGGCATTGTTGGCAGAACCTAATGTTGGTGTCCTGTTACCTTGCAACGTAATAGTGCAGGAAGATGAAGAGGGCAGAGTTCGTGTTTCTATGGTTAATCCAATGGAATCAATGCAGGCTGTACAGAATGAAAGTCTTGGCGAGATTGCCGGTGAAGTTTCCGCAAGGCTAAATGCTGTGCTTGAAAAAATATAACTGCTAAATTTTTTTATTCGGAGGGACATTCAAGGTGTCCCTCTGTTTTATTGCTTATTTGCTCACACCTCAAAAATTTTTTTTGCTAAGAAATTTTAATTCCATATTAATTTTTGGTTTTTAAAAACCTTTGTAAAAAGGCATCTTCTCTCTATTCTTTAAAGCATCAACAAACAGTATCAAACTCCTACTCTGATTTTTTGTGAATCATCATGATTCTGGACTAACCGTTCGTCGGATTTATATGCTTTTCTTCACACCCGAATTGTTCAAAATTGATCAAAAATGCAATTCCTTAACTTAAAATAACAGAAAACTATGCGTTTGTTGAATATTACTGTCTTCTTTTCTCCCATGAGTTTAAATTGTATTAATTCATTTTGCGGAGACTACTTGAGAAATAATTCTTCTCAGTTGTCAGTTTCAACTTAAAATAGGTTAAAAAAAATGCCTTTAATCCCTAAGGCAAAAAGTTGTAAATAGGGAATGGGAGATTAATACTATTATTATTGGGGGGCACATGAGAGCAAAATTATTCAAATTACTCATTATCACATCTGTAATTGTTTCACTTACTATAACATATTTTTCGTTTAATTATGATGACAAACAGAATTCTGAATTCAGTCTAAAGGAATACAATAATGACTTATCTGATCGTATTTCACACCTGCCCTCCGATTCAGAAGATGCTGCCAAATTAATTAATGAATATAACAGGGTCAGGGCGAAAGTGAAGGGAGTGACTGTAGATGCTGAAAATCCCGGAAATTTTCTTGAAGCTTTACACGAAATAAAGACGGCTTTTAATGGATCAACTTATAAGTCAAACTATAAAATTAAGGCACTTAAAAAGTCCACTGAAATGCGTCGATTATTAAAAGGAAATGCTGCCGAGGATCTTAATTGGGTGAACAGAGGACCGGGTAATGTGGCGGGGAGAACCCAGCAATTACTGGTTGACCCGACAGATAATACCGGTGCTACCTTTTTTGCGGCAACAGTCGGTGGGGGTGTCTGGAAGACAACAAACTCAGGTGTTAGCTGGATTAATAAAACGCCTGAATTAGCAACTCTTTCAACAACTTCAATCGATATTGCAAGATCAAACACTAACGTGATGTATGTTGGTACCGGGATGGGTTTTGGGCGTGTTGTGGATCTGGCCGGAAGCGGTATCTGGAAATCTACTGATCATGGCGAAACATGGTTCCAACTGGAAAGCACGGCAAATAACGAACTTTACGCAGCCGTTAACAGATTGATTGTGAGCCCTGAAGATGAAAACCTTGTTCTTGTTTGCGGTAATAATGACTATACCTCGTATGGCCCTAACGGGGGGAGTAGGGAGTCAGGTATTTTCAGAACTACTGATGGCGGGACTTCGTGGTCAAAAGTTTTTGATCCTGATGCTGTTATAGGGGCAAATACTGACAACAGGGTACAGCATATTGTTGCTAATCCTAATGATTTTAATGTTTTGTATGCGAGCGTTAATGAGGTAGGTGTTGTTAAATCAACCGATTCAGGAGTAACGTGGAGTGTTTCGGCTGGTAATATGGCTCTGCCTTCAGACATTGGAACGAATGAAGGAACTTACCAGGGAATAAGTACGCGAATTGAATTAGCTGTTGCTCCTTCTGATCCAAACAGAGTTTACGCCGCGGTTGAAAGACCTGTTGGAATTGCAGATCTGTACATGACGAAGGATGCAGGAGCAAGCTGGACTCTTGTGACTGATACAGGCAATGACCCTAACTGGTTTAGTTCTACAAGCGCTTCCGGGGCTGTTACATATACCGCAGGATGGTTTAACAATACCATTGCGGTTTCACCCTACGACGAAAACGTTGTAATTGTGGGTGGTGTTGAAATTTACAGAATTAATGTTAATCCAAATAACAATACAAGAACAACAACCGAAATTGGAAGCACGCAGGCAGTACACGCTGACCATCATGATCTTGATCTGATACCGGTTAATGCCTTAACCGGACAATTTACCATAATTAATTCAAATGATGGTGGAATTGCGATCTCCTATAATGGTGGTGCAACCTGGACTGCTCGTAAAGGACTGGGCTCAACGCAATTTTATGGAGTTGACAAAAAACCGGGTGCGGATGCTTACTTTGGAGGAACGCAGGATAACGGAACATGGCAATCCGGTAATTCACCAGATGCAAATTCCCTCTGGAATTATAAACTGAGTGGTGATGGTTTTGAGGCGGCATGGAATTACGCCAATCCGAATATCTTAATTGGTGGATCCCAAAATGGCGGGCTTTCGCGATCTACAGATGGTGGAATTACCTTTACAGCAATACCTGAGTCAAGAGCTGGCAACGCTCCTTTCATTACTAAGATTGCTTCAAGTAAGGCCGATCCTGATCTTGTTTTTACGGTAGGGACAAGTGGTATTAAACGGTCTGATGATTTTGGCGCTTCTTGGACGCTTACACCGGTGCCGGGCAACTGGATTGGTGACAGAGCATTTGATAATGTGGAAATTTCACTGGCAGATCCTCAGATCGTTTGGATTACCTCTGCTTTAGATACGAAACCCTGGCTTGGTAGACCTGGTGGAATTCATGTATCAAGGGATGCGGGTTTATCGTTTACAGAAATTTCCAATAATTTCCCTGATGAAGTTACTGAAGCCTCCGGAGTAGCGACAGATCCTTTTGACCCAAATACGGCATATGTATTGTTTTCTGCCGTTGGAACGCCTAAAATTCTAAAGACTACCGATTTGGGAACAACATGGACTGACATTTCAGGATTTGGCGGCTCAACCGGCTCAATTAATAAATCTCTCACGAGTGAAAATTTGAGTTCAAATGGTTTCCCTGATGTTGCAGTTTTCTCTCTTCTAGTAATGCCATACAATACTGATATTATCTGGGCTGGAACAGAAATTGGATTATTCGTTTCTGAAGACGCGGGTGCCAGCTGGCTTATTGCAGAAAACGGATTGCCAAAGGTTGGTGTTTTTCAAATGTTTATTCAGGATGAACAGGTTGTTGTTGCAACCTATGGACGTGGAATCTGGACAGTTAACCTTCCCGAACTATCAGGTCATGCTCCACAAGTCGTAGCCTTGTCTCCCAGAATGAATCCATTGGTTCAGCAAACCTCAGGTGATGTTGAGATTAATATAGACTTGCGCTCACCCTACGATTCGACCAAAGTATTTGTTAATGGTAATTTATTCGAATTAATCCCGGCAAATCCATATCCGGTAAACAGGAAAACTTACCTCTCCGTGAGTGAACCTGCTACTTTTACAATACAATTAAAATCATATGCCGGCGGCGAAGAATATATTTCGCCTGTAAGAAGTATCTTTGCTGAACCTATTCCGGCAGTCATAAGATACGTGAATGATTTTAATTCTGAATTAACCGAAAGTGATTTTACGGGAAATTTATTCAGTATCAGATCTTATACCGGATTCAGCAACAATGCTCTTCACTCGGCTCATCCTTACGGAAACGCCAATGAATTCATTTATAAATTGAAATATCCGGTTATTGTTTCTTCCCAAAATGCAACGCTTTCATACGATGATGTTGCTATCATTGAGCTTGGCGCACCAGGATTCACAGATTATCAAAATGTAAATTTCTTTGATTATGTTATTGTAGAAGCCTCGCGGGATGGCATTACCTGGCTTCCTTTGTTAAATGGCTATGATGCAGGTTTTGACCCCGTATGGACAAATACATATAATGCAGTGTTTAATGGAAATGATTCCACTACTCCCGGAAACGGATCGATGTTTAGAAATCATAATATTAACCTACTTAATACCTTTAATGCCGGTGAAAGAATTTTTATCAGGTTCAGACTGCATGCTGATGGCGCTGCCGTTGCATGGGGATGGGCAATCGACAACTTACAAATCCAGCCAAACGCTTCTGGTGTAGATGATGAAGAGAAAATTCCAACTCAGTTTACTTTGAATCAAAATTATCCGAATCCTTTTAATCCTTCAACGGTAATTTCATTTACGTTACCTAAAAACAGTAATGTTGATTTAACGATTTATAACATCAATGGAGAAGTAGTCAGATCACTTGTAAACGAAAACATGTTTGCGGGAACTCATAAAGTAACCTGGAATGGAGACGATAATGCCGGTGCAAAGGTATCTTCAGGTGTGTATTTCTATCTTCTCAGATCCGGGGATTTTACGGCAAGCAGGAAAATGATTTTACTGAAATAGTCTTCTGACAAATTGAAGAAGATCTATAGAATTAATCTTTAAAAATTGGGGATGACTTATCATCCCCAATTTTATATCAAAACGTTTTGCTCTATTTCTCTTTCAATAAATCTCTTATTTCAGATAGAAGCACTTCCTGATTTGAGGGTGCTGGTGGTGCTTGTGGAGCTTCTTCTTCTTTTTTCTTCAGACTGTTTATTGCTTTTACAGCCATAAAAATTGCAAAGGCAATAATTCCAAAGTCTACTACTGTCTGTATGAATTTTCCATAATTTAGTGTTACGGCCGGAACATCTCCAGCTGCTTCCTTAAGGATAAAAGCTAATCCCGCAAAATCGACTCCACCCAATAATATTCCAATCGGGGGCATAATTACATCTGCAACAAAGGATGATACAATTTTCCCGAATGCTGCGCCGACAATAATACCCACTGCCATATCAACAACATTGCCTTTCACGGCAAATTTCTTGAATTCGTTAAGCATACTCATTCTTTTTATCTCCTGATGTATTGATTGATAGTAATTTTCTCCTTTGTTAACCAAAAACCACCTAGGATAATTTCAAAAAATATTATTTTTATGAATAGATTGAAAAGCAGAACTCTCAGAAATGGTTACAGTAGGATTTAATATTTGTGTTTATTGATCCTTTAGGTAAAAAATATGATAATATTATTCAATTGGTAACTGTCTGGTAAACCCCTCTTCCAGCGAGATGAAAGTTTCAGTAGCTGTTATATCTTTAATTGATTGAATTTCATCAACAATAATATTCTTCAGATGCTCGTTGCTATGTGCATAAACCTTTAAAAGGAGCGAGTATTTACCTGTGATATTATGACATTCAACAATTTCTTTGATTTGTAATATTCTTTCAAAAACCTCTTCATGTGTATTTGTTGAGGAAAGATTTACCTGAATACCTATATAAGCGCATGTATGATATCCTAGCGCCTTAATACCAACGTGATAGTGTGACCCGGTAATAATTCCGGATTCCTCCAATTTTTGAATTCTTTGGTGAATTGCCGCACCCGATACTCCACATACCCTTGCAATTTCAAGAAAGGGTGTTTTAGCATTCTTGGAAAGTATATTTAATATTTTCTTGTCCAAACTATCAATTTGAAAGTTATTTTTTGCCAAAACGTTCTCCATATTATAAATTAGTAGCGAAAATACATATTTAGTATTAATTAGAAAGCAGAATAAGATATTATATATCGAAATGCAAGTAAATCTTGGCATTATGTGAAAATATCGTTATTTTGTTTGCTATCAGTAAACTAAAAAAGTGAATCACATGAAAAAACCAAATTTAGAACATTACGTTGATGCTGGAAAACGTGCAACACAATGGCATGCAGACCATAAAAAAAGAATGAAAGAATGCAAATTCGATACAATAGCAGTTCATGGCATTTATTCGATGCAGGAAGCGCTTGATTTTAATCAGGGGTCAACCATTGAGCCAATCTATATGTCAGCTTCGCAGGGATTCCGTGATTCGGATGAAATGGAAGCTGCCCTGAGCTATCAAATACCTACTTGGTGTTATTCACGTATCGGAAACCCAAGTATGTATTATCTTGAAGGCGCCTTAGCTTTACTTGAAACATACGGAACTGATATTGACGCTTCATGCTGTGCAACATCATCAGGTATGGCTGCTATTTATAGTGCTTGCGAACCCTTTTTAGTTTTTGACAAAAATAATCCGACTCAGGAAATGAATTTTGTTGCTACCTGTCAGGTTTATGGCGGAACCTTTCAGCAGTTTGCCGTAAGAAAAGATGAAGAGCGTAACATCAAGTGGAAGAAAGTAATAGATTCAAGCAATATTGAAGAATGGGAATCTCTCATTGATGAGAATACAAGATTTTTATATGGCGAAATGCCCAGCAACCCCGGACAATCTTTTTTTGATGTTGAAGCTGTAGCAAAAGTTGCTCACAAACATGGAATTCCTTTAATTATCGACTCAACTGTTGCAACACCTGCCTTACTTCGCCCATTAGCTTATGGTGCTGATATTGTTATTCATTCCGTAACAAAAACAATGACGACCAGTGGATTTGGTGTTTCGGGCGCGGTTATAGCCAGAAAAAACCTTGTCTCCAATATTGACAATGACTTTATGAAAGCTGATTTTGGGATGTATATTAAAGCCTTACCAAACAGAGATATTGGTCCTAACATCTCACCAATGAATGCTATTCTTACTCTGAACGATTTGAGAACTTTACGCTCAAAAGTTGACTTAATGAGCAGAAGTACTATGAAGGTTGCTGAATGGCTGGAAAAACACCCGCATATTGAGCAGGTTGATTATCTTGGTCTTGAATCTCATCCATTGCACGAGCTTGCTAAAAAATATTTGGTCTTAGTTGATTCTGAATACGATGATTTATATAATGAAAAAGTAAACCGCTACGGTCACCTGATGTCTTTCCGTGTTAAGGGCGGCGCACAGGCAACACGTGACGTTTTTGATGGCTTGCAAAGAATATTCCGCGCAACTGACCTTGGAAGAATAAAATCGATTGCAACTATCCCCGCAATCTCTACTCACTCGCAACAAGGTGAAGAGGCAAGAAAGCTGGCAGATGTACCTGCTAATCTTATAAGACTTAATGTTGGCGCGGAACACCCAGACGATGTAATTGCAGACTTAGAACAGGCATTGTCAGTGTTAGACGGACATGTAATCGAAACCAGCAGCCCTGAATATTCTGCAGGCGGAGCTTCATCAGCAAGACTAAGAAAATAAAACAGTATTTTAGTACAAATAAATTTGACAGGTAAATGGAACCCATAAAATTTTATTCAACAAACTTAAATTCTGAAGAAGTTACTTTCAGTGAAGCGCTTTTAAAAGGACTGGCTCCTGATAAAGGTTTGTTCATGCCCAAAGAAATTCCGGTTTTTACAAAAGAAGAAATAAAAAGTTTTACTGATAAAGAATATTACGAAATCGCCTTTGAAGTCGGTCGCAAGTTTTTACGCGGTCAAATTGAAGATGATGAGTTATTAGCAATTACTAAAGATGCCTATGACTATGCAGTCCCCTTGGAAAAAGTCTACGACAATAAATATGTTATGAGACTTGATCAGGGACCGACTGCTTCCTTCAAAGATTTCGCAGCAAGGATGATGGGCAGATTGATGCAGTGTTTTCTTAAGAAGGAAAATCGTAGCCTGCTTATTCTTACAGCCACCTCAGGCGACACAGGCAGTGCAATGGCTAATGCTTTTTATGGATTGGACAATGTTAATATTGTGGTTCTGTTTCCTGAGACAGAAGTAACCGCTCGTCAGCGTAAGCAGATGACTACACTTGGCAAGAATGTCCGGATCATCGCTCTTGATGGTAAGTTTGACGATTGCCAGGCCTTGGTTAAGGAAGCATTTTCAGATTCTGATTTGGACTACCTGAACCTTTCATCTGCCAATTCAATTAATATGGGCAGATTGATCCCTCAGATTGTTTATTATTTCTATTCATTTGCTAAACTACGCAAGGGTGAAGAAGATGATGATATAGTGTTCTCCATTCCTTCTGGTAACTTTGGCGATATGATGGGCGGTGTCTTTGCTAAGCATATGGGACTCCCAATCAAGAAATTTATAATTGCTGTAAATGAAAATGATGAATTCCCTGTTTTCGTTAATACCGGTGAATACAGAAAAATCGATCCTTCAAAGAATTGTCTTTCCAGTGCCATGAATGTAGGTCACCCTAGTAATCTTGCTCGTTTGGTTGCCCTTTATGGCGGCGTGATGAATGAAAAAGGGGATGTTTCAAAATTACCCGATCTCAATAAAATGAGAAACGATATTTATGCTCTGAGTGTTACTGATACTGAAACTAAAGAAATGATTGTTGAAGCAAAAGATAAACATGATTTACTGCTTGAACCACATGGAGCAGTTGGCTGGAAGGGTCTTATGGATTATGTGAAAGCAGAGAGTATTGCAGATGATCAGTTATGTGTTTCACTTGAAACTGCGCACCCCGCAAAATTTCCGGAAATGATCATTGAACTCCTTGGCTTTGATCCTGAATTGCCAAACAGCCTGAAAGGCTTGGAAGACAAGGAAGAGAGTTTCGACAAGATGAGCCATAACTACAATGAGTTTAAAGAGTACTTGAAAAAGAAGTATTGATTGAGAATTAATTTCTAAGTTATTTATTAAAGAATAATACATGTCATTCCGGACAATCGCCTTTTTGGCGACATGATCCGGAATCTTTTTATAAGTTATAATCAAAATTCAGACTCTGAAACATGTTCAGAGTAACGTAGTTAATAAAATTGGATCACATTATGAAATATATAATTATCCTTGGTGACGGAATGGCGGATTATCCAATTCCGGCTTTTGGAAACAAAACACCTTTAATGGCAGCAAATACACCAAACATAGATGCACTTTGCAAAATGGGACGAACCGGCAAACTAATCACTGTCCCGGCTGACATGCCTCCGGGAAGTGAAATTGCTAACATGGCGGTTCTCGGATACGATGTTAAAAAGGTCTATCAGGGTCGTGGAGTTCTTGAAGCGGCCAGCATGGGTATTGATCTTGCAGATGATGATCTGGCCTTACGTTGCAATTTAATTTGCATCGAAAATGAAAAGATAAAAAACCATTCCGCCGGGCATATAAGCAATGAAGAAGCTCATGCCTTAATGAAAACTTTACAGGAAGAACTTGGAACAGATACCGTCAAGTTTTATCCGGGTGTCAGCTACCGCCACTTGCTCGTAATTAAAGGCGGAAAGAATAATGTAGCGTGCACGCCTCCTCATGATGTGCCGGGCACACCGGCTGAAGATGTTATGGTTAAAGCTACCGATGATGATAAAACGACTGAAGAATTGTTGAATACTCTTATATTAAAATCGCAGGAAATTTTAGCAAAGCATCCTGTTAACCTCAAAAGAGCAGAGGAAGGCAAAGATCAGGCTAACTCGATATGGCCCTGGTCACCAGGTAATAAGCCGGAAATGGCTACTCTTCAGGATTCCTACGGCATTAATGGTGCGATGATTTCGGCTGTGGATTTACTTTATGGAATTGGCAAATATGCAGGAATGAAAGCCATTAAAGTTGATGGTTCCACCGGACTTTATGACACGAATTATGAGGGTAAGGCTAAAGCTGCGGTTGATGCTTTAAAGGAAGTTGATCTGGTTTATCTTCACATTGAAGCAAGTGATGAAGCCGGGCATGAGGGTGATTACGAGTTAAAGAAAAAAACAATTGAATATCTGGATAGCCGGGTGGTTAAATACGTGATGGAAGAAACTGCAAAGATGAATGAAGATGTAGCTATTGCTTTAATTCCGGACCACCCGACACCATGCGAGTTAAGGACTCATACACACGATCCTGTTCCGTTTATTATTTATCATCCTGATGAAAATGCTGATGAAGTTACTGAATACAATGAAGAAACGACAAAGAGTGGTTATTACGGTATTCTAAAAGGTGATGAATTTATAATAGCACTGCTTAAAAAGAATTAGTTATAAAGCTGTCCGTAATCATGTGGACAGCTGTTCTTTTAGTCCTCTACAATATACCCGACTCCTCTTAAACTCTTTATATATATGGGCTTTGATGGATCCGGCTCAATATACTTCCTTAATCTGGAAATGAATATGTCTACTGTTCGAGTTTCAATTTCGGGGTTTACCTGCCAGACATTCTCCAGTAGTTCTTTTCTGCTTACTGCTTTGCCCTTGTTATCGAAAAGATATTTTAATACCATAGCTTCATTCTGAGTCAGGTTATAGTCTCCGCGCTTGGTTTTACAAGTCAGGTTGGTAAAATTAACTTCGTTATCGCCAAAAATTAATATTGGATTTTCTTCCGCCACAGCCTTGTACCAGCTTTTCCTTTTTAGCATGCCGGTTATTCGTAAAAGCAATTCCTTCATGTGAAATGGCTTTGTAAGATAATCATCAGCGCCAACTTCAAGTCCCTTTATCCTGTCTTCATTCTTTGATTTGGCGGTCAACATAATTATCGGAACCCGTGGATCTTTTTGCCTGATAATCTCAGCCAGTTCAAAACCATTATAATAAGGGAGCATGACATCCAGTATGATTAAATCAAACGGTTCATTCTGAAAATATTCCAGAGCTTCTTTGCCATCTTTTGCTATGGAAACAGAAAACCCTTCTTCAAGCAGATTGTATTCAATTCCAATGGCAAGTGATTCTTCATCTTCAACTATTAGTATCTTATTTTTTTTGTCCATGAATTAATTCTCCGAACCACCCATTTCTCTTGTTCTTTTTAATAATTTATTTACAAAACGTATTTTGTATGCCTTGTATGCCGGTAGTTCTATTTTAAAAGTTGTACCTAAACCTTTGCCAGGACTGCTTGCGGTGATATTACCGCCATGACTTCTAATGATCTCTTTTGCCCAATACAACCCAAGTCCGGTGCCTTTAACATTCGGAATCTCTTTTGTGTATATTCTATAAAATTTTTCGAATATTTTTGACTGTTCACCAGAAGGTAAGCCTATTCCATTGTCAGTGAACTCAATGACAATTTTTTTTGGAGTTCGGGTGATCATCACCTTAATCTTTAATTCATTAATAGAATATTTTTTGGCGTTATTCACAAGATTATCAAAAACGATTTTTAGCGCTTTCTGATCAATAACGAATAAAGCATCAATGTTGCAATCAAATGTTAGAATATCTTCTGAAAGCTTTAGCTGTTTCATCGATTCCCTAACGATCTTCTCTATCTCATTTCCGGCATTTACTATATGATAATCATAGGCAATACTTTTTCGGTCAAGTGATGAGACCTCCAGAATAGTATTAATCAAATTGTTTAAACGGTTGGAATCTTTTAGCATTAATTGAAAAAACTCCTGCTGCTTTTCCGGAGGAACATTCCTTGCTGTAAGTGTCTCAAGGTATAACTGTATTGAAGAGAGAGGAGATTTTAGCTCGTGAGAAACATTGGCAATAAAATTGTCATAAAATTTATGGAGTTTCAACTGTACGTTAAGATGTCGAAACATTACAGACATTCCAACTGATATGCCCACCAGAAGGATAAGCCCGCCAACGAACGGTAAAAGATTAAATCCTTCATAATTAAGCTGCGCGGATAACTGATCACCAGCCTGTTCCAGAATAATGTAATTTGTAACAAACCAGTATATCCAAATGCCAAGTAGTAAAAACCAGAATATTTGAGCGATTGTGAAAATTGTAATATGATATATATGGGATCGGGGTTTCTTCAAAAGATTTATCTCAGTTTTAAGAGCTCAAATTTATTGCAAAATTGCTAATTCAATATCGTCTTTATTTAACTGGGGAAAAAGAGTACCGACTTCAATTTACATTAATTTTACAAAAACATATTAAAAATAATGACATTATTGAGCAAGCAAAAAAAGGGAGTGAGTTATGAATATATTACTTGTTTATCCCGAAACACCCCAAACATTTTGGGGATTTAAAGACGCGCTTAAATTTGTTGGTAAGAAAGCCTCTGAACCTCCACTCGGTTTAATAACTGTTGCAGCCATGCTGCCTGATAAATGGAACCTGAAACTTATTGATATGAATGTTACTCCACTAAAAAATGAAAGTATTATCTGGGCAGACTATGTTTTCCTTAGCGGGATGGTTGTTCAGATCAACTCATTCAAAGAGGTGATAAGAAGATGCAATGTACTAGGTACTAAAGTTATTGCCGGCGGTCCTTTAGCAACAACACAGCACGCAGATATTCTTGGAGTAGATCATTTTATACTAAATGAAGCCGAGATCACCCTCCCCGAATTTTTAACTGATCTTGAAAGCGGAAATCCAAAACCAATTTATTCATCGGATATATTTCCGGAATTAAGTCTTGCTCCGCTCCCCAAATGGGAACTGCTCGATATGGATAAATATGCTACTATGGATATACAATACTCCCGTGGTTGCCCTTTCAGCTGTGACTTCTGCAGTATCACTCTCTTAAATGGGCATATGCCCAGGGTAAAAAACACCGAACAATTTTTGATAGAACTGGATCATTTATATCAGCTTAAATGGCGTGGCGATGTAATGATTGTTGATGATAATTTTATTGGCAATAAACGATCCTTGAAAACTGACTTGCTGCCTGCCCTTATTAAATGGTCAATCGAAAGAAAATTTCCTTTTAATTTTATTACTGAAGCATCAATTAATTTGGCCGATGACAAAGTCTTAAGCGACATGATGGTTGCTGCAGGTTTTTACGGGGTGTTTATTGGTATTGAAACTCCTAATGCAGAAAGCCTTGATGAATGTGGAAAATCTCAGAATTTAAAAAGGGACATGAGCGACTCAGTAAAAAAACTTCAGGAGTGTGGATTAGTTGTCTCAGGTGGCTTTATCGTTGGCTTCGATCATGATCCGCCGAATATTTTTGATCAGCAAATTGATTTTATTCAAAAGAGTGGAATTACTACGGCCATGGTTGGCATATTAAATGCCCCGAATGGAACTGAGCTTTTTAAAAGACTGAAATCTGAAAATAGACTACTTGAGAACTTTACAGGAAATAATATGGACGGAACAATTAATTTTGTGCCGGTTATGTTATACAAAGAACTGATGAACGGTTATGCAAAGGTGATTAAAACAATATATTCGCAGAAGGAGTATTATCAAAGGGTAAAGACCTTTCTTGGTAATTATGCTCTTCCTGCCTGGAAGCACGACAAAATTAGAAAGCGAGAATTAGGAGCATTCTTTCAACTTATCTGGAAACTTGGCATTGTTGAAAAGGGAAGAAATTATTTTTGGAAATTACTCGCTTTAAGCCTCTTTAAGTATCCTAAAAAGTTCTCACTTGCAATGACACTTGCTGTTTACGGGTTTCACTTCAGGAAAATTGCTGCTTTATTATAGGGCTTTGGATGAAATATATTTAGCGGACAAGTCTTGGAATTGTCCGCTAAATATCGCTATTCAATTCCGGCATTGTCCGACCAACCACTAATATAGATTAATCCACTACTCGGATTAAGTTTAAGAGTAGCTGAGCAGGTTCTGTTATCAGCACCCCAATGAGTAATTGTAGGATTAGACCAGTTGCCGGCTCCCGTTTGCTCATGTAACATTAGTTGATTACCGGTGCCATCATTAACTCCAATTCGATAAACATCATAATGTCCGTTTGGAATATTCAGTTCAAAGAACACATACTCGCCGGGCGCAATGCTTGTACCTGATGGCAAAATGTTGCCGCTCCAGGTTCCGGACGGTTGAGAATTCTCAACATGCCCCATTTCCTGAACCTGAATGCTTGTTATTGAATACTCTGAGTATTGGCTATTTTCAAACTTTACTTGGAATGATGTGTCGTCATCCGAGGTTATCGCATCACATCCGGTAGCAGTAAAAAATAATAGCAAAGCTAGTGTTAGATAAAATGGTTTAAAATATTTTGAAACAAAGATTATTTTTCTCACGAAATACCTCCCACAATTTAATAGTTTTTTGTATTGAAGCTTGCCCCAAAGCAAACTACAAAATAAAAAGATTTAATTCTATAGTTTGGAATCTGTGAAACTGAAGAGAAGGGAAGTTGACACTGGAGATTGAAAAGGCGGATAAAATTATCCGCCCCTCATTTTTATATAGTAAATACTAATTGTTTTCCCAGACTGGTATGCGCCCTTTTGTATATGGTGCGCCGAAATCGTCAAGTGTTTTTTCAACTTCTTTGATTTCATTATCGATTGTTTTCAACATCGATAAGATTTCCTCAAATTTGTTTGCAGCATCTTCATACGATTTTATGAACGTAGTGGTTGGCGCGGCAGTTGTTCCCCATAAAGCATATGTAATAAGATCAACCCGGTCTTTTATGGATGTTGGAACAGCTCCTTCGTATCGGTATTTAAGTCCGTCACCATTCAATTTACGATTCAACTCTTCTAGTTGGAGCTCAATTGTCAATATTTTTTGATAAGTATCCAGAGGCACTTCAGGCGATTCAAACACTGCCTTCTTTCTGAACGATAATTTTTCAACCAGTTCATCTCTATAACTATCAACACCGTAAATTGCACGGGCCAGCAGTCCAACCTTTTTGTTGAACTTATCGAGCGCTACTTTGTCCTCGGCTGGGAGTGTGGTATTATTTAATGGTTTACAAACAAATTCAACCGGTGCAACCAATTCAGTGAATTCACCCTGGTCAAATTTTGAGAGAGAAACCTTGTAAGTTCCTGGAAGAACCATGTAACCTTTATCTTCTTCATTCCATGGAACTGAATCATCAAAAGGAGTTAGTGATACGGGTGTGAAAGCGCTGTAGCGGAAATCCCACACTATTCTGTTAATTCCTTGCGAGGCAGTAGTTTTAATTCTTCTAACCACGTTACCTTCGTTATCAGTAACAGTAAACAATATATACTGTTCCGTTTCTTCATTCTCTGCTTTTATTGTATCATAGGTTGGATATTTGATATCTTTTCCACCCTCAATCAATTTCTTTTCTTCGTCAACTCTTTTTTCTTTCAGAGTTTTGAACCCATCTTTCAAATAATATGTGAAAACGGCACCGACTTCAGGATTAGGAGCTGAAAAGAAATTTGCACCAAGGGAACCAACGCCTTTATATCCAAACGGAGTAGATTCAATAAACATTAGTGCATCTTTAACAGGAAAGATGTGAGCATCCTTTGCGAGCGTTTCTTTTGACACGGTGCGAAGGGGAGAATAATCATCAAGAATGTAAACACCACGTCCAAATGTTGAAACAACAAGATCATTTTCATCGCGCTGAATTTCAATATCCATGATACCATGAGTAGGAATACCGGAACTCAATTTCAACCATTCCTTACCACCGGTATTAGAGAAGTAAATACCAAACTGTGTTCCCAGAAACAGGAGGTTTTTGTTTACATGATCTTCGGCAACAGTGTATGTACTTCCTCTTTCAGGAAGATTACCATTGATTAATTTCCAGTCTTTTCCGCCGTTGTCAGTTTTGTAAATGTAGGGATTCTTATCACCCCCAATAAAGTTTTGACAAGCTGCGTAGGCAACTTTAACGTCGTGCTGCGAAGCAATTATGTGATGAATTCTTGCATACTCTGGAAGCCCCGGCAAATTCCCTTTGTTCCAATTTTTCCCACCATCAGTTGAGAAATGCAGAAGTCCGTCACCCGAGCCTGCAAACAAAACATTTTCGTCAATTGATGATTCGGCAATTGTTGTAATGTATGCCATAGAGCCTTTGCTGGACAGGTCTTCAGTTGACCATGTTCTACCCATAATTTTATTCATGTCCTGTGGTACGCCACGTGTAAGATCCGGTGAAACCTCTTCCCAGGTACTACCCTGATCATCAGTTTTAAGAACCATGTTCCCACCAAAGTATAAACGCTTGTTGTCATGTCTGGAAATTAGTAAAGGAGAATCCCAGTCAAACCTGTAACCCTTATCAGCGAACTCGCTTGGCTTAATGACAAGATTCTCGCCGCTCTTACGGTCGTAGCGAACAAGCCCGCCATTCTGCGACTGGGCATAAACAATATTAGGATCCTTCCAATCCACCTGTGATTCAAAACCGTCACCACCGTTGGTGAATATCCAATCACGATTGGTAATGCCGCCTGAACTTATTGTTCGCGATGGACCATAGAGGCTATTGTTATCCTGAGTACCGAAGTAAACATTGTAAAAAGGTTTTTCATTGTCGGTAGCAATTTTATAGATTTCTGATATTGGGATATTCCCCGTAAAGCCCCATGTAGTTCCCTGGTCGTAAGAAACATAAACTCCACCATCACAGCCATTAATGAAGTGCTTATTGTCATTAGGGTCTATCCACAAAAAGTGTTCATCAACATGTTTCTTGTCGCTGCCTACGTTTTGCCAGGTCTTGCCTCCATCATCGGAATACTTCATGAATACGTCCATGCTGTAAACTCTATCAACATCAACAGGATCGGCGAAAACTTTCTGGAAATAAAACTTATAACTGGAAGCGTAAGCATTCATTTTTGCCCAACTGGCACCACGGTCAGTACTTCTGTAAAAACCCTGATCACTTTCTTTAGCTTCAACAACTGCGTAAAGTACATCCGGATTGGCTGGTGAGATATCCATACCAATTCGTCCAACATTCTCTGTCGGGAATCCGTTTGTTAATTTATCCCATGTTGCGCCGGAGTCTGTTGAACGATAGAGGCCGCTTTCGGGTCCGCCAGAAACACCTGACCACAATAACCTTTCACGCTGGTGAGCAACGGCATAAAGAATGTTGGAATGTCTTGGATCCATGTGAACCTGATAAAATCCTGTGTATTCACTTACCTCAAGAACAGCCTTCCATGTTTTACCGCCGTCAATTGTTTTATAAATTCCACGGTCGCCTCCTTTGTTACGAAGTGAACCATAGGCAGAAGCATAAACAATGTTGGAATTATCAGGGTCGATAACTATTCCTGTAACGTGTTCTGAATTCTTTAGACCCATGTTCTTCCATGTCTTACCCGCGTCTTCGCTCTTGTAAATCCCATCGCCGTATATAACGTTGTTCTGATTATTGTTCTCGCCTGTACCAACCCATACTATGTTCGGATTGGAAGGATCGATTGCGATATAACCGATAGCGTATGGTTCAACGGAGTCGAAAATGGGAGAGAAGGAAACACCATTGTTAGTTGTTTTCCACAATGAACCATGGCCCGAACCAACATAAAATTCACTATGATTGTTTGGATTTACAGCAATAGAGGAAATACGTCCACCTGTAATTGCAGGACCAATTGAACGGAAAGACAATCCATTTAGGGAAACATCTTTAAGTTCTTTTGGTTTATCGTCTGCGCTTAATGGCGAAAATAAAATGAGGATGCTGAATAGCGCAATAGAAAATATTTTTTTCATAGTAACCGCTTTAATTTATTAGAAAATTATTGGATTTCTTGTTTACAAATAATCGATCAGGATCTAGAATAAGAACATGAGCATGAAAGTTTTTTCTCGTTACTCATATCTCAATACTCAAATCTATCTTTTTGCTGGGGGAAATTCCCATAAGGCTTGCTTCGAAATGCCCTTTCCCAATGACAAATCTACATTGACAAATGACAGTTTTTCTGACGATCCCCCCGAATCAAGAACGAATTGTGGTAAAACTAAGGGATTTTCATGGAAGATTCAATAACACAATGAAGGTTTATGATTTATACTAATTAGCCGAGATGCTTGATGAAGGCAACCCAAACATATTGGATTGCCCTTGAAAAAAGATTCTTTATTACGAAGCGTAATTATGCAGACCCGGGAAGAGTTTTGAAAGGTTTACCCAAAGTAGAGTTAATATTATTGCTACCATCCCAAGTATTGCAAGGTAACTGTTGTACCTGCTATATTTCCTGCCAAACATGTAACGAACATGTAAATATCCAACGAAAATTAACCACGAGATTAAGGACCATAGCTCTTTAGGATCCCAAGCCCAGAAGTCGCCCCATGCTAATTTACCCCACCAACTGCCCAGTATTAGACCAAGTGTTAGGAATGGAAAACCAACTCTTACCATATTGTAGGTCGCTTGTTCATATTCCCCGGATAATTTGTTGTTGGTTTCCTTGAGCTGAAACCCAGCCTGGATTGCTGCTTTTGCCATTAATACGTATGAAATCATGTATACAGCTACGTGAGGAGCAAAAAGCCAGCTTTGCAATGCTGGGGGCAGTTGCTGTGGCTCTGCTGTAAATACAAATCCCGCAGGGAATAGAATAACAACACCAAGTAGCATATCCGAAGCCCCGCCACGAACATTGAGATATTTTTCACTTAGTATTGAAATTGGATAGATAAATAATCCAAGTGACATAAATACTTCAAAAAGATTCTGCATGGGCCAGTGTGCGACATCTATGTAGCGATAGACGAATGAGACAACAGCAACTGTGAACCCGAGTAAAAAAACTTTTTTCCCTAATTCACTTTTCTTTCGAATGGTAAAGGTCATCGCTAAAAGGTAGAGAAACATAGTTATATATATCAATAAACCCATAGTGGTCATTTTAATTTCCATTTGTGCCCCCTTCCTTTAGTTTTAGTCTTTTCCGTTCGTTGTAAATCGGAAGAAACCACATTTGCCATATTATACCTACACATAACATCCAGTATCCTGCATAAACTAAATATAAACCTGAATCAGAACTAACGGAAAGAACTGTATACTGACCAGCCCGCGAATCGTATGAACTTTGATAAAAATGGTAACCGCCGTAATACAAAGGGTCATTAACCTCAATCGTTTTTTCCTTAACAACTTTTCCATTCTCTATTACCTGGAGATCACTGAAGTAATCCTTTACCATCCCACCACCGGTTCTGTATTGAAGTGAAAATCTTTTCTGCTGTCCCATTCCACTCGGATAATTCGCAAAAGCTATCTGTTCCTCTTCACTACCGTCTTCATATTGGATTAAGACTTTTATTGCTGGATTTGAACCTGAAGCTGGTGACTCCTGCAAATCATATTTGCCCTCAACTTGCCTCATCTTAGCATTATTGAAAAGAGCCTTAATAGTGAACTCAGCGTCGTTGGCAACCTTATATCTAGTGCCAACTTTAAGAGATTCCAGCAAAAATTCTTTACCGTTCTGGTCTTTTACTAACAATTGTGCAGTGCTGTAATACTCCATATGAAAGTCTGTCAATCTAATCTCAAAGGGTAAAGTAAAAACCCTCTCGTCATGATCGCTTACCATTCGGGAGGTTGAGCCCTCTCCTTCAAAAAAGGTTGCTCTCCCATTCCGCGCCCCTATGTTAAGATTCGCATTTTTCATAGGAACACGGTTGTCACTCTGTCCTTCATAAAGTAAGAGAGTGCCATTTTGAACCATTTCTTTACCGAGTAGATTTTTCTGGAATTCGTGACCCCCTTGTGATCCCCACATTGCGCCAAGAATTATTGCAATGCCACCTAAATGAGAAAGTAGCTGTCCTGGAGATCTCAGGAGACTCTTAAAGATGATTATTCCAGCTCCAAGTAGTAGAATGAAGGCTATCCAGAAAACAGATAGTGGAAGTGTATTAAAGAAGGCTTTTGCTCGGTCAGCCCCAATAAACGCTCCGTATAACGAAAGAAGTGTTAATAATGAAATGAGGGCGAGTACTCCCCACATTACAATCCATTTAGTTTTACTCATTAATCTTCCCCGATTTATTTTATTGTTTTTATCTACTTGGCGAATTCCTGGTTTAGGAAAATGTAGAGATTTCCTAAAAAAAATCCCAAAGGGTGGTAAAGCTAATAATCACACTGTTGAGAAACAACAATTTGACATTTTTATTCTAAGTATGTTCCAAATTGTTCAAAATAAATGGTATTTCTACATTACATTTCAAACATTTAACATAATGTTTTATTGATCTTCAGCGATTGACTAGGAGGAAGTTAGAGCAGATAAGACAATTTTTTTTAGTTAAGGAGTTAAGGAGTTAGGAAGCAGTTGTATCTTGTTAGGGCAGCTTGCTCTTTTCTTACTTATCCCACCTTACTTCTACCTGAAATTTTAACATATCGTTCCAGAAATTTCCAATTTTGATATGAGCTTTCTCAACAGTGCTATCCTCCATCATTAGCTCAACTCGAAAAACACGCTGAGCCTGACTTGAGCCAAAGAAGAAAGGCCCACGGAATGGAAGATTCCTTAGTTTTAAAACTTTATAGTTTTTTTGTTTAGCCCATTCAAACACATGCTTTCGGGCACGGAGATGATATGATATTAACATTGTTAAAACTGCCAAAACAAACAGTAAAAAGAAGATTGTAATTATAATTGCCCGCATATTATTCCGTTAGTAAATTTTATAATTGATGGCTCAAAAATAATGCATGGTAATAGGTCTTATTTACAAGGCTCATAGGAAACCGTTTCGTTTCCATTAGCATCTACATTATAGACTACCATTATACATCTACTCTCAATGTATCTGCCATTTTCAAATTCAAAAACTTTATTGTAATTAGTAGAAGCACTGCCGTGGGCAACAATTAGAAAACCATAAAAACCTTGCTTTTTCTTTTCAAGAACTTCATAACTTATAAATGATGAAGCAAGAAACCGGTTATAAGAATTTCCTTTTTTGCCGTAAATCCAAATAGGGCAATTGTGTGAATAGCACCAGTTATTTTCACCACTTTTTGTAACAATTAGTTCTGGTTTACCATCATCATTCAGATCTACTTCCTGAGCAAGGAATAGACTTGCAGGGTTATCCTTGAATTCTTCGAAGATATCTTCGTCCGGATCCATGTCATTTAATACTTCAGTGTATAGTTCCTGTGCAATAGCTATGGGGACTAAAACATCGTTTAAAGGTAGTGCGATTGTCTTACCAATTGCTTTTTCCTTGGGGGAAATAGACTGATCAAGCTTTACATCAATAACTTCTTCTTTTATATCGTAATAATAGGTAGCAACAACTTCTTTATCCTGCATAGTAGGTTCAATTTCAAGAGCATCTTCAAATTTTACTATTTCTCCATTATCCAGTTTCAGTTTTGTCCATTCTTCATAAATATCATTATTCAAAATAACTTCTTCTAAGAATTTGGCTTTTACCTTATATTGCTCTTTCTCTTTTAACCATTCCGGCTCGGTGTCAAATTTTGTGTAAGTCTTGTTTTCTTCAGGGAAGTAAATACTTGCCAATGATAGGTGTATCACATCCTTAAGAACTACAGTAATTTCCTTACCTTTCATTTCTCTTTCTGATATAGCCTCATCAATTCCTTCAAAATCAACGCTATTAAACCAGACGGTCTTTTCTTCACCTGAAGCGCTTCGCAACTCAAACTGGAAGCGGGGATAAACCATGCCTTCATAACTGATAACTTTTCCGGTGAAGCTGATAGTTTCTTTGCTCGAATCGATTTTTTTCATTATAAGAAGGATTGAAGATTCGGTATTTTTGATCTCTTCTGAAGATTTTTCAGAACAGCCAAATGGCAAAAGCGAAAGAAGTAAAAAACCAGAAATAATTATTAAATATTTCATAATATATTCCTTAATAGCATTTGAGGGGTTTATTAATGTAGTTAACTATTAATTAACACAGGTGTGTGGTTTTAGGTTTCCCTTAAGTTACAAATAACTTTTGTATGATCCGAATGAGTATTACTGTTTTCGTTTTGCCATTACACGATTTACTATGAAAACACCGGTCAATATGAGTAATCCACCTGCAATTTGCTCTATCACCAGGGGTTCGCCTAAAATGATCAGGGAAAGAATAGCCGCGATTACACTCTGTAGGAGCAAACTAACTGATACGTTAGCAACTTTCATATGCCCGATTGCATAATTTATTGAAAGCCAGCCCCCCATGTGAGAAATGAGACCCAGACCCGCTAGTGATAACCAGGCCTCGTTAGAATAACCGGTAAGGGGAGTTCCTATTATCAATGTATACGTAAGCATTATAAAAATACTTGAAATAAGGGAAATAGACATAAATGAGAGTGTGTCCATTTTGGATCTGGCGTGCTGCGTTGTTAACAAGTAGGAAGCGTAGAACAGCCCAGCTCCTATTGAAAGAATATTACCAAGGTTGAAGGATAGGTGACGAATAAAATCCATCCCAACGAGAATGGTCATGCCAAGCAAGGCAATCAATAATCCGATCCAATACTTCGATTCGAGTTTTTCCTTGAAGAAGACCAGTGTTCCAAGTCCCACCCAAATTGGAGCGCTGTTAGCAAGAAAAGTTGAAGTAGCCGCAGATGTTAAAAGTAGTCCGGTATTCCACATGATCAGATCAATAGCAAAAACAACTCCACCGGCAAAAACAATCATTATATCTTTTCTATCATACTTCTTGATACCCTTAATTATCCACCAGGGAATGATAACCGAGCCTGCGATTAGCATTCTGTAAAGTGCAGATACATCTCCGGGTACATTAGCGAGTTTTACGAAAATGGGTGAAAAACCAATACATAATATGCCGAAGGCAAGTGTAAAATAGGGGAGGAGTATATTACCCCGGAGTAGCTTTATCATTTAGATCCTGAAAATAACAGAGAATGGTTGAAATTATCCTGGGCAAATATAGTGAAAGCTATTTGAAGAATTAAATATCTTACCTGACTTCTTCCTTAACCAGGCGTATGCCTTTTTCTTCAATAATGATCAGTTTTTGCTTGTACAATGCGCCAACTGCTTTTTTATAGTTCTTTTTGCTAAGCCCAAATAATTTGGCAATTGTTTCCGGCGAACTTTTGTCTGTTACGGGAATGAAGCCTTCATTTTTATTCAGCTTATCAAGTATTTCCTGAGAAATTGGATCGACTTTACCATAACCCAGCTTTTCCAAAGAAAGGTCAATTTTTCCATCTACTCTTATCTTTTTAACGAAGCCTTTTAGCTTTTGACCATACTCAATCTTTTTAAAAACCTCATTCTTATAAATTACTCCCCAATGAGTGTTATTAATAATCGCTTTGTATCCAAGCTCAGTTTCTTTTGTTATGATTAAATCAACCTGATCCCACTCTTTGAAATTTATGGGAGATTTATCAAGGTATTTGTCCAGCTTAGCTGAGGCAACAATCCGTTTGCTCACTTCATCAAAATGAACATGCACAAGGTAATGCATATCTTTAACCATCTTGGATTTCTGCTCACTATAGGGAACCAGCAGATCTTTTTGAAGCCCCCAGTCCATAAATGCCCCGACAGTAGAGACAGAAATACATCTGAGCATTGCAAATTCACCGATCATTACAAGTGGTTTTCTCGTTGTAGCTATTATTCTGTCTTCGCTATCGAAATAAATGAAAACCTCAATTTCATCACCTACGTTAACATCCCGCGGGATATATTGATTTGGTATTAAAATTTCGCCATATCTACCTCCATCAAGATATAATCCCTGAGGCTTTCTGCTTATAATTTCGAGCGTATTTAGTCTGCCGATCTCTAACAAAATGTTTTCCTTTTTGTCTGATTGTAATATATGGAAAGATAGAGTAATATGATAAATGGTTAGTGTAATTTAAACAAAAAAAAGGCTCTCACAGTGGAGAGCCTTTGCAACGTTAAAATTTATATTATAATTATATAACTTCTACGTCATTTGCTTGTGGACCTTTTGGACCCTGTCCTAAAGTAAATTCTACTTTTTGACCTTCTTCTAAAGTTTTGTATCCGTCACCTGTGATAGCTTTGAAATGTACAAATACATCATCGCCATTTTCCTGTGAAATAAAACCAAAACCTTTAGTACTGTTGAACCATTTTACGGTTCCTTCTGTGCGCTCTGACATGAGTGCTCCTATGAAATTGATTGTAAAAATTTGACAGGGTTTTAAAAATAACGGAAGGCGTAAACAAACAAATGGTAACTTCTTCTACATCTACTTCTAAAAAAACTGTCGTACGGATGTAAAGCTAGAAAAAAATAAGTTTACATCCAAATAAAATCTTTAAATAAAAAAAGCCTCCTAATTTAAAGGAGGCAAAATTTATCTGGTATGTTTAATCCCAAAGGCAACCGCCTCCTTTACTCGCTCAAAAATCTCCTCAAATGAGCCTCTGCCATCTATTTTGGTTACTTCGTGCAGCTGATTGTATTTCTGCATAACCGGGATGGTGGTGTTTTCGTGAGTTTGCAATCTTTTTACTATTCGGGTAGTACTGGTATCATAAGGCATGCATTTTTCAGTTCTGCTTCTCTCGTCAAGTCTGTTTATTAATTCTAAAGTAGGTACTTCAAGCTGCAAAACCATCGAAATTGATGAGTCATGTTTTTTAAGTAAACCATCCAGAATGTATGATTGTACCAAAGTACGCGGGAAGCCCTTAAAAATAAATCCTTTCACATCTTTAGAATTATCCAATTCCCGCTCAATCAATTTTACTACAACTTCATCGGAAACCAATTCGCCTTCCTCGTAAGCTGTTTTTAGATTTTCACCAAACGAGGATCTTAACTCAATTTCCTGCTCAAGCATCTCGCCAGTGGATAAGTACTTAAGTCCAAATTCTTTGGCCAGCGCTTTTCCCTGAGAGCCTCTGCCAGAGCCTGGGTAACCGAACAAGACAATATTAAATAATTTTTTCTGTAATTCTTCTTTGATAATTGACCTAATATTTTTGTAAACAGTGGCAATTTCATCAAGTCCGTTTACTTCCTTATAAATTCCTTTGTCCTTAAAGTACTGTAGAACCGGCAATGTTTTCTCGTGGTATTCTTTCAAACGTTTCCTGATTACTTTTTCATTGTCATCTGGACGACCGGAAGTTTGACCCCTGTTTAATAATCTTTTGACAGATTCTTCTTCGGGAACATCTATACTGATCAGGCAGTTAAGGGACGTGTTTAACTTAATCATCAATCCCTCAAGGATATATGTTTGCATATATGTCCTTGGAAAACCGTCAAAGAGAAAACCATTCGCATCGGGATTATTTGTTATTGTTTTTTCAATTATCTGCACAATTATTTCATCGGGAACCAAACCGCCCGAAGCAATTATGCTTTTTGCTTCAAGACCTAACTTAGTCTCTTCCGATATTTCCTTTCTAAGTAAATCACCGGTAGAGATATAAAAGAGATTATAGTTCTTAATTAACTTTTCAGATTGGGTTCCTTTACCCGCTCCTGGAGGGCCGAACAGAGCAATATTAAGCATTTTCTATTCCTGTTTTTTATAAGTAGGTCATGATCCTATAATTGCTGGAAAATATGCTAAAAAAATCTTTGGATTACCATAGTTTTTTGTCCGATTTGAATAAGAAATGATAAAACCTGATTGCTGCGGATTTTAGAAAGTATAATAGGGAATAAAATTTATTCCCTATTATTAATTATATACTATGATTTTGCTGCACTGTTTGCTTCAACTTTTTCCCAAACACGAAGCAAGTTGCCTCCCCAGATTTTAAGAATATCCTCTTCACTGTATCCTCTTTTAACGAGTTCAATGGTAACGTTAAGTGCTTCGGCGTGATTCTTAAAACCTGTAACGCCGCCACCGCCATCAAAGTCAGTACCAATGCCCACGTGGTTAATGCCCGCAATCTTAACCGCGTGATCAATGTGATCAACAAAATCTTTAACTGATGCAGCGGGAATTGTTTTCTCCAATAATTCCAGCTTCGCGTAGTAACCCTCAATATCTTTCTTTTTAAGTTCCTTCTCTTCATCCGTCATATAATAATTAAAGTTTCGTTCTCCGAGCTGGAATTCATCAATAAGACTTTCAACCATTTTTTTGTGATCTGAAGATTCTATAAAATTCGGTACAGCTACAATTTGTACCACGCCGCCATTTTTTGCCAGGGCTTTTAACTGTTCATCACTAAGATTTCGTGGATGATCTGTTACTGCCTTTGATCCGGAGTGAGAACAGATTATAGGAGAGGAGGAAATATCAAGTAAATCCCAAAAGGATGATTCTGCAATATGCGAGGCATCGCACATAATACCAAGCAGGTTCATTTTTTTTACAACCTCTCTGCCAAAGTCAGATAGTCCTCCATGCTTTGGAGTTTCATCAGTTGAAGAATCGCATATCTGGTTATTACGCCAATGGGAAAGTGTGATATATCGGGTTCCGAGTGAATAGTACTTATCAAGAGATGATAAATCATCTCCAATGGCATATCCATTTTCGATGCCAATCATTATGGCACGTTTGCCTGTAGATACAATTCTTCTCAAATCTGCTGTTGTAAGAGCCAGCTCGCATCTATCAGGATACTGTTCAAATATTCTTTCAATGGCCTCGAATTTGGCAAGAGCATTATCTTTTAACTTCGCATAAGTTTCCCCATCAAACTTATCTTCCTGACTTATAAACACAGCCAGAAACACTCCATCAACTCCACCTTTCTCCATCTTAACCAGATCACATCTCAGGTTCGGGTTATCAATGCCGGGATCGCATTCGGGCGTTGCATATTCCTTCCCCGGAATATCAACGTGTGTATCAAGTACAATAGCTTTTTCATGGATTATTTTTGCTTTTTCCAACATTGCCTCTTCAGATAAATTAGATTGTGCTTTCAAAAAAAATGTTAGTAACAGTAAGGTGATAAAGCCGAAAGGAATTTTTATCATGATCTGTGTATCCCCGATATTTTTATACAGAAAATAAGTTATGTTAACTAATATTGAAATTTAGGAAAATTATCCAAAAAAGAATTCACTAAATAATCTTCAGCATTTACGGTATTTGCAGGTGCTTTTCTCATCATACTCGTAATTATTAAAAGTTGAATTTTTGTTTAATTTAAGCTGTTAATAGAAAACAAGTTGGAACATTTTCTGTTTTGATGTATCTTGGCACTGGAGTGAGTTTATGAAGAATAACAAAAGAATATTTGCATGGCAAAAAGTATTCCTGTTTCTAATAGCAGGAACAAGCATTTCATTTGCCCAGGACACACTTTATACCGAACAACTTGTAAAAATGTCTATTGAAGAATTGATGAATATTGAAATAACCACTTCGGGGAAAACTGAGCAAACTGTTTGGGAAGCTTCCTCCAAAGTAATAGTTGTTACACGGCACACAATTGAAGAACGTGGGTATAAAGATTTGGTTGATGTGCTAAGAGATTTGCCTTTCTTCCAGGTTCAATCCGAATATGGACATTGGATGAAGGGGGGAATAGTAAATTTACGCGGGCACAGAAGCGGAGATTCAGGAAACAATAAGGTTATGCTTCTGCTGGATGGTACAAAGATAAGCGATGAGGCGGAAGAAGGTATGTTCATGGGGCTTAACAGTATTCCTCTTGTGAATATAAAGCAGGTGGAAATTGTCTATGGTCCAAACTCAACATTGTACGGGCGAGATGCATACGCAGGTATTATTAATCTGGTAACCAAAAAAGATGATGATTTTCTAGCAGGGTTTGACTACGGGACATTTGATACCAGAAGAATTTATACCGGAATATCGCATCAGTTTGCAGATGATGTTTGGGGAAATTTTAGTTTTTCTAATTATAAAAGCGATGAACAGGATCCAACCGATAAATCGGTCACCTACCTGAACCGGACTGTATTCCCGGATTCACCTTATACAGAGAGATTTGACAGAGGCACAGATAATACATACCTCAACATGAATTTTGGTTTTCACGGGCTTTCATTAAAATACATCCTCTATGATATTCAGGCGAGTGAAACATATGGCTCAAACCCGGATTTTTATGTTACCGAATACTCCACAATAACCGCACTAAAGAACCAGGTGCTTTCCGCTGAATATTTACATACGTTTAATGAAAAATTTGAGCTAAAGACTTCCTATAGTTTTAAAAATCACGAGATGGATCCGGCAACAGCAAATTTGTATACTCAGGATCTTGACAGAACCAGATTATTTAATTTTGATGATTCCATCTCAGGGAGTGATCCACATTATGCTTATGGCGGCAGAAAATATTATTATTTCAGAACTCAGGCTCATAATGCAGGGCTACAGTTAAAATCGAGGCTTTCTTCAAACCTAATGAATATAAGCGGGATGGAATTTCATTTTGTTAATGGCATCCCGATTATCAGTGAAGGGAAAGGAGGCAAGCCGATAACTGAAGAGTATCAAAAGGAACCTCTTGAACATGAATTTACCAACAAAGGTTTTTTTACTGAATTCAGATACAATCTTGCCTCAAATATTTTATTTACATTTGGCGGACGGTATGACGTTAACAGCAATTATGATAATGCATTTATGCCAAGGGCAGCATTTATTGCAAACTTTGGTGATCACTTTTTCAAACTGCATTATTCCGAAGGTTATCTGGCTCCGAGTACCACACAAATGTTTTTTGAAAGCTTAACCACCTTTTCATGGATAAGACCAAACAATAAATTACGCCCTGAAAAGATTAGCTCGATAGAGTTTGACTATTCTTTTGCCTTTGATGATGCACAGCTAACGGCTAATCTATTTTATAATGACCTTGACGACGGTATTTTGGAAAGTGTACAAACCGGAGATTCATCGTCTATTGTTATCGGCGAGAATAGCTATTATGTGCCAATTTTACAAAGTATGAATGTTGCTAATGGTTATCGATATGGGTTTAGTTTTGAATTCTTTAAAAGAATGACGCATAATCTGGAAATCTACATGAACTATTCTCTTACACAAGGAAAAGACAATATTCAGGGAAGGGATTTGGAATTGGAGGATAACCTGATATCGAGCCACGTTCTAAATGGCGGAGTTCAATATAATTACAGGACTTATTATCTGAACCTGGGATTTAATTGGTACAGTAAACGTAGAATTCACTCATTCCATTCAACAACAAATTATTCTTTTATGCTTGATGAAAATGGATATCTGGATTTCGATCCCGTTTTACTCATCAACCTGAATCTGCGTGCTGCCAATATTTTTGACGGACTTTCTATTAATCTTCATATTAAAAACCTGCTTAACCAGGAATATTACGGGCAAACCATAAACGCAACCTGGGGAAGTCCTAAAATTCTGCAGGATTTGCGTAGAATTGAAATTGGTTTTCAATACGGGTTTTAATTATTCGGCAAACTTAACCTCTCTTTTATCTTCTAATTGCTCTCGACTTACCAGGGCAGGCACCTACAATCTTTAAGAAAATTTTCTTATTTTCCAAAGGAACTACACGGGGACAATATGAAAAAAATACTAATGATAGCCATATCATTCGCGTTTGTATTGAACGCGCAGCAAAATCCATATCAAAGAGTTCACGATCAATATAATCTTAAAAAGAATATTGAGACTCTGGAAAAAACTGCTGAGGCACTCATGAGCCTGCATGATTGCCTTACACGCAATAGCGCCGAAGTTAATAAGCTTAACATGGAGGCTGCTAAAAAGATAAATGATGAATTATACGAAGCCTATGTTGAAGCCAGTATGAATCTTGTTGATAAAATCTATACTCCTTTTAGTTCGGCACTTGATATAACTGTAGATGTTATAAAAAACCTCGTTCTGGAAGACCCTATCTGGAAGGGGAGTCAGCGTAAAACACAATTTACAGAATTGAAAAACTCCACTGATTACAGAAATACAAAATTGAGAATTATGTACGCAACACTAAGTAAAGTTTCAGATCAGCCGCTTGCCAGATTTGATGATGACCAAAAGCCCTTACCGTTTACTAAATCGTGGTGGCGAATTGGGGACAATAAAGAAGACGATCAGTTGGAGTTGCGAATAAGAAAATTAAACATTCTTAAAAATCTCTCGAAATTGGTCTATGAGAAAACCGAGCAGGAACTGGTAAAAATTAGAACAGAACGGAGAATGGTGCTTGAGGAGTTAGCATCTGTAAAAGCTGAATCTGAAGCCAGGGAAATTCAGAACAGAAAGTCCAGCGAAAATGAAAACACTTTGTCAAGTCGGCTGTTAAAATCGAGGGGTTACATTGGCAAAAATGACAGGGGTGAAAATGTGCAGCTGCCCGGCCCGCGTGAATTGATTGAATCTAAATATCCTAACGATCCGCCTGAACTTAAAGCCGAAATTAATAAGTATAACCAGGCAAAAACTGAAGCTGAGGCGAAGGATCTCGCACTGAATGAGGAAAGGAAACGACTTTTCGAGGAGCGGAAAGCAAGACTGGCTGATGCAACAGTTTATATTGACTCGGATTGTTCCCGGTATGTTTACCCTGGCGAAAAGGTGTTAATGCTGGCAAAAGCACATCCCGAGGATGTTGAAGGCACGTTCACAATTACAGTAGATGATGCCCGCGTTGGTGGTTCAAGAGAGAAAAGTAATTTTTATAGTTTCTACTATACATTTACAAAACCTGGTGTTTATGACGTGCAGGTCCACCTGTATGATGGTCCAAATCGTATTGATACTTATACCGATCAGTGGTACGTTGAGGATATTATGCCTGCAGCACAGACCAATTCGCCATTCCCAACCTTTGCTAAGGATAACAGGCCAAAATATGATTCGAGTCTGGAGGGTACCATAAAACCTGTTTTGCAAAACCAGTATGTGAATTATTCCTTGCTCTATTCCAGCGGTGATATTTACCTTACAGGTTACTATTACACTCCTGCCGGGGAAAAAGTAAACTATAAAAGTAAACCCCTGGCTGCCGCCCTTGAAATGGCGCCTGCCGCGGGTTTAATGCTTACCAAGGGAGGAACAGGTTATCATTTTTACCAAACCACAGGTGAAACCAGTGATGGAACTCCTTATATTATTACGCGCCTGCGTGGCACAGAAATAACAGTTTTACATGAATTTAAGGCGACCTTTATTAACGTTAAAAATGCGCCGGATTATTCCAGCTATACAGTGGAGTATAGAATGACAGGTAATGGATCGCTTAAGACTTTCACATTGGACTAGTCAGGGGTAATAGAACATTTTAAAATTAGGTCTCCCGAGTTCTGGCTAAGCGCGAAATTTCTTCAAGAAGAGATTTATGATCTTCGTACTTATAGACAGGGATGGCATTTTTTTCTATTGAATAAGGTTTTGCTCCTCGCACGTCAGGTTTTCCACTGTTGTCGCCCAGGTGATGGATGGTAATAGCAATTATAGCGTTTCCTCTTTTTAAGGATTGATTTATTTCATATTCGACGTACTTGTTTTGAGCGGTGACGGCGCCAATACAGACTATAGTTACAACAGTATTTTTCAATCCTTCCTGGATAAGCTGAGCTACATGAGAATCACCCTTTTTTACAGCATCATTCCAAAAAGTAGCATCGGTAAAACCACCTGAAGATCGGGCTTGGATACCACTCATATTGCGTATCTGATTTACTCTATCAATATCTCGATTATAATCAAAGCTGAAATAAACAGTGCGTGCCAGCATGGCAAAACTCCTGATTTTTTTCGGAAACCTCTACCAATAATTTATCTTACTTATTATCGAAAAGATAGAATTATTTTTTAGCACTAAAAGAATTAAACACATACATATTTTTCTTATAGTTGAATCTCATCCTTACACGAAATGAAATTACCCACGGGGAGTAAAATCAATGTTTAGAAAGAAGCTTTCTGGTTCTATCAGATTAATGTTAGAATGCGATTGTAAAACTTCTTATTAGATATTAGATTTAATTTAGTCAATAACAATTATGGTGCCGCGGACATAGATGAAAGAAGAATACCTCGATTATTGCCGTGTAAAGAAAATATTCGATAAGGGATACGGTTTTCTTACCAGTCTCTATTTCCCTGAAAATGTTTTCTTCCACTTTTCTAAAATAAAAGATCCTACTGTTAAAAAGGAATTGGAAAAATTGAACCGTGGTGCTGTATATCTATTCTACACCTCCGAAGCAGTAAAAGGGAAGAGGCGTGTTGATAAAATATGGTTTGATCTGAAGGATGTTGAACCCTCGCTAATTAATCCTTTTGTTATGAAAATCATCGCTGAGTTAGATGAAAGCAAAATTAACATTTTTGAGCTGACTCATGTAATATTTTTACTTCGACAAGCGGGGGTCTTGAATAAGAATCAATTCGAAAAAGTACTTAATGCTGCTACTGTCAGGAAAATCCCAACCGCCATTATCCCAATGCTTACTAAAAATGAGCTGGAGAAAATTGGAAATCTTGATGAATTAATTGAAATGATGCAGGACGATAATTTATCTTATTCCGGTTTAATTAAAATAATAGTTGAGAACTTAGCATCTGGTGAGGATACACAAAAGTAGCAGATTAGTACCGTCCGAATAAATTATCGCATTCTGAAGTGGTTAGGCGGATTATGGAAAGTGTTTTTACCGAATAAAATGTAGAGGTTTGAGAATTACAGTGCCAAGGCTGTATGATTGAAGTCAGATTTCTATTGCCAACCCAGAGTAAACACAAAGGTTCTTTGTCGTCCCATGGTTCCCTTATCAAATGCAGGATTGCTTGTCGTGGTGGGGAAGAGGATGTCTTCATCAAAGATATTGGAGACTTTAGCGTTAAGGTAAAGACCGGAATCAAAGATGTTCTTAACTCTTAGGTTAGCATCAAAGACTATATGGGCTGGTACGGTGTAACCTAACCTTCCCTGCAGAGGATCACCGAGGTTAATGACGGGGTAATTATTCAAATTGTAAGAGTCGGTTCTCCAATCGGTGTACATTTCGCCCACGTAAATTGAAGAGAGTCCGAATATAAAATCCTGAGAGAATTCGTAAGAAATTTTACTATTTGCTAAGATGTGCGGAGAATATCCCAGCTCAATATCTTCAAACCCTTTTTGCAGGTTTTTGGAATTCTGGTAAGTGATATTGAAATCAAATTGAAGTGATGAAAAAATCCTTGTCTGAAGTCCGGCTTCAATTCCTACTGTAGTGACCTTACCCGCATTTGTGCTGATAATAACGCTTTGCTCATCAGTAAGGATGTTTATCCTGCTTATAAGGTTATTAAGTCTGTTATGGAAAAGGGAAAAGTTTGTTACAACATTCGGGAATATAGAGGCAGTGTAATTTAGTTCGAATGTTTCAATTTCCGCCGGTTTAAGTTGCGGACTATTATTGATTGCTACATCAAGGTTTGCCGTGGCGTGTGGTTGTTTTATAGCTTGCCCGTAGAGAAGCTTAATAATATGATTATCTTTAAAGGAGTAAATAAACCCCAAACGCGGAATAACAACAATCTCATTCTCAGGAATAAATTCACCATGAATAACAACCGGAGGCTGGTTTGTACCCAGAGTTTCCGGTTCCGGGAAGTTGAGGTTCAGATCGTATTTATATGGATTAAGTCTTTCAAACCGCACTCCACTTACTAATTTTAAGTCTTCCAGTATGCCGTAATCCAGTTGAACATAAAAAGCATTATTGACTATTAAATCCGGATAGACAATTTCCAAATTAGGCAGGTAGCCTAGTCCGGTATAATCGGCTTCAATAAGCAGATCAAACACGGTTCTTCTAAAAAGTCCGGCAACAATTGAAATATTATGAGCAGGTTTTATTCTACCAATCAATTCAATTTCATAAATATTTGCCCGGCTCCAATTGTTTGTGTAGGAATTTTCATAATAAAAATTATTATCTACCCAGTGATTATCAGAAAAAAAGCCGAATTTGGTTTCTAAGGAAAACACATCAGAAAAGGTCTTATTATAAAAGAGAGAAGCGTGGGCGTTATTGTAATGCACCCATGAGCCGTCGCCAACGCCAAAAATTGTTTCGGCAACATTTTTACGGCTATGAACCAGCCCAAAATCGAAGGTAAGATCCTTGAAAGTACCATTTATGTTAAAATACTCGCGCCTTGTTTTTAGTCGGTTTTTTGTCCTGTCGCTGTTCAGATTCCATCCTCCATCATCAGCTGTATTTGTTACAACGGAAGGATCAGTCATCATTTTAGAGAAGGGAACATCAATTCCATTATCACTTATTAAGTATCCGTTTAGTGAGAAATGAAAGTCACCGGTTTTGCCCTTAAAACCTGCATAAAGCCTGTAAATGTTTTGATTCCCGACAGAAGCGGTAACCAGGTCGGGTTCTTCATAATCACTTGAATTATTAGTTATAATATTAATGGCGCCAAAAAAGGCACCGCTTCCGTACATAACCGACATTGGTCCGCGGATAATTTCAATTCTGGAAATGGATTCAACAGGTACTTCAATTCTCTCAGTAGGATATGAATCGAGAAGTCCCTCACTTTTTTGATTCACTCCGTTGATTAGCACAATCATATTATCAAAAGCGCCGGTTGAGAAATAACCCCGTACACCAAAATTCTTCTGACCAAGCCAATTGTAATCATCAATCAGGTAAAGACCGGGTACATTTTCCAGTATCTCCTCAACCGATAAATATCCGTACTTGTTTATATCATCCTTAGTTATCAAAACAACGCTGGCTGGTACATCAGTAATCTTTTCACTCTTTTTGCCCGCGGTTGTAATTTCGATATTAAGAAGTTCTTCCAGCGACATACCGCCTAAATAACTGTAGGACTCTACTTCCTGTGCCTGCAAAAACGGAGGGAAGAGGTAAAAACAGAGGGCGAGTAATGTAAATATCTTACCTTTCATTTAATATCAACCGTTTTAAAAAAATGATCATTAAACTTACTCAGAAATAAATTACATATTTAATTTTATTATAACGATTACAAAATATAACGCATTTGCTATTTGTGTGGTTCAAGAATAATTACGCTAAATTTTATTTTTTTGTTTTTGAGAGGGGATAGATCATTTGACATTCTCATCGATTTTTTTGGAGTGATAGATGGCGCTGTAAATAAGCTGTACCGATAGACGGGGAATAGAATATTTTATAACATTATTATCTTACAACTTGATGTTAACTGTAAAAGTTGTTCCCTGACCTTTGGTGCTTTCAACCTCAATCTTGTATTTATTTAGATCACAATATTTTGCAACGAGAGCCAATCCCAAACCGTTTCCTTCAAATTTACGGGTGTACCCCTGTTCTTCCTGGGTAAAGGGAGCAAATAATTTAGGTAAGTACTCCTTAGCAATTCCAATGCCTGTATCAATTACCTTTACAGAAAGCTGATTATTTTTCTCGCTGCTAATCGCAATTTCTACACTTCCCCGGTTAGTGTATTTTAGGGCATTATCAACCAGGTTAGCAAAAAGCTGAGTTGTAGTATAAGCATCACCGAAAACAACAATATCTTTATCTACATCACTTCTCAAGGATAATTCCAGTTCTTTACTTTCAGCTTGTATCTGGAACTCAGTAATCAACGGATAAAGAATATCTTCAGTAATATTCAGATTAGTGGGACGTGTTTCAAAGGTTCCTGTTTGTAGTGACGACATGTTAAGAAGAGCGTCAATTGTTCTGATAAGTCGTCTGCCGCCGTTGTTAATCATATCAAATGAAAACCTGTAATCTTCTGGTACTAAATCCCAGACTTCATCTTTAAGAAAAGAAGTGTAACTGAGTATTGAATTTACTGGTGTTCTTATTTCGTGAGACATTTGAGCAAGGAATTCGGATTTAAAATTATCAGATTTTTCGGCAAGTTCTTTTGCGTGAATGAGAGCTGTTTCGGCTCTTTTCATTTCTGTTACATCTTCTACGATGCCTTCGATAAAAACTATTTCACCCTTCTTATTCTTAATTGCTCTTGCGCTTTCTCTCGTAGTTATTATTTCACCATTCTTTTTTACCCATTCTGCCTCAAAGCCCTTTACTTCTCCATGCTTTTGAAGAATTTTAATGAACTTATCCCTTGTTTTGGCTACCCGGTAAACTCCACTCGCGTTGCTCTTTTTTTCTGTAACCGGATCGTAACCAAGCATTTTAGTTAATGCCTCATTCTCCATTAATATTTTACCACTTATTGTTGTACGGTAAATGCCAACCGTGGCATTTGCCACAAATTCCCTGAATCTTTTCTCATTTTCCGAAAGAGCCTGTTCAGCCTGCTTATGCGCCGTATTGTCAATAATTACTTCAAGTATGAGGTTTTCATTATTCAAAACTATTGGAACTATACTTGCAAGAATATATTTTCTTTTCCCATTTCTCACAATAGTTTTTCCCTCTAAAATACTTATTCCGGAGGAAGCCATTTCTCTCGTACTTTTACCTTTCTTATCCGTTATATAAAATTTAGTTGATTCCTGACCAACAATATCTTTCTCGTCCGCCAGGCTTAATATTGATAAAGCAGTTCTGTTAACTCTTTTAATCTTTTTGTTTTCATCTACTACCAATACCCCAACAGGTAAAAGTTTAACAATTGTATTTAGCGCCTTTTCGGATTGCTCGATTTTCTGTTCGTATCGTTTTCTCTCGGCAATATTTGCTTCCAGTTCATCGTTACGGTTGTTTATTTTTTTTACCTTTTGCCTGAAAAGGAATAGCACTGCCGATGCAATTAAAACGCTTAATAATGTTAAGAACCAGGGTGTTTGCCAAAACGGTGTTCGTATTATAAAATTGAATGACGCTTCTGAATTATTCCATACACCATTTTCTGTGCTTGCGGTTACCACAAAAGTATACTCGCCCGAGGGCAAATTTGGATATGTTATTGTTCTGTCTTTTGTTGGCGGCGACCAGTCTTTATCAATTCCATTGAGTCTGTATCTGTAAAATACTTTAGGACCACTTACCAGATTTATACCTGCAAATTTGAATGTTAGATAGTTTTGGTCATGTTCGAAAACTAAGTCCTTGTCTCCAACCGGATCAGAAAAAAAAGTATTCCCAATGATAGTTGAATCGTATCCGTTGAACTGAAGGTGGACATCGGTAATGATAACATTTGTTTTTTCGGTTTCTTTTTTCTCGAAATTAAGACCGTTTTTTACCAGACCATTAGAGGTTCCGAACCATAGATTATTGTGTTCATCAAAATAAGCTGCATTTTGAGTGCATTCGTTACGTAAAATGCCATCATTCTTATGATAGGACAGAACTTTTTTTTGTCCGGAAGAATGATATGCCATTAAATCTATCTCATTAATCCCTTTATTTGTACCAACAAATAAATTATCCCCGTTTATTCTCGTGAAAAGTATAAAATCATTTCCAAGAGCGTCTTTTTCCGAAATTTGGTCAAAAGATTTTCCGGGATTGAGCTCATTTAACGAGAATTTTATGAGCCCGTTGCCGTTAGTTCCAAACCAAATATTCTTGTGGGAATCCTCAACAATACCGGTTATACCATATCCATCGAGATATTCTTTCCCTATATCATTTTTGAAGGTTTTGCCGTCATAGAAACTGATACCGATATCTGTCCCAAACCAGTAGTTACCCTGGCTATCTTCCAGAATTGACCAAACGGTAAGATACTTCAGTCCATCTTTTACAGTAAATAATCTGAAAGTGTTACCATCATATTTACAGACTCCCTCCCAGTAGCAGCCGAACCAAATATTTCCCTCTTTATCTTCATAAATGGTATTAATCTCATCATCAACAAAACCATTGGATTTATCAAATTTTGTTATCCCATCTTTATTAATTCTTAATGCTCCGCTACTTGTTCCAAGCCACAAATTATTTTTTGAATCTTTTAATATGGTCCAAACGGAGATGTCTGAAAATGAATTAACGGAAAAATAATTCTGCAATTTTCCGTTTGCGAATTTTTTTAATCCGTGTTTTTCAAATCCGAGAATGATTTCGCCGCTCAGATCCGAGTTAATAGCCCAAACATCCTTAAAAATAGGATTCTTATTGTATATTACTGTCGACTGATGTCTAAAACAAGAAAGCCCCTTGTCTGTTCCTACCCAGATGCTGCCTTGATTATCCTCGTAGACGTACCAGATCTTATTGTCAGCAAGACCGTTTTCTTCCGTAAAATTTGCAAAAGAACCATTAGAATATTTGCTTAATCCATTTTTGGTTCCAAACCAAATGTTATTTTTTGAATCCTCAAATATTGTGAGTACTGAATTATCAACCAGTCCGTTGGTTTTTGAAAATGAGCTGGAAATTTTTGAGTTCTCAAACTTGTTAACTCCATGTTCTGTTCCAATAAGAATTGAACCGTCACTGCTTTTTAACAACGAATTTACTTTATTATCCAGAAGACCATCTTTTGTTGTGAAATGATGAAACTCTTTGAAATTATAAACGAATAAGCCTTTCCGGGTTCCAATAACTAAATTCCCGAAATTATCTTCGCAAATGGCAAAAACCTGATAGTTGTCAATTTCCGGATATGTAATGAAAGATTTTTCTCCCTCATCACTAAAAAGAGAAAGCCCCATGGTAGTGCCTATCCATATATCACCCACAGATGACTCATAGATGTTCCATACTTCTTCACCAGCTAATCCATCTTCGATATGATAGTTTTTAATGCCTTCGCTCGAAAGGACACTTATACCGTTTGATGTACCAACCCAAATTCTGTCTTTGGAATCGATTTTTAAGGTATTCAAACTACTACCGGCTAAACCATCCCGAGCGGAAATAATTTTAAATTCTTTCCCATCAAACATATTTAATCCGCCACCTGCCGTGGCGGCTAATAAATATCCGTTTGAATCCTGTGTGATTGAGAAGACTTGCGAGCCGGCCAGCCCATCTTCTATAGTGAAATGGACAAAGTTATAGCTTTGGGCAAACAATTCGCTTAAGAAAAGAAACATTACAATAAAATATCTCAAGTCTGCTCCCTTTTGGCTTTTATTAATTAGTATCGATAAAAGCCTGTGATAGTTGAGAGGGAAGGACTTAAAAAATGATGTCGATTAGAGCTTAAATATGTGAGCTGAGGCGTATTAAATGTTTCTCTGATCACTTTCCAGTTTGGAATGAGGGGAGTGATTAGACACTCCCCTCAATTATTGTTCTTCCGGTTTCAATTCTTTAATAACATCCATACTTACCCAAAAGGTACTAAGCACACCGGTTCGTGAACTTTCAAAGAAGAGGTATTTACTATCGGGGGAGACGCTTGCTGTCATTTCACCAAAGTCCGTGTTAACATCATGACCAATTTTAACACCTTTTGTCCAGCCGCCATCTTTTGTTTTGAAGCTGACATATAAATCTGTCTCCGCACTCCGTTCAACTCTACCATCGTAAATCAAATAGCTTTCATCCGGTGCAATAAAGGGGTGTGCAATTCCGACAAGAAAATTTATGTTCTCACCTAGCTTTTCCTCCGGTTCAAAATCCGTTCCGTTCCAAATTCTTTTTGCCAGACTCCCGTTATCGGTAAGAGCTGTGTAATAGATAGTGCCATTATTCGAAGCTGAAACGTACATCATGTTAGTGCCAATATATTCAGGTTCGCTCCATCCAATTGTAGTTTTATCCATAACCCAGATATCTGAATGAACATTGTTTTCAGTTTCGCCTGGTTTTGGTCTGCGGCTGCCGTAGTAAAGCTTAGCGCCATCGGGTGAAATGTGAGGTTCATATTCGAATGCATCGTAGGTGAAGGGCGCTAACTGAGGCATGATCCATTTATCATTTTTAATTTTTGTAAACCATATGCGTTGTTGACCAACTGCTGTGGCTGGACGGCGTGTGAAATAAAACTCCTTTGCATCCGGCGTGAACGCCATTGAAAATTCATGGTGATCAAAAGTGGAAACTATTCCCGGGGCAAATAATTTGGGCTCCAGACCCGGAGGAGTTTCACCCATGTAGAGTCCGGAAGATTCAAATTTATAATCAGAATTATCTGCGCCATTTGCGATTAAGAATTTAACCAATTCGCTGTTATCAGACTCTTTTGCATAGTGAATGGCTTTTTTGCCGAAACTTGATTCTTCTTCAATGAGGGCGCCATTTTGTACCAGTACGCGTGCCGTCTCAAGATGGCCATATTTACTCGCCAAATGCAAGGGTGTTAGCATGTATAGGTTTTTCCCGTTTACATCGGCTTTAGCTTCAATTAGTTTTTTAACAATTTCAGTAATTCCACCAGACGCTGCGGTGTGAAGTGATGAGCCCCCGGTTAATGGAATAAAATCCAGACCTACCCCCTTTTCCAACAGGAGGTTTACAATTTTTACGTTTCCAGATGATGCAGCGCTAATCATAGATATTCCGCCATTTTCAGGGTCGGTGTTTACTTCCGCGCCATTATTCAATAACAAATCAATGGTTGAAGACCGACGGTTATTTACAGCATAAACCAAAGGAGTATTTTGGGAAAGATTGACTGCATTAATCTCAGCGCCAATTTCGAGTAGGTAAGCTGCTATTTCGTCGCGTCCTCTGAATGCCGCCCAATGCAGGGGAGTATCTCCATCAACGTCTTTTGCTTGTATATCTGCATTATTTTCGACCAGAAATTTAACTATATCCAGGTTCCCGGCGTCACAAGCAATGTGGAAGGCGGTACGATTGCCGTCCATCGCATCTGTGATTTTAGCTGGATCATTTTCTAAGATGGATTTTGCCTCTTGCAGGTTTCCCTGCCTTACTGCGTTGATCAATTCCTGTGAATGAGTTATGGATGTACCAAGGACAAGTAATACAAATATAAAGACTACATTTTTCAACTTATTCCCCCCGAATAATTATTGAATGGTTTTGTAGAGATTTTAAGAGATTCATTAAAAGATACAAATCCGGGACGAGAAATAATATTGTAAAATAATTCCCTTAGTAACTTTTGAAAGAGGACACGAATTTGTTAGTCAGTGCGATCGCATTTGGAAACCCGCGATAACATATTATTCAAACACTATGGCTTAGTAAGCTCTTCAAGTTCTGTTAGATATTTCATAGCGAACTCATTGCTGGTGCCGCACATTTCAAGTGAAGCCTTTAATCCGCGACAGACTTCAGGATAATTTTCCTCTCCGTGAACTTTGCATGCATTATCTTTCGTAAGATTAACACACCTTTCCCCGGCTTTTTTCCCCATAGGCATTCCGGGTAAGGGTGAGGAGATTGATATCGCAATACAGCATGCAGCGCATCCTTTTCTACATTCCATAAATATCCAAAGCATGTTAAAGAAAACAGGGCTATAGACTATGTCTCCCTGTTTGTTGCAGTAATATTATTAATTTCCAACCTAAAAACATAACCCTGGCAAAATTGAGATGAATTTCTCCCTATTCTCCTCTAGGACTTTGAAGTTGACCCAAATATGCCGTGAATGAGGCTTTTCCTTGTGCCGGGAGGTAGTCCAGTAAAATTGATCTAATAAAACCATTTTATGTATATTTATTAGCTGTAATTTTCAGTGCTGTAAGGTTTCAGGGTGGAAATACTTTTTTTAACGAATTTTAACATTATTTACCGGAAACTTTTCTTTACGCTCATTGTAGAAAGCAAGTTGATTGAGACAGTTAAATCAAATTTGAGGGAATAAATTGGAAATAACAGAATTAAACGAAAAGATTAAACAGGAAAGTGTTTTTGTAGACACATTGTTTAATGAGATTGGTAAAGTAATCATTGGGCAGAAAGACATGGTCGAACGCCTTGTGATAGGACTTTTGGCAAATGGTCACATTCTTCTCGAAGGTGTTCCCGGTCTGGCAAAAACCCTGGCTATTAACACATTGGCAAATTCGATGAAGGCTAAATTTCAGAGAATTCAGTTCACACCTGATCTGTTACCGGCAGATTTACTTGGTACACTGGTATTCAATCAGAAGGAAGGTAACTTTACTATTAAGAAGGGACCTATCTTTGCCAACTTCATTCTTGCCGATGAGATTAACCGTGCCCCGGCAAAGGTGCAGTCAGCTTTACTTGAAGCAATGCAGGAACGCCAGGTTACAATTGGTCAGGAGACCTTCAAACTGGATGAACCATTTTTGGTGCTTGCTACACAAAACCCAATTGAACAGGAAGGTACTTACCCGCTTCCTGAAGCACAGGTTGACCGTTTTATGCTGAAGGTTAAAATTACTTATCCTGAACGGGATGAAGAATTGCAAATTATGCGTCAGAACGTTGGTGGTAGTTTTAAGGAGATTAATCAGGTTATCTCGCCTAATGATATTATTAAATCACGGAAACTCGTCCAGGAAGTTTATGTAGATGAAAAAATAGAGAAATATATATTAGATATAGTTTTCGCGACCCGCGACCCTCAGTCCTATGGATTGCCGGATCTTGCTGACCTGATAAGTTATGGCGGATCACCTCGTGCGACTATTAACCTTGCATTAGGCGCCAAAGCTATGGCATTTATAAAACGACGTGGTTACGTAATCCCTGAAGATGTTCGCGCAATTTGTATGGATGTACTTCGTCACCGTGTTGCTGTTACTTATGAGGCTGAAGCGGAAGATATTACTTCTGAAAACATTGTAGAACAAATTTTGAATAAAGTTGAAGTGCCGTAGGGGTGAGTATTGAGTAATAAGAAGTGAATGGTCAATAGTCAATAGTGAATGGAAAGAATAACTAAACTATTATACGTGTTATGTTAACAAGAGAATTATTAAAACAAGTACGCCAGATTGAAATCAGAACCCGCGGGATTGTGAACGAGGTTTTCTCCGGTGAATACCATTCCGTCTTTAAAGGGCGTGGTATGGAATTCTCCGAGGTTCGCGAGTACCAGATAGGGGATGATATCAGGAGTATTGACTGGAACGTGTCGGCCCGCATGGGGCATCCCTATATAAAAGTATTCGAGGAAGAACGTGAACTTACGGTAATGCTGATTGTTGATATGTCGGGTTCCCTTGTTTTCGGTACAGTTGAAAAAACCAAACAGCGAATTGCCGCTGAGTTAAGCGCTATCCTTGCCTTCTCTGCCATGAAAAATAATGATAAGGTAGGACTAATATTATTTACAGATCGAATAGAAAAATTTGTTCCTCCCCGCAAGGGAAGAAGTCATGTTCTTCGCATTATTCGGGAATTGTTATCATTCGAGCCTCAGGGCAACACTACTGATTTGAAAACTGCGCTTGAGTATTTTAATCATACAATTAAAAAGAAAAGTATAGCCTTTTTAATCTCGGATTTTATTGATGATGGTTATAATAAGATTCTAAAAATTGTTGGTCGAAAACATGATCTTATTGGTGTTATCTTAAAAGACCCCAGAGAGGAAGATCTGCCGGATGCAGGACTTATAAAATTCCGGGATGCAGAAACAGGAATTGTCCGCTACATCGATTCGAGTAACAAGCATGTTCAGGATTATTTCAATGATTACATTAGTCAGCGTGACGAACAGCGCAAACAATTATTCATATCAAGTCGGTTAGATTCCATAGTTATTAACGCGGGTGAATCATACATTAAACCGCTGGTGAATTTCTTTAAGCTTCGTGAGAAAAGATGGTAAGGTATATAAGGTTTTTATTAGTATTTATTCTATTTGCTGGCAGGTTATATTCTCAGTCAATTGAAGTCTATGCCTCTACAGACACAACTCAATACGTGGTTGGTGACTATATCACATACCAGGTTGAGCTTCAGTATGATAATTCCATCACCGTTTTTATGCCTGTCGTTCAGGACACTATAAAGGTTCTGGATTTCATAAAAGAGAACAAGCCTGTAAGGCAGGTTTCCGAGAGCAAAACTCAGGAAATTTACACTTACGTTTTTTCTAAATACGATTCCTCTGCGGTAACAATTCCCTCTATTCCCATAGGATTTACCGTTGGTGCTGAAACTGAAAAAAGTATAATAAACACTAATGAAGTTGATATTCTCGTCCGCACTTTGGAAGTTGACCCCAGTGCCGATATATTTGATGTTAAAGCCCCCTTATGGATAGGGCTCAACTGGTGGATGATAATTATTGTCTGTCTTCTGATCCTCATTCTATTGGGTGGCGGTTATTATGTTTATAAAAAGTATTTCAAAAAAGAAGATATAATTCCGAAGAAAGTTATTGTGAAAATTCCCCCTTATAAAATTGCTCTACAATCATTAGTTGATCTGGAAGAAAGGAAGTTATGGCAGGCTGGTGAAATTAAAGAATACCATTCGGAAATAACCGGAATTATAAGACGCTATTTTGAAGATAGATTTTTTGTCCAGGCGCTTGAAATGCCATCATCAGAACTTTTAGCCGAAATGAAAGATGTTAAAGAGATGCAGCCCATTTTTGATACGACCAGGAACTTCCTTGAGAATGCCGATATGGTAAAATTCGCAAAGTTTAAGCCAATGGCGTCTGTAAACGAAGAGATGATGAAACAGGCCTATTATATAGTAAGAGAAACGAAACAGGAAGAATTACAGGAAAAGAACGAGACTGAAAATGTTTAGTGAAATAAATTTTGCATATCCATATGTCTTATATTTTTTGCTGACAATACCATTAGCAATTTTTTGGTATATCAGAAGACGAGGTAATGCTACACCGGATATTACATATTCTTCTCTTTCAGTGTTCGATGGCTTAAAACCTACTTTAAAAGAGAGAGCGCAGCATTTGCCTTTCATTCTTAGAATGATAGCTTTAACCCTGCTTATTACTGCGCTGGCAAGGCCTCAAACATTTTCAAGCGGTGAAGACATTTATACGGAAGGTATAGACATAGCCATGCTGCTGGATATTTCAGGCTCTATGCTGGCTGAAGATTTTAAGCCCAACAGACTTGAAGCCGCCAAAAACGTAATTGATGAATTTGTAGCCGGGCGGACAACAGACAAAATAGGGCTCGTGATTTTTGCAGCAGAAAGTTTTACACAGTGTCCCTTAACAGTTGATTATTCGGTTTTAAGAAATTTGCTTAGTGAAATAAAAAGCGGGATGATTGATGACGGAACTGCTATCGGCACAGCCATTGCAAATGGGGTGAACCGTTTGAAAGATAGTGATTCCAAAAGTAAAGTAATTATCCTTATAACAGATGGCGTGAGCAACAGCGGCGAGATTGATCCAGTTACAGCTGCCCAGATTGCCGAAAAATTTGGAATACGAATTTATACTGTTGGTGTAGGAACCAAGGGGGAAGCTCCTTATCCGGTGCAGACGCCCTGGGGCATCAGATATCAGAATGTGCCTGTAGAAATTGATGAGGCAACTTTGAGCAAGGTGGCTGATATAACCGAGGGGAAATATTTCCGTGCAACCAACAACCAGAAATTAAGAGAAATTTACACCGAGATAGACGCGCTTGAAAAAACCCGTGTTGAAATAACTTCTTACAGAAATGCTACGGAGTTATTCTATGGTTGGGTTGGGGCAGGATTGTTTTTTCTACTCCTGGAATTTGGATTAGTGCGAACCTATTTGCGTGGATTACCATCATAAGAGAATAGTATATGTTTAGATTTGCACATACAGAATATTTACACTTATTATACCTGATTCCGATACTTACACTGTTGTTCTGGTGGTCGTATAGAAGTCAGTCTAAGTTATTGAAGGCATTTGCCAACAGTAAGTTGCAAAGAGTGTTATATCCGCTGCGAAGCGGATTTAAAAATATATTCAAGTTTACTCTTGTTCTAACTTCCATTACTATGGTGATATTCGCTCTGGCTAATCCCCAGATTGGATCAAAAATAGAAGAAGTTAAACAGGTTGGTATCGACGTCTATATTCTGCTTGATGTTTCTCTCAGTATGACAGCGGAAGACATTAAGCCGAGCAGACTTGAGAAAGCAAAACATGAAATTTCAAAACTGATTCATAGATTACGTGGTGATAGAATAGGACTTATTGTTTTTAGCGGAGAGGCATTTGTACAATTCCCGCTAACGACAGATTACTCTGCAGCCAATCTTTTTTTAAACGCTGTTGATGTTACTAGTGTCCCACAACCGGGAACTGCAATTGCTCCAGCAATCGAGCTTGCATTAAAGTCGTTCCCTGCTGAGGATGAAACAAAAAAAGCTATTATTGTTATAACAGATGGCGAGAATCACGAGGGTGATTTAAATTCAATTGCCGAAAGCGCTGTAGATCAGGGAGCAGGAATATATGCAATTGGACTTGGATCACCAGCCGGGGTTCCTATTCCGCTAAAAGATGCTGCGGGTAAACAAACCGGTTACAAGCAGGACAGAAAAGGCGAGACGGTTCTTACAAAATTAGATGAAGCTACATTACAGGAAATGACAGACCTTGGTAACGGAACATATTACCGTGGCACAAACACTGATGATGAGCTTGATAAAATTTACAGGGACCTTTCAAAAATTGAAGAGACTGAATTTGGAGCGACAAAAATTACAGAATATGAAGACCGGTTTTATTATTTCTTGATTCCGGCTTTATTATTGCTATTTTTTGAATTGTTTATTTCGTCTAATAAATCAAAATTATTTAAGAAGTTTGATGAGTCGATTGGTTAAGAATATGAGAAAAGTTTTATCCTTAATATTTATTCTTCCGGTTATGGTTTTTGCGCAGGATGCCAGAAGCAGCATTAATGACGGCGTTGAGTTATATAACCAGGAAAAATACACTGAAGCGGAATCCAAATTTATGGATGGGCTAAATGAGGATTATGAAACGTTTGAAGGACATTTTAACCTTGGTGACGCTTACTATAAGCAGGGTAAATTTGAAGATGCATTGAAAGCTTATCAAAATGCCATGGCTCTTTCAAAGGATGATAAGCAGCGTTCTCAAATTTACCATAACGTCGGCAATACTTTTGTAAAAGATAAAAAACTGAAAGAAGGCATTGAAGCCTATAAAAATTCATTAAGACTTGATCCTACTGATAACGAGACAAAGTACAATTTATCTTATGCCCTTAGACAACAGCAGCAGCAAGATCAGCAGCAAAAGCAGAACCAAGATCAGGATAAAGACAAAGATAAGAACAAGGATAAGGATCAACAAAAGCAGGATCAGCAGAAGCAAGATCAGAAACAGGATGAAAATAAAGATAAAGATCAGAAGCAGGATGAACAAAACCAGGATCAGGAACAGCAGCAACCTCAGCCTAAGGATCAAATGTCGAAAGAGGAAGCACAGAGAATATTAGAAGCATTGAAGAACAATGAAACGGATTTACAGAAAAAGCTGCGTAAGAAAAAATCAAAAGTGATTAAGAAAGAGAAAGACTGGTAATAAATAGAAAATGCTAAAAAGAAGCTTAAACATATTATTTATTCTGCTTGCTCTGGCGGGCACAAGAGTATTCGCTCAGGAATTTACTTCCTCTGTAGATAAAAGTAAGGTAGGAGAGAATGAAACTTTCCAGGTATACTTTACTTTCAAGGGTCAGAACACCAACGGATTAAGAAATTTTTCCGCTCCTTCATTTACCGGGTTCAGGGTGCTCTCGGGTCCAAACCAATCTACCAGCATGCAATACATCAATGGTGCTATGTCAAGTTCGGTTACGTATTCGTTTTATCTTCAGGGAAGTGAAATTGGAAAGTATACAATAGAAGCAGCCTCGATTGAATATAATGGAACCCGTATTACCACCGAGCCTATTGTAGTTGAAGTTGTTAAAGGATCCGCCCCTGGTCAAAAGCAAAACACTAACAGCAGCGGTCAGGCGTCCGGTGGTATATCAAATGAAGAATTGGCTGAAAACGTTTTTATTCGTGCAATACCGGACAGACAATCTGTGCTCCTGGGTCAGCAGGTTACGGTTACATATAAGTTATATACCAGACTGAACATTAATTCTCCTCAAATATCAAAGCTCCCTTCTTATCAGGGATTTTGGTCGGAAGAACTTGAGATGAATAATAACATCTATTTTACGGAGGAGATGTATAATAATATTCGTTTCAGAACCGCTGTACTAAAAACAGTGGCTCTTTTCCCCTCGAAAACCGGCGAACTTTCTGTTACTCCTTTTGAGTTAACGGTTCCGGTAATGATTAAAAAGAAGCGCAGTAATGATCCTTTCGATCAGTTTTTTAACGATTCATTTTTTGGAAGAACTGAAACGGTTGAGTTTAAAGCTGTTTCCAATACTCTTAAAATACAGGTTAATGCTTTGCCATCTCAGGGTGTGCCGTCATCATTTAAGGGTGCGGTTGGTAAATTTTCTTTCCGAACGGAATTTGATAAATCTGAGGTTAAGACTAACGAAAGCATCACACTTCGTGTTACAATAAATGGCACGGGAAACATCAAATTACTGGATGTTCCTAAACCACAATTACCACCGGGGTTTGAGCAGTATGAACCGAAAGTATCTGAAACCATAGCGCGTAAAGGAGCAATATCAGGTACAAAAGTTGTCGAGTACCTCTTGGTTCCGAGAATACCTGGCACAAAGAAAATACCACCAATAGAATTTTCTTTTTTCGATTTAGATCAAAAAAGATATGTAACACTTGCTACACCCGAGCACATTTTAACCGTTGCCGAGGGTGAAGGCGATTACGAGATGGCTGGTAACGGGCTTTCGAAAGAAGATGTTAAGTTATTAAGTGAAGATATAAGATATATTAGATTGTCCTCCTTCGATCTGGAAAAGAAAAAAGATTTTAGAGCGGTTGGAGCCTGGTTCTGGCTCGGATTAATTTTACCTGCTCTTATCCTTGGAGTAGTTCTTGGAATAAAGAAGCGAAACGATACTCTGCATGGCAACGTAACATTGTTGAAGTACAGAAAAGCTGAAAAACAGGCACGCGGCAGACTTAAGGCAGCTAAGAAAGAACTCTCAACTGGCGATCTCACTAATTTTTATTCCGAACTTTCCCAGGCGCTGTTCGGATATCTTGAAGATAAACTGGGAATACAAAAATCAGATTTCACTCTTGAGAAAGCGGTTGCGGAGCTGACCAGAAGGGGAGTGGACGAAGTACTTGTTTCCAGCGTTAAAGAAATATCAGAAAAATGTGAGTTCGCCAGATTTGCCCCTTCAGCTCAAAATTCAGTTTCGGCTAATGAATTGTATGAAGAATCAGTTTCTTTAATAGTAACTCTGGAAGATAAAATTTTAGTTAAAAGAAAATAGACGAAATGAAAAATTATTATATCTCAATTGTTATTTTGCTTCTCACACTCTCAGTAACTGTATCCGCTCAGTTTGATGACCTGATGGAGAAGGGAAATAATTTCTATAAGAATGAACAATATGAAGATGCAATATCTCTCTACAAAAGAATTTTAGATAACGGATACGATAGCGGTGCCCTATATTACAACATCGGTAATAGCTATTTCAGACTTGGTGAGCTTGGTTACGCCATCCTGAATTATGAGAAGGCAATTAAAATTGATCCCGGTAATGAAGATGCTCACTATAATCTCCGTTTGGTTAATGCCCGTATAGTTGACAGAATCAAAGAGTTGCCAGATGTTCCAATAATGGCTTACTGGGATATTATAGTTACTTCATTTTCACTAAACGGATGGCTGACAATATTTTTGGTGTTTTGGATTTTGCTTTTAGCTTCTGTTGCTGTTTATTATCTGGTTGGCAGGGCAAAGGTTCAAAGATTTGCTCTTATGTATGGTCTTTTCAATATTACAATGATTATCATCGTGGGGATTTTTCTGCTCTCAAGTCTCCATCTCGAAAGCGCTACTGATTATGGTATTTTGCTTAAATCTACAGTAACGGCAAAATCTTCGCCTGACGCGAATCAGGCGGATGCCTTTGTAATTCATGAAGGAATAAAATTCCAGATTGAAGAGGAATCTTCTGACTGGACGAGAATAAAACTTGCAGACGGTAAAGTCGGATGGCTGCCTAATGATTCCTTTGAAGCCATTTAAGGATCCCGCATGACTGAACTCGCTAAGGACTACAATTCTAAAAAGTATAACAACATAAAACTTGGTATAGGAATCGGGAAAGCAGCAGCGTCATTTTTGTTACTCCTTTATTTTGTTGTCAGCGGCTATAGTCTTTATCTGGAACGATTCCTATCACTCTATATCGAAAATGGTTATCTCCTCTTTACGGCATTTACAATTATACTTGGTGTAATTTCAGCATCCATCTTCTTTCCCATAAACTTTTACGCGGAATATCTTTTGGAGCATCAATATAATCTTTCCAACCAGACTTTTGGCGGATGGCTCTGGGAGGGTTTTAAGGGGTTGCTGGTTGGCGGAGTAATTGGTATTCCACTACTTCTGGTTTTCTTCTGGTCCTTAAATACCTTTTTGGAAAATTGGTGGCTTCCATTCGCAATAATAGTCTTTGTGGTTTCGGTTATTCTAGCCCGGATAGTTCCGCTGGTTATCATGCCTCTTTTTTATAAGATAACTCCTATTGAGGATGAAGATCTTAAGGAAAGAATTATCAACCTGAGTGAAAAAGTCGGGATGAAGGTGGAGAACGTTTTTACCTTTAACATGAGCAAGAATACCAAGAAAGCGAACGCGGCGTTTACCGGATTAGGCAAAACAAAAAGAATATTATTAGGTGATACTCTGCTGGAAAATTTTACGAACGATGAAATTGAAACCGTTATCGCCCATGAACTGGGGCATTATAAACATAAACATATAGTTAAGAATATTGCCATCGGTACTTTTTTCAGTTTCATCACCTTTTACCTCATCGCAACCCTATACTCGGTATCGCTGGATTGGTTCGGTTTTATCACCATTACCCAAATTGCCGCGTTTCCTCTGCTTTCCTTATGGGGCATTATAATTGGATTAGTGCAAAGCCCTGTTTCAAATATTATATCAAGAAAGTTTGAATATGAAGCTGATGAATACGCCATCTCATCAACAGGTAAAACTGAAGCTTTCATAAAAACTTTAGAAAAGTTAACAGACCAAAACCTGGGTGATAAAGAACCACACCCCTTTGTAGAATGGTTTTTTTACAGCCATCCCTCAATAAAAAAACGAACTGCGCAAATTGAGTCGCTTAAAAGTTCAAGGTCTCAGGTTTCAGGTTAGCGGGTCTGACAGAGTATTAGAACTCACTTTTGAGCACTTATGATGGTATTGATCTTTTCCATTCTTTCACTTCTGATCTTCTAAATTCATTTGCACACTTTTGCCTGTTTATCAATTCCTCTCTTTATAATGCCTACTTCTCTTCTAGTGGAATTTTGCATTTGCTCTTTTATTCAATTCGGAATTCTGGATTATCTGCCTCGTCCTGAAAAATGTATGCGAAAAAAGGTGTATACTAATGAAAGAAATAGGCATTTACGATAATTCTAATAAAATCAGACAATATTTGCGCGATGCTTACTATGATGCTGGCACTCTTTATGTAATATTGGTTGTGGATTAATGTTAACATTGTTGTTAAATCAACCGGATTAAATGCTGGCAACGGAACCAGATCTACAGTTACCTCCCCGAATGATAAGAAAAGTCTGGAAGTCTTGTAAGCGAAAATATCAAAATCGGTGTCTCAATTTACAATTTATTGGGCGCTTAATATTATCTGACTAAAAATAAATCATTTCCTTTCGACTATAAGCAAAAGAATAGAAGTTGCACTGTTAATCTAGAAGTTAGTTTTTAATAAAACAGGTTGTTTTTTTAAATAAAAGCAGATAAAAAGCTCTTTTTTGCTTTTGCCTCTTCATTTGAAGTTTTTTTAATCATCAACTCGGAGAAAATATGAAAAAGTTTTTCTGTTTAATAATTTTTTTCTTGTTCCTAATTCCTCTAACATCTTTTGCTCAAACAGAAGCTGAAGAAGATTCTTCAAAAAGCTATTCCGTTTCTATTGAATATCTTACGCTCGAAGATTTGCTCGAATTAGGGTTAGTCAGTTCCTCAAAAATTGAACAACGTGCAATTGAATCACCTTCAGTTATTTCTGTTATAACTTCACAACAAATTGAAGAATATGGCTGGATTAGCGCAAACAACATTTTAAGTAAGCAGCCCGGTTTTGGACCCGCTCAGGATTATGATAGAAACACTGTCAGCTCCCGAGGTTTTTTTGAAGGGTGGAATAATAATCATATTCTTATGCTTGTTGATGGTATTCCCATGAACGATAATCTTTATGGTTCAGCTTATACCTGGGAAATTAGTCCACTAATATTTGCAAAAAACATTGAGGTTTTACGCGGACCCGGTTCAGCATTATACGGATCGAACGCCACAAACGGTGTAGTTCAAATTAATACCATTTCTGCTTCTGATTTAAAAGGCGCCGGAAAAGCTGAAACAAAATTCGGCAATAACGGAAAAAGGGTTTATAATTTTATCATTGGAAATGATTTTTCAAAATTCTCAATAGTAAGTGCTTTCAGCCACTCACAGTCCCTCGGTAATGAAAATAGTTCCTATGATGGCTCCGGAGAGACGGATGCTAATGGTAACCCGCTAAAATTCGTAACCAGCGACCAACGTCAGAATAATTATTTCTGGACAAAAATTACTGGTAAAGACAACCTTTCTGATTTGTCCTTACAATATCACTATCAACAGTGGGAGTTTCAAACTGGCCATGGTTGGCTGTGGTTTGCTCCGGACTTTAGAGAATCAATGAAAGAAAGCAGGCAAATAATTTCTCTCAATTATTCTCCGCAAATTAGTGAAAATGTTTCTGCAGAGTTTTTAGCTAGATATCAGATTCATAACATTGACTGGAATACACGTTTTTACAGAGAAGATGCTTTTGGGGGATACTATCCTGCCGGAATGTGGGAATATCTTGATACTAAAGCCGAGGATTTATTTGCCCGCGCGCAACTAACATTTTCGCTGGATAAAAACGCATCAATTCTTACAGGTATTGAAACTGACTTCTTCTTCTATAATGGCGACAATGAACATTACTCCAATATAGATGTGGATGTGACCGCTGAACCCTTTGCTGATAACCGCATTCAGAAATTAGGTCCCTGGCTTGACTATATTAACGGACAAACAGTAAAGAACGTTGGAGTATATGGACAGTTTATGTCCGGAGACCTTTTAGCTGATAACCTGTCAGTTACTTTAGGAGCCCGTTACGATGTTCAGTTTTTTGATTACAATAAAATAAATACTCCGGGCACTCCAACAGAGTCGAAGGATTTCTCCCAGTTTAGTCCGCGCGTAGCCCTTGTTTACATGGCTGATAAAGATCTTGCATTAAAGGCTATGTGGGGTAAAGCATTCAGGGCTCCTTCACCAACAGAGATGTTCGGAGCGCATACATGGACTCTTGGCTCTAACATCGAACAGGTAAAACCGGAAATTATAACCACAGCAGAATTTGCCGTAGACTGGATTATAAACAAATATTTCAATTGGCGTACAAACATATTCCATACAAAGTTTGAGAATCAAATTGCCTACAGCGCACAGAACAATAATCTAAGTACAAACGTATACAGCCTTACAAATCAGGGATTTGAAACTGAATTGTTGTTTGGTTACGAGGGATTAAACGGATTCTTAAACTTCTCTTATGTTAAAAGGGTAGATGAGGAGATTCAGGATATTACAATAGCGCAAAGTGAGGATCTTACCTGGGAACCACCTATGAAGATTAATTTTGGCGCATCATATCATTTTGATAAGTTTCATATTGCTCTTAGCGGACATTTTCAGGCTGCCGTTGATAGAAGAGACAGTGATAAAGGAGTTCAGGAATTACCACTTGGGGTTGGTGTATCATTTGACATGGACCAATACAGAGGACCACAAGTTGATAACTGGTTTACAGTAGATTTTAACGGAAGCTACAAAGTAAGTGAATTTGTAAAATTAGGTGTGTCTGTCTTTAATTTATTTGATAAGGAATACTTCCTTGTTAAAAATATTGGCTTCCCATTTGATTATCAACAAACCGGAAGAAGATATACAATTAATTGCGCGCTGACTTTATAGAAGTGTAATTTTAATACTATGAACTCAATTTGAAAAAGGGTAATCAACATTAGCTGATTGCCCTTTTTATTGCAATTATCAAATAATGATTTTCAACATATTCGATTTTAACAATAGAATAACCTGCCTATGCCGGCAGGCAGGTTCAGCAATGAAACAATTTCTCCCCAATTCAAAATTCAAAATTAAAATTTCTAAATTATCTTTTCATCTTTTCATCTTTTCATCTTTTTGCCTTTTTCCCTTTACGTTTCCCCGTGAAGATCAGCAATAATTTTGGTAATTTTAATCACTATATTCATAAGGATTATGAAAAAAATATTCCAATATATTATTTCGGCTTTGGTTGTTTTCTGGCTGGTTTCCTGTTCCTTCGATGATGGTTCGGGCGGAACTACTGTTGTAGTTCCCACAACCCCGGCATCAGAGTATGAGGTTCATACCCCGTCTCCAGTTCACAACTCAATTGTGAGAAGCACGAATGTGGATTTTAGTTGGGTCGCTGATGGAGAACCGGAATCCTATACAATAGTGTTGGGTTCCACTTTCAGATCAATGACCCCCATTGCAATAAACATCACAGATCGATTTATAAATATGCCCAGGCTTGTTGAGGGGAACACCTATTGGTGGCAGGTTACGGCAACTTATAATGACACATTATCAGAATCGAGTGAAATATGGACCTTCACAGTGGATGATCTTTATCCCGATGGTTTTACAATGGTAAAACATGGTATGTCAACTTTAACGCCGCATCAGGTAATAATGGATTTTCAGGTTTCTAACCTTAATTCCGACGGCATCTCCGGGTTAACTGTTGATGACTTCGAGTATTTTGAAGATGGCGACCCCATTCACGACAGAGAAAGCAATGAAGTTGTTCTTAGACAAACACCCTTTCCGTATTGGCTAAAAACAACAATTATGATAGATAACAGTACAAGTATCGACGCAACTGAATTCGCTGACTTGAAGCAGGCTGCCATTAATTTTATTAATTTAGGTTTGCTGCCGACTCAGCAAGTAACGGTTTACTATTTCTCAAATAAGATAGTTAAAGTATTATCTGCCAGTAGAAACCGGGTTGATATTGTAAACAGTATAGCCGCAATTGCTCCGGGTGATTCTACTACCAACTTATATGGTGCTGTTATCGAAGGCGCAACACCTCTTCATGATCAAATATCAAGGGACTCAGTCCAGACAAGTATGTTGATAGTTTTTACGGATGGAAAGGACACCCAAGCGCGTCATACACTAAACGAAGCAATAGCAGCCGCAACGAATAAGAAAGTTGTAATGGTATCCTTGCCGAAATTAACCGAAATTGATCTGATTGTTTTAAGGGATTTGGAAACTGAGGGATTCTATTATACACACCAGGCCTCCTTGAATTTGCTGTACCAGCAGCTGGGGGCTTATGTTACAAAAATGCACCGTTATGTTAATAGTTTTTATCAGGTTGAATATTCTACTCCTGTCAGAGGTAATTTTTACCATCAGTTTATGTTGCGAAAACGGAAAAATCTGTATGATGGAATTGGCTCAAATTTATCAGGACAGTATAATTCAAGGGAATTTTTCTAGTAACGTAATATCTTTAATATAGTCAGGATAGAAATTTATGTCACTCAGCAAAAAAGATATAGAGCACATTGCCAAACTTGCAAAACTTAAATTCACAGATGAGGAAATGGCAAAAATGGAACCTCAGTTGAACAGTGTTCTGGAGTATATGGATAAACTGAGCGAGCTGGATACGGATAATGTGGAGCCGCTTTCCCATCCTGTGGAAAATATAAACGTATTCCGTGATGATATTCTAAAAGATTCAATATCAACGGAAGATGCCTTAAGGAACGCTCCAAAAAGAGATGAAAATTATTTTAAAGTACCAAAAGTTATTAGCAACGATTAACATTCTACATTAGGATAAACATGATAGTAGGTATTATTCCCGCGCGCTTTGCTTCCACCAGATTAAACGGAAAGCCTTTGGCTGACATTGGCGGTAAGCCGATGATACAACACACATACGAAAGCGCAAAAAAATCGAAACTGCTCGATCATATTGTAATTGCTGTTGATAATGATAAAGTCTTTGAAGTCTGTAAAAGTTTTGGAGCCGATGTTGTAATGACCCCCGAGGATTTGCCGACCGGATCTGACAGGATTGCATATGTGGCGAAGAAGATGACAGAGGCGAAAATCATTGTAAATGTTCAGGGGGATGAGCCATTTATCAATGGTAAAATGATAGATCAGGCTATTGAACCTTTTCTGTTCGATACTACTGTAAAAGTATCAACCCTGGTAAAGAAGATAGATAATATTGACGATCTCAAATCTGACTCAATTCCTAAAGTAGTTTTTGATTACAACAACTATGCACTCTACTTTTCAAGATCACCCATACCTTATATGAGGGATGCGTCCAATAAAAAAGAATGGCTTGAAAATGGGGAATTCTACAAGCATATTGGACTATATGTTTACAAAAAGAGTGCGTTAATGAGATTCACTTCACTCGAGAGTACCGATCTTGAAAATCTGGAAAAATTAGAACAGCTCAGGATGCTTGAGAACGGAATGAAAATTAAAGTTGTTGTTACTGATTATGAAAGCTTTTCTGTTGACACCAGAAGAGATCTTGAAGCTGCCAGAGAATATTATGAATCAATAAAAAATAAACGCAGCAATAAATAGTCTACATGGTGAGGTAAAAGTTATGGAACAAAAAATACGGGTATTGATTGCTAAATCTGGCTTGGACGGACATGATAGAGGTGCAAAAGTTGTTGCCGCGGCTTTGCGTGATGCCGGAATGGAAGTAATTTATACCGGATTGAGACAAACGCCTGGTTCAATAGTTCAGGCCGCTATACAAGAAGATGTGCATGCCATAGGTATCAGTATCCTATCCGGTGCGCATATGACAGTTTTTCCTAAAATTCTTGATATCATGGCAAACGAAGGGGTTGATGACGTTTTACTCTTTGGCGGAGGTGTAATTCCAGAAGACGACATTACAATACTTAAAGAAAAAGGTGTCGGGGCTATCTTTACGCCGGGCGCGCATACAACTGAGATAGCAGAATATATCCAAAAGTGGGTTGCTGTAAATCCAAGGTAGAACAGTAATTAAGCTAAAATCCAGCCTTCTTCAGACGAAGAATAGGTTTAATAAATGCCTATCTTTTCCTATCTTTATAAGTCATTTCGAAACAGATGGATGAAAGCAATTCCCTTATGGAAAAACCAAAAAGGATTATATTTTTAGACTTGTTAAGGGTCTTTGCAATAATTATGATGGTTCAGGGGCACACGGTTCATACGCTACTTGATTCTGGTTATCGAACAGGAGATTACCAGTTATATAATTTCTGGGCCATGTTCCGTGGTTTCACTGCCCCGATATTCATGTTTACTGCGGGCGCTGTTTTTGCCTATTTGTTTTTATCCAATGGTCTCAAATGGGCTGAAAATCCAAGAGTAAAAAAAGGTATTTTTAGATTTTTAATTCTAATTGCCGTCGGTTACCTGTTAAGATACCCGACTTATAAGATTTTTGATTTTGCTAATGTATCTGAGAAACAATGGTTAATATTTTTCGGTGTTGACGCACTTCATCTAATCGCCTTTGGATTACTCTTTTTGGTTTTTACTTTCCTTATTGCAGAAAAATTAAAAGTGAAGGCGCATTATCTTTTTCTTGCTCTTTCAATAGTGGTGTTTTTCATTTTTCCATTTACAAAAATGGTTAACTGGGCGCAGGTTTTCCCGCTTCCAATTGCCGCATATTTTACAAAAGATACAGGTTCCTTATTCCCCTTATTCCCCTGGATTGGCTATGTTTTCTCCGGTGGTATTCTTGGGTCTTATTTAGTGAGTCATCCAAAAGTATATAAAGAACGAGGGTTTATCATTCTGATGCTTTTGGTCGGAACAATATTTTACGCTGGCGGAGTTTTTGTCGACTGGGCAGGTTACACCTTTGATGTTGAGGCAACAATGTTCTCTTCTTCATGGATGGTTATCCTGCAAAGGCTGGGTGTTGTATTGTTTATCTCAGGCATCATGGTTTTTATTGCTAAGTACATAAAGGATATTCCTCCTATAATTAAGCAAATTGGTCAACATTCATTGGTGATTTATGCTGTTCATCTGGTTATTTTATATGGCAGTGCGTGGGTGCCCGGATTATACAATTTTTACCGGGAAAGCTTAAGCGTTTGGGCAACTCTTGGAAGTGTTGCTGTTATGTACATCTTGATGCTTCTGCTTGTTTTAACGCTGGAGAAAATAAAATATAAACGAAAACAATATTTGGCTGCAAAAGCATAAAATTATGAGAAAATCAGAAAATACAAACCCCGGCATTCACGAAGAAGACAAAAATTTTGAAAGATCATTGCGTCCTAAAGGATTCGAAGAGTTTGTAGGGCAGCAAAAAATTACGGATAACCTTAAAGTCTTTATAGGTGCGGCAAAAAAACGTAACGAAAGTCTGGATCATGTTCTTTTGACTGGACCTCCTGGACTTGGCAAAACAACTCTTGCCAATATCATTGCCTACGAGATGGGCTCGAAGATTAAAATAACTTCCGGACCTGTGCTGGAAAAACCAGGTGACCTTGCAGGAATATTAACTAATCTTGAAGAGAAATCCGTTCTGTTTATTGATGAAATCCACAGGCTTAGTCCCGTTGTTGAGGAGTATCTTTATTCAGCCATGGAAGATTATAAACTGGATATAATGATTGACACGGGTCCGAATGCCAGATCTGTTCAGATAAAGCTGCCGCCCTACACTTTAATAGGAGCAACGACCAGAGCTGGTTTGCTTACGGCGCCGCTTAGGGATAGGTTCGGTATTAAGAGCAGGCTTGATTATTACGGAAGTGATTTAATAAATAAAATCATCAAACGATCAGCTCATATCCTGAATATAGAAACTGATGAAGATGCATCTCTTGAAATCTCCAAACGATCAAGGGGGACTCCCAGAATTGCCAACAGACTTCTAAGACGAACCAGAGACTTTGCCGATTATGAAAACAAAAATGTAATTGATTTGACTATTGCTCAAAAAGCCTTAAACGCTCTTGAAGTAGATGAGTTCGGTCTGGATGAAATGGATAAAGATATATTGTTAACCATAATCGAAAAGTTTAACGGTGGTCCGGTTGGATTAAATACACTGGCCGTTGCCGTAAATGAAGACCCCGGAACCCTGGAGGAAGTGTATGAGCCATTTCTAATTCAACAGGGATTCCTACAGCGAACTCCACGCGGACGCGAAGCCACGCATGCGGCATATAAAAGATTTAATAAAACTAAAACCGCACAACCAAAACAGGAGAGGTTATTTGATTAAGCTAAAAAACATAGTAATTGGCGGCAACTCTCCACTCGTTCTTATCGCCGGTCCATGTGTTATTGAAAGTGAGGAGAATGCATTCGGCACTGCCAAAGTTGTTAAGGAAATTTGTGCCCGGTTGGACATCCCTTATATCTTTAAGTCCAGCTATAAAAAAGCAAACCGTACAAATGTTGATTCTTTTACCGGTCTATCGAAGGAAGAATCATTTGGAATACTTGCCAAAATAAAGAACGATCTTGATCTTCCAATCCTTACGGATATACATACGGCTGAGGATGCGGCTGAAGCAGCTATGATAGCTGATATTTTACAGATTCCTGCTTTTCTTTGTCGGCAGACTGATCTTTTGATTGCGGCAGGAAAGACGAACAAAATTATTAATGTTAAAAAAGGTCAGTTTCTGGCTCCGGCCGATATGAAACATGCCGCTGAAAAAGTAGAATCAACGGGGAACAAACAGGTTATGTTTACCGAAAGAGGAACAACTTTCGGCTATCAAAATCTTGTGGTTGATATGCGTTCCTTTAAGATTATGAAAGATCTGGGGTATCCGGTAGTAATGGACGCGACACATTCGGTTCAAATGCCGGGAACTGGAAAAACAACAGGGGGCAATCCTGAGTTTATTGAACCTCTTGCCCGTGCTGCTGTTGCAATAGGTATTGACGCTTTGTTTCTTGAAGTTCACCCGGATCCTGCCAATGCCAAGAGTGATGCAGCAAGTCAATTACCCTTGAGTGAACTTGAGTCATTATTATCAAGGATAAAGAAAATTGATATGGTTGTGAAAAGTCTATGACTTCAATAGCTGATAAATTTGCTGATATAAAAATTCTCTTTTTCGATCTTGATGGGGTTCTTATCCAAAATGGTCAGTTAGATTCTCTTTGTGAACATCTTAAAGAGTTCTGCGATAAAATGAATTCAATTGAGATGCAGACTGTAATTATAACTGCGCGAGAGGAAGATGAGACAACAAAACTGTTACAAAGTAACGGTGAATGTAAGGTGATTAGCGCCTCCGTTAATAAAGTAAAAGCAGCGGCAGAAGTTTTGTTAAATAACAACCTTAATTTTGACCAGGCTTTTTATATCGGGGATGATATTTTGGATATACCTCTTTTGCAAAGAGTCCGGTTAAAAGCATGTCCTTCCACAGCAAGAAGGGAAGTAAAAAGAAATGTTGATTTTATTGTTAGTGGAAACACCGCTAAGGAAATTTTTAACGAGATTGAAAAGCAAATAATGGGTTTGGAGTAATTTTAACACTCTGTTTGGAAATATAGAGGAGTAAGAAATTGTCAGAGGATCAAGTAATAGCAGTTGGGAAACAGGTAATACGCATTGAAGAGAAGGCAATTGCAAAGTTAGCCTCAAGTATTGATCATAATTTTGTTAAAGCGGTCAAGCTTATTTATGAATCAAAAGGCAGAGTAGTTTTTGCTGGACTGGGTAAATCCGGATTAATAGCCAGAAAAATTGTCGCAACAATGAACTCTACCGGTACTCCTGCAATTTTTCTTCATCCAACTGACGCGCTTCATGGTGATCTTGGAATGGTTAGAAAAGAAGATATTCTAATAATTATTTCCAAGAGCGGCAACACAGACGAGCTATACAATTTGGTGTTAATGTTAAAGCGCCTTGATGTTGGTTTAATAGGGATGCTTGGGATAAAAAAATCAAAAATCGGCAAGTTATGTGATGTTGTTCTGGATGTGGGCGTTGATGAAGAAGCCTGTCCGCATGACCTGGCGCCAACCGCTTCAACTACCGCGGCACTTGTTATGGGGGATGCGCTGGCAGTTGCTTTAATTGAGATGAGAGGATTTACGGCTGATGATTTTGCTATGCTCCATCCGGCTGGCAGCCTTGGCAAGAGACTTTCCCTTAAAATATCTGAAATCATGATTGGTGGGGTTGATCTTCCTAAAGTCAAACTTAAAACACCTCTTAAGGATGCGATTCTGGAAATAACTTCAAAAAGACTGGGCACAACCTGTGTGCTTGATGATAACGGATTGCTTGCAGGTATTATTACAGATGGTGATCTAAGAAGATTGTTAGAGAAAACTCTCGATCTTAATAACCTGTCTGCTGAAGACGCAATGGTTAAAGATCCTAAAACTATAAGTAAAGATTTCCTCGCTTCTTTTGCCCTGCAGCAAATGGAGAATTTTAATATCACCAGTTTGATTGTGACAAATGAGGAAAAAAAGCCCGAAGGAATTGTTCACCTTCATGATCTGGTAAAACTGGGACTACAGAGACGATGAAAGTATTCCTGTTTATTATATTGGTTTTCCTTGTTGGTTGCGACTCCGAGAAAATTAAACCGACAATTAGTATGGATGCCAGTGAAGAGCGCATAGCTGATTATGAGAGCTGGGGTACCGAGGTTATTTTTTCGGAACTTGGCGACATTCAGGCTATATTATTTACAGATCATTTAAGAAAATATGATTCGGAAAAAACAACCTACCTTCAAGGCGTTAAGATAGATTTTTATGACGAAGAGGGAAACCCTTCAACGAAACTAACTTCACTAAAGGGCAGGGTGGATGACATAACAAAAAATATGTTCGCTATTGACAGTGTTGTCGTTAAGAGTGATAGTGGGATTGTTCTGGAGACTAATCAGTTAACTTGGCAGAATAAAATCCGCCGCATTACAACCGATGAATTTGTTACTATTACATCGCCTGATGAAAGAATCGAGGGTTATGGTTTTGAATCTGATCAATCATTGAAAAATTACAAAATTTATAAAATCACCTATTCTGCAACTGTTACGGATACCTTGAATTGATTCGTTTTTTTACATTAGCCATATTAATTCACTTAGCACTGCCTGATTCCTCGGCACAAACAAAGAATAGTAATTTATTGGTTGTGATTGGGGATAGTCTGGTTGGGTATGTTGTTGACGCAGACCGGGTAAGGGAATTTATTGGTAATGTTGTTATTACTCATGGCGAGGTAAGGATTACGTGTAATAATGCGATACAAAATTTAACCCGAAATGAAGTTGAGTTAATTGGAAATGTAATTATTACACAGGATAGCATAACGCTTAGAACCGAGCGGGGTAAATATTATGGCAGGACAAAAACGGCTTATTCAAAAGACGAGATAGATCTCACAAATGGAAATATGAACCTTAAAGCCTCTATTGGATATTATTACTCAGAGGATAAACGGGCTCAATTCATTAACAATGTAATACTGAAAGATTCCGCCAGCACTCTAATAGCAGATCGATTGAATTATCTTAGTGAAATAAATAAGATAGTGGCTGTTGGTAATGTTGTTGTAAGAGATTCGGGTTCTTCCTCACTAGTAGCTGATAGTCTTATCAATTTTAGGGATGAGGAATTAGTAAATGCTTTCGGACGGATTGAGGTAAGAGATACAGAAAATAATGTTTCAATCTTTGGTGAAGAGCTTTTAAGTGATGCTTCAAAAAAATATCGGCTTATAGAGGGGAATCCGCTTTTTATGCAAGTGGATACTTTAGACAGCGGAAAATTAGATACTCTTTTTATCTCCAGTAGAATTATGGAACAAAGAACCGATTCTTTGGATATGTTCATTGCAAAAGATTCAGTTAAAATAAGGCGTGGTGATTTTTCGTCCTCAAATTCGCATACAATTCTATACAAGGACGAAAATAAAATATTTACCTATAGACCTGAGGGGGATGAATACCCGCCGGTGCTATGGTATAATAATTCCCAGCTTTCAGGAGATTCTGTTTTTATTTATTTGAATGATAGTAAACTTGAATCTATTGATATCAGGGAAAACGCGCTTATAGTTTCCAATGTTGGTGAATACGAATTCAGATTTGACCAGATTTCGGGTGATAAGTTAAAAATGTTATTCAGTAATGATGAGCTTTCGAGAGTTGATATAACCGGAAATGTATTAAGCATTTATTACTACATGGCAGATTCGGTTGCAAATGGATTGATGAAATCGAGTTCTGAAAATGCCACCATGCTGTTTGAAGATAATTCTGTTAATGATGTAAGGCTCTATGGTTCCCCGGTTAGTGAGTATCATCCCGAGGGCGTAATTCAGGGGAAGGAAAAAGAGTTCACTATCCCTACATTTTTGATCAGAGGCGAAAGACCGGGAATAGATTTATTCTTAAAAAAATTACCTGTAAAAGTATTTTATAATAGAGGACGTGATTAATATGAATGAATCACTGACCCTTAAGGGTGAAGAGCTAGTAAAAATTTACAAGAAAAGAACTGTAGTAGATAAAGTTTCTGTAAAGGTCTCGCAAGGTGAGGTGGTTGGACTCTTAGGTCCCAATGGAGCCGGAAAGACAACCACTTTCTATATGATCGTTGGTATGATTAAACCAAACGGGGGAAAAGTATTTCTTAACTCAAAGGAAATAACTTCGGAGCCGATGTATAAACGCGCCAATATGGGTGTAGGCTACTTGCCTCAGGAAGCATCGGTCTTCAGACGCCTTAGTGTTGAAGACAACATAATGGCAGTCCTGGAGATGATTAATATTCCTAAAGTTGAAAGAAAAGAGCGAGTGGAAGTTCTGTTGGAAGAATTGAGCATAACCCATATCAGAAAAAGTCTTGGATTTCAGTTGAGTGGTGGTGAACGCAGGAGAACTGAAATTGCAAGAGCGCTTGCAACAAAACCGGACTTCATTCTGCTTGACGAGCCCTTTGCCGGTGTTGATCCAATTGCCGTAGAAGATATTATGGGTATTGTTCATAACCTGAAGCACAAGGGGATTGGTATATTAATCACGGATCATAATGTTCATGAAACCTTAAGTATTGTTGACCGTGCTTATATTCTTATTAACGGACAAATCTTTAAAGATGGCAGCGCAAATTATCTAGCTGAAGACGAAGACGTTCGAAAATTGTACTTAGGTGAAAATTTCAAATTAGACAGATATTAATTCCAGATTGTGTAATCCGGCAATAATTTTAATAAAAAAAGCCCATGAAAAAAATCATGGGCTTTTCTCAATTGTCTTTCCCTAGCATAGGTTGACCGAAAAAAGGAGGTCAACAGATGTCAAAAAACCAAAGAGAAGTAACAGTACGGCGTAGATTTACAGAAGAGTTCAAACTGAGTGCAGTAAGGGACTATGAAAGTGGAACTCATACT
>JAHISV010000011.1 GCA_018818065.1 Bacteroidota bacterium | reverse complement strand
TATCAGAGTGTAAATGATTGCCCTGTTCCTGTATGGACGGTAATTTTTTCGTTTTGGTTTGTCCTCTGGCTTTCTGTATCGATGGCGATCTTTCGACAAGCCACCAACTTGAATCAACAGATCTGCTGCATCCAGGAGTTTCCTTCTATCGGTTTTTGTTAGAGCACGTTCTACTTCCAGGAGGCTTGTTGTTGAATTATTCTTCAGTTTCTCAGTTGGGTTCCCAAGATAAAAAGGTTTGTGTTTGTGCACCCACTTTGCGAAGGTTTTAAGATGCGACAAAATCCGATTGATGGTTCTATCGCTCCAACGTCTTTTTCCATCTTTAAGAATGGCTTCCTGTAGATTGATCTTAAAAGATTGGCTCAGTCTCGGCGTCCAGTTCCCTATAAGATCACTTCCGGTTTCCATACGATAGAAAGTCAGGAAAAGATTCAAGTCCCGCTCCTGCACTTTTTGTGAGCTTTTAAGAGTGGTGACTTCAAACTGGAAATAAGCCTTAATCCAGGAAGCAAGTGATTCAATATCTAGGGAAGTATCAATGATATTGTTTCGTAACATGTTTTGTAGGCTGGCTTGATCTGTATTTTGCATTAAAAAGTACCATTTGTTAACATATCATGTAACGAAAGATACCTTTTGTTATGTGTTTTGTCAAATAACCATTTTATTAAGTCTTATATAATATGTAACTTTTCGCCTCTTTTTTCAAACGCTTCTTTCCCACCCTCTAATTTCAATAATTCATCTCGATGTTCAATATCCTCTATTGTAGTCTCAATAATTTCTGTTGTACCAGAATCATTTTTCAAAACAAATATTTTCTCCGAATCACCATTTATCAAAAAATTAGCATTGTGAGTGGCAAAAATTATTTGCCGATCTGATTTTTTCTTCTTCAATAGTGGTACAAGATAATTTGCAATAAGAGAACTATCCAGATGTGCTTCTGGTTCGTCAATAATTAATGGATAATTGCCAAACAAAATTAGAACAACAACGACAGCTGTACACCGCTGACCAAAAGAGGCTTGCTCCACTGGTTTTCCGTCATATTCTACCTGAATAATTTTATACTTCTTGACATCATACAAGTGTTTATCCCTAATTGCTTGGAATATCTGGAAATTAAGTGGGTCAAGAAATACTCCCTCCAAAAATTGTATGTACTTTAATTCACGATCTTTTCCCAATATAAATTTTCTCAGATTTTCCAGGTTATCCGTTTTAAATTCCGTTGAATTCTTCTGTATAAAATCACAAACATCTGCACCTTTTTCTCTGTCGTGATAACTTCCTTTAAACCTATTGTAAAATTCAATTGCTAAATTGATCCATGCACTTTCTTCGTTGAAGAAATAGTCGAGAGAAATATTCTTAATATCTTCATCTTGATTATCTTCCGATTGTTCTTTTAATTGAGTCAGTAAAGGTTCTACAATTTCAACAAGGCTATCCTCATACATTCTTTTACTAACAACTAAATTTTCATTTATTGCACCATATTTCATTATAATTTTCTTTCTAGCTTCGCTTAAAAATGCTAGTTGCTCGATTTCTTGCTCCAACGCAATGATTTTTTGAGGGGCGGATTTTATTTGCTCAACATTCTCTTCTGAGTATTTTCCTTTATCAAGTAAGCTCTTAATTTCTTCTTCCAGTATCAATAATTCTGCTAAATGGGACTGTTCCTCGCTTTTTACGGCTTCAAAATTATCATCCTTCAAAATATTGATTGCTTCTTTTACTTTCTCAACTGCTAATAAATAAAAGTTTTTATATAAAATATCATCTTCATTTTCAGTAAGAAAATTAGAATAAAAATCAATTGTTTCTTCTAAATGTACCCTTAATAAAAAAACTTCCTCTGACCATTTTTTATGGATCTGTAACTTTTGTGATAACTCAGATATTTTTTTTGTGATTTCCCTATAATTTTCACTTTCAATTATATCTCTCGTACTTTCTAATGATCTTTTTTCTTTTTCTTTGACACTTTTCTGTATTAAAAAGCCTTGCGTATCTATAACAGCCATTATGATAATATCTAATTCATTTTGAAATGCAGCAATTTCATCCTCAAATTTTAGTAAAACCTTATTTGGACCGTTCGCTCTATCGTAAATTGCCTTAGTAAATTTTATTTTATCTTTCGCAAAACTTTCAATTTCACTTTGAGCAAGAAATTCAAATAGTTCTGTACCTTGAAAAGAAAAGATATTTTCATCACTTGGATTAAAAGAGGGAGTTAACTCTTTCCAAAAGTTACGTGGTGATTCGGGATTATTCGAATGTAAACCAAGAAAATTCAGAATTGTACTTTTCCCAGAACCACGTCCTCCAATGAAGCAATTAAAATATGGGCTTAATTCATAAGTACGCTTGTTGTCTGCAAAACAAAATTTTTCGTTACATACTTTTGCATCTTCAGGAATTTGAAGTAGAAAGGAATTTATTTTGTTTATCGGCTTTTTGGGTTTATCTTCGCCAATAGAAACCCTTGTCTCTGGTTCATATACAATTTGCTTCAATCCTTCAGGTGTTGAATCCGCTTTAATCCAACAATAATTTCCTGCATTATCTGGGATCAAAATATTCTTCAAGCACCGAGCATCACTGCCAAGTGTAAAAACGTGTTTTGATTTAAAATTTGTATTACTTTTTATGTATTCACTTGTGGCAATTGCGGATGACAGATTTTTTGCCTGCAAAATATTCACACTCTGCGCATTAAATTGATCAGCCAAATGAGTCCTATCTGTCTTTCCTCGCTCTTGGAATAGTCCATTATCAGAATTACAATGTGGATATATTAGAAGAGCATCAATATCTTTTGCTATTTTCAAAACTTCAGAATAACTTTTGTCTGACACCGTTAAAGTGCCATTAGTTTTTTTATTATCGATATTGATTTTTGAAAGAAAAGTTTTAACACCAGCAGAAAATGAATCTTGTCCATATGGAATTTCACTAAAAAGTACCAACATATGCACTCCCTGATTGTTGACTTCAACTCCAGGAATTACTTTTGTGTTAAATCCTTTAGATTTTCTAACCAAAGCATCTAATAAATGTTCATGATCATAATTGTGATCAGTAACGCATATTGCTCCAACGTTTTCGTTAAATATGTCGATGAAGTTTAAGAGAAGTTTGGCATAATTGTCCGCACGGGATTTTGGCGAGTCTGCAGATTCTGTAAAAAAATAAGATTTGGAATCATATTTTTTTACTAATTCTTCACTACCAATAGCAGCTACTAACTTGTCACAATTTTCCGCAAACTTTATTTTTAGATCGTCCCAATATGTATCTATTGAAACATACCCATCATCCAGAATGGTTTGTACCTGCAAATCCCATTTTCTCCATTCTGAACCGAGATTGACTTCTTTTGTAGTTTCCATAATTCTCTCTATATTAGTTTATATTCCCCAATCGTTAAGTCGAGTATTACTTCTAGTCTTCCATAACACTATTCCATTGTGATCATTCAAAATGCATTCGCAATTGTTGGTAAATCTGTTCGATTATAAAACCCGTTCGCAACCGTTCGTAAAAGTCGTTCGTTTCCGTTCGTTTTTTCGTTCGTAAAACCCGTTCGCAACCGTTCGTTTCTGTTCGCTATTCCGTTCGTAACAACTATTCGTTTTTACTAAATTCTTTTATTTAGCCCCTTTTATCAACATGTAGTGGTATCTGACCTCCCCAATGTTTTTTTACTTCTTCTATCTTTTTCGAATAAAATTGCATGTATTCTATCTATGGCAGAAAGAAGAAAACAACAGGCGAATTGACTAAGATCATTCCAAGAATAAACACAAAACAATTCTCAATCATCAGGAACACTCAAATCAAAAGTTAACATTTCAGCAATCGAATCAGGTAATGGGATTCTCTCGGCAATTTTGTCCGTGGTTTTAACATCTGTCTTGTATTTCTCTCCCATAACGATCTTAAACCACTTCTCCCTGTCCATAACGACCTTAAACATCTTCTCATCCTGGGTTTCAGCTATAAAGGGAATATAAACGACTATCGGTTTTCCACACTTTTCTGCTTTTGCTGATATTCTGTCAATCCTACCAGTTCGCTGTTCTAAAGTGCTTGGATTCCAGCAAAGATCATGATGAATGATAAACCGGCAATTGAGGTGAAGATCAACACCTTCAGCCAAAACACTGCTTGAAATCAGAATGTCCGGATAAAATGGAGTATTGAAAGTTAGCATCAGATTCTGTCTGGTATCCGATTTTGTAGCCCCGTTTACTAACCTAACATTTGGGATTAACCTTGCAGCATTCTCCCCCTGGATTTCATCCTGGGAATAATATGATTTAACATTATCTGTCAGGATGCTCCCTGTTTGAATTGCATGCAAGGACTCAATGTATCTTATCCGTTCATCGTTTCCACACTTCTTTTCAAGGAAATTCAAAAACTCAAGTATTGTATTACGTAAGCTAATCCCGGATGAATCCTTGCTATCCATAGCTTTCAAAAAGGTCTTTTCTGAAAACCGTTCCTTATCTTCGATAGGGAAAAACCTTACTAAAAATGAAGGGGTTCTTACATAACGCTTAATAATATCAAATATTCTTTCTCTTTCAGGCAAAATGGCATGGTAATCCTTAAGCATTTCATCAAACTCGTTCTGGAATGCAATCATGAATTGCGTATCCTTTGAAGAAAACCGTTCACCAATGTTGTCCAGTCTTTTGTCAACCTCATCTAACCGACAGCCAAGTTTCTTGGACGCTATTTCGTTTATTCTCCTCTGTAATTCCTGCGATATATATTGCCGTAATGCTTTCCCTGTGGCAATATAGTGACAGAAGATCAATACCTTTTCCCCCTGCATCCAAAGATCAACTGCCTTATTGACAGTAGCTCTTATTTTGGGGTGAACAAGATTATTGTTCCGTTTTGAATTGGCTCTTATTGCCTGCTCTATATTTTCCAGATACCAGTTTTCGTGGCATTCAACCTGAATAACCTCATCATCATCGTCCGTAAACTCTTTTGCCTCTCGTGTTCGTAAGAAAGCTTCATAACTTGAGGCTAAACCTTCAGCAAAGACCGGTCTTGCCGTTGCGTTTAATATTGAAGCTCGGGCAGCCAACAAGAATGGCAATAAGGAATCCTCACTCAGTAGAATACCATCTCTCTCTCCCTTAACATCCTTTTCTATGATGTTTTTCCCATTAACCCGGTTTCTTCTTGTAATATGCTTGAATTCGGCCGGTAGAAACTTGTCCTTATTATGCCTGATGACGTACTTCTTTAGTAATTCCTCACTCTCCTTTACGGATTGAAATAATTGTCGGTATTTTTCGCTTATATCTCCTAAGCCATTATTGCCTTCTGAAATTTCATTAAGGAAATCTGTTCTGGTTAAGTCAAATTCCCCTGGTTTTAGCTTCCCCCAGGCATTTTCAAACCTCAATGCTCTTTCCTGTGTCCTGTCAAGTCTATCCCGCAGGCTGTTCAGCTCATGTTGGTAATTCTCCTTTGATAATCCATTGCTTCTGTTTGACCAGAAAATACCCCCAAACCTTTCAAGAACGGAGCATAATTCGTGATGTCCAAGTTGAAATGGGGTGGCAGTAAGGAACAACATCCTTTCAAAAACATTTGCCAGTGCCCCTTGAGAGTATTCATTAGCATCTGCCATTGAATCTTCGTTGGAAAACAGTGAAGCAAGTTGAGTCTTTGCGTTTTTCAGATGGTGAGCCTCATCTAAGATCAATAAGGGAAACTTAATTTTCAAAGAACTTAGTGATTTAGAATAAATTTCCTTCAGTTCTCTGTTTAGTACCTCTTTTGTGTTTTTTATTCGTTTATCGAGTTGGGAAGATTTTCTAAGGGGGATGTTTTTTAATGACTGGTATAATTCCTCAAAATTTTCCGTTCCCATATTTTCCAAAACTTCAACTATCGAGGCTGGAACCGGATCATCATCTGTTTCAGGATTATTATCGTTTTCTGGATCAACATTATATTTTTGCAGTACCTTTAACCATTTGGAGGGATGCTTTTCAATCAATTCCAACCACATCTCTTCCTTACCGTTGCTAGCCCATTTCAGTCTGAGCAAATCGCCAGCGATACGGGAAAACGCAGTTTTAAGCTGACTGGTACCTTTTCTTTTGAAAAATGCTCTCCGTATTATAGCTAGTTTCACCCATCCGTCTGTCAATCCCCTGCTCATTGCTCCGTGTGTAAGGAAAATTATAGATTTCTTTTTCTCAATGGGATCATCCAAAAATTTCAAAAAATCAACTGCCTTATCCGAAAACCCAAATTTCAACTTATCTGCGAGCTTCTTGGGTAAACATCTCTCCTTAAAAATGTTGAGATCTTTTGGCCACTTCTCCTTAAGGGATGAAGGAACCATTACAACAACTGGCCTCTTTTGTTTATCCTCCAACAAAACAGATATTGCAACGGCAAGTGCCACGAAAGTCTTACCCATACCAACTTCATCTGCAAGTATCAATCCTGGTTGAGAATCAAGTCTTTTCAGAATTTCAATAGCGGTTCTTTGCTGCCTCGCTGAATCTTCCTCTGCAATTCTCCCTTTTACAAAAAGGTCAATATTCTGGTTGAACCTATACTGAAAAGGCATATTTCACTTCTTCTTGCACTTTTGTGACATAATCTATTATCTGTAAATTGCCTGTATTCCCCAAAGAATCTATTTCCGTGTAAATTTCTTCAATCAGATCGTTGAACATTTTGTAAAGATCTTTCTTCCTTACTACATCTGTATCGTAATTAAGCTTTGCTTTGGATAATTCCAGCATCAGTTCACCTAATAAGAATACCTTTTCATCCTGACTTCTGGCACTTTCCAATAGACCTTTATAAAATATCTTTACACCAATTGGCCCGTATAATCTCCAACTAAGATTTTCAATGGTTGCTATCGGTTTTTCTATGTTTTTCTTTATCGCTGTAAGGGCGTAGGAAATTGACCTTGTTCTTTGCAATAAAAAATTAGAATTATCAACCTTGCGGTGAGGATCAAGCTGTTCAGATATTTTGTTTTCATCTTTCTCCCTGGCTTTTCTGCTAAGATATTTGCCTAGGAGTCTGTATGTCGGTTTTGAAGAACTGATAATATTCAAAAGCACTTCAAATGGTAAGTTTCTTAGTTCTTCCGGAGGTGGTAAAACATGGCTATCAACTACAATTACAGGCCACCACGCCTTTTCAGAATGATCAATCCAGTTCACAAATAACCCGGAGGGTGGTTTTTGTTCGTTCCATTGAAGAGCTACCTTATCCGGACTATTATCCAGCAACCAATCATCATAAGTATATATGGTCGTTATACCCTCTTCATCCCAAATAGAAAAACCTTTGGGGATTATATCTGTCTCGAATGAAAGCTCAATTGTGTACTCACCTTTATCAACTTTTAGCAAAGCAACAAGAAAAGAATCATGCAATAAATCACCTGCTATCTGTTTGGATTCTTCGCTGATTGGATTCTCCCAGACAATTTCCAATTTCTCATCAAACTCCTCCCCCAATTCAGAAATCTTTACAACCTGGTCGAACAGTTTTTTCTCAATCCCTTTTCTTGTTAAATAAACCAGATTAGCTTCGTAATTACTCTTGGGGCTGATACCATATCCGGCAGAGGTAAAATTACTGGAGCCTATCATGTTCAGATACCAGTCCTCATTATCCAGAAGCAATGTCTTTCTATGGATAGGTCGGACAACAGACTTTCCTTTACCATCAATTTCTTTTTCAGATAAAAGCCTATAGTCCAAATGAGTTTCGGATCTTGAAGCAGGTTTGTACTGAATAACCGGACTTGCCTTGAAAATCACTTTCCCCTTGTCACTTGGATGCGGTTCGGATATGACATTATAAATAACCTGCGCAAAACCTCTTTTACTTATTACCTCCCATACACTTCGATAAGGAGAGTCAGCAGTTTCATATTCGTTAAAAAACGGACTGGTAATCTGGGCACAATTTGGTGGCTGATTTGTTTTCTTTGACCATACTTCCTTTACCTGTTCAAAGACATCCTGCCCTTGATTTGTAAAAATGGGATACATACTGATAGCATTTTTTGCAGCCTTCTCTTCATTCTTCCATCCCCGGATCGACTGCTTAATCATCTTAATGAAATTCATCCATCTCTCGGCGGCGGGATTCTCCTTCGCAAATTTGTTTTCCTGCATAAGAAATACCAGATAGTCCAGGGTTTCATGAAGAATATAAAGCGGCGAGGCTGAGTCCTTGTTAAAATCCAGAGCACTTATAACTTCCTGGTTCATTCTGTAACCACTGGGAGTAAGATTTGCGGATCCTATTATTAACCTGATGGTACCAGTCCAGTAAAGTAGGGTAATTTTTGCATGTAGTATCCCCTTTTTAGATCTGAAGGGAATTAAATCCCAGCGTAAACTCCTTAACCCCTTGGCATGATTAACATCAACCAAGGAAACCGCACAAGCAAGTGACGATAGTTTTTCTTCCTTCTCAATTAAATAAACCGGACCATCTTCATCTGAATTGGATTCCATGTTAATGAACCTGGTAAGACACTCTTCCTCATAAAAATTCGAGTCAAAGGTGAAGCTGGTGCTTAAACATCCAATTGGTTGTGAGTCCTTTTGAGGCGGCTCCCATAGTTCCAGTAGCTTAATCTCCATTTGCCCCCCTAACCTTTCCAAGGTCTCTTAAGAACGAATAAATTGGACGTGTTCTGTAGTAATGAACATATTCGTCCGTAAGCTCTGGGCGTTCATCTTTTCTGGTAGCGGCTTCAATGTAGAGCCTGCCATCTTCACTTCTTGAATACCAGGCTTTCTTACCGTGGGGTGGCTTGTTCTTCTGTGTAATCTCATGATGTTTTAACAAATTCAGTATGGCTTCTTCTACCGTATATTTAAGAGAGAATGAACTGAATCTCTTTTCAAAGTCACCTGCAATTCCATGTTGTTCCAATTTTTGATACGTTTGATCATAAAGCAGATGAGTATCCCTCAGTAATTTTCCAAACTCGGAATGCTTTGTCAGATCTTTCACTGATAGCCCGTTGTTTCCGGTCATTAGGAATAATATTATGTCAAACGCATCCTGGAGTTTTCGTGCAAATTCTTCATAAAGCATTATAAGGTCTAAGATCTCTTTCAGTTTTGGGGAGGCAACTTTTCTTAAGGCCATCTGCAACTGTTTTTCAGATTTAACTTTGTACCATAAACCCGCTGCATCCTTAGTTTCGTAAAATTTTATTATCTCTCTGCTCAATTGCTCCCGCTTTCCAAGTACAGCTTTGTAAATTATCTCTTCTTCCTTTTTATTTAATTTATAAGGTGCAATATGCTGACCCAGATTATAGAATCCTGTCCAGTTGGTATTCCTTTTTACTACTGCGTTTTCAAGAGAATCTTTAATAGCATCAAATAGTTTTTTTCTCAGTTCCTTTCCAGGGCCCTCAGGATTGGCATAGAACCCGTATTGGTTTTCTTCCTGTTCCCAGGCACGTACAAGCTCATCCCCGAATTCACCTAACCTGTTACCTTCAATTAGCTTCAGTTCCTTTGCTAGCGTTCTGTAAACCCCTGTAAAGCCAAAAACAGTTGGCAATTTCAAGTAGTTAGCTCTGTTTAATGGGATGTTATTTGTTATGGCACTTGTAACTTTTTCAACACCTGGCAAGCCCCTTAACTGCGTGGGATCTTCCTTCCTGAAAGTTGTAACAAGCGATTGAACAACATACCACTCAAAAATCTGCCAGGGTTCTGTTACTCCATCCGAAGCGACCACATCATCATCAAAATCGCTGCATATAACCGTGCCCAGGGCTATGAGGGTTAAAAACCTTGGGTGGGACATCCTTTCTCTTAATCCTGGGAATAGAAGCAACGCCAGCTTATCTGAGATTGGGAATAAGCCTAAGGGATCAAGTGTCCCTTCGCTGGAAACGACCGGGTCGTATTGTGAAAGACGTGGTATAAACATTTGATCAATCATGATTGTTTGGGCAATATTTTTTTGATGGATCTTTCAGAATTATCTGCATATTTCTTCACATCTCTCCATTGCATAACTCCAGGCACTAAAGGTGCTTTCTGGCGGGCCTCCAACTATAAAAGGATCTTCACCAAATTCCGTGTACATGCTGTATAGTTCTTCAGCACTCATTCCTGCTTTGAAGTTTGCTAAAAGGTAGTCATCCACAATTTGCTTAGCGATGGCAATAGCTTCTTCCAATTTATCAAACTTACCTGCCAGGTACCTTTCATCTTCTTCCATGTAATCATAATTGTCATCAACGTAGAGTTGGTATTTCAATTTGCCTCCTGTGTGAACTAAAGGTTCTTGAATTCATTTGATTCCATGATTGCCTTAAGCAAACAGTAATTCATCGCACTGCCAAAACGATTTGAAGGGTGACTAAAATCGATTACCTTGAACTTATCCCAACGACCAATACATTTGCCATACTGTGTTCTTATCCAACTAACATCATTCATAAAGGTGTTCAATAAATTCAAATCTCCAAGTCCACTTATGATTAAATCAGGATTAATAAGTTCAATTTGCTTTTGAAGAAAATGCTTATTCTTTTGAACATGATCCCTGATAATACCCGAATCAGATTTTGAGCCCCCACATGATTTCTTTACATCAATCAGGGCTATACTTCTAAGTGCTTGGTGTAATTCTTTTCTATTCTCCTCAACCTTTAATAACCTCGAAAAATTATTCTGAATAGCATAAACCCATTCTGCAATACGGATAAAAAAAGTATATTTCAAATGACTGTCCATAAATTCGACTATGCTACCTTCACCTCCATCTGAATCATTAGCTTCTTTCATTAAGAATAAGATTTTAGGATTGCTTTGGAAATAAAGCTCTTCGTTCACAATACCATCTTTAATAAAATTGTCTTTATACTCCGGGATTTCTTTTTGCCATGCAGTAAATAGGCATTCCTGTTTATTTCTATATTTCATTTTGGTTATCTTATCCTTAAAACTATCTTTACCAGCAACTATCTATTGAAGATTTTATTTAATACTTCGGACGAAAATCCATCGAAGTAGTAGTCGGTTAGTTCCAGATCAAGGAAACAGTAATTTTCTTTGAAATTTTCTTTTTTATCTAGTTCAAGTTGATAATCAATAACTGAGATCCTTTTATTATCATATTTGGCAGTGGATTCGAAGTTCTTTGCAAGATAATAAAGAGGCTGCCTTATATAATCATCATGCTGAGGCAAAGAAAATCCAATAAAAACTAAATGTTTTGAGAAATGCCCATTACTAATAAACCCCCTCCATAATTCCCTAAGTGGATTCAAATAGACTATTTTATTAAATGAGGGGGAAATTATAAATGGAGACTCAAGAACAGGTTCGTTCAGTGAAAAATAGGTCGAAAGATTATTGATTCGATAGATATATTGTAACTCATTTGGTTCTTGGAATGGGCTTGCAATAATTCTCTTTGGACTAAACCTTTCCCTTGCCTTGGTCCAAATACATAAATCACTCTTGGATGTGAAATGCTTGTCAGAAATCCAATCAATTGAACCATGCATCTTATGAAGAATGATGTCTTCATTATTAGTATCAATAATTCCGCTCCCATCCTGGTCTACACTACTGAATTTTTGCCAATAGTACCTGAATGGGATATTGTTGCGTTCAAAGGCATCTTCAATCAGCGTATCATAATTGAAAGTAACTATCAAATCATTTGGCTTCAACAACTTTACAAATTGATCGTACAGTTTCTGATCAGAAACCTTCATCTTTGATTGCTGTTCGTAAATTATCTTTGCGATGTAATTTCGGATCAAGATTTGTGACTGATTTCCTGCGTCGCTCCAATGATCTGACCCTAATAGCCTTAGGTGTTCCTCAATATCAAGATAAGAAATAAATTCTTCCAGATTAATTTCGTCTTCATTGTTAATCTTCAGTGTCCTACTAATTGCACTATTCTGGTATTCGATAAAACTATCAATATCCCCTTGGAGGATATTATCGTACATGGTATATGAAGCATTATTCCTTGTTTTTGACTTTTTGGATTCCACAAGTATCATCTGCCATAGATCACTTGCTAGGGGGAGTTTTGCAGGGACTGAAAAACCGGCACCAAGAACAAATATATTGTATTCACGATCCATCTTTGATCACCCAATTAGACTTTTAATTGTTGTTACAAATCAAAATTAGCCCCGTTCATTTTTAACCATTCCTTCCGTTCATGATAATCCGGCATCACCTTATCAACTTCATTCCAAAATTCATCATTGTGGTCTCTTTGGTGCATATGGCAAAGTTCATGTACAACTATATAATCTATTACTTTTGGCTTAGCCATCATCGCTTTCCAGTGGAAGGCAATCTTTCCGGTTTTAGAGCAACTCCCCCATTTGTATCCCAACTCTTTCACCAGTACAGAACTAGGTTCAACACCAACTTTTGGAGCAAAGTATTTCACTCTTTCCTCAAAACGTTTCTGTCCTTTTTCTGTAAAGTATTCTTCGAATACCTTTTTTGCTGCCTGCTCTCCGGCTTTGTCAACTGTACTCCGCCGTAAACAGAAACGACCATCCTTCAATTTTAGATCTTCTTTTTGTTTTGCAACTAATTTTAATCTGAAGCTTCGTCCCAAATACAAAAAGGATTCGCCATTTACCCACTGGCGAACTACACGAGTAGCATTTTTATCACGCCAATCGGCAAGGTTTTTATAAATCCACATTCTTTTACTTTCAACAACTGAGTCAATATGGTCAGGTTTTAGGTTTTTTGGTGGTCTTACAGTAACAACCCCGTTTCTTTCAATAACTATGTCGGTTGTTTTCCTTTCCGTACCAGGTAAAAGTATATAATCTATATCTCTAACTTTTCTTGCTGTCATTCTAATCCTTTCAATAATTCTTCGTGACGATTTTTCGCTAGTTTCATAATTTCAATGGCAATTCGTTCACGGTTCTGTTTCAACTCTTCTATCTCTGTTAAGGTAAGTGCAGTTTTAATTTCACTGCGAATCCTTTTTTGTTTGTCGTGGTTCTGCCAAAAATCAATACTGCCGATAGAGTCCTGTAAAATTTCAACAACCTTTTCCATAAAACTTTTCAATTTTTCCATAGCCTCTACTGGTATTTCCTTACCACTGAAAGCTTCATTCTTAATATGCTCAAAAAATGTAGTAGCCTCTTTACTCATCCCATATTCGCCTTCCGCACGGCCTTCAATAGCAACTACACGCAATTTCTCCAATTCTTTAGCTAGTAGATCCCACTGATCTTTATATTGTTCTATCAAGTTCTCAACCTTTTCTGATAGGCTCTTATAGAACGCCGGATCTTCATCATGATGAACAGTACAGTGTTTCCTGATGGCATGTTCCATCTCACTGGCTTTGGCTTGAGCATTGCCCCCCGAGTGCTTATTTAAGTGGTCAATAAAATCATCTGCAAATAACTCCACAGGCGGGACCTTAGGATTTATACCAAGACTAATAAGGTGTTCGTTGATAAGTTGCTTAACTTTCTCCCCGGCATCACCAAAGTCTATTGAATTATCTTTGTAACGTTCTTTTGTAACCCGAAGAATATAACCAAATCGTTTCGCTGGAATGCGATATGGCTGTGCAGAGGCATTAGGGAGTATAATATCAAGGCTCATTAAAAACTTTTTAAGAAAGACTTCAAAATCTGCCCTAAGTTTTTCATCCTTGAGCAGAGTTACAGCTTGATGAACAACAATTGCATCAGACTTAATATCCGGTAGCCTTCCAAGTACATAATCATTCATATTGGTTATCTTGTTGCCCTTGAACAACTGAACCAAGCGCTGAAATCTTTCCTCAAGAACAGGTAGTTCGGATTCGATACTTTTTAATCCGTCCTTTAGTTCCTGGCTCTCATCCGATGCTGCATAAATTGTTAGAGCTTCTGTAAGATGGTTTGCAAGCCCAATGTAGTCAATTATATATCCCCGTTTCTTGCCTTTAGCTACCCTGTTAGTCCGGGCAATTGCCTGCAAAAGAGTATGCTCTTTAAGCTTTTTGTCAATGTACATAACCTGTTCAACAGGGGCATCAAAACCTGTCAACAACATATCACACACTATCAAAAAAGCAACGCCTGTATTTTCTTTATCCCTATCAACCATATTAAATGGTTTGCAGAAATTATTAACAGCATCAAGTTCTCTGGCTTCTTTACGTGCTCTGGTTACAAAAGCAGGTTCATTTGTACCATCAGAAGAAATTACAACTACCGTTTTAAGGAACTTAAGTTTTTCGATTAGTACTGTATCAGGTTTTTGTTTGGTTTCTTCTCTCTCAATTCTTTCTTTTAAGGCAGATCTAATTCCTGTCTGGTATCGGTCAGCTGCCAGTTTTGAGTGAACGACAACCTGTGCCTTAAAACCATTTGGCAGGATATTATCGATGTAATGATCAACCAAATCTGCTGCTATGTCATTTATCCTTTTTTCTGCTTCCAGTATATCTCCGGTAGCCCCATATTTCTTTTTTATCGCAAGTAGCTCTTCTGCACTTCTTTCCTTAAAGAGATCTTCAAACTTTCTTTCGAAGTTAACTTTTTCATATAGGGCTGTATCAGCTGTTTTTCCCTCATACAATATTTGTAAAGTAGCGCCATCATTTACAGCATCCATCAAGCGGTAAGTATCTATTCTTTCGCCAAAGCGTTTATGCGTTCTCTTCTCACCATGGCGTTCTGTTATTAAAGGTGTACCAGTGAATGCAACTCTTGCCGCATTTGGGAAGGCTTCAAAAACGTTGTCACCAAGATCAGAACTTTGCGTACGATGAGCTTCATCAACCATTAAAATAATTCTATCCGATTTGTTAACAACCCCAAAAGTTTTATTGGAAGGCATTCCCTGATAGGTACCCAATACTTCTGCTACCTTTAACGGCAGAATATAATCCCTCTGCTGAAACTTATGCACCATTACCATATTCACATCTGAAGCATCCGTACTAAGGTGGTCCCTCAAGTCCTCAGTGCTTTCGATAACATTAACCCTGCCGCCTATCAAAGTTGCTGTTCTACTAAGCTGTTCTTCAAGATCGATGCGGTCATTAATAAGAATTACTTTATAATCGCTAAGTTCGGAAGAAACCCTTAGCATACGGGCGGCGAAGACCATTGTTAATGATTTACCAGAACCTTGTGTATGCCAGATAACACCACTACGCTCTAAAGCATTTTTACCGGTACGAAGGCGGTCAATCATTTTATTTGCTGCACGATATTGCTGATAACGACAAACTACCTTAATTCTAGGCCCACTATCAGTATCCATAAAAACGGAAGAAGTACGAAGTATTTTAAGGAGATTAGTTTTATCCAGCATACCGACTATTAGCATTTGTTGCTGGTTCATTCTTTCCGCTTCCTTATCCTCTCTTGGATAGATAGTCTTCCAGGCATAATAATGTTCTTCACCGGAAGTAATTGTACCAAAATCAGCTTCAGCACCTGATGTACGGATAAGTAGTAAATTCGTATAGAATAGTCTTACTTCACCTTCCCTTAATCCGGCTAATTTTGTTGCTTCACGCGCATTACGGTAGCGCTGTAGCTGTACAAAAGCCTCATTCATGGGATTTGCACAGTTTGGTCCCCCTACTTTACATTCAACTACACCTAAAGGAATTCCGTTTACAAAAAGAACAATGTCAGGTATAATAAACTGCTTAACACAGCCAGGTGTATCTATACGGAACTGGTTAATGGCAAGAAAATGATTCTTTTCGGGGTTCTTAAAATCTATAAGTTGAACAACGGGATCAACTTCACCGGTTAATTCATTTCTGTCAACTTGTGTTTTAAATAACAATGCCTGAACCGCTTCGTTAGCTTCCAGCAAAGTACGGTTTGGCTGCCGCATTATCTCGTCATAAAGTTCTGATAATTGACGATCAGTTAACCACTCTTTACATTCCTTCGTTTTGTTAATTGCGCTTACAGCTTTTTTGAAAATTTCTGGTAATATCATTTGACGAAAAGTAGCACGTCCACTTTTCGTTGGATCTTGGGGTATTCCTATCCCCTGGTCTATCACTTCCCAGCTCTGTTGTTCCAACTGGTCAAGAAAAGGTTTTTCAACTAAGCTGTATTCACTACTCATCAGTTAATACCTCTTCGTTTACTTTTACAGATACCTTCCCGGTTAATAAGTCGTGCATGAGCCCAAATTTCTTTTTTATCAATTTATTGTGCTTTTCTTTTTCATGATTAATCAAACCATCAACTCTTGTCAATCTTCCTATTATCAAATGTTGTTGATTAATTGGGGGTATTGGGGTTCTTAATTCTCTAATATCTCCTAAGTTAATTCTCCCAAAAGTTGATCCTGCAAATAAGCGCATTATTTGTTTCATGATAATGTTTGATTTCAATACATAATAGATAAATCGCGTATTTGATTTTTTCTTTGTCATTACAACGACATCTTGTCCAATTGCAAATTCTTCTTCAGTTTCAACATAACAAGGTATTCCGAAAGAAGCATTTCTTGAATAAACAATATCTGCCTTCCCAGGCTTATGTATATCAGTCATTTGCAAATAAGTTTTATAGTCAACGTATTCAACGTCAGCAAAATCTAATCCATCATCATTAATATTCCGTGGTCTTATTACAGGAATACCAGAGTCCTTATAACTTGGCGTAAGATGTTTGCAATCAATGATCCTAACCTCGTTATTGAGAGGATTAACGTCCCACTCCTTCGGTATCCACCCAATAGTTGTTTCTTTGTAAAGTTCAGGGGCTTCTTCTTTGGGTGGGCGTAACTTACCATCAGGTAAAACACCGCGTGTAAAAAGGTCGTGCATTAATCCGGATTTGATTTGTTTGTACTTCTTTATCAGGTCTTCTGTTTTTTCTATGGCTATGTCTATCGTTGTGAGTATTTCGGCAATTTTTTGTTGATACGTTCTGGAAAACTGAGGTATATGATAGAGCTTTCTAATTACACTCGGATGTGCTTTGGTTGTATAATCAAAAGTGAGAAACCGATGTTGTAAAAACAATGAATAATAAATAAACTTGTATATATAACCGTAATCAAGAATTTTCAAGAAGCCAGAAACGTTTGTTACAGAAAACTTATGTTTAGGTCTATAAAAAAAATCACCACCCCCATCTACTGACCAAGTAATTAATTCCTCATCAAATAAATATTTGCCGTATTCACCGAACTTACCATTATTGTGCGCTGAAGATGAATAGACAGGATAATTACCAGGATATTTTTCAATTTCAATTCTAGAGATTATTTCACCTCTACCTAGTAAAATCTTTCTTTCTCTGATAAGCGTGTCCAGGCTGATCTTTGTTATATTACTCATACCCCAACTCCGCTAGCACTTCTTTTAGTTTACCATTTATCATAAATCTTATCTTCTAACCCTGTATAGTATTTAAAATTTTCAGTTTGAGTGCCTCGGAAAATTCCGGCTCGTAAATAATTGAAGTAACTATTTCCAGCAAAAGTTCTTTCTCTATTTTACCTGCTGCCAGGTGGTAACTTATATTTTCCATTTCCTGTATAAATCTTGGTACAATAAAAAGAAAGCCGTTATCCAGCAAAAATTTAGCACCCAGAGAAATGGCTATTCTTTTATTACCATCCTCAAAACAGTGAAATTTATTTGAGCAAAAAAACAGATGGTTCAGCTTCTCTTCAAAAGTCGGGTAATAGTCATCATTCTGAATATGTTCTAAAACCGCTTCCAGTTTACCTATATCCAGAACACCATCAGATCCGCCGCCGCTTACTTTCACGGTTAACTTGTGTGTTTCAATTATTTCCTCCGCCTTAAAATAGATCACTTATTCCCGTTCCTTAAGTCTCTTGAAAACATCCTTCATCTCTTCAAGTCGTTCGGCAAGGTCCTTGCTTTTTTCACCAAGAAAACGTTCAAAATCTTCCGGCGGTATTGCACCGATGTATTCCTTTAGTTTTAAATGCAAAGCGTCTCTAAACCCAAGATCGCGGGATGCCATTTTGGTGCGGGCATCCTGAATTTGCGGAACCCATAGTCTTTTACTTTCAAAACGTGTATAAAGTCTGTCCACTTCGTGTGGTCTAAGTTTTCTTCCTAAGTGATCGAATTCATTTTTTAATTCTTCGGCAAATCCGGTTTCGAAACTTGATATTACCAGCAGGATTTCACTGTACAGGGTATTGCGGACCTTTTCTTTTTGATGCAGCTTAAGTACCTGTCTGTATTCCTGCGTGTTTTCCTTAAAGATACTTTTGTAAATTTTATCTGTATAGATCGGATACTTGGCTTTACCCATATCAACATAATCACGGAGTGCTTCGGTAAACTCCTTTCTGTAATCTTCACCTCTAAGGTAATTAACTACAAAATCTTCATCTCTCTGGTTTATGTATTTGGTAGCCCCGCCTGTTTTTTTGTTTATTGTATCAATTACAATATCGAGTATAACACCACGCAGGATTTTAGCCTTTTCGCTCTCAACAAGCAGCATAGCCAGATTAAGAAAAGCCCGGAAATTGAATACACCAAGGTTTACCACCTTGTGAACGACATCAATGCCGTCCACTTCTGCCGATTTTAGGGCTAACTTGTAGTCCTGCAAACGTTTACCGCGTAGGACTTCATAACCGTTTTGAGATAATTCATCAGAATACTTTTCCAGATAACGGTCAATGGTACGCGGATCTACCTCAAAAAAGGTTGAAATCTGATTTTTTATGAATTTATATTCGCCCTCAAAAAGTATACCTTCAAATCCTACTTCTCTCCTTATCTCTTCAAGAGCTAATTGATTATTAAGAATATTCTGCCGGTCTATTTGCGAGTTAGTTAATTCTTTTGCCATTGATTCTAAGATCCCACATTTGATTTGTTATTCATAACCCAATTCTGCTAAAAATTTCTTAAGTTCATTTGAGGCATCGTCTCTCTCTTTTTCTATCTGTTTTGCTGTTACGGCATATTTGTTCCAGAGATTTTCAATTACCGCAATGCAGGCCCGCAAATCAGTTCTCAAGTACGAGCTATAAATTTCAACCAATACTTTTCTTAGTCGTTCAACAATAATAAGTCGGGCATCATCTTTACTTATCTTTTCCCTCGCCTGCTCAACCAGTTCTTCCTTCTTATTGTTAATAGCTTTTATTTTTGCTTTAAGCTCTTTTGACTCATCTTCCAATAACTTGTGTTTTTCCAGCTGTACTGCTATATCTTTCGCTCTCGATAAAGCTAAGGTGCCTTTGTCAATACATTCATCAATTGTAATTATATAGTCAGACTTGTGCCCGACTTTTTTAGCCAGTTGAACTATCAACTTGCCTTTCTCAAAACTGGGTTCTTTTTGTGTCAATCCTTCCTGGTTGTAATTACCAATCTTCTCACCTTTTGGTAACAAGCCTTCTACTTTTATTTCTGTAAAGAGATCACCAACGGTGCCTTTTAGTTTCTTAAGTTCTGCTTTCCATTCAGCATTTTTTTCTTTAAGATCATCCTTGAGGCTTTTCACACGGTCAGATGGCAGAACACCGGTTTCATCCGTATCTTCAAAGTCTTCCTCATCCGCGGCGGCAAAGAACGCTTGAAGCTCGGCAACTCTAACATGAGCATTTTCCAGCTCCTCCAAAATTTCAGGGAATTCACTTTTCAATAAATCATCATCCGGAATCAGTTCAGGTCCCCATCCGCTGGCAGCTATTGATTTGAAATCAGCTTTAAGAATATTTACATAATTGGCAAACGCACCCCGGATCTGATGATCAGTTAATAAGTTCTGTTTGCTAAACTTTTCAGAAATGCTAATGAGCAATTGGCGACGCATAACATATACATTACCACTTGTTTCAGTTTGGTTTTCTGCATCGGGAGCCAGAGCTTCAACAATCGGCAAATTCACGTTCCACCAATCAGTCAATTTCTTCATAAAAGTATTGTGACGGTCAAGAACTCCATTGTGGTTGCTAATAAACTGAGAGATATTTCGTTTTTCGCGAATTGCCTCTGTCAGATCAGCGTAGACATCATCCCTTTTTGTGAAACAATCATCCTTTAAGCCCTTGTAATTCTTCCAGAAGTGATTTAATGATTCAACTTCCGCCAAAGGAATTCCACCATGCAGATGTGCACGAACATCGTGTGGTTCGGGTGGCGGAGCATTATCAACATAGCGCCGGATATTACAGTTATAACCTTCATCAGCTATTTCTGAATGCGGAACAATCCGGGAATATCCTTCAACTTCTTTTTGATTGCGGTAAACGTTTACGATCTTCTCAATATCTTCAGGGCGGAGAAAATTTTGAGCCTTTCCCTCTCTGTATTCTCGGTCCGCATTAATGAACAATACCTCTTTTCGGTTTGCGGCTCCTTCCTTATTCATTATTAATATGCAGGCAGGAATACCTGTACCAAAGAACAAATTGCTTGGTAAACCAATAATTGCTTCCAAATAACCTTTATCGATAAAGTACCTTCTGGCAGCCGCTTCTTCACCACCACGAAAAAGTACACCATGCGGCATTATTGTTGCCATTTTTCCATCAGATTTAAGAACAGCTAGCATATGTTGAACGAACATTAAGTCAGCTTTCTTACCCTTTTCTGGCATCCAAACAGAGAACCGACCGGGAAACTTAATGTCCTTTTTGATATAATTCTGGCTAAAAGGTGGATTTGCCAGGACACGATCAAAGCGTTTAAGTTCATTATTCTCATCAAGGTGCTGTGGTTTTCTGATGGTATCTTCCTGGCGAATATCCGCATGGGAAATACCATGGAGTAACATATTCATTTTGCATATCGACCAGGTGGTACCAATTTTCTCCTGTCCACTTAGCATTATTTCTCTTGGATCTCGCCCACATTCCCGTAGATAATCACGTGATTGAATGAGCATACCACCTGAACCGACTGTCGGATCGTAAATGCTCATATCTTCTTTTGGATCGCAAATTTCCACACAGATTCGAACAACTTCAGCTGGTGTATAGAACTCACCGGCTTTCTTACCGGCCGAATCTGCGAAGTACTTTATTAACCATTCATAAGTTGTACCAAGTAGATCCGGGAACTCGAAATCATCATCATGTAAAGGTATCTTCTCGAAGTTCTGGATAAAGTCTGCGAGGGTATCGTCATCAAGCGTACGCTGCCCTATTTTTCTATTAAAGTTGATCCCACTAAGAACATCTTCAAGGGCATCAATATTGGCATCCTCAATTGCTTCAAGTGCTTTGTTTAAGGCGGTACCAACATTTTCTTTTACGTGTTTTAATGCGGGGTGTTTGATTATACTTTTCTTTCCATCAGCATCCTTTACCTTCTCATCCCAACCCTCATTCCATCGGGCATTTTTAGGGACATAAAAATATTTACCTGAATAATTGTCAGGATCAATTAATGCTGCATTAATATCCTCTTCCAACACTCCCTTAGATTTTAATTCATTTCGAATCTCTTCTCGTCTTTGATCAAAAAGATCACTGGCACGTTTTAAGAATAACATACCAAAGATAAATTCTTTGTATTCGCTTGCATCCATGTTTCCACGAAGGTCATCGCAAGCAGCGAGTAAAAGATTGTAAAGTTTTGAAAGGGTAAGTTTAGTACGGTTCATAGGTTCCCAATAATGATAATCAGAATAGTTGCAAATATATTTATTTCTAACAGTAACCCCAACACCAGCGATAAAAGTAACTCATTTAACCATTAAAATAAACCCTAAACAATCACTAATTTGATTGGTAAGGAACAAATTGTATTAAATGAACTAAAAAAGAAAATGCGCTATATTGATACAAAATATTAATTCGAAAATTAGCTTTTTTTATAGTATCATTAACTTCATTGAAACCGATTTTTTTCAGGACATGTAATGATTTATATGATCGATAAAGAATTTAGCGTAAGCATTTACGGGTCATGTATCCTGTGCGCTCACTTCGATAAAGATAGCTGGTTGAAATCTCCACCTGAAACTGTTGTAAGAAAGTGCCCTGCCTTCGAAGTAATTCCACTTGATATATGGGAGGGGCAAGTGCAACACATGTCAATACTCCCAGACCAAAAGGGCGAATACGTCTTTACTGAGTTACCAAGGAAAAGTTGATTTCGAGAAAATGCGTTTTATCCAATTCAATGTTTTCATCCACATTTGCTCCTCCAATATTCCCAGATAATAACCATTGCGAGCGTGTCCAGCTTGCAGTACCTCAAAAGGGCTTCCTTATACTTGTTCTTTGCTATTTCATCTCCCCTGGATACACCAAAGAGCAAATCAGAGTAAGCTTGCATTGCACCGGTTCCGTCCTTAACGTTTTCAGCTCTTTCGTAAATTTCAATCTTTGGTAACATATTGTAGGGATTTATAATGCTACCAGATTCATTCCCAAACAAATTCACTCCATCTTCAAAGTAAGTAAGCCAGTCAATTATTCTCCCCTTCTTAACTTCAGACAAAACAGCAGGTAAAACCCATTTTATCGATGTCTTTCCTTTCATTTTGGGGTGAAAATAATTTTCCAGGGCAATACGATTCATGTCCAATAACCTGGAAGTGTCTCCCTTTTCCAGTTTGGCAATTCCTTCAATCCATTTTTTTAATGTATTGTTTGTATACCCATAAACATCCATCTGGTTATAAATAACTTTCAGTATTGTGTTCTCGTATGGTGACCACATAAGTGGTGTTCCTGAATCTCCTACTTGCTCCATAAGTGATTCTGCGAACTTAAAGTTTGGGAATTCAGGTTCAAGATTCAGCCATTCATTATGCTGAAGGTCTTCATCAGGGCCATTCAAGGTATGACAACTCCATTGAAAAACTACCTGCTCGTAAGGGCGCAAATCTTTGTGCATCGGCAATGCATGTATCGAAGTTTCAAAGTCAATGAAGTGCAAAGGGTAGTTAACATTATTGATCACCTGTTTAAGTGCAGGTGAAACCCATTCTTTTCCTAGCTGGGTATTATCAATCTGAATTCTCTGTCTTTTGCCTCTTTCTCCTTTTATCAGGTCATCCGGTACGTCAAACATTGAAAGCTTTTTCTTCTGGATCATTTCATTTACATATGGCTCTTTATTACCACCTAAAACACCACCAAAATACAGATCGCTCACAGGGTGCTTCACTTTGGGTATGCTTTGCCAGCATTCATTAAAACCACTTGTGGTATGTAATTCGTCCGTTAGATTGAATTCACACTTAAAACAATTTTTATTGATTTCCGTATCAATTTTACCCAAGTCCTGCCTTAAGGATGGTAGTAAGATTTTTACTTCAGTTTCAACCATATCCTGCATTTCATTAACTGAATCAGTTAGATCAAGGAGATACAGAAGGTCATCAAGAATTACTTCCTGCAATCTTGTTTCATCAAAAGTGACAGTGTGGTTTCTGAATTTTGAATTAGGATCCTGACTGACTTCGGAAATATCAAATAACTGATTCAAACCTTCAATTTTTGTCCGTTTACTTTTGTCGGGCATGTATAAATAGGGAATGATTTTATATCCTGGGTATTTCTCTTTCAATACAAAGTATTGGTAGGCAACATCCTCTATATACTCTTGAAGTTCTCTCTGCTGCTTTTCAAAACCCTGGCTGGAATCGTAGGATTTTGACTTTACTTCAATCAATTTCAGCTTTTTCCCTTCTTTTTTCAGGATGTCAATGCGGATTAATTTCCCCTTGCTCTTAATAGCTGCTTCAAACAAAGTCACATCACTTTTCTTAAGATAATTCTCAGTCAGTTCAATTGCCTTGTCATGATCGCTACCTGTTGAGATTTCGATACCATCAGGAAAGAACAATGTAGCAAGTTTCCCGACCTGATAGCCCCCTTTTGCCAAAAATTCAAGGTATTCGTTTTCATCAAAATTGGATGGATAGCCTTTTTTCTTGAAATAAAGCTTGGTATGGCAGCTTCGGGCTATTTTGAAATCAGATTTTGATAGGTAGTTCATAAGAGCACCTTAAAGTTTTTCATTCCAGCGTTACTTAAACCCTAAATTCAATATACAACTTTAAGCATAAAAGAAACAACTACAAGTTCTTACTATTTTATTCCTCTGCAATTGCGTTTATGGACAGTGAACATAATTTTCAATTTGATTTTTGTAATCAGTTGTAGCCGCATAAAACTTTTCTTTCAGTTCGGGAATTAATTTTTCGTGTGCCGGATTCATTACATAGGCGGCACTTATAATATAGTTCCGCATTCTGCAAACTTGCTCTTTGAGTATCCTTTTTTCCAATCTCCCCATTTCAACAAGCTCCAATAACACAGCCGGGCCAATCTGATTAACCGCCCATCTAACCAAGAATTCTTTAAATTCTTTTAATCTCACAATACTACTGATGTAAAAATTAACCGGATATGGAGCTTCTATCTTTTTTATAGCTCCAAATGTATCTTCAAGGATACTCAATAAGTTTATGTAAAATATTGGCTCTTGTAAATCTGTGAGTAAAACCTGTTCTTTTTTTAATACTTTCTTAATTGAATTCTGGATTTTAACTTCATACTTAAGATAATTCCCTTCAAGTGTAATTTTTTCTTTCCTCTTCTTTTTCTTCTTCATTTCGGCCGCTTTATCATAAATTGTTATTGTTATACCCTTTTTCACTTTAAAATAGACACTCTCAAAATAGCTGAATCTACTTTTCCATCTGTAGTGCAACATTTGGGTTAAATAGCTTGGTACTGGCGAATCTGTAATTACCACTAAAGTCAAATCTAGTCTTGTTAATTCTGCGGAAAGAACTTCATCTCCAAATATTTTCCGAAGATTATGAATGGCTTCAATGATTCCCGATATTGTCATATTGGTATAATTATTTCCAATTGCTGATTTTGGAAGACTTCCTTTAACAAACACTCTGTTCTCCCGAATGGTCACTTTATAGTTTAGTATACCTCCTACATGTGCTTCAATTGGATTATCTCTGTGTACGGGATGGATTGAATATTTGTTGAATTGCTTTTTGATAAGATCTGGCTTATCAGTGTTGAAATTAAAATGAATTGTGTCAATCATGGTTGCAGTTTCCGTAACTAATCTCTGTTATTATAGCCGCCTAATAGTATCTTCTATCAAACAACCTTTAAAGCAAACTTATTAACTTTTTTCATTAATCCCAAATCCGTAAATAAAATATTTTTTCTCTGGATATATTTCAGAATAATTTATTATTTTCTCTAAATATTTCTTAGGGTTCTTTGTTATGACCTTTTAATAAACATACTAGTATTTCTTTAGGAGAATCAAATGTCAAAAAAAGTTTGGGAAGGCGGAGGAATACCTTTTGGCTATGAATATGATAAAGAAAACACTCGCCTTAATGTCAACAAAAATGAATCTGAAATCTTGAAAAAAATATTCAAACTGGCAGCGAGTGGTTACGGTGTCAGTAAGATTGCAGACTTTCTTAACTCTAATGGAATGAAGCCCAGAAGGTCTGAATTCTGGTCCGGCCAAACAATCACTTACCTCCTTCATCCTAATCGCATTTCTTTTTATACTGGCTTTGATGATAATGGAAAACCAGGAAGCTGGACAGCTCTTTTGACAAAAAGCATTGCTGACAAAATTCCAATTAGGGAAAGGCTATCCACTCCTTCTAAGAAACAAGGTGTAAAAAGCGAGTATCTCTTGTCTGGAATTGATTTGACTCACTGTGGGCATTGTGGTGGTCGTATCAAATCAAGCGTTACAATCAAGCCTAACAAAAAAAATGTTTACTATGTTTGTTCGAGAAGGCAGGCTTCCGGGATGAGTACATGCAATGCTAAGTTGCATAGAAGTGAATTGATTAATGAGCTAGTCCTGGGAGATCTTAGAACCAAATTGGCTTCGGATCTTTCAGGTTTCATAGAAAAAGTAAGAGAGAAAAAATTCGAATGGCTCAAGAATAAATTTGATATTGATTCCAGAAAACTGAATGAAATAATTTCTGGGTCTGGGTCAAAAGCAGACATTTTTAATGCTTACCAGAAAGAAGCGAACAGAATGGTAGAAGAATTAGAGGAATTTGAATATTCCTTCTCGGATGATATTTTCCCTGTTGTTCTACCTAGCAATACCTTTGCTCAACAAAGAAGAGTGTTAAAAAGAAATATAGCCCAGGTACTCGTTTATGATGAGTACATTGAAATTCAATACAAATTCCCTATCAACATGAAGGGTGATTTTGTATTAAAACTATCATTGGTTTGATCACATGTGCGGGACAAATATATGTTATGTAACACACTAAAAAAAGCATTCATCCGATATTCATACACCAAAAAAAAGGGACACTTGATAAGTGTCCCTAAGTTATTGCGTTTCAATATGTTAGGGGATTCGGTAAATCCCCCTTGTGGGCAGAGACGGAATTGAACCGCCGACACATGGATTTTCAGTCCATTGCTCTACCGACTGAGCTATCTGCCCTTCAAAATTTAGATTCGAAAGATAGTTATTTTTTATAAAAACTCAAATAGATAATGAAGTTTTTAATGAAAAAATAACAAGTAATCATAACCCTGCAATAGCAGGGCTATATGAATTCTTACTAGTCGCCTAAAGTAGCTACCATTACTGCTTTAATTGTATGCAACCTGTTTTCAGCTTCATCAAATACAATTGAATGTGGAGATTCAAATACTTCATCAGTTACTTCCATTGCTTCAATCTGGAATTTCTGATAAACATCTTCTCCAACAGTTGTCTCTCTGTTATGGAACGCAGGTAAGCAATGCATAAATTTAACATTTGGGTTACCAGTATTCTTGATCATTTCCATATTAACCTGGTAAGGCTTCATGATACCAATTCTTTCCGCCCAAACTTCTTCCGCTTCCCCCATCGAAACCCATACATCTGTATATAAGAAATCAACACCTTTAACACCAGATACTGCATCTTCGGTAAGTTCAATCGATGCGCCGGTTTCTTTTGCAATTTCTTTACATTGTTTAACAAGTTCTTCAGAAGGCCAACAGGCTTTGGGAGCAACAGCTCTAAAATTCATACCCATTTTAGCAGCACCAACCATCAAGGAATTACCCATATTGTTTTTCGCATCACCCAGATAAGCAAAAGAAACCTGACTTAAAGGTTTGTCAGAATGCTCCATCATTGTCATAAAGTCAGCGAGAATCTGTGTTGGGTGATATTCAGTAGTAAGACCATTCCACACAGGAACACCGGCATGAGCGCCTAATTCTTCAACTATGTCTTGTCCAAAACCTCTGTACTCAATACCATCATACATTCTGCCTAATACTCTTGCTGTATCCTTCATTGATTCTTTTTTGCCCATCTGAGAGCCCGAAGGACCTAAAAAGGTAACGCCAGCACCCTGATCCATAGCAGCAACCTCAAAAGCACATCTGGTTCTTGTAGAATCTTTAGCGAATAAAAGAACAACATTCTTACCGGTCAGTTTTTTTACTTCTGTCCCAGCATATTTAGCTTTCTTAAGATCAATCGAAAGATCCAATAAGAACTGTATTTCTTTCGGTGTGAAATCAAGAAGCTTCAAAAAATTTCTATTTCTTAAGTTAAAAGCCATAACAAAATCCTTTAATTTAGTTTATAAAGTTCATAAAGTTGAAAGTTTATAAAGTAGATAGCTCATAAAGTTTTTATAAGACCAGAGAGAATTTTAGTTATCTCTTCAGTAAGATCGAAGAGTTCATCAAATTTTTCCTTATCTAAATATGCAAGATCAAGAGCCACATATAACATTGATTTTACTTCAGCAGCACTTCCCTTTGCAATAAATAAGAATTGTTTGAATTCTTTATTACTCTTTCTTTCAAATCCTTCAGCAATATTGTTCATAATAGAAACTGATGCTCTTCGCATCTGATCTCTAAATCCATAATCTTTTGACTCGTCAACAAGTTTATAAATATCTTTTACCAAGATTCTACTCTTCTTCCAAGCAATAATATCTTCGAATCTTTCAATCTTCATAAACTCATCAACTACTTTTTACTTTATAAACTTTACAAACTTTATAACTATTTGTTTCGTACTATTCTCGTTCCACCATCTTCAACCTGCATCTGGCTGGCTTCAGTAATTAAGGCCTCAGTTCCACCATTTTCAACATATTTAACACACGCCATCACTTTAGGTCCCATGCTTCCGGCACCGAACTCACCAGATTCATAATATCCTTTTGCTTCTTCAGCTGTAATTTTATCTAATGCTTTTTGCTGAGGTGTATTGAAATTGATATAAGCTTTTGGTACATCTGTAAGAATACAGAATAAATCAGCACCTATCTTATTCGCCAATACAGATGAAGCCAAATCTTTATCAATTACTGCTTCAATCGCTTCAAGATGATTGTTCTCGTGTCTGTAAACAGGAATTCCACCACCACCAACTGTAATAACGATGTTACCCTTCTCGGCTAAATCCTTAATGATATCATCATTTATCACTTCAAGCGGCTGTGGTGAAGCTACAACACGTCTCCATCCTCTTTTTCTTGCATCTTCCTTGAAAGTCCAGTCATTAGATTTAGCCAGCAAATCAGCTTCCTCTTTAAGGTAATAAGGTCCAACAGGTTTTGTTGGATTCTCAAATGCAGGATCTTTTATATCAACAAGTACCTGTGTAACAACAGTAATTACATTACGCTTTATACCATTATCATTGAGCACGTTTCTCATCTGGCGCTCAATCATGTAGCCGATACTCCCTTGAGAATCGGCTACACAAACATCAAGGGGCATTTTCGGTAATTTATAAACAGTATGCCCCGCTTCATTTCTTAACAGTATATTTCCTACCTGTGGTCCGTTACCATGACTGATAATTAGGTTATGTCCTTCTTTAATCAGACTTAGTAAGTTCTTACAAGTATCGTAAGCATTTTTTTCCTGTTGGTCTACTGTACCTATTTCGTTTCCACGTAATAGTGCATTCCCACCGAATGCAACAACAGCTAACTTTTTCATTTTAGATTATGCCTTTTGCTTTCAGTACTGATTCAACTGTATTTCCACCTATTTCCTGTAAGTCATATTTAACTCTGGTTGATGGCTTATTGATTTTTAAGATTCTACCTAAATCAATAGGAGTACCTATTACAACTGAATCGCAATCAACTGCATTGATTGTGTCTTCTAGATCTTTCATCTGCTGATCGCCATAACCCATTGCAGGTAAAAGAATACCTATATCAGGATATTTTTTGAAAGTATCTGTAATAGTACCAACTGTGTATGGTCTAGGGTCAACCAATTCAATAGCGCCTAATTTTTGAGCAGCAACAGTACCTGCACCAAATTGCATTTCGCCATGAGTTAATGTAGGACCATCTTCAACAACCAAAACTCTTTTGCCTCTAATAACTTCAGGATTATCAACTGTAAGAGGTGAAGCAGCTTCAATAATTGTAGCATTAGGATTAACAGATCTTGAATTGAAGATAACTTCCATAATTTCGTCAGCATCGGCGGTGTCAATTTTATTAACAACAACAGCATCAGCCATTCTTAGTGAAGTATTTCCAGGATAGTAAGACATTTCATGTCCGGCTCTTAATGGATCAACAACAGTAAATGTAACGTCAGGAACATAGAAAGACATATCATTATTACCACCATCCCATAAGATTACGTCTGCTTCTTTTTCAGCTTCTCTTAAGATTGCTTCGTAGTCAACGCCAGCATAAATAATACCACCTGTAGCCACGTGTGGTTCATACTCTTCAATTTCTTCGATTGTACATTCGTGTTTTTTAAGATCGGCAAGTTCTGCAAATCTTTGAACTCTTTGTTTTACCAAGTCACCATAAGGCATTGGATGGCGGATAGCTACTACTTTCTTTCCTGCAGCTTTCAAAACTTCAATTACTTTTCTTGATGTTTGGGATTTACCACAACCGGTTCTTACAGCTAAAACTGCAACAACTGGTTTAGTAGATTTTACTTGAGTTTCCGCCCCACCCATTAAGCGGAAAGAAACGCCTGCTGCATTAACGATAGATGCTTTTGTCATTACATATTCCATAGGAACATCTGAATAAGCAAATACAACTTCATGAACATCATATTTTTTTATCAAGTCAACTAATTCTGCTTCTTCATAAATTTTGATGCCTTCTGGATATAATTTACCAGCCAATTCTGCTGGGTAAACTCTACCATCAATATTAGGAATTTGTGTTGCTGTAAAAGCAACTACGTTATAATCTTCATTATCTCTGAAATAAACATTAAAGTTGTGAAAATCGCGCCCGGCTGCGCCCATAATAAGTACATTCTTTCTTGACATAGAATCTTACTCCTATTTTTAGTTTAGTTTATTCAACGGTTACGCTTTTTGCTAAATTTCTTGGTTGATCTACATTCAACCCTTTCTTTACCGCTATATGATAAGCCAATAATTGAAGTGGAATCACCGTCAATATTGGCGTTAACATTCTATGTGTTGTAGGTATTTTGATTACATGATCTACCATATCATCAATCTTGCTATCACCATTACAAGCAATGGCAATTACTTTACCATTACGCGCTTTTACTTCCATTATATTACTTATGATTTTTTCGTAAGTAGGATCATTTGGTGCGACGAAAACTGCGGGCATGTTATCATCAATTAAGGCAATTGGACCATGTTTCATTTCGGCTGCGGGATAGCCTTCCGCATGAATGTAGGAAATTTCTTTCAACTTCAATGCGCCTTCAAGAGCCACAGGGAAATTATACCCTCTTCCAAGGTATAGGAAATTGGACGCATTTTTGTACACCTCGGCAATCTTTTCAATCTGGTCATTCAATTCAAGAATTTCCTGAATCTTTTCAGGTAGCTCACTGATTGCTTTTGTTAGTTCTACACCTTCAATCTGGCTCATTTGTCTGTTACGTGCAATTAAAACTGTAATCAGTGCCATAACAATAAGCTGCGATGTGAATGCTTTTGTTGATGCAACTCCAATTTCAGGTCCGGCGTGGATATAAACCCCAGTTTCTGATGCGCGAGCAATTGAACTTCCAACAACGTTGCAAACACCCATTACAAGAGCCCCACGTCTTTTTGCTTCTTTAAGGGCGGCTAAAGTATCAAGTGTCTCACCACTTTGTGAAATAAAAATGATCGTGTCATCTTTTCTTATTACCGGGTGTCTGTATCGGAATTCTGAAGCATATTCAACTTCAACCGGAATACCACAAAACTCTTCTATCATGTATTCTGCAACTAAAGCCGCATGCCACGAAGTACCACAAGCAGAAATAATAATCCTATTTGAGTTTGCAATGCGTTGTTCATAGCCCAACAAACCGCCTAGCTTTATTAGTCCTTCATCAAGAATCAGCCTTCCACGCATGGAATTTCGTACAGATTCGGGCTGTTCCATAATCTCTTTGAGCATGAAATGAGGAAACCCGCCTTTTGTGATTTCATCAGCGTCAACCGTAATCTCGTGAATTTCTTTCTCGATACGTTCATCAGAAATGGTTTTTGCTACAAATCTATCCTTGTAAATAACTGCCATCTCATTATCTTCGAGATAAACAACTTGCTTGGTATGAGATACAAGAGCGTTAACATCGGAAGCGATAAAATTTTCCTGATCTCCAATACCTATTACCAGCGGTGATCCATTTTTTGCAACAACAATTTTATCAGGCTCTGCAATACTTAGTACTGCAATTCCATATGTGCCTTCAACTTCATTCAATGCATAACGAACAGCCTGGAATAAAGACAAATTTTTCTTTTTAATGTATCTATCAATAAGATTAACTAATACTTCAGTATCAGTATCAGTAAAAAATTCATATCCCTCTTTAACCAATCCGGCTTTAATACTTAAATAATTCTCTATTATACCATTATGAATTAAAAAAAGAGATTTTTCCCGATTATAGTGAGGATGCGCATTAATTTCGTTAGGAACACCATGAGTTGCCCAGCGTGTGTGCCCTATACCAATTGGCGCACTGATATTTTCCCTTTCAACCGCTTCTGTTAATGCAGAAACCTTACCTTGTCTCTTAATTACTTCTCCAATACCATCCTTAATATAACTGATGCCAGCAGAATCATATCCTCGATACTCGAGTCTTTTTAGACCTTCAAGTAGAATCGGAATTGAATTATCATTTCCAATATAACCTACAATACCGCACATAATACGGTCTCCTTATAATTTTGGAATTACTTAGGTAAAGATACGAAGAATGGAATTAATGATCAGGACAATGCCTTAAGAGGAGTAGGATTGTTTTTTGAATATAAAACTTATTTTCTTTCTTACAAATCATTATATCATTTCAGCAGGTTTGTCAGTTAAACTCTGACGTAAATTTCTATAATTTTTACCACTAACGCAAATAATTACGGAAATTTAATGAACTTGGATTAATGATCTAACAAGGAGTCATGAAATTACAGGATTCACTTACTCCATCGAAATATTTTATTAGTTTTTCATTACTATTAAATTTTGATCTAAGAGTAATTATCATCCTAATAAATTCATCTCTGGATAACACTAATTTTTTTGCTTCCACTTCCAATTTGACAATTTCGAAAGGTGTAATTGCTTGTCCCTGATTTATCATTTCAGAAATTCTACCATTTACATAAGACTCTTTTCTCAACTTTAGTGCATTTCTCTGGAGCTTATGGGACCGTTTCATACATTTCTCCGATTATAAATGTCTCATATTTATTATCGGATTTTAGTAACTACACTTTAGCCCAAAACAAGAAAGAAATTTCTAAGTTTTGTTTGATACTAAATCTACTATACACTATATTTGAAATCTATTTTTATGCGCCCGTAGCTCAATTGGATAGAGCGTTCGGCTACGGACCGGAAGGTTGGGGGTTCGAACCCTCCCGGGCGTACAAAGAGCTGACGAAAGTCAGCTTTTTTTTATTATCATATCCCCCTCAATTGATATCCAAAACTATTTTCTTGCTAAAATCATTCTCTTTTTTTCATTATGTAAGTGATCATATTGCTATTTCAGTTCTCTATTCTGAAGAAATACGATTCATTTTTATTTTCTGTGGATGTACTATTTAGTAAATGCAATAATACTTAACTAAGAGTTGATTAAAACAGTTTCTTTGAAAACATTCATCTGATTTCCATCTAAAGTTTAAGTTTGATTTCACATCAATACTGACTTGTTTACAAATTAAAAGCTTTTTATCTTTTGCTTCGCTTTTAAATAATTTTTCGGAAGCAATGTGCTCTTTTCAGAACATGTTTACAAATTTATGTTTTCTGCTCTTCAGGAGGCGGAGAAATGTCTCGAAACAGATGATGTACCAATCGGTGCAGTTGTTGTTTATAAAAATAGAATAATTGGTCGTGGTAATAATCAGGTTGAAAGATTAAAAGATCCAACAGCTCATGCCGAGATTCTTGCTATCACAGCCGCCTGTAATCATCTGCAATCCAAAGTACTTTCCGATTGTGATCTATATGTTACTGTTGAACCTTGTGTTATGTGTACCGGGGCTCTTATGCTATCAAGAATAAATAATTTGTATTTCAGTGTTTTTGAACCAAAATTTGGCGCATGTGGTTCTTTGTACAATATTCCTGAAGAAAATAAGTTAAACCATAAGCTAAATGTTTATTCGGGGATTTATCAGGATGAGAGTAAAAATCTGCTTCAGGAGTTTTTCAAAGGTATAAGGGTGAAAAGTAATTCATAACAATTATATTTTGCTATTTTCATAAAACAGGAATGTTAATGTATTTAATTCTATTTGGAGCACCCGGCGTTGGTAAAGGAACTCAGGCAAAAATTCTTTCTTCAACACTCGACCTTAAACATATTTCTACCGGAGATATTTTAAGAACTGAAATCGCAAGCGGGTCTGACTTTGGGATTAAAGCAAAAGCTCTTATGGATAAGGGGGAGCTGGTACCTGATGAATTAATCGCTGATGTAATTCGCCTTGCAATAAACGACGCTCTAAATTATAATGGATTTATTCTGGATGGATTTCCGAGGACTGTTGATCAGGCAAAATTACTCGAGAAAATTGTAAAAGAGCTTAAAATACCGGCACCCGCTTTGGTCATTCTTAAGGGAGAAGATGATATAATTGTAAGACGCCTCTCAAAAAGAAGACAATGCGCTAATTGTGGAATGATTGTTAACTTAAGTGATCTGGCACATAAGGAAATTTGTCCAACATGCAAAGCTGTAGATAAATTTATAGTGCGTAAAGATGATAAAGAAGAAGTTATTATAAACAGACTTAAAGTATATAGAGCAGAAACAAGACCGGTTGTTGCCTATCTGGAAGACAAGTTAAAGACATTTAGAATAGATGCACTTCAGCCTGTTGCAGTTGTTACTCAAAATATTATGCAGGCTCTGAAGTAGATTGCCCTTTATTTTTTAATATTACTCGAACAGCTTTTCCATCGTTTAGCTTTATGATCTTTGCTTCATGTTTCCTAACCAGATCATAATTATGGGTTGCAAAAATCACGGTAGTGCCACGCAAATTTATCCTTTTCAGTATATTAAATATTTCCATAGAAGTTTCCGGATCAAGATTTCCTGTTGGTTCATCAGCCAATATTAACATTGGGTCATTGATTATCGCTCTTGCAATTGCAACCCGCTGCTGCTCTCCTCCTGAAAGCTCTTGCGGCATGTTATGCTGCTTGTGAACTAATCCAACGTCAGTGAGAGCATGAACTATTTTTCGTTTAATTTGACTCCGTACATTTCCGGTAATTTTTAATACAAAAGCAAGATTATCGTAAACTGTCCGGTCATCAAGAAGTTTAAAATCCTGGAACACAACACCAACTTTCCTTCTTAGATAAGGAAGCTCTGATTTTTTAATACTCTTGGAATTATATCCGTCAACCTCAACGTATCCGGATTGAGGCAGTAAATTCATATAAACCATTTGCAGTAATGTCGTTTTTCCTGTTCCACTTTTACCAATTAAAAATATAAACTCGCCATTTTCAATGCCAACGTTGAGGTTATCAAAAACCGGCTGATTTGGATATTCGAAACTAACATTATGGAATTTAAGCATGCTTACACTTTTTTTTAATTAGAAATTGTGCTCTTTCCGAGTTGTCATGCACCTGATCAAAAGTAAAAGCGTCGAAACAATGTTCTACATAAAATCCGCATTCATCAACTAAATTAAAATAGTCATAAATATCATAAATTCTTTGTTTATGAACCTCTTCAACAATTTTACCATTGCTCAACATAATTTTAAAACTGTTTGTGTGAATTCTGCTCTCTTTGTCATAGTCACTATATTGAATATACTTAATTCCTTCGCACTTCCCTTTCCTGTTTAAGGATTTAACGTACTTAAGGCTGTTCTTCTCCAGACTAACGTCAAATGTAAAACAACCATCATCATACAACGAAACACCTACTTCATTCAACAACTGTCTAACATCCGATTCGGTGATAAGATAATTAATACTGTCGAAGGTTGAAAACACAAAATTATACTTATTTTTAAATGGCAGGTTAAGCATATTACAGCAAACTCTGTTAAAGCTATTTTCAAGATTCATAGAAAGCATTTGGAAGGAAAGATCCGTAGCAATGATCTTAGGATAATCTTTGTACAGATATTTGGCAACAGAACATGTGCCGGCAGCGAGTTCCAGAATATCATCTCCTCCAGATTTTGATTCATCGTGAAGATACTTGATATACTTTGCCCAGCCCTTATAATCAATGGAACGCATTAGATGATTATAAACAAGAGCTATTTCTTTGTAGTATCTGCCATTCTCAATTTTAGTATTTTCTTCGCCCATTTATATGCTTCATCCATACTTGATTCATTCGCTTTGTTTTGCCAGGATATGTCATATGCAGTGCCATGATCCGGTGATGTTCGAATGAACGGCAATCCTGCAGTGTAATTGACACCTTTATCAAAACAAATCATTTTAAATGGAATTAACACCTGATCATGATACATACCAATGACCGAGTCGTAATTCTTATACATCTTCTTTCCAAAAAAAGCATCTGGAACAAATGGACCTTCAACTTTCCATTTTCTGTTTTCTTTAATAGCAGGCAATATAATATTTAGTTCTTCTTTTCCAATTTTTCCACTCTCGCCAGCATGAGGATTTAGCCCTAAAACAGCAATACGTGGATCAGACAAACCAAAGTCATTAATTAATGAGTGCCCTACTATGTCGAATAATGTCTCCAGCTTCTTTTTCGTAATTAGCTTAGACACATTTTTAATCGGTTCATGAATTGTTGCGAGATTACATTTGAAAATGTTTGATAGGAACATCATTGAAAAGCTTTTTGTGTTTGCCCACTCAGCTAATAACTCTGTATGACCAGGGAAATTAATCCCCCCCATTTCAAAGGCACTCTTTGAAATGGGCGCTGTAACCAAAGCATCTGCATTTTTATTTATTAGAATTTCCTTTGCGATAGTCAATGCTAAATAGCTAGCTTTACCCGATTCGCTGGTAGGAGAACCAATTTTTATTTTGGTAATTGGAAGAGGGATGAATACAACATTGCCTTTTATATCCGGAAGTAGTTTATGGTTTCTAATCCATACCGGATTAAAGTTAAAACCAATTTCATGTTTAAGTTTTTTAATAACATTTGAGGGAGCAATAAAAATAAATTGGGAGTTCTTTTCCGTGCAGAAACGATTGATCGTTTTAATGCATATTTCCGGGCCAATGCCGTTAATATCACCGCATGTAAAAATAAATTTGTTCATTAGTTAATCAACAAATAATTACCCAAACCTGATCTGTCTTCAAAGATAAACTCTTTATTTAACTTTTCATAATTCCATACTTCAACAATATTATTTGTCTCCTCGTAGTGCCGTTCAACAAAATCGGGTTCACCATATTTAACAAATGTGCGTCCACGATCCGTTTTTACCCCGGAAATATTGTTGGCAGTTTTATACTTCAGATGAGCAATATCAGCCCTGGAATAAAATTCATCCATCAGTTCATTATAAACAGTTTCTTTTTGAGGATCGAACTTGGCCCAATAATCAAAGAAGCGATGATAGTATTCTTCTTCAGTAGAGTCAAAAATCACTTCAACTTTTTTATCGTCAGTTACTTTCTCATACAAATCTACCGCAAGATTAATATCCGAAAGTATAAATGGTTTGTTTATCCAAACAACCTCAAGCTCGTATTCTTTCAACAATTCATCCTGAGCAAATAACTTAATTATTACCTTACCTTCTTTAAGATGTTTTGTGATTTTGGGAAGTAGAAAGGTACTAACGGGAAATATCTCAGAATTGAACAAATAATATATTCGGTTGTCTTTTTCAACTAGCTCAGCCCCGCTTGAAATCGATTTTGATAATTTGTATTCATGAATAACCTCATTCTTCTGAAGTAATTGCGCCCTTAATGTATCTGGCATATCTCCCTCAAAAGTTAAAATTAAATCATAATCAATTTGACTAAATGGAATCTTATTGGACAAATTAGTTAACTCTTTTGCCGGCAAATCTAAATAATATGCTTTATTAGATGAACAAATTACCGGAGAGAAATACTTTTCGCTTTTCTCAATATTGATATTTAGAGAATACTTGCGGAGTGCGATTTCCCTTCTCGTATTTTGAAGATTAACAGAAGGAAGAACTTTATAATTGCCTGGTTCTAAGTTGAAACTAGTAATTCCCTGGAGATACATGTTGGGGGAATGCGTCGCTTCATAATCATCAACCTGAATTGATTTAGAAGACGTAACTCTTTTATAAATTTCATCTTCAACTAATATTTCATAGTTAAGATTTACACCCCCGGTATAGAAATCACCTTCCCTGGTGAATACTAATTGATCATATGGAATTTTGAAAAGAATATAACATTTGTATGATGACGAATCATTAGGGAACACATGAGATTCGAAGAATAAAGGCTGTCTTTCTTTCTGAGCAAATATAAAAGTTGAAAACACAATACTAATAAAAAAGATTTTTTTTAACACAGCATGCCAGTATTAGTTATACAATAAGGTATAAACTCATTAAACCAAATAATTGTTTCAAGTGTAATTATTTTTCCCTAGCTGTGCATACTCATCAAAAATTCTTTATTGGTTTTTGTACCACGCATTTTATCAAGAATAAAATCCATAGCTTCCATGGAATCAAAATCACTAAGCAATTTTCTTAAAATCCAAATACGGCTAAGTTCTTCTTCTTTTATTAACAATTCTTCTTTTCTTGTACTGGATCTGTTAACATTAATAGCCGGGAAGATTCTACGATCAGATAAATCTCTATCCAACACTAATTCCATATTGCCGGTACCCTTGAATTCTTCAAAGATAACTTCATCCATCCTGCTGCCTGTTTCAACCAGCGCAGTACCAATTATAGTTAAACTACCACCATCTTCTGTATTACGAGCGGCACCAAAAAATCTTTTTGGCTTATGTAAGGCATTTGAGTCAACACCACCGGATAATATTCTGCCACTATGTGGTATAACTGTATTATGCGCCCGTGCCAGTCTTGTAATTGAATCGAGAAGTATAACAACGTCCTCACCTGCTTCAACCAAGCGCTTTGCCTTTTCCTGAACCATATTAGCTACCTGCACATGTCTCTCAGCAGGCTCGTCAAATGTTGAACTTATAACTTCTGCCTGAACAGATCTTTGCATGTCTGTTACTTCCTCAGGTCTTTCATCTATTAGAAGCATTATTAGTTTAATTTCAGGGTGATTTCTGGTAAGTGAGTTTGCAATTTTTTGAAGAAGAATCGTTTTACCACTTTTGGGTGGGGAGACGATAAGTCCTCTTTGACCCTTACCAATAGGAGCCAGTAAATCCATTATTCTCATTGAGTACTCGCCAGGAGCAGATTCCAGACTAAGGCGTTTATTTGGGTAAAGTGGTGTCAGGTTATCGAATAAGGTCCTGTTTCTGATAGCTTCCGGGTCTTTACCATTAACTGCTTCAACGCGAAGAAGGGCAAAGAAACGTTCGCCTTCTTTTGGAGGTCGAACCTGACCACTTACAAAATCGCCTGTGCGAAGACTAAAACGTTTAATTTGTGAAGGGGAAACATAAATATCATCGGGAGAAGGTAAATAATTATAGTCAGCAGATCTTAAAAAACCGTATCCATCAGACAAGACTTCAAGCACACCTTTAGAAAATGTTAATCCATCTTTTGTAGACTGAGCCTCAAGAATCTTAAAGATAAGTTCTTGTTTTCGCAGGTCAGTAAAAGCAGTGATGTTTAATTCTTTGGCAATACTGTATAAATCAACAATTTTCTTTTTTTGGAGTTCTGAAATATCCATTGGCATGACGCATTCCTATATGTTTAATTTTTAATACTTATTTACGGGCAAATAATTCAAGAATAGTTAAGGGGATATTAGTTTAATGATTTTTTTTTGGATACTCGAAAGGAAACGAGGTACTGTCAAGATTTTTATACCCACGGAAGGTATAACTAAAATAGTATTTCTAAATCCTCTTTAATTTTTCCTAACAAATATATACTTCCTAAGATTACTAAGCAATGATTATTTTCCCCTTTTTTAAAACTTTGTATCATATCTACAGGTGCACTTGTTTCTTTAATTTGAATATTTATTTTGTTTGCAATGATTTTGAGCTCATTAATTGTCGCGGCACGTTCATAATCTATTTCTGTTACGAAGATTTCATCAAATTCTCCAGCAATTTTTATCATCATCGATTCAAGATTCTTATCCTTCATCGCACCAAAAATTATTGTTTTTCTGGCGAATTGATTTTTAATTTTTGCAAATTCGGAAACAAAGGATTCAATTCCCTCTTCATTATGGGCTGCATCAAAAATAATCCTGGGCTCTTCATTATAAGTTTCGAACCGACCCTGAATACCCGAGTTGATAATTACTTTGTCAATTCCTTTATTAATAACGGAAATATCTTTTAGTCCAAATACTTTGTTAAGAACAAGAACTGCTAAAGCGGCATTATTGAATTGATGAAATCCCGGTAAGGGAGTGTGATATATTTTATAATCAAATTCTTCAACAGATAGTTTCACAAAATCAATATTTTTTTCGAGAAATTCACTCAGTTTAAATAGCTGACTTTCTGATCTACCGGCTTTATCAACAATAACAGTTTCAGCTTCTTCGGGCAAGACCCCAATGAAGGATTTTCTATTCTCCTTTATTATTTCACCTTTCTCATAGGCTATTGTTCTTATATCATCAGTAAGTATATTAGTATGCTCTTTACTAATAGTTGTAATTACAGAAGCAAGAGGATCTATTGTATTAGTAGCATCCAGCCTTCCACCCAATCCGGTTTCAATAACAGCATAATCAATACCAGATTCCTTAAAGTATTTATATGCCATGGCGGTTGTTAGTTCAAAAAAGGTAGGAGAGTATTCGTCAATATAATTCTTAAGTTCAGTCATGAAGTCTCGCACGTAGGAATCAGGTATCATCACACCATTTATTCGTATCCTCTCATTAAACCTAACTAAATGAGGCGATGTATAAAGACCAACCTTATATCCTGCCTCCTGAAGAATACTGGCTGTGAAAGAGGCTGTACTTCCCTTTCCGTTTGACCCGGCAATATGAATTGCCTTCAAATTCCTTTCAGGATTACCGATTTGTTCCAGCAATTTTTTAATATTATCAAGTCCGAGTTTGATACCAAACTGGTGAAGTGAGAATAATTTGTCAAGTGCTTGTTTTAATTCCATTTCTTATAAACGGTAGGTTGCGGTTATATCGGATAGCTTCGTAATTCCTACTTTCTTGCAATATTGTTTCAGCCCATCAATAATTTCTACTCCTGCGTTTGGATTGATAAAGTTGACAGTCCCGAGTTGAAAGGCAGATGCGCCTGCAATCATAAATTCAATGGCATCTTCCCAATTCATTATCCCACCACTTGCAATAATAGGAATATCAACTTTTCGACTAATTTCCAATACCTTGGCAAGTGCTACAGGTTTTATGGCAGGACCGGATAATCCACCAGTAATGTTTTTAATTTTTGGTCTTCTGGTCCAGATGTTAAAGGCGGTTCCTATAAGAGTATTTGTTGCAGTAACTGCGTCAGCACCTTCTTTTCTGGCAACTTCGGCAAAGTCAGTAATATTAGCATTATTTGGTGATAGTTTTAATATTACTGTTTTATCAGTTATAGCACGAACTTTCTCAGTAATCCTGCCAACAGCGCTAATGTCATTACCGAAAATAAGTCCCCCCTCTTTAACATTCGGACATGATACGTTAATTTCGAAACCTTTTATTATGGCGAAGTCTTTTAAAATATTAACACACTCAACATATTCTTCAATTGAGCTGGCAGCTATATTGCAAATGACATCGGATTTAACTTTCTCTAAAAAAGGTATTTTCTCTTTGGCGAATGTTTCCACTCCAACATTTGCGAGTCCAATTGCATTTAACATCCCTGAGGCTGTCTCAACTACTCTTTGTGGAGGATTTCCTTTTCTAGGGTTTAATGAAACCGATTTAGTTACTATTGCCCCAATTTTACTGAGATCCGTAAATTCTGATATTTCGTTTCCGTAGCCGACAGTACCGGAAGCAAGTAATACAGGATTTTTAAGAGTCATCTTTCCAATTTTTACACTGAGGTCGATATTGCTCATAATTCGATTTCACTTATATTAAATACTGGACCATCTTTACAAATTAATTTATAATAACCCTGCTCAGTTGTCTCAATAGGACACCCCTGGCAAATACCAAAGCCACAAGCCATAGCACTTTCTGTCGAGACTTCACAATCAAAACTATTTGCCTGACAAAACCGTTTTAGGGCGGCAAGCATGGGTGTAGGTCCACAAGCAAAAAACTTGATAGAATCACCTTTCAATTCATCCATTGAACTGTTCAAATAGTCGACAACATTTCCATGAAAACCAGCTGATCCATCGTCTGTGCATATAAATTTGTTTTTATAATTATAGTCGATTATATGTTTTTTGCTTCTTGCGCCATAGAATAACTTTACATTTTTATCTTCAGGGAAAGAATTAATTAGAAATGGAAAAGGCGCAAGTCCAATTCCGCCTGCGACAAGTATAGCGGTTTTATAATCACCCGATGTGTCAAATCCACGTCCCAGTGGTCCGAGAATATCGAGTGCATCACCCGGCTTCTTTGTGGCAAGTATTTTTGTGCCCTCACCAATAACATCTATCATAAACTCAATTGAATTCCCCTTAACATTACTAATGCTAAATGGACGCCTAAGCAAAGGAAAGTTGGTCTCTGAAACTTTAATATTACAAAACTGACCGGGGGCTATTTCTCTGGCAATTTCCGGGATCTCAACTTTTATGAGAAAGGTTACTTCCCCAATTTGTACAACATTCTCGACCGTACCTTTTCTTGTCTGCAATTTTCAAAAACCATAGATTATTTGTGATAGGATGTAAATTTATTTATTTCTTAAGAATAGACCAAGCCGTTACTTGTTTTTAAGTAGCTTTTCTTCAAGATTTGTAATCTTATCCAGTCTCTTCTGATGACGCCCACCTGCAAAGTCTGTTATCATCCAGGTATCCAGAATAGATTTAAGAGTTTCCTCACCCAATGTTTTAGCGCCCATAACCAAAACATTAGCATTGTTATGTTCACGTGCACTCTTTGCACTAAACTCATTGTAGCAAGTTGCCCCTCTTATACCAGGTAATTTATTCACAGTAATTGATGAGGGAATCCCGGTAGCATCCAGCATAATTCCAAAATCGACTTTACAACTTAACACCTCTTTGGCAACTGCAATAGCATAATCCGGATAATCACACGATTCGCTGGAAAAAGTACCGACATCAACAATTTCAATGTTTTTCTTTTTCAGATATGCGATCATCATTCTCTTTGCGTCCAAACCTGTATGATCGCAACCCAGGGCAACTTTTTTAATTGTTCTTTTAGGAATCGGGTTATTGGAAACATTCTTAAATGAATCAACGTCCTTTTTCTCTACACTTATTTTTGCGGATCTGATTTTGTCAAGTGCTGCCGGCGTAAATATAGAGTTTGCAGAAGTATATAAAATACGAGTGCCTTTTTTTATCAGATCAATTATATCAGCTTCTGTAAAGAGTTTTCGCATTACTTACCTAGGTCAATTCGTTCATGTTATTCATTCTTAAATAATCGACAACAAGTTTTACATCCTGAGCATGATCGCGACTGCAAACAAGGAGTGAATCCTTAGTATTTATTACAATTAAATTTTCCACACCAACCAGCGCGGTAAACTTATTGTGAGAAACGACGTAAGAATTATAACTATTTGTTGTGTAAACATCACCAACTTTAGCATTACCGTTTTCATCTTTTTCTGATAGATCGTAAACAGTTTCCCAACTTCCAACATCACTCCAGTCAAATTCCCCTTTCGTCAGAAATACTTTTTTTGATTTTTCCATTATTCCATAATCAATAGATATGCTTTTCAATTGCCCATAAACATTTGTTAGAGTTTTATCATAATCGATGGTGTCAATTTTCTCACTAATTTCATCTAATCCATGGGAAAGATCAGGCATTATCTCCTTGATTTCCCTGAGTATGCTATCGACTTTCCAAATAAACATACCAGAGTTCCAAAGAAAATCTCCGGATTGAACAAACCTTTTAGCAGTAGAGAGATTCGGTTTTTCGGCAAATGTCTGAACCTTATGAATATTTTCATCAACAAAATCTTCATCGTATTGAATGTACCCATAACCAGTTTCAGGTCTGGTAGGAGTTATACCTATTGTAACCAATCCACCAGATTTATCAGCATAGGCGGCGCCCTGCATTATTGTCTCTTGGAATTTTTCTTTATCCCGGATATAATGATCTGCTGGAAGAACAAGAGTAATTGCATTTGGGTTTTTCTTCTTAATAATAATGGAAGCCAATCCAATGCAGGCAGCTGTATTTTTCCCGAATGGCTCATCAATAATATTCTCTTCGGGAATCTGACTTAGTTGCTCCTTCAATTTAAGTTTTTGTACTTTATTAGTTACAATGAAAACCTTATCGTTATCAACCAGCCCTTCCAGGCGATTGAATGTATCCTGAATCATTGTATTATCACCAAAAATTTTGATCAGTTGTTTTGGCTTTTTCTCACGACTACGAGGCCAAAATCTTGAACCAACACCACCCGCCATAATAATTACATAAATATCCATCAAATTATTTCCCTGCCATTTTTATTCAAATTTCTGCCAAATGCTTCCGCTCTCTTTAAATACTTCGAAATATCTACATCTTTCCTTCGAACAACTGCAACAACCACAATCAAGCATGCTCGCATTGATTCAATAATTTCCTTTGTTGGAACCAATTTCTTTTCATGAATCATTTTTAAAGACTTAAAAAATGTATCATGCATCTCTGAAAGAATATCAAATCCAATTTTCATCGATAAATCTGCGTTTAACTTAACTAGATCCATTTTCTCCATAATTTCTTTCTCTGTATAATTTAGAGAAGGCAATTTGCTGAGAAAACTATCAAATGATTTTATCGGAGTAAGTATCTTTTCTTCATAATCTTCAAAACTAAATTCTGTTTTTTCAATTTGATCATCTTTAAGGAAGTCTTCACCTCCAACACCAGAAACCATTTCTTGAGTTGTATTTACTACTTCATCGTCAACTTGATGTTTTTTCCGTTTCTCCACTAATTCAGCAACAATAGTTTTTACGATACTTGGTGTTGTAATATCGAGAAATGCTCCTAATTCCGGAGTGATATGATGACAATGTTCTTTAAATCGTTCTGAGAGGTTAATGAAATCAATTCTGTCTTTAGAGATATAAACATGTAATGCTGAGAGTTTTACAGCCAGTTTCGAGAGTTCTGTTTTTTGTTTCATCAATAACAAAACCGCAGAAATTTCAGGTTCTGTTTCAATGTACTTTCGGAACAGAGTAACACTTTCAATTTTCTCTGAGCTCAGTCTCAAATTATTTGATGCACACAGTATTGACTGAGAAATATATTCATTAACTAATTTCATATTATCGAGATGACTCAATCCTTATCTTAACTCATTATTCCGATGTGTATCAGAGTATCTAATTTAAGAATTTTTCTTTAATTTTCTTGTAAATATAAAGATAATTCGACAAATCTTGATGAATATTGGAATATATTTTTATTGATTATCGATTTTTAGTAAATTTAGCTCAAATAGCAATAATTTAACGGAGGTTATATGTTAGTAACGACAACAAATAATATTGAAGGCAGGAAGATTACAAAATATCTTGGTTTAGTATCAGGCGAAGCTATAATGGGTGCAAATATATTTAAAGACTTTTTTGCAGGAATTCGTGACATAGTCGGTGGTAGATCAGCTGCATATGAAAAGGAACTTAGGCGGGCAAAAGATATAGCCATTCAGGAAATGATTGAACAGGCAAGACAACTGGGTGGAAATTCTGTTATTGCAGTGGATCTTGATTACGAGACTGTTGGTCAAGGCGGCAGCATGCTAATGGTTACCGCAAGCGGAACTGCAATAATTCTGGAAGATTGAGTAATCTGATATAGGTTCCTAATTTTATCAGGAGCCTATATCAATTCAAATGATTTCAATAAAAACAGGCCAATGCTGATTGTAATTACTGAGGCTAGCGTTGATATAACAATAATGTTCCCTGCAATTTTATCATCAGCTCCCATTGCCTTAGCCATAATATAGCTGACAACTGCAGTCGGGCAACCCAAAATGACAAAAAGATTCCCTAAAACCATTCCACGATAACCTAATTTTACAGCAATAAATGTAAAGATCAGAGGAATGATTATTACTTTTATTGAGGCTGCTGTTACAGAAATAGAGGATGTCTTTTTAAGATTACTCAAATTAAGGCTACCACCAATTGCTAAAAGCGCCAAGGGTAGTGTTAGAGCTGTTAAGTAATTTCCCGTTCTTTCCAATAAAACCGGTATCTCAATTGAGAAGTAGGAAAACAAGAGTGAAATAATAATAGAAATTATTAAGGGGTTGCGAATTAGTTCACCGATGATTTTTTTATAATCCAGATCTTTCTCATGGTGAGTGGTAATTGATAAAACAATAACAGACAAAACGTTATAAAGCGGCATAACGAAGGAGAGAAGTATGGCCCCGTGTGCCAAGCCTTCATCACCAGACATGTTAAATATTATTGCAAAACCAACAATAGCTATGTTACTCCTCATGGCTCCCTGCACAAAAGAGCCAAGTTTTTTACCATCTTTGATAAAATAATTTCCCAAAACCCATGTTAAAACAAAAACTACTATTGTTGCTGAGCAGAGAAATAGTATCTGATACCAGTCGAAGTTAACCGAATAATCAACCTGAGAAACTTTCATAAAAATCAGGATGGGCAACGCAACATTGAAAACTACTTTTGAGCTTATGCTTACGAATTCATCATTAATCATTTTTTTGAATTTCAAAAACACACCTATAGCAACAATCAGAAAGACAGGCAGAATAATATTTCCGGCAAAAACAATATTTTGAATAATTTGTTGCATCGCTTACTCTGTTAAATTATTATCGATAATTATTCTATTTAAAACTATCGTGATAGTATCTGCTATACTTGATTTGTTCCTTCGATTTCAACTTTTTGAAATTGCAACCCAGGAACAATCAGAATTATTCTTGATGGTATAATAAATCCTGCCGAGGCAGGATTTATGAAATAACAAAATAGGAGTTGTACCAAGAAATTACTTTTGAATTTTTGACCATGAATCACGAAGGGTAACAGTTCTGTTAAAGACTAATCTCCCCTTTTCAGAATCTTGATCCACACAAAAATATCCTAATCTTTCAAACTGGAATTTTTCACCGACTGCAGCAGATGCCAATGAAGGCTCCAGTTTAGCGTTTGTAATCACTTCCAATGAATTTGGGTTTAGATAGTCCAGATAATTTGTTCCATCTTTTTTCCCATCAGGATTTTCATCATTAAATAGTCTGTCATATAAACGAACTTCTGAGTCTATTGCATATTTAGCTGAGACCCAATGAATTGTTCCTTTTACCTTTCGCTGAGGAATGCCGCTGCCGCTCTTTGTTTCCGGGTCAAACGTGCATCTTAATTCAATAATATTACCAGCTTCGTCCTTTATAACTTCTTCACATTTAATAATGCAGGCATAACGAAGTCTAACCTCACCACCAGGCTGTAACCTGAAGAATTTCTTATGAGGCACTTCCTGAAAATCATCCTGCTCTATATACAACTCCCGGGTAAACTTAATTTTTCGTTTACCTGCATTTTCATCTTCCGGGTTATTTACCGCCTCAAATTCTTCTTCTTGTCCTTCAGGGTAATTTGTAAGAACAAGTTTTACTGGATTTAACACGGCCATAACACGGTTCGCTTTCTTATTAAGATCTTCACGAATACTGTATTCAAGTAATGCTACGTCAGTTGTGTTTTCCCTCTTGGCTACGCCAATTTTATCGGTAAACGCCCAAAGAGATTCGGGTGTGTATCCTCTTCTTCTAAAAGCAGAAATAGTAGGCATTCTCGGATCATTCCAACCATTCACATGTCCGTCACTTACCAAAGACAACAATTTACGCTTACTCATAACTGTATATGTAAGATTGAAACGAGCAAATTCTATTTGCTGAGGGTGATATACACCCAATTGATCTAAGTACCAATCGTATAGTGGTCTGTGGTTTTCAAATTCCAGTGTACAAATTGAATGAGTGATTCCTTCAATGCTATCTTCCAAACCATGCGCCCAGTCATACATGGGATATATACACCATTTGTCACCCGTTCTGTGGTGATCCGCATGGAGGATTCTGTACATGATAGGATCACGCAAATTAATATTTGGCGATGACATGTCAATTTTTGCTCTAAGGACATACTCTCCATCCTTAAACTCACCATTTTTCATTCGGGTAAATAGATCGAGATTCTCTTCTATGGAACGTTCTCTGTGAGGACTGTTTTTGCCTGGTTCATTTGGCGTACCTCTTTGCTCTCTGATCTGTTCAGGTGTTTGACCATCAACATAGGCAACACCTTTCTCAACTAGTTGAACTGCATATTCATACATTTGATCAAAGTAGTCTGAAGCAAAAAGAATTCTATCTTCAAAATCAGCGCCTAACCATTTTACATCTTCTATAATCGATTCAACATATTCAACTTCTTCCTTAACAGGATTAGTATCATCAAAACGAAGATTAAATTTGCCCTTATAATCCCTTGCTATACCATAATTCAAACAAATCGATTTTGCGTGACCAATATGCAGATAACCATTAGGCTCAGGCGGAAAACGGGTATGAACCCTGTTTTCAAAATGCCCATTCCTATTATGTTCATCAATAATATCACGTATAAAATTTGATTGTACAAGCTTTTCATTCTCACTCATAGGAGCTCCATAAAGATTCTAATTCAGCATTGAAATACAAACTTACCTAATTAAGAAATTAGTACCAAAAGTAGTGATTTTTATAATTATTTGTATGTTTATAACAGGTCATATCTTGCAAATAATTCAAATATAGGTTACTTTTCAGTTCGAAATTCTGCCGGGGTGGTGGAATTGGTAGACGCGCTGGATTCAAAATCCAGTATCTGCAAGGATGTGCCGGTTCGAGTCCGGCCCTCGGTACAAAAGCCTGTCATTTTTTGACGGGCTTTGTTATTTTAAATCATGAGTACTGTCTACGTCATAAAAAGCACTTCCAAGAATTTCACGTAAGTTGGGATAACCGATAATTTTAATAAGCGATTTAATGATCATAATGCCGGCTATAATAAAAGCACTAAGTTTTATGCTCCTTTTGAAGTTATTTATAAGGAAGAAGTCGAGACTATGGCAATTGGAAGAAGAAAAGAAAAGTACTTGAAATCTCATGCTGGTAAAATATTCCTTCAAAAAATGATCGGTGACGGTTCGAGTTTACCAGGCTGATCTTTTTTCAGACTGGTCCGCCCGTCATTAAAACATTTGCCGGGTAAAGCCCTCGGTACGAAAGCCCAATCTGAATATCAGGTTGGGTTTTTCTTATTTTAAATATCTTCTAAAAAAATAATTTTAAGAATTGCCTGTCAGGAAATATTTTATAAAAGATTTGAGTTCTTTTGTATAGTATACGGCACACCCATTGCAAGTCATTCGGATCTTAAATTGATTTTATAGTCCAATTTCCTGCATAGCAAATGTAACTATTAAGATTAAACTAATGTTTTAGAAAGATGGATCAGTTGATTTCTGGATTGTAATCTTTTTTAAAAAAGGGTTCCTAGTAATAGGAACCCTTTATATGGTGTTTGGGGACTTACCTCTTATTGGAGGGAGGTATATTCTCCCGGGCGGGAGAAACTTTTATTTTAAGACTTTTTTGTAGCCTCAACTAATTTTTCTAATAGATCTAAAAAAGACTCTGTATCCATATAACCCGGAAACGTTCTAATAAATTCCGAATTTTTTGTAAAAAATGCAGTAGCCGGAAAACCATTTACACCTGCTGCTGCTGAGAACTCACCATGACTGTATTTGTTACCCTGAAAATTAACACTTCCCTCTTTTTCAGGATTTAACTTAACTGCAACGAAATTTGCATTTAGAAATTCAACAACCTTTTTATCTGAGTATGTTGTTGCATCCATTTTCTTGCACCATCCACACCAGTCTGTATAAAAATCCACTAAAACTAATTTATTCTCTTTTACGGCTTTTGCTAAACCAACATCGAAACTATGCCATTTTAAGGAAGATTCATCACCAGCTTTTAGAGTAAATGCCAGGAATAAAAGCATCGAGATAGCATATGTTATTTTTAACTTCATCATGTCTCCAAGTATGTTCGTACCAAAAATGTAATTAATAATTCAGAAAGAAAAGTCCAATAACCAAAAGTGTCGGCTATTTAACATAAATTCAATGTTATGTCATTTTCAGTACGTATGATGCATAATACAAGATATCGTTTCAAAAAGTTTCACTTGAATAGGGTATTTTTTGAGGCGGGCAACTTATTATGACTATTTCTTATTTTCCTTCTCAACCCCTTCTTTTACATATTTTAGCAATGCTAATAGTGTCGACCCATCCTGAAAACCACTTCGCACCGTGATCAATCTTCCATTAGGATAAAAGAACGCAATTGATGGATAAGTTGAAACTCTTGCGGACCTCGCAAAATCGTCAAAAGAGTATTTACCGTTTTTGGCATTTACACTTCCCTTTTTTTCGGGATTAATTTTAACTGCCCTGAAATGCTCGCTGATATATTTAACAATAGCCTCATCCTTAAAGGTGGTTTCGTCCATTCTTTTGCACCACTTACACCAGTCTGTGTAAAACTTTACCATCACAATTTTATTGGAAGTCTGAGCCAAAGCAACTGCAGATTCATAACTACGCCATTGGATGCTTTGAGAATAAGAAGAGGATACAATGATTAAAAAAGAAATAAGTGCGAGTAGTTTCTTCATAATTGGTCCTAATAATTAGAAAGATACACTATAAGTTAAAATATTATATTTAAAAACAAAAAGCTCCTACACCTGTGGCATAGGAGCTTTTTAATCACTCTATAAGAATAATATTACTTAACAGCTTTATAACTCTGAAGTGTCTTCATATAGTTTGCTCTTTCGAACGCAGCAGGTTCGCCAACAGATTTCTGGCTCATGCTGCCTTTCATTTGAGTAACAGATTCATATTCTTTAGCTTCCATCCAGGCAGTCATACCATTAATAATTTCAGTGGCTTTTCCAGGCCCGTTACGGAGGAATTCTGAAGCTATCATGGCAACATCTCCACCCGCCATCATTAATTTGATAACATCTTCAGCATCCTGAATACCACGAGTTGCAGCCAAACTAGCTTTAACTTTATCGAAAAGAATAGCAATCCATCTTAGTGGTAAACGCATTTCATACTTGCTGCTTAACAATAGATTAGGAACAACTTCTAATTTATCAAGATCGAAATCGGGTTGATAGAATCTGTTAAATAGAACAAGACCATCGGCACCGGCTTCATCCAATTTTTTGGCCATGTTTGCCATTGCTGTAAAGAAAGGTCCAATTTTAATTGCAACAGGAATTGTAACATTTGCTTTAACAGCCTTCAAAGTTTCAACGTACATATCTTCAACTTTAGCAGCATCCATCATAGGATCAGTTGGTACATAGTACACATTCAATTCTAACGCGTCAGCGCCAGCATCCTGAATATTCTTAGCATAATTAACCCAGCCACCTTTAGATACACCATTCAAGGAACCAATAACAGGAATTTCCAATGATTTTTTAAGATTGGCTATATGATCCAAATACTCAACAGGACCTAATTTGAAATCTTCTTGTGCAGGGAAATAAGAAGTAGCTTCTGCAAAGCTATCTGTACCGGCCGAAAGATAATGATCCAATTCACCGGATTCGTGACTAAGTTGCTCTTCAAATAATGAATGAACAACCAAAGCACTAACACCGGCATCTTCTAATTTTTTGGCTGAATCGAGATCCTGCGTTAATGGCGAAGCCGAAGCAGCAACAGGATTCTTAAGCTCAAGTCCCATATATTTTGTTTTTAAATCCATTTTCACTCCAATTTTTAATAAAAACTTCTATTAGTTAAGAGGATATCCCGCCCGGAAGACGGGATATTAATTTATGCCTCTTCTTCGTTTTCACCATTTTTTGAATAATCGTAAGATGCCATTTGCTCATATAGTTTTAATCTGCTCTTAACATCATCTTTAGCCAATTGAAGTAGTTTTTTAGCCACTTCGGGTTTTGACTTGGTCAACATCTTATATCTGGTTTCGCTATAAATATAATCTTCAAGATTTATTTTAGCACCTTTTGAATCGAGTTTTAATGGATTCTTTCCCTGGTCAACATTAGAAGGGTTGAATCTGAATAAAGGCCAGTAACCTGAATCAACAGCCAGTTTCTGATGGTCTAGACCTTTTGCCATATCGATACCATGCGCGATACAATGGCTGTATGCAATGATCAATGAAGGACCGTCATAGGCTTCGGCTTCAAGGAGGGCTTTAATCGTCTGGACATCATTAGCACCCATTGCTATCTTAGCAACATAAACATAACCATAGTTCATTGCCATCATAGACAGATCTTTTTTAGGCATTGGTTTACCACTAGCAGCAAATTTAGCAACAGCACCGAGACCAGTTGATTTAGAGCACTGACCACCGGTATTTGAGTAAACTTCTGTATCCAGAACTAATATATTAACATTCTTACCAGAAGCTAATACGTGATCAAGACCACCGTAACCTATATCATAAGCCCAGCCGTCACCACCAATAATCCATACTGATTTTTTAACAAGGTAATCAGCCAAATCAAGGAATCTCTTCCCTTCGTCAGTTGTATTACCATTTAATTTATCTTTAAGAGCCGCAACTCTTTCTCTTTGCTCATGAATACCTGCTTCATCGGATTGATCCGCAGTAAGAATTGCATTAACTAAATCTTGACCAACTTCATTAGCGAAGGAAACAAGTAATTCTTGTGCTTGCTCCTGATGTTTATCAAGTGCCAATCTCATACCAAAGCCGAACTCTGCGTTATCTTCGAATAGTGAGTTAGACCATGCAGTTCCACGTCCATCTTTATTAACAGCCCATGGTGTTGTTGGCAAGTTACCACCATAAATTGATGAGCAACCTGTTGCATTTGCAACTACGGTTCTGTCTCCAAATAACTGAGATACCAATTTAACGTAAGGTGTTTCGCCGCAACCGGCACATGCGCCACTATATTCGAACAATGGCTGTAATAATTGACTGCCTTTAACTGTATCTAATTTTAATTTAGATCTGTCAAATTCAGGAATGTTAAGGAAGAAGTCGTAGTTAGCTTTTTCAGCTTCTCTGATTGGCATTTGCTCAACCATGTTGAGAGCTTTAAGCTTAACTTCTGATTTGTTTTTAGCAGGGCAAACCTCAAAACAAAGTTCACAACCTGTACAATCTTCAGTTGCTACCTGAATTGTGTATTTCAAATCTGCAAATTCTTTACCCTTTGCGTCGCATGATTTGAAGGTTTCAGGAGCGCTTTCAAGCAGAGCACCGTCGTATGCTTTTATTCTAATTGCAGCATGAGGACAAACCATTGCACATTTTCCACACTGAATACAAACTTCCTCATCCCAGGCAGGTACTGATAAAGAGATACTTCTCTTTTCCCACTGAGTTGTTGCTAACGGGAATGTTCCATCAACAGGCATTTCACTAACTTTAACATCATCACCTTTACCAGCCATCATTTGTGCCAAGACATTTTTTACAAAATCAGGAGCATTATCAGCTACAACAGGTGGTAATTCAACTTCACTTGTAACAGTTGAATATTCAACCTGATACATGTTTGCAAGAGTCTGATCAACTGCCTCATAATTCTTCTTAACAACGTCTTCACCTTTAACAGAGTAACTTTTCTTAATTGCATTTTTAATCTGAGCAATAGCTTCTTCTTTTTCAAGAACACCGGAGATTGCAAAGAAACATGTTTGCATTATGGTATTGATCCTGGCGCCCATGCCTGTATCTTTTGCAACAGTGTAGGCATCAATTGCATATACATTCAGTTTTTTATCAATAATTTGTTTCTGTACTCTTTTTGGAAGATGATTCCAGGTTTCTTCTTTAGCATAAGGAGAGTTTACGAGGAATGTTCCGCCATTAGCCATCTTCTCAAGTACATCAAATTTTTCCATCAACATAAACTGGTGAACGCCAATAAAATTAGCACTTTGGATAAGGTAAGTTGAGTGAATTTCTTTTTTACCAAATCTTAAGTGCGATATTGTTGTTGAACCTGACTTCTTAGAGTCATATACGAAATAACCCTGAGCGTAGTTATTAGTTTCTTCACCAATAATTTTAATGGAGTTTTTGTTGGCTCCAACTGTACCATCTGAACCTAGACCATAGAATAAACTTCTTGAAACATCGTCGCCTTCGGTTATAAATGCCGGATCGAAATCGAGTGAAGTAAAAGTTACGTCGTCATTAATACCAATAGTAAAATGGTTTTTAGGTTTATCTTTTGCGAGTTCATCATATATTCCTTTAACCATTGCAGGAGTAAACTCTTTGGATGAAAGTCCATAACGTCCACCAACAACCAAAGGCATAGTTGCAGTTGGCAATGTTCCTTCAGCCTGAGCTTCTGCCAATGCTGTTACGATATCCATGTAAAGCGGTTCACCTGTTGAACCAGGTTCTTTTGTTCTATCAAGAACAGAGATTTTTTTCACTGTTGAAGGAATAACTGCAAGTAAATGCTTAGGCGAGAAAGGTCTGTATAATCTAACAATCAGAACACCTACTTTAGCACCTAATTTGTCATTCATGTAATTAACTGTTTCAAGAACAGCTTCAGCGCCCGATCCCATAATTACAATAATATTTTCTGCATCAGATGCGCCATAATAATCAAATAATTTATAGCTGCGACCCGTTAACTTAGCTAATTGATCCATTTTAGCCTGAACAATTTCAGGACATGCATCATAGAATTTATTAACAGTTTCTCGACCCTGAAAATACACATCAGGATTTTGAGCTGTTCCTCTTAATACAGGACGATCAGGTGTAAGTGCTCTTTCTCTATGTCTCCTGATTGCATCCTGATCTATCATTGCCTGCATATCTTCAATTGATAAGGGCTCTATTTTGTTTACTTCGTGTGAGGTTCTAAAACCATCAAAAAAGTGAACAAAAGGAATTCTGGATTCTAATGTTGCTGAATGAGCAACCATTGCCATGTCCATAGTTTCCTGAACAGAAGCAGCACCTAAAAGTGCAAAACCTGTTTGACGTGTGGACATAATATCACTGTGATCGCCAAAAATTGATAGTGCTTGTGCCGCTATAGAACGTGCACTAACGTGAAATACTGCTGGAGTTAATTCACCGGCAATTTTGTACATATTAGGAATCATGAGCAACAAACCTTGGGAAGCTGTAAAAGTAGTAGTTAAAGCACCACTTTGTAATGCACCATGTACTGCACCAGCTGCACCCCCCTCGCTCTGTAATTCAGATACGTGAGGAATTGTATTAAAAATATTTTTTTTGCCCTGCGCTGCCCATTCGTCAGATAATTCACCCATACCTGAAGAAGGGGTTATCGGGTAAATTGCTATCACTTCGCTATTATGGTAGCCCACATATGCGGCAGCATCATTACCATCTACCGTTATTTTTTTTCTTTCCATTTAGTTACCCCGTATTTTTTAGAGTTTTATTAATTCTTTATTTCTATTATAACAAATATTAAGCCACTTTATCGGATTTGCTTATCTTTTGATTAGACGCAGAAAAGCCCAGTTTAATCAACTAACTAATCCTCAATAAACCAGAAGTTAGAATATCTCGATTGGTTAATCTTAGAAGTAAGAAAATATGAGAATTCAACCTTACAAAAGTAGTTAATCTCCAAACAAAAATAAAGACATGTGGGTCGCTATTTTTTATAATGTGTTAACGTGAACAGAAGTCTTAAATGCAATTTTGAATTCTTAATTTTGAGTTTTTAATTCAAAAAAAAGTATTCTGATCTTGATTGAATGTATGAATTGTGTAAATATTTGTGATTTCATAATTTAAAAATTTTGGGCTGATTTTCTCTTTTATTTATTGTCTTGCTTCCATTAATCTTTACGTCTTCCGCAATCCTAACCATTGTATCTTTTAGCACCCCAAGTGATCTTTGGCTAAGTAAATCTATCTTAATTAGTCCAAAATCTTCAATTGGATACATATCTGGTTGTGTGATTACCAGTCCAATTCCCTTGTTTTTGGCGTATTCAAGTGCTACATAATTGGTAATCGGCTTTTCTGTTATAACAATTCCGCCAGGGTGGATACTGTGATGGCGCGGGAATCCTGCCAGTTGAGAGGCAATATTTATAACAGTTTTCCAGGGTTCCTCGTCAAATTTAAGCGATTTTGCTTCCGGAAACTTCTCAGCCAGATCTGGCAGATTCTGTGCGCTGGTCCATGGAATAAATTTGCTGAATTTAGAAATCTCCCTATCCGAGAACCCAAAGACCTTTGCCGTTTCACGAAATGCCGATCTGGCACGAAAAGTAACCGTTGTTGAAATCATTGCCACCTTGTCGTAACCATATTTTTCGTAAACGTACTTTACTATAGCATCACGCTCCTTCCAGGAGAAATCAAGGTCAACATCCGGCGGTGAAGTTCTGCCACGGTTTAGAAAACGCTCGAAGTAAAGATTGTGCTCCAAAGGATCAACCTGGGTAAATCCAAGACAATAGGAAACCAAACTGTTGGCAGCCGAACCTCGCCCTATGGTCATCATTGATCGTGAGTGGGCTTCCCTTACAATATCCCATACGACAAGGAAATAGTCACAAAACCCGAGTTCATCAATCACCTCCAACTCGTACTGTAGCCTCTTAACTGCTTTATCTGTAATAGGTTGAAACTTTCTACCTAAAGCTTCAAAACATATTTTCCAGAGATAAGAGAATGGGGTTTCCCCCAGTGGCATAGGGAAAACCGGAAACTTATACTTACCCAATTGCAGATTTACATTGCAGTTTTGTGCTATATATTCCATATTCCAGAGTGCTTCCGGCAAACCCCTCCAGGTGTATTTCATCTCCTTTGGTGATTTCAGGTAATATTCTTCATCGACAATTTCATCGGGAGCAAGCTGCTCCAGAGTGCTGTTCTTATCTATTGCCCTCACCACCTGATGGAGTAAGAAATCATCCGGTTTCGCAAAATATGCCGGGTGCGAGGCAACAATTTGCAATCCGGTTTCCTTAGCATGCTCGTAAAGCTCACGTGTTTGCTTTTTCTTCTTTGCCGTAACAATCAATTCCACATACAGGTTTTTTCTCAGCTCGGTGGTTAGCTTGATCTCCCTAAGAAGTGCAATTGAAGAAGTAATGATGAAAACATTATCCAGTTTCTGCTTGAAGAGATCGATCAGTTTAAAATCTTCCTGTAGTTTACGGGTAGTGATCATCTTACAAATTTGTGCATACCCGGCATTATTTTTCGCCAGGAATACTACGTGCAGGTCGGGCCTCTGCTGATCATCCAGGTATACACCAAGAATGGGTTTTATTCCCGCCTCTTCCACCTGCCTGGCAAATTGGATCAGTCCGTACATACCGTTGGTGTCAGTCAATGAAACGTATGGACTGCCCCATTTTTTGGCATGTTCAATCAATTCCGGAATACGGATAGTACCCCTAAGGATTGAGTAATTTGAATGTGTGTGGAATGATAACATTAAATCGCCTGACGGCTCAAGAGTATGATTAAGATTAAGATTTAGTTGAAGGTTACACGGAAGGTTGAGCCAACGCCTTTTTTGCTTTCTACTTCTATTGTGGCATTATTTATCGCACAATAATTTTTTACTAGTGCCAGTCCCAAACCCGTTCCATCAAATTTTCTGGTATAACCCTGTTCTTCTTGCGAGAATGAGTCAAAGAGAATGGGAAGATATTCATCAGAGATTCCAATACCGGTGTCACATATTTCTACACATATCTTATCTTTAGTGTCAGTATGAACAGTAATCTTCACTTCGCCTTCTTCAGTATACTTGATTGCATTGTCAATCAGATTAACGAAAATCTGTGAGACAGAATACCTGTCTTTGCTTATAGTCAACTTAGAGATATCAGGAATATTTAAAAATTGAAGCTCTAGTCCTTTTTTATCTGTATGAATTTTAAACTCTTCTATAAGCTCAGTAAGAATATCCTCGACCAGGTTAAAAGTAGTGATATTTGGCTCGTAGGTTTTGGTTTGTAATTCTGACATGTTGAGTATTAAATCTATCGTTCTTATAATTCTCCCACCGGAGGCAGCTATTATACCAAAACCTTCTCTCAAATCATCCCCTACTTTGTCAGATAGTTCATCTCTGATAAGTCCTGTAAAACTAAGCAAGGTGTTAATAGGAGTTCTGATTTCATGAGAAACCTGCGCTAAAAACTCCGATTTAATTCTATCCGATACTTCGGCTTTTTCTTTAGCAATTATTAATTCACTTTCGGTTTCTTTCCGCTTTTTAATATCGTCCTCAAGTTCCCTATTTACCTCTTCCAGTTTTTTGGTCCTCTCTTCCACAAGTTTTTCCAGTTCAACCTTGTGCGAAAGAAGTGCTGCTTCTGCAATTTTTCGTTCTGTTATATTTTTGACTGTGCCAAAGCACTTTAGCCTCCCGGTACCTTCTTCCCTGTCAAGTATTCCGCTATCCTCAACATAAACATAATCCCCTTCTTTATTCATTATCCTGTATTCCATTACATATCCGGTTTCATCTTTGCGGGCCCTTTTAATCACGGAATCAAAATATTCTTTATCTGAAGGATGAATATTCCTATCCCAGGTTTTTACATCAAACTTTTTGAATTCATCATCATTAAAACCGAGTACTTCTTCGAAGGCTCCTGTCCAAACAATTGAATTGTTTTCAGTATCATATTCATAAACAATGTGACCGGACTGTTCAGTAACCATCGTGTATTTCTGGTCTCGTCTCTTTAATTCTCTATCTGCCTTATTGGATATCCGAAAATAAAGAGCAATAAGACCAATGAATGCTGCCAAAGAAGTTACTATTATGATAAGCATGTTCGCCCTAATCTCATGCAATTTACCAAGAATTTCATCTCCTGTAGTTATAAGTCCTAATGACCAGAAGGTATTTTGAATTGGGATTGCTCTATACACCAACCATTTCTTTGTGTTTATTGAATCAGGGCCATACTTCTCCCAGTAGTAAGCCAGACCTGAATTCCCTTGCAGCATATCATCAATAGTTTCGAGAAAAGAATCGTCTCCTATTGCAGTTGAAAGAATACTCTCACCTATATGCTCTTCATCAAAAGTACAGTAAATTTCAATCCCACCTTCAGTAAGAAGAATAGAATGCCCGTAGGCAGGAAGATTAGTGGTTTGCAGCAACAAAGCGGCAAGTTTACTTATTGGGAGAAGGATAGTTATTGTTCCATCGAAAACACCATCTTTGAATACCGGGTAGGCAAAAGCAAGTGTCTTAAAACCTTGTACAGCTGTAAATACATCACTTAAAATTGGTATATGTTTCTTTAGTACTTCTTTATTATGTGGTTGATCACCAACATATAAGCCGACTACATTTTTATTGGGAGTGCTATAAGCTATATACCCATCTCTATCAATTCTGGTTAAAGAAACAAATACGGAGTCATGTGTCTTGTAGAATAAATCAATATCTTCTTTGCCAGCTTCACTGAGTTCAATTATTCCTTTCCTTTGAGACAAATCCTGAAGATCATAATGGACAAACTTAAACTGTGCGGTAATTGAGTTAGCTATTTGTTCTAAAGTGACCCGTTTTACATCTAGTATTAGCTCAAACGCATTTTCTTCCGCTCTTAAATAGAAATAATAAGTAAACAGAGTACCAATAATAACTGGCAAGAGAGCTACAAAGAGGTATTTTTTTATCTTCATGAATTATATTAATTAATTAAGTTCGAATAGACGAAATTTTATACAACAAAAAAGTGTGTTCTATATAATTGCTCCGTACTATTTAATAACATTTCATTACTACAAAATAGTTTACTATAGTATCGAAAATATTCAATATTATTTAACCTCTAAAAGGATTGGACATTCTGTTAGATTTAGGATCAGTTCTGCCAAACTGAATTGACTCATAACCAAATTTATCACGCAACCCTGTTACGGCCTTCAACATTCTTTTCCGGATTTCTTCCTTCTCCTCAAAAAGCTGCCCCTGTTCAAAAAACTCGTTGAACTTTCCGAGTTTAACGCCCAATAGTCTCACAGCAACCCTTCTAGTGTAAGCTTTATGGAAGAGATCCATAATTGTTTCCAAAACTACTTTGTCATCATCGGTGGGTTTTATTGTTTTATCCCTGGAAAGTGTCACAAAGTCGGAATAGCGCAGTTTAAGACTTACCTTACCAGCCTGCCAGCCTTCATCACGCACCTGCTGACAAACCTTACCGGTAAGTTTCTGGAGTGTTTCCTCCATCTGAGATATACTTAAAACATCATTTCCATAAGTACGCTCTGAAGATATGCTTTTTTGATCGACGGGAGTACTGAGATATTCTGTACCTTCGCCATTAGCCTTCCGCCAAAGTGAGATGCCCATCTTACCAAAGGCAGCGCCAAAATACTCTTCTGAAGCGCTTGAAACGTCGCCTATGGTATAAAAACCTTTCGCATGGAGTTCGGGCAGGGTCATTTTGCCAACACCCGGTATGGTCTCTACAGGCATTGGAGCAAGGAATTCTTTCTCCATTCCTGGAATGATGTAGGTAATGCCACGTGGTTTCATACAATCTGAACCTATCTTAGCTACCGTTTTATTACTCCCTATTCCAATTGAGCAAGGAAGAGATAACTTTTCCCAGATTTCTCTTTGTAGTCGTGTTGCAAATGAGAACATGGAACCGTACATGTGACGACACCCGGTAAAATCCATGTAATACTCGTCGATAGATGCCTTTTCGAGCTGCGGTGCATATTTGCCAAGAAGGCTACCAACTGCCCTTGAATAGCGGCTATACTCCCCATGGGAACCATGAACGTAAATACCATGGGGGCATAGCTGATACGCTTGCCGGATAGGCATAGCAGAATGCAGTCCGTATTCACGAGCCTCGTAAGAGCACGCGGCAACCACACCGCGTCCTTCGCCCTTTTCAGGATTGGCACCTACAATGACAGGTTTGCCTATCAACGCAGGATCGAGTATCCTTTCTACGGAGACAAAAAAAGCATCAAGATCTAAGTGAAATATTGTACGCATAAAAGAGTAGTTAAAAGTGTAAAGTGAGGAGAAAAACTAATGGCACACAGATAACGCAGATTTAACAGGTATTCACAGATGGGTTAGTAAAAATTTTACGACGTATTTCAGGCTTATTACCAAAATTAAGCAAAAGTCCTATTTCAATGTTAGTAGCTTTCAAGTAATTGATTAGTTGATGCTCGTGCGCTTCACATAAAGATTCTACTGCCTTCAATTCAAGAATTACTTTATTCTCAACAATTAGATCAGCAAAGTATTCACCAACTAATTTTTCATGATAATATACATTAATCGGTTTTTGCCTCTCAACACACAAGCCAGATTTTTCTAACTCATACTTCAGAGCATTTTCATATACTTTTTCTAAAAATCCAAAGCCTAATTCATTATAGACTTTATAGAATATAGATATCACTTTCGATGTTAGTTCTTTATGTAAGTAATTGCTCATCTTTTATCTTGCGATTATCTGTTACATCCGTGTCATCTGCGTGCTATTAAAACAAACCTGCCTCACAGATATTTGCAAGGCAGGTTTCGGCTGGCTATAATACATTTTCCATACTTACTTCGTCATATTTCTTGACTGCCATATCATTCAATTCTTTTTTCATGTCATTAGGAATCAGTACCTGCTCATAATATTTGTCATCTTTCCCCTTTTCACTTGGGACACCAACAAATAACCCTTTTACACCTTTAATAAGAGTAAAACCTTTAATTACAATATTATCTGATGTTTCAAGGTCGAAAAAAGCGGCAGTTTTGGAATCGTTGTTTAATGGATGCATTCTGGTGATTTTCATTTCTCACTCCTCCGTTATATGATTAGATATATTACAAATGGGCAAGACCCAACTTTAACCATTAAATAAGGCGTAATATAGAATATTGTTAAATTGATTAGTGACCACTTATGCTTGAGCTATTTTAAAATAAATCTATTGACTTTAAATGGCAAGAAAATATTTTTTGCATTTAATTTGATGAGATCTGTTTTAAACGTGGATATTCTTTAAGAATTGTCTGCGGCATTTTAACTTTCACCTTTTCCTTCAACAAATGCATCAATTCAAAGGCATTTGCTACGGCGTCCCCATGCGGATGGTTATTCATAATTACAAATACCTTTTTAACCTTGTCGTAGATTTCCCTTATCTTCTGGTTAATCTCTGTCAGCTCGCCAGGCGAATAAAGGTATTGATAACGCTGGTTCTGTTCCTCGTAGGTTTGTATTTTGCCATAATTTGATATCGATCTCTTCCACGCTTCCTCATTCCGCCCATGAAAACGAATATATGCGCAGCCATTACCCACCACGGGGACGAATTCAATCGCCTGCCCAATTTGCGGTTGATCTATTGTACAGAATGTTATGGACTTTGCACGTTTGTTATTCCATGAGGCGTGCCGAACCTCCACAAATTTATCATATCCATCAAAATTTCTTATCAGTTCGCCGACATACTCAATGTTAGGTTCGCAGCAATCGAAAGAGTATGGGAACTGGATAAGTATTCCACCCAAACGTTCGGCTTCTTTTAGCATATCAAGGTTATACCGTATAGCATTTACCTGGTCATTACCATAGTAACGTTTGTGGGTAAAATCCTGATGAAGTTTGAAGGTGAACAAAAACTCCTCTGCATCCTCAACCTTTTTCAGCCAACCTTTAATAATGTTTGGATTGATATAGGTATAGTAACTAGAATTGACCTCAACCACGTTGAAGTAACGGGAGTAGAATTCCAGCCAGCTAAATTCTTTCGATTCCCCTGAAGGATAGAAGTTTGGCACCCAGTCTTTATAAGACCAGCCGGCGGTGCCGATGTATAGTTTTGGAGCATAGTTCATTTGGCAAGTTGGACTTGAAGGTTTATAAATCAAAAAACTTTTGGCAAAATAATTTTTGTTAAGCTAGTCAACAAAAAATTATTTGCCAAAAGCGCATAGGGTTGCGTTAATTATCTAAAATGTGCTAGTCTGCGTAAGGCATTTTAGGAGTTTTGCCCATGAGTCTGGCATAAACAGCTAATGCGCCACGGTGATGAGCTGTATGATCTGAGATACCACTTATAATAGTCATCTTAGGTGCACCTTTCATAATCTCACCTGTAATGGGTGCCATCAATTCTTCTTCAGAAAGTGAGTTGATCTTTTCAATGGCATCGCTAACATTTTTCTTAAAATCATTTATGCAGGCATCGAAAGAAACATATTTTTTTATTCTCTCTTTAAATCCGTCAGAATCCATATCAAAACCTTTTTCTCCAAAAGCGCCTTCAATAAACCATGGAAGGGTTTCAGCAACATGACCAACAAGCTGAGCTACGGTAAAAACATCTTCATTTGGTCTGTAGGATGAATCTTCTTCAGCGAAACAACTTACTGTGTTTAAGAAAAATTTTTGCAATGATTTTAATTCTTCAACTAATACTGCTTTCATCATGATAATTCCTTTCAGTTAAGTTTGTTGTGTATTGTTTTGTACGTTTGAGTTTTTTATTTAGATTTAATTCTCTGACCAGGCTGGCATTGCTTTAAGATACAGGTCTGCTCTCGCCATAAAGTCTGATGTGGTATTGGAGGGATCTATCATCTTAAGCCATCCGGCTATACCTTCCTGAATTATTTTGCGATCTTTTAATTTGCCGTTTTCATCTGCACAGTAACTACAGAATTTATCTGTAGACTTATTAGCGAATGCTTCTTTTAATGGTGCGCCGCAAGAAAAACAAAACTTATCCATGTTAACTCCTGTTGTTAGTTGATTAAATAACTAACCCCAATATAAATCAGGAGTGTGACACCGTTATGTCATGTTTGTAGAGGGCTAATATTTTTTCTGTTTTTTCTTTTATGGCGCTTCTCATGTGCTTTGGTTCAATTACTTCAACGTAGTCGCCAAAACCCAGTATCATGGAATAAACCCAATCATCTTCCGGAGCGTCAAATGCTGCAATCATTTCGCCATTTGATAAATATTCAATATGCTCATCTTCAAAATACTCTTCTACCTTCATCCTTACCTTGGGTGAAAACTTAAGGAGCATTCTAATCATTTTAACATTTTCTGATGACGAAGAAAAATGCTCCTCATACTTTACATTTTTCCTTTTAAAAATCTCATCCTGCACTACCAATTCTTTCATTCGTGAAAGTTTAAAAAGGCGGAAGTCATTTTTCAATTTACAAAAAGCAAACAGATACCATGCATATCCTTTGAATAGCAGTGTCATAGGCTCCACAGTTCTCTCTACAACTTCTCCTTTTGAATTGGAGTAAGTAAAAGAAATAAGCAGGTGATTAAAGATAGCCTCATGCACGGTTTTGATATGCTGTTTCTGTCGTTCACGGTAGCCCCATGGCTGGATGTCAATTGACACATGTTCCAAACGTGAGGCTAAATGCTCTGTTTTATCAGCAGGGACTAGACTCGTAATCTTTTCAATGGCTTCATCAAGTTCTCTATCCTCCAAAGTAGCATTCATGCCTTTAAGAGCAGAGAGAATTGACACCATATCATTAAGCGTTAACAACTGCCGGTCTATCTTGTAGTTGCTCATAATACCAAATCCGCCGTTGCTGCCCGAATGAGCTACAACAGGAATACCCGCCATGTTTATGGCTTCAATATCTCGATAAATGGTGCGTATGGAAACTTCATATTTATCCGAAAGTTCTCGGGCACTAATACGATCCCGGTTTAATAACATCACTGTAATGCCAAGCATTCTGTCAATGCGCATAAGAATCTTTTAGTTTATTAGAAAATTGGAGCTTGTGAAATGTAATTCAGTTGAGTGGATAACAGCTCTCATTCATATTCAATTATTTTTTCTTTTACTTGATTAGAGGATTTAGTAGCAGAGCTAATATAATTATTTAGTCTAATTCCAAGATCTTTTATGTGGGAATCCAGGTCATTATATAATTCTTTTGTAATCAATTCTCTGCTATAAGTTTTTGTGATCCAGGTTTTAGTTTCGTAAAGTGAGCCTCGAGCATAATAATTGAAGTGATTTGATTCTTTGTAGTGATATCTCCCAAATCCCTCGCTTATGTTGGCAGCTACAGAATCAACTGATCTAATCAATTGCATGCCAAGAGTTTCTTTTGAAAAGTTATCCCAATCAGATATTACCTTCCAGACCTTTTCACCCAATTCCATAGAAAGATTATAAACATTAAGTTCACCTAATTTCATTTCCTCCTCCCTTTTCAACAATTGAATGCCTATGAATGACTACTGAATATCAATCTAATTATTCACCCTGAAGCGTTACAACTATCCTTCTTGAGCCGCCACGGTTACGGTGCTCGCAAAGGTATATCCCCTGCCATGTGCCAAGGTTCAATCTTCCATTGGTAATAGGAACTGTAACTGAAGCGCCAAGAAGTGACGACTTGATATGAGCCGGCATGTCGTCTGAACCTTCGAGCGTGTGAACGTAATATGGAGCGTGCTCGGGTGCAATCTTGTTGAAGTGAGATTCCATATCCACACGCACGTCCGGATCGGCATTCTCGTTAAGTGTTAATGAAGCAGATGTATGCTGGATAAAAATGTGTGCGAGTCCCATGGTAATTTTACTAAGTTCAGGTACCTGCGCCTCAATTTCACGAGTTACAAGATGAAACCCGCGCGGGTAAGAGTTAAGTGATATTTGTTTTTGAATCCACATAGTATTTATCGATAAGTTAAAAGTAAATCGTTTCACAAAACATATTGAATAATAAATACAATTTCATTACTTCAACAACATTACTATAGATAATATCTCATTATCGGGCGTGCTTTCGATCTTCTAGCAACTTCCTTGAAACCAGCACGTTCGAAAGATGATGGAATACCGGTCCAGGCAAATGCAGCAGGAATATCATTGTCGTAAGGCACAGTGGGATATCCTTCAACTATCTTAGCTCCCTTCTTTCCGGCAAACTGTAACGCAAGTTTCAGCAGCTCGGATGATAGTCCTTTTTTTCTAAAATCTTTTTTAAAAAATAGACAGGAGACAGACCAGACAGGTTTATCGTCAACTGGTTTAAGGACACGTGATTTTTCCAGTCTGATAAAATCTTCCCTTGGAGCAATAGAACACCACCCGACAGGCTCCCCATCAATGTACCCGAGGATCCCGATAGTTTTTCCTTCTGTTACCCTCGCTCTCATTCTCTCTTTATTTTCTCCACTCTTCCCCATCTCAAAATCTTTCTTTTTCAGTCTCCAACTCATGCACCAGCAACCGCCGCACGCACCACGCTCACCAAATAGTTTTTCGAAGTCAGACCGGGTTTCGTCTGAAAGTTCATTGTACTTTAGTTTAGTCATTTTATTCTCATAGTTACTAATGGAAGTCATTATAAAAAAAGTCATTTATAGTCATTTGTTGTCATTAGCTAAAGCGTCATTTATTGTCAATGGTTGTTTTTCCCTATTGAAGCAATGTAATTATTTAATTTAACCCCAAGTTTTTCCAGCTCATTTATCAACTTTTCATGAACATCTTCTTTAATTAAATTTCTGTTGCAAGCTTTTTTTATCCATGTTTTTGTTTCATACAAAGAACCTCTTGCATAATAAAGAAAATTCTTATTCTCTTTAAAATGATACCTTCCAAATCCTTCTGCTATATTTGCTGCCACAAAATCAGTAGATCTTATTAGCTGCCTTCCTATAGTTTTATTTGAAAAATCATCCCAGAATTTAATGATATTCCATATTTTTTCACCGAGTTCCATTGCAATCTTATAAACATTTAATTTTTCCAATTCCATGCTATGTCCCCCTTTTGTTTTCAGTCTATAACTATTAATGACGGCGTAGCCAAATGACAATCAATGACCCCAAATGACGACGCAGCCAAATGAGTCTCCTTAAAAAAGATCCATTTGTTTTTCAGCTTTCGAATATTCTGCTTCATGTTTCAAAAGCCAGTCTTTGCGCCAGACGCCATATGCATAACCTGTAAGGCTGCCGCTGCTGCCAATTACACGATGGCACGGTACAATGATTGCGATATTGTTCCTGCCATTTGCGGTACCGACTGCACGTACTGCTTTCTCGTCACCAAGTTTACGGGCTATCCCCATGTAGCTTGCTGTTTTCCCATATGGGACAGTTAGAAGGGCTTCCCAAACTTTGACTTGGAACTCTGTTCCCTGCCAGTTGAGTTTTACTGAAAATTCTTGTCGCTTACCCTGGAAGTACTCGTCAAGTTGAGTCACACATTCATCAATACATTTTGGCAAACTTTCACCACTTACTCCCCTTGCTTCAACAAACTCCAGAGTCATAACTCCATCATCATTTCCGGTTATTTCAATCCAGCCAATTTCTGACTGGTAATATGTTTTATAAACTTCCATAAATATTCTCCTCCTATGGGCCCTCTGTGCCTGCTTTGTGCTCTTTGTGGTTTTCTTTTTTTTACCACTGAGTTCACAGGGAAGTCACAAAGAACACAGAGTTAAAAGATTAATCTTTTTATACCACTTTTAAGTTTTGCTACATTAAAATTCATAAGCAATCCAAGCTTACAACCTGATAGTTTCAAATACGTTAATACTTGTGCCATATGCACATCATTCAACGCTTCAACAGATTTCACTTCAACAACTACTTTCTTCTCAACCATCAAATCAATCCGATAACCACAATCAAGTTTTACATCATGATAAACTAAAGGCATGGGTTTTTGCTTTTCTACATACAAACCACTCTTAGTTAATTCATAATATAAACATTCTTCATAAGCGGACTCCAACAGACCCGGACCTAGCTCTTTATGTACTTCAATTGCCAGTCCTATAATTTTACTGGTTAACTCATTATCAATCATCATAATCTCCTTAATTCTTTGTGACCTCTGTGCCTTCCCTGTGTCCTCTGTGGTTTGCTTTTTGTAACTCCGTCTTACCAACAAAGAACAAGGATTATAAAGTTATTTGGACAAATGACCGCCACAAATAAAATGTTGCATAGGCTTCATACCCTTTCCATGCTTCAGCAAGTTCCCGAATTTTTTCAATGCTGGGTTTTTCAGTCCAGCCAAATCGCTGCTTAATAGCATTATGCAGTCCTACATCCTCAATTGGGAAAGCCTGCGGGAAACGAAAATATTTCATAAGTACATAATTAGCTGTCCAGTTCCCAACACCCTTCAGGTTCATCAATTCTTTCTTTACAGTTTCATAGTCGCCAATTACCTTAAAACCTTCGGAATCAAGTTTACCATCAATCAGTGATTGCGCAATAGCAATAATGTACTCAGCCTTCTTTCGTGTGAACTGGAACATCATCAAGTCATCAACAGTAATTTTAGCTATAGCTTCAGCATCCGGAAAAAGCCAGTATGTTTTACCATCGTACCGCAAAGCCTCACCAAAAGCTTCAACAAATTTTCTTTTCATTGAATATGCAAGTCTCAGATTAATATGCTGACCAATTATTGCCCAGGTAATTGCTTCAAAAAAGTCGGGAATGCCAATAAGCCGCAAACCTCGATAATCATTAACCACAGAATTAAGCACTCCATCTTTTTCAGCCATTTTATAAAAAGGGTTCATCTGGTAAGAAAGATCAAACCATTCTTTCACATACTCTACCACTAAGTTTTTGACTGTTTCATCAGGATTTATATTCAAAAATTCTATTTGAATTCTTTGCTTGCCGGCATTGGATATTTCAATAAGCAATAACTTCTTATTTGCTTTCAGCAACTTCCTGATTTTCTCACCTTCGATAGAATGAAGGCATTCATTATCGGAGCGATTAAGAAACTCCAGGCACTCTGAAAAGTTAAATTCTATAGGTGTTTTGATATTCATAGTGTCTCCCAAGATTAGAGTAAGATTAAGATCATGAGTAAGAGCAAGAATTTAAGCACCGTATTCTTCTGAGGACTCATAAACCCGATTAGAATTACTTTTAATAAGACCTACAAGCATTGAAACTATTTCTTTCAATAACTCTTTGCCATGCTCCATTTCTACATCAGATATTAGTTTTTTTATTATCAAAATGTCTAAGCAACTTGCGCATTCAAATGCCGACCCTCTTGCAATGTCGAAGTACCGACACCTGTCTTTTCCTGAGAACTTCCCATTTCCTTCAGCAATATTTAGCGCTATTGAATTTGATGCTCTATCCAATTGATCAATAATGCTAACCTTAAATTTCATTCTCTTACGAATCGATTCAACTAAGAGTATAAATTGAATCGTCTTTTGATATACCGATAATTTTTCATGATCAAAAAATATTTTGGACATTTTATATTTTCCCTTAATCTTACTCTTGCTCTTAATCTATTCTTTATCTATCCCATCTTGGAATTAGTTTTCCATACTCCGGTATACTCCAACAACAACTCCAACCAACTTAAACTGATCATAATCAGCCTGAACAATTATCGGTTCATACTCCGGGTTTTCGGAATGGAGTTCAATTGTATTTGATTTTTTCACAAATCTTTTTACCACAGCAGAATCTTCAAGTACAGCAACAACAAACTGCCCATTACGCGCCTCAAGACCGGGATTGACAATGACGATGTCCCCGCTAAAAATGTAAGCGTCTTTCAAACTGTCACCCTTAACACGCAGCAGGAATGAATCACGGGGCATGTTTGCTATAGCTGGTAAATCAACTGAATCAACGGCATCAGGATAGATTGTTAGCGGATTACCAGCTGCAACTTCACCTAAGACGGGGCGTGGAGAAAAGAAGTTATCCTTCATGGTTATTTCGATACCACGAGATATTTTAGGATTTCGTTTGATAAAACCCTTCTTCTCGAGTGCTTGTAAATGCTGCTGCACAGTAGATCGATTTCTGTAGCCAAACTTTTCAGCAATTTCTGCCAAAGAAGGAGTTGAACCTAGCCCGGCTTTCATATCCATAATAAATTCTAATATTTTCTTTTGTATTTCTGTTAATTTATTTGCCATGGGTACACCTCCGGCTGGTGAGTCACAAATAATTTATTCTTTTTCATAAGATATAAACACCATACATTTGTACGGTATAATCTATTGAAGAAATTCCTACATGTCAAGTGTTAAAATAATAAGGTGACAAACAGCTGTTTGAAGTAATTTTACCTGGGGGTAAAGCTTTAGATAGAATTTATGGTGGATATAAAAAATGGTTTAATCAAAAACTTAAAATCATTACATTACTTCCTGAAAAACAAATAAATAGTTATCCAATACTTCAGTCATGGTATGAAAAATCTTTCAAAAACATTTTCACTGAAAAACATAAAATCGATATTCAGTAAAGGAAAGGTAAAACACTATCTCCATCAACTGGTTACTTTGGATGCATCTCCTTCCCAAATAGCAATTAGTGTTGCGTTTGGAGTATTTATTGGGTTATTACTACCAATGGGGTTACAGACAATTGTGATTTTACCAATTGCCGGCTTGTTTGAATTTAATATAGTACTGGCAGTAACAGCATCGCTAATTTCAAATCCTATAACAATGATACCGCTTTACTATACTGCTGTTAAAATTGGTGAGTTTATTACCGGAATTACTATTTCGTGGAGTCGTTTTGAAATATTTTTTGAAAACCCTAGCTGGAGTAATTTGTTAAGTTTTGGAAATGATGGATTGGCAGTTTTCTTTAGCGGTTCATCATTAATGGGGTTAACAGCGGCAATATTAACCTATTTCTTAATTCTATTTTTAGTAAAAGAATTAAGAAATAGAAGAATAATGAAAAGCACTTCCTCTTAGAAAATGCCTTTAAGAACATCTAATAATTTATCACGCAAAATCGGTTTTGATATAAAGTCGACAAATCCTGCAGCAATGAATTTTTCACGATCACCAGGCAGTACATAAGCTGTAACAGCAATAATAGGAGTCTGCTGATAACCCGGCATCTTTTGAATTATTCTAAGTGCATCCAAACCATTATACTCACCCTGAAGATTAATATCCATGACTATGAAGTCAAAAGATTTGCTTTTCAGAAGAGGAAGGGCTTTCTCGAAACTGGTTGCAAAATCAACAGATCTAATATCTTTCATCTGAACTTTAAATAGAATTTGAGAATCGACCTGATCTTCTACATATAAGCATGAAAAATCAGAAAACTCAATAGTTTTTCTTTGCTGAGGGATTGGCTCTTCAACAACTTGAGCAGGAGTAAGCTCAACCGGAGCCTCTACCGCCGCTTTAACCGGTTCGGTATGAGGGATTGAAACGTTCACATTAATTGAAGATGCATCTTGAACTACTGTTTTTGAAGGAGTAGATTCTTGCATCGGCACTCTGACAGGCTCAGGCTCTTCTATCACAGTTCGCGCTAGGTCATCAAGAATATGAGCCGATTGATGTCTACCTAATGCCTTTTCAAATTTCTCCTCTACCAGCTGCTCAACCTTTTCATCCAGATCACTATCAATCTTTTCAGCAATAACTTCTTCTACTTCATCTTCTATTGGAGTCAGCTCAATCTGAACAGGGTCCTCACTAATAGGTTCCGGCTCGTCTAATATTAGTTCTTCATCATACTTTAGAGGTGCAGACTGAGTAATTTGTGCTTTATCAAATGCAGATTCCAATTCGAACTCATCCAAGGTCTTAGCTACCAATTTTACTGGTAATACTAATCCAAATTCAACTGCATCGCCGGATTTGAGAAGAGCTTCATTTTCTACAAGTAAAATTTTAGCTAGTTCTTGAGTAAGCTTAACCATGAACCGCGAAAAGCCATACTTCTGTCTGACTTCTTCTTCATCTTTATTTAGAATATCTTTAAGACCATTTAACAATTTTTTTGAAATAGATTTCCGATCATCTTTAACACTAACAATACACTTGTCTTCTCCAAATAAATAAGCAGATAAGTATACTTTCTGCTCTTCAGTTAATTGAATGGCAAATTTGAAGAATAATGTTAACAATGATAATAACTTTTGTCTGTCCGTTTCGAATTTAAGAGATGAAGATATCTTACCATAGGCAAACTCAACTTTATTTTCTTCACCTGTTTTTTTAACATTGTTTTTAAGATCGTCAATGATATCAGTAAATAAGATTTCTTCTTTTCTGATTACTGATTTGCCTTGAACAAGAGAGGAATATTCAACAGCATTATCCATTAACTGTAGCAATAGTTTTTGATTTTCATTAATAATCTCAGCTGCTTCACTTTGATCTTCAGTTGGGTTTTCAATGCTATCGGTAATTTCCCTTACAAACCCAACAATCACGTTAATTGGAGTTAAAAGTTCGTGAAAGACATTTGAGAGAAAAGATTCATCTAAACCAATTTTAACAACAGGTGTAGGTGTTTCTTCGGTAATGTATTGAATTGTATTTTCCTCTTCAAGTTTGATTACCAGGTTAATGGTATCAAGTTCGCCTTCATGATTAAATATTGGAGTTGCCTGCAATAATCCTTTTACAGGATCACCGGTTTTGCTCTTAAGCTCAACCTCTCTCTTCATGGAATTTCTGTGTTCAGCATGAAATACATTAGTACTAATTTCGCTGCGGTATTTGTCACTAACAAACGATAAGAAAGATTCATTTTCCAGATCAGTCTTTGTTAAACCAAGTTTACTAAGAGCCTGCTGATTAGTGTATTTAATAAAACCAGTAGAATCCGTGTTAAAAATCATATCACTGGAATTATCAAATGAAGCCTGCAATACTTTTAGTTCTTTCTCTTTATCAAGAATTGTACCAACATCCCTTACTAAATTGAGATGCGACTTTCTGCCTCTGTATTCCAGAGAAGTTTTGCTGAGTTCAACAAGTATTGAATCTCCGTTCTTCTTTTTGTGGCGCCATGGACCAGTAAAATCTCCTGACATGGTGCGCGCGCCAGATGATCCTAAAAGAGTTTGGATATCTTCCGGAGCATAAAGATCGGTTAAATCCATACTTAAAAATTCATCCCTTGTATACCCATATAATTTAAGAGCGGCATTATTTGCCTCAAGGAATCGGAGGTTTTCAATATCATAAATAAACATTGCCTCCGGGCTGTTTTCCATTATTGCATCATACATTTTATCACTAAAGTCTTTTGATTGTTTTTCTTCTGAGGAGCTAAATGAAATAAATGTTGCTGATAGTAAGTTTTCGCTTTCTTTAACTTTTCGTAAACTAACTGTCAGAGTTTCATTTCTCTCGTTAAGTCTTACATTAAATTCAGGTATTACTAATTCATTCTTACTGGTATTATTTTTAAATGCTTTCAACTTATCATACAGTTCTAACCCAAATACATGGTCTACTCGTTTTTCAATAAGATACGATTTATCCGGCAAATTAAAATACTTTAAAAGTTCATTACTGGAGGCTCTTATTATTTCATTTTCATCATATACAATACAACGTTCACTTAGATTTTCTACAATCTTCGCGAACATTTTCTGAATTGCATTCGGATCAATAACATTTTCTAACTTCGCCCTGGAAAACCCAACTATGGCAACAACGTTATTATCTATATCGCAAATTGGATATTCGATAACTTCAATCGTTTCCTTCTGCCCTTTCATGGAAGCAGGGTTTTCTCTTTCAACAACAACAGAATTGGATGTTTCCAGAATATAGTCGTCAATTGTTTTATTAAGTTTTAGCATGAACTTTGGCAAAAGGTCTTTTTCATATTGTCCCTCTATCTGAGATACTCTTAAGCCAAGTGAACTTGCATATCTTTTATTTACAACGCTAAACTTGCTTTCTTTATCCTTTATCCAAAAAGATACATCAAGATTATCAATATCCTTTTGAAATTTCGTTTTCCCAATAAAAGTAAATGGGTATGATGACTTTATTGAAGAAATAACCTTTAATATTTCACTATCCTTTACGAAGGATTCTATTTCGCTTGTATAGAAAAGAAATTTCTTATTTCCATCCCTTGCAACATCATCTCGAATCTTTCCAATTGTTAAGAGATAAATGCCATTGTTTTCAGTTGAGAGTGGCAGGCAGGATATTTCGTATTTCGCCGTCAGATTGGTAGCTTTCACCTGGATTTCTTTATTAAATGAGGTTCCAGTCTTCACACATTCCTGAAAAACTTCTTTTATTTGAGAAGCGGCTTCTTCTTCAATAAGTGAAAATATATCTGATCCTTCACTTATTTCCGGCACATAATTTTCGCCAGCTTCATTAAATGCCAACAGTTTATTTTCTGCATCAATAATGTAAGCAGGTTTTGAGATATGCTCACTCAATAATACTTGCAGGTTATTTTCAACTTTCATTTATCAATCCTTCACTATGGGATAACAGTTAGTATAACTTCATTTGTGTAATGAGTATATACATTCTCTGCTAAAATGTGTCTTGCTCTTAAATAATACGTTCCAACTCTAAGTCCGCCAGTTGGAGTAAAATAAATTTTTGCCGTGTGATCATAATCTTCTACATATGTACCGAATAGTTCATATCGCCCTTCTGATCCAAATCTATATTCAACTTGTGTGCCGTTTTCTAAATTGCTGTTATCTTCCCAGGTAACAAATGGTACAGCTGAGGCAGAAATCTGAATAGTTGAAGGAAGAACCATAAAATTCTTAGGCGGTGCATCATCAGTGTAGTAAGTAGTGATTATAGCCTTATTAGACCAGGGTCCGACAGTTGTATTCGTATAATAAGTTATTCTATATGTGTACGTTGTATTAGCTGTAACATCTGTATCTATGTATTCAGTTGTGTTTCTTAAAGGCAATGGATCAACTCGTTCCCATGTGCCCGACAATGGGTTTACGCGTTCGAGCAAAAATCCAAGCTCGTTAGGATAAAAATCAGTCCAGGTTAAGTGAACTGCACTAGAGCCAATAGCGTAAGCTTTCAAATTCCAAAGAGTTGAGGACGTTCCACTAGTACTAGCTTCTGCGCTGAAAGCAGAAGCACCGGTCTCGTTAATAGCACGAACCTTGTAATAATATTCTATTGTTGGTGAAAGTCCTATATCATCAGTACTAATTGTATTCATGGGTAATATTCTGTATGGGTTTTCGCCATAAGTGCCACTGCTACTAACTTTTCTCCACAATTCAAAATTCGTTTCATTGTCAGAATTGTCAGTCCACAATAGATTAACAGAGTGTTCAGTCAACAAGGTTATAATTATATCGGACGGAGCTTCAGGAATATTCTCCAATACTAATATATTGTCCTGAACCGTACTTTTCTTAGACTGCCCATCTTTATTATAAACAATAACATAATAGCTGATACGGCTATCGATTAGCGCTTCAGACAATATCATCGTCAAAGTTGGTAGAGTTCCATCATCGTTCATAGCGGTAGTTGAAAGAAATGTATCATAAATATAGATATCAAAATGTGACAGACCTTGTCCGTTGGCATGGTCGGCTGCTTCATAGCTGATATTGTTCTCACCAACTACAACACGTCCGTTTGATAAAGGACTAGAAATATTGATTGATGGAGAGCCTGCCGTATTATCAATTATAGAATCAACACAACCAAACATTGAAAATGATAAGGCGGCTGATATTAAAAAGAATATTTTAGATCTTAACTTCATAAATAATTTACCTTCGTTTGGTAGAATACCAAATTTAATCATCTACATTTTCAAAATCGACTAGTAAAGATCTTGTCTCATTAGGCTGAAGTTCTTCAATATATAGATTGAGAGTATTTGTTGAATTGATAAACCTAAACTCCGGAATTTTTGTATTAATAATGTCTGATGATACTTCAATATCTTTCACGGCTTTGTTCAGATTTATTTCAACTACAAAATCTTCAGATGTTTTTTTTCTTGGATTACTGACCTCAAGCGCAATACGTCGTTTGCTCCTGGTCTCAAATCTGATTTCAACACCGACTCTTTTCAACCACCAATCTTTGACTTCGTCCAGATTGGTAATCCAAAAGTTATCTTCTCTTAATTTTTTTACTATATTTGAAACAACACTAACGTAAGCAGGTTGCAGCTGATAATCAGAGTGTAATTTTAAAACGTACAGACCGCCCTCAAATCCCAGTCTAAAAATATCCTCGTAATAAGTAAATTCCTGAAAATTCTTTTCTGTCAAACCGTAGTTTTTAATTACCTGAATATCGTCCCTGGCAGTTTTTGTAATAATAAGAATCGGCTTCCCATCTCTTATTTCCACTTTAGGGACGGATCTGTCAGTTAGTGAATCTGTAACAATAAACTCTACTCCCAGGGCTGACCCGGCCTGTAAAGTGTTTTCATCATAAAAACCGTAAAGAGGCATTATTGTTCGCAGCTTCTTACCTGAATTTTTACTTAAAGTATCAAGTCCCCACTTTATCGCTTCAATCTGGTCATCTTTTGGAAACAACTTGTTTATTGAATCATCAGCGGACTCTTTATATCCAACATCAATGATAGCCCCTAATTCACCACTCCTACCTAGAGTTGCCATTAAATCCTTAGTATTCCCCTTTGAATAGGGATCTATGAAAAAAGTAGGAGAGATTGGATCACTACCGCCTTTTAATATTCCTAAAATATTTTTTACATTATAAGCCTGATTTGAAATTGTTGGAATAATAATAGCAGCGCCGGCTTTATCACCAGGCCAATCTTTAACAAATGCCGTTGGATTATATCTTAACCAATTGATGGAATTTTTAAATAATTTATCAAAATTAATGTAATCTTCTTGCTGACCAATAATAGAATTTATTTCGAATCCGTACCAAACAAATCTTCCTTTTCCATAAAACCCATATGCTATACCGGCACTATTCTCAATCTGCTCTTTTACTAAACCATCTTCTTCCCGGAAGTTGTACCAAAAACTTACTTGAGTTGTCCGTGGTTCCAATATCTCGGCATAAATTGGTCTATCCCATGTTGCAATTTTTAGGGTATATCCGGTTGGGATTCCGGCTGTAAGTGGAAGATTACCTCTTAGTGTGTGGATTTTATAGGTTTCCTCAGGTTCAATCTCCTTGGTAAATTGTAAACCATAAACTTCTGTAAAGAACTCCCATCCGCGCCATTTACCTTCGTCCGAGTAAGATGCAGTACCTCCAGTGGAAAATACGCTTCCGCCTTCTTCTAAGAACTTCTTAATTTGGATTATCTCACGGTCGCTTAAGGATTTGGAGCCTGGCAGAATTAGCAGAGAATATTTGAAGTGTTCTCCATTTTCAATGTCCTGATCGTCAATTATGGTATAATTCATTTTGGTGGTTTTAATAAATTGTTCCCAGGTATCAACATTATCACTAAGCCATGTTGAACCTTCCGGCATCCAGTTTTGAGTATAATTAGAAAAAAGAATAGCGGCATTATTATTAATATCCCATGAAAGAGTTTTAAAATTTTCCTTACTCGGAACAATCTCCTTCATTTCATAATTTCCATATACGTTTTTTATTACCATGAGAAATACAAGAATTCCCATTAGCAGTAATACAAAACCACTCAGAAAAATTATGAGATAGTTAACTCTTAGCCCTTTAGGTTCTTTTATCTCCACCTAAGACCGTCCTCGTCTTTTTTCTTTTTTTCTATCTTATCTTTTAATGGTTCGGAATAGCCTTCCTGAGTATATCTCATAAATTTCTTTTTCGGTTGGTATTTTTCATCTTCGGTTGCTCCCGACTTAGTATATCTTGCTTCAGAATAAGCAGAACCCTGCCCCTGTTGTTCACCAACATAAGTTGGTCTAAGATCGGGACCCGGAACATTATCCTGAACATTAGTTGAAAATCTTTGATACTCGCCAGTACCATCACGTGTTATGTATTGTTCACCAGTGTAGGTACGCCTGGTACCAGCATGCGTGGTTCTCTGATCAGCCATTAGAGAAGTTGGAGTCACAAGTTCAGCAGGTATTGCAGCCGGTTGTGGCGCCTGAGCAACATTCCCCTTTCTTTCTCTAACCTTGTAAAGTATATATGCGCCAACTGCCAACATAAAGGTCGAAATGGTTGCAACCAGGATGATTAGCGATAGTATTGGTATCAGTTCCATTATTTATCCTCAATAAAATTATTTTTTTATTTCTTGGCAGCTGTGCCACCAGATGCACTTCCCATGCCAGATCTTTCAAGCTTTCCCCAGGTCATTTTAATGCCCAGGAATTCTTCGACAGTGGCCATGGCTTTGGTAATATCAATAACTAAAATGAATACAAGTCGGTAAACAATTGCATAAAGAACCAGTCTGAATTCTTCTCTTTCAGCGGCAATACAATAAATAGCCGCCATCATATCCAAAATCATAATTCCCAGCCACCAGAAAAATATAAGGCTGGACATTCCATAAAAAAGAGCTACTACAATAAAGAATAAATTCGCAAAAATGTTCATGGCTGGCCATAAAAGCGCTTCGTAAAACATAGACCAAAGAATAAGTGTATTATTAAAGTTCAATGTAGGGTTAAAAATAAATTTTCTGTGCTTCCGAATAGCTTGAAGTATTCCCCGCGTCCATCTGTATCTTTGCTTTAGTAACTGGAAAAGAGTCGTTGGAGCTTCTGTGTATGAGATAGCATTCGGTTCGTAATTTATTTTCCACCCTTTTGCAAGAATTTTAAGAGTAATATCAGCATCTTCTGCATATGTGTCACTCGAGTAAAAACCTGCATCCCTTAAACAACTTTTCCTGAAGAATCCCATTGGTCCTGGAATAATATTCACCATTCTCAGGAATCCCTGTGCACTTCTAGCTAAGTTTAATCCTTCAAGATATTCCAAAGCTTGTAAATCCGTAAAGAGTTTTCTTCTATTCCAAACTTTCACATTTCCCGCAACAGCGCCAACATAAGGATCAATAAAATGGCGCATTCCAACTTTAAGGGAATTTGAGCTTAATTGTGAGTCACCATCCATGCAAACAACAAAATCTGCCTCAGAGTATTGTATTCCAGCGTTTAATGCTTTTGCTTTTCCACCGTTTGGTTTGTTAATGAGGGATATTTTTACCATCGAACTAATACCCTTTTTATAACCAACCATAGATTCAGCAACCAGGGCTGTGTCATCTGTTGAGCCATCATTTATTACTATTATTTCAAAGTTTGGATAATCTATTTCAAGAAGAGAATTAACAGAATCAGCAACAACCATCGATTCATTAAAGACAGGTACTAGTATTGAAACAAAAGGATAATAACCTTCTTTTTCTTCAACAGTATATTTTGTTATGTAAAGATATGCCATTACAAGAGTTGAAAAATAACGGAAAAGGAGGATAAAGAGAAATATAACAAGAGAAACAATTGAAGAATATACAAACAGACCACTCCACGAAAGCACAGTAAGCGGAAGAGTAATAAAGATTGTCAGTAGCATGATAATCGAGATAATACCAGAAACGAACATAGCTCTTATCTTTTCGGCTTTTTCATTCCTTTTAGGAGGCTGAACTTCTCTATTGTCAAGAGCAATTTGCAGTTTTTGTATTTTAGGGTCTTTTGACATAAATCTTCTATAATTAACAATTATAAATAAACAAAAAAGATGCCATGTTAAGAATTAAAAATTGCCGCTATTTGCTCATTTTCAACAACTTTCTATCCCAAAATATAATAAAAATAGCATCTGATTCATAATGAGACACTATTGTTATTCAACTAAGTCTTTTGAAATAAGAAAGTTGCCGATTTTTTCTAAAGTGTTTTGATAAGAATAAGCACCTAATACAATTAGAAAGAGGCAACTATTTTATCTACCAGTTGCTTCCATAATTGCATCGAAAAATAATTTAGCAACTATTTCTCCGCCTTCATGAGTAAAGTGCCTGTAATCCTTCAAAGCCATTGGTGGAGCAGAATCGACCCATTTGCCCATTGAGTCTTTCCCGCCCATTGCATCAAACAAACTCCAGTAAGCAACTTTTGCTTCCTTTGCGATATCCTTTTGCGCTTCCAAAATTTCATAAGTCTCTCGAGAAGTAATTATTTTATTCCCCTTCTTCATTATTCTATCCGAAATCCCGACCATCAATATTCCAGCATTAGGAAAAGTATCTTGATAATGTTTAATCACCTTTAGCATTTTGTCTTTGTAAATTTTTAATGTACCACCTTTAGGCGTAGGTAAATTCATTCCATAATGAAGGATTATAAGATTATAATCTATATATTTTTTAAAAGCAGTAAGCATATTACTTGAAATATCTAAGAGTGATACACCTGTGTTGCCAGTAACGGGAAAATTATCAAGATAAACACCATTTCCATTCTCAAAGCTAATTCCATAAAAATAAGCATTGCTACAATTCTTAAAAGTAAGATCCAACGATTTTGTTTTAGAATCTAACAAAACAGATTTATTAAGCTCTTTCCCGGGTATTAGATTAATAGATTTACGGTCACCATCGTCAATAATTACGTCTATTGTAGAATTATCTTGTGCATGGCTATAGTACACGTCAGCATGATAGTAATCATACAAATTCTTAATATGATGTGTAGTATTGAATTTAAGAGTACTTCCCTCCTGTGGAGAGGCAACATAACCACTAATACCAAGCGGTAATTGGTCGGGATTTCTGAGGAAAATTGATGTATATTTCCAATCGTCAGAAAATTGCTGAATGGAGGATTTTCGCATCGTAACATCACTCGAACAAAGTGACATAAATCCAGCACCTTGTCCGCCGAACCTAGTTTGAAATTCGTACCTTAAAGCCTCACTTATAACATCGCCCAACAAACTAGAATCGCCATAGTGCGCAATTCTAACAACTTGATTTTTTGAGTTGTCCAGGGCCTTTGAAAATTCTTTTAACTGATCTTTATTACCAACAATAGAAACTTTATTTGTTTGGAAAAGTAAAGTCCTTGATTGGCAATAATAGTTAGATGGAATCATGTTTAAAATTAAAAATAGCATTAAAACTAATTGTTTAGCATTCAATATGTTTGATCTTTGTATAAGCATGTGCTGCAACCTCATCATTAATTCATTACTCATAATCAAAATAGTTGTTTTCTAATAGATGTTCCAGTAAGCAGATAAAGAAATTGAATACGAATTATAACTTGAATCAAATCTGTATGAACTCCCCATTGATACCCTCCCATTAATTGTAAGCGATTTATATGGAATATACTGAGCCTGCGCATAAATTTCATTTAAGATATTATCAAACGAAGGGTAATAACCCAGTTTGCCCCCGAGAGTAATTTTTAGTTTATCTTTATCTTCTAGTTCCCAATCACCCCAAAGACTATGCGATTCAACATTTTGCGGTGAGTAGTAATTGGTTTGTCGAGTTGAGTAATCAACAAAGTAGTATTCGTAACCAAAAAAGCCCTGATCGAGAAATCGTTTACCTATTCGTAGGTTTAAATCATTTCCCCTGTTTCCATCGGTAATAGAATAATAATTATATCTTAATGCAATTTTGACCAAGTCTTTATGTACATATTCAGAATTAAATCGGAAAACATCAATATTCAAATTTACATTCATCAGACCAGGAGAATAAAGTATTATTCGGGCATCAGTATGCTCTATTCCGGCTGAAATGTTTAATTTATTTTTCTCTTTCACCACATATTGAGCTGTGAGATAATAAATATTTTTCTTGGTTTCATTTAATGTATTAAAGCTACCATAACCGCCATCTAAGGAAAAGAATTCACTAAATCGAATGGTAGCGTTGCCCAAGAGACGATTCATATAAATTGTTGATGAACCATCATTGATAATCGTTCTGTAAAACGAACCGCCTAATGTTAGAAAGCCAGTAAAACCAAAATCCAGCCTACCGCCGTAGCTGTGAAATTTAAGATTCTGATTATCTGCAAAGTAAGTGTATGTTGGTGATAATCCTATATATTGAGGTGTAAGGATATCTATAAGCCCAATAAATCCGGCATGGAGTCCTATTGGAGGCAAGTATTCAAGTCTCTGTTTAATTTCAATTTCCTGCTCTTCATCCAAATCCCCGTCAAGCATCTTCTCAAATGTATCATATGCTTCCGGGTATTTTTGAGCCATGGTGTATGAATCCCCCAGGAGAAGATGAGCAAGATAGTGATCGGGTTGCTCCCGAGTGAGATTTTCAAATTCTTCCACGGCCCTGGTTGTATCGCCACCCCATAAATTTGCCTTTGCTCTCTGCAATGCTAAATCAAAATCATATTCATTATCAAGCAAATCATCATAGATTGAGACAGCATTACTATATTCTCCGGCGCATAGATTAATCGAAGCATATTGCTTCAGTTCGTCTCTATTAGGTCCCGTAATTTTTGATAGATATTCATCAAACTTTTCTAAGGCTTCTCCACATTCGCCTTGTCCAGCAAGTTCAAATGCATCACCTTTTAATTTGAATAACTGAACCTCTTCGAAAGCAGATAAATGCAATTGGTAGTTACTTTCTGCCTCCTCAACATCCCTGCTATTCGGATCAATTTCTTTCGCCAGTTTAACGTAATAACCTGCTTTTTCAAAATCTCTTTGCCAGGAATTTAATGATGCAAGTGAAAGCACCGCGTTTATATCCCTTGGTCTTGCTTCTAGTACTTTATTCAACATTACTTCTGCCTCATCAAGACCAAGAACAGTCCAGACAGAAATCTGCCCTCTAAGCAGCATGTAATCAATGTTGTCAGGTTCAAGAGAAATAAGTATATCTGATTGCTCAATCGCTTTCTCCCACTCGTAGTTCCAGGCGGAAAATTGTGCCAGTTTATATCTCATATCCAGCTCTTGATCTCTGGGAACATCCTCAAGGTATTCGTCTAAAATTTCAATGCCATCTTCAAATGCGTACAATTTCCCATAGGCATCTGCAAGTCGGATAACAGCATTTTTATCTTTTGGATCTATTTTAACTGCGGCACTGTACTCTTGAATGTTCGACTCATAAAGACTATCCCGAAGAGTTGAAATAAAATCATTCATTTTGATAAATCGTTCGTTATCCGCTTGAGTATAGGCCAATATTACCAACTGCTGATTTGCTTCTTCATATCTTTTTGTAGCAATAAGTTCTTCTACCAATTTAAATCGAGCATCATCATCTTCAGGTCTTTTTCTTAATAACCTATAGTACCTATCGATAGGATATTCACGTTCAAAAGAGCGAGGTGTTTGCTGTGTAAGGTAACCTTCATTATTGGCCTGATCAAGTCCATCCTGAGCCTCTTTAAAAAAGGGTTTGAATCCTAAAGCTTTAGTAAAAGCATCCTTTGCGTTTTGATAGTTACCAAGCCACATAGTAAAATACCCATACCTGCTCCATAACCTCCAATCATCCGGATGACGATCAACATATTTCTTTAATATTTTTTCGCCCTTTACTATCGAACCAGTATGAGATAAAATTTCAGTGTATCGAATAATTTCATCAGGAGAGGCATTGTCATCTCTACGTAAATATTCGTCGTACCATTGCTCAGCAAGCGCCCATTCTTCAAGCCACCTATATGACTTACCAATCTCCAGGTAGTTAATTGGATTTTTAGGGTCAATCGCAATTTCTCTTTTATGCCCTTCAATTTTTTCATAGAGTAATTGGTGCCAAATGGCAAGAACCCTGTTTAGGTTGTTTCGATATTCTTCATCATCGGGGGTTAATCTTACTGCTCTTCTGAAGTCAAGAACGGCGTATTGGTAATCATGTCTTTTTTCATAACAAAGACCACGGAGATTGTAGCCATCTGAACTTCTTGCATTTGCAGCTACATATTTATGCAATTGATCAATGGCCTCGCCATAACGACCAGCTTGCATATGCACCAATGCCGCTCGTTTTAAACTTTCTGTTCTTTGTTGAGAAAAGAGATTTGAAAACGGTAATATAAAAATTAGAATTATATAGAGAGTTTTATTCATTACCCCAGAAAATTATTAATAGGAGTATAACTTTCAGTAGAAGATCCTTCTGCCGTCTGAATGAAATCAAGCATTGTTTCAGCGCTATTAACTCCTTCATCAACCTCAACATTAAATATTGAGATATATCCCAATATCGCCGTAATGTAATCTTGATCAGCACTTGGTAGATGTTCCTGAAGTTTACTCATCAGATCCATAGCACTGTTTTGATTACTTCTGACTAACAGAATAATCACCTTATTATCAAAAACACAAATTTTATCACGTTTTGTTGTGGCCAATCTAACAGCATTTTGCAACTGATTGATTGACAATAATCCTTTTACTTGCGCCGCCGGATCTAACCGGAAAGATACTAAATTAAAAATTTGTCCGGTACTTTTATAAAGTGCAATTTGATTATTTAAAATAAGTGAAAAATCATTATGGTTATAAACGTTTGAAAATGAATAAGGTTCTGGTTGTGATTCTGTTCGTTTTAGATTTTTAGTTACATGTTCAGTTGATAATGTATTATCCTGAGTTCTGTTTTTAGTGGATTTTGGTTTATCTTCCGAGACCTCAACGGTTACACCTTTGTAAGGCTCAATTCTATACTCAGCAGAAAATCTTCCCTCGGTGTGTCCGACATTGGGCGTAATGGTTACTTTTCCTCTGTTAAATCCGTACTCTTCATTCTCGTCCCCTTTTCTCAAATAGATCAAACCGGTTACACTTGAGGCCAAAACATCAACCAATTCTTTTGATTTAGGAGTGGCGGGGTCACCAATTATAAATAAACTTGTTATTTCTCTCTCTTCAATTGTTTCCAGAGTATGCAAAAAAGCGTCTTTTAGTAAATCTATATTTCTAAAACCAATGTATGGTGTTAGTTCATCAAAAATTATTCTGCTTGGATTGTATTGATTGACTACAGTAACAATGTCATTTAGATATTCTACCAGATATTCATCAGGGTTCTGCATGCTATAAACATCATTCGGGGGTGCTACACGAACAACAATTATCAAATTTTGATTCATGTAGGACTGTATATCAAAATTAAGAGAGGCTGCCTGTATCATTAAATCTTTTGGTCTCATATTTGTGAAAAAGAGGCAAACCTCGTTTTGTTTTGCAGCCTCCAAAGCAAATTGCAAACCAAGAAGGGTTCTACCGGTTTTACGTTGACCAATTACAAGATAACTGCCGCTTCGGTATACGCCGCCCCAGTTCTTGTCGATGAATTTAAATCCGGATGATATTAATCTTACGCCACTTGTCATTTTTTTCTCTAGTCTTATCAGCTAAATTAAACAAATAATATGCCATAACTTATTATTTTTTCATCACTTATTCCCACTTTCCTAAAACAATACAGTCTACTTTTGAGACCGATAAAATAAGTGTATCATAATGCAACAATAATTGTGTTCATAATCACCGACTGGAATAATACCCCATTACGAATATAGCTGTTGCATTAGCAGAAATAGTAGGTTCGTTTGTTATGTAGTCCATTCTGTCGTCTCTGTAAACTGCCTCATCTGTTTGAAACCTTTTATATTCATCTGGATTTTCGAAAGGAATATTTTGAGAATCGAGATACTCTTTCGATACTGGACCTGCCGCAAAACCACCTGGCAATCTTTTGGTTTTCAGAAATGAAATCTGATGATGAAAATTACGCGAACTCCGCTTCCCAATTCCCTCAACAAATGAAATCCCCCACTGGTTGCGACCTAAAACGTAATCACGCTGCGTTACAGCTAAGGAATCATATTTATTAGTATTTTTCAAATCATCATACAAAATGGACTGAAGCGTGACACCAAGCATAGTATTATTTGAACCCCATGCGGGAGCGACTCCTTCTCCAAAAGTTTTTTTGCGAGAATTATCGTAAAATACATCAAGATTATTCTTAATATAATTTGCGAACTCAGGCTTGTATTTTGCTATTCTGTAATGAGCATAGCTGTTGATGTTACCCCAACTCCACCAGTAATCAGAGCCAGCCTCATTGGCATATTTAATTGCTTCCTCAAGGAAAGAATCATTTTGAGTAGTTATATACATTTCAATTGCGCCAAGAGCAAGTTTACCTTTATATTCATTATCCCGATAGTGACCGGTCCCTGTTGTATCAATATCCTGTGCAGAATTACGAACCGAATAAATATTTTCTGCAGCAGTTAAACAGTTATTGGCAAAATTATTGTTATCATATTTCTCGCTCCATATTCTGTAGGCAAGTGCCATTGTTGCCGTATAGATACCAACGAGGTTTTTACCAATCCCAATAAAAGCAGGACGCTCATCTTCCATTGGGTCATCCTCAGGCAGCCTCCATCCCACATCATGATCGCGTAAATCCTGTACCTGAGTAATTAACTGGTATTTTTTATAATTGCATCTTAGAAGCCAGTCTAGACCAACCTTTGCCTCTTCAATAATATCAGGAACTCCATTCTTATCGTTGTCAAATCCAAATTTTTTCCTGTCAAAATCATAAGCAAACAGCATTGTATATACCGAATAGGCGGTAGTGTTAATAAATTTAACGTAATCAGCCGCATCGTGCCATCCACCGGATACATCATATTTTTCAGCTATTTCTCTGCCATTTATTATCAACGACGTTGCATCGTATTTATGACAAATATCGTGATAAGATGGATTTGTATAACCGCACCTTTGAATTTTAAAAAACTGCATTAGCGTATCAACAACTTCATTATAAATGTTATTTGAGATACTAAAACCTGCTGTACGATTTGACCCCAAAACAACCTTATAATTACCTCTTTTTTTTAACTTACTAAAATCAATTTGGTATGAATACTTAAATTCCCCAAATGTGCCCAGTGATTGACCAACCAAGCCAGTAAATGACTTCTCTGCCTTACCTGAAGAAAGTACAGAGAATTGCTTTCCGGACAACACTTCATTAGAAATAATAACAGCGGTCTTTATATCGCCAGGTAAATATCCGTGTTGATTTAACCTGATGAATATATCATCCTTAGCCTCACATTTTGAACCACTTAAGATCAATAAAAACATCAGAGGAAAAAATCGATTTTTGCGTAATAGTTTATACAGCAATGTACTATCTCGGCTTAATGATAAAAGTTGTTAAAAATACTAAAAAAATATTACTTGGACTGACTTTTTGAGAACATGGTTCCAAAAAAATAGTCCCATATGGGCTGGCTCACACCAAATCCTTTTTCGGGGTTTTGGTAGTGATGTTTCATGTGATGATTCCTTATGAAAAGCCAGAGTTTATTTCTCATCTTAAAATGGTGAATAGCATAATGAAGTATATCGTAAATAAGGTATCCTGTAAGAAAACCAGCAGAAAAGAGTAAATTGTTAACGTATCCAAGAAATTGCTGAAAAACGAGATAAAAAAGGGTCGCCAAAGGAATGCTTAGAGATGGCGGCATAACCAACCTGCCGGAATCGTTGGGATAATGGTGGTGAACACCATGGAATAAAAAATGGAGGCGTTTACCATAATCACTTACGGGGCTATAGTGAAAAATAAAACGGTGCAATATGTATTCCGTAGCACTCCAAATTAGTAGCCCGAAGAAAAAAAGAATTAAAGAATTTACTGTTTCAATTCTATAAACAATAATGCCAGAATACAGCAAATAGATAATTATTGGAATAAAAAAATACAAAGGAGCTGTCCAATGAGTCTTTGACAACGCTTCAAAAATATCATTTTTGAACAATCTGGCAGATTCATCTTTATTTGATACGAATTTTTTGTTCATCTAAGAAAAACTCATGCAATAGCTTAAGGAATGTTACTCAACATAAAGATTGACAAATTCGGTTCCAAAAACAATTAATTGTATATTGGATTCCTCGGAAACCATTTGAAGTTGTGTTAAAAAAAGGGGCGAATTAACTCGCCCCCTTAAAAGTTACTTTCAGGATAAGAAAAATGATTGGCAAGCAATGAGAGCCAGCATAACTACCACTGAAAATAAAATCATATATATTGTATATCCAACCTTTGTCATAGTCGTCATTTCCTCCAGATGGATTATTTCAATAACAGCATTTTTTTAATCGCTACATTGCTACCGGATACAATTCTATAGAAGTATACACCAGTATTAACTATACGTCCATTACTGTCCTCGCCATTCCAAATTGCAGTATGAACACCAGCCTGCATATCCTGTTCCAATACTCTTGCTACTTCCCTTCCCAGCATATCATATATTTTTATTGATACATGCTGAGCTTCAGGAAGAGCAAATTTAATTGTAGTACTTGGATTAAAAGGGTTAGGATAATTTTGATCCAATCTGAAATCTGTTGGCAGTTCTTCTTCTGCCTCAACATCTGTAATGCTTGAGTTAACTGTAAACGATGTGGTCATTGAATATAATGAATACTCGCCGCCTGCAGTTTTTGAACGAACTCTCCAATAATATTGCTTTCCATCCTCAAGGTTTTGAGTCTGCGCAGAGAGACTATTTGAGCTTACTACATTTGCCCCTGCCATAAACTGGTTATCGGCTAATTCTACCTCATATGATAATTGAGAAGTTGATTGTGTTGGCATTATCCATGAGAATGTTGGTGCTGTTGTACCAATCTGAACATCACCAACCGGGCTGCCTAAGATTACCATACCAGGTGAAGCACCGGATGATACTATAAAGTTAGCCAGGGTAGAGAATGCAGATTCCTTAAGTACATCAACATTACCAACTACTTGTGATTTAACCTGCCAGTAGTAAATTCCACCCGCCACAAGATTTGTTGTTAAGGCTGGGAAATCTAAATCAGCATTCCAGGAACCGGAAGGCCATTCTACGTATGGCATATCAAGTTCGCCATTTGTTGTATTATTATGTGTAGCATAACGTAAAACGTATTCCAAATTTGTATAGTTACCATTAACACTAATAACGAATTCCGGTGTTTTTGTATCTATTGTTATTCCGCCAATAGGATATGCCGGAGTAGGAATAATTGATGTATATGCCGCAGTCGGGTCAACTTCAAATGATTCAACTTCTGACCATGATGATTCAACTCCATCCTTCCATGATCTTACCTGCCAGTAATATACTCCTGGAGCTAAGTCTACATCAATGTATGAGAACAGATTTGTTGTAACAGGTAGTGCGGCTACAAATCCACCAGTACCATCCAGTTCCCCAGCATTGGTTACATCGCTATCTGAATACAATACCTCATATTCCAAACCGTAACTGTAACCAAGAGTATAGTATGATAATGTCGGTCTGGAGGATGTCACAATCTTTTCATCAATAGGATCGTAAGCAATTGGTATTCTTTCAGATTCTTCTGACGCGCGAACAAAGAAATCATTAACATCTGACCATGCTGATGCAGATGCATCTATTTCTGTTGTTGGGGCTACTCCAGTATATGACCTGACCTGCCAGTAATATTTTTCACCATCTGTCAGTGAGGATAACTGTTTGAACATTCCGTTTGTCTCAACCATATTTTCTTCATTCAGCAGCCATGTTCCGTCCATAGTCGGGTCTGTACCATAGCGTACCTGGAAGTTAAGACCAGCACCATTACCAACCATATTCCAATATGTAATGGCAGTGGTAGAGTAAATAGAAACTCCATCAGTTGGATAAGTAGGTTCAGGAGCAATTGCTGTAGTACCCGGCGTTCCATAAACCTGAAAACTTACCGGATCACTCCATTGAGACCATGATGAAACACCATCATCATCGGATGTTCTTATCTGCCAGTAATATGGCTGACCTGGAGTAAGATTCGTTAGCTGAATATTCGTGTCATGCGTCCAGCTAGTTTGTAATATTGTTCCCTGATCAAGTTCAAAGTTGGCATCAACATGACCATCTGTAGAGTACTGAACCTGGTATACGATTGCAGGGTGATACAAATAACAGAACCAGTATACTGTTGGTGAAGTTGATTGTATTTCTATATCTGCTACAGGAGCAAGCGGAATTGGTATTTGAAGATCGCCGGAACTCTTGAATGTTTCCATTGTTGAGTAGCCGCAAAGAGTACCACTTGAAGTTATAACACGTACCTGCCAGTAATATGTGGCTCCCGGAGGTAAATTCTCCAATAAAAATGTTTTTTCAGTTAAACCAGCCTCTTGTGGTGTATCTCCTACAAAACCACCTGCACCGGGATCTGTTGTACTATAAAATAAATCGTATGTTTCATTGCCGCCGGTTACGTTTGAATTCCATGTAAGAGTGGCTTCATCTGCGTTTAGATCAATACCACCTGTTGGTGAAATTAAGTTAACAGTAAATTCATAAATGGTTCTGAAGCTCCAAACATCACTCCAGTCACCTTGGACACCGCCAAAAGTAGCGGCTACACGCCAATAATAGAGTGTGTTACCATCAAGAAGATCGGTAACTGTTGCCATATCGAATGTAGCTCCACTTATTACGGCATTGTCATAAACAATAGAGTTTGCATCAAAGTCATCTTCTGTTGCAATTTGTAATTGAAGAGGCGAATAAGCCTGGTCCCATTCAAAAATCGGTTCGAGTGAAACAGCTACCGCATCATCCAATGGCGCAACAAGGGTTGGTGGAGCTGTAGGTGCAACAACATTAGCTACAAAATATGCAAAATGCACATAAGTATAAGAATCATCCTGAATACCCCAATCAAAAGTAATAGGACCTGCAATCGATAAGTCCAGTACTATATCAAATGTCATGGAGGAGTTGTTTAAGGTATGGGGTAAAGTTTCAGAAGCTGTATATGAAACCATAGTGGCATTACCGTGTGCATATGATACAAAATCATTAAATACAAAATCAGCACCTAACATTTCTGTAACTGTAAAAGTAAATGTTACCGCAGATCCTCCATCAACATCACCGATATCATTAGTCGAACTACTAATTATTGGAGAACCATCATATTCAACTAAAATATCACCGTCTACGCCAATTCCGGATGCGGTGATATCATAATTACCTTCGTCAGCATCATCACTAGTAATATCTATTTCAAAACTGAATGCACCTGCTGCAGAAACAGTTACTTCAATATCCAAAGTCATTGTAGCAGTGCCTGTACTATTTAATGTGCCTGATGTAGCAGATGTCACTGTCGCTGCACAGTTTGAAGGATTAGCAGTAGCAATATTAGTAATCACCAAATCAGAACCATCTAATTCTTCAATAGTGTATGATACAGTAAATGTTCCAACACTCTTATTGCCTAAATCATCAGTCCCCTCGTCTGCAATACTTGTTGCAGCAGGACGCTGTACATCTATTTCACCGGGGATACCGGTACCAGTAACGTCCAGAACATATGTCCCTTCATCACTGTCATTATTTGTTATGGTTATATCAAAATCGAAAGCTCCGGCGGCTGAAACTGTAACCGGGACATCAAATGTTGCTGTTGTACTGGTTATGCTGAAACTTGTTGGATCAATTGTTCCGATAGAACAATTATTTTCATTCGATGAAACTATATCACTAACTTGTATCTCATAACCTGCAGTCTCTTCAACAGTATAAGTTATTGTAAACTCCGTGCCTGTTGCACGATCACCTAAATCGTCATTCGCCCCACTAGCGATTGATCCAACGCGCTGAACATCTATTTCGCCTGCGCCTGTGCCCTGGATGTCAAATGTATAGGTAGTTTCGTCCCCATCTGAACTAAAGTCTTGCTCATCACTTTTAACAGTTATTGTAGCCTCTCTAAGTCCGGCAGCTGATGGAGTGAAAGTTATTCTAAAAGTAGTTGTACCTCCACCAGTTCCTACGGTAGCAGATGGTTCAGTTGTAACTGCAAAATCTGAAGCGTGAGTACCACTTATGGCAACATAGTTACTTGTACCAATGTCAGTTAGATTGAGTACTACGTCTCCTGGATTAGTTATGGTGTAATCAACAAATACTGATGAAGATACAGATACATAACCGAAATCTGTATCATCGGCCGTATCAGGAGTAGTATCACCATCAAGAATTGCTACATTATTCCCTGATATTTCTATATCTGATTGTGCCTGAATTAATCCGCTCATTCCCATGAAGGCAATAAGCAATAGTAAAATTGTTATTTTATTTTTCATTTAAGCACCCATATGTTGTTTATAAAAAATCTTAAAACCCGGTTGTTATACCTAAACAAGCAAATGGGGCGTTAAGCCTAGAGCTAATCCGCCCCTTAAAATTCACTTTCAGGATAAGAAATATGATTGGCAAGCAATTAGCGCCAGCATTATTATCGCTGAAAATAAAATCATGTATATCGTAAATCCAACCTTTGTCATGGTCGTATTCCTCCAATAGATTATTTTAATAACAGCATTTTCTTAATTGCTACATTGCTACCACTTACTATCCTGTAAAAGTAAACACCAGAGTTTACTATATCTCCGTTACTATCCGTTCCGTTCCATATAACAGTATGAATGCCGGCTTGGGACTGCCCATTGAATAGAGTAGCTACGTCACAACCCAGCATATCATATACCTTAATCGAAACATGCTCTGCATTTGGTATAGAGTACTTTATTGTTGTACTAGGGTTAAACGGGTTAGGATAGTTCTGATCTAATCTGAAGTCAGTAGGCAGTTCTTCTACTGCCTCAACATCTGTGATGCTTGAATTTACTGTAAATGATGTCGGCATTGAATATAATGAATAGTCACCAGCATCAGTTTTTGAACGAACTCTCCAAAAATATTGCTCTCCATCCTGCAAATTTTGAGTCTCTACCGACAAATCATTTGCATTAATAACAGTGGCAGAAAGCATCTGCTCGTTATTTGCAATTTCAACTTCAAATGAGAGCTCAGAGGTTGATTGAGTTGGTAGTATCCATGAGAATGTTGGTGCACTCGTACCAATCTGAACATTACCTACCGGGCTGCCAAGTATAACCATAACTGGTGAAGCGCCGGCGTCAACGACAAAGTTGGCGAGAGTTGAGAAATCAGATTCTTCGGGCGTATTAGCTGCTAATCTTGATTTTACCTGCCAGTAATACATAACACCAGGGATTAGATCTGGATCATTCCCATTATCAAAGGCAACGTCCATACTGCTCGACCATTCTGTCTCTTCGTAATTTGCCTCAAGTTCTCCATCTACATTCAAGTTATTATGTGTTGCATAACGTACTAAATATTCCAGACCTGTATAATTTCCACTAACCAGAACACTGAAGTCAGGAGTTTTTGAATCAACAATCACTCCTCCTGTAGGATAAGAAGGCGTAGGGACTATTGGTAAATAAGTAGCTGTTGGATCAACTTCAAAAGAGACAATTTCTGACCAGTCAGAAGGTACACCACCATTTATTGATCTCACTTGCCAATAATATGGTATACCATCAGTCAAGTCATCTATTATATAAGTGTATAGGTCTGTCGTTTCCGGTAATTTAGTAAGTGTACCACCCACACCAGTAAGTTCACCACCACTTTCATCATCACTATCTGAATACCAAACTTCATATTCAAATCCATAGCTGTAGCCAAGGCAGTAGTATGATAATGTTGGTCTTAATGAAGTGACAACATCACCATTAATAGGTGAATGTGGTATTGGAATACTTTGTGTGGCAGCAGATGCTTTAACTACAAAGCTGCTTACCTCAGACCATGCACCACCAACTCTCTTTACCTGCCAGTAGTAGGTTTCACCATCAGTCAGGTGAGCCAATTGTTTGTATGGGCTACTGGTTGGATTAGTCTCTGTTGCTGTTGCCAACATTGTGGGATCTCCGCCGTCCATTGTAGGATCTGTTCCGTAACGAACAACGTATTGTAAACCTGTACTGCCACTAACTGAGTACCAGTACGTAAGGACTGAAGTAGAATATATTGGTATTCCCCCGGACGGATAAATCGGTATAAGCGCACTGGCTACGCTGCTTCCATAAATTTGAAAACTTTCTGGAGCTGACCACTCTGACATGGTAGTACCACCATCACTTGTAGCTTGTACCTGCCAAAAATATTGTTCGCCGGGCACCAGATTAGTAAGTTGAATATATTTATTATGCGTCCAGGATGTGACCTCCTCTGTACCATCATTCAGTTGATAAGGAGTACTAGCCTCAACTGCATCCGTTAAAGCGTAACACACCCTATAAGCAATATCAGGATGATATGCATAACTTACCCAATATAAATTAGGAGATGTTGTGTTGATTACCAGATCCTGAACCGGTGCTGCAGGAATCGGTATTAATAATTCACCGCTTGATTTAAAGCTAGCGACCGCTGAATAACCACAAATCGCACCTGCTGAGGTTTTAACACGCACCTGCCAATAATATGTTGTGCCCTGAGGTATATTTTCTAGTAAAAATGTTTTATCTGTTAAATCAGTTTCTTGTGGTGTTGTACCTGCAAATCCACCTGGTCCGGGATCTGACGTACCATAAAATAAATCGTATAATTCATTTCCACCCTGTGCGTTGGAATTCCACTGCAATGGCGCTTCATCAGAACCAAGTTCGATTCCATTACCAGGTCCAATTATATAAACATAACATCCAGCAGTTGTTGTAAAACTCCATGGTGCGGACCATTCACCTACAGTAGAGCCTATAACAGCTGCAACTCTCCAGTAATAAACTGTGCCGCTTTCAAGAAATTCAGAAACCTCTCGCATATCAAACTCTTCCGGAGTTATATCCAGGTTTTCATAGGCAATCCTTGTAACAGGATAAAAATCGTTGTCAGTAGAAACCTGAAGCTGAAAATGCTCTATTGCAGAAGTAATTGCCGAGGCATCCCACTCAAAAGTCGGTTCAATGGATACACCGGTAGCATACTCTGCAGGAGCAACCAGAACGGGTGGGGGTGCTACAGTACTTACCGACTCAACATCTGAAGAATAATAATAAGAATAGATGTCGTAAGCTAAAACTCTGTAATAATAAGTAGTTCCCGGTGTAAGACCTGTTACGTTAACTGTTAAAACGTTACCTACGTCAAGTCCATCATATCCGGCGACATAGCTGCCTGTACAAGCAGGATCCGTTGAGACATAAATATGATACTCAGTAGCTCCGGTGAAAGATTCCCAGTTAGCATCAAATGCTGTTTGTGTAACACCGGTTGGAGCTGTAATTACAACAGCGGCGCCCAAATAAATGTTTGTCCCGGAATAGTATGAGAAGAGATTAGTATTAGTATAACTTAATGTTTGATACCCTGTTTTACTAAAAGTAATATCATAATTACCTGAAGGAACATAAAGTTGATAACTACCTGTTGTAACATCCGATGTAGTTGAATAAACTTCAAAGGGTGGAACTGTATTCGTAAATTCTACTAATACACTACCAAGAGCTGAAGGACTACCACTATTATAATCATATGTAATTCCATCAAGACCAACGTTGGTGGTTGTAAAACTTATCTCATTTGATTCAACAATAGTAACACCTGTTAGTGAAGAACTTGCTATGATTTTCACATCATAAGCCTGGTTTCCGGTTAAATCCCCTGGTTGAAATTTATAACTGGTTGTGGTAAGTCCGGTTACCACGGAAGCAAAACTGCCACCATCATCAGCCTGAACTTCGTATTCAACATCGGCCGCTGCTGAGGCAGTCCAGTTTAGAGTTGAGTTAATTTCAGCTGTTGCAGGTAAAGCGGTTAAGACCGGATCGGTTAAAGCCGTTATAAATGTGATGACATTTGATTCTACATCATCGGGAGGTGCAGCTAGTGTTGAACTGGCTATTATCTTAACATCATATTCAACATTAGGATCTAACTCACCCGCCTGAAATTGATAACTGAGAACAGTTAAGCCTGTTACAACAGAAACGTAACCAGTTCCATCATCAACCTGAACTTCGTACTCAACATTTGCTGCTGCAGCGGCTGACCATGTAAGGGTCTCATCCAGAGCAACCGGTGTGGTTTCAGCGTCCAGTGTTGGTGTGTCCATTACTATGGTTAATGAGAATTGTGCTGGCGCATCGCTATCATCATAAGTTCCATCATCATTCAAATCAGTATTGGTTACCTGCCAATAGTAAGTCGTGTTAAATGCCATTGCTGCCGAAATTGTTGTAGTAACATCAGCAATTGCAGTTTGTCCAGCTTCATGCAGAATGGTATAGCCGGCATCGGTGTAAACCTCAAAGTCGTATCGATTCTCGAAGTTATCCGTTCCAATATCTGTCCATGTAAAAGTAGCAGTTGTTCGCGCTACTGTAACATCCGCATCAATTGGTGATACGGCAGGACTCTGTGCAAAAACATTTGCATAGAATAAAAGTATTACCATTGAAAAACATGTAGTTAATTTTTTCATAAAAGCACCCATTGTTTGTTTATAAAAATCTTAAAGCTCGGCTGGTCTTTTTTAGTCATTTCCTCCCTCCAGGGATTGTGACTGTCTTCCATCAAATACAATATTTGACAGATAATAAGTACATTATATCCACAAATAGATGTGATTTTCCACCTACAAATAAATATAAATGTGCAATTAATAGAAAATATTTTAGCGCTCGAATGTAAACTAGTATTGTAAATTCATTTCTCAATAATGCGATAACACAATAATAACAGGCTATTATCTATTTTATCTTACGTCTAACTCCGTTTCCCCTTTCAAGAACAGACATAAATCCGCATATAAGAAATGAACATCTGGCTGGCAAAAAAAAATATTGTTTTTTAATATTATTGTCAAGGCTGAAAATGGTTATTTATAATATAATACTTAACTGTTCTGATTTGATTTATCCTTTAACTATGATTATGTAATGGATTTTATCCTGCGTTTGCACAATAAAAAAGGCAGCTAATAGCTGCCCTTTAATTTATACTTCTACGATAAAAAGAATGACTGACATGCGATAAGCGCCAACATTATTATCGCAGAGAAAAGAATCATAAATACTGTCATACCAACTTTTGACATTCTCCATCTCCTTAATAGATAATCTATTTCATTAAAATCATTTTTCTTGTTACAACATTGCTACCTGATTTTACTTTGTAGAAATAAATACCGGTACTAACTGCATTACCAAATTGATTTTCACCGTTCCAAACAACAGAGTGATTACCGGCTTCTAATTGAGTATCAAGAAGTGTTATCATTTCACGACCTAAAAGATCGAAAACTTTAACGCTCACTTTTTCTGCTGCCGGCAGAGAGAATTTGATTGTTGTAGAAGGATTGAAAGGATTAGGATAATTTTGACTAACATTAAATTCTATTGGTATTCCACTAACCTCTTCAAGAGTTGTAATGCTCGAGTTAACGGTAAACGAAGCTTGACCTGAATAGAGTGAATATTCACCTGCATCCGTTTTTGAACGAACTCGCCAAAAATATTGCTGACCATCAGTAAGATTTTGAGCTTCAACAGAAAGATTATCAGCATTCATTACCTGTGGTGATGCCATTTGTTCATTATCAGCAATCTCAACCTCATATGAGAGTTCAGAAGTAGATTGAGTCGGCAATATCCACGAGAATGTTGGTGTACTTGTACCGATCTGAACTGCAGCAACAGGGCTGCCAAGGATAACCATTACCGGGGCTGCTCCAGCAGAAACGACAAAATTTGCAAGAGTAGAGAATTTTGATTCGCCGTCATGTGTAGAGGCTAATCTGCTTCTCACCTGCCAGTAATACATAGCTCCAGGAATTAAGTTAACATCCTGTGTAACGGACAAATCAGTTGACCAACCAGTAACTGCTGCAAATGGTGCGTCTAATTCGCCATCTGTGGTGTTATCATGTGTTGCATATCTTACCTGGAATTCGAGATGGGAGTAATTTCCGTTAACAACCCAATTGTAATCTGGTGTTTTGGAATCAACGACAGTTCCACCCACAGGGTAGGAAGGTGTTGGAATTATAGAAACATTTTCCGCATTCTGATCAATTTCGAAAGTAGATATCTCTGACCAGTCTGAAGGGGTAGTTCCACTAATTGATCTTACCTGCCAATAATATGTTGTGTTAAGATCTAAATCTGTTTCAATGTTAATATAAAGATCTGATGTTGGTCCTAAAAGCGTTGGGTTATCAAGTGCACCAGCATTAAGTAAGTTAGAATACTGTACTTCGTATTCCAAACCGTAACTGTATCCAAAGACATAATAATATAGAGTAGGTCTGCGTGTTGTTTCTACATAGTTGTTTACAGGATGATAAGGAATAGGTATTCTTTGTGTTTCTGCTGATGTTTTTACAATAAAACTATGAACATCAGACCAGGCACCACCAGTTGTCTGTACTTGCCAGTAATATGTTTCTCCATCAACTAAATGTGCAAGTTGCTTATACATACTACTTGTTGCTGTTGTATTATCAGCATTTTCTAACATTGTTGGGTCCGTGCCATCCATTGTAGAATCTGTTCCATACCGAACGATGTATTGTAAACCTGAGCTATTGCCTAACATGTACCAATACGTCATAACAGAACTGGCATATATTGATATTCCTCCAGACGGATAAACCGGTATGGGTGCACTGGCAGCACCTGTTCCATAAATCTCAAAACTTACTGGATCTGACCAATCTGAAAATGAGGCAACACCACCATCATCTGATGCTCTAACCTGCCAATAATAAACTTCTCCAGGTGTTAGGTCTGAAACCTGAATATATCTGTTGTGTGTCCAACTTGTAGTAACACCATCATTTAATTGATATGGGAAAGAAGTAACACCCCCAATAGTTTCAGTTAGTGAATAACATGCCTGATAAACAATATCAGGATGATTATTGTAACTTCCCCAATACAAATATGGAGATGTGCTGTTAAGAACAAGACCTTGTACTGGTGCAGCAGGAACTGGTATCATTAAATCACCCGAAGTTCTAAAAGTCTCAACATCAGAATAACTTACAATAGCACCAGTAGCAGTTTTAACCCTCACCTGCCAATAATATGTGGCATTTGGAGGAAGGTTATTTAATTCAAAAGTTTTTACAGTTAAATCTGCTTCATTAGGAGTAGTCCCTGCGAATGTATCTCCCGGATCAGCATCACTGAAGAAAACATCATATAATTCGTTACCGCCGGAAACAGTAGAATTCCAGGAAAGTGTAGCAATATCGGAATTAAGTTCAATTCCACCGGTTGGTGCAATTAATCCTATTGTAGCACCAACAGTAGTTGTAAATCCTCCTACGTATACCCATGTACCTGCAACATCATTCAGGTACCACCAATAATACTTTGTATTATTTAGAAGAAGAGTTGATTGTGCAGTAGCATCATAAGTAGTAGTTTGTCCAAAAAGGACTTCCAACTCATTATCAGCTGGATCCTCTGTATCAGCATCATAGTTAGGATTCATCGAAACTGCAATCCCATATGCCTCTGCTGGAGAAGTAAAGATCGGTTGGATTGAAACTCCTACATCTAAATCTGCAGGAGATTGCGCCTGGATATTAATATTACAAAAAACAGTAAATATAACAGACACCAAAAAAATTGTAAACTTGTTATTCATACGCCCTCCAATATATTTTTTATCTCACAAAACTCGACTGGTTTCATTAATGGTAACATGTTAATAAATCAATAAAGAAATACCATGCTGATAATTATTCAGATTATATCATTTTTTCTAACTGTATTTAAAACAAATGTAAATACACTCAAATTCATTATTTGTAAGATTTTCGCGCTCTTTTGAAAAATATTAGGATAATCATTTTATAATAATAAAATGATTATTTGGCTGGCAAAAAAATATAGATTATTTAAATGCTTTTGTCAAGGTAAGAAATTATTATTTCTCTTAAAGATCAATATAATTGGAGTTAAAACAGGACTTCATATGTCATTACATGAGCAAAAATAATATTTATTTTGAGTATGTTTTATCTAAAAAGAAGGGCAGCTAAACGCTGCCCTTCTTAAAGATTTTTGACATCTTACGATAAGAAAAATGACTGGCAAGCCATAAGGGCCAGCATTATTATCGCAGAGAATAAAATCATATATATTGTCATTCCAACTTTAGTCATGGTTTTATCTCCTTTCCATGTCAATTATTTCATTAATACCATTTTCTTTGTTACAACATTGTTACCGGATTTTACTCTAAAGAAGTAAATACCAGTAGTAGCTGTTGCGCCAAATTGATTTTGTCCGTTCCATACAACCGAATGATTACCTGCTTCTAACTGACCACTAAGTAAAGTAACAACTTCACGGCCTAGAAGATCAAATATTTTGACAGATACTTCTTCTGTTGCTGGGATCGCAAATTTAATAGTCGTTGATGGATTGAATGGATTAGGATAGTTCTGATCCACTTTAAATTCTATTGGTAATTCCTCTGTTTCTTCAACAGCGGAAATATTAGCATCTATTTCGAACTCACCCGCTCCAGTATAGTAAGAATATTCACCTTCAGATGTTTTTGATCTTACTCTCCAATAGTAGGTTTTTCCGGCTGGCAAGCTTGTTGTGACACTGTTTGTTGTAAGATTATCTATCCTCTGGGCGGCATTCATTGACTGATCTTCTGATATTTCAACTTCATATGTTAATTCAGAAGTTGATTCTGATGGTATGATCCATGATAATACCGGAGCAGAAGAACTGATCGTTTCACCATAAACAGGACTACCTAAAATAGCCATTGATGGACCGGCTCCCGCAGAAACCACGAAATATTGAACAGAAGAATAATCTGAAATTGTTGCAGGTGCAGAAGCAAATCTGGATCTTACCTGCCAATAATAAGTTGCTCCTGGCGTTAACCCAGATAAGGCAACCGATAAATTTGAAGTCCATGTTGTTGAGGACAAACTATTCTGTAATTCACCACCTAAGGTTGTATTGTCTGTTGAGTACAATACTTGGAACTCCAGGTTTGAGTAAGAACTGTTAACAACCCAGTTAAGAACAGGACTATCGGTTAATACAGTAAACCCGCCAACAGGATAAGTCGGAATTGGTATTTCCGGACCAACGCTTGCAGTTGAAGCTGCATTAATTGTAAAACTTCTCACTTCAGAATATCTGGTAAATCCACCTTTGGATGCAATTACCTGCCAATAATATGTGCCTCCATCAAGAAGAGCAGAGGCAAATTTGGCATAAAAACCACTGGTAGTACCAGCGCCCAGCACATTTGTAGTCCCGGTTAAATTTCCACTTATATCCTGTGCACCATCATCATTGTAGACAATTGTAAAATCATAACCGTTTGGATTTCCACTTATATACCAATAGGTTGTCGGTTCCAGAGTTGTTACAATCTGTCCATCATATGGAGTTAAAAGAATAGGTGTCTGCACATTAAGAACTGATTCATCAGTAACAAAATTATCAACAACAGACCAGTCACTATATGTTGATCCATTGTATGATCTCACCTGCCAATAGTAGGTAGCGTCGCCTTCTAATCCGGCAATCTGTCTAAAATTGCTACCAGTTAATGGAAGTGTAACTAACACTGAGGCACCACCGGTCAAAACACCACCTGCGGTTGTATTGTCATCCTTAACATACTGGACTTCGTATTGCATTGTTCCATCAAAGCTTGTTACTTGCCAGTAAAAAGTAACTGAAGAGGAATATACTGTTATTCCAGCTGTTGGGTATGCAGGAGTTGGTGGTAACAATGAGCCTGATCCTGTTGCAGCTGGTGTTGTAAAACTAAAAACATCTGACCATACAAATGTTGATCCACCATCATTTGAAGCGGCAACCTGCCAGTAGTAAGGAGTTCCGTCAGACAGCCCTGTTAATTGAGTATATAAATCAAAATCCAGAGGTGTTTCGGTTCCAGTAGTCAATATATCACCAGTTAAGGCAGCACTTGTAGAATATCGAACTTTGTACTGAATTACTGTACTGTAATAGTAGCTAGTCCAATAAAGATATGGTTCGTTTGAATATGTTTCAGAACCATCAGTAGGATAAATTGGAATAGGTTCTGTTAAAACGCCATATGTTACAAAACTTTCAACAACAGAATAACCAATAATTGCACCAGTTGATGATTTTACACGCACTTGCCAGTAGTAAGTTGTACCGGGCGCTAAGCCTGAAACAGAAACAACTGAATTCGTCAATCCTTGTAGTGCAGGCACTGTGCCTGCATATGAAGATTGTTGCGTGGTACTGTAAAATACATCATAGGTATAATTACCACTACCTGAAACATTCCAGTACAAAGAAACTGTTGGTGTGTTAATTTGTGACCCACTAATTGGTGAGGTTAAAAATGGCGTAACATTTATAGAGGTTGTGAAACTGAACTCACTCGATGGAGTTCCACCACCACTGTTATCAGTAACTCTCCAAAAGTACTTTGTATTATTTAACAAAATGTTAGTAATTGTTGTAAAATCAAATGTAGTTGGGGTTACTGTATTTGAATAAACAAGCCCCCCTGCAAAAGAACCACCAGTACCAGTTGATATTTCAAAAAGGTAATCTGGGGTTGTGGTTGACCAGGTAAAGGTCGGTTCAATAGAAACCCCTACCGCTCCGTTTGCCGGAGCTGTCAATGTAACTTGTGCCTGAACACTTAACGCGCTCATAAAAAAGAAAGCAGCAAGCAAACTTAAAAATGTTAATTTGTTTTTCATAGTACACCTTTTATGTTGTTAAAAATTCTAAAATCACTGGACTTAGCATTTATTGTAAAAATGAAAATCTGATTATTCTTCATTCATTAGCAACGTCCAAATTATACTGAATTTTGAATAAGTCAGAGGTCTGCTAGCAGACCTCTGAACAATAATTAGCTCAGCAAAAAACTTTGACAAGCGATTAACGCAAGCATAATAATGGCTGAGAATAAAATAATATATATTGTAAATCCTACTTTCGTCATTGTTAAATCTCCAATCAGCATCATTTATTTCATTAATAACATTTTCTTTGTAACAACGTTATTTCCCGAAATAACACGGTAAAAGTAAACGCCTGAGCTAACACTACTACCATATTGATTCTGACCATTCCATACAACGGAGTGATTTCCAGCTTCCAGATCCGAATTCAATAGAGTAGCAATTTCACTACCTAGCATATCAAATATCTTCACCGTCACATTTTCAGATGATGGAATAGAAAACCTGATAGTCGTTGCCGGATTGAATGGATTTGGATAGTTCTGAGCAACTTCAAATTCAGTAGGAATTGAGTTTTCTACTTCAACCTCTGTTACATTTTGATCAACGCCAAATGAACCACTGCCAGTATAAGATGAATATTCTCCATTATCAGTTTTTGATCTTACTCTCCAATAATAGGTTTTTCCATCTGATACATTTACCTGAACATTATTTGATGTAATATCACCTATTGTCTGAGCACCAAGCATTGATGGATCTTCAGCTATTTCAACTTCGTATGTTAATTCCGAAGAAGAGAGAGAAGGAATGACCCAGGATAAAACAGGATCAGTTGTTTTAACTTCTACTCCTACCGGACTACCCAGAATTGCCATTGATGGACCAGCGCCAGCAGATACAATAAAATACTCAACCGCTGAATAATTTGACAAAGTTGCAGGAGATGAGGCAACCCTTGATCTAACCTGCCAATAATAAACTGCGCCGGGTGTTAAATTACTTAATGCTACTGATAGGTTCGAATTCCATGCTGTTGTGGCTGTACCACTGTTTACCAGTACTCCCCCTGAAGTTGAATTATCAGTTGAGTAGAGAACTTCGAATTCAAGATTAGAATAAGAACCATTAATTACCCAATTAAGAACCGGATCAGATGTAATAACTGTAAATCCACCGATCGGGTATGCCGGGATTGGAATTTCAGCAGTTGTTGCTGTTGATTCCCCATTTACAGAGAAGCTTCTAATTGATGAGTACTTTGTAACAAGTCCTTTTTCAGCTTTGATTTGCCAATAATATGTACCTCCATCTGCAAGAGCAGTTGAAAATTTAGCATAGTAGCTATCTGTTGTAGTAGCTCCGCCAAGCACGTTTGTGGTGCCACTCAAATTACCGTTAAAGTCCTGCGCACCATCACTATTGTACAAAGCAGTAAATGTATATCCGTTGGGGTTACCATTTACATACCAGTAAAGAGTGGGTTCTAGAGTTGTTACCAATTGTCCGTCACCCGGTGTAAGCAGGATTGGAGTCTGTACATTAAGTACAGATTCATCCGTTACAAAATTATCAGCTACTGACCATGGACTAAATGCAGATCCATTATATGCCCTAACCTGCCAGTAATATGTCGCGTCGCCTTCAAGTCCTGCAATCTGTCTGAATGTACTGCTGGTAAGCGACATTGATGTTCCAGCTGTTAACATCCCATTTCCGTCAATTGTATTATCATCTTTGGCATATCTCACTTCATATTGCAGTGATGCATTATAACTTGTAGGCTGCCAGTAGAATGTAACAGAAGAAGAATACATAGTTATTCCGCCAACCGGATATGAAGGAGTGGGTGATGTTACTATACCAGATAAAGTTGCAGGAGTATTAAAAGTAAATATATCTGACCATACATAGGTACTGCCACCATCATTTGTAGCGGCTACCTGCCAATAGTATGGTGTTCCACCGGTTAACCCGGTTAATTGAACATACAAATCAAAGTCTAGTGGTGTTTCACTGGCTCCATTATCAAGATAACCATCACTTGGGCTGGAATCTGAAGCATCTGCTGTAGTACTGTATCTAACTTTGTATTGAATCAAAGTACTATAAAAATAACTCGTCCAGTAAAGGTAAGGATCTACGGTATAAGTTTCAGAATCATCCAAAGGATATGTTGGCAAAGGCTTTGTTAAAACCCCATATGTTATAAAACTTTCAACTGTAGAATAACCAAGAATATTATTATTAGAATCTTTTACTCTAACCTGCCAATAATATGTTGCACCCGGAGTAAGATTATTTATATATGCAATCTCATGATCAAGATTCATTAATTGCGGGGTATCACCCGAATAAGTTAACTTTTGTGTTGTACTGTAAAAGATATCAAACAAAAAATCGCCTATATGCCCAGAAGTATTCCAGTATAATTGAGCGGTTTCTGAGTTAAGCTGTAATCCACCAACAGGCGCAGCTAAGAAAGGAGTTACATTTTGCGCTGTTGTAAATGAACCCATTGACACCCAACTCGTTAGACCATCATCATAAACCCACCAATAGTAAGTAGTATTGTTGTATAGAGTAACTGGTTGAGTGGAAGCATCGTAAGTCGTAACACTTGAAATAGAATTGTCCTCTATTTCACTTGTCCCTGGTGAATCCACTGCTGGATTATAACTTGCATTTTTTGAAACAGCAATACCGGAAGCAGGATCAACCCATTCAAATAATGGTTGAATTGATACATCCACTGCCCCACCAGCTGGTGTAAGAGCAACTGCCGTGCCTGAAACAGTCAGATCGTAGTTCCCCTCGTCAGAATCATCGCTGGTAATATCAAGTTCAAAACTAAATACTCCTGCTGCTGTTGGTGTTACATTTACATCAAATGTCATTGTAGACCCATTAAGAGTTTGCGAAAAAGCCGCAGAAGGTGTGATTGAATTAACTGTACAATTCGAAGGAGAAGCTGATACTGCATTGGACACAATTAAATCTGATGAAATTAATTCTTCTATTGTATAGGTCAGAACAAATGCCGATCCGGCATAATAAGTCCCAATAGCATCAGATGCTCCATCCGCAATTGTTGAAGCGACGGGCCTTTGAATATCAATTTCACCAGGAATTCCAGTTCCCGAAACAGCGATGTCGTAATTTAAATCTCCTGCTGTATTTGTTATATCAATATCAAAACTGAAAGCTCCTGTAGTAAGGACGGTAACATCAACATCAACTGTCATACTTGAATTATTCAGAGTTTGTGTAAATGCAGCCGAAGGAGTAATTGCATCGATAGTACAATTGCTTTCGCCTGATGCGGCAAAAGCTGTAATATCCAAGTTACTGCTCGCGGTCTCCAGAATCGTATAGGTAAGAGTAAACTGAGTTCCAGTTGCCTGATTACCTACGACATCTGATCCACCGTCAGCAATTGACGTTGAAACTGGTCTCTGAACATCCATTGTCTGCGCTTGCATTGTTGTTAATCCAACAAAGATGAACGCGACAAGCAGATTAAAAATTGTTAACTTATTTTTCATATTGCACCTTTAATAAATAAATATGTTTTTTTGCTGGTCTTTTTGTTTCTAGAACCACATGGTTCACAATAAATTCATTTGTTAGCTTTCCCCTGTTCAGCATTTCTCAGCTAAGGAAATAACTTTGACAAGCGATTAAAGCCAAAGCCATTACCACCGCCAACATGAATACAAAAAAAGCTGCGCCAAATTTGTTCATAATCTGTTCCGATCGATTATTTAATAAATAACATCTTCTTTGTTATTAGATTGTTGCCTGAAACTATTTTATAGAAATACGCACCACTAACAACCTTGGACCCATTATTATTATCAGCATTCCATATTACGTGATGGTATCCTGCATCTAATTCTTCATTTACGAGTGTCTTTATTTCCTCGCCAAGTATATTATAAATACTTAACCTTACCTTCGATGCCTCAGGTAAACCAAATCTTATTGAGGTTGAAGGATTGAATGGATTCGGATAATTCTGATCGATGGAGAATTCTGTAGGAAGTGCTTCCTCATCTTCAGTTTCAGTAATATTGCTCTTAATATCAAAATCACCCACACCGGTATAGTAAGAATATTCACCTTCAGTGTTTCTTGAGCGAACTCTCCAGTAATATTTTTTACCAATTGTAAGGTTATGTTTGAACTGAGTTTCCGTCAAACCTGTAATTTTTTCCGCCGAAGTCATATCGGCATTATCTGCGATTTCCAGGTCATACGATAATGTTGATTCGGTTGACATAGGTAATATCCAAGAAAGGGTCGGGGTATCAGTGTTAATCCCTACACCATCGATAGGACTGCCAAGTATTGCCATCACAGGAGAAGCACCCGCAGATATAACAAAATACTGCACTGTCGAATAGTCAGACATAGTTGCCGGAGTTGAAGCTAATCTTGCTCTAACCTGCCAGTAATATGTAGCACCAGGTGTAAGACCACTTAATGCTGTGGATAAGTTTGAAGTCCAGTCAGAATCTACTGTCCCATTTTGCAGAATACCACCCGACACAGTATTGTCAGTTGAATATCTGATTTGGAATTCAAGGTGCCCATATGCTCCGTTGACTACCCAATGTACTACAGGATCAGAAGTGTTAACAACAATCCCACCAACCGGATAAGCCGGGATAGGGAGTGTAATACTAACAGTACTGCTCGCGTTTACCGAAAAGCTTTTTATAGATGAATATGCTGAGTCAGCACCACCTGTGGAGGCAATAACCTGCCAGTAGTATGTCTCTCCATTTGTAAGATCGCTTGCAAATTTCGCAAGAAGATGTGTAGTCGCTCCGCTACCCAGGACATTTGATGTCCCTGAAAGATTACCGTTTGTATTCTGTGCTCCATCGGTATTATAAACAACTGTATAATCGTAACCTGCTCCACTTCCATCAATATACCAATAAAGAGTTGGCTGCAAATTATTTACTATCTGACCGTCATAAGGCGAAAGCAATATTGGTGTTTTGATAGCATTAATTGAGGCATCAGTATTAAATGTCTGAACAACCGACCATGGAGAGTATGAACTGCCATTGTAGGTTCTAACCTGCCAATAATAAGTTGTATTTCCAGTAAGCCCGGCAACCTGAATATAATAATCGCTCGTAAGAGCAGTGTTTACGCCAGCATCAAGTTGACCAGCAGTTGTAGCATTACTTGCTCCATACCTAACCTGGTATTGCAACGTAGCATCAATAGTTTGTGGTATCCAATAATATGTACTGGATGTTGAATATATTGTTACTCCTGCCACCGGATAAGATGGAGTTGGAGCTAAAAATGTATTTGATGACGTTGATGCTGGTGTAGTAAAACTGAAGAGATCAGACCAAAGCAGAGTACTTCCTCCGTCATTAGTTACTGCAACCTGCCAGTAGTATGTCGCTCCATCATCAAGATCTTCGAGTTGTGCATAAGAGTTAAAAGTTAAGGGTAAATCAGTAAAATCCGTATCAAGGGCATCATTAATATCCAGGCTGTTATTCTTTGAATATCTTACCTGATATTTTACAAGAGGACTATATAAATAATTAAGCCAATACACGTATGGCATGTTGTTAAACGTCTCAATACCATCGTATGGATAAAGCAGTGTAATTGGTGATAATAAACCATTTGTTATAAAGCTTTCCACTGCAGAATAACTTGATGTTTGTCCAGCGTGAGTTTTGGTACGCACCATCCAATAATGCAGAGTCCCTGGGGAATAACCACTTCCGGAAGTATTTAACTCTCCGTTAATAAGAAGAGGTGACTCTCCGGATATTGGTGTAAAATCCCCGGTTGTATTAGAGAATAACTCAAATACCAGGTTATTATAAGGGATAGTTACATTCCAGTAATATTGAACTACCGGAGTACTAAGAATTGAACCTGTTAATGGATACGTTAGTGTTGGTGTAACGCCCTGAATCGTTGTAAATTTTCTTGGAGAAGACCAATTACCAACAACTGAATTAAGTCCAATCGTCCTCATTCTCCATAAGTATCCTGTAAGATTTTTCATACGTGTATAATAATTTTGCCCGCCCATCCATGATAGTTGTTCAAAGTCAATTTCGAGTGGATTTGCAGGAAGCAAGCCAGTTGTATCAATAACGGTTTCACTAGGTGTAGCTGTTGAATAAACCTGCATCTCATAAGTAACTGCATTTGTTACTGCTGACCAAGTCAACGTTGGCTCGATAGTTACTGCAACCTCATTTGCTGATGGAGAACCATAAGGTGGAGGTGGAGGCACTATAGTGAATACAGCATTACTGGTATCAGTTGAAGTACCTGCAACTCTTTTAATTTCTACCAGGGCATTATATGTATGCTCGTCAGAAACAGTCCAGGAATATGTTCCGCCTGTAACTGGTGTAGCTAAAGGCATCCAGGAACCACCATTATCTGTAGAATAAGTTATTGTAACCTGTTCCGTTCCAATTGTATAGCCAGGAGTCGTATAAGTAATATCTTCACTCGTTCCTGAAACCCATGCTTCACCACCATTTGGCGCTACTACTACGACACCCGGGATTATGAATACAGCATCACTTACATCAGACCCAGTTCCACCAGTAAGTGCTGTTACTCTTACTAGAGCAGTTGCAGTTGGAGTATTAGGAATAGTCCATGAGAATGTATCTGAAGTCCCTGCTGAAACTTCGCTCGGATCAACAACAATCCATGAACCACCAGTATTAGTTGAATATTCTATCTGCACTTCAGTGACAAGATCAGATTGATCCCATTCAATATCATGAGAGGAAGCTACTTCCCAGAATTCGGCTCCATTTGGAGTAGTAACAGTTATATCAGCGATTGTAAAAACCGCATTGCTTACATCATTAACTACGGCTGCATTAGTTGCGTCAGAAACACGAACAAGCGCTTGCGTAGTTAATGTTGCAGGGATAGTCCAGGCATAAGTCCCGGCAGCAGCAGACGTGCTTGCAATAACTGGTGTCCAGGCACCGCCATTATTTGTTGAATAATCTATTTGCACATTAGTAACATTGTAAAAAGTCCAGGTTATATTTTCAACCCTATTAACAAGAAATCTTTGTCCACCATTTGGGGCAGTTACTGTTACACCAACGCCGCCGCCTGTGAAGTCAGAAAAGCTTGTTAAACCAGATCCGTTAATAGTATTCGCACCCGCATTTACGAGTCCAAGGTTTGTCCAGCTCGATCCACCATCTCTTTTTAATCCAAAAATACTGGCTTCTGTTCCTGTTATATCAGCTGTCAGGTATGTACCAACAATAGCAGCGCTAAAGCTGGTTAGATTCGATTGTGTAACACTCCAGTATCGGGTAAGAAAATCAGCGCCGGTAACATCGCCATGCGCGGCATCTGTTACGTTAACCGCAACAAGTCCTGTCCCGCCATAAGTTACACCGGAGAGATCTACAGAAAATGGAGAATATTCTGTTGTGCCGCTTGTCTCACCTATTGGAAATAAGAACAATGCCGGATCAGCACCGGTGAATTCTTTTATTACACTACCTGTGCCAGTAACGGCTATCATTTTGGTAGCACTTAAAGTTCCGGCAACCGCGGTTGCGGCATCGCCAAATGTAAGATCAAAGTTGCCAAGAGTAATTATACCACTAGTAAGAGTTAATGTGTTGTTAACTCTCTGACCAATACCTAAAACTGCTCCATTGGAGTTGTTTAGAGTTAGGTTGTAAAATGTTGTTGATCCCGTACCGCCGATTGACTGCGATGCGGCACCATCAAATTCAACTGCAAAGCTTCCAGTCAATGAACCACCATTATTCGTCCATGTTCCACTAACAGTAATATTTCCTGCTAATTGCAAAGTGGTTCCACTTGCAAGAGTTACATTATTATAATCTGAAGCACTGACAAAAGTACCTGTTGTAACCGACAAATTAGTTGTTACTGTAAGTGTTCCTGATGATGTAACAACATCACCACTGGTAATGGTCAAATTATAAAATGTATTTGTTCCGCCAGTTAATGCCTGTGCCGCTGAACCACTGAAGGTTACATTTTGGCTTCCGTGAGTGAATGTTCCTGTTGAATTCGTCCAGTCACCTTTAACAACAATTGCGTTAGCCAGAGTCAGAGTTCCGGTTATTGTTACTCCGCTAAATGTAGAAGGGCCGGTTACAGTAGTTGCTCCATCAAATGTTATAGTTTTGTCATTATGTATAAAAGTTGTAGCATCAGAGGCATTAGTAAAACTACCGCTAATTGCAACAGGTCCGCCAAGAGTTAAGCTACCTGTAGCAATATCTACTATTCCAAAATCGCCTGATGTTGCATGAGAAGTGGTTGTTCCACCATCAATATCCAACGAAGCTATGGTGCCTGTACCTAATGTTACTGTACCACCATCTATATCTAATAATGTTGTGATGTTCCCAGATCCTAAAATTACTTTTCCTGCGATAATCTGTACCGTAGGAATGGTTCCACTACCTGTTAAAATTCCAGTGGTTCCTTCGCTTGTTGTTACGGTTAGTTTATTACTAATGGTGTGCGCAGATAAATTTTCTGTCATTGCAGGGTTATTTATTACCAATTGGTAAAATGTTGTTGCTCCTAATAGGTTCTGATCTGATGAGCCATCAAATGTAACCGCATTACTTCCAGAGGTAAATGTACCGTTGTTTGTCCAGCTACCGCTTACGGTAATATTACCGCTTAATTCTAATGTTGCACCGACAGATATTGTTACGTTAGTATAATCAGAAGCACTTAAGAAAATACCATCTGTAACTGCAAGATCGTTAGTCACTGTTATTGAGCCGGTTGAGGCATTAACTTTGTTGCTTACATGCGTGTTAGCTATAGTTAAATCATAAAATGAATTTGTTCCGGTAATATTTTGTGTGCTACTACCGTCAAAGGTAACTTTATTCGAACCAGGCGTAAAAGAACCTCCTGTTCTAACCCAGTTTCCACTAATCGTTGTATTACCACTAAGAACAAATGTACCTCCTGCAATATTAAGATTTACATAATCAGTGCCACCAGTTACGCTTCCGGCTGTCACAGTTAGTGTATTGGAGACCGAATGAGCAGAGATATTAATTGTATTTGATGCATTATTAATATCCAGACTATAAAATGTTGTGGCTCCGGTAATTGTTGAGCCAGCACCGGTAAATTCAACTTCATAACTTCCGGGTGTGAAAGTACCACTACTGTTTGTCCAACTACCTGTCAATGTGGTATTTCCACTCAATATAAAAGTACCGCCATTAAGCGTTACATTTTTATAACTTGTTCCACCTGTTACACTACCGGCAGTTATAGTTAGTAAATTTGTTACAGTGTGGGCTGATATATTTATTGTATTGGATGCGTTATTTATTTCTAAATCATAAAAACTTGTAGCCCCGGTTATTGTTGAACTGGCTCCGGTAAATTCGACTTCATTACTTCCGGGAGTGAATGTACCACTGCTTTTTATCCAATTGCCACTTAATGCAGTATTTCCACTTAAGATAAAAGTACCACCGTTAAGAGTCACATTCTTATAACTTGTCCCACCTGTTACACTACCTGCGGTCAAGGTCAATAAATTAGTTACTGAATGCGTTGAAATATTAATTGTGTTTGACGCATTATTAATTTTCAGATTATAAAAAGTGGTCGCACCAGTAATTGTAGAACTGGCGCCATCAAATTCAACTTCATAGTTGCCAGTTAGATTACCGCTGGTATTAGACCAGTTTCCACTAACTTTTATATTACCTGTCAGTTCAAGTGTTCCTGCTGAACTACTGATCGTACTGTTTAATAAATCCGGGGCACCTGAAAAGATACCATCAGTGATCACAAAATTATTAGAAACAATTACTGTAGCACTTGATGCCACAACCTTATTACTGATATGACTATTGTTAATCTCAAGATTATAGAATGTCGTTGTACCGGTAATATTCTGCGTGTCAGTCCCGTCAAATTGCACTTCGTAATTCCCTGATAATGTCCCACTATTAGACCAATCGCCGCTAACTGTAATGTCACCACTTAAGGTCAGAGTTCCAGCTGCAGCAATTGTAACATTGGTATAATCAGAGGCGCTTTTAAAATTTCCATCAGTTATTGTCAGAGTGCCAGAAACTGCCAATGATGAGGCACCGGATGCGTCTACAAGGGCACTGACATGAGTATTGTTAATTGTTAAATTTGAAAAGCTGAGTGCACCAGTCATCGATTGAGCGGCAGTACCATTCATTGTAACCAGAAAACCACCCTGAGTAAATGTACCACTAGAATGATTGAAATCACCACTGATACTGGTATTGCCTGATAGCACCACAGTTCCACCAGCGATACTTAATCCGCCTAGTGATGTTGGTACAGTTGCACTTCCCGCAATTACGGTTAATGTTCCTTCAATTGTATGACTGCTAAAATTAGGTGTCGTAGTTGAATTATTCAGCTCAACATCATAAAAGGTCGTCGTCCCGGAAATAAACTGATTACTGCTTCCATCAAAAGTTATTTTTGCACTATTTGTCGTTGCATCGAAAGTGTCATTATTTTCAAATTCACCAGCGAGTGTGAAGTTTCCACTTGCCTCAAACTCTGAACCAACATCTATTGTTAAATCGCCGTTAACATCCGGTGCACCAATAAATTTTCCTATAATAACATGTAATCGATTAGCAACGACTACTGTTGCACCTGTAGCATCAATTACTCCACCTGTATTCCAGGAATTAAGATCGTAGAATGTCGTAGAACCGGAAATTGTCTGAGTACCACCTGCCCCACGAAAAGAAGTACTTTTACTATTATGAGTGAAAGTACCGCTTGTTTTCGTCCAATTACCAGTTACTCGTAAATCGCCAAGAGTAGATAAGGTACCACCAGAAATAGTAACATCACCAATATATGTACCTGAACCAGCACCAGTTCTCAATAATCCACCAGAGACAATAACAGCTCCGATCGTCTGATTACTTATATATATGCCAGTAGTACCTTCTGAATTAGCTACTGTGAGTGTACCGGTTATGATCTCATCGGAAAGATCTTCTATCATGGTTGAATTATTAATAGTAACACCAGAAAACGTTGTAGTATTGGTACCAAGAATGTCCTGATCTGATGAACCGCTAAATGTCACAGTAAATCCACCATGAGTAAAAGAATTCGCACTCAGATTATTTGTCCAGTCTCCGGTTAAAGCTACGTTTTCAGTAAGAATATAATCATTACCGTCTGTCATTGTAAGAGCACCAGCAGGACCGTTAGTGGCACCATCTATTAAAGCCTGAGTGATATTAATCTGCCCCAAAACAATTCCAGCCGTCAACAGAAGAAATAATGTGAGTACAAATATTTTATTTATAAAATTGTAAACAAACGTCATGTAATCCTCCAAAGAAAAATTTCCTTTTTAATAACAAAGTTATACAATACTTTCGGATATGTTATCCAATTTTTCAATAATTCTTTTTTTATAAGCAAAAGCGAAATCATAATGAATTCACTAATTCTAAACGTTAAACTATTTTTGTAATTTTTATCAATTTGTAAATTTGAAATAAAAAAGTAATCCAACCACCCATATAACTGGTAGTTTACTAGCTTTCATTTCCCCATTGAAATATTGCATCATTTCAAATTTACAAATTGAACACCGGCTGGCTAAATAAGTAGTTCTAATTTGCTTCATAATTTATTGTTAGATTAAAAACATCAATTCAACACTCTCGTGAATGATTCATTTTAATAGTCGATTTGTCGTTCATGCAATTTCTTGCCCTTTCCTTTTAACTAAAAACCGTCTCAATTCAGTAATTAGCATTCTTGCAAACGTATAATAAGACAATATATATGATTTGTCAAGAACATTTATGGATATCTTGTCCATTTATGTAAAACTTATTGGAATCATTATTTTTATTGAATTTCTAAAAATATTCTAAGATATTAGTTTTTCTTATAATCCTTGAAAATCGGGGGAAATCATTCCATGATTCAAAATTCAAACGCAAGGGAGCAATGGGGCTCTAAAATTGGTTTTGTTCTTGCTGCATCAGGATCAGCCATCGGACTGGGAAATATTTGGAAATTTCCCTATATCGCCGGAGAGAATGGCGGGGCCGCTTTTATCTTTGTTTATCTTATCTGTATTGCTATAATTGGTTTGCCTGTCGTTGTCGGAGAAGTACTTTTAGGAAGAACAACGCAGAGAAATCCCGTTGGAGCATTCAGGGCACTAAGTAAATCTAAAATTTGGGCATCAGTTGGCGGAATGGGAGTTATAGCCGGTTTTGTCATTCTCTCCTTTTACGCCGTAGTTGCTGGCTGGTCTACTGGTTACATAATCGAATCAATACGAGGATCTTTCTTTAATTTTGATGAAACTCTTACCTCTGAAGTTTATTTTAATTCGCTTACCTCAAATGTTTACTGGAATGTCGGGTTTATGATGCTTTTTATGGCTTTAACCATGGGGATCGTATACGCCGGAGTACAAAAAGGTATTGAACGAGGTAGTAAAATAATGATGCCAATTCTCATAGTAATTCTTCTAATATTGATGATAAGAGGAATGACTCTTAGTGGTGCGGAGGAAGGTTTAGCATTTCTTTTTAATCCTGAATGGGACAAACTTACAGGGCAATCAGTTCTTGTTGCCTTGGGACATGCATTTTTTACCTTAAGCCTTGGTATGGGTGCAATGATGACCTACGGTAGTTATATGTCTTCAAAAGATAATATACTTAGCTCATCTGTATGGATTGTATTCCTTGATACTTTAATTGCACTTATTGCCGGGATTGCAATCTTTACCTCAGTTTTCGCAACCGGTCAGAACCCCGCCGCGGGACCGGGCTTAATTTTTCAGACACTTCCGGTAGTATTTACTAAAGTCCCTGGCGGTTTCATCTTCTCCATTCTCTTCTTTTTACTGCTTACAATTGCTGCCCTGACTTCAGCAATCTCCTTACTTGAGGTAGTAATCTCCTATTTTGTAGATGAAAAGAAATGGAAAAGACATAGGGCAGTTTTGGTAATGGGATTCTTTGCCTTTTTAATTGGAGTGCCAAGTGCACTATCATTTAATATTCTTGCAGACGTAAAACTATTTGGATTAACTTTTTTTGATACAGCCGATTTTGTCGCCTCAAATATTTTACTTCCGTTGGGTGGGTTACTCATTTCGATATTCGTCGCATGGGTTTGGGGTTTTGATAAGGTTTTAGTAGAGCTTAAAAAGGGTGCCGAAAAAGTATTCGATGAATCCCCTTTTATTATAAATGCCTGGAAAATGTTTATTAAATATTTTGCACCTGTTCTTATCTCAATTGTATTCTTACACTCAATAGGTGTGCTTGGGCTGATATTAGATCTATTTAACTAACTGAACTACCAATGAATTTATAAGAAAATTTCGGGAAAAATCGACTATGCAGGAACTCAATGAATTTTTACAAATAATTGATTCAAATATTGGTGGCTCAGAATGGTTTGTTTTTTTATTACTCGGTACAGGATTCTTTTTTACTCTTTACTTAAAGTTTCCACAAATTAGATATTTCCGACATGCAATAAAAGTTGTACAGGGGAAATTTGACAAAGCTGGTGATCAGGGTGACACTTCTCACTTTCAAGCTTTAACAACTGCACTTTCCGGAACTGTTGGAACCGGGAATATTGCAGGCGTTGCCTTTGCCATTCACCTGGGTGGTCCGGCAGCTTTATTCTGGATGTTAGTTACAGCAATGCTTGGTATGACCACAAAATTTATTGAGGTTACATTATCACATAAATACCGGGACGTTACTGAAGATGGCACCATGGCTGGCGGTCCGATGTATTTTATGAAAAAAAGGCTGAATATAAAACTCTCCAGCGGTAAAGTTATCAATACCGGTAAATGGCTCGGTGCTTTTTTTGCCGTAGCAACAGTTTTATCCTCATTCGGAACTGGAAACCTGCCTCAGGTAAATAGTATAGCAAATGCCGTTTTTTCAACGTTCGGTATTGGTAAAATGGTAACGGGTGGTATCCTGGCAGTTATCCTTGGTTTTGTGATTATTGGCGGGATTAAAAGAATTGCTAAAGTTACCGAGAAGTTGGTTCCCGCCATGGCGATAATATATTTTATTGGTGCACTTGCTGTAATATTTTACAATTTTGAAAATATTCTTCCTTCCATTTCTTCAATTATTGGGGATGTATTCTCCGGTACTGCCGCGGCTGGTGGTTTCCTAGGTGCAACTTTTGCCTTTGCTTTTAACCGAGGTGTAAACAGAGGATTATTCTCAAATGAAGCCGGACAGGGTTCTGCTCCAATAGCACATGCTGCTGCGCGTGCTCATGAGCCTGTCTCAGAAGGTTTAGTAGCAATTCTTGAACCATTTATTGATACAATTCTTATTTGCTCACTAACAGGACTCGTATTACTTTCATCAGGTGTTTGGAAAGATAAGTTGGAAAATGAATTTCAATACGCTGAAATGAAAGTTTTAACCGGACTTTACAGTGATCAATCAGTTGAAGATAAAGAGAAATTGTGGGATTATTTAATTGGTGATAATGAAGTAGCCTTTTTTGATGGCAACCTGAATGTAGTAAATGGTCAGATTACAGATGCTGTAACAATATTCCATTCAAGATCAGTTGCAGAATCTGTAAAATTAACAAAAGATGCCGTTCCTTATACTGGTTCGCTGCACGTAGCTACCGGAGATGTTGACCAGACAAAGGGAATTACTTTTACTGGTAAATCACTTCTTCATAGTGCACCATTAACAACCGTAGCTTTTACAAAAAGTTACTTCGGCGAAGGCGGTAAATATATTGTAGCTATTGGCTTATTACTGTTCGCTTTCTCCACAGTTATTTCCTGGTCTTATTACGGTGATAGAGCTACAACATACCTCTTTGGTACAAAGGCAGTTATATATTATAGAATTGTTTACATAGTTGGTTTCTTCCTGGCAGCTTTCACTGACACGACAATTATCTGGACACTCTCAGGAATTACAATTGCATTTATGACTATCCCCAACCTTATCGGTTTGTTAATCCTAAGAAAGGAAATCAAATCTACGATTAAGGATTATTGGATTGACTTTAAGGCAGAACATCCGGAAGTAAAAATTCCAGAATAAAAATTAGCCCCCAATTATACTGGGGGTTTTTTATAAATACTAAAGCTCTTGGGGAAAGCGAATTCATAAATTCTAATTTTTATTAGATCTTGATTCATGGAAATATTTACTAAAATAATTCATTTTATTAATTATTAACAATATTTAGCTGACATGGAATATTGGAAATGAATGCACTCAATTCTAACTCAGTGAATTACTAATTAATTATTGCAGAATAAATTATGAAAAAATCTACTGGTGGATTTATAACTTTGGGTATTATTTTCATCTTTTTGATTTTTGGAGGAGTCCCCCTCTTTGAAACCGTCTGGTCTTTTCCCGGCAACTTTGATTTTATTGGCAATTTCCCCACTGAAGATATGCCTATTGGATCAATCCCATTAATGGTAATCGCACTTCTTGGAGCAGGCATTTTTGTAACAATCAAATTTGGCTTACCTCAACTTAGACATTTTTGGCACGGAGTAAAAGTTACTGCCGGCATTTATGATGATCCTAATGACGAGGGAGACCTTTCTCACTTTAAAGCACTGGCCACTGCCCTTTCTGCAACTGTTGGAATTGGGAATATAGCGGGTGTTGCAACAGCCCTATATTACGGTGGTCCCGGGGCAATATTCTGGATGTGGGTAACTGCTTTTTTCGGAACTGCACTTAAATTTTCCGAATGTACCCTTGCTCATAAATACCGTGATATACTTCCTGATGGATCAACCGCCGGCGGTCCAATGTATACTATTGAAAAAGGACTTGGACCAAAATGGAAATGGCTGGCTGTAATATTTGCCAGTTTCGCCGTAATATGTTCCTATGCAACTGGAAATGCTATTCAGGCATTCACGGTTTCTGATCAGCTTTATTCTGAAGTAACACAGGTAATTGGATCAACTCACTTCCTCACTCTCAAACATATTGTTTTTGAAGGGTTCGAACTTTCTCTGGCCCAGATTATTAATGGAATTGTTTTAGCAGGAATTGTTGGAACAGTAATTATTGGCGGGATTAAAAGAATAGGTAATGTTACCGGATTCCTTTCACCATTTATGGCTCTTTTCTATGTTGTTGCCGCCCTTCTTATCCTGATCGCCAACCTCCCATCAATATTACCAGGTTTCGGACTGATATTCAAAATGGCTTTTAATCCACCAGCCGAAATTGCCGGTGTGGGCACCGGTTCATTCCTGGTTGTTATGAATACAATGCTGTGGGGTATAAAAAGAGGGTTATATTCGAACGAAGCCGGACAAGGTAGTGCCGCCATTGCCCATTCAACCGCCAAAACAAAGTACTCCGTGCGCGAAGGCGCGGTGGCAATGCTGGAACCATTTATTGATACAATTACAATATGCACATTAACCGGCTTAGTAATTATAACGACAGGTGCATGGCACCATACGGAATTCTATGTTACACGCATTGACCAGGGTTTCTCGGGCGAATTGCTTAACGCAAGTCTGCTTACTTCACTGGCTTTTAAAGAAGGTCTTAGCTGGCTCTTCGATTACGGGGATAAGATTGTAACTCTTGCTGTATTACTTTTTGCAATTTCAACAATGATCAGCTGGTCATTTTACGGTGACAGAGCGGCTCATTACTTATTCGGTCAAAAATCAATTCTGTTATACAAATGGTCATTCGTATTCTTTGTTTTTATTGGTGCAATTGCCGAGTTGGAAGCTGTTTGGTCATTCGGAGATGCCGCACTTGGATTCATGACTTTCCCAAATCTAATTGCAATTATTATGTTATCAGGAGTGCTGAAATCTGAGTTGAAAAAATATTTTTCAATAAAGCATGTTCCTTTCAAAAAATAACTGGACATTTTGTTTTAAATATGTTAAATAGCATTCCAGTTAATAGTAATTAACTTAACAAGTTCTTTAAACTTATGGGTAATACTGAGGGAAATCACATGGGGATTAGTACAGAAGGAATTGTTTTTCTTTCCCTGTCATGGGGTTTAATTTTTGCCGTTGCTGGTTATTTTACAACCAAGATAGTACCACTCAAAAAGCTTAAGAAAAACGGTATCGACTTGATTAGAAAATGGTCGGTAAGTTAGAGTTTTCAAAAAGGATCGGTTTTCACCGATCCTTTTTTTGTTTTAAACCAATTTGAGGTTGGCAAATTTAACGAGTAGTTGTTTGTTCCCGTGCTCTTCAAATGAGATAGTCACTTTTTGTGTATCACCCATTCCGGCTAAAGCTAATATTTTTCCGTTGCCAAATATTTCATGGATAACCCGACTACCAACACGCAAGGATCTTCTGTCCTGATCAAAATCGTCATAACTTTCCTGATAATATTCATCATCAGAACCTGAGGCTTTTCGCCTTCTGCTGGATTTGCGTCCAATCCCACCGCTTAGTTCTTCATAGGTAGCTTCATCAAGTTCGTCCAAAAATCTTGATCTACTTTGATATGCTACTTCTCCAAATCTATATCGGGATCTTGCATAGGTTAAAATTGCCTTAATTTTTGCTCTTGTAATTGCAACATAGAATAGTCTTCTTTCCTCTTCAACCCTTGAATCAGAATCAAACTTTGGATTAAGTGGAAAGATATCTTCTTCAAGTCCGCTTATAAACACAACAGGGAATTCCAAGCCTTTCGCACTGTGAATGGTCATCATGGTAATTGCATTATTCTGCTCGTCATACTGGTCAATACCTGCAATCAAAGAGACTTCAGCTAAAAAGTCATCAATTGTAGCCTTTGGGTTCTCTTTGCTGAACTCACTTATTCCGTGTAATAATTCCTGAACATTTTCAAATCTGGCTTTTGATTCCTGAGTATTCTCTTCTTTATATATTCTTAGAATTCCTAATTCATCAACAAGGGCACTTGTTAATTCAGAAAGTGACAACTGATCTTTCAGCTCAATGTATTTGTTAAGAAGTAATTTGAATCCTTTTACATTCTTTTGAATTCTCTCTTTTACTTCAATAACCTCAAAAACTCTGGACATAGTATCGAACAAACTTACTTCAAGTTTTCTGGCAAAGCCAATCATTTTACTTATTGAAGTATTACCAATTCCACGTTGAGGGAAATTCATAATCCTTAGCAAACTTTCTTCATCTGCCTGATTAGCCAGCATACGCAGGTAAGCAATTATATCTTTAACTTCTTTCCTTCTGTAAAACTCAACACCGCCAACTATTTTATAAGGAATTTTTTCTTTTCTTAAAGCTTCTTCCAAAGCTCTTGATTGAGAATTTATTCTGTATAAAATAGCAACGTCGTTAAAAGACAGTTTCTTAGAAGTAACTTCCTTCTTAATCATTTTTGCTATCTGGAATGCTTCATCTTTTTCATCGGCACATTTAATTAAACTTAGTAATTCTCCTTCATCATTGTCTGTCCATAAAGTCTTTTCAATTTGATCAGGATTTTTTCGGATAACTGAATCAGCTGCGGCTAAAATCATTTTAGTAGATCTATAATTCTGCTCAAGTTTCAAAACCTTCGCTTTTGCAAAATCTTTACTAAAATTATGCATATTTTTAATTTCGGCGCCTCTCCAACCATAGATACTTTGTGCATCATCACCAACAACGCATACAATTGTTTTAGGAGTAGTAAGTAGTGATACTACTTCATACTGAGCTTTATTAGTATCCTGATACTCATCAACAAGAATATATTTAAATTGCTTACGGTATTTTTGCAGCACCCTGGAATTAATGTTAAACAGCTCAATTGGTTTAAGTAAAAGGTCATCAAAATCCATCGAGTTATTTTCGAACAACCTCTTATTATACTCTTTATAAACTTCACCTATTTTCTGATCAGGCAATGATTCAGCCATATGTTTAATAAATTCATCAGGATTAATCATTTGATTTTTCAAATTACTTATCTTGTGCTGAATATTACTGGCAGAAAAATTATCAAGTGAGATATTAAATTCCTGAAGAATATTATTAACGAGAGAAACAGAATCCTCACGATCGTATATTGAAAAGTTAGGTTTGTAATTTAATTTATCAGCTTCTGCGCGTAGAATTCTGGCGAATAATGAATGGAAAGTACCCATCCATAGTTTATCAGCCTTGGCACCAATGAGTTTTTTGATCCTTTCTTTCATTTCACCGGCTGCTTTATTAGTAAAAGTCAGGGCAAGGATATTTTCAGGATCGTAGTCATCTTTTAGTAAATATGCAATTTTGTGAGTTAAAACCTTGGTTTTCCCGGATCCGGCTCCGGCAACAATTATGTGGTGTGTGCTGTTATGTTCAACGGCAACTTTCTGTGCATCATTAAGGGAATCTAGAATTTTCATAAGCTCCGATTTTTTTTGAGGTGCAAATGTAGCGAAAATATAGACAAAACTCAAAATATTTACCACTTCCGGTAGTTTAAAAAAAGAAAAGCCCCCAAAGAAATTGGAGGCTTTTATAAAAATTTAATGAAATGGGGTTATACTAAGAGTTTTCCACTTTTCATTATTATCTTGCCATCAAAATAAACAGTCGGCTTTTTAATAATACCATCAAGATGGATTGGGGCATTCACACTGCCACCCATCGATTTATTGTCACCCAAAGCTATATGTACAGTTCCAAGAACTTTTTCATCCTCAAGAATTTCTCCGCTTAATTTGGCTTTATCGTTTGTTCCAACACCAAACTCGGCAATATTTCTTGCCAATTTACCGTATTTTTTCATGATCTCATTAAGTTTTTTAGCCTCAATTCCACCGGTAATCTTTGTTGCAAAACCATTCTCGACTTCAATAGTAATGGATTTGTCTTTAATCATGCCAACACCCGACATTGAGCCATCCACAACAAAAACACCATTTGTCTTACCTTCTACAGGCGCAGCAAAAGTTTCGCCTGTAGGCAAATTGCCACTTTCACCTTTCTTGTGGAACAAGCCTTTACTTGGGAAAGCTTTCCTGCCGGTAATGTCCATAGTAATATCGGTACCGCCAGGAGCTGTAACTCTGATAATTCTAGTTTTTTCAAAAATCTTTTGCAGTTTGATGGTAAGAGCAGCTACTTTTTTGTAATCAGCACTAAGTCCTCTTATCATAACATCATTAGTGATTCCGGGGAAAGTCGCAACTCTGGCACCATTAGCTGAAGCATTTCTTCGTGCATCAGTGTGAGTCATAGACTTTGTAGTAGGAACCAAAATAATGTCAAATTTTTGCATCAGATCCGCAATGTACTGAGGTGGTTCCTCACCATGCATCTCACCAACCTTCAATTCAACATAAAGCGCTTCATTGCCCAGTGTACGGGCATTCTTGTACAATGCATATCCAATTTCTTTTTTATTCTCATCAGTAATAACAAGGATGGTCTCCTTCTTTTTCGCTCCCATACAATCTTTTATTGCTATAATGCAAGCTTTATCTAGTTTTGTAACTGCCATAATTAACTCCTGTATTAAAGTGGAAAACCAACATTTATCTGAACAACAGCACCAAATCGACCTTCTACTAATTTTTCTCCAGTGTTAATCAGATTCAGTCTATCGGTGTCTGAGGTAATAAAGTTTGAAAGACCAACAAAGTTATAAAAAGCTGTTCCTTCAACACTAATATAGTCCGGGATAATATGTAAAATAAGACCTGTTCCAGCATAATAACCAACAGTAACTTCATCAGTAGAATAATGAACTTTCAAATCTCCTTCGGCTTCGAGCAATGATTCATAGTCAAAATCAACATCGTAGAAATTAACACCACCTTCAAGAATTTTCCAATCTAAAAAACTGAACAACGGAAATCCAATATCAATCCCAAGTCCCCAATGATTGAGTGAAAGTTTGTACTCATCTTTTTTAATCGATGCCACTTCAGATGAAAATCCATTTTGCTTCTGTTCTAAAAACTGATAGTATCCTTTTGTAGTTATAAATAGACTACTGAACCTGGCTCTGAATATATTTCCACCAATTCTGTAGCCTTCCAGTTGATCAAATTTTAAACCGTCATTCATATTATTACGTGAAATATTATACAAGCCAATGGCATCCTCTATAGGAGCAGCATCAAATTGCTGAATTGAATATCCGCCATAAATTCCACTCAAACCCAGGCAACCAAATCCGAAGCTTTGCGCCTGCAACGATTGAGTAACCAACGGAAAAATCAAAAGTATGTATAAATTTTTAATTTTCATGTTATCTGTAAGAATATTGTACAAGTGTTCTATAAGTTAACAAAAATAATGTATATAAGTGATTTTATCTTTTTATATACAATTTAACAAATTTACTAACAGACATTTTTTCAACAAAGAGTTCAACCCTTGTTTCAACCTGTTCGATATTCTCCCCTAGCTCCGTTTTTGTTTTTTCAGCAATTTCTTTAATACTCATTTTACCGTCACAATTGTTCCAGACGAAAGAACCGATTTCATCTAAATCTAATTTTATATCTCTTTTTAAATTTTCCTTAAACACATACTTATCAAGAAACGAAGGTCTGGGATTTTTAAATTTGAGTGTAACCAAACCTTCATTTATATCAAAATCAACACTGCGAACTGGATAAGTAATATCAATTTCCATTTTTATTTAGTACCTGCAGGGTATTCCAACCCGTGATTATTAGGCCCGGTTTCTTCCTTGCGTAATAGGTAAGCAAATACAAATCCGATAATTCCAAGAATTGATAAAATCCACATACCCGCTTCGTATCCAGCAGGATTTTCTGCCGAAGCCATATATGTATCGTTAGCCCAACCCAATAACACATTAAAGAGAGCAACCCCAATCTGCTGAATAAGAGTCATTAAGGAGTAAGCCGTACCTAATTTACTACCATCAACAAGGTATGCAACAGATGGCCACATTACTGCAGGAATCAATGAGAATGCAATACCCATGAGAGCGATCGGGATATACAATGTTATTCCCGAATAAACCATCATTAAATAAACAGGCAAAATGAGAACAGAACCAATCATCATCATTAAAGCGCGTTTACCTATTTTATCAGCCAGCAAACCAAACAATGGCATTGCAACCATGGAAGCGAAAATCAAGGCGCTGTTTAACTGTCCGGCAAATTCACGATCTGCACCATGAGCTTCCATATAGAATTTTATAGCAAAACTTCTGAATGGAAATATTGCCGAATAGAAAGTAACACAAAGTACTACTATGTACCAGAAAGACTTCTGAAACTTGAATAGATCAGCAAAAACAAATTTATCCACTTCACCAGCTTCGCCAAGTGTATATCTTTTTACAGCAGAGCCTTCCATGAAATAATATACTATACCGCCAAATACACAAGTTAATCCAATCATTGTTGCAAGAAAAAGAGGGTCCTGCCAGTTATGATAATAGTTAGCACCCCAAGTTGGAGACCAGTCGGCTGCAAAAGAGCCAAGTCGGGCAAAAGTTAAATTAATACCAAAAGCAAAGCCAAGCTCTTTTCCCTTAAACCATTTTGCTAATGCGGCAGTAACAGCTACTATTAATGGTTCTGCACCAATACCAAGTAAAACTCTACCCAGTAGCATAACCGATAGATCTGGTGAAACAGCTGTGACAAAGGCAGATATAGTGCAAATTGCACCGAATACAAGAATTGAAATTTTTGTCCCGAATCTATCGATTGCAATACCGCCGAAAAGTAAAACAACAACAGCAGCAATACTGTATACTGTATACATTTGTCCGATGTTAACATCGGTAAATCCCAGATCTGATTTTAGCATGTCTGCTATAGGGGCAATACTATCATAAATATAATAGTTACCAAACATTGCAAGACTAACAAAGACTAGCATTGTCCATCTATAAAAAGCGGATGGCTCTGTTCTTACTGTTTTAGAAGTCATAAAAAACCATAAGTTTAATTAGAAAAAGAAAACCGCCAAACTGTTAGTTTGACGGAATATTTTTTAATGTATGTAACAATAAATTCCAGAATTTTTCGACTGTTTCTATTTCCACTCTTTCGTCCGGTGAATGAGCTCCGGTAATTGTTGGACCAAAGGAAATGGTATCCATTCCTTCATATTTCTCCATGATTATTCCGCATTCCAAACCAGCATGAATTGCTTTAACTTCAGGATCATGACCAAACAATTCTTTGATTCCATTTTTCATCAAAGTAAGAATGTCTGAGTTTACATTCGGATTCCATCCAGGATATCCATCACTGTATTCAGTTTCAGCGCCTGCTAACCTGAAGACACAAGTAACCTTGTTGGAAGCGTCAAATTTTTCGGATTCAGCAGAACTTCTTTGACTTGTGATCAACGCAATTTTATTGCCTTCAAAATGAATCGTAGCCAGGTTGGTAGAAGTTTGTACCAAACCAGGAATGTCAGGATGCATTCTAATTACTCCGTGAGGCGCTGCATAAAGAGCATTAAGCAATTTCTCTTTTGTTGCATCATCCATAACGGTAGTAACTGAATCAACTTTTTCACAAACAATTTCAAGATTCTTTTCGATGGAAGCGTATTCTGCTTTGATAATATTATTGAATTCACTGATTAACGCTTCAAACTCACTTGCGGCTTTAACTGTAATTTTGGCAAAACTCTCACGAGGAATAGCATTGTGCTTACTACCACCCTCAATTTCGTTAACACTAATTCCAAATTTTTTATTTGCTTCCCAAAGTACTCTGCTTATCATTTTAACAGCATTTCCATAACCTTTGTCGATGTCTAATCCGGAGTGACCACCCTTAAGACCTTTTACAGTAACTTTATAGGTAGTTTCAGAATCTTTTACCGGAGTATTTTCAAAAGTAAATTTAACATGCGTGCTTTGTCCACCTGCGCATCCAATGTATAGGGCGCCATCTTCTTCTGAATCCATATTGAGCATTATTCTTGAATTAACGAAACCTGGTTTTAGCGCCTGAGCACCGAACAAACCTGTTTCTTCGTCCAAAGTAAATAGTGCTTCAATTGGACCGTGTTCAATATCCGTGGCTTCTAAAACTGCAAGAGCCGCAGCAACGCCGATTCCATTATCAGAGCCGAGTGTGGTTCCTTCGGCTGTAACCCAGCCGTTATCTATTTTAATTTTTAAAGGATCTTTTTCAAAATTATGATTTACATCGTTATTCTTTTCAGGAACCATATCAAGATGCCCCTGAAGAACAACACTTTTGAGGTTTTCTTTACCGGCTGTAGCTGGTTTTCTGACAATGATATTGCCAAAATCATCAACAGCACTTTCCAGGTTATTTGCTTTTGCAAATTCTAATATATATTCAGCAACCTGACCTTCGTGACGTGATGGATGAGGTCTGTTACAAATTTCTTCAAAATGATTCCAAAGTAGTTCCGGTTTCAATGAGCCTAATACATTTCCCATAGTTTGTCCTTTCAATTAATTTCTACAAATGATATTAATCTTTGTTCATATAACGTTGTTAAAAATCTTGTTATTCTTTCTTCGACAGGTTTAATGTCGTCTCCAAAAATATCAAGCAATATTTTGCAAATTTCACCTACATCTCTCTTTCCATCAATCAATTTCCAAGTCTCGGAGCCGAATTTGTCCAGCTTAATAACAACAACATCAGCCTTGGAGAAAGGTAGGAAAAATGTTTTTGTGAACCAATTCCCAAATTTTGGTACCAGAACCCCAACGGTTCCCTCTTCTAAATCTTTGTGATCATATGATTTGGTAGGTCTTAGGTCTAAATAATTTGCATCTTTCAGTAGTTTTCTGCGTTCAGTAAAACTTTTTGGCATATTCAATTCATAATTATTTCAAAAAAAAATGTCCCGATGAATTCTCACCGGGACTTTATTAAACTTAGTGTACAGATGGTGCAGCAGGTTCGTCAGGATCACCGGCATTATCTGCAGGAGTCTTGATTAACATGTAAGCAACAAAGGCAAATACAGCTAAACTTATAACGAATGTAGGATTAGCAAAAATTTCGAACATTTCAATTTCGAAAAATTTCATTCCAGCAAATAGAAGCCCAACCAAAGCCTCACCTGCAATTAATCCGGCAGCAACAAGTACCCCGATATTATCCACACGTGATTTTTGAGCATCATTATGTCCTCGTTTAGCACTTACTTTTTCAGTAACACCTTTAATTAAACCACCAACAAAAATGGCAAACGTGGTACCAAGAGGTAAATACATTCCTACTGACACTAACATCGGACTTTTAACATTCATTAGAATAAAGCCTACACCCATCAGCATACCAACAAAAATGAGTATCCATTCCATTTGTCCACCAACTATTCCCTGTGAAAGGATAGCCATTAAACTAGCCTGTGGAGCTGGTAAGGCTTCGCCACCAAAACCTGCATTTAATTCAAGAATTTCATTTTTCAAATCATTATCAAGAGCTTTGAATTCAGCCATTGTGTATGTCTTACCCATTAATTGCTCATTCGAACCTTGATATTCGATGACAGATATATTTGATTTCTCGAACTCAGCAAGTTTGCTATTTACTTTTTCAGAAATATCCCCCTCATGTAAAACTAAAAGAGGAATAAACATTATTGCTGCAGAAACAAAAACACCTATAAGATCACCAATCTGCATTCTCCAGGGTGTACCACCAAGCAGATGACCGGCTTTAAGATCCTGAAGCATTTCGCCTGCAACAGCAGCAGCTACACAAACAACAGCAGCAACACCAAGAACTGCAGCAACGCCTTCAGTACCTTCCATACCAAGGGCAACCATTAATATAGCAGCCACAACCAGTGTTGAGAGTGTTAAACCTGAGATTGGGTTGTTACTTGAACCGATTATACCAACAAGGTATCCGGAAACAGCAGCAAAGAAGAATCCTGCAATAATCATAACTATTGTAGCAACCAATGCAGCAAATACATCTTGGGCAAAATAGTTATAAATGAAAAATGTAGCTACAGCAGTACCAAGAATACCAACCATAATCCATGTAAAAGGAATATCTTTTTCAATTCTTTCCGTTGCAGATTCACCAGTAGCAGCTTTTTTAACATCACTTATGGATCTTGCAATTCCGGTGATTAAACTTTTTCTCATATTCCACAAAGTAAATGCGGCGCCAACTAACATACCACCAATAGCAATTGGGCGAACATATTTGCCCCAAACTTCAACAATCATTTCAGCAGTAACTTCACCACCACCATTACCACCAACCATAAAGTAGGCAATCATAGGAGCTAAAAGTCCCCATGCAAGAACACCACCACTAAAGTTAAGAGCGGCAAGTCTGGGACCAATGATGTAACCAACACCCATATAAGCAGGGCTAACATCCGGTGAACGGAATAAAACGCCGCCAGAACCAAATTTAATTAATCCACTCCAGCTTGTAGCGAATAGTTTGAATTGCCCTAAAGTCTGGATTGCAGCACCAACACCCATTGCTCTGAATAAGAATTTTGAGCTTCCGCCGCCGCCTTGACCAGCTTTGTGAATTTCAGCTGCAGCAACTGATTCCGGAAACGGTAAATCAACATCTTCTACCATAACTCGTCTTAGTAGGGCAACAAACATAATACCTAACACACCGCCGGCAAACATAATGGCAGATGAAATCAGATAGTTTCCTGGTGTGAAAAAAGGAACCCATATACCAGCTATAAAGAATGCGGGCAAGGTGAAAATAGCGCCTGCAGCAATTGATTCACCAATAGAACCAACTGTACGGGCAAAGTTTTCTTCTAAGATAGTACCTTTTAATAACTTGATAATAGCCATTCCAATAACTGCGGCTGGATATGTTGCAGCTATTGTCATACCGGCTTTTAACCCCAGGTAAGCATTCGCAGCACCTAGTACAACTGCTAATACTAAACCTATAATCAGGGCGCGAACAGTAAATTCAGCCATATGAGTTTCGGATGAAACAAAAGGAACAAATGGTTTTTGTCCTGCCATATTCTTCTCCTATTGATCGATAAATGACGTTATTTTATAGTGTTGTTAATTTGACAAATTGTTGATCTGTGTCACAACAGTCAGCGACTAAGATAATGAAAATCTAATATAATACCTAAAAAGTGCAGGCATTTTGTCCTGTAAAAAAAGCTTAAAACTTCAGTTTTCTCATGCCTATATGACAGATAGCAAAATCATACTTAACAGGATCTTTTGGATCAATTTTTTTCAGTTTTTTTGTAATGTCTTCTGCCATTTTCCAGGAAACGGTTTTAACTCTTGTTAACCTAAGTTTTTTACAAACCTGTGCAACATGAGTATCCACAGGAATCACCAACTGCGAGGGTCGAATCTCCTCCCACAATCCAAAATCAAGTTCATCCTTCCTTACCATCCACCTCAGAAACAAATTCATCCTTTTGCAGGCACTACCCTTTGAAGGATCAGGGAACATGAATTTAAGTCCATTACTCACCTCTCCATGACCAACGGCAAGGTTTATCATATTCTCAGAAAACCTTTTAATGGAGTCTTTTAGATATTCGTCTCCATCAAAGTGATAAAGAATAAACAGGTATTTAAGCGATCCGTAGTGTTTGTAAGCCCTGTGAAGGGCAAGAAACAACAAAACTATATCGTAAGAGGTGTAAAACCTGTGTATTATGTTCGCAAATTTCTTTTGCCCCTTTTCAACAGTATACTTTTCAATAAATTTTGAGGGACTTTTACCCATCGCTTTATGGACTTTTTCCAGTGTTGTTATAATCTGAGCAACATTTCCGTATGCAAAAACAGATGAGATAAAGGCTGATATCTCGATATCTTTTGCCTCAGTATAACGATGTGGAAATTCCAAAGGGTCGGGGGAAATCTTTGAAAAGTCAAAATATCTATAGTGGTAGTTTAATTTCTTTTTAAGATCCATAAATATATTTATGCGGCTCCCTTCTTCGTATTTTATTTTAGAAGTACCATCTTGCCGGTATCATGAAAATCACCGGCATATATTTTATAAACGTATGTTCCTGTTGCTAAATGAGTAGCATCAAAGTTCACCTCGTGAACACCTGCAGGTACTTCTTCATTTAAAAGTGTTGCAACTTCCTGACCAATAGTATCAAATACTTTTAAGGTAACGTGCGATTTTTCAGGAAGTTGATAACTTATTGTTGTTGATGGATTAAAAGGGTTCGGGTAATTTTGCAAAAGTTTATAATCAGTAACAACATATTCTTTTTCTGTACTTACAATCAGTTCGGAATCATCAATCGGAGCAGTCCAGACACTCAATGTATTACCATCATCGTTAACTCTGGTCCACATGGGAAATATTTTTCCATTGTAGGAAGTGATATTATTGTAGTCGCCAAAAAAAGTGCTGAAACCATTGGGGAAATCAAATGAGCTTTCACTTATTAGAAAATTCTCAAAAGTATCGCCGCCGTCTTTGGAACGGGCAAGATAAACTTCTGTAACTTTACCGGTAGTGTTTCTTCTGTCATAAAAGACCACGTAAATAAAACCTGTCACAGGATCAACAGACATCCATGGGAAAAATTGCGCTCTTGTAGTATTGTCATTATTTACCTTAACCACATCGCCCCATGTATCGCCTTCATCGGTAGATTTTATCAGAAAGATATCAGGATTTTCTTCACCATTTCTCTGGTCTGCCCAATTAATATATATATTGCCACCATAAGGTGAAGTATTGCTTATATCACAGCAGGTGATTGGCATACCATTGCAACGTCCAACACCCGAAACGGACATATCCCATCCGCCCACCTGGTCCACAACAAAAATATCGTTGCCCCATGTTGCACCCCCATCAAAGCTTCTGTCAAAGACAATTCCTTCAGGTCCTGCCCAACTTACATATACTGTATTATTTCCACCAGCAGCGGGGACTGCCCCTTCAACAGTATCATCACCGTCCAGACAATTACCGGAAACATCGTTTATTCTAATTGGGGTTGACCACTTATTAAAAGATTTATCAAAAGCCGCAAAATATATTTTACTGCTATCTTCAGGATCGTTACTTCCATAGTCATCAAACTCGGTCCATGATACATAAACATCATTCATGGAGGTAGTATTTGTAAGATCAACGGTAATCCATTCTTTATCTTGTTCTTTTTCTGGAGGAGTGTAATTCAGACCTACACCTTCATCCCAATTTGTACCATTGTCAGTTGACTTTTGCACTACAATTCTGTCTATCCAATGCCCCACACCGCTTGGAGGGTTAGAAAGATGCGAGTAGTAAAGATTTCCAACTTTATCAAAAGCAAGAGCCGGGTCGCCCCAGACACCTAAATTAGATTCCATTAATGATTGTGACCAGGTGTTTCCCCCATCGGTACTCAAATAGAAAAAGGACAATACTGCGCCTGCTGCAACAATTTCCGGATTCGCGGGATTCGCTGTAATTGACACCTCGCATGGCTGGAAATTGCCTCCTCCGCCCGGTGTATCAACACGCACATTTCTTATCTGTGCATTTGCAATCAAGACAAAGAATAAAAAAGAAATTAAAGCTGCTTTTGATAAGTTCTTCATAATTATATCCGACGCCTATTTTGAAGGAATTAGATTCATCATTTCTTTTACAGCCTGCTCTACACCAACAAAAATTGATCTGGCAATAACGGCCTGCCCAATACTGACTTCATCAATATCTGTAATAGTCAAAAAATCTTTTATGTTTGTGTAATTAAGTCCGTGTCCGGCATTTACTCCAAGTCCAATTTTCTTAGCGTGTCTGGCTGCCAGCCTAATGGCTTCCAACTCATCATACATCTCATCATCTGAAGCAGCGTTAGCATATACACCTGTATGAATCTCGATAAAATCAGCCTCAATATCGGCCGAGGCATCAATATGATTGATATCAGGTTCAACAAACAATGATACGGGAATTTCTGCAGCGTGTAAAGTCTTAATTGTATCCCTTAAATGCTCCAGATTATCCAGCACATTAAGTCCGCCTTCTGTGGTAAGTTCCTCTCTTTTTTCAGGAACCAGAGTAATTAATTCCGGCTGAACATCGCAGGCTATTTCTACTATTTCGTCAACGGCAGCCATCTCAAGATCGAGTTTAGTAGTAATAAGTTCTCTTAATAAACGTACATCCCGTTCTGTTATATGTCTTCTATCTTCACGAAGATGAACAACAATTCCGTCAACACCAAATTGTTCTGCCATTAATGCATAAGTAACAGGGTCAGGCTGCGATTCCATTCTCGCATTCCTAAGTACTGCAACATGATCAACATTAAGACTAAATTTCATCTCTTCACCTATATTTTATTTTAGTAATTATTATCTCTCTTGAACCCAAACATATACTTATATATCAATTAAAACAATTCTGAAAATACCTTTATCAAGGCACTAATACCTGTACCAATTTCATTAGTCCTGTATCGTAACGCCGAGATAAAATCTATGCTAACCATTATTCCAAAGTGAACAAAAACCCCATAAATAAATGATCTCGTTCTGAGAGCTAAAATTCCAAGAACTATACCACCAAGTATTGCACTAAAGGTTTCAAGCGGCGGCTTACCATTATGTAGAATAACAAATGGTATCATTTGTATTAGAATAGCGTAATAGCCGAACTTCTTCTCCAATCCAAAGAGCATAAATCCGCGCCATATGAACTCCCACGAGAACATGTACAAAAACATACCAATTTCATAAACAATAAAAACCAGCCAATTTACTTTTGCCTGAAAAAGATGAGGATATTTTGCCGCAAATTGTGGAGACGCTGATACTATCCATAAGAATGGCAGCATAAAAAATATAAAAACAAAAGTAAGTGCAAATCCCAGGCGATAATCGCCAAGTTTCAGTCCATAGTCGCTTATTTTATCTTTTATCAAAAACTTTATAATAAAGAGAGGTAAAACCAGAAACGTTACAAAATCAGTGCAGAACCAATAGAGATATTCCCAGAGGTTTACAAGTTCATCCCCGTTAAAATAAGTATGATATAAATTATCCCGGAAAAACCTACGAGAGGTATAATAATAAGATATGGTTTGAAGAACACCTACCGAAAGAAAAATTATTACCACCCTTCGGTCAAGTTCTTTGATTTTCTTAATGAGTTGTTTTAGTTCTTCTTTCATAGAAATGACTTTTTTTGGAATTCAATTTAATAAAAAAGCCCCGATACCGGGGCTATTTTTTTAGAGAACTTTTTCCTCTTCAATGAATTTGATATCCATTGTTTCCAGCTTTTTAAGTATGGGATTATAAAATTCCGTTTGGATGGGAATGAACACACCAGCTTTCTTGATTACACCTTTTGCAATCATTTCGGCTCCAATGGCTGCTGGTAAACTCACAGTTCGCGCCATTGAGCTATCTCCATTTGGAATACCTTTATTAATCATAGTTGAAGTGATTTCTTTCTGTTTACCATCAGTATACTCTGCAATAAACTTATGCTTCATAACAATCATATCCTGTTCACCAGCCGCATATTGCATCTTATTGTTCATAAGTTTTGCAAGCATATCCAGGTATGTAGGAAAATCAGCTTTTACAGCCAAATCGTCAAAAAGACCTAACCAGTTCATCTTGCTAATTGGTTCACATTCAGCATCAATTCCAAGAAAAGCAGCAGTATTTCTTAAAATATCCTCTGTGGAGTTTTTACCAATCAACATGGCTGTAAGTTCAGCCATTGTTTTACCATGTAAAGATTCATTTTCATCAAGATTGAGATAACCCAGTTTTGCAATATTATAAAGAGTCTGGCACCACCCCGGATTTCTGTATGTACCTCTGAATACGGTTTTAGCGTCATGAAGATCATATAAATCTCTATACAATATTGAATCACGGTTAGGATAAACTTCAAGTGTTCCTAATCCTTTAACTTCGTCTGACCAATAGTTGTTAAAAAGATCCTTCCCTTCAATTTCAATGTGCTTACCATCTTTTATGTACTGGGCATTGTTTCTACCGGCAAGAATTACACCCCGTGGGCTCCAGGAAAACTTATAGCCAAAGGGGTTATCATTTGATTCCGGAGCTGGCAAGCCGCCTGTAACTGATTCAAACGAGACTATTTTCCCGCCTTCCGCTTTAACAGTATCAATCACTTTCATGGCTGACATATGATCAGTACCAGGATCGACACCAATTTCATTTAAGAGCAAAATTCCTTTGTCTCTGGCTATAGGATGGAGCGCTCTCATCTCTGCACTAACATATGAGGTTGTTACCATATGTTTTTTATGCTCGAGACAAATTCCTGCTACTTTGTAATGGAAGGTGTAAGGGAGTAAACTTATTACTAAATCATGTTTCTTAATCAAATCACTTAAGCTTTTCGTGTCATTAACATCTAAATCGGTAATCGTTCCGTTTGGATTATTGCCTACCATTTCAGTTGCTCTGGCTAAATCCTTATCGGCAATTGTAAGATTAAATTTTTGTTCAAGTAAATATTTTACTAGTGGTCTTGCAACAAGACCAGCACCCAGCAAAAGTATGTTTGTCATTGTTTTCTCTAGTTTTTTCAATAATAGATTATTTTAGATATTCATTCAGGTACTCGAAATCCGGAGTAAGCTTACCATTATAAACTATGACCGCACGCTTAATTTCAGGTGGCATGTCGACGTCTAAAAATGAATTATTGTAGTCAGCATTAACGATTCCGGGTATAAATCTATTTAGCGTTTCACTAAATGCAACAGATGCATCGGTCGGCAATTCTGCCGGTAGATTATCAACAGCAACAACAGCGACTCCCTCGCCCTCATAACCATCCTTAAAACTATCGGTTTTATGATTGTAAACAAAAGTCGAGTTATCAGATTCAGTAGACTTATAAGTAATCTCAATTGATCCGCCAATATCGCAGGTTATGTCACCTATGATTGATAGTCTATGCTTCTCTTTACTTTTCAGATACTCTTTAGATACCAACACAGGATATTTTTCATTCCAATAAATAGAGTTCATGATAACATCCATAAATGGCAGGTATTGTTCAAATTTTGATTTGTACCTTTCCGGTGACTCGTAATATTCCTGCAAATTGAATTTGGTTCTTGGATTAGTTGGTATTGCCAGGTCACTTTCCTTGAATACTACCTTTATAATGCCAGTCAATTTTGTTTTATCTTCAAGAAGTTGGTAAGGCGAAATCTCTGTATTCGGCAGAATATCCAGAATTTCCTGGACTCCTTGCGATACATTCCCATAACCTGTAATCCCAATCACAAGTCCGTTCATTCCAGCCGGCAATCCATTAAGGGCAATATTTTCGGCAACTTCTCTTATTTTCTTTTGAGCTTCTATCAGATCTTTGTACAAATATGCAGGTTTAATTTCTTCGAAAGGATTCTTAATTCCAAAGGAGGCCCATCGTTTACCAATACCGTGCAAAGTGTCAATCATACCTGCAAATCCGGCATATTTACCAAAAAATACCAGGCGTTTACCATCGTCATCCTTAATCTCTTCATAATCGATAAGAGTAGATTTTGAATCAATTATTTTTTGCAAGAGGGGCATATTATAGTCCTGCCCTTTTATAGTGTGGGAGAAAAACATGTATACTTTGTCTTCAAGTATTTTATCAATAGGAACTTCCTTTACTCCAAATACGAATTTTGCATCATCAATATTGTCTGTTACTTTAGCTCCTGCATTTTCGAATTCACTATCGGTGAAGGCTCGTTCAACAAAAGATTCCACTAAAAAATTAATGTTCTCTTTTTCTACCAGTGTTTTTATATGATTTGGAATAAGCGGGACACGCTTTTCCCAGATATTTTTATCTTCTTTTCGTATACCGACATAGTTCATACCAGGCTCCTGTAAATCTTCTGAATTAAATCATTCATATATATGATGCAAAATGGCCCCTATAAGGGGCCCGTTTAACTAAACTTCAAATTTCAATCCCTGTGCAAGGGGTAGTTCTCTTCCGTAATTTATGGTGTTTGTCTGACGTCGCATATAAACCTTCCATGCATCGGAACCAGATTCACGTCCACCCCCGGTTTCCTTTTCACCACCAAAAGCGCCGCCAATTTCCGCACCCGACGTTCCAAGATTAACATTCGCTATTCCACAGTCAGAACCAGTAGCCGAAAGAAATCTTTCTGCTTCGCGCATGTTATTTGTAAAAATTGCTGAAGACAATCCCTGAACAACTCCGTTTTGAAGCTCGATAGCCTCTTCAACATCACCGGAATACTTAATCAAATAAAGGATTGGGGCAAAGGTTTCTTCCTGTACAATCTCATATTCATTTTTTGCTTCCACTATAGCGGGTCGTATATAACATTCAGACTCGTAACCCTCACCATTCAGGATTTCACCACCGAAAAGCAGCTTACCACCTTCTGCCTCAGCTTTTTTAATTGCCAGTCTGAACATTTCTACAGAAGCTTTACCAATGAGAGGACCAACGTGATTATTCTCGTCAAGTGGATTTCCAATTTTAAGCTTTTTGTATGCCTTTACCAACGTTTCTTTTACATGGTCATATATCGATTCGTGAATTATCAACCTTCTTGTTGAAGTACACCTCTGACCAGCCGTTCCTACTGCACCAAAAACAATCGATGGAATAGCCATTTTCAAATCTGCTTCAGGAGTAAGAATGATTGCATTGTTCCCGCCGAGTTCCATAATGCCGCGTCCAAACCTCGAGGCAACCGCTTCATTAGCGTGTCTTCCAATTTCAGTTGAGCCGGTCACGGATATAAGGGGCATTCTCTTGTCATTAAGCATATTTTCGCCAATTGTAGCTCCCGGTCCAATAATTAAGGTGAACAATCCTTCTGGCAAATCATTCTCCCGAATAACATCCTGTAAAAGATTCTGAACTGCTATTGCTGAAAGTGGTACTTTGGAAGAAGGTTTCCAGACATTGGTATCACCGCAAACCGTAGCGATCATGGCGTTCCATGCCCAAACAGCTACGGGGAAGTTGAAGGAAGATATAATACCGACAATTCCTAATGGCTGGTATTGATCGTACATCCTATGGTCTGGTCTTTCAGAATGCATGGTAAAACCATACAACTGGCGTGATAACCCAACAGCAAAGTCACAGATATCAATCATTTCCTGAACTTCACCTTTCCCTTCCTGAAGAGATTTGCCCATCTCATAGGAAACCAAAGATGCTAGATCATCTTTATATTCACGGAGCTTTAATCCAATTTGACGAACTATTTCTCCACGCCTCGGTGCAGGAACAGTTCTCCAATATTTAAAAGCCTCTTGTGATTTCGCTACAGCTCTTTCATAATCTTCATCTGATGACTGATAGACTGAAGCAATGTGTTTTCCATCTACAGGTGAAGTTATTTTAAGTTCACCCTGGTCTGTTGTATTATTCCACTCTAATCCGGTGGAGGAACCAAAATTCTTTTCTTTGATTCCGAGTTTATTCAAAATGTCCATCTTATTTGTACTTTCTTATTAGTTATAATTTACTTCTTAAACTTTGATTTTATCCCCAACTGATCCATAACAGTTTTGAGATTAATGTTTTTCATTTTGTTTTCAATATCAATCTGAACATCCGCAAACAAGTCAGCAAAATACTCATTAAATTTTTCAATCCCGTTTTCCTCAACATCGTGATACTTGCTCACATCCAGGTGAAAAGCTTTTCTATCTTCAATAGCACAATAAATTGACTGAAGGTCTACATCGTCAGGTGATTTATTCAAAATAAAACCGCCTGTCATCCCTTTTTCGCTCGTCACCACACTTTGCTTAGATAACAACGATAATAATTGGCGTAGTTTTGAAGCATTCACACCTATCCTTGATGATATTTGACTACTACTTCGCGGCTCTGGAAATGATTCCGCCAGAAAGCATAATGCTTTGACTGCTGTTGACAGTTTTGTTGATGCTGACATAATTTCCACAAATTGTTACGGATAGTGTAACATATTAGAATAAAAAAATCAAGCTCTGATTGCAATAAACTTATTTGACCAGTTTAATGGTTCCCAAAGAGGACAATATTTTAGGGAATTCTGTCTGTTCAGATTTACTTCTGATAGAATAGTCGAATTGAATTAGCTTCCCTACAAGATTAGTAAATACGTATTTATAGGAACACAAATTCTTCATTTTGATTGTTTGGTGTTTAATCAGAAGTCCATCCATTGAATAGTTAACAAATGATATGTCTTCAGGATTGTATTTTCGACTTATCAGTGAAATATATTCAGAAATCGTGCTGTCCACCGAAATAGTACTATCAATAATTTCAATTTCAGAAACATTCAAAATGCCGTTGTTTGAATAATCAAAAAACAAGTGCTTAGGAGAAAGTCGATATTTTTCCTTCATTTGCCTTCTTGAAGTGCGCTTAGATTCGGAGCGCTTTGATGACTCGGCGTCGTAAGAATCCCAAAGCAATGGCGGGTGAAAACTAATGCCGAGTGAATCGTCAACTACAATATCTCCAATTTTTGTACTGTCAATTGTAATTTCCAGCGGTATAGGCCCGCCAACAGGAATCTCTTCTTTACATGAAGAAAGTAAAATCAGAAGAAAACCTGAAATGATTATTTTGTTGTAATTTTTCATTAGCCAACAGACCTGGTGGATTTGTACAAAAGTAAGTAATTGCTTATTGAGTAACAATTCCTTTCTGGGTGCTGATACCAGAATCACAAATATTAGCCGGTTACCTATTTGAATATTGAAAAAAAGTCTCTAATTTATAACAAATAGAAAAATAACCTGTGCATAAGAATATCACAAATATCGAATTATATTCCCAAGACCTAAGGAGTTATTTCATATCTCGCTTCGAGCACGTTTTCTAAAAAGTCCCCTTTCATAGCATCTAAAACAAAGCGATTTACCAGTTCATACATTCTAAAACTTTTTAAATTCTGTGGAGAGGACTGTCATGTCAGAAAACAACATATCTTCAGTTGGTAAAATCAAGAGTGAGGACGTACATTCGGTAATTGGCCAAAGCATGCTTGCCGATGGAATGGATATGGTTCTTGATTTGCAAAATAGTAGCGAATTAACCTTAAAAGATAGCAGGAGAGATAAAGAATTTTTGGATTTATTCTCCTTTTTTGCCTCAACTCCGCTTGGTATGAACCACCCAAGAATTAATAACCCTGAGTTCATACATAAAATTGGACAAGTTGCGCTAAACAAGCCCTCAAATTCTGATATCTACACCGTAGAGATGGCAGAATTTGTTGATACATTCAACCGGATTGCTAAACCTGACTATATGAAATATTTATTCCTGATCTCCGGTGGTTCGCTGGCTGTGGAAAATGGGTTAAAAGTAGCTTTCGACTGGAAAGTGCAGAAAAACTTCGAAAAAGGGTATACCGTTGAAAAGGGACAAATGGCGCTTCATTTTAAGGAAGCATTCCATGGTCGTTCCGGCTACACTATGTCTCTTACAAACACTGATCCAACCAAGATTAAGTACTTCCCTAAATTCAAGTGGCCAAGGGTTAACAACCCTAAAATAACATTCCCGTTAGAAGACAATCTTGAACAGATTATCAAGTCGGAAGAAGAATCAATCAGGCAGATAAATGCGGCAATTAGTGCTAATATAGATGATATAGCAGTAATAATAATAGAAGTGATTCAAGCTGAGGGAGGCGATAATTTCTTCAGGAAGGAATTCCTGCAACAACTACGTGATATAGCTGATGAACACGAAATACTACTCATGTTTGATGAAGTCCAAACTGGCATTGGCATAACAGGTAAAATGTGGGCACATGAACACTACGTCAAACCTGATATCGTTTCATTTGGAAAGAAAGCCCAAGTTTGTGGGATAATGGTTACCGACAGAATTGATGATGTTGAAGAACATTGTTTCCGTAAATCAAGCAGAATAAATTCGACCTGGGGCGGCAATCTCGTTGATATGGTTCGGTCCACACGCTTTCTGGAAATTATTGCTGAGGAAAATCTGCTTGAAAATGCAGAAAGAGTTGGGAAATACCTTCTGGAAAGGATAAAAGAACTTCAAACTGAATTCCCCGAATTGGTTTTTCAGGCAAGAGGATTGGGTTTACTATGCGCTTTCGACTTTCCTACCCAAGAATTGCGCAACAAATTCCTGGCAAAATTATATGAAAATGGAGTTGTAATGCTTGGTTGCGGCACCAAATCTGTAAGGTTCCGCCCTCCATTGAATATCAAAACCGAACATGTGGATAAAGGAATTGAGATAATAAGACAAGCCTTAAAAACATTGTAATCTTTTGTAGGGGAGGGATCCCCCCTCCCCTACATTATTTTATCTTTTATTATTCAATTTCACCTATTATATTGCATTTCAATCAGATAACCACCCAAAACATCATTTGGTTGGAATGATGAATAAAAAACCACAACAACGTAAATCGCCCAGGCTGCCGGAATATGATTACAGTACGCCTGCCTACTATTTTGTTACTATATGTGTGAAAGATCATGAAGAAATGCTTGGATCCATACATGATGGGAAAATGCATCAAAATAAATTTGGTGAGATTGTTGATAAAGTATGGAAAGGATTACCAAATTATTACACAAATGTTGAATTGGATTATCATTGCACCATGCCGAATCATTTTCATGGCATCATAATATTAAATTCTGTAGGTGAGGGGTCACCCCTCCCCTACGTTCCAACGCTGGACAAAATAATTGGTTATTTCAAATTTAATTCTGCCAAACAAATTAACCAACTTCGCCACAACCCCGGCACAAAAATATGGCAACGCTCCTTTTATGACAGGGTAATCCGAAACGAAAAAGAATTGTATAACATCAGAAAATATATTGAACAAAACCCAATGAAATGGGAATATGAGAGGAACTGCCCTGAAAATATTGATATTTAATTCCATTTCGCAGATGAGGGGTCAACTCTCCTCTACATTGTTTTTTAATTTGGTTCTTTGTGTACTAGTTGCGTCAAAAGAAAAGGTAACCGAGAGTCTGTAAACCTATCCACATGCGACACTAAATAATTTGTTGATATTCTTCCTATCTTTCTAATTGTAATTAAAAATGGATTCTAGATGAAACAAGGCCAACTTTACGTTATCCCAACCCCTATAGGAAATTTAAAAGATATAACACTTAGGGCAATTGATGCACTAAAAGAAGTTGACTTCATTCTCTGTGAGGACACCAGAGTCAGTAGAAACCTCTTGAATCACTTTGAAATTACTAAAGAATTAGTCTCATTTAACGCCCAATCAGAGAGTTATAAAATTGCAAAAGTCCTGGACCGGATAAAGACTGGTGAAATTGCCGGTTTAATATCAGATGCAGGAACACCTTGTATCTCGGATCCTGGAATTCGATTGGTAAATGCGGCAATTAAAGAGGAAATTGAAATTATTGGGTTACCCGGTGCAAGTGCGGTTACTCTTTCGCTAAGTATTGCAGGGTTACCAACAGACTCGTTTGTGTTTGAAGGGTTTTTGCCTCAGAAAAAAGGTCGACAAAAAAAGTTGACTGAACTGGCAGAAGAACCCAGAACCCTCGTTTTATATGAATCCACCTATAGAATAGAGAAACTAATAAAAGAATTAGCCGAGTATATGCCCACGAGGTTTACAGTAGTTTGTCGTGAACTAACCAAAAAGTTTGAAGAAACCTGGCGAGGATTCCCTTCAGAGTTGCTGGAACATTTTGACGAAAAAACCATAAAGGGCGAATTTGTTGTGATCATCGCCCCTCTTAATTGGAAAGAACTTAGTAAGTAATCAGAGATACTATTTCGTGCTCCCCAAGTTTTTCACGTCCCTTCAGGAATGATAATTCTATCAGGAATGAAACCTGAACCACTTCTGCTCCCAATTTTTCAACTAGTTTTATTGCAGCTTCCATTGTCCCGCCAGTTGCAAGAAGGTCATCATGTAATAATACCTTATCTCCAGGAGCGATAGCGTCTTTGTGAATCTCAATAGTATTCGTGCCATATTCTAAAGTATACGACTCTTTTATAGTTTCGGCCGGTAGTTTACCAGGCTTCCTGATTGGCACGAAACCGGCGCCTAATTTTACAGCCAATGCTCCACCGTAAATAAAACCACGACTTTCAATTCCAATAACCTTTGTAACTCCTTTATTTACAGAGTGTTGCAGTAATTCATCTAAACCAGCGGCAAGTGCTTCTGGCTCCTTTAGCATAGTTGTAATATCTTTGAATTGAATTCCTTCGATTGGGAAATCTGGTACATTTCTAATAAATTTTTCAAGATCCATTTTTACTCCAAATTTTAGTATGATCTGTTAGTTTCTCTTTACTTTTCTATTAATAAATTCAATAAACATCGTTTTATCATAGCAATTGATCACATCCAGGACTTGCATACCGCCTTTTCTGGCGACTTTAATACCATACTTATGATCAATAAGTCCTTCAGTGGAATGCGCATCAGCATTTATGGAGAATTTACAACCTTTTCCCCTGGCGTAATAAATATGTCTCCAATCCAAATCCAGCCTGTGTGGGTTTGCGTTTAACTCAATTGCCACATTATTTGCCGCACACGCGTCAATAATTTTGTGAATATTGTGGGGAAAGGGATCACGCGATAGCAATAACCTGCCAGTTGGGTGCCCTAAAACGTCAGTATAGGGGTTTTCAATGGCTTTTATTATTCTTGATGTCATTTTCGCTTCATCCATTGAGAAATTGGAGTGAATTGAAGCGACAATAAAATCAAACATTTTCAGGACTTCGTCCTCATAATCCAGGGAACCATCATTGAGAATATCACTTTCAATTCCTTGAAATATTGTAAAATCCAAACTTGAGCTAAGCTCCTCTATCTCCTTCTTTTGCAATAATATACGTTTTTCTGAAAGTCCATTTGCGTAAAACGCCGTCTTGCTGTGATCACAAACGGCAGCGTAGGAAAATCCTAGATTTTTGGCTTCGACAACCATTTCTTCAAGTGTATTAAGTCCGTCCGAATAAGTCGTATGAAAATGCATTAATCCCTTAAAATTATCAAATGTAAGATTAGAATTATCTCTTAGATGTTCGGGAGCATCAAGATATTCCTTTTCTCGCATCTCAGGAATAATAACACGCATGTTATTCAATTCAAATAGTTCCTCTTCACTTGCCAAATCTTCCTTTTCAAAAACAAGATCTTCGATAAATTCGTTTGAGCCAGTGGTCCGGAATAAATTTCTAAAGTACTCAGACTCATTCTCAGATATAAATATCTTTGGAGATATTTTAGAATCGAATTCAAACTCGATAACATTTTCGGAACTATCCGTTAAAGTCTTTATAGGGAATAATTTAGCAAGTTCTTCTTCAAAAGTAATCTTATTACTAACATGGCAACAAAAGATCAATTCTGATATAATTTCCATTCCCCTTCTAAAATCACCGGAGACAGAATATTGAATGACTGAATCCAATTCAGCAAGTATATCTGAAAGTATTTTAACTACTTTATCGGCACGATGTAGATGGATATATCCCTTTGCTGATCTGATTCTCTCAATTTCAGCCAGAATCTTCTCAACAGTATTTGCGGTAAATCCTTTAACATTGATTATTTTTCTGTCCTTGCAAGCCACTTCCAGATCTTCAAGATTTCTAATTTTCAATTCATCATATAGAGATTTTATCTTTTTCGCGCCTAATCCACGCACTTTAAAAACCTCTGTTATCCCTTTGGGGACCTCCTCCAGAAGTCTTTCATGCTCCGAAGAATAACCATGATCAAAATACTCCATTATAACTGTAAGAAGTCCTTTTCCAATTCCCTTAACCTCTTTAAGAGAATCCTCTGCTATCATAACTTCTATATCTGTTGTCAATTGACGAATTGTATTTGAACCATTCTTAAAGGCACTAACTTTGAATTTATTCTCACCAAGAAAATCCATGAGATTTGCCATCTCTTCGATATGATTAATGAGATCTTTCTTTAGTGACATCAGTTTACCTTTCAATTCGGATTGAGGGATAAAGATAAATAAATGAGATTATTTTAGAAAGGAATAAAACAAATTTTTAGATTAAAAAATGGCCTGTTGATCCTCTTTTGGTAATTTTTCAAGTTCTTCGAGGTAGCCTAGCAAAAGAGCCTCGATCGGTTCATACTCAACCAAAGTCATTAATTCCTGGCGAATCCTTGATGCTCCATGGAGACCTTTTAAGTAACCTGAGTAATATTTACGGAAAGGATAGATAACCCTTCTCAATTCTTTGTATTTAAGCTCAATTTGCAAATGCTGAAGAGCTGTTTCAATTCTTCCTCTTGGAGTCAGTTCAGTTACAATTTTCCCATGCTCCAGCAATTCTTTAGCCTCACGGAAAATCCAGGGATGATCGATGGCGCCCCGCGCAATCATAACTCCGTCAGCATTCGTTTCATCAAATGCTCTTTTTACATCCTCAGCAGTAAATACTCCACCGTTGAGAATAACGGGCATTTCTACCAATTCCTTAACCTTTGCCACATATTCCCACAATGGATCGCCCTTATGCCCCATCTGGCGCGTTCTACAGTGGATTGTAAGTGCTTTTACGCCTACATCTTCCAGACGGCGGGCGACATCAAGAATTACGATTTCTTCCATATCCCACCCAATTCTGGTTTTCACAGTAACAGGTTTGTCAACGGCTTTTACGCACTCGCCAGCCATTTGTACCAGGTAGTCAGGATCTCTTAGTAAACCTGCTCCGGCGCCACGTGTCGCAACCTTCTTTACCCAGCATCCGGCATTTATATCAATAATATCAGGATTTCTTGCTTCTGAAATTTTAGCCGATTCAATCATTGGCTCAAGATTACCGCCATAGATTTGAATTCCAAGTGGTCTTTCCTCTTCCAGGAAGTCCATTTTATCGGCCGTTTTTTGATTTTTCCTAATCAAACCATCTGCATTTACGAATTCCGTATAAACAACATCAGCACCGAGACCTTTGCATAGTATTCTGAAAGGAATGGAAGTAACATCTTCCATGGGAGCTAAAAGTAATGCCTTTTCAATATTTATATCACCAACTGAAAACATCTATTCTACCTTTAGCATAAAAATCACGAGGAAAAAAGTTAATAGTGTAAATAAGGCGCCTGTGAGAAATGGGATTTGATAACCAATTATTTCGTAGGCAAATCCGCCCCAAACGGGACCTAAAACTCTCGCCATGGCAGAAAATGACTGATTTAAGCCTAAAACAGCTCCCTGCTCTTCAGCCGGAGAATATTTTGAGACAAGACTTAAAATTATCGGCTGTAACAATCCTGATCCAATGCCCAGCAGTGCGATTACGATTGCAACACCTAAAAAATTTACTCCATAAGGTAAAAACCCTAACCCGGCACTCATGAATAATGTGCCCCAAATAATCAGCGACTTGTCCGAAAACATTTTTGAAAGATATCTTATAAGTCCACCCTGCATAATTGCGCCAACAATTCCTATTATGCCGAAAAGATAACCCGTTTGTTTATCTGTAAAATGGTAGATTTTATACCCTAAAATGGCAAATGTTCCGTAAATATTTGCCATAGAGAAGACAATGATAAAGAAAAGAAGCATTAATAAACCGAGAGTAGGTCTTTTAATGGTTTTTTTCATAAAAGCCAAATCGAATAATTTGTAACTCATTTTTGCTTTTTTATCATGATTCACATTGGATTCAGGTAAAGCGAAGTAGGCAAAAATAAATGCAAGGAAGGAAAATATTGCACTACCGTAACCGGCATAAGTGTAACTATAACTGGAGATGATGCCACCAATCAGAGGTCCAAATACGAATCCCAGCCCAAAAGCGGCGCCAATTAAGCCCATACCTTTAGATCTGTCTTCCTCCGAAGTAATGTCTGCAATATAAGCCTGAGCGACGCCAATATTACTTCCGCCTATTCCTGCAAGCATCCTTGAGAGAAAAAGAATGAGAAAAGAGGATGAAAAACTGAACATGATATATGATGCAGCTGTAATAAGAAGTGTAACCAGAATCAAAGGACGTCGTCCAATTTTATCTGACAGTTTACCAAGCAACGGATTAAAAAGGAACTGAGTAAGAGAATATATACCGATTATTAATCCTATTCCAAAGTCAGAAACGCCAAGTTCTTTTGTTGCAAAAGTCGGGAGTATAGGAATTAATATTCCAAAGCCCATAAGATCTATAAAAACGGTTGTGAAAATAACCGATAAGGATGCTTTATTTTTCATGTATAGTCTATAATTTTTAGAAGAGCTAAAATAAGTAATAAATGTGTGATTTTCCTACTTAAGCGCAATCATGGCTTGGAAGTTCATTTCAAGATATCAATTAATATTGGTTCGGCAGAATATTTATTAAAGCTTTCAATACAGTCCTGATAACTCTCCTTCATGAGCATAATATCTTCTTGGGTGAGGAAAGGTAATGGATTTTCTTCCATTGCCAATTGAGAGGGTAAAACAATAAATTCTCTGCCATTTTTTGTAAAACCCTTGAAAACCCAGGTTGGCAAATATTCAATAGTACTTAAAGAAGTCTTGCCAGATTCAATCTCTTTTTCAATTGTAAAATATAGCACAGCTCCTGCATCATTATAGCGCCACCTCTGATTAGAGACAAAATTACCCATTGAGTATGCAACAAACCCAGTAGCAATATTTGCCGCATTAGTATTAAAGACCTCAATAGGTTGTAATCTGTGAGGATGCCCACCAAGAATAATATCAGCACCAAATGAAATGGTTTTCTTTACAATTTCCTCTTGATTTAAATCGGGTTCTCTTTGCTCTTCAGTACCAAAATGGTAATAGACGATTATAACATCCAAATCCAGTCCTTTGGCTTTAGCAATATCCTTCTCTACTCTCTGCAAATCAATTTTGTTAACTATATAATGGTGACTGCCAATGTTGTTGAAATTTGAGAAATAAGTGTAGGAAAGGATTGTGAATTTAATATTATTCACTTCATACACTTTTATCGAGTCTTTTTCAGATTCTGTTCTGTTCGAACCACTATAGTCCAGTCCCCTTTTAATAATTTCATTCATTGTTCGCTTAGCACCACTTACGCCCATATCAAGAATATGATTGTTAGCTGTAATCAAATGATCAAAGCCGGAATCTTTAAGTGCGGTAATAATTGTATCCGGAGTATTAAATACAGGGTATCCCTTATATTCACGTTTGGATCCGGCACATGCAGATTCGAAATTAGCAATTGCGAAATCTGATTGAGTAATGTAAGGAGATATATATGAGAATACAGAGTGGAAGTCATAAGTACTATCAGAATTGATGGCGTAGTTCAGCTGAGTTTGATGAGCCATAACATCACCAACTATAGAAAACCTTATGGAAGTTTTCAGGGAAGCCAAACTACTATCAACCTGAGCAAAGCAGCAGGTTATTGAAAGCAGAAAGGCAGACAATATTTTCAGGTAATTTTCATTCATAAAAAAAAGCTGAATTATAAACGAATATAATTCAGCCAAATAAAAACAAAAACGCTCTAAAAGTTTAAGCAGTTTTTCCGTCTTTTCTTTGAGACTTCATATCCTGAACTTCATTTCTCATTTCTTGCGCGAGTCTTTTAAGTTCACTAAGACCTTTTCTCACCCTTGTTCCGGCGGCTGCTTGACCTTTGTCGTAAAATTTCTCTACATCTGAATCAAGACTTTGAAGAAATTCAATCATTTCACGGTACTTTTCACTCATTTTAAAACCTCCTATTAAGTTTGTTAGCGAGCGTTCTATATTGAGTTTTCAAGAACGATTTCTGCTATGTCCTTGACCACTACATTATCATTTTCGTTAAAGGCTTTAAGTCCATCTTCCATCATTGTCATACAAAATGGACAAGCTGATGCAATTGTATCAGCTTCTGTTTCTAAAGCCTCTTTGGTTCGCTCTTCATTAATTCTGGTGCCAAGAGTTTCTTCAAGGAACATTCTTCCACCGCCGGCACCGCAGCAGAATCCTTTGTCTTTGTTACGTTTCATTTCAACAAGTTCAATTCCGTCAATTTTATTAATCGACTTTCTTGGCTCATCGTAAACATTGTTGTATCTGCCAAGATAACAAGAATCGTGATAAGTAACTTTATGTTTTTCTGTATCTTCCTTTAATTTTAGGCGACCATCAGAAATCAAATTGTTGATTACTTCAGAATGATGCTGAACTTCGAATTTTCCGCCAAAATCAGGATATTCATTTTTAATAGTGTTAAAGCAATGTGGGCAAGCAGTAATAATTTTTTTAACTTTATAATTATTAAGAGTTTCCACATTTTCCTGAATCAGCATCTGAGCTAAATACTCGTTGCCAAGCCTTCTCGCCGTATCTCCATTACATTTTTCCTCAGTGCCCAAGATTCTGAAGCTAATATTAGCTTTTTGTAGCAATTTTGCAATAGCAATACTAACTTTTTGATATCTGGCATCAAATGACCCTGCGCAACCAACCCAGAACAAATATTCGCATTCTGAGTCATCCGCCATTGTTTTTATATCCAATCCTTCAGCCCAGTTGGCTCTGTCCTGCGAATTAAACGCCCAGGGTGAAAAATTGTTTTCAAGGTTCTTGAATATATTATTTAATTCGGGAGGAAATTGTGATTCCATTAACACCAGGTTTCTGCGCATATCTACAATAGAACCTACATGTTCAATTGTAACCGGACATTCCTGAACACATGCCATACATGTTGTACATGACCATAGTTCATCTGCGGTAATATAGTTGTTTACCAGAGTATTCTCGAGAACTGCCGTGTTCTCTTCGTTGCCGGCAAGAATCAATGGGGCCTTTTCCTGGGTTCGTTCACGGATATTTTCAATTATTTTTCTAGGTGATAGTGGTTTCCCGGTGATCGCTGCCGGACATACTGCTGTACATCTTCCGCATTCGGTACATGATAATCCATCAAGTAATTGTTTCCATGAGAGATGTTCAATATCGGCAGCGCCATATTGTTCAGCCTCTTCATCTTCTAAATCTATTGGTTTTAGAGAAGCATTTTTATTATCTAAAGAAGAAAAATACACATTTGGTATGGAGGTGAAAACATGAAGATGTTTTGAATAGGGTAAGAAATTCATGAATCCGAATATTACAATTATATGAGACCACCAAAAAATTTCATATGCCAATTCAGTTCCGCCACCAGGTCCGGCGAAAAACAATGGACTTAAGAACATAGAAACTGGTCGCAATTCACTCCCTGCAACATGAAAATTATGCATTGCAATTAATGCCATGTTCTGACCAAGCATTGTAACAACAACACAGAGAATTAAAAAAAGAACAATGGCAGCATCCAATTTTTCTTTAGAACTGCCCTGAAGTCTATCAACCTTAATAACAAATCTTCTTAGCAAGGCATATATAATTGATACTGCCACCAATACTATTAGAATATCCTGAACCAAAGTGATAAGTGAAAAAATTGGTCCGAGAAATTCGAAGGAGAAAGGAGAATAAAAACCTTGTATAATGCTTTCCAGAACTGCAAAAACAAAGAGTACAAATCCCCAAAAAATTAAAAAATGTATTGTTCCGGCAACCGGGTCACGTAATAATTTGGATTGACCAAAAGCAATTTTAAGAACATTGGCTATTCTTTTTCCTGGAGAATTAAAACGATTATCCGGTTGACCAATAGAAAGGTAAGAAAATAATCTTTTTAAATTGTAGGCTAAGAAACTGAATGCGGTAATAAATACAAGAGTAAAAACAATATTTTTGATTTCCATTTTAGTATATATTTTATTTTGTGAATAAGGCTGAATTCAGGATAAAACAACTAGGAAAGATGTTCATCGAAAAATCTTTTAGTTTTATCCAATAATAGATCAAGACTTTCGTTTGCCCCGGTAAAAGGATGAACTGCGCCAAAAGTATGACCAGTATTTTTGATAATGAATAATTCTGATTTATTTTTATCGGACCAGTTATATAATGTTTCTCCCTCTTTTACCGGTACCGCTAAATCCTGCTCTCCATGCACTATTAGTAATGGTTTGTTCAAGTTTTTTACAGCTTTTTCCAGACTGAGTAACCCTGTCTGATTATTCTCAATGTCTTCCATCAAGCTATAATTTAATCTCATTACCTGATTGGTTCTGGTGTTAACAACCTCAAAATATCCTTGAATTTTCCACTCTTCTTTTTGTCTTTCTGAATACCTATCTAACTTTGAAATCGCAGCCCATGTTGAAACAGCTTTTATTTCAGAATATTTTTCACCGTTAATAAGTGAGGCAACTCCTCCCCTGCTATGACCAATGACTCCAATACGAGGAGATTCAATTTCACCGAAGAATCCTGATTTGACAGCCTCAATTAATTCAGCTAATTCATTAACTTCTCTGGAATAGGTGTTTTCAGCAAATTTTTCAAGCTCGGTAAAGTTAAGTGGATCTTCGCCAATACCATTGTGTGAAAAATTAAAAGTTATAACATAATATCCGTTTTTTGCAAAATACCTTGCGATATAAGGGTTAAATCCCCAATCCTTAAATCCCTTAAAACCGTGCACATGGATTATAATTCTGCCTGAGGAATAATTTTCTTCACCAAATGTAGAAATTCTTATCTTCTCGTTATCTTTTGTATCAAGTATATAATCAGCGCTCATAGGTCTAAATATGCCACTTAGCCCCGGAAAAGTCAAGAAATTAGATTTTTAGGACATTTTTCGATTATTATTTTTCTGGTTCATTAATTACATTTTTTTTATAAGTTTCATTGAGTATTATTACTTTGAAAATTGTAAAAAGTATATTCCATCAGATTTGGTTGTTCATGAAAAAGATTTTAATTATTCCATCCATAGATATTAAGGATGGGAAAACAGTAAGGGTTGTTCAGGGTATCCCTGAATTAAATTGTAAGCAATACAACAACAACCCGGTAGAGATGGCCATGATTTGGCGTGCGGAAAATGCCAAGTGTATTCATGTTGTGGACTTTGATGCCTCTCAGCAATCATCTCAAAAAAACTTTGGTACCGTTAAACGAATATGTGAATCTGTTATCATTCCGGTTGAATATGGTGGCGGGATTAGAACCATTAACGACGTAGCTATACTACTTGAACTTGGTGTATATCGTGTAGTAATTGGAACTATGGCACATAATAACCCCGTTGAGTTTAAAGAGGCTGTTGCTAAATTTGGAAACAGAAGAGTTATTGCTGCTATTGACGTTCTTGATGATGAAATTTATATTAAGGGCAGGCAGGAGAAAATAAAGCGTAGCGTTCTCGAACATGCCAGGTGGCTTGAGGAAGCAGGAATTGAAAGATTAATTGTTACTGATATTAATAGAAATGGAACTCTTATAGGACCAAATATTGAATTATCCAAACGAATAGCCAAGAATACTAATTTGAAAGTCACCCTGAGTGGTGGCATTAGACATTACGATGACCTGAAAAATATATTTTACGACGAAGAGGATGGAATTGATTCTGTAATAATTGGCAGAGCGCTTTACGAAAATAAATTCCCCTGTCAGAAAATCTGGCGGGTAGCTGAATGCGGAATATTTAGTTAAGGATAGTAGATGGATAGCCCAAACGGAATAATGAAGAACAGTAGTTTTTGGACGAATCTTTTTAAAGCATCATCCGGTAAAACTGATTTACAGGATGTATTCAAGTCAATGCCTACTTTTGAAAAACTTTCTAAATCTCAAATCAATAATTTAACCAAATTAACACATAATAGATTTTATGAAACTGGTGAATATATTTTTCATCAGGGAGATCCTGGAATTGGTTTATACGTTATAAGAGAAGGGGAAGTGTCAATTTCGCAATCCACACCTGAAAATATTGAATATGATCTTATTAAATTTAACAGGGGCGATTTTTTTGGGGAAATGGCATTACTTGACAATGAGCGAAGGTCTGCCTCAGCAATCGCAACAAGAGATTCAACACTAGCCGTACTTTTTAAACCTGATCTGGACGAATTTATAAACAGGTATCCGAAAGTTGGTGTAGAAATTATGAAAGGTATGGCTCAAATAATTGCAACACGACTACGAAATGTAAATCAAGAATACTTAGCATTATACACAAAGATGGTAGACAATAACTAGGAGGAATCATGTACTCCGTAAAAAACATCTTGGTACCTATCGACTTTTCCGATTTTTCAAAAAACGCTTTACGCTATGCTGTAAATTTTGCCGAACATTTTAAGGCAAAGTTAAGCTTGATATATGTCGTGGAACCGGCAATATATCCTGCTGATTTTAGCATGGGTCAGGTTTCCATTCCCGCCCTTGATCTTGATATGACAACCAGGGCTAAGGAAGAATTGTCCAAACTTGTCGAAGCCGAAATAGCCTCTCATGTCGAATCTGAGGTCATAATCAAATCCGGAAAGCCATTTATAGAAATTATTGAAACAGCCTCCGAGAAGGATGTGGATTTAATTATAATATCGACACATGGGCATACAGGGGTTGAGCACTTATTATTTGGAAGCACGGCGGAAAAAGTTGTTCGGAAAGCTCCATGCCCTGTTTTGACTTTGCGTGAGCCTTTAAAAGGATTTAAGTATACCGAAAAGTGCTAATCTGGATTAGTAAATAAATGATTGATGGTGATCTCGAAAATATTTTTAATGATAATATTTCGGGGAGTAGAGAAATATTATTTAAAGTGCATGACTACATTTTTTCAAATTTATCCTCAATTAACGATAAACCTGAACTCATTAGAGTGCTTAAAGAAAAACTATCCTGCTTTGAAGTAATAGTAAAATATTTATCATTTATTTCTTATGAGTTAGCGAGCAAAGGTTTTATTACTCCGGATTTTTTGGACGACATCATTGCAACTGAAAAGTTGCTACCAACAATTATTGCAAAGAGAGTATCGCCGCTTATAAAACCCCATGAAACAATTCTTACTTTTTCAAATAGTTTTACTGTTACCGAAACATTATTGGAATTAAACAAGACTATCGAATTTTATGTAATCGTATCAGAATCCAGACCTATGCTTGAAGGAAGAATAATAGCACAAAAATTACTGGATAAGCAAATTAAAGTCGAGTTTATTACAGAGTCCTTTTTACCAAATGCTATTGCCAGGTGCAATATGGTAATGATAGGAGCCGATGTTTTACTACCGAATGGTGATGTTATAAACAAAGTTGGCAGTAAATTACTGGGAATTTTATGTAAAGAATTTTGCAAGCCTCTTTATGTATTGTCCTCCCGTTTAAAGAGATCTGATGAATCATATTTCACTCAAAAATTTGGGACAAAAAAAGAAGTGTGGAATACAGATCACAGACTATTACAAATAAATAACCCTTATTTGGAATTATTAGAAAATCATTTTATAAGCAAGATCATTACTGATTAATTAAATCGAGTTAGGACTATTATGGAAAAGACAAAAGATATCCTCGTATTCCCTGAAACCAGAGAATCAAAAAAAATCTTTGACTCATTTATTTCCCAAGGGGATTTATTTATACATTTTGCCGAGAAGAACGAATCCGGATTAAAAAAATTGTCAGAACAGAATTACGACTTAATTATTGTGGAAATTAACAAACCTCTCATCTCAGAAATATCTTTTATCGAAAGTCTTCACTCTCTGGAAAAAGATAAACCGATTGTCATCGTTTCTGAATATTTTAATGATACTAAGGATATTCTTTTTGGACATAGCGCATATAATTATTTGTCAAAACCTTTTACTATTGATAAGTTATCTGACACGGTAAAGGAGGCTCTTTACGAAACAAAGGCACTAAAAGAATTGCACGAAGAGCAGGCAAAGATCAGAGCCAGTTATGAAAATAAAAAATTATCCATTCTGTATGAAATTTCTAAGAATCTTCACACCATAAACGATATTGACAAGTTGATTAACACCATGGTTGATTTGGCTAAAGATACATTATCTGCCGAAAGAGCAACCGTTTTTGTCCTTGATAAATCCACCCACGAACTCTGGTCGAGAACCGGTACCGGAATTAACCGTTGTGAACTCAGATTCCATAAGAGTAAAGGAATAGCCGGAAAGGTCGCCGCTACGGGAGAAGCAATTATAACATCTGATCCCTATAGTCATCCCGAGTTTAACAAAACATTTGATCAACTATCGGGATTTAAAACAAGGAATTTGTTATCCGTACCAATGATGAATCTTAAAGGGAAAGTTGTTGGGGTTTTTCAGGTACTTAATAAAATTGATGGCGAGTTTACTGAACAGGATATGTCTTTCTTAAAAGCGATTGCCTCTAATGCTTCCATTACCCTGGAAAATGTAACTCTACAGGAAGAGAAAATAAATAAAATTGAAGAGATGCATTTATTATACGATGAGTTGAAAAACACTCAGAAAGATACTATTCTAAAAACAAAGCAAAAAACTGTAGAAAAAATAATTGACTTATTTAACGAAGCAAAAAATAGCAGGGCTATGAAAATAGCCCTGACTAAAGCTAAAAATCTGATTGAGCCTGATTCGGAAATCGATTCTCAGATAAATAAGATCGGCGAGGTCCATGACAGGATGTTGAACATCATTGAAGACTATTTAAATAAAATGATTAACAAATAATTTTATTTACCCTGCTTAAGTTGTTCAAGTGATGTTTCAGCCAAAAACGCTTCGTGACTATCTGGATATTTTTTTGTGATAGAATTCCAAATTGTCTTTGCTTTTTCAATATCTCCCTTGCCCTGGTAAATTGCACCAAGGTTATACATAGCAACTGTATTATCTTTATCATAGCCTAAAACAGTTTTCATTTCCTGTTCTGCCAAATCGAACTTTTTATCGTTATAATATATCACTCCAACCGCAAAGTGAATATCGCTTCGCTTATCGTCAATAGTTAAAATTTTCCTGTATAATGCCATTGCTTCATCACTTTTATGAGCCATGTAGTTGAAATGACCAAGCTCTTTCATACTAAGCGTATCATCAGGGTTTGTTTCAATTTTACTCTTCAGTTCATTCATTCTGGCATAAAATTTTTCTGAGACATTTGCTTTCGATGGTGAATCAGCGCCTTTCCCAGCCATTCCTTTGTGGACATCATCACTCGGCATACCGTTCTCCGACATCGCGGCGTGTGGGTTCGTGGAAACTTCATCTGAATTGTTATTACTCGCAAAAAACACTATAAGAATTACTGCCACAAAAAATACAGCAATGTAAATTGTTACTGGTTTTACCTTCATTTAAAACTCCAAATTTATTTCATTAGAAGAATAATTATCAATTTGCACCTGGAACCAATGTTCATTTCCCCTTGTTAACTTGCAATAACTAAGGTAATTGTTTTATATTAGCAAATAAGTTTTAGAAACTTAATATCTTTTATGAATTTGAACAACGAAAAAATAAAAAAAACGATTTCAATCTTCCTGATGTTTCAGATGATAATGATTGTGCTGATTTCAGTCCACGGACTGTCTCAACAGAAATGTTGTCATACTGAACCTGTAACAGAGATACCCGAAGTTTCCTGTTGTTCTAACCATATCATTCCTGAGCAAGTACCAACCTGCGATTCACAGTTTGGTTCAGCCTTAAATTCTGATTGTGGTTGTATACATAATGATGTTAAAGAAAATATTGTTTTCAAGATTTCTGAAATTAAAAACGAAATTAAGTTATTTTCCAACACGATTATTCTTCCAACCTGCAATGGGCAAAAAATAGATTTTATCAGAACTCTATTGACAAAGTTAGACAATTTTGTTGATGACACGCCTATTTACCTCCAAAACTATTCATTTATTATTTAGACTCGACTTCTTGCTTTAAATTTCACTTATTTAATATGGAGTCGTAATGAAGTACTTTAACCTGGTACTTACATCAATAATGATGTTTGTGTTGATTTCTCCTGCACAATCTATGGAGAGATCATTAAAACAATTAATAACAAAGGCGATTGAAAATAGTCCGGAGATTCACTCATTCAAGACAAAAATTGAAATTGCGGAACTTGAAATCGCTCAATACTCAAATCTTAACGATCCTGTTTTAGGGCTTGGATTGGCAAATTTACCTGTTAATTCTTTGTCGTTTGATAGAGAACCTATGACTGGTAAAGTCGTCTCTCTTAGTCAATCATTTCCCTTCCCCGGGAAATTAAGTTCTATGGAAAGCGTTTATCAGTCGGAAGTTGAGGTTGCGAAACAAGATCTTGTAGATGCAAAGTGGAATGTGAGGAGAAATTTACTGGATGCAATTTTTGATTTGGCAATTGTTCAAACCAAAACCAGATTATTAAATGAGAAACGAGAATTATTAGAGACTTTACTCCCGGTTATTAGAACTCAATATGAGGTAAGTAAAGCTCCTCAGCAGAACCTCTTGCTATTGCAGTTCAACATAACAAACATTTCAGATAAAGAAGCTGAACTTAAATCTGTTGAAGGCGAAAAGAAGGCTATAATTTCTGGACTACTCTACGAAGAAGTCCAAACTGATGTTTCGGGTTTACTTGAAAAAGATGTCGATTGGCCACTAAGTCTGGATGACCTGCTTAATAAAGCAATAATGAATAAACCGTCACTTCTTAAAACACAGATATTAATCGAAAAGTCAATCCGGCAAGAGGATTTAGCCAACTACGAATTCTATCCAAATTTTAATCTTGGGATTCAATATTCTCAAAGAGACGCACTTCAATCAACCGGCGTTGACCTCAACGATTTTATATCCTTCAATCTTGGTGTTAGTCTTCCCATTAACTATGGGGGTAAAAAATCTGCAGCTGTCTCAAAGACTAAAAAACTTAATGAGTTGTACAAAACCAATTACGAAAACCAAATCCAATGGCTAAAAATATCTTTAAATCGTTCTCTTGAAAGAATCACTTCCCTCTTAACAAGACAGAAACTATTGGCTGAATCATTAACAGCCAGTGCAACTGAATCTTTTAAATCATCTATTACCGGCTACAAGACTGGTACTGTTGATTTTCTGAATGTTATAGATTCATTGAATAAACTTATTGAGCTTCAGGACGAGCAATATACTATTCGAAAAGATTTTCATAAAGAAATAGCTCTGTTAGAGTATTTGACGGGAAGTGAACTTTTAGCTGATCAAAGTATTGAGGTAAATCATGAAAAATAGATCAATTATAATATTAACCGTTTTATTGGCGATTGCTGTCGCCTTTATTGTTTATCAAAATTTTCTAGCAGCGGACACAGTCACCACTCACAATCATTCCGATGATGAGGGGAAGCAATTATATACTTGCGGAATGCACCCGGACATTATTTCAGAAGAACCTGGTAACTGCCCAATCTGCGAGATGAAACTAACTCCTATCCAAAATAAAACGACAAGCGCTTCGACAGAGCGTGAAATTCTTTATTGGGTTGCACCAATGAATCTAGGTGAAATTTACGACCAGCCGGGGAAATCAAAAATGGGGATGGATCTTGTTCCAGTATATGATGATGAAGTTTCCGGTGGCGGAATCATATCTATTGACCCAGTTGTGCAACAAAATATGAACGTCAAGATTGAGCGGGTGGTTAAAAAGTCCCTTTCAGGTATCATAAGAACTAATGGTCTTTTGTTAACTGACGAAACTAAGGAATTTCTGATAAGCTCAAAAATTGGTGGTTGGATAGAAACGATGTATGTCAATTCCACTGGTCAAAGAGTTTCCAAGGGAGAAAAGCTGCTTGATATTTACTCCCCTGAACTCTTAGCAGCTGAAGAGGAATTTATCTCAGCACTCGCCTATCAGGCAAAAGCAAATCAATCTGCTACATCAACACTCATGATAAGTAGTGACGAACTGGTGAGTAGTGCCATTAAAAAACTTCGTCTGCTGGATTTGAGTAATGATGAAATTGAAAAGGTTCGCAACAGCAGAATGGCTTCAAGATACCTGCCAATAAATTCACCTGCAGATGGTGTAGTGTTAATGAAAAAAGTTCTGGAAGGAGAAAAGATTAGTCCCGGAACTTCTCTTTTACACATTGCTGATTTATCCACTCTCTGGGTTATAGCGGATATTTATGAAAACGAACTATCTAAAGTTAAGGTTGGTTCTCAAACAAGAATAATGATAGATGCATACCCGAGTAAAGTATTTAACGGATATGTGGATTTCATTTATCCTACTATAGAAAGCAGTACAAGAACCGGTAAAGCCAGAATACTTATTTCTAACAGAGATTACTTACTAAAACCTTCTATGCTGGCAAAAGTGGAAATTATAAGTGATGCCTCTCTTATTCTGCCGGTCGTTTCTAATCAATCAGTTATAAGATCCGGTGAGCATAATATTGTTATCGTATCTCTTGGAGAAGGGAAATTTAAACCGGTTGAAATAATGCTTGGGCAGTATGCTGATGGTTACTATCAAGTTACAAAAGGATTGGCTGAAGGAATGAATATAGTTACATCAGCCCAATTCCTTATCGATTCTGAAAGTAGTCTCAAATCAGCCATTTCTAAATTTGGTTCAAAAGAAATACCTATGGATGAAGATCAGATGGCCGGGAAGGTAAATGATGCCACCACAGAAAATACTATTGAAAAGGAATCCACCTCCCACGATACAGATAAGATGGAAATGATTAAAGAGAATAAATATGTAGTTGAATCACCATTAATTCGAACCGGGATAATAGATGTCGAGTCGATCGATACTAATGCAGATGGGAAACTATATGAATGCCCCATGGATTGGAATATAATTTCTGACGAGCACGGCAGATGTCCTTCCTGCCAGATGAAGCTTAAAGAGTATTCGCTAGTCGATGTAAAAAGTAACCTTTCTGAAAACGGTTATAAACATTACCAAAACCATGAGGGGGCGAAATGATTTCCTCAGGTAGCAAAGAAACATTCGTTGCTAAAATAATTGAATGGTCAGTTAACAATAAGTTTATCGTTATTGTGCTTACTCTTGGACTTATATTCGGTGGTATTTGGGCAGTCAAGAATACTTCAGTCGATGCCATACCTGATTTAAGTGATGTTCAGGTTATAATCTTTACGGAATACCCGGGACAGGGACCACAAATAGTTGAAGACCAGGTTACCTACCCTCTTACTACAAAAATGTTATCCGTACCTTTTGCAGAGGATGTACGCGGATATTCATTTTTCGGATACTCAATGGTCTATATCATTTTTGAAGATGGTACAGACCTTTACTGGGCAAGAAGCCGGGTACTAGAATATCTTAGTTCACTGCAAGGAACACTTCCTGATGGGGTTAATCCACAGTTAGGCCCTGATGCTACTGGCCTGGGTTGGGTTTACCAGTATACACTTCATTCAGATAAAAGAGATCTTCAGGAGTTACGATCCATTCAGGACTGGTTTTTACGATATGAACTTATTTCAATAAAAGGAGTCTCCGAGGTTGCCAGTATTGGTGGTTTCGTTAAGCAGTACCAGGTTAATGTCGATCCCATAAAATTGGCAAATTACAATATTCCTATCGATCGAATTCGAATGGCTATTCAAAAAAGCAATAGTGACGCCGGCGGAAAGTTACTCGAGATGAGCGAAATGGAATTTATGGTTCGCGGACTTGGGTTAATAAAAAATGCCGATGATATTAAGAATATTGCCATAGGATATGGTAAAGAGAGTTACACGCCTGTTTATGTTAAAGATGTTGCCGATGTTACAATTGGTCCGGAACTACGCCGGGGGGTTGCGGAGTGGAATGGCAAGGGCGAAACCGTTGGTGGTATTATAGTTATGCGCTACGGAGAAAACGCTCTTGAAGTAATTGATAATGTTAAGGCACGACTGGCTGAACTGAAAAGCTCATTGCCCGATGATGTTGAAATTATAACAGCCTATGATCGGTCATCCTTAATTAATAGAGCAATCGATAACCTTAGCGAGAAATTGGTTGAAGAAAGCATTATAGTCGCATTCGTAATAATTGCATTTCTTCTTCATATAAGAAGTTCTTTTGTTGCAATTTTTACACTACCCACCGCTGTGCTTGCATCATTTTTGGTGATGAAACTGCAAGGTATTAACGCCAATATTATGTCACTTGGTGGAATTGCTATTGCTATTGGCGCCATGGTTGACGCATCAATAATTATGGTGGAAAATGCTCATACTCATCTTCAAATAGAACAGGACAAACCGGAAAGCGATAGAAAACTTCACTGGGAAACTGTACTGGAATCAGCAAAAGAGGTTGGTCCATCAATTTTCTATTCCCTACTGGTAATCACTGTTTCATTTCTCCCTGTTTTTTCTCTTGAACAACAGGAAGGAAGATTATTCAAACCATTAGCTTTTACAAAAACTTATGCCATGGGTGCCGCCACCATTCTGGCTGTTACCATTGTACCAATTCTTATTGGTTATCTTGTCCGTGGCAAAATGCGTCGGGAGGAAGATAATCCGATAACCAAATTCCTAACAAAGCTTTATCATCCGGTAGTTGATTTTGTTATAAAGCGCAGATGGGGAGTTATAGCAGCTGCTGCAATAATAGTAGGATTAACATATATCCCCTATTCACAGCTTGGCAGTGAATTTATGCCGCCTCTCTATGAAGGTGATCTTTTATATATGCCTACCACGCTTCCGGGGATTTCAATTACGAAGGGAAAGGAATTACTACAGCAGACAGATAAAATCATCAAATCATTTCCTGAGGTTGAATCTGTATTCGGAAAAATAGGCCGGGCAGAAACTGCTACTGATCCTGCTCCACTTTCCATGCTTGAGACGACAATTCAACTAAAGCCGGAAAGTGAATGGCGTGAAGGAATGACGCCTGATAAGCTAATTGAAGAACTCAATTCTGCAATTCAGATTCCGGGACTTACCAACGCATGGACTATGCCTATTAAGACAAGAATTGATATGTTATCGACCGGTATCAAAACTCCTGTAGGGATTAAAATAGCCGGGCCGGATTTGAACGTGCTACAGGATATTGGGCAACAGATCCAATCCGTTGCTAGAGATATTAATGGAACAAGGTCTGCTTTTGCCGAACGAGCTGTTGGCGGTAATTACATTGATATTGATATTAAACGGGATGCTCTCGCCAGGTACGGACTTACTGTCTCCGATGTACAGACCGTGATTAAAAGTGCAATTGGTGGAATGAACATTACTAAAACCATTGAAGGGCTTGAAAGATACCCTATAAACTTAAGGTATAAGCGAGATTACAGGCAAAATATTGAGTCCATTAAACGTGTTTTGGTTCCAATAAGAAATGGAAATATTCCAATAGAGGAAGTTGCTGATATCAGGATTCTAAAAGGTCCACCTGTTATCAAAACAGAAAACGCCAGACCAAATGTGTGGGTATATATTGATATAAAGGATATTGATGTTGGAACATATATCAAGAATGCAAGAGAAGTAATATCAGAAAAGATTACTCTTCCTGCCGGTTATTCTCTCAAGTGGAGCGGTCAGTTTGAATACATGGAACGGGCAAACGATAGACTTATTGTAATCATTCCTCTTACTCTTATGATTGTTATCATTCTATTGTATTTTAATACCAGATCGCTGGCAAAAACCGGAATTGTCCTACTCGCCCTCCCTTTCTCCATGGTTGGTGCTATTTGGTTTTTATATCTTGCTGGATTCAACATGAGTGTTGCCGTGTGGGTAGGTATAATTGCCCTATTAGGGGTTGATGCCGAAACGGGGGTTGTAATGCTTCTCTACCTGGATTTAAGTTACGAAAGGATGAAAAAAAGTGGAATGATGAATACAGTTACCCAACTAAAAGAAGCCATTTTTGAAGGTGCTGTGAAAAGAATAAGACCTAAAATGATGACAGTAATGACTACCTTTCTTGGATTGCTTCCAATAATTATTGGTTTAGGTGCAGGCTCTGATGTAATGAAACGAATTGCAGCCCCAATGGTAGGGGGAATTTTTACGAGTATGATAATGGAGTTAACAGTATATCCTGCTATATTTTATTTGATTAAAAAACGGGAACTAAGTCGTGCAGTTGACACTATAGAAGGATGATTAATTAATAGATTATGTTAGATAAATAAATTGAGTACACAACAAACAAAAGGAGCATAATATGCTTAAAAAAACAGTTCTAATTTTGTTCACATTAGTTTTTATTAGTTCACTTTCATTTTCGCAAGAACAACCAAAAGAAGTAAAGAATAAAAAAGAGTGTGCTTCAAAAGAGTGCTGCAAAAAAGATAGCACTAAGGGAGCAGATTGCACGAAAATGGAAGGTGAACACCCAAAAGAATGCAAATGCGAAAAATGTGCAGCACATGCAAATATGGATCATAGTAAAATGGAGCATGGTAAAATGATGAAAGATAGCCATCCTGAAAACTGTGACTGCAAAATGTGTAAAGCACATGCGGAAATGAAAGACGGACAAATGATGGACAAAAAACATCCTGCAGATTGTAAATGCGAAATGTGCGAAGCCCATGCAAAAATGATGGATGGAGAAAAGAAAGCCTGCGGTCCAGATTGTAAGAAAGAATGCTGCTCCAAATCAGAAAAAGCGACAGAAACTTCTTCTATCTGGAATAAGTATTGCCCTGTTAGAGGTGAGGAAATTGATGCAGATTCACCTACCGTTGAATACATGGGAAAAACTATTGGTTTTTGTTGCCCGGGATGTGATAAGAAATTTTCAGAAAATCCAGAAAAGTATATGAAAAATCTTTCGGAAGATGGTCAGAAATTTGAAGCAAAATCCTAAAAACCAAAAAAAGGGGCATAAAAGCCCCTTTTTTAGTCAGCAAACATTTTATACTGATTATATAGATCCACTCCCTGTTCAAAATCAAAACGGGTCCTTATTAAGAACGCCTCATCTCTTTTTGAAGAAGGAGGTTCCACTTCCCATTCCATATTTGAGTTAAATACTTCTTTGGTCTTTGTATTAACAATACCCCATTTTTTTTGCCCCTTTTTGAATGATTTTAGGACAATATGAATATCCCCATCAAGAGCGAATTTTAATCCGACATCAAACCATTTAGCTTTTTCTTCGTTTGTCATTAAGTCTTCACGTATAATTAATAATACTTTCTATGATTCTAATATACTCGAAAATAAGCATATATAATTTAGCAAATTGCGATTTATTCATCTAATAATTTGTTGAGAGTCTGCTCTGTAATCAAATGATGACTACCATTCCACTTTACCGATCCGTCGTTTTTCAACCATATCATCTGTGGAGATTCATGTCTTATCTCATAGATCTCAGCAATTTTATTACTTACATCCCTTGAAGCAATAACATTAATCTTGAAAATATTTATATTTTTATCGGATTTGGTAATATTTACCCAGCGATTGAATATACTTACTGCAACAAAGCTAATGGTACAAACCGGGCTATATTTTAAAAATACTATTTCATCCGTGCCTGAAGATTCACTCAATAATTTATCAAGTTCTTCCATCGATGTTAATTCAGCAATTGTAATCATACTTTCCTCTCGTTGTTAAATTGGTAATCCTTCATATTCCATTATTCGCAATGCATTTGTAGTAGGACAAGGTCCCTGATGAATCTTATAATCAAACACCATTCTATTGTCTTCAACATCTTCTCTGAAATGGTAATTCCTGATTTGATTAAAATCCTTCGCCAAATTTGTCAGTTCAAGATCGTGTGTTGCAATTATACCTGTAACATTTTTATTCAGAAGCCATTTAACGTAAGCCTGACTACCCTTAAGTCTTTCTATGTTATTTGTTCCCTTGAATATCTCATCAATAAGAAACAGAATAGGTAAATCATTACTATCATTTACCTGAGTAATCAACTGCTTTAATCTCCTTACTTCTGCATAAAAATATGAAATTCCATCCACAACAGAGTCACTTACATTGATGCATGTGAATAATTTAATTAGATGCACGGAAAATGATTTGGAATCAACCGGCGCTCCGGAATATGCAAGTAACAAATTAACCCCAATACTACGTAAAAACGTACTTTTGCCTGACATGTTAGAACCGGTGATGATAAATAGGTCGTCAAGTGAGTTAATTGAGAAATCATTTTTTACTTTTTTGGATTTTTCTATTAATGGATGCCCCAGGTTTTCTACAGAAAGAACAGAAGTTTCCGAATTACCAGTCATAATTTTCGGAAATGAGTATTCCGGATTGAGATATGCAAAGTTCGCCAGTGAGTTAATCGCTTCAAGATTATGCCAGACAGAAAGCCATTCTTCCAATTTTTCAGATAAAATATTTTTCTTTTTCTCAATTCTATAGCCAAGAAAATAGTCCAGAGGAAATACCATAGCTATCATAAACCAGATGTAAGGATTAGTTCTTAAGCTTAGTATTTCAAGAGAACTATTTACAGATGCAAAAACCTTCGATGGGGTCTCTTGACTATTAATAATAGGACTCACTAATTTGGATAAAAACGAATCCTTTTTATACCTGTATTTTTCCAGGAAATCGTAGACTACACTATACTTCCCTATTTCCCTTTTTATCATTTCAGCATTATTGAAACTAACGCCAACCTTTCTATATAGATAATAATAGAGAAGTAAATATAAGGGAGCACTTATAACCCAATATCGAGGCAATATATCAAAGTAGTAAAGAAGTATTAAGGCGAAATTAACAAGTGCGAAACTTGTCATGAATACAAAGATTCTGAATAACTCTTTTTCCGCATTATAAGATTTTAGCCACTCGATAACTTTAGTTGAACTGTTCTCCTTATTTTTCGTCATTGATGAGACAAGTAATAGACGTTCTCTGAAACGATTAAGATTCGTCACTTCTTTCACAATTTTCTGTCTGTCGTTAACATCTTCAAGTTTTGGTTCAAGTGTGAGAAGTTGTTTTCTAAGAATTCTTAGTCCTTCAACCGTAGTACAGGTAGAGATTAAATGTAGGATTGATTTATCGCCTATCATGTTGAGGTCATGTTCAACAGGATGAACGTCTTTTTCACCTATTGTAACCGAAGGGATCACATCCCAATCCAAATTTATTCGGGCAAGGTTATTCTTTTGCAGATTTATCCATTCTTTCATCCTGTTCAATTTTCTCAGGTGTGTACTATGTTTATGCGCAATAATTGAAAAGATAGTGGCAAAGAATACGAATGATAATACCATTGCCAAATCACTAATAAAGAAAAAAGAGATTAAACAAAAAGTGATTCCAACAAGAAATATTACGAACCTTAATAAGGATATCTGCTTGTCAACATTATTTCCCTTTTTAAATATTTTTTCAAGCTTTTGAATTTTCGAAAAAAGGTCTTGCTTAATTGAATTACGCATGAATAACCCCCGAGTAAACACAGTAGACACTAATTAATAAGATGAAATATAGTAATCTTGGAAGTAAAATAAAGAGAGGAAAAATCAGGCGTTCTTTTGCCGAAGAAAAGTAATGGATAGTTGTGTGCCAACACCTTTTTTGCTATTAATATCAATAGTAGCTTTGTTCAGGTCACAGTATTTCTTAACAAGTGCCATTCCAAGTCCATTCCCCTCAAACTTTCTGGAATACCCTTGTTCTTCTTGTGTGAATGGTTCAAAGAGTTTTGGCAAATACTCTTCCGATATTCCTATGCCGGAATCTTTTATTATAACGACCAGGTTATCCATCTCATTCTTGTTTACTGAGACTTCAACAAAACCTTTCATTGTATATTTAATTGCATTATCAATAACGTTATTGAAAACCTGATTTATAGTATACTCATCACATTCAAGGTCAGTACTGCATTCAGGTCGGAGTAACTTAAACTCAAGGTTCTTATCACGCGCGTGTTTAATAAATTCGAGATACTGCTTTTCCAGTACATCTGAAAATAAGTTGATTGGAGCAGAAGAATAATCATAATGACCTGTTTGAATATCAGACATATTGAGAATCATATCCATCGTTCTGATGATACGTTTACCGGCCTTATCAATGATCTTTAATCCTGTTTTTAGTTCATCATCAATTTTATTAGCAAACTCTTCTTTTATTATTCCGGAAAAATTAAGAATACTGTTGATGGGTGTACGGATTTCATGAGACATTTGAGCCAGAAATTCAGATTTAAGTCTGAATGCTTTTTCAGCCTTATCCTTGGATTCCAATAATTCAAGTTGAGAATCATTCCTTAAAATTGCCCCGCCTACTGCAACTGCTGTTGCTTTTAAGATTGATTCTTCATTCTCAGACCAGATTCTTTCAAAATAACAATCATCAAATCCAATAAATCCCCAAGGCTTTTCCTTCACATAAATTGGGACTACAAGAAATGATTCAGTATTAAATGTTTCCAATACTCTCCTTTCAGGCTTGGGTACATTCTTTGTCAACCCACAAATTGTTCCATTCTCCTGAAATATTTGAAACCAGGTGCTATCATTTTTGTTAAGTTGAAACTGAAAATTTTCATTTAAGTGACTTGAAGAATCTCTAGGATCTTTCATCCAGCCATAACATCTTGTCAATTCTACAACCTCCCCTAAATCTTTAAAGGTATATAGATATGTTCTATCTACCTCAGAGGCCTGACCAATAATTCTAAGTGCGTTTCTTATAGCACTTTCAAAATTCAATTCAGTTAAAAGCTCGGTAGTTGCATCTGCTACTCCGTTTAGTAAGTTTGTCTGCCGCTCCAGAACCTCTTCATGGTTCTTTGTGTAGGAAATGTCCTCGACCATTTCAAGCCGGAATAAAGGCATCTCCTTTGAATCATTTATAAAAGTACTTGTAATTCTAACCCACAATAACTTTCCATTCTCGCATTTAATCTTATTTTCAAAGTATGGTTTCTTTTTGGGGTCTGTAACGTCTTTTGCAAAATCTTTAGTTTTATCGGAGAGATATTCATTAAAACTTGAATTCAACAAATCCTCGGTATCATAACCAATCATTTTTACGAATGAGTTATTTGTCTCTAATATTCTACCCCTGAGATCAGTAATAACCATTCCCATTCCCGCTTTCTCAAATATAGTTCGGAATCGTGATTCGCTTTGAACAAGAGCTTTAACAGCAGATTTTCTTTCACTAATATCAATAAAACTTTCAAGAAGGTATAACTGATCACCAAAATTGATTTTAGAAATTGTACGGATTACCGGCACTTCCTGCCCATCTAAGTTTCTAAGAGTTGATTCTCGATTTTTAATTAGCTCAGTAAAATCAAAAAACGACTCACTTTGATCGGGGAAAAAATTAAGTCTGGCTCTCCTGTGATTGACCACCATTTCACGGGTCATCTTCAATAAATCAAGGGCAGCTAAATTTACATCGATAATTTCATCAGACTTGGGGTCAATTAAAAAGACACCAGTGTGGATAGAATCGAGAATTAGTTGTAATTCACGCTTACTCTTTTTTAGATCTTCTGTTCTAAAGGATATTCTCTGCTCAAGAATACTTTGTGAGTTCTTCAACTCTTTAATAAGCTTTGCATTATTAATGAGCGCCGTAAATTGATGTGAGTGAAATGAGCACAATCCCAAAATTAATTGTTCATATTCATGCGAGATAGACTCTAATTCAAGCAGTATGAGACCAAGGACACCTTTACTATCGATAAGGGGAATTATAAGGTATTCTTTATCCTTTTTATTTTCCAGACTAAGATGCCAGGGGATAATGCTGCCTGATTGCAGAGCAGAAGCGATAGCACCTAACTCCGAGAGATGATTAAAATCATCCTTAACACTTTCAACAGAATCCCCAGGTATAGAAAAACTGTGATGAAACAAGAATCCTTCTGTGTTTAAAAGAAATAATGACGCCAATTTGCTGGTTGGGAAATGCAGGTAAACCTCTAGTCCATGAGAATATAAATCAGCAGTGATTTCATCTTTCACTCGAGTGTTATTAAAGGCCAACATGGCATTCAAAAAATTCTGCCAAGGCGCACCTTCCGAATGCAAATTCAGGATCTGTTCAAGATCATTCATCCAAATTGTACCTATTAATTTTTTAGAACCAGATCTGCTGTTGTCTGAAAATCCTGCAACAACATATCTACTATTCGCGAGAAAGCATCCTCAGGAAGATTCAAAATACTCCAGACATTTCTGTTTGGAACTGGGACCAAATCGTCTCCTGCATATCCTAGTTCAAGCATTCTTACAAATATATCTGCGATATGAACAGATGCAATGATTTGCTCATCTTTCCCGGATGAAATTCCCTGATGATGATTTTCAATAACACTTTTAATTGATGGAGGTAATTTCCATCTATCCGCAAGTATCCTACCAGCTGAAGAATGGTCAAGCCCCAGAATCTCTTTTTCGGCTTCAGCTATCGTACATTTGTTTTCTTCAACTTTTATTAAAACTTTTTCATATTCATTCTCGGCTAAATCGAAGAAAAGTAATTTACCTACATCATGTAAAATTCCAGCAAGGAAATAGTTTTCAAGATTTGCTACACCAATAGAACTCCCAATTAATCTGGAAGCAACGCCAACAGCTATTGAATGAGACCAAAAATCAACTGGTCTAAAATCAAGAATAATATTACTTGTTTTGAACATATTTATGACGGATAAGGCTAGTACTATGTTTCGAACTTCGTTAAAGCCCAGATGTAGAATTGCCGAAGAAATAGTATTTATTTTACCACTGAAACCATAAAACGGCGAATTTACAACTCTCAACACCTTAAATGCCGATGCTTGATCAGAAGATATGATTTTAGCTATATCATCTGTTGTTACTCTTGGATTTGTCATCGCTTCTTGAAGAGAAGAATATATAGTTGGAAGTGTAGGAAGGTTTTTAACACTACGCTCTATTCGACTTCTAACATCAGGTATCATAGTTTATTGTCCAGTTTTTGAATTAACTGCACTGCGGTACATATCCACTTCATAAATATTTGATGGCTCCCAAAGCATTCGCAATTTCATTCTATTTTCAATCTTCGCTTTCCTATCTAAATATGCTTGAGACATTGTACTTTCATCTACATTTTCTTCAACGGTAATTCTCTCCACGCCCCATGTTTTATATAGTTTTAAGTGTTCTCCATTTATTTCAACACCCTTAGAGAGTAACACCTGTCCATATCTGTTAATCTGTGGCGCGGCCAGTTTCATACCAATTTCTATATTTTCCAGCAAAACAATTTTAGACATTCAAACTCCGTTTTGGAACTTACTTTATTATCGAATGAACTAATAGAAACTTAAGGGTAATTCAAATATCATCTTTTATTGCTTTAAAACGAGTTGAAAAATTACAAAGCATAAGACACAGATAGAAACACCGAAAAAATCTTTACTAATAATAAAATAATTATTTGTCACTTTAATTGATTTGCATCAACCAAAGAATATGCTCTGCCTTGAATCTTTTTTATACTGGCTACATCATATTTACTAAACAAATTAATCATTGAGGAAATCATGACACAAAAACTGACTAAACAAGATTTTTTAGATAAAGTATTCAATTTCGAAAAAAACCAGGAATGGGTTTTTGAAGGTAACAAACCGGCTCTAATAGATTTTTACGCTGATTGGTGTGGCCCTTGCAAAATGGTAGCCCCAATACTAGAAGAACTTTCGACAGAATACGAAGGCAAAATTGATATTTACAAAATAGATACCGAAGCTGAGCAGGAACTAGCAGCAGCTTTTGGCATAAGAAGTATCCCATCTCTCTTATTTATTCCTAAAGATGAGAAACCTCAAATGGCCCAAGGTGCATTACCAAAACCAGCTTTGATTGAAGCTATCGAAAATGTACTACTTAAAACAGCCGTGGCAAACTAAAGTAATTAAGGCTACAAGTTACTCTTATAATAAAATGCTGATATTTTACTTGATATCGGCATTTTATTTATATAATTTTGCAAGTTCTGGCATTAGCCACAGGAACATTGCGACTAAACGTTCTAACCAGCAATAATTTTTCACACTTAGTGAACTATTTTAGGTCTCTAATCCTTACAATTTAGTGAGTTATTAATTTGGCTCAATAATTGTTATTAATTGGTTGAATGTTTTAGCCAAATTCGTTGGCTGGTGGAAAAAAATCCGTACTTGTCATTTTCGGGAACAAATTGTCATTTTATGCCGTTAACGGCATGAGAACATTGAATGAGTCTTATTGTTTCCTTAGTGAAAGAATAGATTAAAATAGGAGTGATACGTCATTGAAAATTACGAAGCAGTTTACTAATCGAGAGAGTCAAAGTCTTGACAAATACTTGCAGGAGATTGGTAAGGTAGATTTAATTACTTCCGATGAAGAAATTAGTTTAGCTACCCGAATCAAGAAAGGTGATAAAGAGGCATTAGACAAGTTAACCAAAGCCAATTTACGATTCGTTGTTAGTGTCGCAAAACAATATCAAAACAAAGGTTTGCCTTTAACAGATTTGATTAACGAAGGTAATATTGGATTAATAAAAGCAGCTCAAAAATTTGATGAAACCCGTGGTTTCAAATTTATATCTTACGCTGTTTGGTGGATTAAGCAATCAATTATGCAAGCGATTGCCGATCAATCCAGAATGGTTAGAATCCCTCTAAATAGAATTGGCGCTTTAAACAAAATTGGAAAAGTAGCCAGCACATTAGAGCAAGAACTTGAGAGAAAACCAACAGTTGAGGAAATTGCTCATGAACTGGAAATGGATATTGAAGAAGTTGAGTATGCTCTTAAAATTTCAGGCAGACATATATCTGTTGATGCACCTATAAAACAAGGTGAAGAGAATAAAAATAGTCTCTTGGATATTATGCCAAATGATAAGCAGCCTACTCCTGACGTTATTTTAATGAGCGAATCACTTAAGCGTGAAATTCAAAATTCATTATCAACATTGACTGAGCGAGAATCAGAAGTAATTAAACTTTATTTTGGTATCGAAAGGGAAAATTCTCTTACTCTGGAAGAAATTGGTGAGATGTTAAATCTTACACGTGAAAGAGTTAGGCAAATTAAAGAAAAGGCCCTTATCAGATTAAGGCATTCATCTCGAAGTAATAACTTAAAAGTTTATCTTGGTTAAAATGAAAACTCCGCCTTTGCGGAGTTTTTCATTTCTGTGAATAAAATACCTTTGTAATTATATCCCACTTACTATCAAATTTATACAAAGTTATAAAGTTTGTGTAAACATGTGCAGTGCCACTGAATATTTCAATTATGGCGCAAGCATTTCTTCCTTCAATCTTAACGGATGTTAGCTCATAAGAAGTCGTTTCATCAAGAAAACTTTCTTTCGCATACTCTTCGGGTAATTTACGCGTATCATAAATTTCAACGTCACCCTGATCATAAATAATAATGTCGTCTGTAGGTAACCATTTGCACTCAGTTCCACCTTCAATACCATCAAAGTAGATTGAATTGGCAAAGGATTCAAGAATTATTCGCTGTACTTCCCTGTGATCTTCACTTTTAACGTTAAATCCAAATAATTGCGCATAGCAAAAAACAATAAAAGCTGTCATTAGAAATGTATTCTTCATCTTCCCGTCATTATATTTGAAATAAGGTTCAAAATATAATAAAATTTAACTTTATTTGTATCAGTTGGGACTTTAATAAAAGATTGTAATGTCCACAATTAAAAAATACATGACATCCATTTTTCTCTTGCGTTTTAAATTGAGTTTTGTATCTTTGCTAATAAGATATGGTGTATGTTTATCCTGTTATTTATATGATTATGATTGAATGTTAATATTTATCGGGATGAATTTATGTTAACGCACCAAATTATTACTGGGACTTACAATTAAAAAATAAAAAGGGGAAAATCAGATGAAGAACCCGGAAACTATTCAAACTAAAGACATTCACTCCGTTTATCAATCGGAAATTGTAGTTCATAGCGATTCGCTCTACTCATTTGCGTATCAAATTACCGGTAATTCTGATGATGCACATGATCTGGTTCAAGAGACTTTGCTTAAAGCATTTCGCTTTTTTAATAGCTTTGAAATTGGTACTAACGCCAAGGCATGGTTGTTTCAGATTCTTAAGAATACCTTTATTAATCAATACCGTAAATCAAGTAAAGAACCAAGCAAGGTTGATTATAATGATGTACAAAATTTTTATGAAACAATAAAAGCAGATGAGGTTAAATCCAAACATGTTATTGGAGATGCTTTTAGTTCTGTATTAGATGATGAATTATTGGAAGCTCTAAATAATCTTCCTGATGACTTTAGAACAATTATTATTCTTGCTGACATTGAAGGATATAGTTATGAAGAAATTGCAGAATTTATTGACCGACCTATTGGTACAGTAAGGTCAAGATTGCACAGAGCCCGAAAAATTCTTTACTCAAAATTATATGATTATGCTCATGACCATGGTTTAACTTCTTCTGGAATGGCTCCCAACATTATGCCCTCACATTATGAGATGAGTAAAAACTAGAAATAAATTAGTTTTGCATGAAACGTTATAAAACCCTAAAATTGAAGAGATATTTTTTAATTTTAGGGTTTTTTTATGTCCAATAATTTCGGCGGGAATTCAGTTTTTTCTGAATTGAAAAAAGTACTGGTTAGAAAACCAAATAAAGATTTTTCAAATGCAGATTGTAATATATGGAACTACTCCTCTTCTCCTAACCTTGATATTGCCCTTCAAGAACATAAGCAAATTGTAGACATCCTGGAATCATATGATGTTGACGTTGTTTATCATGATGTTCCAATGCAGAACAAGGCAGATGCGATATATGTTTTTGATCCTGTTTATATGTCTGACTATGGTGCCATCATTCTTAAACCCGGCAAAAAATTAAGACAGGGCGAGGAAATTGGGATGAAACATAAGCTGGAAGAGTTATCAATTCCAATCCTTGGTGAATTAACAGGTGAGGCTATTGCCGAAGGTGGCGATATTCTCTGGGTGGATGAAAAAACACTTGCTATTGGAATCGGCTTCAGAACCAATACTCAGGCAGCACAACAAATCAGATCAATGCTTACTCCTCATGGTGTAGATGTATTAGAATATCATTTGCCATACTTTTATGGTCCTATAGCCTGTCTTCATCTATTATCATTCATAAGTATTGTCGATAAAAATTTAGCAGTAATTTATCCAAAACTTATGCCTGTCCCCTTCTATAAAATGTTGGTTGATAAAGGATTTAATTTTGTAGAAGTACCTGAAGATGAGTTTTCAACCATGGCTCCCAATGTATTGGCTATCAAGCCAAAGATTTGCCTGATGATAGAGGGTAATCCCATAACTAAAAAGGGACTTGAGGATGCTGGTTGTAAGGTACATACTTACAAGGGAAATGAAATATCTTTGAAATCAGAGGGTGGGCCAACCTGCCTTACCAGACCATTATGGAGAGGATAAATCTATGATGAGCCGTTATGAAGTTAAATGAATTTTAAAAGAATTGCGGGTTATGAATTTTTCCCGCAATTCTAAGAAAAACAAAACTACTTATAAAGCATTTAGCACTCCCTGAATTCTTGCTTTCTGATTTTCAGGAGCCATTTTTAAGGCTTTTTCATAATTCTTTTTAGCTGCCTTGGTTTCACCTTTTGTTTGAAGTCCTTCTGCAAGACTATCATAAGCGTTCCAGGATTCCGGATTTCTCTTAATATTTAGTTCAAAGATTTTTACTGCATCATCCACTCTACCGGCACCCAGTAGTTGGTATCCGTATGTATTCAATTGTCCTTCATTAGCAACTTCAACTGCACTTTTCATTATCTCATCAGCTTCTTTTTGCCTACCCAGCTGACCAAGCAACTGTGCTTTGGTTGCAAGATTTGTGAAATTACTGTTTCTTTGAATAGAATTTTCCACCCAGGTCAGAGCCTCTTCCTGATTTACATTATTTGTAGCACACCAGGCAGCAGCCTGATTTAGTCCCTGCCAGCCAAAACCATTGGTTGATCTAAGCTCATTTCTAAGGCTCTTAAGAACGATTTCAGTTGTGTTAACTTCAATAGTAAGTGGAAGTTTCAATTCTTCCCACACGAGATAAAGTTCTGCACTGTTAGGAGTAAATTTATCAAATCCATAAGCTAACCATTCCTGTTTTGGTGCTTTTTCCGGCTTCAGAGTAACTCTTAGTGCATCTTCACTCTCGTCGTAAAAGAAACTGCCCCAGGATGTATTATTTGTACTGAAAATGGCAACAAACTCTTTCTCCCCCGGAATTAAGTGAAATCCATAGGATCCGGCTCTAAGAGATTTCCCATTTACTTTTACATCATCCGAAAAAGTAATTACTGTATTTTCATTAGCGCCGGCACGCCATGGGAATGAATTTCCGGAACCGAATGGAACACCAGCGTTTAGTCCATATGCAACTATTCCGCCAAACACCTTTCTATCCTTCACACCAGGACTATGGTAATCAACCATAATTGTTGATAGACCGATAGTATGCGAAACCGTTTGATGAGGACTAACTTTTGGTAAAGTTAATTGTGCAAAGGTATTAGAAAACAGAACTGAAAAAAGTAATATCGCTACTCCAGTAAAGAATTTGGTTCGAAAGTTCATACCAATCTCCATTATTATTGTTTACCATAATTAATTAACTGTATTAGCGATTCGGGGGTGTATCGCGAAAACTAGTAATAAGACGCGTTGTCCGTTATAATAGTTCCAATTATTGGGTAGTGAGTTCTTAAAAAACAGGGCTATTTTTTGCCCCCAGGTTACCAGATCAGCTCATTTTTTTTATGTAACATCTTCTCCTCTTATGCTGCCTGTGGTCATAGTGTCTCCACTGGGCTTGAACCTTTTCATTACCTTCAAGTTCGCGATTCGTTTCAACAAATTCAATACCATATTTTAGGATAAGCTTGTTCGTTTCGTGCATGAATAAAGCGTTAAGTCCTTTATCCTGCAAATCTGGTCTTACAGCAGCAAGATACAGATCCAGTCCCTTATTGTTTTTCATAGCTCTTAAAATATGGAGGAAACCAAAAGGAAAGAGACTTCCTTTAGCTTTTTGAAATGCCCTGGATAATGAAGGCATCGTAATACCAAAGGCTGCAACTTTTCCATCCCTATCAAGAATCACTGGAACATACTCGGGTTTAATAAAACTAAAATATTGTTTTACATATTTATCAATCTGAGCCGGACTAAGTTCGACAAAACCGTATAAATCCTTAAAACCTGCGTTTAACACATGAAAAATGTCGTGTGCATATGGCAACAAATCTTTCGCTTTTTTGGCTTTAACAATAGTCAGCCCTTGTCGCTTTTCAACAATATTAGCAATTCTGGATACTTTTTCAGGGATATCTTTGATACCAAAAACCTGATACTCAAGCCAATCGGTATCTTTTTTATAACCTAACTTTTCAATGTGTTCCGGATAATAAGGATAATTATATATTGCACCCAGCGTACTCACCTCTTCAAATCCCTCAATTAAAGTACCTTCCGGGTCAAAATCTGTAAATCCTAATGGACCATGTATAAATTCAGTTCCCTTTTCCTTAGCCCATTTTTCTGCTGTTTCAAAAAGAGCGTCCGATACTTCATGATCGTCTATAAAATCAACCCAGCCGAAACGGGCATAGTTGTTTTTCCATTTCTCAATGTATCGTCTATTAATAATCCCTGCAATTCGCCCAACAATCTTATCGTCTTTGTATGCGAGCCAGAGTTTCGCTTCACAGAATTCAAAAGCAGGGTTTTTATCTTCACTAAGATCATTTACTTCGTCGGATTTTAAAGGCGGGACCCAGTATTTATTGTTTTTATACAGCTCAAACTGAAAGTTAACGAATTTTTTTCTTTCGCTTCTGTTCGTTACTTCTTTTATTATAACCCCCATCTGTTCTCCCATTTGTAGTAGTTAAAAGCTAACAAATCCCAATAAATATGACTGGTATCAAATTAGAAGGTTACAAATATCCATAAATAATTGGGTTATAATCAAGCATATCTAAAGAATAGGTCATTATTTTATTTTCTGCCCTAAAACATTGGCGGAATAATGTTGGATTTTCTTATATTTTCAGAGACAATTTACAATTTTGAGAAGATGCTAATGTCCAATTTGGAAAACTATTTTGCAAAATTTAGAAATAATACAGTAGGAATAAATCAGACATTTAATTCACCCTACGGAAATAAGAAAATAATTTATGCTGATTGGATTGCTAGTGGAAGATTATATGCGCCAATAGAAAAAACGATTTCTGAAACTTTTGGACCCTGGGTTGGCAACACACATACTGAGACAAGTGTTACTGGTACAACAATGACTAGAGCTTATCATGAAGCTCATAACATAATTAAAAAACATGTTAATGCTAATACCGATGATATAATTATAACTGCCGGCTTTGGGATGACAACAGTGATAAATAAATTTCAGAGAATACTTGGGCTTAAAGTCTGTGAGCAGTTGCGAAAATATGTGAACATTCAAAAAGAAGAAAGACCAGTTGTATTTATTACTCACCTTGAACATCACTCAAACCAGACATCATGGCTTGAAACGTTATGTGATGTTGTTGTTCTTGTGCCCAACGATAAAGGTTTGGTTGAATATCGCAGATTAGAAACTGAATTGGAAAAATATAAAGACCGCCCATTGAAAATTGGTTCCTTTAGCGCTTGTTCAAACGTAACTGGAGTTAGAGTGGATTATCACAGACTGGCAAAAATTATGCATCAGCATGGAGGATTGGCATTTATAGACTTTGCGGCGTCAGCTCCCTATGCACCCATGGACATGCATCCTGAAGATCCTGAAGCTGCTCTTGACGCCATCTTCTTCTCGCCACATAAATTCCTTGGAGGACCAGGCTCTTCGGGCGTACTAATTTTTAACAAGAAGTTGTATAACAGAAGTATTCCTGATCATCCCGGAGGTGGAACAGTTGATTGGACTAATCCCTGGGGTGAGCATAAATACATTACCGATATTGAGGCTCGGGAAGATGGTGGTACACCGGGATTTCTGCAAGCTATAAAAACAGCCCTGGCAATTAAGTTAAAGGAAGAAATGGGTTGTGATAATATAATGGCTCGCGAGGAAGAGCTTCTTGAAAGATTCTTCGAAAGATTTCGTGAGATTAAAAAAATTCACATGCTAGCAGCCAAAGAAGAAGATCGATTGGGCGTTATATCCTTCTATGTCGAAGATATGCACTACAACCTTATTGTAAAATTGCTTAATGACAAATTCGGTATTCAGGTACGCGGTGGTTGTTCATGTGCCGGTACTTATGGGCATTATCTACTCCATGTTGACCCCACTCGTTCGAAAAAAATAACTGAGCAGATTAATAATGGTGATCTTTCAGATAAACCGGGATGGGTTCGTTTTTCACTTCATCCGACAATGACTGATAAAGAACTTGACTACTGCATGGATGCTATTGAAGATACTGTTAAATATGGTCATGAGTGGGAAAGAGATTATCATTACTCGAATAAAACAAATGAGTTTACACATAAAACCAAAGAAGATAAACACGAAGAGATATTAACCTGGTTTGAGATGAAGGTAGATACTATCGTGGAAGAAAAAGGAATATTTAGTAAATTATTTGGAAATTAACTTGAGTAGAATATTTTTGACTTGACTTTACTGTCCTCAAATAGTTATGTTTGCATTCAACATGAAAAACACAAAAGTTACATATCATACTTATTCAACCCAGGCTTGGTTTTGGTGGCTTATGGATAATACTCGAGACGACTCAGTGGAATAAGGTGATTAACATAAATTTTTACAAATAAAACCCTTCTTAGTACACACTGAGAAGGGTTTTTTTATTATCTGCAAACTAATCTTGATCATGCTCGTGATCCTGATCGTGTTCAAAAATTTCGATCAATAGCAAGATCAGGATCAAGATTAAGAGCAAGAAAAAAAAGGATTTTAGATGACATTCGAACAATTTGAACAACTTGCAAAAGAACATTCGATAGTTCCGGTTTATCAGAAGATAACTGCTGATTTACTTACTCCTGTTCTGGCTTATCTCAAAATACGTGAAGAAAACAGCCATTCTTTTCTGCTGGAATCAGTTGAGGGCATTGGCAGGATGGCGCGTTATTCCTTCATTTCTAAAAGCCCTAAAAAACTGTTTTATAATTTTGGCAACAAGATAACAGTCCGTAACAATGGTTCGAGCGAAACTACAACCGGGAATATTTTCGATTTCATTCAGGATGAAGTAAGGGCTTATTCTCAGGCCAAGCTGCCCGAGTTGCCTGATTTTACAGGCGGAGTTGTAGGCTACCTTGGTTTCGAAAATGTTAACAGCATAGAACCTGTCATTGAATTTACAAATCCTGATGAACTTAATATGCCGGACTCGGTATTCGGAGTTTACGATACAATCTTGGCCTTTGATCATTATAAACACCAGGTGCTCATTATTACTAATGTTCATGTAAGCGATAGTTCTTCTCTTCAGGATCAATATGATTCTGCTATTACTCAGATAAATACTATTAAAGCCGAACTCTCTGGTGACGCCAAATATAAAGACAATTTCAAAGTGCTGGGGGAAATTACACAGGAAACCGAAGACAGTAATTTTTTCGAGATGGTTAACAAATCCAAAGAAAATATTTTGGAAGGAGATATTTTTCAGATAGTCCCCTCAAAAAGATTTCAGACTGAGTTTGAAGGCGATTTGATTAACGTTTACCGTGCTTTAAGAATTATTAACCCCTCCCCTTACATGTATTTTATTGAGCTTGAAGATGACTTTAAGATAATCGGCACTTCTCCTGAAGATTTACTAAAAGTACAGAATAGAAGAGCAACTATCCTGCCCATAGCAGGCACTCGTAAACGAGGTAAAACTCACAAAGAAGACAAAGAACTTGAAGAAGATATGCTGAACGATCCGAAGGAAATTTCCGAACATGTAATGCTTGTTGACCTTGCAAGGAATGACCTTGGACGTGTTTGCGAGTATGATACAGTCGAAGTTACTTCTAACATGGTGGTGCAGCGCTATTCACATGTAATGCATATCGTTTCACGTGTTGAGGGAACCTTGCAGAAAGATAAAGACTGCATTGATGCTCTTAAAGCCTCCTTCCCTGCTGGTACACTTACAGGTGCCCCAAAAATTCGTGCCATACAATTAATAAATGAGTATGAAAAAGTTCAACGTAAAGTTTATGGCGGCGCTGTTGGCTATATTGATTATAGTGGTAACCTTGATATGTGCATTGCAATCCGTACTTTTTTCTCTAAGGGGAATAAGATTTACTGGCAGGCAGGCGCAGGAATAGTGGCCGACAGCCAGCCCAAACTTGAACTGAAAGAAGTAAATAATAAATCAGCCGTTTTAGTCAGCGCATTAAAATATGCAGAGGAAATTAATGAAAGTTTTGGTAATTGATAATTACGACTCATTTACATTTAACCTTGTTCAACTTATAGGTCGTTTTGAACGGGATATAATTGTAAAAAGAAATGACAAGATCACTCTTGAAGAAATCGACACTCTGAAACCGGATAAGATTTTAATTTCACCCGGTCCGGGCAGACCTGAAGATTCCAACATGTCATTGGAAGTTATAAAACATTATATGGGTAAAATTCCTATTCTTGGCGTATGTCTTGGTCATCAGGCTATCGGGTATATTTTCGGAGCAAAAATAATTAAAGCTCCTGAGTTGATGCACGGGAAAACATCAAAGGTTAATCATGACTACAAGACAATTTATGTTGGTGTTATGCAAAATTTTGATGCCGGGAGATATCACTCTCTCATTATTGATCGTAATACAATTCCGGATATTTTGGAGGTTACTTCAGAAACTGAAGATGGTATTGTAATGGGAATCAGACACAAGGAATATAAGCTCGAAGGTATTCAGTACCATCCAGAATCTGTACTCACACCTGAAGGCGAGTTCATAATTAAAAATTGGTTGAAATTATGAAAGAACTATTGGAAAAAATAATTGAAAATCATGATCTCTCCTTTGATGAAGCATACCGGGTGATGTATTCGATTATGAGCGGGAGGGAAAATAATTCGCAAATTGCCTCTTTGCTCACTGCCCTAAAGATGAAGGGAGAAACGAGTGAGGAAGTAGCCGGTTTTGTTAAAGCTATGCGTGAGAAAGTAATTAAAATTGAGTGCTCTGATTACAGAACCATTGATGTTTGCGGTACAGGTGGTGACGGATCAGGATCCTTCAACATCTCGACTGCTGTGGCTTTTGTTGTGGCAGGAGCCGGAATACCTGTTGCGAAACATGGTAATCGATCAATCTCAAGTAATAGCGGCAGTTCCGATGTTCTTCATGAACTTGGTGTTGATGTAAATCTATCGCCGGAACATTCTCAATGGGCTTTGGACAAAATTGGTATAGCATTTTTATTTGCGCCATTGTACCATCCGGCAATGAAATATGTAGCGCCTATACGGAACGAACTTAAATTCAGATCTATATTTAACATTCTTGGACCACTTACAAATCCGGCTGGTGTAAAGCGCCAACTTATTGGAACGTTTAATGAAAAGGTTGCTCAGCTAATGGCGGATGCTACCAAACATCTTGAAATGAAAAATGTTGGGTTCGTTTGTACAAACAACTCTTTTGATGAAGTAAGTCTCAGTCACACAACCAAGGTAATTGAGTACTCACCTGAACTTACTACTTTATACGAACTAACTCACGAGTCATTCAATTTTCCAAAAATAAATTTAGAGGAAATAAAAGGTCATTCGGCAAAAGAGAATGCTGAGATCATTTTTAATATTTATTCCAAAAAGGAAAAGAATGCTCCATACTATGTGGTCGTTGCTAATGCTGCCTTAGCTCTAAAAATATCAGGGCATTCCTCAACGCTTTCTGATTGCATCGCCGCTGCCGAAGAATCAATACAATCAGGTAAAGCCTTGCAAAAATTGAACGATCTAAAATCATTCGAGGGAAGCAATTGAATATTCTCAGCCAAATAATTGAAGTGAAAAAAGACGAAATAAAGAAACTTAGGCGTGACTTTTCCTACAATCGTTTTAAGGACTCGGAGTTTTTTAATACAAAACGCTTCAGCCTGGAAACCGGGTTAATGAAAAAACAGGCAATTTCGATTATTGCCGAAATCAAAAAAGCCAGCCCATCCAAGGGTGTTATACTGGAAGATTTCAATCACATGAAAATTGCTGATGTTTATATGAATAATGAAGTAGATGCTATATCTGTCCTGACGGATGTAAACTTCTTTCAGGGTTCCATTGAGTATTTGCATGAAATAGCAGCGATAAAATCTGTACCGTTATTGCGAAAAGATTTTATCATTGATGAATATCAGGTTTTCGAAGCAAAATCAAATGGCGCTGACGCTATTTTGTTAATTGCTGAAGTTTTATCCTCATCACAAATTGCAGAACTGACCCACGCTGCAAAAGAACATGATTTGGAAATTCTATTGGAATTACATTCTGAAGAACAGCTGGATAAAATCAAATTTGAATCAAACAAAATTATTGGCATAAATAATCGGAACCTTGCCGATTTTTCTGTTAACTTAAACACAACAATAAAGATCGCTGAACAACTGCCGGATTATGTACTTGTTGTTTCAGAAAGCGGTATTTCTTCCATGGATGATATTAAACAACTAAAGGATTCCAGATCCGACGGCATCCTGGTTGGTGAGCATCTCATGAGATCAAATAATATTTCAGACTCCCTAAAAGAACTTAAGGAATGGTGCTATCATGAAAGTTAAAATATGTGGTATAACCAATTATGATGATGCAAAAGTAGCCCTGGATAATGGTGCTGATGCATTGGGTTTTATTCTTTATCAAAACAGTAAAAGATTTATTGGTTACAACGATGTAGCAGAGATTATCCAAAAACTCCCCTTCTTTGTAATGAAGGTTGGTGTCTTTGTTAATGAATATTACACTAAGGTTAATGTTCTTGCTAGTCAGCTAGGCTTGAACGCGGTACAGATTCACGGTGATGAATCCCCTTTTTATTGCGATAAAGTAACTCATCCCTCAATAAAAGCTTTTCGCATTCATGACCAATTTGATTTTTCTTTGTTGGATAACTACAAGGAATGCACTTTTCTCCTTGATTCAAAAACCAATCATGAGTACGGCGGAACAGGCACTATCTTCGACTGGAAATTAATCCCCAAAAAAGTCATGAATAATGTGATAATTGCCGGAGGAGTATCTGTTGACAATATTGAAGAAATAAAAAAACAAATTAATCCTCAGGCTGTTGATGTTGCATCATCCGTTGAAGATTATCCGGGGAAAAAAGACCATGACAAATTGAAAGAATTTTTAAGAATAGCGAAAGGATTATAGTAATGCTGATATTAATGCGGTTAGAAACAAATAGAGAAGATATCGAGAGAGTTAAAAATAAGATTATCTCGCTGAATTGTACTCCACACGAAATTCCTGGTAAGTCACAGCTGGCTATTGGAATTACAGGGCCTACAGATCTTTTGAAGAAGGAAGATTTCCTTTTACTTAAGGCTGTTGAAGACGTTGTAAGGGTAACCAAGAAGTACAAATTAGTTAGCCGCATGATGAAGAATGAGGACACAATAATTGATATTGATGGTGAAAAAATTGGTGGTGATGAACTTACAATAATCGCAGGTCCATGTTCAGTTGAAGGTAGAGGCGAACTTTTTGATATAGCCGGTCAATTGAAAGAAATGGGACTGACATTCCTGCGTGGAGGGGCATATAAACCCCGCTCATCTCCTTATGCCTTTCAGGGTATGAAAGAGAAAGGATTAGATATTCTTCAGGAAGTTAGAAAAGAGTTCGGACTAAAAATTGTAACTGAGGTTTTAAATCCTCGTACCCTGGAGGCTATTGTTGAAGTTGCAGATGTGTTGCAGATTGGCGCGCGTAATATGCAGAACTTCACACTTCTTGAAGAAGCCGGTGCAACAGGTAAACCAATTCTTCTTAAACGCGGCATGGCAGCAACTGTCGAGGATCTGTTACTTAGCGCTGAATACATAGCATCTACAGGTAACATGAACATAATATTATGCGAACGTGGCATTCGTACTTTTGAAACTTCGACACGGAATACCCTAGATTTGAATTCGGTACCCGTTATTAAGAAGCATTCTCACTTGCCTATAATAGTTGACCCTTCGCACGGGGTTGGCATCTGGGATAAAGTGCCCGCTATGGCTATGGCTTCTGTCGCTGCTGGTGCAGATGGACTTATGATTGAAGTTCACCAAAATCCTGAAGAAGCGTTTTCAGATGGCTATCAATCTCTTACACCCAAACAGTTCGGCGAGTTACTTGTTAAATTAAAACAGTTAGCACCTATTGTTGATAAAAAATTATTGCTGGATAAAAAGAAATGAAATATAACTACCCTAACGAAGAAGGAAGATTCGGTAAGTACGGAGGCAAATATGTCCCGGAAACTTTGATGACTGCCTTATATGAACTTGAAAATGCTTACGAAAAATACAAAAATGATCCGGAGTTTTTGTCTGAATTACACGAGCTACAAACAGATTATAATAACAGACCAACTCCACTTACATATTCTGACAGGTTAACAAAGCTATACGGTAAGGCTAAGATCTATTTGAAGCGTGAAGACCTGGCACATACAGGATCTCATAAACTGAATAACACACTCGGACAAATTCTACTTGCCATTAGGCTGGGCAAAAAACGAATAATTGCCGAGACTGGCGCCGGGCAACACGGAGTTGCAACCGCAACAGTATGCGCAAAGTTTGGTTTGGAATGTGTCGTTTTCATGGGCGCGGTAGACGCTCAACGTCAGCGCTTAAATGTCTTTCGCATGCACATGTTAGGTGCAAAAGTCGTAGAAGTTCAATCTGGCAGTAAAACCCTTAAAGATGCTACCAACGAAGCGATACGTGATTGGGTTGCAAATGTGAATGACACTCATTATATAATTGGGTCAGTGATGGGCCCGCATCCCTACCCCATGATGGTGCGCGATTTTCAGTCAATCATCGGGATTGAAACCAAAGAACAAATTTTGCGAAAAGAGAATAAACTGCCAGATTATATAGTGGCATGCGTCGGCGGTGGATCTAATGCGATGGGAATATTCTATCCATTCATCGAAGATGAATCTGTAAAATTAATTGGCGTAGAAGCCGGTGGATACGGTATTGACACAAATATGCATAGTGCAACATTAACCCTTGGCGAAGAAGGCATTTTGCATGGTATGAGTACTTACCTTCTGCAGGATGAAAATGGACAGGTTGCTGATGTTCACTCAATTAGCGCAGGCTTGGATTACCCTGGTGTTGGTCCGGAACATTCTTTACTGAAAGACCTAAAACGTGCTGAATATAAAGCGGTTACAGATGACGAGGCTTTAAAGGCTACCAAGACATTATCCGAATACGAAGGTATACTACCTGCTCTCGAATCAGCTCATGCTGTTGCTTACCTGGAGTACCTGATGCCTGCCACAAAGAAGGATGAAATAGTTATTGTAAACATCAGCGGCAGAGGTGATAAAGATCTGAATACTATCATGAATAAATTTGGAATTGAATAATGTCATATATCCGCGAGACTATTGAAAGAGAAAATGAAAACGGTAAGAAAGCTCTGGCAGTCTACTTAACAGCCGGTTATCCTCATAAAGACTCCTTTGTTGATCTGGCCTGCGGTGCTATTGAAGCGGGAGCTGATATAATTGAACTTGGAGTTCCTTTTAGTGATCCACTGGCTGACGGCCCCGTTATTCAGGAATCATCGTATGCCGCCTTAAAAAATGGTATTAATCTGCATCAAACTCTGGTATATGCTAAGGAAATAAAAAAGCGGTTTCCAAACCCGATAATTCTTATGGGTTATCTCAATCCAATAATTAAAATGGGAGTTGAAAAATTTATATCGGAGGCTAGAGAACGTAGTGTTGACGGTTTAATAATTCCTGATTTGCCTCTTGAAGAGCACGTTAAGCTTATTGATAACAGATTCGATGGTATTGATGTAACCCTGTTAACCACTCCAACTTCTTCCAAAGAGAGAATTGGAAGAATTGATGAAGCCAGCCAGGGATTTATATATTGTGTAAGTGTTGTTGGCACAACAGGTGTGAGAAGCAGGTTTTCTGATGATACAATGGCAAATCTTAAGAGGACTTACGAAGCCGTTAAAAGAAACAAAATGATGATTGGATTCGGGATTTCAAACGGTGATGACGTTAAACGCTTTTCGCCATTTTGCGACGGTGTTATTGTTGGCAGCGCTATCATTAAATCTTTGCAGAAGGATAAATCAAATAAAACTACTTTTGAATTAATTGCTAACTTAAAGAGTGCATGTTAAGTCTAATCGAAGAGATCATTTTCAAAAACATAGTGTGCAAGATCAATATTACTTGACACAGACATTTTTTGAAAGATTCTGTTTCTGTAAGTATTCACCGTGTTAATGCTTAGCGAAAGGATATCACCAATCTCTTTAATGGTTTTTCCGAGTGCAATAAGTCTCATTACTTCGAATTCCCTGTTCGAAAGTAATTCATGAGGTTTTTTATCAGAATTGCTGCTTACCTGAAAAGCCAGTTTCTCAGCAAGCCTGCTTGTAATATACTTCCTGCCCGTCAACAGAGTTCTAACCGCTTTTAATATCTCGGAAGGATCCGCTTCCTTTGATAGATAGGAATCCGCGCCGGCTTTGATAGCACGAAAACCGGTATTCTCTTCCGAATGCATACTAAGGATAAGAACCGGTACTTTTGGCTGCATTTTCTTCATATCCGGTAAAACTTCAATACCGCTTCTGCCGGGTAAATCAACATCAGAGATGATAATATCATACTTGTTTTCGGTTAGTTTATTCAGTAATTCTTCTGTAGAAGAAACAATATCTGTCACTTGAAAATCAATTTCCTTCTCTAGTAAATTTTTTAATCCATCCTTAAAAATCGGATGGTCTTCTACAATTATTATGTTAAACATTCTGTTTTTCTTTTGTTAAGAATGGTAGTATATTGGATTTTAAGTTACTAAATACAGCTTTAAAATAGTTATTTATTATACACTCCTCAAAGAGAAAATTTAACTAAAATCTGAGATTTATGAAGGATTTTTTTAATACTATTTCCTGGCAGAAAAAGCTTTTCTTCTTTGCTTCAATTATTGCAATTGTGCCAACATTGTTTGTTACCAACAATATTATTTCAATTGCAAAAGAAGAATTAAAGAGCAGCACAAACAGCGAACTGCTTTCAACAGCAAATCAATTATCTGATGAGCTGAATTATTTCTATAAGTCCCTTTTTGAGACGATGAAGATCCTCAAAAACGGGCTTGAGAATGATCTTCTCGATTCTCAAGAAAAATTATCTTTTTTACTGGCTGGAATTGAAAATGTAAATTACATTTTATCCATAAAAGTGCTGGTTGATGAGGGTAAAAACTTCGTTGATGCTGTTGAAGTAAGGAAGGATTCAATATTCATAAAAAATAGCGCTATTCCACTTAATGACGAAGAACTATTCAGCTTTGACTCAAAATTATTTGAATCAGCTATTCAGGATAAAATATCTCTCACCACACCCGTCAATTATTCTGCTTTAGATCTATGGCATTCAGATGCAATACTTAAAATTGAGTTATATCCGGGAATAGAAACTTACCTTGTTGCCAGAATAAATATGAATGGGTTTAGAGAAAGCATCCAGTCTCATCCTTTTAATCAATCAGGTGAGATCAACATAATTGATAAATTCGGGAATACTATTTTTGATTCGAAAAGAGAATTGATTCACACTTCCCTCCTAAACGACATTATAAGCCTCTTAAATAGCGGAGCAAGAATTTCCGGCATCAATAGCTACGAAGAAAAAGACGGCGAAAGATATGTGTCGTGTGTGGCATTTCCTGAGAACCTGGATTGGGCAATTATTTCAGTAATTGATGAGAATAATGCCTACTCAATTGTTGATGAAATGCTCTTGATTTTAAGGTATTGGATAATTTTAGGTCTACTTGCCGCCTTAATTGGCGTGATAATATTTGCAAAGCACATTAGCAAACCAATCGACAAAATGAGTGTAATTGCCAGAAGAATAGCGAAGGGAGATTTTGCTATTAAAGTTGATTACAAAGCAAAGGATTCCATAGGTTTGCTGGGTACTTCACTTGAAACAATGGGGTCCTCACTAAAATCCAGTTTTGAGAAAATTGAAAAACAAAACAAGGAATTGGAAGATTATAGTAAAACGCTCGAAATAAAAGTGGAAGACCGCACCAAAAAATTAAAACAGAGCAATAAGGATTTACAGGAAGCCTACAAAAAAGTCCTTGATCTTAATAAAGAGAAAAATGAGTTTCTCGGAATAGCGGCGCATGATTTAAAGAATCCGCTTGTAACCGTAAAAGGTTATGGGGAAATGATACTTGAGGATGATGATCTGCCAAAAGAACTGCGAGAAGAATTCCTGCATGCAATTGTTGATTCATCTGAACGGATGTTCTCCATCATTAAAAGTCTTTTGGATGTTAATGCTATTGAGGAAGGAAAAATTAACTTTGAGTTCGGTATTGTTGATTTCAAATCCATTCTTGATGGTGTTGTACCCGTTTATGTGGAACGCGCTAAAGAAAAGAATATTGAATTAATTAATCACTCAGAGACTGATGAGTATTGGATAAATGTTGATACCAACTTTACTACTCAGGTACTCGAAAATATCATTTCCAATGCTGTTAAATTTTCGCCGCAGAATAAAAAAATATTTACTAAAATCTATAAAATGAACGAGACTATTTATTGCAGCGTTAAGGATGAAGGCCCGGGATTTACCGAAAAGGACAAAGAGAAACTATTTGGTAAGTTTGCTAAATTATCTGCACGACCCACGGGTGGTGAACACTCAAGCGGATTAGGTTTATCTATCGTAAAAAAATTGGTCGAATTAATGAATGGCAAAATATATGTAAATAGTGAACCTGGTAATGGTGCTGAGTTCATTGTTGAATTTCCTGAAACACAATTTAGTGAGTCAGATTAATAAGGTTGTCTTCTATCAATGAAATATAAATTATTCATATTGCTAAATTTTCTAATACTTCTGCTCTTTTGCGGAAATCTTTTCTCTCAAAATATTGCTGACGAAACAATCAGATATTCGAAAAATATTTCTCTTAGAGAAATATCCGGGAAATATCTGGGGAATCCTGATCTGTGGGAATCAATCCTGGCAGTTAATAATATCGGGTCTATTGAAAATCTGAAGGAAGGCACACTGCTAATCATTCCTCGTTCCCTGGTTTTGGGCACAAGAAATAATCTTCAAAAGACGAAACAGTTAATTGCGGAAGCAACGGAAAATGGAGCCGAAATTTTTGCAAAAGTTGAACTTGACTCTTCGCTTCAACATTTATTGGCTGCTCAGGAATCAATTACTCTTAATAATTGGGCTGCCGCGAATAATAAGACCGATACTGCATTGCAATATGCCATGGAAGCTTTATCAAAAGCACGGGCTATGCGCGACAAAATGGCCGATGCAACCTTATCTCAAAGAATTGGCGATGTTGAGAAAAAACGGCCGAGTAAGACCTGGAAAGAGGCTGAGCTTTATACTGAGCTTTTTGAGAAAGACAGAGCAAGAACTCTGGATCTATCTTCCGGCGAGATTTCTTTCTATGATTTAAGCCGATTTAACCTTAGTGAAAACTCACAAGCTATAATCCAAAAATCGAGAATAGATCTATTAAAGGAGAGGAATAAATCAACTGTCACTCTGCTTGAAGGTGAAGCCTTTGCCAAACTTGTCCGCAATCCAAACGAGAATTTTAAAGTTGAGATACCGGGACTCTCCACAAAAGTAAACTCCAAATATTTTTGGATGGAGAAGAAAAAGGGAGAGACCAAAATTGCGAATTATGATGGCGAAATTGAGGTAGGATCAAAAGAATCATTTGTAACAATAAAATCTAACCAGGGAACAGTGATTGCGGATAATACACCTCCTTCTGCACCTGAAAATTTATTGAGAAGCCCTGATTTAATTTCCCCACTTGATGCATCGGAAATATTTAATGAGAATATCACTTTCAATTGGAAAATTATTCCCGGGGCGAAGGAATATCGTATACGCGTTGCTTCTGACCCAAGCGGTTATAAAATTCTAAATGAATATAAGGGTATCACTTCAAATACTTTCAGTGTTGCCTCTTATTCACCGGGAATATACTATTGGAGCGTTGCCTCCGTTAGTAAGGCAGGATTACCTGGGAAATATTCCAATCCGCTATTGTTCAGCATAATTGAAGATAACTATTCACCCTATCTTGTTGTTACGGAACCTGCTGATATGACTGCCACAAGAGAGTCATCAATATATGTAAACGGGAAAACCGAAAAGAACATATCTGTTTTAATTTCCGGCAAACAAGTTCCAACAAGTTCGGATGATTACTTCTCTGCTGCAATAAAACTTACAGAGGGAGTAAATAATATCACCATTGAGGCAATTGACAATTCCAACAATAAATCAGTCATAACGCGAAAAGTTTTTTGCGAACTCTCCCCTGCTATAATTCTTTCGATTGATAATGAAATTATCGAAAATTCTAATAGAGTTATTTTTACAAATCAGCGTGAACTATCTCTTACAGGACGAACAAGACCACTCTCTAATTTAACTTTTTCAAGTTCTGTTTCAACATTTAGATCTATGGCAGATAGTACAGGTGAATTCAATGTATTCCTGACGGTTCCTAATTCAGATGTATCATATTCATGTAAGGTAGTAAGTCCCGCCGGTTATATTCTTGAGACCAGCCTTCACATTGAATATGATAGTGAGCCGCCAATTATTAAGCTCGAGAACATCCCGGAAAGAACTAACAGCAAAGATCTTATAATTGCAGGAAGCGTTTTTGATGCAGAAAAGATATGGGTCAATTCCAATGAAATAAAAATAATAGACAGTCTGATCAGTACAGGAATCATTCTGAAAGAGGGAGTGAATAAAGTTTCGATTGTTGCATCTGATAGAAGCGGGAATTCCGTTCAGATAGAAAGGTCTGTTTTTCTGGATACAAATCCCCCCGAACTGTTAAGCCAAGAATTTAAAGAAATCTTCGGAAAGGGAAATAACGTTTTCAATATGGTATTAAATACCAAAGATGATTCACCAACAAAGAAAGTTGCCATAGTACATTTTATCATCGATAATAAAGAGATTGTAAAATACGTGGAAAAAGAGAGTGACACCGGCAGATATAATACTGAACTTGATTTTTCAGCTTATACATCAACACCTTTGCTAAAAAAAATAATTCTGAGTGATTACCTTGGTAACAATAAAGAATATAACATCACAAACTAACTAAGTAAAAACATGAAGTTTAATCAGTTATTCATCGTACTCATAATTTTATTTTTCAACTTTGGTGTCAACGGACAGCGGTTTTCTACTAACCCGGAACATGGGGTTTACCATATCAATTATGGACCAAATGCTTTGACCTCCGAAGGCGATGATGATTATTTTTCTATTTATTACATAAAGATTCCTAACAATATTGAGATACCCCTTTATTTAAATATATTTGATATGGATTGCGGAAGAGAGCGTGATCAAAAATTAGGGAATTGGGATACTTCAACCAGGTTCTCACTTTATGGCGGTGATTTCAAAACTGAATATAATCTTACCTCAAATATGAGCTTCGAAACAGGCAATTTGTATGAAGGCTCTTTAATAGCTGAAAAAATCGTGGGCTGGACTGCTCCTTTAGATGAATACTGGTACTCATTTGCCGAAATTAATGCAAAAGAAGGTAAGCAAGTTGGTGATTTTTATATTTTCAAGTTAGTTGTAAGTACTATTACCGGTGATGATGGAAACGTATATGACTTATTTGTTAGTAGTAATAATTTAACAAACGAATTAGTTAAGGGTGTTGATATTTACTCCCTGAAAACCACCTTCCGGTTAAGAGACGATAACAAATTGAATAATTTTAGTTTTTTACTACCACCAAAAAGTAACGAGCTAACCGTATATAATTTTGATAGTGATGGCGCCCCAATTTCCTTAAGTACACTCTTTAGATTGGATATTCCCCTTTCCTCTTCTCGACAGGATGAATGGCGATCAAATACAATAAAATTGAGCAAGTTTGAAATTGGCACTTCAGCCCATGTGGATTTTTTGAATAGAAGCCGTGTCCCAAATGATATCACTCTTTTGGTTATTGATGAATTTGGCAAGGCCGTACCAATTGTAAAACCATTTCAAAAAAATCACGAAAACAGGTACCCTGATATCAGGTACGAAATCGATTTTCTGGATGACGGTAACACCGTCCAGTTCAATGCGGAAAAATCAATAGACAAAGACGGGCATTTACTTTTCTACACATGGTACCTAAATGATAAGATAATATCAAAGGAGTCTAAGTTCTCCTATACTTTTCCTGAGCCAGGCAATTATAAAATGAGTATTGTAGCTTTGGATGATATTGAAAGATATTGCTGCGGTGCCTATAAAGAATTCAATATTACCATTAATGAGAGACCTGTTGCCAAATCGAATAGTGATATTATTTCCAAACCATTTACCAAAATATATTTTTCAGGGGAAGGTTCTTATGACAATGATGGGAAAATAATAAGTTATCGTTGGGATTTCGGGGATGGACATTCGAAATATGGTAAGGATGTACAGCATTCTTTTATAAATTCCGGTAAATACGATGTTGTACTGACGGTTTTTGACAATTCTAATAATGCATATAATTATAATTCCGACACTACCAGTGTATGGATTAATAGCAGTCCGGTTGCAGACGCAGGTCCTGACATTACCGTCCCTCCAATGGAGGACTTTACACTTGATGGATCTAACTCAATTGACCCGGATGGGACAATAAGCAAATATGAATGGCTAATCGATAACAAAATACTTATTGGTAAAAGAATTGTTACTTCATTACCTAAACCAGGAATTTATGAGGCGAGATTAAAAGTTTATGATGACAGCGGGAACAATAATTCATACGGAATTGATAATCTAAAGATTACTGTGAATTCCAGGCCAGTACCAAAAATTGTAGCTAAAACTATCATCGCCCCTAATGAAGAAATAAAACTTGACGGATCACAATCATACGACAGCGACGGAAATATTATTGGTTACGAGTGGATTATCAGAAACAAAGGTGGTAACAAATCCATTGTAAAAACTAGTTTTGATAAGCCCGGCTATTATCCAATCATCCTGAAAATTAAAGACAATAGTAAAGCCGGCAATTCTGCAGCGAGCGATACTGTATTTATAAAAGTTAATAATGCACCTGTGCCCAATATTAACTATGATGAAAATGTCTGCGGTACTATTCAGTCATTTGATGCCTCGGGAAGTATAGATTCTGATGGAGATAATTTAATTTATAAATGGGACTTTGGTAAATCTTTTTTATCCCGAACCGGACCCATAGTAACAAATAATTTTGTAGAATCTGGTAAGTATATTGTTACATTAACGATAGATGATCAACAAAACACTTCTAATTCAATTGTACAAAAAGTCATCGTAGTAAACATAAATACTCCCCCCATAGCAGATGCCGGGAAAGATGATATAGCCTGTATAGGAAAACCCTTGTTTTTTACAGGAGCAACTTCAAGCGATTTTGAAGACGGCCAATTGAAATTCAGCTGGGATTTTGGGGATGGAACTGATGCAGAAGGCATTAATGTAACAAAGACTTATGACCATGTTGGTTTGTATGAGGTAAAGCTTAAAATTGAGGATAATTCCGGATTAGCGTGCAATTTTGATTATGATACTAAACTTGTTCGGATTGTGGATGCCCCCGTTGCATATGCAGGCGATAACCAAATTGTTTGCGTAAACTCCGTTGTTGAATTTGATGGAACCCGCTCAAAAGATTCTGATGGAATAGTAAATAGTTATCTCTGGGACTTTGGAGATGGCGTCACTAGCGGTGGCGCAAAACCAAAGCATATTTATAAAGAGGCAGGTAATTATACAGTCACTTTATCTATTGAAGGTGAGTTTAATGATGAATGCTCAAACACATCAGTTGATGAACTACTTGTAACTGTTTTGGATGGTTCGGTCGCAAAAATCGAATCTGCCGATTCCATGATTTTAGATAAGTCCTATCTTTTTAATGGGACTTTAGTTGATAACAATAGCTTAGCCATCTCAAGGTCGTTATGGCTTTTTGACGGAGACACCACCTCAATCAGTAAAATTTTAGAACATAAATTTAGCAGTCCCGGAAATCACATAGTAAGATTTGAAGCCGTTACTAATGCGCCGGGCGAATGCAATTTTTGCACATTCGAAAAATTTATTTATGTTAATGCTTCGCCAGTTGCAATAGCCAAAGTTGATATGAATGCTTTTGTTGGATTCCCTGTCACTCTTGATGCATCAGCCTCCTATGATACCGAAGGTAAAATATCAAATTACTATTGGATATTTGAGGATGGTACCACAATAGAAGGTATAAAACTCTTGCATGCTTTTAAGACTCCTGGTCTGCACAAAGTTATTTTAAAAGTTATCGATGATACTAATTTATCAAACAATACATCTACTGAGACTGTTACTATTACTGTTAACGTACCAATTCAATCAATTCGCTAAGAAATGGTACGTTACACCTTTAGTTATACATGAATAATCTGTTCAACAATTCTTATCACCTAATTCAACTCCTGACTCACTCCAGAAGAAGCAGTCTATATTGTCACATATAATGTGACAGAAATATCAAGATTTACGCTATACCGCACAGACCCTCGTTTCCAGATATTAGCATTAGAAATTTTCAAATATCTGACTGGAGAAAAAAATGGAACTTAACGATATCATATACAATGTACTTTTATTAGTAGGCTTTTTTGCTTTAGGATTTGTAGCTATTGGAATGATTTTTAGCCGCAACCAACGAAAAGCATTCGAAGATCGTCTTGAAAATATTCACCCCACAATTCATCAGGATGACTTAATACGCGATAGAAATATGCACAGGTCAGCAGTAGGTGATACTTTTCAAAATGTCCATCAAGCGTATCAATCTTTAGACTCCTCTGTAGCCATCAACCTTGATAGATCATTTAGTTCATATACAGAGAACAGCTATTCAAACTCGTCATCAATTTACAAATTTCGCTGATAGGTGTAGAAATGAATGAAAAAGATTTTGAAAACCGAAGTAAAAATGAAAATACTATTTTGCCACTATCCGTGGGTAAATCAAACTCTCAATCTAAGTTTCTTTCAAATAATAACAAGGGAAATGAAATGAATAAAAACTATGCTATTGAAAACAATACCGTTGAAAAAGATACCTATGCGGCAATGATGTCAGCCCTGCAACTAGCTTATTCGAATATTTTTTATGACGCAGTGAAATCAGGGAACAATCGTCAATCTAACAATCAGGAGAAAGTCACGATAGACAAAAATAGAAACGATAAGAATTCTTCAAATGATTGAGTGCAGTGTTTCCTGTGAAATTAGAATTGAGGATAGTAATTACTAATTTGTTCTTAGTATTAAGAAACGCTATTTAGAAATATTTCTGAGAAGCTAAAAGTCAATCGAAATTTTCTTCTGAATTGAAATAAGTGAAAAAGAGGAATACTAATCTAAGTCCTAAGCAATTGAGCCGCATAAGCGGCCCTGATTACTTTTTAATTTATAGTAAGTTTGTTATCTAGTCTATCGATTTTTCTGATGAGTTCTTCAATTACAATTGTCGTTCTCCCAATCTTATCATAATTAATCTTGTTCGCATCATCGGAAGGCAAATGGAGGTCATCCTTCATCTTATCACCAAAATAGACTGCAGGAATTCCTTCTTTTGCAAAAGAGGCATGATCACTTGTACCCTGTGAACTATTCACTCCCGGTTCATAATAGAACCCCATATTTTCCATCTCATCATCAACCTCCTGGACTAGTTTATACAACTCGGCACAGGTTTCTTCAGATGCCTTTGAAGTTAATGAATCAACATTCTCTCTTCCACACATATCAATATTAATATTGGCGATTATATTATCTTTCTCCGGATAAGTTTTAACGAAGTATTTCGATCCAAGCAGCCCTTTCTCTTCACCGGCAAATAAAATGCCCACAATTGTCCTCCTGGGGCTTGTAGAACGGAGTCTCCTCATTACTTCAAGTACAGCAACGGTTCCTGATGCATTATCATCGGCCCCGTTATAAACAACTCCATCCCATGTGCCATCATGATCGTAGTGAGCACCAATAGTAATTATTTCATCCTTTAGTTCAGGGTCGCTCCCTTCAATTACTCCGATAACATTTTCGATTTCATCTTCCCATCTTTTAACATTAATATCAATTACTACTTTTTTTGTCAGCATGAAAGGTTCAAAACTAGTATCACTTATCATCTCCATTAATCCGGTGTATTCAAACTCCTCATTAGCAAGAAGCCCCTTAACAGCTTCTGTGCTAAGCATCGCACCCGGTAAGTTAACGGTAGTATCTTCCGGCTCATCTGCAAGCTGAACGCTATTTATCATCACCATTCTTGGCATATACTTCCAATACTGATCGAGCAACGCATCAGGAATGAATAACATAGCAACAGCCCCTTTCAAACGCGCTAATCCTGTTTTAAAGGAAGGTCCATAATATTTGGTAGGTTTTGGTCCCTCAAAATATTCAGGGTCATCATTCCCCGGCTCTCCCCAAAGAGCTAAGACAATTTTTCCCTCAACATTAACGTCCTTATAATCATCATAGCCATACTCTTCAGCAGTAATACCATAGCCGCAGAATACTACCTGAAGTGGTTCATTAATATCCATTTTCTTAAATGAGTTTGGCTGCACTATCCAGTCAGATCCCATTTTAAGTTCTGTAATTTCGCCATTCTCATTAAGTGCGATAATGCTAGACTCCGGCTGTACTTTTTTTGCTATTACGGGAATTTTTTGAAAATAGTCTCCATTTTCTTTGAAAGTTCCTAAATCAGACTTTTTCATTTCGCTCGCTATAAACTCAGCCGCAATATTTTCATACTCAGTGCACGATTCCCTGCCTTGCATAAAATCCGAGGCAAGAAACTCAAGATTTGCTTTCATCCTGGTGGTGTCGTAATTGGTTTCAGTTAACCGCTGTGCTTCAAGAAAATTTGAGAGAGATAATAGAATAATAATAGATATGAAAAAACGCATTGTTCCCCCCGATTGTTTAAGAATTAAGATTAAGACGCATTTATCTTTTCATTGTTCAAACAGAATTGTAGCATGACAATTATAATATAATTATGGTTGAAGTAAAATTAAGCTTGTTCTGTAAAAGCTACTGTGAACACACTTCCCTTGTTCTTTTCACTTATCAGGTTAATTTCGGCTTTGTTCAATTTACAATACTGCTTGACTAACGCCAAACCAAGCCCGGTGCCCTCAAAACGTCGTGTATAGCCTTGTTCTTCCTGTGTAAAAGGACTAAATATTATTTCCTTATATTCATCAGAAATACCTATACCTGTATCTTTTATATCGACGGCTATTTGGTTATTATCATCGGCATAAAGGATAATATCAATTTGACCTTCATCAGTATACTTTATCGCGTTATGTATTAAATTGGTAAATATTTGTGTGGTTGTGTATTCATCAACATTCAGGATACAATTTTTGCATGATTCATGGCGGGATAAATTTAACTGAAGGTCTTTATCTGTAGCAAGAATTGAAAGTTCCTGGACTACAGGTTCCAGAACCATATTCATCAAATCGAGCTCCCGTAATTTAATCTCGTAGGTACCGGTTTGAACTTCAGACATGTTTAATAGCATGTCAATCGTTCTGATTATTCTTCTGCCGGCATAATTTATACTTGAAAAACTATCCTGAAGATAATCAGGAATTGTATCCCTGAGTTCATCCTGCACCAGGGCTGAGAAACTAAGAATGGTATTTATTGGTGTTCTTATTTCATGTGACATCTGAGCAAGGAATTCTGATTTTAGCTGGTCAGAACGCTCGGCTTTATCCTTTGCTTCAAGAGTGGCTTTTTGTGCATTTTTTTGTTCTGTGATGTTTTCGATAGCTCCTTCGATATATTGCTCACCGGTTTCTTCATGCTTAATTAACCGGGCATATTCGCGAACTGCAATAACTTCACCATTATTTTTTTTCCAGAATGCCTCATATCCATTAACGACACCGTTTTTCTTCAGCTGATGAAAAAACTTCTGTCTCATCACAGGATAAAGATAAAGATCTCTTTCGATACTAATTTTATTAAAGTATTGAGGATTAGGATATTCAAGCATCTGCAAAAGGGATGGATTTGCCATCAATAGCTCACCGTTAATATTCGATCGATAAATTCCAAAAGCCGAATTTTCGAACAAACTCCGGAATCTTTCTTCACTTATTATTAGAGCTTCCTCTGCACTTTTTCTGCTGCGTATTTCATCATTTAGTTTAGAATTAACTTCTCTTAAAATGCGGTTTCTGGTTCTGATAATCTTTGTGCGCCATGAATATACAAACCAAATAATCAGGCTAAGAATAAAGACAAAAAGAATTCTAAACCAGGTTGTGCCCCAAAATGGCGGACTGATAATGATATTTAATTTGGTACCCTCAGTATTCCAGATTCCTTCGCTATTTGTGCCAATAATTTTCAAAACGTATTTCCCCGGGTCGAGATTCGTAAGGTCAAACTCACGTTTTGCGCCCAGGTCAATCCATTGATCATTAAAGCCTTCAATTGTGTATGCATATTTGGTCTTTTGCGGATTACTATAATCCAGCGCGGCAAATTTAAAATTCAAGAGGTAATCAGTATAGTCCAAATGAAGCGTTTGGATGGAAGTAATTGAAGAATCGAGCTTAACTTCCTTATTAAACTTATTAAAACCAGTAATGAAAATACTTGGGCTGAAAGGGCTTTCAATGATATTATCCGGATTAAATTTAGTAACACCGTTAATACCACCAAAATAAAGTTCACCATTCCTACTCTTAAAAAATGCTCCGGAATTAAATTCATTACTTTGCAGTCCTGCCTCAACATCATAATTCCTAAATCGGATTATGGGCTTGACAGATCCATAGGATTTTAAACTGTAAAGAATATCATCAGGATGAGGGGTTGAGGGATTTAGTAAAACCTTGGTTATTCCCAGGTTTGTACTAACCCATAAATCACCGTTATCATCCTCCAATATACCGTAAACTACATCATTAGCTAAACCATCCTTCTCTCTAAAAGAGGTAAACTTTTTTGTTTTTCTATCAAATCTATTAAGTCCACCACCAAAGGTTCCTAACCAAAGGTGACCTCTGCTATCTTCATAAATATTAAAGACATAGTTGTGAGTTATACTGGTCGTGTCGCCCGGTATATTTTGATAACGCAAAAACTTACCCGATTCAGGAAAGAATTGGTTTAGCCCGCCTTTTGTAGCACACCAATAATCACCATCCCTATCAATGTATAGTTGCCAAATAAAGTTATGACCAATTGAAGCAGGATCTTCTTTTGAATATGAATAACGAGTAAATTCTTCGGTTTTAGCATTAAACTTATTTAGCCCGGAGCCTGTGGATATCCAATAGATGTGATCATCGGGATTAAGATTATCCTTAATAATATCCTTTATTAAATTGTACGAGAGTGAATTTTCATTATTCCTGTCATTGGAATAAATTTTAAAAGTATTTAGTTTTTTATCGTACCTGCAGAGTCCATTGTTCCATGTGCCAATCCAATAAATTCGTCCTTTTTGGGTTGGATCTTCATAAACTTCGGAAATTCTATTATCAGGCAATTCGCTGTTTTCACTTGTAAGATAAACAACATTACCTGTCACCTTGTTTATAATATTGATCCCACCACCGTCCGTTGCTATCCAGATATCTCCATTTACATCTTCAATTATGGACCATATCAAATTATTGTTCAGACCCCAGGAATTATTCGGATTATATTTAATATGATCAAACTGCTTTGAATGATTACCGTAGTAACTTACTCCTCCCCCGTCTGTTCCGAACCATAAATCACCTCTGTTATCCTTAAATATTTCTATTATTGAATCATCGCTGATTGACTCTTCACCGCTGGTCGGCTCAAATGTATACTCAACTTTGTCATTCAATAAATTGTAAAATATTAATCCATCGCCTAGAGTACCAATCAATAAATAATTGCTACCGCCCCTATTTACATAACCCAAGCCCCAAATGGAATTTGAGATATTAGGAGGCAAAGATGGATGCTTTATAAGATTACTGTTGAACTTCAATTTGTAGGTACGGTTTGATCCTGAATCAAAATAATCAGTTCCTACCTTATTTAACCCGCCCCCCTCTGTGGCAACAAAAATTACATTTGGACGGACAGGATTAGAAAAAAACTTTCTGACATTATTACTTGACAAATCATTTTCTGTCGTAAAGTGTGAAAATTTATTCCTCTTTTTATCGAATAGACATATACCGGCTCTGTTAGTTGCCATCCATAAAACATCTTCATAACCATCCAAAGCCCCGGAGGTATCGGCATACACATCCCAGATTCTGGAGTTAATAATTTCTGAAGAGTCCGCATTATAAAAAAGGAATTTTTCAAAAGTACCGGTTTTAGGATTGAGCCTGTTTAATCCCCCTCCGTCCGTTCCAATCCATATGGTTTTATCATTATCCAGGAACAATGATCTGATTTCATTACTGCTGATTGAATTACTATTACCTGGATCATAGGTGAACCGTGTAAATTTTTCTGTCGCCAGATCGAGAAGATTTAATCCCCCCCCATCTGTAGCAATCCACAGTTTACCCTCAGGATATTCACATATATCACGGGTAAAGTTATCGCTTATTGAAGTGCTGTCATTCGGGTCGTTTTTGAAATGCTTAAACTCATAACCATTATACAATTCCAGACCATCTTCGGTAGCCATCCAAATGAATCCGCGGTGATCCTGGAAAACGGAATAAACCGTATTCACCGATAAACCATCCTTGAAAGTAAGATGCCTGAACTTCAACTGTTCGTCCTGAGAAACGATATCACTGGCGAAGAATAACAGACAAAGAGAAGCAATAATGTGATAGAATTTAGTCATATGCCATTATATTAATCAAAAGTCACCAAATAAAAAAACCATTTGAAATTTTTAAAAGCAATCAGCTCGAAAGTCAAAACCGTTTTGTTATAAAACTATCGAAAAATTCTCTTAAAACTTAAGAATAGATTATTGTAGTATAAGTTTTGAGGTATTATTCTCTTCTTTAAGGAAATTAAATGATAGATCATTTACCGTGACGGCTGGATAAATTTTTGGTAATCTCCTCTAAAGAGACTCCTTTTTCAATCATCAATACAAACAGGTGATAGATAAGATCCGATATTTCGTTTATCAGTTCTTCTTTATCATTATTCTTGGCAGCGATAACAGTTTCGATAGCCTCTTCACCCACTTTTTGTATAATCCTGTTTTCACCCGATTGAAAGAGCTTTGTGGTGTAGGAACCCTCGGGCTGCTCTTCTTTTCTGCTGGTCAAATATTTGAACAGATACTCAAGAAAATTCTCTTTTGTTCGAACCTGCTCAATATTAAAACAGTTATCTGATCCTGTATGGCATACGGATCCAACCGGGTCAACCGTGATGAGGAGTGTGTCTTTATCACAGTCAGCAGCAATATCAACCAGATTCAGAAAATTCCCTGAGGTTTCACCCTTAGTCCATAATCTACTTTTGGTTCGACTGTAAAAGGTAACTTTACCACTCTCCAGTGTTTTTTCAAGTGCCTCTCTATTCATAAATCCTAGCATCAAAACCTGTTTCGAATCTTTATCAACAATTATGGCCGGCAGTAAATCGTTCAGTTTTGAGAAATTCAATTCGTCAATATTTATCATAGTCTTACCTTGATGTTATTTTCAGAGAGGTACTCTTTCAGTTTTACAATTTCCAGTTCCTGATAGTGGAACAGACTTGCCGCAAGGCAGGCATCAACATCCGCCTGAGCAAAGGCCTCAAGAAAGTGTTCTTTTGTTCCCGCACCACCTGAGGCTATAACAGGAATAGAAACCTGACTGGTGAGTTCTTTTAGAAACTCAACATCATACCCTTCCTTAGTGCCGTCTCTGTCCATTGAGGTAAGCAGTATTTCGCCAGCACCAAGTTCAACAACTCGTTTACACCATTCAAGACCATCCAGGTCAGTTTTTTCCTTGCCACCTTTCACAAAAACACCGTAACCACTATCAAGTTTTTTGATATCAATAGCTGCAACAACCGCCTGACTGCCGAATTGATTAGCCGCATCGGTAATTAGTTCAGGGTTATAAACAATAGAAGTATTGAGCGAAACTTTATCAGCACCAGCTCTCAGAAGAGCTTCAATATCATCCAGCTCCGATATTCCACCACCCACAGTAAAAGGGATCCTGATTACTTTAGCAACCTCAACAACTAAATCGAGAAGAGTCTTCCGCTTTTCCTCGGAGGCAGTAATGTCAAGGAATACCAATTCATCGGCACCCTCTTTATAGTAGCGTTCTGATAACTCCACGGCTGAACCCGCGTCACGCAGATTGACAAAGTTTGTACCTTTTACAACTCTGCCATCCTTAACGTCCAAACAAGGTACTATTCTTTTACTTACCAATTTTTACCAGCTCCTTTGGATTTAATTTGTTCTCGTAAAATGCACGGCCGATAATGGCGGAGTGCATATTAATGGCAATCAGACTATTAACATTAGCCATGCTGCTTACACCACCCGAGGCAGTTAGATTTATGTTTGGGAATTGTTTCATTATTTTTTCGTATAGTCCAACACTTGGTCCGTCAAGCATTCCATCCTGACTTATATCGGTGCAGAGAAAGTTTTTAACTCCCAGACCGGAGCAGTATTCAATATGATCAAATAAGGAAATACCGCTGTCCACCGTCCAGCCTTTTACCATAATTTTTCCATTAAGCGCGTCTGCCGCTATTGTTATTTTATCGGCGCCAAAATCCTTAATGACTTTTTCAAACTCATTCTTTTGATTAATCGAGAGTGAGCCGATAACTACTTTATTAATTTTATGTTCCATGAGAATTTTCACATTCTGATACGATCTTATTCCACCGCCAAACTGCAAGGACAATTTGGTTCTTTTCTTAATCTCATCAATAATTTTTAAGGTGGTTATTTCACCACATTTTGAACCGAGCAAATCAACTATATGGAGGTGTTTGTAACCATAAGATTCAAATAGTTTTGCTTGTTCAATTGGCTCCACTTCATAATTTGTGACCTTCTTAAAGTCACCCTGAGCAAGGCGAACAACCTTGCCCCGTAAAATATCGATTGATGGTATAATTAGCATAATTCCACAAAGTTTTTGAGTAAACGCATTCCAACTTCACCGGATTTTTCAGGATGAAACTGCACACCGTAAAAGTTATCCTTTTGCATTGAGGCAGTAAATTCAACATCTTGAACGGCTGATGAAGTGGTGTAATTATTTATTGGTAAATAGAATGAGTGAGCAAAATAGAAATACTCTCCATTTTCAATTCCACTGAAAAGGAGTGACTCCTTTTTAATCTCAATTTCATTCCACCCCATGTGAGGCACTTTTGTTTTAGTGCTGTCAAATTTTTCAGATTCCGTTGGGAAGATTCCAAGACAGGCAACATCTCCTTCCAGCGATCTTTCGCATAGAAGCTGCATACCCAGGCAAATACCCAGGAGCGGCTTTTTAACTATCCGAAGCAGATTAAAAAGATTATTCATATGAAGTCTGCGCATGGCTGATGAAGCCTCACCCACGCCGGGGAATATTATTTTATCCGCCTTAATGATTTCATCTTCCCTGTTTGTTATCAGGTGATCGTACCCCAGCGAGTTTAAAGCGTTGGAGACTGAGGCCGTGTTGCCGGCACCATATTCAATTAAAGCAATCATAGTGTACCTTTTGTTGATGGTATTCTTCCATTATTTCTTTCGTCATATCTGCACGCTTCATTCAGCGCCTTGGCGAATGATTTGAAAATTGATTCTATTTTATGATGTTCATTTTTTCCTTCTGCCGCGATGTAGATGTTGGCTTTTAATCCTGCTGATATTCCGTTAAAAAACTCTTCAACCAGCTCAGTCGGGAACTCACCAACCTTTTCACGCTGGAAATCGGCTTCAAATAATAGTCGTCCTCTCCCTCCCAGATCGATGGCACATTCTGCTACACAATCATCCATGGGGACCTTGAAACCATACCTCTGAATACCCTTTTTATCCCCCAGCGCCTCTCTCACAGCCTCGCCAAGTGCAATCCCTACATCTTCCACAGTATGGTGTTCATCGACCTCTAAATCACCTTCAACAGATAATTCCAGATCAAGGTTCGCATGGCGGGCAATCTGATCAAGCATATGATCAAAAAAACCAATGCCGGTATTAAGTGTGGAATTGCCTGAGCCATCAAGCATAAGCGCAAGACTGATTTTCGTTTCCTTCGTTACACGTTCCTTTTTTGATGAGCGCAGAGTTTTTTGAATGTAATCAGCAACATCAGTAAAGGTTTGATACGGGAATGAACTCACCATCTCATCTTTTATATAAATTGCGACTTCACTTCCATTCATAATGTAAACCGTTTCAGATTTAACTGAAGACTCAGAAGTGAATACAATCCCCTCATTTATGCAGATTTGTTTCAGCACCGGTTCATCCTTAAAACTGTACTCGAAAGAAAAATTGAACTCAGCTAATTTTTTCAGTCCGGTTATCAATCCTTTAGATCGTTCCGAAGTCAATTCCAGTACATCCTTGCTTAAGACTAATTTATTCATAATATCCTTCTCAGTTCATTAATAAACAATTCATTCTCCTCAGAATTCCCAATACTCACTCTCAAACAACCTGAAAGTCTGGTCATTCTGCTTCTGTTTCTGATAATCACTTCTTTCTTAACAAGGGTCTGGTATACTTCGTCAGGATTTTCGACCTCAAAAATAAGAAAGTTTGCCTCGGATGGATAGACCTTTTTTACACCGCTCATTTTTGCCAGTTCGCTATATACCTTTTCACGTTCGCTGATAATGGTGCTTACGAAACTATCTTTTGTCGACTTGTTTTCAATAGCTTTCAGTATTCCCTTCTGGGTCATCATATTAAGATTGTAAGGCGCCTTCACCTTGTATAATAGTTCTGTTATGTAGGGCGAAGCAACTGAAAAGCCGCATCTTATTCCGGCCATTCCCCATGCCTTTGAATAGGTGCGCAGCACAATTAGATTTTCGAAGTTCCTCACTTCTTTTTTAAGACTATTGCTTTCAGCAAAGTCCATATACGCTTCATCAATAACCACGAGACAGTTTAAGTCATTCACCAATTCAAGTATATCTTCCTTCTTCAGTAGATTTCCTGTGGGATTGTTTGGTGAACACAAAAAGACAATCTTCGTCTCCGCTTCAACTTTCTCACGGATGTCATTCAGGTCAAGCTGAAAATTCTCATCCAGTACTGTTTTGATAACTTTTACATCATTTACATCTGCCGCTACTTCGTACATTCCATAAGAAGGATCAGTGATCATAATTGAATCCGTTTCCGGCTTACAGAATATTCTTATGAGTAGATCAATCACCTCATCAGAGCCGACTCCAAAAAACAGCTGGTCAGCGTTTACACCCAGATAGGCGGATGCCGCCTGCCGCAATTTTCTGTGGTTGGGATCAGGATACCTGTTAAGTACGGCGTACTCATCCCACACACTCCCTATTCCGTTTTCATTAGCGTCAAGCAAAGTCCCCTCAAGAAAACTATCACGAGCGGATGAATATGGTTTTAACTTTTTGATATTCTCACGAACAAGATTTTCTATATTCATTTCAACCTCACTCTAACAGCGTTTGCATGTCCCTGCAGTTTTTCAGTTTCCGCAAGTGTAATTACAGTTCCCGCAATCTCCTGCAACCCTTTTTCCGTCAATTTCTGAAAGGTGATGCTTTTCATAAAGTCGAGCACATTCACTCCGCTGAACGATTTGGCATAACCATAGGTCGGCAAAGAATGGTTTGTGCCAGAAGCATAATCACCCACACTTTCAGGAGAGTAAGCGCCAAGGAATACAGAACCAGCGTTTATGATTTTCTCATTTACCACTTCAGGATTAGCCGTGTTGATAATTAAATGTTCAGGCGCGTATTTATTACTGAATGCATAACACTCATCCAGCGAGTTGGTTATGAGAATGAAAGAAGATTTTAGCGACTCCGCTGCAATGTCCACTCTCTCCAATTCTTTCAATTGTGAATCCACCTCAGCTATTACTTTATCAGCAAGACTCTCTGAAGTGGTAAGAAGAATTGACTGCGAATCCACCCCATGCTCAGCCTGCGATAATAAGTCAGCAGCAACAAAGGAAGGATCGGCGGATTCATCAGCTATGATAAGTACCTCACTCGGTCCTGCGGGCATATCTATTGCGCAGCCTTCCGTATCGATGCTTACAAGCGATTTAGCGGCAGTAACATACTGATTACCGGGTCCGAATATTTTATCAACCTTTGCCGTTATTTCCGTGCCGTAAGCCATCATTCCAATAGCCTGGGCGCCTCCTGCAAGGTATATCTCATCAACCCCGCAAACACCTGCCGCGTAAAGAACAGCACTGTTAACAGCCCCGTTTTTGGCGGGTGAACATGCCACGATTCTTTTACACCCGGCAAGTCTAGCAGGTATGGCGAGCATCATCATGGTTGAAGGAAGCACCGCCGTCCCACCTGGAATGTAAAGACCAACACTCTCAATAGCTCTGTACTCCCGCGAGCACTCAACACCGGGCATAGTTTCAAGGGAGTAACCCTTTGGTATCTGCTGCTCGTGAAAGGTTGTAATATTCCTGACTGCTGTATCAATTGCTTCTTTTACCTTCGAGGGCAATTCAGCTGCTGCAGATTCCATCTCCTCTTTTGAGACAAGTAAGTCCCTGCCTGAAAGATTATCGAACTGTTCACAATATTGAAGAACTGCTGCCATTCCATTGTTTTTTATACTCCGCAGAATAGGCTTAACAATGCTGAATGAATTCTCACTGTCAATTGAGGGACGCTTGAGCAGATTATTATACTCTGCCCCCTCAAGGGATTTTAAGGATAATTTTTTCATGCTATCATATTCTCAATTGGTAGTAAAAGTATTCCGGAAGCTCCGGCAAGCTTTAAGTCATCTACAATGTTCCAGAAGGTCTCGTTTGGTATAACGGCGTGAACGGCTACCATTCCCTCTTCAGCAAGAGGTAAAACGGTGGGACTTTTAAGTGAAGGAATAATTTCAACAACCTTCTCAAGTTTTGCGCTGGGAACATTCATCATTAAGTAGTTTGATTTCTTTGCCGATAAAACTGAATCGATTCTGCTTAATAAATTAGTAAGCAGTTTTTGCTTTGCTTCATCTCCATTGATATTGTTCCTGCTTATCAATGCCGCCTGCGATTCAAAAACCGTGAAGGATTTTTTTAGCTGATTAAGCTTTAGTGTTGTACCCGTGGAAACGAGATCGCAAATGTAATTTGCCACACCAAGCGAAGGCGCAATTTCCACAGAGCCGCTAAGCTCTATTATCTTTGCCTTCACCTCGTTTTCAGTAAGGTAATCACCCAGAATATTCGGGAAAGAAGTGGCTATTGTTTTCCCCTCCAGGTCCTTAATTGAGGCAAGCTCCTCCCTTTCCGGTATGCCGATCATCAATTTGCATTTGCCGAACCCGAGTTTCTTAATCTCTGTTACCTCGGCGCGGTCTTCTGCTATTACATCCTGACCTACAATGCCAATGTCCGCAACGCCATCCTGAACATATTCCGGTATGTCGTCATCCCTAAGGAGAAGAATATCCAGCTTAAAGTTTTTAGCCGAGAGAAGCAGCTTGTTGGAATAGGTATCAATTTCCAGCCCGCAGGCTTTTAATAGTTCCAGCGACTTATCAGATAACCGCCCTTTACGTTGTATTGCTAATTTCAAATTTCCGTTCACAGTAACACCCCTTATGTTTAAAACAAAAAAACCCCGACGTATGCCGGGGTTTTATAAAAATATCTATTTTTTTACTTGTACCTATCCGGCTCCATTTATCGTGGTATAATGATGATGTAAATGATATGCCAAATAAGAATTTAAGTTCATTGCCTGTCTTCTGTAAATTTAGAGGCAAAGATATGTGTAAAATATTTCTTATGCAATAAAAGATTGCTTCAACTCTGTATAATTGTTAACTTAAAATTGTTCTTTCTTTTTTCTCGGATGTTAAATAATGGTTGTTGAGTGAAGCGAAGAACTGATTTTTAGTAACAGATAAAATTGACATATAGACTTGGTCTGTATAACTATCTGTTATGTACATTCTAAAATCTGGTAACTAATGAATCGATCTTACTATTCTGCGGATGTTCAAAAATTTTTGAAAGATGATAACAGTTTCATTTTAGGTGAGCTATCAAGAAATCATGAATTTGCTCTTGAAGATTTGCAGCGTAATTCATGGCAATCTCAAATCTGTATCTTAAAGGATTCTCTGGAACAATTTCATAATGCATCAATTGCATTCGAATACTCTATACCCCGGATGGGAAAAAGAGTTGATGTAATCCTTTTGCATGCGGGGATAATTTTTGTCCTTGAGTTTAAAGTTGGTGAATCAAAGTACTCAAAGCATGCTGTTGACCAAGTCTTGGACTATTCCATCGACCTGAAAAATTTTCATGAACAAAGTCATAATAGAGTCATCATCCCAATTGTAATCGCAACTGAAGCTGAACCGTTAAGTAACATCCATGTGAACTTTCCTGATCATATTTATAAGCCACTTTTTGCCAACAAGAACAACATCAATGAAGTCATATCAGAAGCAACTTCAGAGATTCAGAAACAGGAGCAAATTGATCCGGTCCCTTGGTTTGATTCAATATATAAACCCACGCCAACAATTATTGAAGCCGCACAAGCATTATATAAAGGGCATAGTGTTAGAGAAATATCTCGTTCAGACTCAGGCGCTATTAATCTCGGAGCTACATCAGAAGCCATCTCAAATATCATAGAAAATTCAAAAAGAATGGGCAGAAAATCAATCTGCTTTGTAACCGGAGTGCCAGGAGCTGGAAAAACACTTGCTGGGCTGAATATTGCAAATGAAAGACACAATATAGATGCAGATGAGCATGCTGTATTCCTTTCGGGTAATGGACCGTTAGTACAAGTACTCCAGGAAGCTCTTGCACGAAACGAAGTGGATGAAAAAAAAGGGACGGATGAACAGATTACAAAAGCACAAGCGTTAACAAAAACAAAATCATTCATCCAAAATATTCATCACTTCCGAGATGATGCAATACAATCCGAATTACCACCTATTGAGAAGGTTGCTGTTTTTGACGAGGCGCAGAGGGCTTGGACATTAAATCAAACTAGAGCATTCATGTCCAGGAAGAAAGGTCTGGCAGGATTCAATATGTCCGAACCAGAGTTCCTAATTAGTGTTTTAGATAGACACAAGGATTGGTCAATCATTGTGTGTTTGATAGGTGGTGGACAAGAGATTAACACTGGGGAAGCTGGTTTACTTGAGTGGTTTTACGCTTTACGGAATAATTACAGAAACTGGGATGTTTACATTTCGGACAAACTGACCGACAGCGAGTATTCAATCGGCGATGACATCTACTCCATGCTCCCAACTCAGCAATTAACGGTAAAAAGTGAATTACATTTAGCGGTATCGATAAGATCTTTTAGATCGGAAAAAGTATCTGGTTTTGTGAAATCTGTGCTAGATAATGATATTGATAGCTCTCGTTTACTGTTCTCTGAATTAAAAAATTCATACCCCATTTATGTTAGTCGTAACCTAAAAGATGCAAAACGATGGCTTAAGCAAAAGGCAAGAGGAAGTGAAGGGATTGGAGTAACGGCGTCGTCAGGTGCCTATAGGTTGAAACCATATGGTATTCATATCAAATCTGAAATTGAACCCAAAACATGGTTCTTGAATGGACGGGATGATATACGATCTTCGGGTTTTTTAGAGGAAGTTGCAACTGAGTTTGATATTCAAGGGTTAGAACTCGATTGGACCTGCGTAGCATGGGATGCGAATTTAAGATTCAATGGACACTCTTGGGATTATAAGGCTTTCCGTGGAACAGTTTGGCAAAATATAAATGATGATGTACGAAAAAGATATTTATTAAATGCATATCGTGTATTGTTAACGAGGGCTAGGCAGGGAATGGTCATTTTCGTACCTGAAGGAGACCCTTCGGATGAAACACGGTTGCCAGAATTCTATGACCCAATCTTTTACTACCTTACATCATGTGGAATTCCAGTACTTCATAGTACATAACAAAGGTTTAGAGCTTAGTCACACGAAGGGAAACGGAAATCAAAAATGATGTGGATGTATTCAAATAAATACGATGGAAACTCAGAGTGGATTAGCCGGTGAGATATTACAGAAGTGTATAAACTACAGACTAAAAATTGCCATAGTTGGAGATTTTGAAAAATATAAAAGTAAAAGTTTGCAGGCATTGATAATTGAGAGCAACAGAGGTAATCAATTCTTTTTTGTGGCAGATGCAGCAAAAGCAAAAGAGATGTTGATGAATAGCTGAATTATGTAGTTGTTGCCACTACAGTAGCAGACTCGTTTCAGTATATGATTTGATTATTTTTTCTAGACTCTGAGTCAAGCTCAGAGTGACAGTTTTTTTTTGCAACGCCCTACTAACAAAACGGCGGGTAAATTTGGCATGCTAACACTGTGCCAGCGGTTTTACTGCATCGCCGTTATAGTACTTAGTATATATTATAATTTTAAGGTGATTTAATGTCTCAGAATGAAGTTGCAGTAACGCTTATTGCGATTATTTATGGTCTAATGTTTACTGATTTATTTTCAGGTTTTAACAGACTTTTAAGATCCAGAAAAAGAGTAAAATGGCATTGGCTGCCGATACTTACAGCTTGGTATATTTTTATTATGTTAATTAATAACTGGTGGGTGATAGCAAACGACACAACTAAGTTTAATAATTTCTTATCATTCTTTCTTTATGGACATATTTTTGTTTTAATCTATTTGTTGGTTTCTTCTGTATTTCCGTCTGTTATTCCGGAAGAAGGTATTGACTTAAAAGTATTTTATTTTAATAAGCATCGTTACTTCTGGGCATTGATGAGTGGAGTATTTATAAGTTCAATTTTCACAAAAATATTTGTAGGAACGATGAGTAGCAATGCAATAGACCTATTAAACCTATTACCCACAACAGTATTAGTTCTTATGTTTATTTCTCTTTCGATTTGGAAGAATTATCGTCTTCATTCAATATTCGTCGTTTTATTTTTTGTTGAAGCATTAGCTGAAGTATTTTTATCAGCAGTTTAGAGGAGTTTATATGACAATTGAACAAAGAGATGAATTCGTAAATCGTATTTTAGCAGTTAGAGCAGATGATAAAGCTAAGTTTGGTCAAATGAATATTTCTCAAATGGTTTGCCATTGCAGTGATCAGTTTAGAATGATGTTTGGTGAAATAGAAGGATTGAAAAGACAAAATGTTGATTTAGTAAAATTACAAGAGATGTTAGGAAGAAACGAAACGGTTCCAACTGTTGAGGGATTAGATCAAATTGCCGGTGGCGGAACTAAACCTACTGAAGTTGGGAAGGATAAAGAAACATTAATTGAACACCTGAATAGATTCTTAGAAACCGATGAAAATTATATATTCTCATTTCATCCATACTTAGGTGAAATTGATAAAATCAGGTGGGAAAGATTAGTCGTTCATCATTTGAATCATCATCTAAACCAATTTGGCAGATAATTTTTAAATGTTTTGGATAACATCTTTAACCTGCCAAAAATAACGGCGTACAAGTGCGTCAGGAACATAGCCGAGTAAACAATATAACGAAAGTAGTCCTTACAAAAATTTATTTGCTCTGTTATTTAATTTTTTACTATTATATTTTAGAACAACCATAATCTCTGTTTGAATTGCAAAATGTCTACACCAATGGCGGGTAAACAGGGGCTTAATAAAATTACAATACAATTCCACAATTATAGCAGGAGAGGAAATGAAACGTGCAGGGTTTTTAGTACTGATAGTAATATTATTTGCCTCGTGGGGCTGTGAGGTTAATAGCGATGCTAACATCGATGACAACAACAATGACAACAACAATGATCCTACTAATGAAGTAATAGAATTACTTACAACGGGTATCTGGCAAATAGCATCAGATACGGAAGTTGGAGAGGTTGGGGCACAATTAAAATATCTGGCAGACGGGACATGGCAGATTAGAGCGACAGCAAATTCGGACTGGATTACGGATAATCTACAGTGGTCAATAAACGCTGAAAGAACAGAGTTTACCATGACAGGCACCAACGGACCGGGGACAATGGATAAGATTGAGATACTAGAACTGAGCAGCAGCGTCTGTCGGGGAAGGATAATCGACAGTACGAGTCCTAGTGCAATAGGACATATAACTAAGATGGTTAAAGTGCAGTAATACTGAAGTAAATTTGAGGCGGATTAGTCTGAGCCAGGCCGATCCGCCCAACAAGAAGGCGGGTAAATTCTGCCTGTATTTACGAAAAACCCTGTCATCATCTTGTTAACGAAATTTTATGGTTATTGAATGATAAACAAAGCGCATTTTATTTTATATGTAAAAGACCAACAATTAAGCACAGAATTTTATTCTAATCTGCTGAATAAGAAGCCGACATTAAATACGCCCGGAATGACAGAATTTCAATTATGTGAAAATTCAATCTTGGGTTTAATGCCTGGTAGTGGAATAGAAAAGTTGTTGGAGAATAAAATCGAAGTTATAATTTCGGCGCAGGTCAAAGCAAAAACGGAATTATATATTGTAGTTGACGAAGTAAATAAATACATGGAACGAGCAGTAGATTTAAATGTACAAGTATTAAGTTTACCTCAGGAAAGAGATTGGGGACATAAAGTCGCGTACATTCTGGATTTGGATCAGCATGTAATTGGAATTGCGGAGATAATTAAATAACAAACTACATGAATTCTTTTGTCCATAAATATAAGTTTGTATAGGAAGATGTGCGAAATGAAAAACATAGCAGTATATCTGTTAAGTTTGATTATTCTATTTGGTGGTTGCTCACAAGTAAATACGCCGGAAAACCCGGAGTGGATTAATGACATGATAAGTGAATTTCAAACTCAGCCGGTCGGCAATCCTCCTCAAAGCATTTGGCAATATACTTACATGGGAGAAGTAGTTTATTATGTTCCACCGCAATGCTGCGACCAATTCAGCACACTTTACGACAAGGACGGTAATGTTATCTGCGCTCCTGATGGCGGTATTACCGGAAGTGGCGATGGAAGATGCAGCGATTTTTTTGAAGTACGTGAAAATGAAAAGTTGATTTGGCAGGACAACAGAGAGCGATAGAGAATAATATATATTTTCTTGTAAGAGTAGTTTTAACCCAAACTATTAAGAAGGCAACTTCAATATTTTTTTCTTTGTTTAAAAATTTGTATTTTCCTTTTGCTCAGGCGATTTTCCTGAAGACGGGGACTTGTCTTCACATATTTATACATATATCATACAATTCTATCAGCTTGACTATTGCTGATCTTTGCGATTTTACGATACTCTCTTGAACATACTGACTCTGACATGAAACATTAGAAGGAGGATATGATGCTATATTTGGTATTGAAACATCGTGCGGTATTAATTTTACTCTCTCTTATGACAGTTTTATTTAATTACAATCTGATTTTTCCTCAAAGTAATCCGGCATACATGACTAATGAATGGGTGAGAAATGGCGGACCCATTGGTGGTATTGGTTATGACATTCGGTACAATTTTGAGAACCCGGATATCTGGTATGTAACCGATGGTTTTTCAGGTATGCATGTAAGTACTGACAATGGTTTAACCTGGCATGCCAGTAATGATGGAATCACCAATCTTCATAACACATGGTCAATTTCGGCATTCTGTACTACTGTTGATCCCATTGATTCTGATATAATATGGATGGGAACTCAATTCACGGGAAAAATTTACAAATCAACTGATGCTGGTAATTCCTGGGTTGAAAAAAGAAATGGTGTTTTACCTGATCTTACAGAACTCAGTTTCAGGGGTTTTACTGTAGATCCCCGCTCTTCCGATATTGTCTATGCTATGGGTGAAGTCGGAAGTAGTGCCTGGAATGTGGGACCAACAAAAGGCAGTATTGGTGGATTTGATATGACTATGGGAGTCGTTTACAAAACCATAGACGGCGGTGAGAACTGGACTGAAATGTGGCGTGGAGATAACCTGACACGCTACTGTTGGATACGTCCTGATGATCCGGAAACAATATTCGTCTCCACAGGTATTTTTGACCGCCATGCTGCAAATGCTGACTCAGCTGCAAATTTCCCCGGTGGTGTTGGTATTCTTAAGTCCACCGATGGAGGTACATCCTGGACCATTCAAAATGAGACAAACGGATTGGACAATCTATTCCTCGGGAGTTTATACATGCACCCTGTCAATCCAGACATAATGCTCGCCTGTGCGGGCTCCGATCTATGGGGAGGATTAAATGAAGGAATTTATCTGACAGAAAACAGCGGTGATACCTGGATCAAGGTAGTTGATCAGGATGAAAGATTTGGGGCTGTTGAATTCAGCGAAGCTGATCCTAATATTGCTTATTCTGCCAGCCCAAATGCCTTTTATCGCAGTGAGGATGGGGGGCACAATTGGATTCGTTTCAACAGACCTGATGGTTCATGGGGTCCTGCTGGATTCGTAATCGGATTCCCTATTGATATTCAATGCGATCCACGGGATCCATACCGGCTTTTTGTTAACAGTTATCTAGGAGGCAATTTCCTTTCTCTCGATGGAGGTGAGTCCTGGGTTACTTCAAGCAATGGCTACTCAGGAGCAAGAATAAGCAGAATTGTTGTTATGCCGGGAGCCTCCCATAAAGTCTATTGCGGAACGCGGTCTGGCATTTTCAGATCCAACAACGGAGGTGATCTCTGGGAAGGTCTCGTTTATGCTCCGCCCGAAATGTTTGCGAAATTTAATGAGATTGTTGCGCTTGCTGTCGATCCTTCAAATTCTGACCACGTTTTATGTATTGCTGGTGATTATCCACAAATTTTATATAGTTACAATGGCGGTTATACCTGGAACTCAGGCACAATGATTGAAGGCACTGAATCACCAATAATCTTTAATCCTTCAAATCCCTCCATTGTCTACGCAAGTTTTAGAAAGGGATTTTATACTTCAAATGATGGCGGAGAAAACTGGGTGAAAAAATCACATCCATTAACAGATGATAACACTTTCCCCGCCATGGTTATACATCCCAATAATAATGAAACGTTATTTGCTTCCAAACCAAATGGTACATTTGTTAAAACAACTGATGGCGGTACAAACTGGACAGCACTTGGCGTAGGATTACCAGCTCCTCCATTCAGAATGGTTGCCCTCGCAATAGATAAACTGGATCCTGATGTGCTCTACGCTGGTTTTAATCAGGATAGTGATCAGGGCACCGGTGTTTATAAAAGTATAGATGGCGGAAGCACATGGGTTTCTACAAGCGTGGGCATGGATCCGAATACCAAAATAAAAAGCATCGTTGTTGATCCGACAAATTCCCAGATTGTATATGCTGGTGGATTCGGAGTTGGATTGTACTACTCAACAAATGCGGGTACAACATGGCAGACCAAAAACGACAATTTGAGCAACCGGGATATTACGGTCATTGCAATCTCTGACGATGGTTCAGTTTTATACGCGGGTACTTCTGGCGCTGGCATTTTCAGACTCGGTAATCTTGATCCTGTCTCTATTGAGAATGGAATAAATGAAATACCATCTGATTTTTTAATGCTCAGCAATTACCCAAATCCATTTAACTCAGAAACAAATATATTTTATTGGCTTAGATCTTCTGGTCAAGTAAGAATTGATGTTTATAATAATCTTGGTGAATACGCTGCAAATATCGAGTCGGGTGAAAAAGATGCTGGTTTTCATTCAACTAAATGGAATGCAAATAACTTTGCCAGCGGTGTTTATCTGATAAGAGTTAAACAGGCAGAGAATGTAAAATGTATCAAAGTAGTTCTTCAAAAGTAAGATGTTTTCCGGAAGAATAAATATCATTCTCATTTTAATTCTGTTGGGTTTTGTCCTAATGTGCTGTTATTCAGGCGATCCTGAAGATGATCCCTTATTAACAAGTGAATTATCGATTTCTGGTTCTGTAGTTGATGATTATGGCACCGTAAACGGAGCGATTGTCAGAATTCAATGTACTGACAGATTTACCCAAACCGATTCTTCAGGTAAATTCATTTTTGAAGGACTGAATACTAATATACTTGTGAAACTTACAGCGTGGGCAGAGGGATATTACATTGCAGGTGGAGCTGAGTATCCGTCTGGTGTGGATACAATTCTCCTTCATTTGATTAAGATTCCTGTCGGGGACAATCCTGATTATGAATGGCTTAGTTCATACCAGACAGAAGGAAAAGCTGGTAACTGTGAAAACTGTCATTCGGAATCGGGAGGTTCTCTCCCCTTTGATGAGTGGATATTAGATGCGCATTCCAAGTCGGCAAGCAACTCAAGATTTCTTTCAATGTATTTAGGATCGGACGTTTATGGTAATCAGAGTCCCCCCACGCGTTTCGGATACAACAGGGATTATGGATACTATCCCTTACCACCAAAATTTGATGATACCTGGTTCGGTCCTGGTTATAAACTGGACTTTCCCAGCACTCAGGGAAATTGCGCTGCCTGTCATGCACCTCTTTTAGCTGTTAATAATCCTTACGGGATTGATCCTTCAATATTGGATGGTGTTGCAAAGGAAGGCATCAACTGCGACTTTTGTCATAAGATCTGGGATGTAAAGTTAAACGAAGTTACCGGTTTACCGAATGATAACATGCCTGGAGTTTTGTCCTACGATTTTAGAAGACCTGAAGATGGACATCAGTTTTTTGCTGGTCCTTTTGATGACGTAGCTCCGGGCGAGGATACATATAGGGAAATTCAGAATGAAAGCGCTTATTGTGCACCCTGTCATTACGCTAAATTTTGGGATGTGGAGATTTATACTTCCTATGGGGAATGGCTGGCGAGTCCGTACAGTAATACTTCAGCAGGACAAACCTGTCAGGATTGTCATATGCCTCCTGGAATGACGAACAGATTTGCAACAGTGCTTGCTGGCGGTAACGTACGAGAGTCGTCAAAGATATACAGTCATCTTATGCCCGGCGCACGTGATGAGAATTTGTTGCGTAACTCGGTTACCATGTCGGTTAACGCCAGTAGGAATGATAATGAAGTATCGGCGACAGTCGAAATCACAAATAATAAAACAGGACATCATGTTCCGACCGATTCACCCTTGCGGCATTTAATACTGCTGGTTGAAGCGGTAAATGAGAATGGCAATCGACTTGAACAAAAATCTGGTTCTGTGCTGCCAGACTGGTGTGGAATTGGTGACCCTAACGAAGGTTATTATGCGAAATTGCCTGGTAAGGTTTATGCAAAGATTCTGGAAGATTCCTGGTCTGGTTATATACCAACAGCAGCATACTGGAACCGCACACGTATTATAAGTGATACCAGACTTGCTGCTTTTGAAACGGACAGAACTTCTTTTACTTTTAGTGATGAATATTCCGGTAATATTACTCTGTGCGTTTCCCTTCTTTACAGAAGAGCCTACAAGCAGTTAATGGACTGGAAAAACTGGAACGAACCCGATATTGTTATGGTTAAAGAAACCATTGAAATGAATTAGTATATACTTTCCAGGGCGAAGTGGTTTATTATGTTCCGCCGCAATGCTGTGACCAGTTCAGCACTCTTTACGACAAGGATGGTAACATTATCTGCGCACCTGATGGCGGTATTACCGGACAAGGTGACGGAAGGGGTTCAGATTTTTTTGCAGAACGAAAAAATAAAAAACTGATTTGGCAGGATACCGGAGAGCGTTAGATAATTTGTAAACTGCGGGTTATAAGAAAGACTACTTTTTTGGCATAGGAGCTGAGCGAGATGAGATAGTCAAAACAAATCACTCGCGAACATTTAATTTATTAACACACATTTGAAGGATGATATGGAAATGAATCTTACAGATGATGAAATCAAATCAATCGCAGAAGATCTTGACTGCGGGATGAAAGTTTATATCAACAAAGTAACAAATAAAATCAAGAGTATAATAAATACAAATGATTTGTTTTATGCTGATGATGAGTTCCTTTATGAGGATCTAAAAGAAATTGAAGAGAATTTTGATCAGTATTTTGAATTCGAGAAAATGGATTCAAGTGAGTCGTTTAGAGTTATGGAATATTTTGTGGAAAGTATTGAAGATATAGAGTTGAAAAAGAAATTGGAGCTGGGATTAGATCTTTCAAAGCCCTTTAGAAATTTTAAAGACATCATTGATTCAGAGACTGAATATCGTGAGAAGTGGTTTCAATTTAAGAATGAGAAGTACATTGAGTATGTCAAAGAGCAAATAGAGTATATTGTGCATTAATCAAATTTTGTGATTGTCCTCCTATGTAAGAAGATAGTACCGCCAAAGAACCGGCGGTAAATTACTTATTGAAAGTAGTAAAATTCATGAATAGGTTTACAAATGGTAATTCTGTGAGAACGAAAGATTTTAATTTTTCAAAAAATAACTAAAGGTATCTTTGTAATAAAAAAATTGTATGAGAATGAGAAGTAAAACCAAAGCCGAACTATTACATGAATTAAATGAACTAAAACAAGAGAATGCCACTCTTAAAGCGGGATATGAAAAATGCTCAGTCGATAGATTAACAGAACAGGATGAACAATCCATCTGTCAATTGTTTGATAACTACATTAAGATGTACTCTTCCCGCGATGATTTGCTTACAACACATTTTAGTGAAAATTTTTCTGGTTTTACCGGAGGCGGAGATTTTCTGGTTAAAGAGAAGGCAGAATGGGTAGCTATTACCCGCCAGGACTTTGCCCAGGTAAAAGATCCCATCCATATAGAGATAAAAGATGTATCAATTCAGTCGCTGTCGGAAACCATTGCTGTTACAACGGGATTTTTCACTATCCACCTCCCCATCAAAGATCATATACTATCGCGCGAGACTGCACGCCTGGTACTCATTTTCCGCAAAGAATCGGATGACTGGAAAATAACACATAGCAGTATTTCAATTCCCTATCATCTTGTTCGCGAAGGTGAAGTGTATCCGATGCAGGAACTGGTTGACCGCAATCAATTCCTGGAATCACAAGTTGCAGAGCGGACTAATGAACTTTCTAAGCTAAATGATAATCTTCAAAAGACAAATGAAGAACTGGCCAGACAGATAATTGAACACAAACTAGCTCAAGAGGCGCTGCAGAAGAGCGAACAAAAGTACCATTTGCTTGTGGACAAAGCTCACGAGGCTATTGTTGTAGTACAAGGGGGCTTGCTTAAATTGACAAACCCCATGACCTTAACGATGACAGGTTACTCCGCAGAAGAAATTGGAACAATCCCCTTCCAGATGTTTATTCACCCTGAAGATCGGGATATGGTAATCAACAGTTATCAGAGAAGATTAAAAGGTGAGGATGTTCCCGGCTATTATATGTTCCGGTTACTTAGCAAGGATGGAAGCACTCGCTGGGTTTATATGAATGGAGTATTGATAGATTGGGAAGGCGCACCTGCCACACTTAACTTCCTTACTGATATTACTGACCTCAAAATTGCAGAAGAAGCTTTACAGCAAAGCAGCCAAAAATGGGAGGCTATTATATCAGTCTCACCAGATGGAATTGGGATGATATCATTAACGGGAAAAATTCAACTTATCTCAGATAAATTAGTGAAAATGCACGGTTATCACCTTGAAGAAAAAAGTGAAATATTAGGAAAATCAGTCTTTGATTATATTGACCCCTCATATCATAAATTGTTATTTGAAAATACCCGCAAATTACTAACGGGTACCAACGATGGTAAATTAACAGAATACATAGCACTTAGAAAAGACAACAGCAGGTTTTACATTGATATTAATGCCAGCATTTTGCGGGATTCTAACGGAGAGCCCGAAAGTATTCTTTATGTTCAGCGTGATATTACTGAACGGAAAATTGCTGAAGAGGCTCTGCGGCAAAGTAATAAAAAACTGGAGGCAATCATTTCAGCCTCACCAGACGGAATTGGAATGGTATCGTTTGATGGCAAGATTCAATTGATGTCTGATAAACTAACGGAAATGTACGGTTATTCGATTGAAGATAAGGATGAAATTATCGGCAAGTCAGCCTTCGATTTCATAGATCCCTCGAATCACGGAAAGTTGAAAGAGAACATTGAAAAATTACTAACAGGTAAAAAAGAAAGCAAACTAACAGAATATCTGGCAATAAAAAAAGATAATAGCCGATTTTACATTGATATGAATTCTACTGTTTTACTCAATGCAAATGGCAATCCCGAAAGTATACTATTTGTGGAACGAGATATTAGCCAAAGGAAACGTAATGAATCTATTATTCAGGAACAGTACAATCAATTAAAGGAACTCAACTCAACCAAAGACAAATTCTTCTCAATCATTGCTCATGATTTAAGGAGTCCTTTTCAATCATTGCTAAGTTCATCGGAAATACTAGCCACCGAAATAGAAAATTTACCTCAGGAAGAAATAGCAGAGTTTAGCAAAGGGTTAAATAGCAAATTGAAAAATCTTCATGATCTTCTGGAAAACCTGCTCCAGTGGTCGATGATGCAAAGAAACATGCTGGAGTATAAGCCTGTAAATATTGACCTGCATGATTTGGTAAATAAAATACTCGAAATATTAAATCAAAGCGCTGAGAAAAAGAACATTTCCCTGGTCAACAACATAGAAGTTGCAACCAATGTTTATGCTGATGTCGATATGCTTCGCTCAGTCATTCAGAATCTAATAACAAATGCCATAAAATTTTCACCTGTTAATGGTCAAATCATAATTTCGTCCCTGGAGAAAGATGGTTCTGAGGTAGTCTCTGTCCAGGATTATGGGATTGGAATTGAACCAGAAAAATCTTCTGAACTATTCAATTTCAGTACACTCTATTCTACTCACGGAACTGCCGGAGAGAAAGGAACCGGACTTGGATTATCCCTTTGCAAAGAGTTCATAGAAAGAAACGGTGGTAAAATTTGGGTTGAAAGTGAGGAAGGTAAAGGGTCAACATTCAGCTTCACTTTACACAAAACAAATCACTAAGTTCTAACAGATTTCCGATATCCAGCCAATGGTAAAGAAGCCATTAGAATTTCAATAGTCTTTTAAAGGAAGGGTCAATTAAACTCCGCGGAGGTTCTAATCCACTAAATCCGGAGTCTTAAATCAATCAGTATTTTCCACTCACTACCAACTAATTTCCAAATTCTGCAAAAGCTGTAGTTCGTTATGAGCGAGGAATGTATATCATTAACTTCCAATGAACCAAATTCATAACCAAAATCTTCTGATTCGCTTACGCCCGAAGTGTAATTTGTGTACTTATACTCAAATGGAGAATCTATTAGTTGATTAAGTTGCACTTGTCTGGATATTTCAGGTGCAATTCCCTCTCTGTAAACCCGGCAATACTCGTTAAGGTATGAATTGTATGCCCCTTTCTCCCCTTCCAACAATACCATATCATTGAAAGAAGAAATGGCCTGAGAGAGTTCACGCGTTGATTCAGTTTCCGGTGCCATAATTTCCGGAAACTTTTTTGTCTCAATATTAAGATCAACTTCAGACTGGTAGCCGATACCCGCATCAAATATTATTTTCCAACCCCTTTCAGGTATCCTTTGCCAGATTGAAAGATAATGTCCGTAATATTTTTTTGGTTCATCACTATTAACGGTAAATATCCAGGGACCAGTAGTAAAACCGATGTTCCCATCATCAGATATTTCAGCATATTCCGGATGCCACAATAATTGCCCCGGTAAATCCTCTACAGTTGAATAAACATCAATACTCTTTGCTGGCATTGGAACCAGTACGGTCGCCGAATCAAGAAGATTACTCAGAAATGCCGTTTTACGTCCCGTTGTTTCAGATAGTTTCGCAAAAGCAATTTCACTTTTTATTATCTCTTCAAGATCTACTGTTTTATCAACTTTCATCTTATTACACCCTGAAAGAATTAATATTGAAAAAATTAGAGAAAAAACTTCAGTTTTCATGGGGATTCCAGTCTAAGTTTATTGTATAGTCCTAGAAAAAATACTGCTGGAAATATACTGTTGTAACAATAGAACTACACAGGGAATTATATAAAATTGATGCGATAAGGTTTTCTTCAGTTTTAGTATAGAGATAACCGCTAATAAGTCCAACAAACATTCCATGCCCATATGCTGTGATTAATGAAATATGAGTGTAGTTATATTGCACTAAATTTTGATTAACATAGTAAAATGCAAGGTAGTATAAACCAAACAGAACTGAACTTATAAATATGGCGGCATATTTTCTTTTTAATAATCTTTCAATACGGGATTGGAGAATTGCACGAAAGAAAAATTCTTCGAGGATTGCTGTAGTTAATAGAATAAAAAGAAGAGCAATAGGAAGATAGAGCAAAAGACCCGGATTAATTTCATGAAAATATATTTTGCCATTAGTGATGGCAAAAAGCATTATCAGAAAAGCAGAGATGATGCCCAAAAATAATGAGAGCAGTATCCCCCTGCCTAAATTATATTTTTTTATTCCAAAGGAGGCTAAACTTAAGATGAAAGAATTTTGAGTGGAGTTTTTCTTTTGGTGAACATAAATCAATAATAGAGGTAAGAATACCAGTGATATCCAGTTAGCTGATTCCAGACCCGGAAAAATGGCAATGAGTAAAATATAAATGAAGAAATAAGAAACGACAAAAACAGCTTCCTTATTCAGATAATTTTCACTTGCCAGGTTCCGGTACAATTTTTTCCTCGAAGATAGCGATTACATAAATATAAGAGATGAACACTTTACTAAAGTATTGCTCTTTTAATATATTTCACCCCGATTTAGTTCATAATAGATTGCAAAAAAAAATCTGCGCCTCAGCGAGAATTATTAAATCCTTTAAAAAAATATTTTGAAGGAGAGCTATTATAATAATTCTACCCCCGAATCTGAGGCGCAGATAAAATTTATTCTGCTAAAACAATCTTTATAAGAACTAATTACTTTTAATTTCCAATGATAACTTAACCAAATACATGTCAAGAAAAAATCACCCAATTGAACGGTTTTTTTGAGTAAATGTATTGGAATTAGGAGTTTTTACTACCCAATTGGGTAGGTTTGAAAACGATTGTTAAATAAGACCTTCTTTTAGAGCTTTTGCAACGGCTTCACTCTGGGAGTGTACATGCAGTTTTTTGTAGATGTTTCTGAAGTGAAATCTTACAGTGTCGACACTGATAAATAGTGAGTCCGCGATAGCCTTGTAACTATTGCCATCAATAAGACCCGCAAGAACTTCTTTTTCTCTGGGAGTAAGAACATTTTTCGATTCCGATGGCGCGAAGACACCTTTATTCCGGAAGAAATTAACAACCTTCCTTGCTATATGGGAAGTCATCGGTGCCCCTCCCTCGCTTGCTTCTTTTATTGCTTCTAAAAGGTTAGCCGGAGAAGTTTTCTTTACCAGGTATCCGCAGGCACCAGCGCAAAGGGCCTGAAAAACAAGTTCATTTTCATCATACACTGTTAATACAAGAATTGTAGTATCCGGCAGAATTTTTTTTACTTCCTTTATACCTTCAATACCGGAGATTCCCGGTAATCCAATATCCATAAGAATAACATCGGGGGATAGCTTTTCAATTTTTTTAAGCATCGATTCGCAATCTTCAAAGGCACCAATACAGCTATATCCATCCGTGCCGTCAACCAACAGATTGAGCCCTTCTCTTATCGTTTCGCTATCTTCTACAATTACAACATTAATCATATTCAAAACTGCTGTTAGTTAGTTGATTCCCAAATCTACGAAAATTATTAAGTAATGTTACCGACGAACTGTATTTTAGTTCCGGTCCCTTTATTTGATTCAACCTTCAATTCTCCACCTATAAATTTTGCTCTTTCCAACATGTTACCAAGCCCATTGCCATGGCTAAGATTCTCACTAAATCCTATCCCATTATCCTGCAGAATCATCTCCAGGCTTTTGCCTCTAACATTTGCTTCAATATTTATTTCATCACAGGAACTGTGCTTTATACTATTATTAATGCCTTCCTTGAAAATGAGGTAGAGGTTTTGTCGATGTTCCATATTGAGAGAAATTTTCTCGAGAGATTTCAGGTTATGAGCTTTGAATGATATACCTCTGTAAGAAAGTAATTCTGAATAAGAATCTTTTAGTCTCAGGATCAAATCATAAAGCGAATCTCTTTTGGGGTTAACCAGCCAGACAATATCGCTCATCTTATCAACAAGGTTTCTCGAAGTCTCGGAAATTTTTTCCAGCCCTAAAAGCACACTTGGATTTTTATGCTCAATATTCTTGCTTATTACTTCTCCCAAAATTGATATTTCCGTTAAACTGGCACCAATGTTATCGTGCAGATCTGCTGCAATTTTTGTCCTTAATCGTTCCACGGCAAGCAGCTGCCTGAATCTGTAGGTTACAAGAAAGGCAACAATTCCAAGAACCATAAGTGTTGCCAGAATAATAAAAGGCCATGTCTCCCATAAAGGCGGATTAATAGTAAACTCGAATGAAGCCGGTTCACTCCAATAACCCCACTCATTCATTGCCCTGACTTCAAATTTATAATCACCATCATTAAGATTTGTGTATTGAATAGAGCTCAGCTTTGTTTCCAGCCAATCATCATTCAACCCTTCCATATGATATTGGTAAATAACATTTTTGGGCGAAGAAATATTAATGCCAATGAAATCAAACCTAAGATAATTTTCATCGTATTTAAATGTTTTTGAAGAGGATCCAAAAACATCAATATCGTTATCCAGAAGTCGAGCGCGTGTTAGGTGCATTTTAGGAGGAATAGAATGAGGAATATCTTTCGAAGGATCGTAGCAAGTAACTCCTTTAACGGTGCCAAACCATAGTCTTCCAAATTTGTCTTTATAACATGCTTGTCCGTTCAACTCGTCACTGGCCAGTCCATCAACAGCCCTGATAACTCTGATTTTGGGTTTTCCCCCTTCAAAATTAAGAACGTTTATTCCCCTGTTTGTTGTCAGATAAAGTTTACCCTCATCATCTTCAATAATACCATAAATTGTATTGTCTGATAGCCCGTCCCGGATATCGTAATTAAGCACTGTGTCACCACGAACAATGGACAGACCCTGAACAGTACCAACAAACAGATCTCCATTCCTTCCCATCATGGTGGTAATAACACGGTTGTTTACCAAACCATTATCGGTAGTAATTCTTTTATATTTGCCATCCCGGAAAAGAGCAAGCCCCATGTAGGAGGAAGCAATATTCAGTTCTCCATCTGGTGTTTCAGTAATGGAAACAATATTTTCGCTAATATACCTTGGATCATTTTTCAGGTCATCAACCTTGCCATCCTTTAGTAGCAGTAAACCCTGATTCGTTCCAATCCAAATATCGCCGGATTTACTCTGCATCATACAACGGGGCATGTAGGGTAATTCTTCGCCATAAACGTATGATTCTATCTTTTGATTTCCATTAGCATCATAAACAATTACGGCATGTTTATTTTGAATTAATACTTTTCCATCCTGTGTTTTACTCATAAACGAAACGTCATTGGTCTGAAGTCCGTTTTTATTATTTAAATACCTGAAGCCGTTATTAGTGAGAATACTTACACCCGCGTTCATGCTTCCAAAATACATGTTGCCATATTTGTCTTCAGAGATAGACATTATAAAATTATCTGCAAGACCAACGGTTTTATCGTAAGTGATGAATTGTCTGTTCCGGTATAGAAAAACTCCCGCGGCGCGAGTGCCAATATAAACGGTGCCGTCATTTCCTATATCCAGAGAAATCACGTAGTTATCAAGAAGTCCATTTTCAGAATTGATAGATTCCAGAATTCCCTTGTTATATAGTATTAATCCATTTCCATGAGTACCAATATAAATGGTTCCATCATTCCCCTCTGCCAAAGCGGATATATCGTCACTCGGCAAACCATTCTTTTTATTCAATACACTAACAAATTTGCCATCAACAATAAACACACCACTGAATGAGGCAAAGTATAGTTTTCCGTCTCTCCCTTCCACAATATCTTTTATAGTACATTTAGGTAATTCATTATTAAAATCAGGAGTCAACAGCTCATTGTTTCTCAGCAAGTATATATTACCCTCTCTTGTAGGTATATAAACATCCTGATTTTTTGATTGAAAAATTGAGGTAATAACAGCAGTGTCTACCTTTTCGTTAATCTGTAACCTGGTTATTTTATCATTCTCATATTTGTAAATACCATTAGTTGTCGCTAACCAAACCTGCCCATTTACAATTGTGGCACTCTCAATGTAGAGACTTTCTTTTCCAATAGATGTATTATGAAATTCATTATCCTTAAGCCTGCTTACGCCATCAAAAGAAACCGCAAGAATTGAACTATCGGGCAGCTCAAGTATATTGACCACATATTGCTGGATTAGTCCCTCACTTAACTGATAATTCACAAAATCAATTCCGTCCCATCTACTGATCCCGCTATCAGTTCCAAACCACAAATATCCACGGCTGTCCTGTAAAGTTGATTTAACTGTCGACTGGGCTAAACCATCCTCAACACGAAGATTTCTGTGAATCTTAATTTGTCCTAATGAAAAAGATACACAGAATAGGAATAAAAATATCGGAATGACTTTCTTAAAAGATTTCATAGGGTCACTTTAGTTTGTTATTGACAAAACTATAAATTTAACGATTCTCAATAGCATTATATACAAATTATTCAATTAGTATATAATCGGAATAAGTAAAACAAAAATAATGAAATTGTGCCAATGAATGAAAAATAGCAATCGGCATTTATTTTTTGGGGGTTTGTAAATTTACAATAAATTGTTTCGGTGAGCAAGAGTAAAACTATATACCAATTTAAATCTCCATCTCTTAATTCAATCATACTTTTAACAGGTTTAAAAACACTCTTATTATCTTAGGTGATAAATTTTTCTCCCTTTTCATTTGCTTATACTCTTTCGGTTATTGCTCGCTAATATGAACTTTTGTCGCACTCATTAGGTTATTGTTTCACTTATTTACTTAATGTTAATTTTAAAGACTGCCTTAGCGATAATAATTGTGGAAGAGGTGTGTCTGACAAACTTAAAATGAAAGAAGACGATAAAACTTCCCAGACGCACCTGATTTTCAATAATAATAGTTTTAATCACAATTATTTCAGACGGAGAAATTATGCAAAATATAAAGAAAAAGATCGTAAAGATTTATCAATTATTTCCGATAGTAGTATTAGTAATTGTTTTATTATCATCTGTATGCATTGGTAATTCAAATGAATATCTTGCAAGAGTAGACCAAATGCCTGAAATGGTTGGCGGAATGGGGAGTTTGAATAAATATTTAGAGTACCCGCAACCTGCCCAACAAGCGAACGTTCAGGGAAAAGTTTTCGTTCTAGTATTTATTAATGAATCCGGATCTGTTGATGACGTAAAAGTTGTAAAAGGAATCGGGATGGGATGTGACGAAGCGGCTATTCAAGCGGTGAAAAAATTGAAGTTTAAACCAGGCGTAAACAATGGAGAAAATGTAAAAGTGAAATTTGCATTCGCCATTGACTTTCGACTTTCATAAAGTCTGTTGCTCAACTAATTTATGAGGAATTAGAATGAATCTAAAATCTCTTTTGGATTTTAAAAATCTAAAATTTGCAAAAAAGTTACAATTCAGTTTTGTGCTGATTGGTCTAATCGCCTTGATTATACTGATAAATAACTTTTTCCGTATGGATAATATGGAAAATGTTAAAAACTCAATATTTGTGGATTTTGTTCAACCCAGAGAACTGGCCGATGGTGTTTTTAAGAACTATGAACGCATTCAGTTTATTATGCTTAAATTTTCAATTGCTGAGTTCGCTGAAGATTTCGATAAAAATAATGCTGAATATGAGGCTCTCCGAGTGGAGGTTGAAACATCGCTTAAATCATTACTGGAAGTTGGCCAAAACAGTGATTACGAGCAATCCCTTAAGGATATAGTTCAAATTTGGGATAACTATAAAAATATCGTTGCTGATGGAATTGTGAGTGCGGCTGCCATGCAGAATTATGAATTCGCAGGCATTATTGCCACAACATCCGGTACAGAAGTGGGACAAGAATTAACAAATAAATTCAACGAAGTCCTTGATGTGCTTGGCAAAAAAGGTGAACAGCTAAACAACGAAAGTTCACAAAGCTTTTCCAATGCCCTCTTCTGGATGATTGTCGGAACTGTTATTCTCTTGATTATATTCTTTTCCGCAATATTCTATCTGGCTCCAATGCTTACAAAACCAATTGACAAAATAAAGCAAATGATTTTGGAAATTTCGAAGGGACATCTTTCTCAAAGATTAAATATGGATAGTACAGATGAGATTGGCGAAATTGCTCAAAGCCTTGATCAGTTTGTGGAAGAGTTACAATCCGGGGTTGTAGCTATAATGCAAAAAATAGCAGATGGAGATTTCTCCTCTACAGCCATCTCGAAGGACGAAAAAGATGAAATTACTCCTGCCCTTGCAAGAACTATTGCTTCATTTAAGGGCTTGGAAGATGAAATAAAAATTCTCCACAATGCATATGTTAACGGAAATCTCTCACTGCGTGGTGATGCAAGCAAATTCAATGGTGGATATAAAAACGTTATTCAGGCAATTAATGATTCACTTGACGCAGTAATTGATCCTATGCAGGAAAGTACCAGAGTACTCGAAGTTATGTCAACTGGTGATTTAACGGCAAGAGTTATGAATGAGTATAAAGGCGATCACCAGATGATGAAAAACAGTATTAACAGACTTGGTGATTCTCTCTCAGACATTCTAATAGAAGTTACTGAAGTGATTGCAACTACCGCAAACTCGGCAAACGTAATTTCTTCCAGCAGTGAAGAGATGGCTACTGGCGTTAGAGAACTATCGATGCAAATTACTGATGTAGCAAGTGCAATTGAAGAAATGACTTCAACTATTCTTGAGGCTAGCAAAAGTGCAACACTGGCTTCTGAATATTCAAATGAGGCTGGACAAATAGCGCAAGAAGGTGGAAACGTTGTTAAAGAAACAATTGAAGGTATGAATAGAATTACTGATGCCTCTGATAAAACTTCCCATACCGTTGAAGAATTAGGTAAGAGTAGTACTCAGATTGGTGAAATCGTTCAGGTAATTAATGATATTGCTGATCAGACAAATCTTTTAGCATTGAATGCCGCAATTGAAGCTGCAAGAGCAGGCGAACAAGGACGAGGATTTGCAGTTGTTGCCGATGAGGTTAGAAAATTAGCCGAAAGAACTTCCAAAGCAACAAATGAAATAGCCATTAAGATTAAGGGCATTCAAAGTGAGACATCTGCAGCTGTTGCTTCAATGCAGGAAGGTAATAAGGAAGTAACAAAGGGCAAGGAATTAGCTTCAAAGGCAGGGACCTCTCTAAAAGAGATTATTATGGCTGCCCAAAAAGTTGGTGATGTAATTGTACAGCTTGCTACATCATCTGAAGAACAATCTTCAGCCGCAGAATTGATTTCCCGAAACATTGAATCAATCAGCACGGTAACTCAGGAATCTGCTACCGGTATTGAAAATGTTGCTCAAACAACCGAAGAATTAAGAAACCTTACACATAATCTTCAAGAGGTAATTTCGAAATTTAAGGTGAATTCAAGATCAAGTAATAATTTGGGTGATGGTTCAAAAGGCAGATATCTTAGCAACTAAATATTAATTAGAGGAGAGGTATTACTACCTCTCCTCAATTAAATCGAAATTTTCGTTGTTCCAACATTTCTTATTGAAAGCCTCAAACCAGAATTAACTCCAAAAATCTTATTAACCATTTTTAAGTAGTCATCTACCCTTTCGTCAGGTAAAAACACTTGTATAGTTCCGGCAAATCCCCCGCCATGAACTCTGCATGACCCTTCACCAATTCTGAAGAGATAATCTTCTGTAAGTGCCAAGGCAAGACTAATCCCCTGCTCCTTAATGTTTTTGCAATCAAAGCAATTTTGCAAATATTTAAAAGAAGAGTTTCCTGAAGCTCTTACATGTTTAAGAAATTGATCAAACTGATTTTGTTTGAGAGCTTCAAGTTGAAAATCTACTCTGTCATTCTCCCAAATAAAATGAAGTGCCCGCATTACCGCTCTGTCACCAATTGTTTCTCTGAGAATGCTAATATTCTCGATAATCTGAATTACTTCAATTTCTCTGCAGACTTCCTTAGAAAAAAACTGTGCAATTTTTTTCATCTCGGCCGGAATGGCGGCATATTCATCTGTAAGGTCAGCATGACTTTCACCTGTATTGACAACGATTAAAGAGTAGCCTGTGCTTTTGAAATCAAATTCAATCTGCTCAACTTTAGGGGAGTTTGGATCTTCAAAGTCTATTGCAACTATACCTCCCACAGAGCAGGCAATTTGATCCATTAAGCCACAAGGTTTGCCAAAATATTTATTTTCTGCAAACTGAGCAATTTGCGCCAGATATACCTTTCCTATCTTCTCATCATTATAAAGATGGTTTAGGATAGTACCTATTAAGACCTCAATGGAAGCCGAAGAGCTTAACCCGGATCCAATAAGTACATTGGAATCAATGTATGCATTAAACCCGCCAACCTTAAAACCAAGCTCTTTAATCCTGGCAGTAACTCCTCTAATAAGCGCCTCAGTCTTACCCGCCTCCTCTTGTTTAGGTTGAAGCTCACTAATGTTAACTATAAAGGCATCCTTAAATCCACTTGAATAAATGGTAATAAATCCATTTTCATTTTTTTCTGCGCAGGCAACAGAATCAAGATTTACACTTGCGGCTAATACTTTACCATGATTATGATCAGTGTGGTTACCGCATATCTCTGTCCTTCCCGGGGTACTGAACAATTCAACTTCAGTACCATTAAACTTCTCTTTAAAGCGAGATAGCAACATTTCAAATCGCTCGATAATATGATCCATAGAATTACACTCGGAACCATAGAGTGGCTCTACTGTCTTTCTAAAATCATCTTTCTTTAGATATTCTTTTAATTCATTAATATTTTTCATAACTATTTCCAATAAGATAGAATAAATTTTTCTACTTCAGTTGAATACCGCAAACTGTTGTGATTTTTTCTCCAGGGGATAATATTATCAAACCGTCTTTATTATTTAGTGCATTCGCGTTGCATGTCATGGGTTCAACCGCAATACTCATCCTGTCTGGCGGAATAAATACCTGAAGATAGTTATAGAGTCTGTGCCCAGTTTTCTGCCAAAGGATGATAGTAACATTTTCTTCAGGATTATAAATTTCTGTTAACGCATCATTGTCTGTTTCTAAAGAAAGCCCGGTATCTAATAAATAGTCTTCAATTTTTTCTGATTTAATAAATCTTTCACAAGGCATCTGATTACCAGTGGGTATATTCTGACTATCAAGAAGATTTACAACGCCTTTAGGAACCTTCAGGAAGAGATCATCAACTTTGCCTCCAAAGGTAAAATAAGGGTGCCAGCCATCACCAATGGGTATTAATTCTTCACATTTATTTACAATTTTGGTAGTCAGAATAAGACCATTTTCCGAACTGAATTCATAACTGAGTTCTGCACTAAACTTAAAGGGATACCCTTCCAATTCCGAATTGTAAAGAGTTTTTAGAATCAACTTCCCGTATTCTTCACATACTTCCCTTTCGGCAATTTCAAATTCTCTCTTATAAAAAAAACCGTGAAGAGTGTTGTTCAGATCTTCTTCATTTATCGGCAGCTGATAGTTTTTTCCTTCAAAACTGTAATTTCCGTTTTTAAGACGGTTGGTGAAAGGTAGCAATTTGGAATTTCTATAGTATTCATGTTTCTCAAATTCATCAACAGTTTTATAGCCAGCGATGATGGGGTATAATTTTCCATTTTTTTGTAATACCATATCATTAATATTGCCTCCATATCTTGGAACAATACTTAAATACTCATCTGTTTGAGAATTCTTAATAATTATTCTGGTTAACCCACTTTCCGTTGTTGTTTCAATATTATACATTAATTTCCGCTTATGATTTATTTGAGTAATGAACTGTAGGTAATTCTCTTAGGCGCATTGCCGCCTGCTCTGGTGTAATATCTCTTTGTGCTTCTGATAGCATTTCGTACCCCACCATAAATTTTTTAATTGTTGCTGATCGCAAGAGTGGTGGATAAAAATGCGCATGAAGCTGCCAATGTTTCATCTGCTCACCGTTATAAGGAGCACCATGCCATCCCATTGTGTAAGGGAATGAGACATTAAAAAGATTATCATACTTGCAGGTTATTTTTTGCAAAATTTCTGCCAGTGATGATTTGTCTGTTTCATCCATCTCAGTTATTCTTGCAATATGTTTCCGGGGGAGTAAAATAGTCTCAAAAGGCCAAGTAGCCCAAAACGGCACCAGAACAATCCAATTTTGGTTCTCCACAACTATTCTTGATTGTTCTTTAATATCATAATCCAAATAATCTTTCAATAAAACAGAATCATTTTTAACAAGGTAATCTAATTGATTTTTATTTTCCTTAGCTGGTTCATTGGGAAGAAAAGAACTGGCCCATATCTGACCATGGGGATGCGGATTTGAACAGCCCATAACTTCGCCTTTATTTTCAAATATTTGCACCCATTTATATTTTCGTCCTAACTCCTCAGACTGCTCCATCCATGCATCAATCACATTTGTGATTTCCACGACACTCATTTCTGCAATAGTGAGATCGTGCCGTGGGGAAAAGCAGATTACTCTGCATTCCCCCGAGACACTGCCATATTTAATAAACGGATTTAACTCTGTATCTCTTGTTTCCCGGATATCCATCAATGCCGAAAAATCATTTCTAAAGACAAACGTTTTCTCGTAGTCAGGATTAATGTTTCCCCCAGCCCGTTCGTTGCCAGGGCATAAATAACAGCCGGCATCGTAGGCTGGTCTACTGAAGTCATGACTAGCTTCAACCTTGCCCTGCCATGGACGTTTGGTTCTGTGAGGTGACACTAAAACCCATTCGCCTGTTAAGGGATTAAACCTTCTATGAGAAGTTTCACTAAATATTTTATTCTGCAATTATTCCTCCTTTACCAGAAAACGGCATATAGCAGGATTAGAATTGCAATTATTCCAATAGAAGCTATATTAAATATTCTATCAGTTTTGAACAGCTCTCTATTTATGAATATTGCTTTTGGATCTTTATCCTGTTTTTTCTTATATGAAACAACCGCCATCACAAGACCTGACATAATGAATACAACTCCCATTCTATCCATAAAAGGAAATTCCGGCAGGAAGAAATAGAAGAAAGCCGAAAAAACTACTGAGAGACCGGCCGCCCATAAAGCCCCATCCGCTGTAGATCTCTTCCAAAATAAACCAGCCATAAAAATTAAAAGTATTCCTGGGCTGACAAATCCCGTGAATTCCTGTATATATTGAAATGCCTGATCGAGCGTTTTAAGTTGAGGAGCGACAAGAATTGCAATTATCAAGGCAAGAGTACTAACAATTCTTCCTGATGTAACCAACTGTTTTTCTGAAGCATCTTTTTTGATAATTGGCTTATAAATATCCATAGCCCAGATTGTGGCTGTACTATTTACCATTGAGCTAAGTGAAGAAACAATAGCTGCTATTAATGCTGCAAATGCTAGTCCCTTAAAACCAACAGGCACAAATGTATTTAGCAGCCAGGGGTATGCTTTGTCATTCTTTTCAATTATTCCAACAACACCCTGTGGTATCAGCTCGGGGTGCAAGTTAACAATGTAATATGCTGCAATACCAGGAACCACCACAATTAGAGGCATTAGAAGCTTGAGATACCCGGCAAACGCCAAACCACGTTGTGCTTCTCTTATACTCTTTGCCGCAAGAGCTCTTTGTGTAATATATTGGTTGCATCCCCAATAAAATAAGTTGGCAATCCACATGCCGCCAATCAAAACGGAAATACCCGGCAAATCCGTGAATGCATCTTTAAGCGATCCATCACCATTAGTTATCATTATCTGACCTTTATCGAGTATCATATCAAATTTGTCAGGCAGTTCTGCAAACATCATACTGAGACCACTGAAGAATCCGCCATCACCACCAATCCAGCTAACTGCCATATAAGTGGTTAGCAATCCTCCAAAGACCAATATAATTACCTGCACAACATCTGTCCAGGCAACTGCTTTTAAACCACCATAGATTGTGTAAAGCGCTGAGAATATTGCTAATCCCAAAACAGCCCAAATAGCATCAATTCCCATAATTTCCTGCAATGCCAACGATCCCAGATAAAGAACAGAAGTTAGATTTACGAATATGTAAACTATCAGCCAGAAGATGGCGAGAATTGTTCTAACTCTACTGTCATACCGGATTTCTAAAAACTGAGGCATTGTAAAGATGCCTTTTTCAAGAAAAATTGGCAGGAAGTATTTTGCAACGATAATTAAAGTCAGGGCCGCCATCCATTCGTAAGAAGCAATAGCCAGACCAATTGCAAATCCGGAACCTGACATTCCAATAACCTGCTCTGCAGAAATGTTTGCTGCAATAATGGAGGCGCCCACAGCCCACCAGGGTAAGGCTTTGCTGGCAAGAAAATAATCTTGCGTGTTTTTTTCGTGCCCTTTCTTCTCTCTGGAAACAAATATCCCAATCGATATGATAGTGACTATGTAGCCAAAGAATACCAAGTAATCAACAGTTGTAAAATTCATAAAACTTAGCACCTTAATTTATTATTGAAAAATTACTTATTTCCACCAACAATATTTTTAACTTCCATGCGAATCAAATCCAGTAATTCAAGTAAATGATCGAACTCTGTTAATGGATTAATGATAGTGCAGCGCATATAGGTTTTACCAAACAGATTTGTCTGAACAAGATAAAACTTCTCTGAAGCCAGGATTCTCTTTCTCACTTCCTTTTGAAGATCATCTGAATTATTAACGCCATCGTTATATCTGAAACAAATTATATTGCTCTCCGTTGGAACTGCAAGTTCGAAGTCGGATGAGTTATTTATAGCCTCGGAAAAGTATTTAGTAAGATCGAAAGAATAGTCTATGTACTTTTCGAAGAAATCTTCACCATAAGTTTTAAGCGAAATATATGGTCTCATTCCCATCATATCTTTTGTGCATTCAAGTGTGCGATGCGCGTAATTGAACCACTCACTGCGGGGATCGTTATTAAAAAGATATGACGCCTCCTGAAGAAATGTATTATATGTATCATCCCCTTCCTTGAACAACACACCTGTAACCAGTGCAGGCATCAACATCATTTTATGCATATCCCATACAATAGAATCCGCCCTTTCAATGCCATTCAGTAAAGGAAAATATTTTTTTGAAACCGCGGCCGAGGCACCATGTGCGCCATCAACATGAAACCACAAGTTGTTTCCCTCGCAAAAATCTGCCAGGTGGATAAATTCATCATAACAACCGGTCGCTGTACTGGCAGCATTGGCTACTAAGGCAATTGGTGTGTATCCCTTCTTAACTGCTGAATTAAAAACACTCTCTATCTGAGCAGTATCAATTTTTGAGTCCGGCTTTACCGGAAGTTTGAAAACTGAGTCAGTTCCCATCCCCATAATAGCCACAGCCCTCTCAATACTGTAATGGGAAAGTTCGGATACTAACACGGCAAGTTTTTTATTGCCAATTCCTTCTTTCCAAACATTACTTCCCTTTACCTGCCTCGCAGCCAACAAAGCCGTCAGGTTGCCAATAGTACCTCCAGAGGTTAAAACTCCGTCACTATTACTGCCATAACCAATTTTTTCGCACATCCACTCAACTACTCTCTTTTGCATAATTGTGTCAACCGGACTCATTTCAAAGACAGCGGTTGAATTATTGAGGAGGGATGAAACGATCCCGTTAACAGCACTAAAGGGTAATGGCGCTGTAACCTGATGCCCGACATACCTTGCATTATGAATATGCTGGGATTCCTTAATCAGATTATCAATCATTTCAAAACCATCCTGGGTTTCTTTAATTTCACTCCACTTACTCAAGACCTCTTCAGGCGAGGCTTTTGGTAACACTGTTTTGAAATCTCCATTGGAAGTTTCAACCAGGTAATGATGAAGCATTTCGATTACTTTCGTGGCATCCTCTTTGAATTTTTCAGGATTGTACGCCGCTAGAATTTCTGTAGGTATTTTTAATTTCATACTAATATTCAAATCTCTGGTTTATCAGATCAAACAATGATTCATCAGGTCTGTAGAATGGTCTTATCCTGAATGAGTAAGAGTATTGTTTTGGTAACAGTCTATACTGTTCGTTAGGCCAGGCTCTTTCTCCCCAGCTGGTATCCCCGCCAACACCCATTTGTTTGAAATCTATGGTTAGTTGAATTAAATTTTTCTCATTTATATCGATAGAATGACGCTGTTTTTTCTCTTTCCCATCATCAAAATCTTCCTGCAAATAGTTTTGGGCATTAAAACAAATCAATGGCAAGCCCTGAATCAAAAAACCATAACCATCGTCGTCAGTAAGCAGAAGCCATCTTACATCGGTTTTGTAGCCGTTCTCCTGAGGTCTTATATACGGATAGTACTGATCTCTTACTGGTGTATCGTAGATACCAACATGAGCGCTCTCTTTTCTATCCCAATAGTTTTCATGTGGTCCTCTTCCCATCCATGTCAGGTTATAATATTTCCTTGGCAAATTCATTCTCAATCCAACTCTTGGCAGCATTGGAATTGAATCCAAAAGCGGAGTAAATTCATAATCAACAAAAATATCGCCAGTACCTATTACTGTGTATTTTGTATTTACAACGGCTGCGTTTTCAGGAATTCTCATACTTACATTAACAACTACCTTTGAGGAGCCTTTTGTAAAAACATCAACCTTATCAATAATTCTTTTTTCACCTGCAAATCGCCAGTCTTCAATTTTTTGGACAAGATCACCTCCATAATCATTATCTGTAGGTGCGCGCCAAAAATTTGGAGTAAATCCACGCAGGGTGAATTCTCTATTGGAATGTTTTAGTGAATTAAAATTACCGGAACGCTTACTAAACTTATAAACAAAATTATTACCGGTAATCATAATCGTATTAACCGTTTCGGTAATATCCAGATTTTCCAGGTTATCAATTTTAGTTGGGATAGGTTCTTTATAAACGGGCAATAAAAATTGTTCTTTTGCTATTTCAAAATCAACAGGATAAATGTCGTCAGAAGCTATCACTTTTACAGAAACGTTTAGGAAATATTCAACTCCTGGCAAGGGATTGAAATCTTTCATTTTCAGATCGTATGATTTACTCTTTTGAGCTAGAACATATCCAAGATCAAATTTCCCACTCCCTAAAACCTTCAGATTTTCTTTCACTTCCCAGGTAAGATAATAGTTGGATAAATTCTTAAAATCATATTCGTTTGTAATGTTTAGAATTATTGGTTTGGACGAGACAGTGTCAATAGAAATTGATTGCAAGACCTTTTTAACCTCCCAGGCGTGAGGATTAGGTTTCCTGTCGGGAGCCATTATTCCATTAATACAAAAGTTTTTACCGCTAAGAATATCCGGAGGGCCAAAGTCGCCACCATAGGCATAGTACAAATCACCCTCTTCATCCCGCTTCTCAAGTCCCTGGTCGACCCAGTCCCAGATAAATCCGCCCTGCAGCAGAGGGTACTTCTTAAAAGTTTTCCAGTAGTCCTTAAACCCGCCAAGACTATTTCCCATAGCATGAGCGTACTCGCATAAGATTAATGGACGCGATCTGCTGCTGTCAGCGTATTTAGTAATAAAGGGAATGGTTTTGTACATTGGAACATAGATATCAGTATAATATTCCAACATAGCATCTTCACTCTGTACAAGCCTGGTAGAATCGGCTTCTTTTAGCCAATGATAAGTTCTTTCAAAATTTATCCCTTGTCCGGATTCATTTCCGAGAGACCATATGATAATTGAAGGATTGTTTTTATCTCTCTCAAACATTCGCTTTGTGCGTTCTTCAAATGCGTTGCCCCAGGAAGCATTGTTAGCCAATGCACTATCAGGGTCATAGCCCATTCCGTGCGACTCAATATTTGCTTCATCAACAACATAAAGCCCATATTTATTACAAAGTTTATACCAATATGGGTCATTCGGATAATGACTTGTTCTAACAGCATTCAAGTTAAACTGCTTAATTAGTTTTATGTCATTGAACATAGATTCTCTGGTTACATAATGCCCCGTAACAGGGTCATGCTCATGCCGGTTTACACCCTTTATATAAATTGGTTGTCCGTTTATGCAGAGTTGAGAATTTTTAATTTCCACATGCCTGAATCCAACATCGGATGAAACTACGTCCAATATCTCGTCATCGTTATCAAGTATAGTCATTACCAATTTGTATAGGCTCGGAGTTTCGACAGACCACTTCTTGGGGTAATCAACATCTTTTTGAACAAACGCTTCATAGATATCATTATCAGGCACATTGAAATTTATTATTCCGGAATTTTTGAAAACAGGCTGATTTATTTCATCATACAAATTGAACAGCAACTTGTAATTGTAATTTGGGGCATTATCATAATTTTTTATTCTTACAGTAACTTTAAGTTTACCATTTTTGTATTCTTTATCAAGATCTGCAACAACATTAAAGTCCTGAATAGAAACATTTGCGGTACTGTAAAGAAACACATCTCTGTCAATTCCGGATAGACGCCAAAAATCCTGATCTTCAAGATAACTTCCGTCACTCCATCTGTATACCTTAACTGCAAGACTGTTTATATCATCATGAAGAAATTTTGTAATATTGAATTCTGCCGGAGTTTTACTCCCCTGGCTATAACCCACAATCTCACCATTTACCCAGACAAAGAAGGCAGATCTAACGGCACCAAAATGCAAAATAGTTTGCCGTTCTTTCCACTCTTCAGAAATTTGGAAAGCGGTTCGGTAGCAGCCAACAGGATTGTTGTTTTCATCAATAAAGGGAGGTTTCTTAGGAAAAGGGTAAGTGGATTCGATATAAATTGGGACACCAAAACCTTGTAGCTCCCAATTTCCAGGTACTTTTATCGCAGCCCAATCATTATCTGTAAAAGATTCTTCAAAAAAATTATGAGGCACGTTATTGGGATTTTCTGCAAAATGAAACTTCCAGGTGCCGTTTAAAGATTGAAAATATTTAGAACCTGACCAATCATCTTCAAGAGCTTTCAATGTGGAGCTATAAGGGATATAAAAACTATGTGATTCGATCTTGTTAACACCGTATACCTGAGGATTTTGCCAATAGCTTTCGGCATTCTGCCCAAAAACAGAACAACAAATAGTTATTGTTAGAAATAGTCCAGATATTCTCATCCTATTTGCTCTCAATATTCATGACAACAAAAATGTACCTATTCACTAAGTATCTCATCTTTAAATGATATTACCAATAATTGACTGATTAAAAAACAAAATTATGTACTCTCACGCTCAATGAGCTGTGTTGAGAGAACCTCTGTTCTGTGTTGAAAATATGATCCCTTATAATGAATTTCTTCCAACAACATTTTAGCTGCAGTAGACCCCATTTCGTAGGCAGGTTGCGCTACAGTAGTAATTGAGGGGGAAACAAGAGATGTAATAGCATTATTACTAAACCCCATCAGAGCAATATCATCTGGTATTTTCAGCTTGCTCTGATTAATTTGAACGAAAGCGCCAATTGCAACAGGATCTGTTACTGCAAGGATTGCGTCAGGCATCTTTGGTAATTCCTGAAGTTTTTGAAAGGCAATCATCCCGTCTTCTTCGTTTAGTCCACCCCTGATAACATAATTTTTGTCATACTTTATATTGTTTTTTTCAAATGCGTCTTTATACCCGTTATGTCTTTCACGACTAATAATCATATTGTCCGGTCCTGCGAAATGAGCAATTTTCTTATAGCCTTTATTTATTAGATACTCTGTGGCTTTAAAAGCGGCCTCATAATCATCTATCATTACTTTGCTTGCTTCTATATCTTCTGCAATGCGGTCAAAAAATACAAGCGGAATACCTTTATCCTTCAAACTCTGAAAATGGTCATGGGTTATAGAGTTTTGCGCAATTGAGACAATAAAACCGGCAACACGATTTGATAAAAGAGCCCTCGTATTCAACACTTCCCGCTCGTAACTTTCATTGGATTTGCAAACCATAATTGTAAAGCCGGCAGCATATGTAACATCCTCAATACCATTAAGTGCCGCAGAAAAGAAATCATGTTTTATTTCAGGAACCATCACTCCAATAGTGTTTGTACGCATATTTTTTAAACTCTGGGCAATCGCATCAGGATGATAATCATTTTCATTTGCATATTGCACCACAAGTTTCTTTGTTGCATCACTTATATCAGGATGATTTCGTAAAGCTCTTGAGACGGTTGAAGTGGACAAATTTAAGTCTCGTGCGATATCTTTTATGGTAACTCTGCCCTTGTTAATCATGTCTATCCAAAAGTTAATTTATAAAGACTGGTACAAATTGCGGCGTTCTACCGCAATCGTTTGTGGAAAATAATAAAAATCCCGCAACTTCGCACTATTATTCTTATGCAGAATCATCTCACTTGCACTGTTCAAAAAAATTATAATACACCATATTTTTTAATGTGTTTATTAATAATTGCTTCCTCATTTACCTCTATTATATCTTCTATGAAATTGGTTTTTTGGGTCCATTCGTATTCCACCTTGTACCAGTCAATATCCTCTAGTTGTTCACCCAATAATTTGCCGGATAAATGTTCAACAAACATTTCCCATCTAGGGTAATAAAAATCACTTAGCAGACCAGACCATTCGCGATGAGAATATTCGTGCAGTTCCATTGACGGTTCTTTCTTCCCCCACAATGTAACAAGAGTTCTGGCATTCCATTCAAATAAATCCTCCTCCGTCTGATTCGCAGCTGATTTCCGGGCATCATATATCCACTCACTTAGCCTGAATTCATTTCTTGTCCCAAGCAATTGATTCTGATCCAGAATCAGGTTGAGGAATTTTTTACTCGAAAGGTCAAATGCAGCTATATCACCTTTTTCGTAATCTGAGATCATTTTGCCATGATATTCCAGTCCCAGATTTGCAAGGTACTGACACATAATATTAACCAGGTCATAACGATAAATATCATTTAGTTTAATTTTCGGACTTGCACCGAGCAGAGCAGACAAAGCTCTGAGCAACTCTTCGTTATTATAATTATATCCGGTACTTCCCCACATATTTACCTTACTTCCATCAAGGGAGGGTCTTGCACAAAATATCGATTCGTTACCTTGTTCCTGATCAAGGGGAGTCGCATATACCGTGTTTAGCAATATCCGCCAGGCATTAATCGCACTTGAATCTCGTAATCCGTATCTGTACTCAACATGTTTTGATAACCATTCTTCTACATCCAGCTTGCCCGATTGCCAGGCGAGATCAAAGAGTAGATCGTAGGTTACCTGGTTACTGCTAAAACCTTCCATCACAGTACCAATACCAACCAATGAATTGCCAAAATCACTTTTACGGGCTCGGTTGAATTCACTTGCATAATGTTTAAGCCGACCGAACATTCCAACTTTATCGCCAAAATTCTGAAGACAATTCCACACCCAGGGTAATTCTCCAAATCCATTTCGCTTTTCCCATGCCGGACTGTAATCGCTCCATAAATCAAGAATAAGAGTGTTTTCTTTCTTCAGACCTGAAAGCATTTCATCCGTCGGGTTCTTCCACCAACCTTGCAGAACCCAGGTCGCATCCGGGTTATCTTTTATCATACACTCCTGAATAAGTTTCCCCGATTTTCTCAGATCAACATTTTGAAAGCTATCATGCTCATCTTCATGAAACGGGTCACCTCCATAATACTTTTGTTTACCGTATAACTTTTCCATTTCCTGATAATAAACCGTAGCAATTTGTTTAAACATAGGGTCTTCTGGTAGAATAAAAGCAGATCTCTGGAACTCTACCCACTTGCCGGTATCGACAATATTCGCATCAGGAAATTCTTCTATCATTTTGAAAGGAACCATTCCATAAAAACCTTGAAGAACTGGTTCAATACCCAGCTCTTTCATTCTTGCTAATATTTTCTTTTGAAGTTCAACACGGCTGTTAATCCACCCCTGAGAAACCGGTCCTCCCCACCCTTCGAGATTATTCATTAACCACCAAGCAGTGAAAGCAGGACCCGGAATGAAATCAATAATTTCCTCTTCTATAAATCCGAATCTTCTTAAGGTGTTTTGCCAGACTGCTTCGGTACCAACAACCGCGAGGGAAAGATTAACTCCATGTAAAGCCATCCAGTCAAGTTCCTTATCCCATTTCTCCCAACCCCAAAATGACATGCTATAATTGAAGGTGCAGTAGTTCAAAGAGTATCTTAACGCAAGACTTGTAGTTTTGGTAACACTACTATCAAGTGAAACAATCTCTTTGCACTCTTCAATTGAATATCCAATTCGGCTATAGTATTTCTTAAGGTAGTGTTGTAAATAATAGTTAAGTCCATAAGCTAAAGAGGAATTGCTGGTGCCGGATATTGTAATTCCACCTGATTTGTTTTCAATAGAAAATGTGTCATCGTCATTTTCTTTTTCAAAAAGGATAAAGTCAATTTTGTTCTCCAGCTCTGGTGCAATGCGGGAAAGCAATTTCTTCAATGCGCTTGATTCTTCAGCGATACAATTGCATTGTATCAATACAAATAGAATCAAAAATAAATTTTTCATAAGATCTCAATTCGTTGAATAGAAAAACCGAAGAATGTCAATTTAGGATAAATCTCTGCTCAGACTCAAGCTCAATTTCGCTTTCATCTGTCCTTATTAATTTAATGTTCCTGCCAAGTACGTCATCTTCAAATTTATTCCCACGTACTTCAACATTTCTACAGGCATCGAAAGTAAGTGTATATTTGGAACTATGACGAGGTAGATAGCTGAAACTACGTTTTATTGTATTAGTATTAAATGATACCCCCTCAGTATTTAAGGCATAGAAAACAGGATAATCGAACACCTCAAAGGTATTATTCATTACTCTTACATTTCTGTGAAACGGAGTAACAGAAAGATCTAAATCAGGTATTTCAGGGTGCACACTAATAATTGCATCCGAGAACTGGTAGTATGATGTTAAGCAGGATGCTTTAAATAAATTATTACTAATCGTTATATCTCTAACAGCTCCGGTTTCATACCATCCGTTTGCATCTCCCGGAATTACAATTGCAGAGCCACTTGATTCGAAAATGTTATTATCAATTACGACTTTGCCAGGTGTAGAAATAAGCATACCTCTGGCCCGATGGCTGCCGAAATAACAATTTCTAATAGTTACATTCGGTGTCCACGTTAAATTCTCAAGTGCATCATCTTCAGAAATTTCTTCAGGAATGGGTGCTTTAAAAGTTATTTCGAAGAATATGGAATCTCTGGATAGAAAAGATTTAACTAAACCCGTATCCACGGTTTTCATGTTTCTGCAATCAATTAATCCAACCATCTCGCCGGGTCTGGCCCAGACCACCCCTTTACTTTGATGATGCATAAACTTACATAATAACTTATCACTGCTGATCTTTTCGACAATTTTAACACATGTTCCGTGAGCATTGAAACTGTCGTCCATCAATCCCTTGAAGCTACAATTCTCAACAGTAATTTGTCCCTTACAATTGGAGTGATGAAAGCCGTCATCATGCCCGGAAATAATTTTCCTCTTTTCCGTATTAGGTATGCAATTAACATTTCTATAGGTAATGTTTTCAGTATACTGAGCCAGAAAACTCATCCCCTTATTGCTGTGCATATTAATATTTTCCAGGAGAATGTCCTTACTATCTGCCATGAATATTCCGGCATGGTCTCTAATCCCAAAGCGAAGAACGAGGTAATTCCCTTTTTTCAAAAGCTCGTTATTATTATGAAATATACGAACAAGGTCTTTCCCCAGTTCTTTTGCGGTATAGGTAATATCCCAATTTTCACCCAGTAAATCATCGTCGGTACCATAGGTAACCCGCAGAGTTTCCCTATCAAACTGCATGGGGTCATTCCACTTTACTCCACCCCATAATTCCTTCCAGTCATCGCTAAGAAAAACCAATTTATTTTTTTCAATTAGATACGGGTACTTTGTTTTGTCAATTCTTAAGTCGAAATAGGAGTCATCAACTTCAACAATTTCCGATTCCGCACCGAAAGGAAAATCCCAATCTATGGAGACATTTCTTATGGTGATATTACTACTATTATCAATCGTGAACGGTTGCATAGCACCGTGAAAAATAAACGTACTTCCTAATCCATCAATTACAACATTACTCATCTCTTTAATAAGGATCGGACAGGTTTTTGGATTAATATCTGTAGTATTTAACTCATAGTAATCTACTCGCGGTGAATTCTCTGGATAGAAATCGTACCTTCCACTTGGGAATATTAAAACAACACTCCCTTGTTTCTTACAGTCTTCCAATGCTTCCAAAATTGCAGGCACACAATTCTCTCCTGAATTTGGATTGGCTCCAAAATCTGTGATCAGTACTTTCTTTACCTTAACTGATGCATCAATAACTTGATATGCAGTTAAGATTTGCAGGTTAGCTAAAAGCACTACTAAATTTAGAAAAATCGTTCTACTCATATTTGGGAATACCTCGTTTTAAGTAATTTCAGCCAGGATTCAACTTTACAAATTCTGCCGAGCTCATTCACACAATGAAAATATCATAAACTAAAATTTCCTTTTCGCCAATTCAACCGGGCAGCCATCCTCTTTACTATAAGGTGTAATCCTGAACTTGTATTTATAATCCCCCGGCTGAATCATGTATTGAGGATGAGGCAAGGCTCCCCAGGAGTTATCACCACCAACACCCATCTGCTTCTTATCAATATTTAAGGTTATCAGATCGCGGGGGTTCACATCATTCGCGTGTCTGTTTGGCATATCCGGACCGGGATGATCCAAATCTTCCATAAGAAACTGCCAGGCACTTGTACTTAGCAATTCATCCCCTGCCACCAGTAATCCGGTTCCTTTGTCATCTTCTACTGCAATCCAACGAACATCAACCTTGTTGCCAGTTTCCTGCGGTCTCACATATTCGTAAAACTGATCCCATACCTTCCCTGAATACAAACCAATGGGATAACCTGTTTTTCTATCGCTATAATTCTCCTGCGGACCACGTCCTAACCATGACAGGTTTTTGAATTGACCTTTAAGTATAAACTCCATGCCCATTCTTGGAATGTAAGGAAGCTTGGCTGCAGTTGTATCTGTGGAAAATTTATTTTCTATTTCAATATCTCCACTTCCGTAAATAGTATAAGTGGAATGATATTTTGTTTGGCCTGCAGGAATTGTAGAATATACATCTACCTGAACAGAGTGGTTATCCAACTTGTGGGATTCAATCTTTTCAATTTTCTGGTTAACGCCCGCGTAATGCCATACCTGGCAATGTGCCGGCATCCAGTTGCCAAGATCGTTATCATTCGGTGGACGCCAAAAGTTTGGCTTAGGGCTTCTCTCAATAAACTCATTCCCCTTATAATTTAAGGAAGTCATTAACCCGTCCTTAAATTCAACAGTCATCGAATCATTGCTGATAGTGATGGTGTTATCCTTATTCACAAGATTCAATTCCGGTAGTTCGGTAACAACTTGATTAATCATCTCTTTATAAATCGGCAATCTAAATTGATCCCAAGTTACAATATGCCCTTTGGGGATCAACCCTTTTTCAACAGCGGTTTTTGCAGTGATTGTTAAAAAATATTCAGCACCAGGTTCTGGTGAAATTTCCGGTAAAGTAAGTTTTATAATTTTTGAAGAACGTGCACTTATTTCCGGCGTCGGGAATGTATCTTCATGGATCACTTTACCATCAGCTTCAATCTTCCATGAAAAAGCAAGATGTGAGAGATCTACGAAATCATATTTATTAATGAATTCGAATTCTCCATTTGCAAGATCCACTTCCTTAACTTTTACATTCTGATAAACCTTTTTAACTTCCCAGGAATGAGGGTTTATTTCCCTGTCTGCCTGCAAAAGCCCATTAGCACAAAAATTTGAATCGTTGGGCACACCTGAATTCCCCATGTCGCCACCGTAAGCCCACCATCTGCGTCCGTTTTCATCAAACTTCTCAAAGGTTTGATCGACCCAATCCCAGATAAAACCTCCCTGAAGAACATCATATTTTTCAATAATATCCCAATAATCCTGAAGATTACCAACACTGTTCCCCATCGCATGGTCGTATTCGCATAATATGAAAGGTCTGTCGGCTCTTGTCCTGGCGTAGTTTTCAAGAAACCATTGGTTTTTATACATTGGGAAAACTATGTCAGTATGAAAGTTGTACCAGGCCGGCTGGTAAACAACAGGTCTTGAGGTATCAAGGGATTTAAGTTTTTTATAAAGTGTTTTGAAATTGACCCCGTCACCAGCCTCATTGCCCATCGACCAAATAATAATTGAAGGATGATTTTTATCTCTTTCAAACATGCGTATACCTCTATCGAGGAACGCAGCTTCCCATTCAGGGTTATCAGTTACAAGGGCAAATCCTTTTTCGTGAAACTGCATCCCATGCGCCTCAATATTCGCCTCATCAATAACATAAAGTCCATATTGATCACAAAGCTCGTACCATCTTTCCTGATTAGGGTAGTGAGAAGTACGAACAGCATTAATATTAAGTTGCTTCATCAATTTGATATCCTGAATCATAAGGTCCTCAGTAATCGTGCGTCCCTTATTTTTATCGTGTTCGTGACGGTTAACACCTTTCAGATAGATCGGTTGCCCATTTACATGGAGCATCATGTTTTTTATCTCAACCTTTCTGAATCCCACTTTACATGAAACATATTCTATAATATTTTTTTTGTCATCTTTAAGAGTGAGCAGCAACTGATATAAATTGGGAGTTTCTGCTGTCCATCTCAACGGATCATTAATAACCTCAACCAAATTGATTTCATCTTCACCACCCTGTAGCATTTTCAGATACTTTACTGTGGGAGATTTGAAAACAGGTAAACCTTCTGCATCAAATAGCTCAATAAATAGTTTGTAATTATCAATGTCGTACTCAGACCTGTTTTTTAACTGAGCAGAAAGTTTCAGAATTCCGTTTTCATAATTTCCATCCAGATCGCCATCTACCCTGAAATCAGCTATTGTTACTTTCGGAGTAGCATATAAATAAACATCCCTTTCAAACCCGCTGCATTTCCAGTAATCTTGCCCTTCAAGATAAGCGCCGTCGCTCCATCTATAGACCTCAACAGCCAGGTCGTTCTGACCTTCGACCACTTTATCAGTAATAATAAATTCAGCGGGAGTTTTACTTCCCTGCGAGTACCCAAGCAACTCACCGTTTAACCATACATAAAAAGCTGACCTTACACCTTCAAACCGTAGGTAGATCTCTCTTCCGTTCCAATCAACAGGCAATGTAAATTTTCGCTTATAAGAGCCAACCGGATTATTATCATCCGGGACAAAAGGTGGATTTGGAGGAAAAGGGTATTCTTCATCAGTATAGATAGGAATACCAAAACCCTGCAATTCAAAACTTCCCGGGACAGTAATATTGTCCCAATTTTTTGTATTGTAGTCCTTCTCATAGAATTTAACAGGTCTGCTTTCAGGAACTCCAACCCAATTAAACTTCCAGGTGCCATTCAATGATTGGTAATATTTTGAATTCGAGGGTATGTTTTCTATTGCTAAAGTGTAATCTTCGAAGGGGAAGAAAGTTGCCCGGGGGGCTTCGCGATTAATATTAAAGACCTTCGGATCTTCCCAAACATTGTTAGTCGAAGATTGCGCTACGCAAACGTTTGCGATAATGAGAAAAAAAAACGCTTTTAGTGCATTTTTCATGTTTAAACCTGTATTAAAGTTAGCGATGATATTCTCTTTGCTATTAATAATTAACGGAAAAAGAGCTTTTGGGTTAATTATTCAATCTTTTTGAATAAAAGTAGTAAAAAAAATAACTCATTCCAAATAATTATATTTTACTCAAATCCGGACAAACTCATTTTTTTCTTGACAGGGTGCACAAATAATATTAATTTATGCAATCGTTTGCGGTATCGAATTCGGGCACGTTGTCAAAAATTATTCTCTTTAGTTTGTTGATACATTTTTCTTTATAAAAATTACCGGTTATTATGCGGCGCAGTCAAATTACAATTAAGGATATTGCCAGGAGACTAAGTGTTTCATCATCTACTGTTTCCAGAGCTCTTCGCAACCATCCTGATATATCCATAAAGACAAAAAAACAAGTGCTGTGTATTGCATCGGAATTTAACTACCAGCCCAATGGCATTGCACAAAGCTTAAAGAACATGCGCACCAATACTATTGGAGTCATAGTACCTGAAATTAAACATGACTTCTTCCCTACTGCCCTGGATGGAATTGAGGATGTTACTTACAAAGCCGGATATACAATCATTGTCTGTAAATCCAACGAGAGCTATGGTCGTGAGGTTTTAAATACAAGAGCACTTGCCTCAAATAGAATTGCTGGTCTTATTGTTTCCATTTCCCAAGACACCCAAAATTTTGATCATTTTAAGAGTCTAATCAATCAAAATATTCCAATCGTGTTTTTTGACAGAGCCTGCAACGAAATAGATTCCAGTAAAGTACTTGTCGATGATTTCGAAGGAGCTTTTTCTGCTGTTAATCATTTGATAGAAAGAGGATATAAAAGAATTGCTCACCTTGCCGGACCAAAACATCTTTCCATATCTCAGAGCAGACTAAATGGATATCTAACAGCACTTAATAAACATAATCTGCCCTTAAGAGACGAACTTATTATTCATGGCGGCTTACACAGAATTGATGGCAGAACCGGCGTTAAAAGATTACTAACCCTGGAGAAAAGACCCGACGCAATTTTTGCGGTAAATGGTCCTGTACAATTTGGTGCTTTTATGCAAATAAAAGGAGAGGGGTACAAAATACCTGAAGAGATTGGGATAATTGGATTTAGTGACGATCCTATATCCTCCCTCGTCGATCCCCCGCTCTCTACTGTTGGGCAGCCGGCTTATGAAATGGGTGCGGCAGCTGCTAACCTGCTCTTGGAAGAGATAAATCATAAAGAAGATTTTTTTGAACCAAAAATTCAAATTTTAAAAACCAAACTCATAATTAGACAATCTTCATGAAAGGAGGTACCTGGCACTAATTATTTTACAACATTTTTTCGCCTTGCAAAGCAAGAATAATAATTTTTTAACCAATTGTAGTATTTATTAACTCATATTTTCATTAACTCTTAGGAGGGAACACAATGAAAAAATTACTCACTATTCTTATGTTAGTGATTTTCCCAATATTGACTTCTGCCCAGTCAACTGGAAAGATAGCCGGGAAACTTGTTGACGAAGAAGGTGCCCCAATGATTGCGGCAAACATTATTGTTTTACAAACAAGTTTTGGCGCGGCAACTGATCTTGATGGTAATTATGAAATTGTATTACCAGCAGGCACCTACACTGTTCGTGCTCAGTATATCGGGTACAAAACTGAAACAATCGAAGAAGTTATTGTTCGGGCTGGAGCAACTACTTCTTTGGATATCCAGCTCAATCTCGACTTACTTCTAAGTGAAGAAGTAGTTGTTGTCGGCTACGGTGTTCAAAAGAAGCGCGAATTAACCGGCGCCGTAACATCTGTCAGCATGAAATCATTCAACAAAATTCCTTCGCAGAACACCCTTAGTGCTTTGCAGGGTCAGGCAACGGGCGTTAATATTGGATCATATGACGGCTCGCCTTCCGGCAACGCATCTGTGCAGATACGAGGTATTGGTACCATTAATGATAACCAGCCTCTCTACGTAATTGATGGAGTTCCCAGTGAAATTAACTATGTAGATCCGGGTGAAATCGAATCAATCGATATCCTAAAGGATGCTTCCTCCGCAGCCATTTATGGTTCTCGTGCTGCTAATGGTGTTATTATGATTACCACAAAAAGAGGAAGTAAAAATTCACCATTACAAGTAAAATTCAAAACCTATGGTGGTATTCAATCATTAGCTAAAACATATGATGTAATGAACACCGGACAATACTCAAATTATATGTATGACATGCTGACAGCGGCTGGTGAAACAGTCCCAGACTGGCTATCGGCGATGAAAGCCAACCCGGGCGCATACCCTGCAACAGATTGGCAGGATGTTTACTACAAAGATGCTGAGTCAGTTAAGTACGAACTATCAGTTTCCGGTGGTAACGATTGGATGAACTTTAATGTAGCCGGTACTTACGGTAACAAAAGAGGTATTGTAATTGGTACAAAACAGGAAAAAACAGGGTTGAGAATAAATTCTGATTTTACAAAAGGTAAATTCAAATTTGGTCAATCCTTAGCAATATCAAGAATAATTGAATCGCCACAACAGCATCAAGGCTGGGAAGGCGGATACCGTGTTCTAACAGTGCCTCAGTTTGTGCCTGTTTACGATAATGCTATGGTTGGTGGTTATGGTATGCCTGATCCTTCACTGTACCCTGGCTTCCCTCTTATGCCAAATCCACTTGCAGTTCAGGAAATGGGTGAAGAAGAAGAAACTTACGATCATATTATGGCATCAGTTTATGCCGAGTATGAAATTGTAAAAGGCTTAAAATACAAGCTGCAAATGAGTAAGAATGCAAGACATTATCATGACTATTATTTCTATCATCCTTTTGGTGTTCCCGGGAACGTTCCTGATAATAGTCTATTTGAAAGAAGATCAAGAAAAGATCATACAATAATCGAAAATACTCTTACTTATGATCTCAGCTTCGATAAACATAACATCGTAGCTCTTGCTGGTTATTCTCAGGAAAAAGATGAATACAGAAATATTTCCGGTGGTGTGTACAGATTACCTGATGACGCTACAAATGTTATCGATCTTGGGACCAACAATCCATATGTAAATGGTTCATCGTGGGAAGACAAACTTCTATCTCAATTTGGTAGAATTATTTACGACTACGACGATACTTATCTGCTAACAGTTAATATTCGTCGGGATGGTTCATCCAGATTTAATGAAGACGAAAGATATGGTGTATTCCCTTCAGCTTCGGTTGGCTGGAGAGTTAGTAAGGAATCTTTCTTCAATATACCAGAAGTAAACGACTTGAAGCTAAGAGCCAGTTATGGTGTTCTTGGTAACAATCAGATAGACAGATACGCATACATTGCCAGCCTATATGTAAATCCTGGGTCAAGTGAATTTTCATATGTCTTTGGCGATGATCAGACTGTTTATACAGGTGCGGCAATACCAAAATTGGCCGCCGACGCCATAAAGTGGGAAACCACCAAAACATTAAATATCGGATTCGATTTAGCCATGTTTAATGATATGATTGGTATAAGCGCAGAATATTACGTTAAAAATACTGAGGACATGCTCCTTAATATTCCTCTTCCCTGGTCAGCAGGTGTATGGGAAGGGCCGGTTGCTAATGTGGGCGAAATGGAAAATAAGGGATTTGAATTCAGTGCTTCATACAGAAACTATAAAAGCAGTTTCAAATATAGTTTTGATCTTAACCTGACTACATACTCTAATAAAGTAGTTGCTTTAAGCGGAATACAAGGAGATGCTTACCTAGGCGGCGCGCTTGAATATGGCGATACAAATCCTGTAACAAAAACTACTGTGGGTCAGCCAATCGCTTCCTTCTGGCTATGGCAGACTGCCGGTTTATTCCAGAGCGATGCTGAAGCAGCTGCTTATGGATTGCAGGATGGAGCAAAAGGTGGTGACGTTAAATTTGTTGATACAAATAATGACGGTATCCTTAATGATGATGATCGTGCTTTTATGGGCAGTTCTATACCTGATATGGAATTAGGATTTAATTTTAATGCTAGTTGGGGAGCCTTTGATTTTAACGCGTTTATCTTTACCTCAATCGGTAGAAAACTATTCAACGGTGCACGCTGGCAGATGGAAAGAATGTCTGAGTGGGAAAACCAGTCAGCTGACGTGGCAAACTCATGGACTCCGGAAAATCCAAATACAGATATCCCAAGAGCAATATTCGCAGATCCAAATCAGAACTCAAGACCTTCAGACAGATTCCTGGAAAATGCAGACTACCTGAGACTTAAAAATATTGAGATCGGTTATACATTGCCAAAAGAGGCACTTAACTTAACTGGATTTGAGAGAATGAGAATATTCATCAGTGCTGAAAACTTGTTAACATTTACAGGTTACAGTGGCTACGATCCAGCAGTTGGCGGAGGTAACGTAAATGATACATTCGATCGTGGTGTTGACAGAGCCTTATATCCATTTGCAAGAACATTCTTATTTGGTATTGATCTTTCATTATAAACAAGATAGTGAGGAAGGAAAATGAAAATAAATAAAGTAATTACCGTTCTTCTCCTTGCCCTATTTGTTTTTACGGGCTGCGAGGAAAACTTCCTCGATGTAACCGATCCTAACAGGGTTACGGAGGACCAATTCTGGCAAACAGAAGATGATGCATTTAAAGCACTTACTGCTGCGTATGCTCAGCTAACAATTCCTTTGTGGGGTCGTTGGGGACATTATGAATGCAAAATATTAGTCGAAAATTACAGAACAGATTTAGGTTATTTTATGCCTGACTACGATGAATGGGTAGAAATGTACTCCTTCAGAATGTCAGAAGAAAACTACACAAAAGACTATTACTGGTACTATTACTATCAGGGAATTTATCAGACAAACATATTCCTTGAAAACATAGATCGGGTTGAGATGGATAATACTATGAAAGCGCAAATGGTTGGCGAAGCTAAATTCCTACGTGCTTTTTACCATCTTAAACTTGTAACTTATTTCAAGAATATTCCATTGATACTGGCAGTTCCAACAGTTGCTGAGGATTTTTATCCAACTCAGGCAACTCCTGATGCGGTTTATACTCAGTGTATTCAGGACTTTACAGATGCAGCCAATGCCCTCCCAACACAATGGGAGTCGAGATACAAAGGGCGTGCAACAAAGGGTGCGGCAAACGCCTATTTGGGTTTAACACACATTTACAAAACCAATCCTGATTGGAGTGCGGCATCGTCAGCATTTGGTTCTGTTATTAATTCTGGTCAATACGATCTCTTGCCGGAATTCTGGGATAACTTTAACGGTATGAGTGAAAACGGACCTGAATCAGTATTCGAATTACAATTTACCGTAAACCGGCCTAATAATGTGAGTGAATCACAGACATTACCAGCACAGTTTGGTGCATGGGGTCAGGGTGGTCCATCTGACTGGTACTTCGATATGATGATGAATGACAAAAAAGCAGATGGTTCTTATAGCGACCGTGTTTATGGTACATTCTTTTTTGATGATCCAAATACAACTGCTTTCTGGTTTGAAGAAGGCGATACTTGGGGAAGCACTGAAGGCGACCGTAAATTATGGAAAAAGTGGGTTTATAAGTCAGAGGTTGAAACAGCTAACGAGCCTTCATGGGATCGGAGTGGAGTTAACACGGTTGAAATGCGCTTTGCAGATGTACTCTTAATGCAGGCTGAGTGTTTGAATGAGCAAGGACAAACTACGCAAGCGATTGATATTATTAATCTGGTTCGTGCCCGTTCAGGCGTGACACCTATTGGAACCTTATCACAGTCTGAATTAAGAAATCACATCAGAAATTACGAGCGACCTGCGGAGCTGGCTTTTGAAGGAAAGCGTTGGGCGGACTTAGTTAGATGGGGTGTTGTTGAGCCGACACTTCGTACACACAATAATCCATATGTTGATAATTTTGATGTGGGGGTTGATGAATATTTACCAATACCATCAATTGATTTGAATAACAATCCTAATCTTGTACAAAATCCTGGATTCTAGAATTTCCTATCCTGTACATTGGTCATGTAATAAACTCCCGGAGAAGATTTCTGCTCCCCGGGAGTTTTTTTATAACTGCAAACAAGTCCACATTCAGGTATAAAAAAGGACGATCAATCAAAGACTGCTCGCCCTATCACATTATAAAAACTGATCAGTATCAATAGTATGATCAAGATCCTACCACAGGCCGTCAGGCATGATTATTATTCACGATTGACAATTGACTCTACTCAATCACTTCCAACGTCGTACTCACATTCTTCCCATTCACTTCAACTGTAACCAGATATTTCCCTTTCTGCAAGTACAGTTTATCATTATCAGCTTTTTTTAACTTCACTTCTTTGTCATCTTCTTCTTTCAGATCATTCAGGTAATCCTGATAATCATCTTTAGCAGATTCAAGAAAGCTCAAATCATATTCAAAATAATTTAGTCCTGCCTCAGCCTCTTCAATAAAGCTTGCTAATGTCACTTCGCCTGCTTCTATTGTGAGAAGAGCTTTACCAGCTTTATTAGAATAGTATGGAATAGATACTTTCGGTTCTTCCGGTTTATCCCATGGACTGAATTTCTCTCCCCAACCTGAGTTGTATTTCGCATCTTCAATTTTGAACAAGTGTAAATCTTTATTCATAATATCAGGAAGTTCCTGAAGATGTTGAACGTCAGCAATGTAAATTGAGCGACCGTGGGTACCAAGAATCAAGTCCTTATCGCGCGGATGAATCTTCATATCGAATACCGCAACATTGGGTACGCTATGGAATTTCATAAATGATTCACCCTTATTTAGCGAAACGTATGCTCCTATCTGATTCCCGACATAAATTATATTTTCATTTTCAGGATCTTCCCTGACTACATTCACTAATTCTACAGGAAGATCAGTCCCGATTCTTCGCCATGTTTTTCCATAATCATCGGAAGCATAAACATGCGCTTCATAGTTATCCCATTTATAGGCATACAAAGAGGCATATACTGTGCCCTCTTTGTGAGATGAAGCTTCAACTCGACTTACCCAATAATTCTGTGGAAGGCTTCCGGAGATTAATTCCCATGAAGTTCCACCATCCTTTGTTAGCTGAATGTTCCCATCATCAGTGCCGACATAAATTAACCCAAACTTAAATTTGGATTCGCTGATAGTTGTGATGGTGCCATACTTAACGCCACCAACTCGGCCTCCTTTTGTAAGATCAGGAGAAATTGGTTTGAAAGTTTCGCCCTTATCCATCGAGCGAAATAGCCTGTTACTACCTATATATAAAATATCTTCGTTATGCCGTGACAATAGGATTGGTGTTTCCCAGTTCCATCTTAAAGGACGCTCTCCCAACTCATGCTTAATTTCCAGATACTTATTATCGTCAGTTGACATTTTCACACGATAGTAATTGCCATACTGCCAGCCGACATAAACAACATCATTGTCACGGTGGTCAACTTCTATCTGAAAACCATCTCCACCCATTAAAGCTTTATAAGGATAGTCCCCGTCCTGCTGATAACCTACATTCTGTTCATAAGTACTTGGACCTTTCCATGTTCCGTTATCCTGCATCCCTGTGTAAACATTATATGGCTCAGCCATATCATACTCAACAGTGTAGCATTGCGATACGGCCTCAGTGTTTGCCTTGTACCAGTGTTTACCGCTGTCATATGAAATGTTAACACCACCATCATTTCCGTTAATAATGTATTTGTCATTTACCGGATTAATCCATAAGGCATGATGGTCTGCGTGAACATTATCTTCCCAGATACTTGTAAACGTTTTGCCGCCATCTTCAGAAACAAGTATTGGAACACCGGCAATATAAATCTTATCTGCGTTGCTTGGTGAGACTCTAATAATATCAAACACATAGCCATAACTGTAGAAAAGTCCATCTAAAGGTTTTTCGTGTGTCCTAAACCAGGTTTTGCCAGAGTCGCTACTCCTGTAAAGTTCAGCACCGTAAATTGGTCTATCATCTTCCGGAGGATCGGTAGGATCAACCAGATATTCGTATAAGGCAATCGGTTTTACTTCACCATCTTTAATCATCTTCTTAACTTTATCAACGGTGTATTTCTCAGGGAAATCATTTTCCTTTAGAAATTCACCCAATCTTTCATCATCCAGATTCAGGAAGTCTTTAACACTCATCGTCTTGAAAATATCTTTCTTCAACTTGTCTGAATCATCATCATCTTTTTCTTTGTCATACTTTTCCTGACTATCAACCGTGGCGTAGAGTATTTTGGAATCGGAAGCGCAAATTGATAAACCAATTCTTCCAACTCCGTCATGTGTCGGCAGACCGCTGCCTGACACGTTGAGGCGTTCCCATGTTTCGCCGCCGTCAATACTCTTGAAAATTCCGGATTCTGCCCCGCCCTTATGCCGCATCCATGATTTTCTCCATCGCTCCCACGAAGCAGCGTAAAGAATATCAGAATTATTTGGATCTATAATTAAATCAGTAATACCGGTTGAATCACTTACAAAAAGAGTTTTACTCCATGACTTACCACCGTCAACAGTTTTGAAAACACCACGCTCAGGGTTTGTACTGTATAGTCTTCCCATTCCCGCTACCCAGACAATTTCAGGATTATCAGGATGGATAACTATCTGATTTATATGCTGAGTCTCTTCCAGCCCGACATGAGCCCAACTCTTTCCCCAGTCACTACTCTTAAAAACTCCAAGTCCTGCCCATGTAAAAGCATTCGCCTCACCGGAACCGACCCAGATAGTACCGGTTTTCCAATCGACAGATATTGCCCCAATGGACATAGTAATTTCATTATCAAAAATAGGATCGAAAGAAAGTCCGTTATTCTTAGTTACCCACAATCCACTGGTAGCATAGCTTACATAAAAGTTTGTGGGGTCATCAGGATTAACTTCAAGATCGGTTACACGCCCACTCATAATGATAGGTCCTACATTCCTGAATTGAATATTTTGAATAAGGTTAGTTTTATTTGCAGTTTCACTTTTTTGCAATGATTCCACTCTGACTTTTGATGGAGTCGGTTGTGGGTCAACCTGTGCTTTTAAGCTAATTGTTAAGGAGATTAGTAATACTAATAAGGTTTTCATGCGCCCCCGTTCCTCATGTTATTTCAAGATGTTATTATTTGTTGAGTCATTATTCAATCATTTTAAAATAGCTATGTTGTTAAGAAGGTACAAACTGTTAATATTCTGTAATAGCTATACACCAGCATTATAGACTACGGTTTCGTTAAGTCCCGTTATAATTTTGTAATACCCTGAGAGTAGGTTATCAATACCTATATCCCCGGTATCAACACGAAGCGGGATACCACCCAATGAATACAGCTTAGACTGAGTTGCTACGATAATGATATTGCCCTTGCCAATTTGCCTTAGTATTGTTGGACTAATCTGTTGATTCCCTCTCCCAAAGATAAATCCCTGACCTCCAATCGGAGTCACAACAACCTTGGTTTTGGAGTTTCCAATAAGATTAATAATTCCCTCTTCGGATAAATCTAAGCCAATCAACTTCCTGTTTTTTATTAAATCTACACCTAACAGAGTATTAGGAAGTTTCAATTCATTCATAACCGTACGAGTTGTAGACCCCGGTCCTATCAGGTAGAAACAGTCCTCTTCCATATATTTAATAACATGCTTTGCAATAGCCCTTTGAATATTGGTATCACTAGCTTGTGATCGGCTTTTCACTCCCTGAGTCAATCTTGGCGCTAGTGGGATCTTCAAATACCCGTACAGCTTTGTTGCGATCTGATCACTTCGATATGCCTCTTCGTCAAGATCAATTACTTCTGCTTCCACTATTTGTTTGGATTCACTTTTTAGATATGAAGTTACAATCTCAGCCGCAGTGATTGGATGAGAGGCATAAACACCCGAGTGCATCTTTACCCCGCATGGAATACCGAGAACAACGCATGTATCACCAATGGCAGAATAAATATCACGAGCCGTTCCATCGCCCCCGGCAAAGAGGAGAATATCAACCCCTTTTTGAATCAGGGTTTTTGCTGCTTCCATAGTATCTTTACAGGAAGAAGTTTTGTTAATTCTATAAACAACATTCGGGTTGTACCCACATTGAATTGCAGCAGTCTCACCCATTTTGCCTGAAGGTGTACAGAGAGTAAATTCAGAGTCGACTTTTTTCAGTTCCCTTAGTGTCTCAAGAGTTCGGTAATTAGCACTCTCTTCAGCTCCCAGTTCTCTGGCTCTTTTAAGTATTTCTTCGCCATCCGTACCCTTTAAGCCGACACTCCCGCCCATGCCCGCTATGGGATTTATGATTAATCCAACTTTCACTTTACGTAACACCTGATATTGATGAGTAAAATAAAGAATTCCTTCTGGACAATAACATCAGAAGGAATTCTCTTTATAAATAATTGTAAAATATATGTTGCCTAATTCTGGTTCAAGTGCTTTTTCTTGTAGAGCCTCCAGGTAATAGCCCACTTCTTCGGATCGTCAAACGAGTCATGATTAATCCTGTGAACAACACTATTGTATGGGGCTTTTTTAACGAAGTCTGGTTTATCATAGGCTTCTTTAGCAATATGCCTCAACGCATTCAAATACTCGTCAAGCTCAGCTTTGGAATAGGATTCTGTTGGTTCAATAGTAAATGGCTGAGGAATAATAAACGGATGATGACTTGACCATAAATGGAATCCAAAGTCACACATTCTGAGGGTAACGTCCTCGGTATTAACACCAGTTTCTTTGAATAGTTTTTCCCAGCTATACCTGACCTGCTCAATACGATGTTTACCCTTTGCGTATGGAGCTTCAGCACCTTTTATTTTTTTAATGTGTGTTAACAGATAATTATTATTCAATACCGCTACTTCTGAGGCTTCTCTTATGCCTTCAGCACCAAGGCTTCTAAGCCATGAATAAGCTTTAAGTGCTACAGGAAATACACCGTAAAAACTTCTTACCTTACCAATAGAATGCTTCAAGTTGTAGTTAAGAGTATAAGTGCCTTTTTTCTTTTCAACATAAGGTGCTGGCAAAAATTCTTTCAATGCCTTAGTTACACCCATGGCACCCGTGGCAGGTCCGCCGCATCCATGAGGAGTTGAAAATGTTTTATGCAGATTAAAGAAACACATATCAAATCCAGCTTCTTTTGCTCTTGTAATTCCTAACAACCCGTTTGCGTTTGCCTGATCGTAACAACACAGAGCACCAGCCTCGTGTGCAATTTTAGTAAATTCAGGAATCTCAGGATTATAAATGCCTGTATCTTCAGGATTGGTAATAAAGATAGCTGCAGTTCTTTCTGATATGGCAGCTCTTAAAGCCTCTGCAGAAGGAACACCTGTTTTTGGATCATGATATAGCATGGTAACTTTATAACCTTTTAATGCTACGGCAGAATAATCAGAAGGATGAGAAAATATTGTTGTAATAATTTCATCTCTTTGATCAGCCTCCCCTCTCACCTCATGATACTTCTGAACAATAGAAGCCATAGTAAAAATAGCGGCTGATCCGGACGGCGGTTGAATCGTAAAGTGATCCAAACCGGAAAGTTCACTTAAATATTCATTCAATTTATAAAGTATCTCCAGTGCACCCTGCACTTGCGATTCATCCTGCCACGGATGAAGTTTTGTAGCTTTATGATTGCGCGCAATTGTCTCGTTAATTTTTGGACTATACTTAACAGTACATGTTCCCTGCCCGATATCAACGTTAAGATCAGCGCCTAGTGTATGTTGCGATAAACGCAGGTAATGCTTTAGGACTCTCATTTGTCCAACTTCAGGCAAAGCAGGTGATTTTTTTCTTTTCATGCCTGTGGGAAGATTTGCAAATCCATTACCGATCTGCTTTTCAATTTCATCTTCAACACCACCGACAATAATGCCTCTCTCGCCCGGAGTATCAAGTTCAAAGATTAATTGCTCATCCCATTTAGCCTGATGGAATTTTCTTAATTTTGATTTTATATCTGCACTCATTGTCAATTTCCTCAATAAAATTTTTTGGATAATTACTTAATAATGTTTTTTAATTCACTAACCAGTCTGTCAATATCTTCTTTCGTGTTTTCTTCAGTAATACAAAAAAGAGCGCTTTGACCAAGTTCCTTGAACTCTTTTGAAAGGTCTTTCCCACCAAATATTCCTTTCTTTTCAAGTGCCTTATTAATTTGACTGACTGTTTTTCCAGTTTTATTGAAGTCGACAATAAATTCTTTGAAAAAAGGTGAATCAATTGCCGGAGCTTTAATCCCCTTAATTCCACTTATTTTTTTTGCTGCGTATTGAGATCTTTGCATGATAACAGTCCCAACTTCTTTCATTCCTTCAGGTCCCATTAAAGCGAGATAGACACCAGCGGTAATACCCCATAAAGCAGAGGCTGTGCCGACATAATCTTTACCTGTTTCACGGTTACCAAAAGAAGTTCTGTCATCATAAAGTACATCACCAAAACCCCATTCGCCTTCTACTTCTGTTTTATCAATACCAAATAATCTCCAGGGATATTCCTGTACTAGTTTGGGATCGTCATTAACACCAATATAGCCGCCCGTAGCGCCACCGTAATTGATGTGAAGACCGAGCGGTTGAATTTCACCACATGTAATATCAGCACCATAATTTGATGGAGGAGTTAAAACTCCTAATGAAATCGGGTCTGCGTACACAATTACTTTGCCACCATTCTTATGAACTATTTTAGAAATCTCTTTGCCCTCTGTTTCAATAAATCCAAGGTAAGATGGATTTTCAAAATAAATGCCTGCTACATTTTTAGTCATTTTTTGTTTTAGATCTTCAATATCCATCATTCCGGTTTTTACGTTATGCTTAACCATCGTTATTTTAATCATTGGATGACAATAGTTTTGAATTACGGCAAGTCGATCTGGTGAGGTTGTATCAGATATCAAAATTTCATCACGCCCGGTATACCTTCTTATCATACCAATTGATGAACTTGCAGCCTGAGCGCCGTCAAAAGTAGGCACACTAACAACTTCAACATCCAGCAGTTCTGCCATTAAACTTTGGAATTCCCATAGCGATTGAAATCTGCCATGGTCTTCATAAGGTTCACCAGCGTAAGCTGTTAAGAATTCTGCTCTTGAATTCACCTCATCACAAATTACAGGGACATAATGATTAGCAACACCACCGCCAAGAAAACTTAGATTATCTACGCAACTTGTATTTTTCGCAAGAATAGTCTCAACATGTCTTTTCAAGGCAAATTCCGATTCAATCCCATCAGGTATATTCAATTTGCCTTTAAATCGTATCTTTGAGGGGATCTCATTATAAAGCTCGTCAACTTTTTTAATACCAATTTCCTTAAGCATTGCCTGCTTAACCTCAGGTGCTGAGTTTGGAATATAGGGATGCACCTTAACTTTAGTTTTTCTCAAAACGACCTCCGTGAAATTATTCATTTGTATTAATTCGCTAATTCAAAAATCTCTAATCCTTAGACTACATGCCATCATTCATCAAGGCGATTGGTACATTGATAATGATACACTCTCTAAATTTATGGTTATTCACCTCTGAACATCAGTAAGTAGTGAGCCGCTGACCAACTGAAGTTATTTACTCTTAATCCTTTGCCGGAGATCGGGTCATAATTTTCTCTAATCGGATCTGAGCAATTTTTTAATCCTTCTGTATTATCAAATAGTTTGTAAGCCATTTCCTTTGCTTCTTTCTCATAGCCATAGTATTCCAGGGCTTTTACACCAAAGTATGCCTGATCAATCCAAACCGCACCTCTCCAGTAGCCACTCATAAATTTTGGATTGTCTTTCGAAACTGTTGGAAAAGGTACGGTTGTATTGAAAACTGTTGTATCGCGCATTACTTCTTTTACCTTTGCGGCCTGCTCATTAGTCGCTACTTTAGCCCAAAGTGGAACCCAGCCCCCTGGATCTTTTACCATAACAAGGCTTCCGTCCTTGATTCGCCTGTCATAGAAGAAACCTGTATTTTCATCAAACATATTTTCCTGAAGTAATTTCTTCAGGATTTCAGCTTCATCTCTAAATCTATTTGCGTCCTCAACTTTATAAATTTGATCTGCTATGGTAGCCAGACATAATTTATCCACATATAAATAGGAGTTGAGATCTGCGCTTTCCTGATCAACCGACCAGGCACCATCATTATTTTTAACCATACCCGCATCATCAAATCTTACCGCGTCATCCCAGCCACTTTCCCACATAGCTGCTTCCTTGGTTCCATCGGTTGAGCCATATTCACAAAGCCCATTTCCATCATGATCCCGGTTTTTATACCACCAGTAATGATATGCGTATAATTTGTCATACATTTCCTTAAGAAAACCAATGTCGTTGGAATGCCTGAACACTTCCAGTACGGACCATGCTGCCAAAGGTGGTTTAGAATCGCGCGCGTTGTTTTCTTTTGGATCACGGAAGATACAGTCGATAATCATCCCATCCTTATCCTGATAATCAAACATAGCACGAATCTGATCTTTTGCAAGGTTGGTTTCGAATCTGGCAATTGCCACAGAATGTTTCCAGCTATCCCAACCCCAAAAACCGTTAAAATAACTTACAGCGTATGAAGGAATTAAACCATCATGATGGAGAGCAGCTGAAGAACTGCGCCAGTTATTGACTAATGTAATTAGTGATTTCACTGCAATGTCCTGATACTCTTTTTTATCGGACCATTCACTTTTTACCTGTAGAACATCATTCAAATAACCATTCCATCTATCCTGATTTGCAAGAAATACATTTCCCGGGAGTGCAAGCGCTGAATTAACAAGTGATTCATTTTTTTCGAAATCACCGGAATCCGATTCAAAAACAAAAAGCACTGGAATTTCGTATGTACTTTCAGATCCAAGTTCTATTGGTTCTTTCAGACTTATTTTATAAAACAGGCTGTCATCAGAAACAGTTACCATTGTTTGAAGTTTTTGAGGAATCTTTATTTTAAATGAATAACCATCACCCTTTATTGTTCCCTTTACACTATTACCGTTAGGAGTAATTGAAGCCATATTTTCGAAAACGCTTCCGACTATGCTCAAATTAATTAACTCAGTCTCATTTCCCCTATTATCAATAATTAGCCTCATAATTGCACATCTATTTGAAACAAAACAGAGATCTGATTGAAAAGCAATATCATCCAACATCCATGATTCATTCAGAAGTCCGGGGAAGGAAGTTATTTTAACCTCAGTTGGTCTGTCTAATTTCACGGCACCATTTATGTTAATCCCAATAATTTCAGGCTGAAATGAAATAAGTGATTTACTCAGCCATTTGCCATGAGTCATTAAAAAGGGACCTGGGAATGATCCAACCTTGGTTGTAGAAGAATCCTCATTAGGTAATGCAAAACTGAACCAGGCTCCCATATCAGAGAATGAGAATGCTGACCAGTCAACAGATTTTTCAGGAGCGTTTTTAATATTCAGAATATTTGGAAAATCCCTAATGTCGTACTTCGTCGATACTTTCTTTCTGCTTTCCGAGCAACCAGTCAGAAGAGTTATCAACAAAAAAGAATAGAGCATTCTGCTAAGAGAAGTTGATTTTAGTCCACTCATCGAGTCCTCAAGCCAATAAATTAATTGTTTACCTGGATTTCAGAAGCTAAGATAATCCTTTATGCAAACGTTTGCAATTAATTATATGAAAATCTTACCCAAAAATTACCAATTAAAAATTACTGCACACAGGAGTTTTTTACACTTTTTATTATTTGTTAATCATAGATTTGCAGTTACCAATAAGGGATTGTTTTTTATGTACACACCAGGATATATTGAATTACTTAACTCCGGGGAATTCGATAAAAGAATTGATGCCGCTGAAAAAATTTTGATCTCTTGTACCTGCTGCCCGCGTGAATGTAAAATTAATAGATTGGATGGAGAAATTGGTATTTGTAATAGTAGTGCCTTACCTATCGTTTCATCCTACTCAAAACACTTTGGTGAAGAACCAGTAATTTCCGGAATTAATGGAGCCGGGAATATTTTTTTTGGTAACTGTAACTTAAAGTGTATTTACTGTCAGAATCATCTTATCAGTCAAAACCATAATTCAGAACAGGAACATGAAATAAGTATTGAACGTCTTGCTGAGATAATGATTGAATTACAGAATCAGAATTGTCATAATATTGGTTTGGTATCTCCTACACATTTTACCGTACCTATTCTAAAGGCAATCAAACTGGCTGCTGAAAATGGACTTTGCCTACCCATCATCTTTAACAGTAATGGGTATGATTCAGTGGAACTGCTAAAATTTCTTGAAGGTATTATTGATATTTACCTTCCTGATTTTAAGTATGGGAATAATGAACAAGGCATTCAATTCTCAGAGGTAAACAATTATTTTGATAAGACAAAACTTGCTCTGCTTGAAATGTTTAGACAGATGGGAAGCAATTTGATTATTGAAAACGATATTGTTGTTCGCGGTTTAATAATCAGGCACCTTATCTTGCCGTACGGATTATCCGAATCAGAAAGTGTATTTGAATTTATTGCCAATAAACTTAGTGAAAATGTTCACATATCGTTAATGGCTCAATATTACCCGGCTAACAATGCAAATAGTTTTGAACAATTAAACCGCTCAATTTCAGTTGAAGAATATAAACATGCACTTGATCTCTTAGAAAAATTCAGTTTAGATAACGGATGGATACAGGACTTGGAAAGTAATTATTGTTACAGACCTTATTTTGAAGTAGACAGGACGAATCCCTTTAAAACTGAATGTATTTTTAAAGAAAGCGGAATAAAAAATCCCGCCTCCCTAGTCTGAATTGTTCATTTTTAATTCACAATTATTAATTGCCTTTAAGCTATTCCACCACCGTCAACAATAATGTTCGCCCCGCTTATCCAGGTTGACATATCACTGGCTAAAAAAGCAACAACATTTGCAACGTCTTCAACCGTGCCTAATCTTGCAATGGGTCTTGATGAACATTCCTCTTTGTATTTTTCATCGTAAGTACCGCCTAACTGCTCACATTCACTTTGCAACATCGGAGTATCAATATCACCGGGGCAGACTGTGTTAACTCTAATATTTTCTTTACCATGATCAATACACATTGCACGTGTCATATTTAACGTACCACCTTTCATGGCACAATATGCCACGGCATTTTCACCGCCACGGAATGACCAGCCGGAACCAGTATTAATGATACTTCCACCACCATTCTTTTTCATATAAGGAATCACAAATTTCGATAGTAGATATTGTCCCTTCAATGAAACATTAAGAGCAAGATCCCATTCCTCAGGTTCAAGATCCACCGCATTTTTCCTTACTGCAACACCGGCATTATTAAATAAAACATTAATTTTACCGAAAGCTTCCATTGCTTTATCTGCTGCATTTTTACAATCTTCTTTTTTAGTCACATCACATCTCACATAAATTGCTTCGCCACCCGCTTCAATTATTTCAGCAACTGCTTTCTCACCATTTTCATCATTAATATCTAAAACAACTACCTTTGCACCTAATTCTGTAAGTCTCTTTGCAGTGCCTAATCCTATACCGGATGCCCCGCCGGAAATTACTGCAACTTTGTTTTCTAATGATAATAACTCATGACACTTTTTTGCAACGCTCATTAATACTCTCCTCTTTTCACTAGCCTTGATTATTATTCGTGTATTTGGTAATGAGAACCTTGATAAGTTCTCTAAACATCTCAACTGATTCATCCATTTTTGCATTAGTGAATTCAGTTAAAAAGTCTTTCGCTTTTTGTGGGTCTTCTTTAAAAAGTTCTGCTGCTTTTTTATCAATCTCTGGAATAGCGTCAAAGAATCCTTTTTCCATTGGATTTCTCATTTCCTGAAGATCCTTGTTTGCATCCTGCCATCTTAAGTACATAAGATTATCAGCCATATCTATCTGCCAGCGGGCACTATTTTCATCATATTTGTCAGGATTATAGGTTCTATAAGCTTTAGAAATATTCTGAACACCGGCATAAATCGGTACGTAAGAACTAACATATTGATTATCAAGATAGAACCAGTAAAGACCGCCAACAGGATCAGGAAGCCAGTCACGCACCTGAATTACCATCCCATACCCGCCGCGTGAAACGTTCCGTCGGTAATTGATGTCCAGTAATTGGCGCATCGGTTTTGTTGGGAAAGGAGTTGTAAGAGGGCTCTTTTCCATCACGCCATCTTTATTTGGAACATACCAGTCAGGATCTGAAGTCATATCATAGATAGTGCCTTCGAATGTCTGGCGTTGAAAGGCTATTACATCCTGAACAGATATCTTTTTGCTGGGTTTGAAGGAAAATGGATAGATAGAAAGTGGCTCAACATATTGATGATATGGATCCATCCCATCAAATGGATTGTCTAGTTCTCTTTCGGGATACTCGCCTTCAGGAGTACCAAATGTCTTGTAGAATAACCAGAATCTGCCTGTCGCCCATTCGCGTGGAATTGGAGCATAAATATTCTGCCAAACAAAAGGCATTCCTGAATCAGGATTGTACCAGCCCTTATCAATAGCAAACTGCATGTAATTCTCAGATGTTCTGTACCAATCTGGTTGACTGATATCAATCTGCTTTATGTTACTCCAGTTTGGAATAACAGCAATATGGTCATCAGGTACACGTTGAGCAGCCCAAACTGCGCCATCCTTACCACTCGATGGATCCCAATCAGCTCCAACGGAGAATACTTCAAAAATCCACACTTCATTTTTATCGGCGATACAAAGTGATTCGCCATCATCGGCACAGGTTGGTAAAAAACCATATGTTGACATTAAGCCGCCAATAAGCTCAACAGCTTCTCTTGCTGTCTTGCAGCGTTGCAGGGCAAAAATCTGCGTCTGTTCTATAGACATAATCTGTTTTAAACTTTCTCTGTTGCCTTGTAATTCCTTCCGCTGAGAAATGGTGCTCTCACCTATTGCCAGTTGATGTTCATTCATCTGAGAATAAGCTGAATGAAAATAACCATAAGTTTCTTTCACTTGTGGAATGTAACCGAGTATCTCTCCATAATCTTCAAGATTATCACTGTTTATCTCTATTAGACCAAAATAAACAGGAGCCTTTTCACCCTCACTGTATGTTTTACCGGGAATAAATCTTACTCTGCAGTCAGGTCCGCAACCAGTGTGAGAGACAATTATTGAACCATCAGCCGAGGCTTTTTTGCCAACAATAATATCGGTGCATGGATAAACGATCGTAAGTAATAAAGAAAAGAATGTAAATATCGTGAGTATGTATCTCATAGCAATCTCAATTATTTATAAATTATACCATTTGTCATCTATTTTAATGTTCAACCATTCACTAAGTTTATCAAGGATTTCCTTTCTTTCATTTCTAGGAAAAGTTCTGATAAAGGTGAAGTGATTTCCACCACGTAAGAATTTTTTCATATAATCAGCTGATCCATTAATTACGACATGCGGAGCTGACCAGGGATCGGCTTCACTATAGATATAAAGCATTTTATTTCCATTATCCTGAAGCCATTCATTCAGATCAAGCATTAATTTATTACTGTATTTCAAATACGCACCTTCCGGAGCATATGACCAGTTACGGTATTCGGTATCATTCAGTAAATCTTTTACATTTTTCTGAACATATCCATAATACCCAAACTCGGTTGAAAACTGATACATTGAAGCAGAATTCATGGATCTGTCTGCATATGAGCCAAATGAAACAACACTTCGTAGATGTTCAAGAATTTCACCCGGAGTTGATCCCTTTTGGGGAATTTTCTCAAAAATATGATCTGTGTATTGCCAAAACGAAAATGGATATTCCAAAACACAAAATTCTAAACCCTTTTCAAAACCAATCGAATATTTTAACCCGGCTCCTTTTGCGTACCACTCAAAAAGAGGTAATATTTCCCTTTTATGATTTAATACAAGGCGTTGAAAGTCTATTAATTTCTTCCTTTGATCCGCGGTACCAACATTGTCGAAATGCTCATCAACTCTTTTATCTTCAAGGGCAAAATTCAGGGGCGAATCATAAACGACTCCTACCTCAAAATCTTCAGGATAGGTCATTTTATACATCATTGTAGTCTGGCCACCTTTGCTCCAACCTGTACTGATCCATTCTTCTTTATATAATTTTTTGAAAATTGACGCAATGCGGTGATAATCTTCCATAGCCTGCTCGAGGTTAAGATAATCCCAATCAAGTGAGTCAGGTTGTGATTCCCCAAAATATCTGTGTTCAACAAATAATTGGTTAGCCCCAAGTATATTACATAACTCCTCACAGTAATTGTGACGCGCAGAATAGCCTTCTGTGACAATTACCATTGGTTTTTCGAATAACAAATGAGAAAGGTAAATTCTTTGATTAAATATTCCATTATCTGGATTATTATGATCCAAAGGCTGTTCAAGCATTATTTTATAACGAATTGAAAACGTTGAATCTGCTTCAAGCTTTTCAATAGTCGCCCCTGGAATATTTTCCAGAAATTGAAGAAGTATATCTTGTCCGGGATCGATTGCGTTAAATGCTGCAAAAATATTTACCTTTAGTATAATTAACAAGTATGATGCTAAGATCAGGACATTTTTTTTCATTGGATACCTACACGGTTTTTTTTTTATATTTTATGAAAATAATTGAGATTATTTTGACAAGTAAATTTATTATATGATTTTTAAGGCGGGTAAATATAATTAATTAGAGGGAAAGACCACAGTAAATTTAGATCCCTTGCCCTTTACGCTTTCAACAAAAATATCAGCGTTATTTAATTCACAATATTTTTTTACTAATGATAATCCAAGTCCATTGCCCTCGAATCTTCGTGTATATCCTTGTTCCTCTTGTGTGAAAGGTTCAAATATATCAGGTAAATATTCTTTTGAGATACCAACTCCCGTATCAAGCACCTCAACAGTAAGTTTCTTCTCGAAATTACGTTTAATATTAACTTCCACCCTGCCTTCATTTGTATATTTGATGGCATTGTCGATTAGATTTGTTAATATTTGATTTACCGTGTAGTCATCGGCTAAAAGCTTAGTACTGTCAACATCTTTTGTAATTATAAGATCCAGTTTTTTATCTTTCACTGCCTGCATCATTTCAAATTCAATATTCGGTAGGATATCCTTCTCCAAATCAATTATTCTTGGCTGAAAATCGTAGGTGCCAGCTTGCATTTCGGACATATTAAGTATCAAATCCATAGTACGCATAACACGCATACCTGCTCTGTGTAATATCCCGAAGCCATCCTGAAGATCTTCGCCAATTTTGCCTTCCAATTGTTCACGAAGTAAGGATGAAAAACTTAGTATAGCCCCAATAGGTGTTCTGATTTCGTGTGACATTTGGGCCAGAAATTCTGATTTTATTCTATCCGATTTTTCCGCTTTCTCTTTTGCTACAATCAGTTCCTGCTCTATTTTCAGCCTTTCATTTAGCTCTTTATTCATTTCCTTTGTACGTTGTTCCACTTGTTTCTTAAGTGTCTTATTCCAAATAAGAACAACTGTTACTATCAAAACAAAAGCACCGATAATTGTTAGTACAATTACCCAAAACGTTCTTGTATCCCATAGATTCGGTTCAGTTTGAGTAAGCCACTTATTATAAATTGCGCTTCTTTCAGACTCACTAATCCCTTCTAATCCTTTATTCAAAATTGAGTTTAGAATAGGTTGGTCGTTTCTGGATGCAAAAGCTAATTCATAGGAAAAACCGAGTCCTCTGTTTAATAAATTTGTAAACCCCTCTCGCTTAAGATAATATGAAGCAATTGGCATCGGAGTAATGACAGCATCAAGATGATTGAATGCGACTTCCTGAATCCCAATAAAATCAGTTGGAATTGAGCTAATATTGTACTCAGGATAATTTTGTAAAATAAATTCTGTAGATGAATAACCTTCAACTCCTCCAATTCTCAAACCGGCTAAATCGTCAACCGATCTAATAGTACCATGTTCGTCTCTGGTGACTATTGCGGCAGGAATTCGTAAAAATGGAGAGGTAAAAGTCAGGTGCTCCTCGTATTCTGATAATCTGTTTATAACATTCACTACATCAACTTCTCTGTTCGCAACCATCTGGAGAAGTTCATTCCAGTTATTTACATATATAATGTCAAACTCAAACTCAAATTTTTCCTCAATGCATTTAATATACTCGGCAGAAATCCCACAATAGTTACCTTCTTCATTTGTAAAGCCAATGGGTGGCCAAATATTGTAAACCCCGAGTCTGATTGTACCATTGTTGCTGGCTAACCATTCTCTTTCTTCGTATGAAAGTTTGTTAATTTCAGTTTGTTTACAACTGGTGGCTGTTAAAATAAATATGGCAGTTACAGCTGCTAATAAAGAAACATATTTCCTTATTCTTTTGAGACTGAATAGATAATTCAGCATTAGAGTTAATCCGCACGACATAAGTTTACCGTATTTTGAGTTTCAAAATATGCAGATTGTCAGAATGTGTTGTGAATCGAACTTCAGCATCCCCAATCTTTGGTCTTTATTACTTTCAATAAGTTGTACTACTTTGCGCCCAATAAAATCTGAACCATATGTTGCAAATCACATGCCAATAATTAGTAGCCAATTACAGCTATTTCTCAATTAATATTTTTTTTATCGAGATATTGTTCCATTATGATACAAATAAAATGATTTTGTAAGTTGTTTATATACAAGGGATACTTAGATATAGTTAATACAGTATTTAGGTAATAGTACTAAACCAAGTAAATAAATGAGTTTACATATTTATTTCAGTCCACATCAACAATGTTTTCAGTTTGAAGGTTGAGCAATGATTTTCATTTACCTATATTTTGTTCCAATCATTTTGGAATAATTATGCTCTTTAATGAAATCAAGAAAATATTGAGCGGAAAAACGGTAGGCATAGCAGGATGCGGAGGACTTGGTTCCAATGCGGCAGTTGCACTTGCCCGAGTGGGAGTTGGCACTCTTATAATAGCTGATTTTGATAGAGTTGATGAAACAAATTTGAATAGACAATATTACTTTCACGATCAGATGGGTCAATTTAAAGCATCTGCACTCAAAAATAACATTGAAAAAATTAATCCTTCTATCCTTGTACATTCACATATAATTACGTTGGATGAGCAAAACGTATCAAAACTGTTCGCCGGTTGCGATGTTATTGTTGAAGCATTTGATCTGGCAGAAATGAAAGAAATGCTGATAGAGACTGTTCAGTCAGAAATGCCAAATATTCCGCTTGTATCGGGTGTTGGGATGTCTGGTTGGGGACAGAATGAATCTATTAAAACTATTAGATACGACAATCTCTTTATAGTTGGTGATGGCGAAATTGAGGCATCAAAAGAAACACCACCTCTGGCACCAAGAGTTGGTGTTGTTTCCAACATGATGGCAAATGTAGTACTTGAATTATTACTTGGAGAAATGGCTAATGAAACTAAACCTCAACAATAACGAGGAAGTATTAGATACTTCCAGCGATATATTATCAATCAATGAAATTCGTGCAATCAAAAAATTTTCGTTCAATCACCTGGTTGTAAAAATCAACAATGTTCTTATTAAAAAAGTAAGGTTTGATGAACCACTTGTAAGGGATGGCGATAAAGTTGATATTATTCATCTGATAAGCGGCGGGTAGTGGAATAAATTATAAAAAAAAGAAAGCCCCAACCAGAAAACTGATTGGGGCTTTTTGCATCTATTATTTTCTGTTTACTTCAGCTTTAATTCACCGGCATCATATTTTGTGCGAAGCTCGACTATTTCCGGTAAATCCATACCAATACTCTTCATAAATTCAAGTTTAGGAACACCATTTTCATCCCATCCCCTTCTATTATAAACAGCGTCAAGTAATTTTTCGTACTGAGCTTCTCTATGCTTTCTTAGAACCGCTTTCTTTTCATCTGTCGATTTACCTTCAGGGTCGAAACCAACAATCTCTTTCAATTGCTTGTCGTATCTTTCCTGACGTGATTCGTATTCTTCATTAGTAACAGGACCTGCCGCACGGTACGGCTGTGCATCCCATTTTCTCACGCCATAACCTCTGCGGAGATTAAAGAGTCTTTGGTAATTATATACTCTTTCCGAATCTTGAATCAGTCTCTCATTGTCGAATTCTCTTCCGGTAACTGCTTTGTAAATTGTAACATAGTTATCAACGTGCTCAGGCACTTTAGCAGGTTCATCAGTTTCAGCATTATTCGAAGGTTCTACGTCGTTCCATGGCAATTTGCATAAACCAACGAGTCCGAACCATGTTCTGAACATAGGGAAATAGTGAAGAGCTTCAGCCTTATCTTCAAAGGAAGGTATCTGATTATTAACCATATCCATAAAGATTAACCATGCTTCATCGTGCTGCGGCCCCTTATTGGTAAGAGCAAATCCACCCTGCTGAGCTAAAGATTCTTTTGATACATATTCCGAATACTCAAGCCCTTTGTTTTCCATTCCAATGTCCTGAAGGAACTGAGCATCGCCCCATCCGTTTTCAGCAAAAAGTTTTTTAAGTTTTCTTATACCAACGCCGCATGTTTTACCGAAACCTTCGCCTCTTGATAATTGGTGTAATAATTCCATAGCACCATCTGCATTACCAAAATTCAGTTTCAATCCACCGGTTCTTTCTTCGTTCAGTATGCCATTTTCATAACACTCCATAACGAAAGCAAGCATTGTAGCCCAGGTAATAGTACAAATACCATATGTATCACAATAGAAGTTAGCTTCAACAATAAAGTCTGTATTAAAAATACCAAGATTGGAGCCCAATCCGCCTGCATTTTCATATTCAGGTCCGTCAACTATAACACACTCGCCTTTATATGGTCCTGTGCGGACTATATAGTTATTTATTCCCTTCGCACAGCTCATGTGACAACCCATCCAACATCCATCAGGTGAGCCCTGCTCAAATAAAGCTTTCCATTTTTCCGAATCGATATTGCCGGCATCAGGATGACTGCCAAATTTATAATTGTGTGTTGGTAATAAATCATAATCGTTCATAATTTCTACAAGGTGAGCCGTACCCTTGGTTGTCATTTCACATTGCTCAGCATCAAGTTCTTTCATTTCCTTATTGAATCTTTTGCCTCTTTCCATTATCGCTTTAAGATCAACGACATTATTGATGTCACCACCAAATTTTGGAATAAGAGCAACTACTGCTTTTATTTTTTTGTCACGCAATACAGTACCAATACCGCCACGTCCTGCTTGCTTTAGACGAACACGTTTTTTCTTCTTGTCGTAGAAACTGAAGTTAAGCATACCAATGAGAGAATGATCAGCAGCAGTACCAGCAGAAACAACAGCTACTTTCATTTTGTCTGATTCATCTTCTGAATACATATCAGTTAATAATTCAGATAAAGAATGGCTATCAATCGGCTCTTTTGGTGCTTTTTCAATTCTAATATTACCACCATTCCTACTATCAAGAATAATGATCACATCCTCGTCAGCCTTCCCCTGTAATTCAAGGGCATCAAAACCGCATACTTTCATGAATGGACCAAAAAATCCACCAACGTTACTATCCATCACGGAATCTGTCTGAGGGGAAATAGTAACAACTAATGATTTGCCAGTACCTGAATACTGGGTAATTCCGCAAACCGGTCCACCGGCAATTATAATTTCATTTTCCGGGTCATTCCATTTTGTTTCAGGAGTGGTGGCGTCCCACAAGTACTTTAATCCATAACCTTTACCGCCAATAAATTTTTCCTTCATTTCCGAAGGCACATCTTTTATCTTAATTTCATTCTTCGATAGATTTATATATAGTGTCTTGTCAGAGTACCCCTTGTCCATGGGAGTAATGTCATATTTTAACTCACTGACAAGTTTGCGCGCTTCTAAGTATTCCTTTACATCCATTGATTCTCTCCTAAGTATTAGACTTCATATTGATAAAAAGATCTCTTTATGACAGTACGAAATATATAAATTCTATACCTGAAACCCAATGTAACCAGCTAACTTATAAAATAAATTTGAAGCAGATTCTATTATTTGTTATACTATGTGTAACAAATAAAAGAGTTATGTCAGCATCACATAAATTATCAACCGCTATAAAAGCCCTTATTTATCTGGCTAAAGTCTTTCCAGAGGCAAAAAACAGCTCCTCTATTGCTGATGAAATTGGCGTAAACGCCTCGAAACTAAGACTGATTTTGTCGCAATTAAACAGAGCTCAAATTGTTGGCAGTACCAAAGGTCCGACAGGTGGATTTTATCTGGCGCAGGACTTTACTTCGTTGAGTATGTTCGAGATTTATGATGCACTTGATGAAAAGAAGTTAGTTGACTTTGATGTGGTTGATGCTTCATCGGCAAATGATGAGGATGTAAAGAATCACAACCGTTACTTCAATCATTTTTTTGATAAAATCCAGAATCAAATTGAAGAACAGATGAAGAAAACAAAACTAGAGAACATCGCAAAGGGAGATGAAACAGATTGAGGCGTCAGTTTCAGCTAATATCGTTTTTGGTGGTATTCGTCTCCACAATGTTCGGACAAACAGATAATAAAAAGTTAATAATATTCCATGCAGGTAGTTTGGCGAGACCTTTTGCCCAAATCATACAGAATTTTCAGGAAGAGAATCCGGGCGTAGAAATATTGAAAGAGATAGCCGGAAGCAGAGCCTGTGCAAGGAAAATAACTGATCTTGGGAAGGAATGCGACATTTTAGCTTCGGCCGACTACGAGGTTATTGATAATCTTCTAATTCCGGAGTATGCTGACTGGAACCTTAAATTTGCCGCCAATGAGATGACAATAGTTTATACAAAGCAATCGCGGCTGGCTGATCAAATTAATCAATCCAATTGGCATGAAATACTTTTGAAAAAGGAGATTAATTTTGGACGTTCCGACCCTAACAATGACCCTTGTGGTTACAGAACAATCTTAACCTGGAAATTATCGGAATCCTATTACAACCATCCCGGACTTGCTGAAAAACTTTTAAAAAAGAATAAAGAATATGTGCGTCCAAAAGAAGTTGATTTGCTGGCATTGCTTGAGGCGGGCGAACTTGACTACATATTCCTTTATAGATCTGTTGCTGAGCAACATAAACTTCCCTTTCTTCTGCTTCCTGACAGTATTAATCTCAAAGAAGGAAAATGTACTGAATTATATAAATCTGTTTCTGTGGATGTCACCGGGAAAAAACCTGGTGAATACGTTACTCATATGGGCACGCCAATGCTTTATGGTGTAACTATCCCACATAACGCGCCGAATAAAACCCTGGCAAATAAATTCATCCACTTTTTAATGAATGAAGATAAAGGTCTTAAAATATTACGTGAAAACGGTCAGCCGACAGTAGTGCCTTCCCTTTGTGAATCGTACAACAAATTGCCTGAAGAATTTAAGCCATATGCATTAAAATAGAGTTTAGTGAATACAGTATCTTTAAATAGGACCCCCTTAAATTTGGTTTTCGCTTTTCTTGGCGGGGCACTTCTATTATTTATTATTGCCCCCATAGCCGGTTTATATTTAAATGCCCCGCTAAGTTCGTGGACGGAAACAGTAGCTGACAAGTCGGTTCAAGATAGTATCTGGCTAAGTCTCTGGACCTCAATGGCAGGAACATTATTGTTTTCCCTGTTAGCAATACCTTTGGCTTATATTTTAGCCCGCAAAAAATTTCGTTTCAAAAGTCTCATCAATGGATTAATTGATGTCCCGATTATCATTCCCCATTCAGCAGCTGGTATTGCTGTACTTGGCGTAATTTCCAGAGATAGTGTTTTAGGACAAGCCGCCGATTTAGTCGGATTAAAACTTGTTGGTAATCCATCGGGCATAATATTGGCAATGGCATTTGTAAGTATTCCCTTTCTAATTAACGCAGCCCGCGACGGATTCTGTGCAGTGCCGGAACGTTTGGAGAAGATTGCTTTATCACTTGGTGCTTCTCCTGTCCGTGTTTTCTTTACCATTTCCCTCCCTCTTGCATCCAGATCAATTGTAAGTGGTTTGATTATGATGTGGGCACGAGGCATGAGTGAATTCGGGGCAGTGGTAATAGTTGCCTACAACCCCCAAACCGCGCCCGTAATGATCTTTGAAAGATTCACTTCATTCGGGTTAAAATATTCTTTGCCTGCAGCCGCAATATTTGTTGCTGTAAGCCTTTTAATTTTCATAATACTCAGGGTGATTAGTAAAAAATAAATGTTAATAGTTGAAAACATATCGTTGATGGTTGAGGATTTTTCTCTGAACAATATTAATTTGTCCATTGAAAAAGGCGACTATTTTGTTCTGCTTGGACTTTCCGGAGTTGGTAAAAGTCTGCTATTAGAAACAATAGCTGGTTTACGAACACCTTCCGAGGGTAATATTTTTCTGAGAGGGAAATTATTAAATAGTATCCCTATTCAAAACAGGCAAATAAGCATCGTGTATCAGGATCTTGTATTGTTTCCCCATTTGAATGTTTACGAGAATATCGCTTACCCTTTAAAAGCTATGCATGCAGGAGATATTGAAGAGAAAGTAATTGCCGCGGCGACGCAGACCGGAATAGCAGATAAAATGGAAAGAATGCCTGCTTCCCTATCCGGTGGTGAAGCACAACGTGCCGCGCTGGCAAGGAGTATTGCAGCCGGATCTGATATATTTTTACTTGATGAACCATTATCCTCTATTGATCTTAAGTCAAAGAATGAACTTCGCATACTCTTGAGAAATTTGAACAGAAGTGGGATTACAATTGTTCATGTAACACATGATTACGAGGAAGCTATTTCCTTAGCCACTAAAATTGGAATAATGGAAAACGGGAAACTGGTTCACGTAGACACTACTGAAGAAATATTCGAGCATCCAAAATCAGAGTTTGTTGCTCATTTTATTGGCATAAAAAATTTTTTGAGAGGAAGGATCACCAAACAAACTGATAGTGATCTAAAAATATTTGTATCTGAAAAAATAGAAATATTTTGTTTAAGCGAGTTAGATGAAGGAAATGTTTTTTTAATGATTGATCCGAAGGAAATCTCTATTTCTAATACTGTTCTTGAAGGGAGCATCAGAAATCATTTTAAAGGTAGAATAAAAGACATTGCCCCTGCCCGACTGGGTTTGGTTGTCACTGTTGATATTGGAGTCGATTTTGCCGTACATGTTTCAAAGGATGCGTTTTATTCGTTAGGTATGAATGTCGGGAAAGATGTCTGGATAAATTTCAAAGCATCTTCCTGTAAAGTTTATAATTAAGGAGAAATGAATTGATACCATTTGAAGTGGCAATAAAGATTGTAAGAGATAATGTCGTTCTTACAGGCACAGAGAATATTGATATTAAAAAATGTTTGAATAGAGTTCTGCGCCAGAATGTAAAAAGCGATATGGATATGCCTCCTTTCGATAAATCGGCGATGGACGGATTCGCGTGCAGAATGGAAGACATTCCAAATGAGTTGGAAATTATTGAGACCGTTCCGGCAGGATATAAGCCAACAAAGGAAATTGGCAAAAACCAATGTGCCAAAATCATGACCGGCGCAATGATTCCTTTGGGAGCTGATTGTGTAATTATTGTGGAAGACACTGAAGAACTTGAAAATGGGAAAGTGAAATTTACGAAAGCGAAAACAGGGGTTAATATTTGTATAAAAGCCGAGGACGTTATTAAAGGCGATCAATTACTTTCTGCAGGGATCAGGATTACCCCATCGGTTATTGCTGCATTAGCTTTAACTGGTTGTGTATCTCCGGAAGTTAGCTCGAAACCAAAAGTCGGAATCATTTCCACCGGCGATGAAATTGTAGAGCCTTATAAAATGCCCCTTGCATCACAAATAAGAAATACAAACTCCTATCAGCTGCTTGCCCAGCTTGAAGAGTTCGGTTGCGACCCAACCTATTATGGAATTGTGCAGGACACCAAGGAAGCCACTGGCGAAGCTATAAAGAAAGCCAAGTCGGAAAATGATTTGATAATTCTTACAGGTGGTGTTTCCATGGGCGAGTTTGATCTGGTGCCTGGTCTCCTGAAAGAAAATGGCTTCGATATTTTATTCGACAAGGTTGCCATCCAACCGGGCAAACCAACTGTTTTCGGACGGGACGGAAGTAAATTTGTGTTTGGCCTGCCGGGTAATCCTGTTTCATCCTACCTGATTTTTGAGATTTTTGTAAAAGAATTTTTAGCCGGAGTTATGGGACTAAAAAACACTGTAAAACTCCGCAGATGTGTATTAGCAAATGATTTTAAGCGAAAACATAACGTTCGTCATGCATGGATACCTGTAAGTATAGATCATAACAATTTCGCTACTCCTGTTGACTATCATGGGTCTGCTCACATCACAGCACTGCCAAATGCCAATGGTATTATGTCTGTACCAGTGGGAATTAGTGAACTGAAAGAAGGTGTAGATATTGATGTTAGACAACTTTAACAGAAAAATAAATTACCTGCGCATAAGTGTTACAGACAGGTGCAACCTACGATGTACCTATTGCATGCCCGAAGAAGGTATTGATTCAATTTCACATAAGGATGTTTTATCATTCGAAGAAATTATTGAATTTACTAAAGTGGCTGTTTCATTGGGAGTAAATAAAGTCAGGTTTACTGGCGGAGAGCCGCTTGCAAGAAAAGGCTGCGTTGAGCTGGTTCAAATGATCGCCAGTATTAACGGCATTGAAGATTTGAGTATGACTACAAATGGAACAATGCTTGATAAATATGCTATGCAGCTTAAAGATGCTGGATTGAATAGAGTGAACATCAGCCTCGATTCTATCGACCCTGCAAAGTATAAGTCCATAACCCGTTGCGGTGAGTTGGAAGATGTTTTTCGTGGAATTGAAGCAGCCAGACAAGCCGGACTGTTACCCATTAAAATTAACTGTGTTATTAAGGAAAGTCCAAATGAAGCAGAGGCTCAGAACGTAAAAAGATGGGGTGAGGAAAACGGACTGGAAGTTCGTTTCATTGAAGAGATGGATATTGAAAAGGGACAATTTGGAGTTGTACATGGCGGCGAAGGGGGCGATTGCGCAAACTGCAACAGGCTAAGATTAACAAGTAATGGCTTCATTTTACCCTGCCTGTTCAGCGATATCTCTATTAATATCCGTGAGATGGATTATAAAACTGCCTTATCAAAAGCGCTTGAACAAAAACCGGCATGCGGACTTCATGGCAGTTCCAATAAATTTTATAGTATCGGAGGATAAGATGGATGAACTAACTCACGTAGACCCGGCAGGTAAAGCAAGTATGGTGGATGTTGGAAATAAACCAATCCAATACCGATCCGCGAGAGCTGAAGGAGCAATATATTTGCGTCCGGAAACAGTTGATCTTATAAAAGACAATAAGATGAAAAAGGGTGATGTTCTAACCGTTGCTGAAATCGCCGGTATTCAGGGCGGCAAAAAAACTTCGGAACTGATTCCCCTTTGTCACCCACTACAAATTACAAAGCTTGATGTGAAGGCTGAACTTAAGGAAGATCATGTACTGGTTACTAGTTATGCAAAATGCATAGGGCAAACAGGCATTGAAATGGAAGCACTTACATCTGTGTCTACGGCTCTGCTAACAGTCTATGATATGTGCAAGGCTGTTGACAAAGAAATGAAAATTGGAAGAATTAAACTCGTTGAGAAAACAAAAACAAACTTGAGTGAATAGTCAATTGTCAATAGTGAATGTCTATTTTTAATTATTGATTATTCACAATTCACTACTGACTTGTAAAGAATTTATAAAGGGATCATAAAATGGCATTCGATACAGCAAATGGAAAAGTAATATCTCTTAATATATCTGAGGAAAAGGGTGTTATTAAAACTCCAAGAGATACCATCGAGCTTAATGAGCTTGGTATTATTGATGACGCTCATCGTGGCAGGTGGCATCGCCAGATAAGTCTGCTTGCCCAGGAAGATATTGATGGTTTTTCGGAAAAAGATGCAAGCGGGCGTAAATTTCTGCCAGGCGAATTTGCAGAGAATATCACTACTCAGGGCATTGATTTCAAAGAAATTTCAATCCTTGACAGAATTAAATTTGGTGAAGTTGAACTTGAGATTAGTCAGATTGGCAAAATGTGCCATGGTGATGGTTGTGCCATTTATGTTGAGGTTGGTAAATGCGTTATGCCAAAGTCGGGGATCTTTGCTCGTGTTATAAAAGGGGGCACAATCAGTAAAGATTCAGAATTAGTATACCATCCCCGCCCGCTAAAAATTAAAGTAATTACACTAAGTGATCGGGCAAGCGCCGGCGAGTACCAGGATCAGAGCGGACCAGCCATTACTCAAAAACTGGTAAATTTCTTTTCGGGAAAAAGATGGCATACAGAATTCAGCAGTGTAATAATTTCTGACGATAAAGCTCAGCTTAAAAATGAATTAGAGAAATGTGAATCTGATAATATAGATATCATTTTCACAACAGGTGGTACCGGGATCGGACCGCGTGACATAACACCAGATGTAATTTTGGATTTTGCTGCGAATGAAATACCTGGCATTATGGATTACATCAGGATGAAATATGGCGAGAAAATACCCTCTGCCCTGCTAAGCAGATCAGTTGCAGCATTTAAGGGAACTACACTAATCTTTGCATTGCCCGGCAGTGTTAAAGCAGTAAAAGAATACACTGAAGAAATAACCCGAGTTCTTGAACACACATTGCTAATGGTTCACGGACTTGGGCACTAATCTAATTATACGAATACTTGTTTCTTTGGAGGGAAAATGTATAAGTATTTAGCAATATCAATTCTGTTTTTGATGCACCTGAATGCACAGGACATAAACGAAAGCACAGCAACATTTTTTGATGACTGCAAAACAACTGAATATGCACTTGGAAATATTACTGTTTGCGGTGAAGTGGAAACTGAAATAAGTATTGAGCTTTCAACACTACCATTAAGAAGTTTCCCCTTCAAGGAGGTTAAGCAAATATCCACGGATAAAAAACGATTCATTGGTTCATACTTTGTTACCGGTTATTCACTTTACGACATAATTGCGAACGTGAAAATTAAGAAAGTGAATGAAGAAGAATTCAGACCACCTGTTGACATATATGTGATTGTTGAAAACGAAGAAGGTGAAAAAGCTGTGTTTAGCTGGGGAGAATTATTCTATTCAAAGGATAATTTCAAATCAATCATAACAAAAAGTATCGCACCTATCAATCCTTCAAAGGGCAAAATGGAATGGCCAGTCAGTGAGTCAACACGCCTAATTTGCGGCTATGACATGACCAATGAACGGTTCATCAGCAACCCAACCAAAATTACTTTAAAATCAGCCCCAGGTGAATATTCAAAAGAGAGAATGGAAAATATATTCTCATCTGAAATAAAAGTGATAAAAGATGATACTGAGATTGCGATTACTGAGATTGGGGATAAAATACGAAAAATAAGCTTCGAACATATTGGCTATGGGCATGGCCGTGGCTTTAAGGGAATTAGCCAAAAGGAGGGTTTTCTCCTAAAAGATATTCTCAATAATGTTTTAACATTTTATTCGAACGATTTAAGAAGCAGTCTTCTTATCGTTTCGGCAAAGGATGGTTACAGAGTAACTTATAGCCTCGCGGAAATCATCAACCGGAATGATCTGGAAGATTTCTTATTGTTTGATTGTGGTGAAGCTACCGACGCCGGCAGATTTACTTCTTTTACAACCGCTGACTTTTTCGTTGACAGGAATGTACGCTCGATAGAAAAGATAGAAATCATTGAAATTAAATAAATTTTGTAAAAGGCAACTATGCAATCCAAAATTGTAGGTAAAACATATTCTTTATATGGTGATGAAGAAACCACAGATAACTTTTATAAAGAAGTAGATGAATTAGTGGAATTAATTCTGGCTGATTATGCTTCACCAAAAGATTTATTAAATGATATTCTGGCGGCTGATAAAAAAGTTAAACGCGCTAAATCCTTCCTCCCGGCAGCTGAACTGAAACTGTCTAAATATTTACTCAACGTTGAACAGCATCTTAAAGCATTGCCCATTCATCATAAATTCGGTTCGGTTTTATCAAAGAAAAAATTCCAATATTTATTAAGTATGCTTGAAATCAATCTGACGAATAGAATTAACAAATCTGAATTTTTCAAGGCTGAAAAGAAAATCGCCCTGCTTCCACATTGCTTAAGAGACTTATCTAAAACATGTAAATCCGAAGTAGAAGGATTAGACTATGTATGCAAAAAATGCTCAAAGGAATGTTATCTGAATAAAGTCAGTGCCCTGCTATCCGATCACAACATTCAGCCATTCATTTGGAAAGAAGCCTCAAAAGGATTACTATTTAACAGTAAACGCCAAAATGTTGAATCTCTTGGCGTTTTAGGTATTGCATGCATCCCTGAATTGGCAAATGGAATGCGTCTATGTGCAAGGAAAAGTATTCCCGCTATTGGCATTCCATTGGATGCCAACCGGTGCGCTCGTTGGATGGGTGATTTTTATGATAACTCTGTTAACCTTTCTCAACTGGAAAAACTCCTTGGCCAGAATTAAAAGCCGCCAATATTCGATTGACGGCATAATAATCTTGAATGAATCATCTGCATATTATTTTATCAACAACATTTTTTTTGTATCTGAAAAATTGCCTGCACTCATCGTATAGTAATATATTCCTGAAGGTAATTCACCGGCTTCAAAATTTAAATTATGAATTCCTTTCGAACATTTTTTATCCAATAATGTCGAAATTAGATTTCCAAGCAAATCGTAAAGTTCAATCTTTACATTTATGCTCTCCTCCACTATGTACCTAATTGTTGTTGATGGATTAAACGGATTGGGATAATTTTGGTTTAAGGCATAATCTGAAGGAAGAGGGTCATCATATATAGCAACGGTTTGCATAATAGTAAAAGCATCATCACTTATATCCATTACAGTAGGATCGCTTGAATCGAATATTTTAATAATGCAACTGGACGAGGTGCCAGTGGGTAGGTTCCAACTATAAGTCCCAAGAGCTGCATCTTCTCCCTGGACAAGCAGCTCAAACGTCACCCCTCCATCTGTAGAATAATCAATATCAACCGTTTCGATCATCTGAGATTCCCATGTTATAGCCTGTGTACTGCCTGCCTCCCAAGCTTCACCACCGTTTGGAGTAAGTAGACCAACATATGGTAAGTCAATATAAGTCATAGAATTAGTGCTCATTTGCGGAACAACCAGAGTATGATTGACGGAGTCAAAATAGATATCAGCCGGCCCTATATCGTCCGCCTGATACACGATCGTTGGTGCATTTGCGAAATCACTATCGTACTTATAAACAGCATTCGTAGACCATGATGATACATAAACATTCCAAAAGTCATCCATCGCGAGACCATCAAGGAACTCAAAATCCGTTGATACGATTTCTTCAATAACTTTAGTTGTTAAATCAACAGATGCAATTACTGCCGTTGAGCCAGCTGTTTCGAGAGTTATTAGCATCATCTCAGGATCAGGTACATACATCAAACCATTTGATCCGTTAAGGTTTTCTAAAAACACTTCATATGTTTCTCCTACAGGATCAACCTTATAAACTTTAGAACCATCTGATACATATAAATTTCCATCGCCATCCGCTGTTATATCATTCAAAAAAGTGGCACCCGGTATGGGGATAGTGAGTATATTTGTCCCAGTTGCCAGATCGAACACCAAGACACCTTCATCCCCTGCGGCAAATAGGTTATCACCATAAATCGTAATTCCTCTTATTGACTCGGAATCGGTATTATTAAAGAAGGTCAATGTGCCTTCTAACGTGCTGGAGAGAATATCGCCATTGCCTGTGTTAGAGATAAGATATCTGTCTAGTGTGGCATCATAGACTGCACTTTCCGGTCGATCAAAAGCTTGTCCGCTTATCATGAGTGGCAGAACCGCAATTATAAAAACTACTACTTGTAAATATTTCATATACATTTCCCTCTTATTTATGAAATAAATTTTCGGTTGTACAATAATTGAAGTCATGTACTTTGCAAGATTGCAGTTAATCGCAGGAAAGTAAAATTCAAATAATCATTTTGAACAACAATCTTTTGAAATCTCCGGAGTGAAAACTGAAAGCTCCGGGGAAACGATTGATCTAATATTATGGCTTAATATAATCCGAAATTATAAGAGAATCACCCTCTGATTCACAGAATAGTATTTCCTCCTCTGCTGTAACAATAATCTGGAAATGATCCTTTTTAAGAACTTGCCCTAGATTATATTGATCGGGCATTGTTACTTCAATGTTTTGAAGGAATAGTTCCAATGATCCTTTCTGACCAAAATGAATTTGTGCTAGTGTCGCATCGGCATCACTTATCGGCAAAATATAGGCGGAATATTTTTCAATCCCCTCAAACATCATTTCCCACATTGGGAACCCATTTTGTAACCCAAGTTGTCCCTTAATATATTTGATTTGAGATGAATACTTTTTGAGTCGTGGATTATAAAATAGCTCTGGTAGCAAATATGGCAGTTCTTTGCTTTTATCAAGGATTTCCAAAAATATTTCATGACTCTTTGTAAGCGCTTCTTCAGTTTCTTCTTCATTGGAAATAGAGATATAGAATCTTCCAATAGCGGACTGAATCTGGTTCTCAGTAATACAAACATCTACGGGAAGTGAGTAGGATTCTACACACTTAAAACGTTTTATTGAAAAGATGCCAAAAGCCGCCTCAGAATCATTCATTTTGTAAAACTCTACTCTAAAAACCGTCCCCTGATATTCCACATTCTGCAGGAGAAGTTTATCAAATCCATATTCAAGATAAAGATCAGCACCACCGTTGATATGACCCCAGAGTGAATTGCCATCAAATACCTTTTCCGAAACAATCGTCATACTATCTAAATCACTTTCCGAAAGTGCCGGGAAGTCACTTACATTTTGCGCCAGCATCATAACATTTATCGTCAACATCAAAAACAGTATTTTCATTTTCATCCTTTATGCCATTTCAATTTTTTCAAGTTTTATTTTATTTATATCCGAAACACCCAGCTCCAGATCGCTAGCCAGTCCCAAAAATTTCATGCCTCTTTCCGACTCAACTTTTTGGAGTTTTTCCTTAATACGTTTTTGCAAAATAATATCATAACCAATTCTGTCAACCGCGACCGGATCTGTTCCGACCAGCAGAGTTTTATAATCAGTTATGAACTGTGGATCGGCACCTGGACCACCATTAAAGCACCCTTTAATTCCGTCAACAATATTTAAGACAACCTTATCACGTATCGGCGGAAACGCGCATACCTCGGCACAGGTTTCTGACCATAGTGGTTTATGCAAGCGGGCCGTGTTGGAAGTAACACCATAGGCAAGATTTTTTAGGCAAAGTGTTATTGATGCTCCGGCATTCTTTAATATTGGTACATTGATAATCTTATCAACCATTTGGGTGGCAATTTTGCTAAAGTACGAGTACTCGCCCTGATTAATCATATAGGGCATTGTTTCGGCATCATATTCCATTTCGCAATTTGCCCAGTAGTACCATTCTTTATCAATCATCCGCTCGCCATATAATTTACCATTTTCATCATACCAGGAATCGTTTTCCTGACGCTCAGTTCCAATGATTTTAATACCGGGAAATTTATCATCTGTAAAACCTGCGTCATGTAATTCCGGCTCACGCCTGTCCCAGATTAAAATATTCTTTGTTCGTATACCGCTCTCTTCCAGTTGTTTAACAATAGCCTGAGTTAACTCAACACTTGTAGAAAGAGTCGGACCGGCTACCGGATTAACCTTCAGTCCTATTCTGTCATTCTCATTTACAAACTGTTTCCACGCCTCGGGCAAGGTTGCCGCGCCAGTTAAGGAAAGCATTCCTTTAGCGAGCATTTCATACGCTGCATCAGCATTGATTACATTATCTTTAATACTGTTTTCATGATTTACCTGAGCCACCTTACCTGGAAATTTACCCGGCATCGAGTTTGCGTTGCGTGGATGTTTAAGTGCGTCTGCAATGTTTGTTTTTATTTCTTCCAGCGGTTTATCCTGCGCCTTCGTTTTGATGCCGAAGAAGGATGAAACGGTTAGCCCGATTGAAGTAATTGTTGTCAGCTTAAAAAAATCACGACGCGAAAGGTTTAGTCCCATTATTGTCCCCCGTTATAATGTTGAAATATTTTTTTAACAAATAAATATGAATCACAGTAAAAATAGTAAAAAAAGGGAGTAAGATTTTTAATATTAGGTTGAATATAATCATTGCGTCGGAAATATTTTGTTGGAATATTACTAAAATCCTTTACTACAATCCTTTTTAAAGGAAAAATGTCGCTTCAACGAAGCTCTCTCCTTGGCTAAAGGACTGGGTTATACCAGTATGTCCCTGCTAAGCAGCTGAAAGAAAAAACTTATAATGACCTAAAAATAAACGATTATAATAAATACAAACTTATTATCAAATAAATTTGTATTTCTACACAGCCGCGGAGCGGCGATACTCTGGTAAAACTCAACATGAGAACTCATGTCTTAAGCTCCGTAGGTGCGATACTATATAGATGAATAGCCATCAAGGCCGAAGTAATCGGCCTTGATGACTTGGAGTTATTTCATCAGTATCATCTTCTTAGATGTAGCAAAATTAGGAGTCTGGATAGTGTAAAAGTAAATGCCGCTTGCCAGGTGGCTGGCATCAAACGAAACACGGTGTTCGCCCGCACCCTGAACTTCATCAACCAGGACGGCAACCTCTTTACCCAAAGTATTATAGACTTTTATTATTACCGGTTCAGTGGATCCTATTGAATAATGAATTGCTGTTGTCGGATTGAACGGATTTGGATTATTTACAAGCGAGTATTCAATTTCTCCTGCCCTGACAATTCTGTCAGTTGCCGTCTCGTTATCCTCAGCGCTCTTCCAGATGGGACCGAACTCACCTAAGGTAGTTGACCAGTTTTTTACGGACCAGGTATCATCTGTGGAGTACTTTGCAATAACAGCATATTTAAGGTTCAGAGCGGTTCCACTGCCATCATAATAGGTATAAGTATTATCAGTATAATAAGTTGTACCGCGATTCATAGAAGCGACTTTTTTACCTGTCGGATACGGAAAATAAGAATCACATCTCCAAACTTCATATGCAGTAACAGCTGAATTCGGATGATCAATCCAATCTATCTGAATTGGATCACCGCCGCTGCCAACAAATTGTACATTCATTGGGGCGGTGTAAGCGTAGCCTTTTAATTTTGCTGTATATGTAGTAGTTTGGTTAGCGATAAATGTTCTTGGATTTTGCGTGTTACCATCTTCATTCCATTTTTCAAAGTAATAATTAATATTATTTGAGGACTGCATCAGAGCTTCAACCTGTATGTTAGAGTCCTGATCGAGAATAACCGTCTTGGTTACATTTTCACTTACACCGTTAAATTTCATGGTACCGTTTCTCACTGCACCGTCGTAATAGGTTTGATAAGTCATATTGCATTCACGTTTGTAACGTATATCCAATTGACCGCTCCCAACTTGGTATATTTCCCATGAACTTCCATTGCTTCTACCAACACTACTACCATGATAACTATCCCAATTTTGGTAATGTCCATCAATTTCCTGACGTTTTGCACTGACTAAAATATTTAACTGCTTTTCACCAAAATTAAAGGTTGTACCTGCAGCACCAACTGGAAGATCTTGTGGAGAGGATAGAGCGTCATCGATGGTTACAACACTGTTTGATGTAACATTCAAGTTGCCGCTAAAATAATTTTTGATTGTAACATCGAACTTCGGGTTATGTGTATCCTCAATGGCGGACTGGCATGTACTGCAAAAGATAAATGTGGTAGGTTCATATTGCATCACACAACCAGTGTGATGACCAAGATAGAAAAGGTGTCCTATTTCATGACGTACTACAGCCATATAAGGTTCTACCGGGTTCTTTCCCCATCCACTTGTTGAAGTATTCCAGATACAATTCCTTTTAAGTTCTACTTCAAATCCATCACCAACTGGATTCCAACCAGACCATGCCGTTCTATCAATAAAATAAAATTTAATATCAGCACTAGCATAATCACTCGTGTAAGTGATGCTCCAGTTGTTTCGATTCGCATAGCCAAGACAAGTAGAAAACGATGCACTTATTATGTTAGTGAAGTACGATTCTGCCGCAGAATTTTCTACGACTTCAGTACTGCTAACCCTGTATTTTGCGCCCACTGGATTAAGGGACCAGGTATAATTACGATTTGGGTCGAGAATTCTCTGAGAAAATAAATCCCCTAAGACAAAAAATAGAAGCATGCTTGAAGTGATCAAAAGTTTCATAAATCCTCCTTTTTAATTATTGTTGGTAAATTGTTATATTTCACCTGCAAATAAAAAGGGCGGAGCAATCCCTCTTCGTTCGGTTTGATCGACCTGACATATTTGCATTTGGGGAAGTGTTGCTGCACTTCCCCCTTTTTATTAAATTACTCCGGCTTATCCTCCTTAATTATTTGCCATGATAAACAACTGTCTTTTGTGGAAATGAATTTGTATGACCGAATATAAATGCTTCTTTATCGAATAATTCTACACAGTTAAACGAACTTATATCATCTAATTCCAATTCTGTGATTAGAATTGATTCAGTACCATTCCAGTGATAAGCCTTTGAGTAATCCCCAACAATAATCATATTATTTTCACTGGTTCCAGACATATCTCGCGTAGCCTTGTTGTCAAAAAAATCAGTAACTCTTTGCCAGCCTGTAGAAGCAAGTTTGAATAACCCATGTGTATGTGAATAGATTGTATGCCAACTGCTCATATACAAATGGCGATAACCCCATTTCGGAACATGTCCATACGGTTCAATGATACTGCTATCTGAAATGCTCCATGAGTTTTCTTTGTTTTCAAAAAAATAACTTTTTCCCCGGCGTGATGAATTATCAATTCCACCTCCGGTGGCATAAACTCTTTCATCATCTACAGCTATATCATCCAGCCAGAGAGCATCAAGATTCAAGTTAAGGTGATTGATTTTTTCTGTTTTCCATTGCAAACCGTCATATTGCGCTATAAGACCAGAATCACCGCACGCCCAAATATTATTTCTGTCTGTGCCATGAATTGATTGTAATCTTCCTCCATATCCATCTATTCGTGTTTCAAATATCGCATACCCATTATAAACCCATATTACCGGAATAGTGTTTGATTGAGTACCGCGGTTACCTGCTATCCAAATTTGAGAATCTGATAATCCAAAAATCTTATTGAATGATAAAACTCCTCTCTCAATATGATCGAATATTCTAATCATCTCCCATTTAGTACCATCGTAATGCCAGAAAGCCCCTTCATTCACATCTGTATGTGCCACGGCGTAAATATCATTTTCGGAAGTAGCCCAGGTTGACTGGACAATAGTCTGGTAGCTGTCAGGATAATAAATCGTATCAGCCCTCCAGGTAAAATCACGCGGATCTTTATGATTAACGTTTGGCTCATTTGAGTTTTCGCATGAGCAGGCGAGAGCAAAAGTAATTAACAGTGGTAAAATTATTTTATTCATCTTCTTTTCCTTTTCGTTAACACGCATTTATTCTACTTTAAGATCTCTAAGTAGCATTAATAAATACTATAGGATAGTTCATCATTTTATATTAATATAAGGACAAAAATCTAAAAGCGAATCAGTACAAGTACCATAAATAATCAGGAATCAAAAAAAAAGAGTTTAAATTATATTCGGCTGACAACACGCAATAGGGTTGTTTTCAGGTAAAAAACGCGATTTTTACTTTATAATTTGTCGTAATTGAAATTTTAATTCTAAGGAAGATCATGAGGCTTAAAATGATACCGGATTTTTGCACTGAGGAAAAATAAATGAAAAGTGATGATTTTATGACATAGATATGAATATAATCATCGCTCCGGGAATAGTTCGACGCGATGATTTATCATGAGCTCTATTCAATCCCCTCAACCAAAGGTGCGCCAATATTACTTAATTCGTTAACGAAATTCGGGATTTTTGTTTTAACCAGTTCATAAAATCGATCTTTAAAATCGGCGAATAATTTCAGAGTAATTTTAAATTCTTTTTCCAGATTAGGAGTTGGTCCGTATGTTGTATTAGCCATGGCAGATTGAACAGAACCAAGTCTGCTGGTTATGCCGGGCTTTCTGACAACACCAAGTGCACTTTTTGATTGATGCCCTTTAAATTCCCCTTCCAGGTCATAAAGAAATTGTTTCATTTCATGAAGCTTCGCATTCAATTCACCGGGGACTTCAGGCGTAGCAGCTAGTGCTTCCTCAATGGCTTTCACCTGCTTCAATGCTGCCGTAAGTTTTTTCGAGACTGCTGACACTTCTTTATTCAGTTCTTCAATTTTCTTAAGGAATTCTACAAGTGCAATTTTACCGGGACCTTCCAGGGCGCCTTCTCTTAATGGAACAACTTCAAACTCCATCCATTCCGACAACTCTGTTACAACACCATCAATTTGTTTTGAGAGAGAAACAGAGTATGTTCCTGGCAAAACAAGATATCCGGCTGGTACATAATCATTTTCTTCCTTTTTCTCCCCCACCACTTCCATAGAAGGATATCTTAGATCCCAGGCAACACGATGAAAACCTTTTTCAGCAGATGCTTTAATCTTACGAACAACAAGTCCTTCTTTATCTCTAACAGTCAACCAGACTAATAGTTCATCTTGTCTGCGCTCGGCTTCCACAGCATCCCAGCCGGGGAATTCAATATCCTTATCACTCTTCCTTAACTCTTTCTCTTTTTCCTGACGAGAGCTTTTCAATGTTTTATATCCATCCGCAAGATAGTAACTAAAGACTGCTCCAAAGGCAGGATTGGGTGCCTGGAAGAAGGACGACCCTTGTGATGACTCCGCTCCAAAACCAACGTCCGGTTGCTGGATATACCACCATGCTTTACGTGTAGGGAAAAGAGTCGCCTCTCTCTTTAACTGCTCATCAGAAACTTCTCTCAAAAGAGAATAATCATCCAAAACAAAAATACCACGACCAAAAGATGCGCCAACGAGATCGTTCTCACGTTTCTGAATTGCTAAATCTCTGAATGAAATTGTAGGAACATCTCCCGTTAATTTAGTCCATTTGCCCCCACCATCAAGGGTGAAATATATACCAAATTCCGTAGCAGCAAAGAGTAACTCTTTTTTTACATGATCCTGAACCAAACGCCAAACAAGAGTTCGTTCTGGAAGATTTGATTTTATTGACTTCCAAGTCCTGCCCTTATCACTGCTCTTCAACAGGTAGGGATTTAAGTCACCAAATTTATGATTATCGAGAGCGACATAAACAGTATTAACATCAAAAAGGTCGGCTTTTATATCATTAACAAAAGCTGTGTTGGGAACATCAGGCAGATCACCAACATTAATGGCTCGCCAGAATTTTCCGCTGTCCTCTGTTACCTGGATGAATCCGTCATCCGTCCCTGCATAAATTAAACCTTCCTGTACGGGTGATTCGGCAAGTGATGTTATTGTGTTGTACTGAGACATGGCGTAATAATCCCACGATTCATCCCAGCTCTGTTTTTTGCCCATAATTGGGAAGGTCAGTCTGTTCTGATTTTTTGTCAGGTCGCCTGAAATTGGAGTCCACGAATCGCCTCTATCTTCAGAACGCCAGACACGTTGCGAGGCATAATAAAGCCGGGTGGGATTATGAGGACTGACGAGAATAGGCGCATCCCAGTTAAATCTATCAACGGGATCATCTTCCTCACCACGAGGGCGAATGTCAATCAACTCACCGGTAATTCTGTCCAGCCTGTTTATTCCACCCTCCTGCCACTCGCAGTACATTATGTCTGGATTACCCGGTTCAGTTGCTGGCTGATGCCCGTCACCAAAGAGAGTTACAATCCAATCACGATTCGTAATACCATGAACATTATCAGTACGCGAAGGACCAAGTTGAGTATTGTTATCCTGTGTGCCGCCAATTATGTTGTAAAATGGTTCAGCATCATCAAGGGCGATTTTATAAAACTGAGTCACCGGTAAATTCTTTATATGTCTCCATGTCTTTGCGTTATCAAAAGTTTCGTAAAGCCCGCCATCAGTACCAGCCATCATATAATTTGGATCATCCTTTCTGAATGCCCAGGCGTGGTTATCAGGGTGTTTATATTTTTCGTTTACATACCTGAAGGTTTTTCCTCCGTCATCAGTTACTTTCATCCAGGAATTAGCAAGATAAACCCTGTCAAAGTTATGAGGGCAGGCATATAATTCCTGATAATAGTGTGGACCAGTTCCTCCGCTTACCTCGTCAGATTGTTTTTCCCAGCTTGCGCCACGGTTTGTTGATTTGTAAAATCCACCTGTCCTTCTTTCAAGTTCAATTACAGCGTAAACAACATCAGGTTTTTGCGGGGAAATGGCTAAACCGATTTTGCCCATGTTATTTTCGGGCAAACCTTTAGTAAGCCTTTCCCAATTATCGCCGCCATCCTCGGAACGATAAAGAGCTGTCCCGGGTCCACCATCAATAACCGCGGCAACGTTTCTTGTGCGCTGCCATGTAGCGGCATATAAAACTTTTGGATCACGAGGATCGATCAAAAGGTCAGTTGCCCCAATCCATTTATCGTCACCTAAAACCTGCTCCCAGGTCTTGCCGCCATCTATTGTTTTATAAACACCTCTCTCACCTCCTTGACGCCAGAGTGGTCCTTGCGAAGCAACCCAAACAATATCGGAGTTTTCAGGGTGAACAATAATTTTTGAGATGTGTTCGGAATCTTTCAGACCCATATTCGTCCAGTTTGCGCCGTCGTCATCACTGCGGTAGATACCATCGCCATAGGCAACGTGCCGACCACTAATGTTCTCGCCGGTACCGACCCATAATGTATGAGGGTTGTTCTCATCAATAGTGATACATCCTATGGAAAAGGAAGTCTGTTTATCAAAAATGGGTTGCCAGGTTGTGCCCGCGTTTGTAGTTTTCCAAACGCCGCCGGAGCCGACTGCAACATACCAAATGTTGTTGCTCTCGGGATGAATGGCAATGTCAGAAATTCTACCGGACATGAATGCTGGTCCGATATTTCTGAATTTCAAACCTGAAAAGGTTTCTTCTGTCAGTTTACTTTTATCTGATTGTGCAAATAGTGTAGAAACGAGTAGAATAAACGATAGAAAATACAGTACTCTCTTCATAGAGATAATCCCCGAATTAGTTATCTATGACATCATTATTTTATTAAAAGAAGTGACCTTACGGGTCAAGCAACGGAGGCAATATAAGAGTGTGATTTACTAAAAGCAATGAAACAATTCTTTTATGATTCTAAAGAGTTTTCCTTTAACCCACGACTAAAGTCGTAGGTTATTCAGACGTCCAATTCTCAATTTTCAAACCAGTGACTCGCTTAAATTCGGATTCGTTGTTCGTGACCAGCACTCCTTCATTTGCTTGTACAATTGAGGCAATCAATAAATCATTTGGACCGATCGGCGTTCCCTTTTTCTCAAGTGAGTATCTGATATGACCATAAACCTCAGCAGACTGGTTATCAAATTCTTCCAATTCAAAGGGCCGCAAAAATGCATCTATCCTTGCCAGATTGTTTTTCTTTTGCTTACTCTTCAAAGCACCATATAGCAGTTCAGCTTTTACAATTGCAGGGATTTTAATGTCATTAGGATTTGTAGAAGATAACTTTTTCAGAATGTTAGGATATTCTCCCTTCAGAAAGTATATACAAATATTAGTATCCAGATAATATTTCATATTTCCTCTCTGGTTGAATCGGAAGAATTATAGAGTTCTTCTGGTTCTTTAAGAGTATCATCTTTCACGGAACCAAACAGTTCAAAATATTTTGGAGGATAATTGTTATCAAGAGCTTCCTTGATTCTCGACCCAACCCATTTGGATAAGCTGATATTCTCAAGACTAGCAACAACTTCTATTTTTTTAAGAGTCTTCTCATCTATATAAAGTGATATCTGCGGCATAACCACCTCCCGTCTTTTTTGCAATATTAGTGAACTAGCAGACAAGTAGCAAGTATACTTGGGAGTATGATGAATAAGCTGCCACGGAAAGTCCATGGCAGCCTGGATTAATTATTTCTCTAACATAAACGGATAGCGGAAATCCTGACGTGGGACGAAAGATTCTTTAATTGTTCTTGGAGAAATCCAGCGAACCAGGTTCCATGGTCCACCGGCTTTATCGTTTGTGCCTGAGGCGCGTCCGCCGCCGAATGGCTGCTGCCCTACCACGGCGCCTGTCGGTTTATCATTGATATAGAAGTTACCTGCCGTGTTACGTAGGATATCGTAGGCTGTAACAATTGCCTCACGATCCTGAGCAAAAATTGCTCCTGTTAAACCATAAATAGCTGTCTGATCACATAACAAAAGAGTTTCTTCATACATTTCGTCATCATACACGTAAACAGTAAGAACCGGACCAAAAATCTCCTCTGTCATAGTTTTGAAGTTAGGATTGGTAGTTTCCACGACGGTCGGCTTAATGTAATAACCAACTTTGTCATTATACTTTCCATCAATAATAACTTCAGCGTCGGAGGATTCATTAACATATTCAATGTAGCTGACAATTTTATCGAAGGCCCGCTTATCAATTACAGCATTGTTAAAGTTGGAAAAGTCAGTCGGTTCGCCTGTTTTTAACTGACTTAACTCATCAACTAAAATTTTCTTTACAGCCGGCCAGATAGATTTAGGAATATAAGCGCGTGAAGCGGCTGAACATTTTTGTCCACTATACTCAAAGGCACCCTGAATCATTGAAACTGCCAATCCGCGAACATCGGCACTTTTGTGGGCAAAGATAAAATTCTTGCCACCCGTTTCACCAACAATTTTTGGGTAAGTTTTGTAGTTAGAGAGGTTCTCCGAAATCTGTTTCCAGAGGAGTTGGAATGTAGGTGTGCTGCCTGTAAAATGGAGCCCGGCAAAATCAGGTGAATGGAATACTACTTTGCTGACCAGTGGTCCGTCACCGGGGATAAAATTTATAACGCCGCCTGGTAATCCTGATTCCTGTAACAATTTCTGCATATAGTAACCTGAAAAAATTGATGCTTCACCAGGTTTTAAGAGAGAAACATTCCCCATTATAGCCGGAGCACCCGGCAGATTTGCATTAAATGTGGCGAAGTTGAATGGGGTTACAGCATAAATAAAACCTTCCAGAGGACGGTATTCCATTCTGTTCCACATTCCATGAGGTGAATGAGGAGGCTGCTCCTGATAAATCTTGTTCGCGTAATAAACATTAAAACGGAAGAAGTCAGCAGTCTCGCAAGCGGCATCAATTTCCGCCTGGTGAACGTTTTTACTTTGTCCTAACATTGTCGAGGCGTTCAAAATGTAACGCCAGTCAGTAAGAGTTATATAATCAGCGGCACGTAAAAATATGGCGGCACGGTCTTCCCACGTCATGGTTGACCACATGGGGTAAGTATCCATGGCGGATTCAATTGCCATTTTTACTTCCTTCTCGCCAGCCTTGTGATAGCGTGCTAATACATGCCCATGGCGATGAGGCATAACAACTTCACCCATGTTACCTGTTCTAACTTCTTCGCCACCGATAATTAGTGGAATTTCCAGCTCGACGTTTTCCATTTCGGTTAATTTTGCTTTTAGAGCTTTTCTTTCAGGCGAACCTGGAGCATACGTTTTAATCGGATCATTATCCGGTAACGGCATATTAAAAACTGCGTTTAGCATAAGATATCTAGTCCTTTTTATGAATATAATTTTATTTGTTTGTATTTGAATTTATCTTTTTTCATTAAACGAATAAACACGAATTGAGTTCTTTGAATTCCCAAAACTATAATCAGGAAGCAATATTTACTTCAGTTATATTCACCTTTAGAGATAAAAACATTCAAGTTGCACTAAACTATACTCTTAAGATGTTCGATACTATGGTACGGTGATTAATATATTTTTCTCCGTGGTTAAATACATCCTCATATCAGATTGATATTGAGAGAAGACACATACTCCTGGCAAAAAAGGAGAAGCAATGAACACATACACATTTGCCCGAAGCAGGGGAAAATGGGAGTTAAAGCGTGCCGGACAGTTCGATCCAATAAGAAGTGGAGATAACCAGAGCGAAGTTTATACCCAGGCAATAACCTATGTTCGAATACATGGTGGCACTCTAAAAATCCATGGTTATGATGGTGAACTGAAAGATGAGCTTAACTTCTCAAAAAGAAATGCTCCCCCGAAATTAATGTAAAAGAACTATATAGAGCCTGCTTTTTCAGCAGGCTTTTTTACTCTGCCGTCATGATCGCATCATGACGAAAGAACATACTAAATAACATCATCGCAAGATTATCGTCACGTTACGAACGTGACGGCCCTGTTAAGAACTATATAGAGCCTGCTTTTTCAGCAGGCTTTTTCACTCTGCCGTCATGATCGCATCATGACGAAGGAACATACTAAATACATCGCCACAAGATTATCGTCACATTACGAACGTGACGGCCCTGTTAAGAACTATATAGAGCCTGCTTTTAGAGCGGGCTTTTTTTATAAAACTGCTTTCAAAGCATTTAAACAAAGATCGATGTTTTCCTTTCTTGAAGAATAACCCATTAATCCAATTCTCCAAACTTTGCCTGCAAGGGCACCGAGCCCAGCTCCAATTTCGAGATTAAATTCGTTTAACAACCTAGATCTGACGGCAGCTTCATCAACTCCATCGGGAATTGAAACAGAAATCAGCTGAGCTAATCTTTCTTCTTCCGGTACAATAGGTTCGAGCCCAAGTTCTGATAATCCGGCTATTAATTTTTTGCTGTTTGCTGTATGACGCTCCCATGAATTTTCAATTCCCTCTTCCTGTAACATTACGAGAGATTCGTGCAATCCGTATAAGGAATTAATTGGGGCTGTATGATGATATGATCTTTTTGCTCCTTCACCCCAGTATCCAAGAACCAGATTGATATCCATAAACCAACTCTGCACCTGAGTTTTTCTGTTTTTGATTATCTCAACTGCTCTGTTATTAAAAGTGACAGGTGAAAGCCCCGGAGGGCAGGATAAACATTTCTGAGTCCCGCTGTATACCGCATCAAGTCCCCACTCATCAACAAACAGTTTACTACCGCCGAGCGATGTTACAGTATCCGCGATAACTAAAGCGTGATGTTTATGTGCTATCTCTGCAATGGTTCTTGCGTCAGAGAGCGCACCCGTTGAAGTTTCAGCATGAACAAAAGCAACAATTTTGGCAGTTGGATTTGCAATGAACGCATCTTCAACCTTTTGCGGATCGACCGCTCGGCCCCAGGTATCTTCAACAAGAATCGGAGTAGCACCGCATCGATCAACAATACTTTTCATTCTGCCACCGAACACACCGTTTTGACAAACAATCACTTTGTCACCTGGCTCAACCAGATTAACGAGCGCAGTCTCCATACCGGCAGAACCGGGAGCAGATACCGGGAAAGTCACATCATTATTCGTTTTGAACGCATATTTGAGAAGTTCTTTTATCTCATCCATCATGACGATGAATTGAGGATCAAGATGACCGATTGTTGGTCTGGATAAAGCTTCTAATACCCGTGGAGCAATATCAGAAGGACCAGGTCCCATCAAGGTTCTAACCGGAGGATGAAATGGTTTAGTAGCCATGTAATTACCTTTCTAAATTTTATAAAATTTCTGCTTTTTTTAATATTTCTATTAAATCTGATTTATCTTTTTCATTAATTTTGGGTAGAGGGCTTCTGGGGTCACCACCAAAATAACCCAGTTCATCAAGTGCGGCTTTCAAACCAGCAATTCCATACTTAGCCGTAACTGCTTTGTTGACATCCAGTAACTTAAACTGAAGCTGACGAGCCTCTTCAATTTTGCCTTCCTCAACGAGTTCTATAATTCTTACACATTGATTCGGAGCAATATTAGCCAGAGCTAATATACCGCCTGAGGCACCAAGCATAAGTCCGCCAAATAAAATTGATGCAGTACCAACAATACAACTAAAACCTTCTTCTGACTTGTATACCATTTCAGCAAACTGACCTAAATTTTCGGCACTCTGTTTAACACCAACAATATTTTCATGTTTAGAGAGTTCCGCAACCGTCGTTGCATCAATTATGACATTTGTAAATTTAGGCACATTATAAATCATCACCGGAATGTTTACGTTATCTGCCACCTTATGAAAATATTGTATAAATGCCTCATGATTCATCTTACCTTGATAGAAAGAAGGCGTAAGAAGTAAAGCCGCGTCTGCTCCACGTTTGCCAATTTCATTGGTCAAATAAATAGTCTCTTTAATAGAATCAGAACCAGTCCCTGCAATTATCTTTTTGTCAGGATGACAAGCTTCTTTTAGAACTTCTACCGTTTCTAATTTTTCTTCGCGCGTAAGGTAAACGGATTCACCATTGGACCCGAAAACAACATAACCGCTGATTTTTGTCTCATTCCATTTTTCAACATTACTACGTAATTTATCGTAAGCAATTTCCTCATTAATAAAAGGAGTTGGAATTGGTGGAAATATACCTTTGAACATTACTACCCTCCTATTTTGCGAACATATTTTTGATAACAAAACCGACGTTAGCCGGTCTTTCGGCAAGTCTTCTCATATACCATGGAAACCATGCATCGCCATAACTGATCAGAACAAGAATTTTTACCCCTTCTGTTGCTAACTTTCTCTGAAATGCAGGTTTAATTCCATATAACATCTGAAATTCTATTTTATCTTGAGGGATACCAATTGATGTGCCATAATTTCTAATCCGTTCAATCAATAACTCATCATGGGTTGCAAAAGCCGCACGGGCATTACCCTCTTTAACTGCATCCAGCAACATCAGTGAAAGGTTGTAATAATTTTCGTCAACCTCTTTCTTTCTCTCCATTGCAATATCAGGCGGCTCGTTGTAAGCGCCTTTAACCAAACGAATTAGAGGCTTGTATGGCAGCAGACTTTTAAGATCATTTTCCGTTCTGTATAGATAAGCCTGAAGACACAAGCCGACATTTGGGAATTGTTCTTTAACCCTTTTATAGAATTCAATTGTGATTTCAGTATAAGCGCTTCCTTCCATATCTATAAATACAGTGTTGTTATACTCTTTTGCCTTAGAGGCAATTTCGGTAAGATACTTGTGAGTTAATTCAGCACTCTGATCGAAGCCAAGTTGAGTTAATTTAACCGATATCTCGGCATCAATGTTTTTATTCTTGATTAACTCCAGGACTTCAAGGTAATGATCAGCAACACCTCTGGCCTCTGATATGTCTGAGAGATTTTCACCGAGATGTGTAAAAGTTGCAGGAATACCAAGATTGTTAAAGTGTTTAGTAACTTCAATGGCATCGTGAATCTGTTCGCCAGGCATGAAACGTTTTACAGCCCGTTTTACAAATCCAAAACTAGGTACATTTTTTCGCATCCATTGATTTTCAGAACCCCACAGGAGTGCATTGCGAAAAACACCCATCAGGTAACTCCTTTCGAGATAAGGACGGGCTTAAGCCCGCCTTGTCTGCTAACTGTATTATGATTTAATAAGTATTAATTCTTTTTGAGGATGAGTTAACCATTCAGCGCCATCTTTCCTGATAACAATCATTTCTTCAATTGTTGCAATACCACGATTAGGAACAGTTAATCTTGGCTCAATAGTAAATGTCATTCCCTCTTCAAGTTTCTGAAAAGGTTTCTCGGCATACTTTTCCCATTTAGGCCCGAGTAAGGCAGTACCATCATGTGAAAAGATACCAAGCTGATGACCCAATCCATGAGGAAATTCTTCATATCCAGCGTCAACAATTGTTTTACGTGCAACTGCATCCACCGTCCATGCCTCAATACCAGGTTTAATAGCCTGCTTGGATTTTTCAATGGCATCAACAATAGTATCAAAACCTTTTTGAACATCTACAGGAGCCTCAGTTTCACCATCAGCCAATATGTAAAATGTTCTTTGCATATCAGAGACATAGTTATTCTCACGAACTCCGAAATCCATATTGAGGATATGACCCTTCTCCACTTTTTTATCAGTTGGAGCAAAGTGAGCCTCTGCTCCGTCGGGACCGGTAAATACCGCGGGACAGCCACTCTCCTCCCAGGCAAAACCAAGTCCTCTTCTTTTAACTTCCGCTTTCATAAAAGATGCAATTTCTTTCTCCGTCTTACCTGGTTTAATAAAACCAGCAACAAGCTCAAAAATTTCTTCTGTATGCTTAATAGCACCTTTCATATACTCAATTTCAGTTTCAGTCTTTCTCTCACGTAAAGCAGAAACAACTTTTTCAGCAGAGAGAAGTCTGTCTTCCATCCCAATTTCAGCAAGGTATTCATAAAGAGTAAGATACATACCATAAGTAAGTCCGTCACAGATCTCGCTACCTTTTGAGTAGTTGATTCCTATGCTTGATGGATTTAATTCCTTAAGATAATTTTGTAAAGGAGTCTTAATTCCTTCCACAAAACCTTCCACTTTATCGTAAGCACCTGTTCCCTCAACTGACAGTACATCATAACGACCAACAATTGCGTGGGTTTTTCCGGATGCACTTACAATGAAGGCTGAATGCCATGTAACATCCCCGCCCGCCAAAAATGCCAATGTTGGATCGCCATTAATCTGGCTCTCACGAACGAATGTAATCCAGCAATCAATATTAAATTCTTTTAAGAGGCTTTTAGCCTGATTAACTTTTTCTTTTATTAACATAAAATTTCTCCTTTATGCAGCATACTTCTTAAGTTTTTTCATAATCACAAGTACCATACCTGCAGCGGCAAAAGTTAATAATGCAAGGTATAGGTAATACATGTGATGTGGTAATTCATCATAAAACGCCCCGATAAAACCGGCTGACATTCCTCCTACTGCTGTTGCGCCAAACCAACCGCCCATCATTAATCCCTGAACATTTAGCGGTGCAACTCTTGCAACGTAAGATTGTCCAAGAGGTGAAATCATTATCTCAGCCAACGTCACAATTAAGTAAGTCATAATAACCCACAGAGGAGACATGATGTTCATATCAAGATCACCACCACTTAGAGAAGCCCAAACCATAATTAGCATTGAACATCCCATAAGTATCAATCCAAAAAAGATTTTAACAGGAGTTACAGGTTCTCTGTTACTTTTACGCATTTTAGCAAAAATTGCTAACATTACCGGTGTAAGTGTAACAATAAAAATTGCATTAAAAGCCAGATACAATTCTGGTCTGAGAAGGTCATAAACCTCTGTTGAGCGATCAACAAAATATGTTAATCCGATACCGTTCTGATAGAATGGCACCCAGAACACTGCCGCTACGATGAATAGAAGAATAAGAGTAAAAATTCTATCTTTGTATTCAGCTCTATCCATATCAAGTTTAGGCAAGTTATTTATCAGTTCTTCATCAACTTCCTCAATAGCCTCACGAGTTGTACCTTCAACCTTTTTAAGAAGGAATGTATCAACATTTATAAGTATTTTTTTATTCAGTTCAAATATCAGGAGAGAAAGAGCCATCCCAATACCAGCAGCCATAAAAGAATAATTATAATCATTTGTCAGATAACCAATAATATTGGCGGCTAAAGGACCAATTGTCGCACCTATATTAATGCCCATGTAATAAATATTAAAACCTGAGTCACGTAATTCCGGTTTTTTATTATACATATTACCAATAAGAACAGACATGTTAACTTTGAAAATACCTGTTCCGAAGGTTACCAGAAATGTTCCTATATAAAAAACAATCTGAAGGTCAACGTTCGCAAAAGCCAGGAAGAAATACCCGGCAACCATAGAGATGGCACCGTAACGAATAGTTTTAATCTGTCCAAAAAATTTGTCACCAATAAATCCACCTAGTATTGGGAATAAATATGATGAGCCCAGGAACAGAGCATATAACACACCTCTTGCACCAGCATCATAGCCAAGATCGTGCTGCATAAACAGAACAAAAATTGCAGACATCGTATAGAATCCGAATCTTTCCCATATCTCAGTCATAAATAAGGTCATTAAGCCTTTTGGATGTTTCTTCAGCATTTGAACTCCTTTAGATTTTTAAATTATTAGAAGGGTTATATAAACTCATCTAATATATGTTAAATATGACGATTAGAAAACATTATTATCAGTCCCCCTGATAACCTGACCCAATCATCTCAGGATAAACCCATCCCTCAATGGATCTTCCGGATCAATAAAGAATTCGCACTTTCCGGAGATATGTGCATTTCCTTCGACCTCAGGGATAACAGCCTTAAACGGTCCGAAAGTTGTCTCTTTAATTGCCTTACACTTAAAACTGGAACCAAGAATTGATTCAATTACATATGATTCATTCAATCCAAGTTCCCCCTTCGCAAAGTGCAAAGCCATGCGAGCGCTCACACCCGTACCCGTAGGACTCCTATCCACTTCACCTTCAGCAAAGATGCATACGTTTCTGCTGTCTGCACCTTCATTTATCGGGTCACCATAAAAAATAGTACCATATAGAAAACTCAGGTCTTCTTCAAACGGATGCTTGATTTCAAAGTTATCCATAACAGCATTCTTAATTGCCATTCCTTTTTCAATTAAGCCTCTATAGCCTTCAGTAGTCATGTCAGCACCAACCTCTTCAGCCTTAACAAAAGCATAGAAAGCTCCTCCATACGCTACATCAAATTTAACTTTACCTAATCCCGGTACATCTACAATCTGATCAGCAAGAAGTACGAATGAGGGGACATTATGGAAATAAACATTCTGAACCTTTCCATCTTTGATGCGAGCGTGTGAAGTAATTAAACCGGCAGGTGCATCAATCTTAATTGTGGTTACCGGTTCCACCATATGAATCATTCCGGTTTCGAGTACAACCTTTGTCATTGCAATAATTGCGTGACCACACATGGTACTGTAGCCTTCGTTGTGGGTAAAGATTGCACCAAAATCTGCTTCTTCTGTAACCGGAGGAACGATAATAGCTCCATACTGGTCAGCATGACCTTTTGGTTCAAACATTAACGCTCTTCGTAGATTATCATAATTCTCTTTCATGAATCTTCGTTTTGCAATAATCGTATCGCCTTCAAGGTCTGGCAATCCACTTGTAATAATGCGTAAGGGTTCACCGCCTGTATGCGCATCAAGGGATTTTATCCGTATCCAATCCTTTGGGGGCTCCCAGTCTTCTAATGCTTTTAATTTTTCGTAATGATTACTCATCAATTTCTCCGTGATAATTTAGTCGATCGAAAGTTCTTCGACTTCTTCAACTGTTTTCGGCTTTTTCTTATTTCCTAATAATCTAAATCCATCCTCAGTTATCACGAAGTCTTCTTCGTTTCTAATTCCACCAAAATCTCTGTATTCATTAATCTTGTCATAATTGAGGAATTCTGAGAACTTATTTTCAGCATTCCACATATCAATCAGTTCCGGAATAAAATAGATTCCAGGTTCAACCGTAAGGACATATCCTGGTTGAAGCTTTTTCGCAAGACGAAGTGACTTCAAACCAAACTGTGTTGATTTCGGCTCGCCGTCATAACCAACCCATACTTCACCAAGGTCTTCCATGTCATGAACATCAAGACCCATCATGTGACCGGTTCCGCACTGGAAAAACATAGCATGAGCACCGGCAGTGATAGCCTCGTTAATATCACCTTTCATCATCCCTAACTCCTTCATGCCATTTGCAATAGTTCTTGCGGCAGCCAGATGGGCGTTACGGAATTCATTCCCCGGCCTCAATTCTGCAATCGCAGCTTCATGAGCGGCAAGAGAAATATTGTAGATTTCTTTTTGTCTCTCACTGAATTTCTTGTCAACCGGCATTGTACTGGATAGATCCCCGGCATAATGCATCGGTGATTCTGCTCCGGTATCCAGCAGGAACATTTTCCCACTCTTAATAATATTTCCGTGGTAATGATTATGCAGAGTCTGCCCGTTAATCGTGGCAATAACCGGGAAAGCAACATCGCTGTTATGTGATAAAGCAACTGCACGCGCATTTGCAGCAATCTGCGCCTCAGTTAAACCAGCTTTAACAGTTTTCATTGCGGCGATATGCATCTCCGTTGAAATAGTACAGGCGATATCAATCTGAGCTAATTCTTCTTCTGATTTGATTTCCCTTTGAGCAATAACAGCTTTAACCAGTTCCAGAGAAGCTTGGGAAGAGAGCTGACTAATAGGAATATCTAACCACTGGTGAAGTTTGATCATGTTAGCCGGTCTGTAAGGTGGTAAGAAGTGAATTCTCCGGCCTTTTGTTTTTTCATCTCTTAATACTTCGGCTAATTTACTGGTTGAAGCTGTGGTATCAACAGCAACCTTCTGTGCTTTCTCAGCAATGGTTGGTTGGGTGCCCATCCACACGATATGATCGATGGTTAATTCATCACCAAAAATAATTTCTGCACCACTATCTGCATCAATAATTGCATTCAATCCCTCAAAATCGAGTCCGAAGAAATATAGGAATGAACTATCCTGTCTGAAGTCATAAGTGTTGTCTGCATAGTTCATGGGACTTAAGTCGTTACCTAATAATAGTATTACACCTGATCCAACTTGTTCTTTAAGTTTCCTGCGTCTTTCCTGATATGTTTTTGCACTAAACATAATATCTCCTTTTTTCTCAGAATCCGGCGTGCTCGGTTCTACGAATAATCTCTTCCTGAAGGTCAATTCCCAGGTCGACAAAATAATCGCTATAACCGGCTACACGAACGATTAAATCTTTATACTTTTCAGGTGCTTTTTGAGCTTCCCTCAAAGTTTCCGCTTTTACAACATTAAACTGTATATGGTGTCCATCCATCCTGAAATAAGATCGAATGAGATTTACTACCTTGTTTATATTCTCTTCATCTTCCATAAATTGAGGAGTGAATTTCTGATTTAGTAAAGTACCACCCGTTCTCAAATGATCGATTTTAGCAGCTGACTTAATTACAGCAGTCGGTCCATTTCTGTCAGATCCCTGGAAGGGTGAAATACCCTCAGAGAGAGGTTCTTTTGCTAACCTACCATCCGGCATGGCACCAACAACGGAACCGAAGTAAACATGACTCGTTGTAGGCAAAAGGTTAATTCTAAAAAAACCACCTTTGGTGTTTGGTCGTCCATCAACGGAATCAAAATAAGCCTCAAAGACTTCTTTCAGAATATCATCAGCATAATCATCATCATTGCCATATTTGTGTGAACCATCGACCAGCGTCTTTCTTAACTCTTCCTTGCCTTCAAAGTTATTCTTCATAGCTGCCAAAAGCTCATTCATAGTAACTGTTTTTTCTTCAAATACATGCTGTTTAAGTGCCGCAAAACTATCAGTAATACTGGCTGTGCCAACACCCTGAATGTAGGAAGTGTTATAGCGAGCTCCACCGGAATTGTAGTCTTTCCCTTTGGAGATACAATCATCGATGAGAATAGACATGAAAGGAGCCGGCATATAGTCAGCATACAATCGTTCGATTACAATATTACCTCTTATCTTGATGTCAGCGAAGTGCTGAATCTGTTTCTTATATGCCTCAAATAGTTCTTCGTAAGTCTCAAATTTGGCAGGATCGCCTGTCTCAATACCAATTTGTTTTTTTGTACGAGGATCAAAACCGTTATTCAGGGTTATTTCAAATATCTTAACCAGATTGAAGTAACCTGTTAGAATGTAACTCTCTTTTCCAAATGCTCCCGTTTCCACACAACCGCTCGCTCCACCATTTCTGGCGTCCTCAATTGACTTGCCATGTCGGAGCATTTCCTGAATAATCGCGTCAGTATTGAAAATGGAAGGCTGTCCATAACCAGTTTTGATAATCTTCAAAGCACGCTTTGCTAATCTATCAGGATTCTTTTTACTGATCTGAACCATGGAACTGGGTTGTAAAAGTCTCATTTCTTCTATAACATCAAGTATCATATAGGTCATGTCATTGGTTGCGTCATGCCCGGTTTTGGTAACACCACCGACATTTATAAGACAGAAGTCAGTATAAGTGTTGCTTTCAAGCGCCGTAACACCAACCTTAGGCGGAGCAGGCTGATTATTGAACTTTATCCAGAAGGATTGAAGTATTTCTTTAGCCGATTCTTCAGTTAAAGTGCCATCCTCTAAACCCTTTTGAAAGAATGGGTTAAGGTGCTGGTCTAAACGTCCGGGATTAAAGGAATCCCAGGTATTTAGCTCAGTAATTACACCAAGATGAACAAACCAATAATATTGTAAAGCTTCCCAAAAATTGCGTGGAGAATGAGCCGGAACGCGCTTACAAATCTCTGACATTTGAAGTAATTCTTCTTTTCTCTTACTATCAGTTTCGTTTTCTGCTTCTTTTTTCAGTTCGTCAACATAACGTTCGGCGAATAGAATAATGGCATCCGCGGCAATTGACATTCCTCTTAGCTGCTCCCGCTTTTCAAATGCTTCCGGGTCAGTAAGAAAATCAAGATTGGAAATAGCAGTTTCAATTTCTCTTTTGAAGTCGAGCATTCCTTTTTTATAAATCTTATCATCCAGAACAGTATGCCCAGGAGCACGTTGCTCCATAAATTCAGTAAAAACACCAGCAGCGTAAGAGTCTTTCCACTCCTGATCGACCTCTTCAAATATTCTGTCTCTTATAGAACGCCCTTTCCAGAATGGATCAATTTCCTCTTCCTGCTTCTTTCGTACGTCATCATAAACTCTGAACCATACTTTCTCACGTGAATGAAGGATTTCAAAGTCCTGCTGGCTATGTGAGCACAATTCCGGATATGTAGGAGTTTCTTTGGGTGCTGGACCCCGCTCTCCTACAATCAATTCTCCATCATTAATACAGAGCTTCTTATTGGCAAGAATATGCTTAAATGCCATCGCACGAGCTACTGGAAGTGAGACTTTTTCTGCCTGCCCGGATTTATAAAACTCAGTTAGTAATGCTGCCCTCTCAATCGAAAGTTTCGGCTCTGCATTTAGCGATTGCTCACGAAGTTTCTGTATCCTTTCTGTCATTTATCTATCCTCTTAATTTTACTTTAAATCCTTCATCGATAAGATATCGACTTATGTCATCCAATTTTGCATCACTCTGAACCTCTAATTTACCCAACTCATACTTTTGTTGGAATCTTTCATACTTCCCTTCACAAATCTCATTATAGGGAAGAACATCAATCCTTGGTATATTTTTTAGTTCAGATAGAAATTTACTTATGCGTTCGAGGTTTTTTCTTGTATCAGTTACACCTGGAATAAGCGGTATTCTAATCCTGAATTTTGATGTTATCGCCGCAAGGCTCTGTAAGTTCTTGAGTATAATTTTATTTGACACTCCTGTGTACTTAATATGTTCATCCTCATCCATAATTTTAAGATCGTAGAGAAACAGGTCTGTTTGATCGAAAACTTTTTCAAAGTTGCTGAATGATGTGTATCCTGAAGTGTCAATCGCGGTGTGAATATCAATATTTTTACTTTGTTGTAATAGTTCCAGAAGGAAATCCAGTTGCATGAATGGTTCGCCACCGGAAAATGTAACACCACCTCCTGATTCATCATAAAAAAGGAGATCCTTTTTGATTTCTTTCATTAAATCAATGGTAGTTATTTCACGTCCAACTAACTCATGTTTCTCAACAAAATCCTCTTTAGAAACTTTTCTTCTTACGAGTATTTCTTCGGGAGCAACTTTTTGACTCTCGGGATTATGACACCACCAGCAATTAAGCGGACAACCTTTCATAAAAACAGTTGTTCTAATCCCTGGTCCATCATGTATTGCGTATTTTTTAATATCGAAAATAACGCCGGTTGTCAAGGTTGTTCCCCTAAAATATTAATTAGTATATGCAAACAGTATGCCGATTTTACTTTTTGACAAGTTAGTCTAACTACTTTATTTTCAAAGACTTATAACTCTTTGATTTTGGAAAGAGAACTACTTAGAAATAGGAAAACGACATTATTGTCACAGCATAAAACTAATCACCAATAAGCAGCAAATCAAGAGGAATAAGCAAGAAAGAAAGAAGCGACATTAACATCACGGAAATGACATTAATGTCGCCCTAAAAACTACTTGCTGGATATAAAAGCGAATCCGTACATGGTTGCTCCGCAGAGTAGCGAAATTGTAATACCAAAGTTCATTGCTATCAGAATTATAAGAGTCGAGCCCAGCACACTAGCCGCACCATTTATTGCAAATCCCCAATCGACAAATTCCTTTACCTTTTTCACTCCTTTTGGAAATGGCATACCCATAAAAAAACCAAGGGGGGCAATCAAAAGAGCGGAAATCAGCATACGAGGTAACATCCCAAATCCGACAAATTTAGAAGTAATTAGAGGGAAAAGAAATGATTCCAGGACAATAAGGGTAATTATTGCTATAAATGACGTTTTATCCTCAAACCATCCGGAGAATTTACTACCAATAGCCGAGCTTATAAGCAAGACGAGCAGGATTGTTGCCAAACTATAGACTGATGGACCAATAAATAATGTATAACGCTGAATAAGCATAACTTCAACAATCATGAATGCTGCGCCTATAAAGAAGAAATATGCCAAATGCTTTAATTTCATCCCTCCTCTCTTAACCAGCAAGGGCAGGAAATTAATTGGTAATACTATAACGAGCAATACTGCAAGGATTGTTACTATTAATACCTGTGCTAAAGGAAACCCATAAATACTCAAGGCTCGCATTTCTTTCATAGAATCAAAGTTGAAGTTTTTCCAAAGCCCCATTTGTGCGATAAATGGCTTGTCATCTGTGCAAGGCGCTAGATTGGTGAGAGCTGAATCCTGTTCTACTTCCCAACCGCTCATCACTATCCGGTCAATGAGATTACCCTTTAAACTGTCAGGTGCAGGATGTTCAATTTCAGCATAAAAGGGATTTTCAGGCGGAATACAAACAAATGCATTTTCAATTAACTTTTTGGGTAATGGTTTCTTAGAAAGAAGAAGCATTTTTCTTCTGATTTTATTCAACCCGTAAACAGCAAAATAATCTTCAGGATTTTCGATTCCCTTGTTTTTCAATGCTTCCTTAACTTCACTTACTATTCTGGGCATGTAGAACTGATGTTCCATAATCAGGTAGCCATTGTCTGATAATGCATCCCAGTAATCTTCAAATGCTTCTGTAGTAAATAGATAATTCTCTGCCAGTGCAAAAGCCCCGGAAGCAAGTGCCGCAAAGGAGTTGGAGCTGAACGAGTAGATTACATCAAAGTAGTTTGAATATCTTCGGATATAGGTTCTGGCATCCTCAGTTACAACCTTTACCCTAGGATCAGTGTAAATATGACCAGAAAAATCAGCCAATTCTCCATCAGTGAGTAAATCATTAATATGCCCGTTCACCTCAACAGCATGTACTTCAGCAGCGCCATATTGTAATCCCTGAAACACATCCTGTCCACCACCGGATCCTAGCGAAAGAAACCTGCAGGAATCAAATTCAGCTATCACCTGTTCTACAATCGGGAAACCAAACTTCAACGAGTCCGGAATATCCCAATTACCATCAAATTCATTTACACCAGTATTTGCTGCGTTGTCCAGGTTTATTCTTCTGTACCCATCTCCATCATATATTTTAATTTTTGAAAGTGCATCCCAGTGCTTGTACACGATTGGTGCGGGCTCTTCCCTTTTCATTTCAAGTAAACTTTCTGAATTTAGAAGCAGTGGTACCAAAATAAGGAATAAAGATATCGGGATTACCTTCATAAACTTTTTTGAGGCTAAAACAGCCGCCATGATAATGGGAATTGCAACAACAAATGTTGCTGCAGGCGTCCCTATCCAGTTCATCAGCAATATTGAGCCAATAACTCCCATCCCCGCTCCAAATAAGTCCCACATGTAAAGGGTACTTATATCAAGATAGTTTCTCTTGAATATGAGTGCTAAAGACATACCTCCGGCTATATAAGTCGAGCTGAGCATGAAAAGCGCCAGCAACAACTTCATTAGCATGGTAAAATCACTAAAAACTGATGAGATTTTTAGATTTAGCAAAAAGACAATTGGCGGGCTGATCAACATAAAAAAGGCAGTTATAACCAGTGAAATGGGAAGCATTACTTCTTTATTAAAAATATTCACCAACCGGATTAAAAGTGCACCGATGCCAAGACCCAAAATAGCAAGTGACAAAATCAAAAAAGCAAAAGTATAGAAAAACTCAGCAGAGAAAATTCTGGTCCAGATGAGTTCCATTGATAATAAAGATAAAGAAAGAAGAGCCACGATAATATGTGCATGTTTCTGCAATATTCCCCCCGGAATGATTTGGCAGTTAGAAAAGAATAGTATTTTTTGATAAAGTAAGTCAGGATTAATAAATTTTAGTCGAAATTTATTTCAGCCCCCAAATAGTACATTCGTCATACCAACGAATTAATCCAAAATATAAAAGAGATGACTAAATAACAACGCTATAAATAGGATAAAAACCGTTTCCCACTTTTTGTATTTAAATTAACTTGATAATATACTTAAGCATGCTTAAGTTTATTGTCACTATGATAACTATTTCGAAAGAAGACTATCTTAAAGAGATTTACGCTTTGAGTCTGTTTACAGATGAGCCAGTGAGTACGTCCAAAATAGCCGAAAAGCTGAATATTACTAATGCTGCAACAAGTGATATGGCAAAAAAGTTAAGCGCCCTGGATCTTTTAAGTTATGAAAAATACAAGGGTGTTAAGCTAACCGAAAAGGGGCGAACAATTGCCTTAAATACCATAAGACGGCATAGACTGTGGGAAACCTTCCTGATAAAAACTCTCGGTCTAAACTGGGGTGAAGTTCATGACGAGGCAGAGGTTCTGGAACACCAAACATCGGAATTTCTAATGGATCGTATCGATCAGTTTCTAAATTTTCCGGAATTTGATCCACATGGTGATCCAATCCCTACGAAAGAAGGGTTAATGCCAGTTTTACCAGAGGTTGTTTGTCTTACTGAAGCTGAGATTGGTAAAACATATATCATACAGAAAGTTGATCATGACAACAAGGAAGTAATGGACTACTTTACAAAACTTGGAATTGAGCTTTATTCAGAAATTGCGCTTGAAGATAGAATGAAGTTTGATAATTCAGTTTTCGTAAGTATTAATAATATTAGACATACATTCAGTCAACAGGTAGCCTCAAAGCTGTTTGTTGTAAACAAAAATATATAGATAGAGTGGCGATATGATTACTTTAGTAGCAGGTACTCTCGTATTAATAATTTTAAGTTATGTTTTTTGGCCTAAGAAAGGTCTGCTTGCAATTTTCAAAGGATCTTCAATCAACTCAAAAAGAGAAAAAATTGAGGATGCCTTAAAACACCTTTATGACTGTGAGTATAATTCCAATAGATGTTCAATGGACAGCCTGGCAGGAAATCTATCTGTCAGCAGGGAATCTGCGGCTGATATAATAAGTGAAATGCAGAAAATGAGCCTGATTGAACTGTCCGATGATAAGTTGAAGCTATCCGACGAAGGGCGCTCATATGCCCTGAGAATAATAAGAACACATCGCCTGTGGGAAAAGTACCTTGCGGAGGAGACAAGTGTTAATGAATCGGAATGGCACACAAGTGCTGAAGAGATGGAACACATCCTTTCTAATCAGGAGGCTGATCAACTTGCTGCCGATATTGGCAATCCCCTGTTCGACCCCCATGGAGATCCTATACCTTCTTCTAATGGAAAAATGCCGGAGAGAAAAGGGATACTGCTTACTGAGTTATCGGAAGGTCAGTTTGCAAATGTGCTTCATATAGAAGATGAACCCCCCGCACTTTATGCACAGATAATTGCCGAAGGAATTTATGCAGGTCAGCAAATCAGATTAATTGAAAAGAATAACGAGAGAATTAAATTTGAGGCTAATGGAGAAGTTAAAGTATTAGCCCCGATTATAGCCGCTAATATTTCAGTAAAACATATATCTGATAACGAGAAACTGATAAAATCATTCAACAGGCTTTCCGATTTGAAAGTCGGGCAGAGTGGTACTATAATCGGAATTTCCAAGGCAATCAGAGGTACACAAAGAAGAAGACTGCTTGACCTTGGCATGGTTCCGGGAACAAATGTCAGCGCTGAAATTCAAAGTCTTGGGGGAGACCCTACCGGATACAGAATCCGTGGGGCAACAATTGCAATACGTAAAAATCATGCAAACCATGTTTTTATAAAAGAAATTGAAAGCAGGCAATAAAATGAAAGAGATAAATAGCTGTGAAACCTGTCCGGTTCATAACCTCGCCAATCTCACAAAGCTTGGGGTGAATATGGATAAATTTGATTTTGTTGTTGCACTTGCCGGTAACCCGAATACGGGAAAGAGCACTATTTTTAATAATATGACTGGTTTGCATCAACATACCGGTAACTGGCCCGGCAAAACCGTATCCCGCGCTGAGGGAGGATTCAAGTTTAACGGAAGCAACTACAAAATTGTTGATTTACCCGGTACATATTCCCTCTTATCTACAAGCACAGATGAGGATGTTGCAAGGAATTTTATACTTTTTGGAAAACCGGATGTTACACTGGTTGTGGTTGATGCAACCAGACTTGAACGAAATTTAAATCTGGTTTTACAGATTATGGAAATAACTGACCGCGTAGTCTTAGTGCTAAACCTGATGGACGAGTTGAAAAGAAATAATATGGAAATTGATGTTCGTTCACTCTCCAGAGAACTCGGTATTCCTGTTGTACCTGCCGAGGCACGGCAAAAGAAAGGGATGGATGAGGTTCTAAAATATATTGAAGATGTAGCGAAGGGGAATTATCTCTGTAAGCCACGTAAAATAAAGTCAATATCTCCAAAAATTGATACCGCTGTTAACGAGTTGACAAAAGATATAGAGGAGAGTTTTCCAAACCTGCCGAACTCAAGATGGGTAGCATTAAGACTACTCGAAGGAGATCAAAGTATAATTGATGCTATAAGCAGTGGAGAAATGGCGGAATTGGTTAATGAACAAGATATCAGGTCAACAATTTCTGAATAATTTTTGGAAAGAAAGAATGAAGAACAAGGAAGAAATATTAGAAAAAGCAAATGAACTTAGATGGGAGGTTGGGGAAAGCCTTCATGATTCCATTCTTGGTTCAATTTATAAAGAAGCTTCTGAAATTACAAAGAATACGGTAAAAACCGAGGATAATAAGGATGCATACACTTTTGATTCGAAACTTGATAAAGTATTAACAAGCAAACTGCTTGGTTTCCCAATCATGTTTCTCATTCTTGCTGCTGTATTTTGGATAACAATTGAAGGGGCAAATGTTCCCTCAAAAATGATATCTGATTTCCTAATGGGCACAATCCATCCATGGCTGAAAGAAATTTCCCAAAGAATAGGAATTCCCTTCTTTATTGATGGACTGCTAATAGATGGTGTTTATCTGGCTTCAGCCTGGGTTATTGCAGTGATGCTCCCTCCCATGGCTGTATTCTTCCCTCTTTTTACCCTTCTTGAAGATTTTGGTTATCTACCACGTGTTTCATTTAATATGGATGGATTATTCAGACGCGCTGGCGCGCATGGTAAGCAAGCCTTAACCATGGCGATGGGTTTCGGCTGTAACGCTGCCGGAGTGGTTGCGGCAAGAGTTATTGATAGTCCGAGAGAGAGATTAATAGCGATAATAACAAATAACTTTTCTCTGTGTAATGGACGGTGGCCGACTCAGATACTAATTGCGACAATATTTATTGGCTCTCTTGTACCGGCGCCCCTTGCAGGTTTTGCAACTGCCGCTGCCGTTGTTGGCATCGCTGTCCTGGGTATTGTATTCAGCCTTATCGTTTCATGGGGATTGTCAAAATCCGTTCTTAAAGGTGAAGCCTCGGCATTCAGTTTGGAACTCCCTCCCTATCGTCCTCCAAGAATACTCAGAACTCTTTACACATCATTGATCGACAGAACAATTTTTGTTCTTTGGCGTGCTATCGTATTTGCCGCTCCCGCGGGAATGGTTATTTGGTTAGTAGCAAATGTCCATGTTGGCGGTTTAAGTATTGCCCATTATATTATTCAATTCACTGATCCATTTGGATTAATGATCGGATTGAATGGAGTGATAATTCTTGCTTATATTATTGCAATACCGGCAAATGAAATCGTCATCCCCACTGTGCTTATGCTTACAGTTCTTGCAACCGGCTTAAGTGGAATTGGCGGTGGTTCCGGTGTAATGTTCGAACTCGATTCTGTAAACGCAACAGCTGATATTCTTCATGCGGGCGGATGGACAGCGCTTACCGGTATATGTTTAATGATTTTCAGCTTGCTGCACAATCCATGTTCTACTACAATATTTACTATATACAAAGAAACAAAAAGCGTAAAGTGGACGGCCATTGCCACTTTCCTACCTTTGGCAATGGGAATCGTTCTCTGTTTCTTCATCGCTCAAATCTGGATGCTTGTTCTCTAATTTTACTCCTCCACTCACAGGGTGGAGGAGATATATTCGTAAATGTTATTAATCATACCTGCTCAATCCCCGAATCCAATATCTTGGTTAAATAATATCCATTTTTCAAGCATTTCAAAATAATTTTAAAAATTGATTCCATTTTTCACCCTAAATGATTCTTATGCTGTCATAGTGATGAAACATCAATAAACGCATGCAGTATTTATTGTTTGTACAGAATAAGAAGATAAAATAAAACAACGAAGGGGGATAAAATGAAATCCTTATTAACACTGGCATTAATCTTTGCTTTAACAATGTCCGTCTTTGGGCAAGAGAAGACAAAAGAAACCAAAACAACAACAAATAAAGAATCAGGTGAAACTGTAACAACAGAATCAGTAATAATTTCAGAATCTGAAGATATCACGCCAAGAACTCACATGTTGATTATCAACCCACTCAAATTTTTATTGTTCTACAATATCACCTATTATAACAAAGTATCTGACAATCTTGTAGTTGGCGGTGGAATACAAACACCGACAATAAAAGGATTAACGGGCGTTGGTGTTAACTTTGAAATGCGCTACTACCCTACCGGGAAAAATATGAGAGGGTTTTACCTTGCACCAAATGTTGCCTACAATTCAATTAAATCTGATGAGGGCAAAACAAGTCCATTTTCAATGGGTGCATTAGTAGGGTGGCAATGGTTCCCTTCAGATCAATTCGCGATTGGTTTAGGTATTGGTACAGACTATTACTCCGGTTCAAGTTCAAGTTCTTCAAACCACTGGGATGATGACGATGATGACTTCGGCTCATATAATGGCTGGGTACCTGCTCTCCGCTTCGATATCGGTTTTGCCTGGTAAAGATTAGCAGTTTTCTTATGAGCACAGGGCGGATCAAATCTGCCCTGTTGATAAAAATCACCTTGATTTCTCCCCATCTTTTAATAAATTACTATTGGCTTTACCAAATTGGAGCAAACCTGAATGAAAAAGATGATGAAATTTTTTATAAAGCTTCTTGTAAGAATCATAGTCATAGCCGTAATAGTTATTTCTCTTGTTCTTCTCTTTTTAAAGTATCCGTACATTCTTTTTGAGAGTGAAGCAGAGCATAGAGGAATTACTATTTACTCAGATGAAAAGTTTGACGATTCTACAGATCAACTTATTAACAATATTCTGGAACGAGTTACAGAAATTGAAATTTACGAAACTTCATACACGCCTTCGGTTTATTTAATTAATGACCAGAGTCTATTCGAAAAATTTGCCCAGGTTTTACAGGAACGAAAACATTCGCTGGGACTAAATCTTATAATTTTTGACAACATTTTCATAAATGCAAAACAAGTAAATAAGATATCCTCAGATCATAATCCTGATTTTAAGCATACTCATTACGCCGGAGCGCTGGATCAGATAATTGCTCATCAAATGGTGAAGGGACTTATCAAAAACAGGATTGGTTATTTTGACTATTTCAGGACACCTTCCTGGAAGATTGGTGGATACTGTGAATACGGGTCAACTATTGCATCCATCAGAAAAGATAAAACAACTTCGTTGTTAAGAAGGGCTAAACCACTCTACGATTCCGGAATTCTGGATTACGAGACACAATCCGTCACTAACTACAAATCGCAATTATTGGTGGAATATCTTGGCGAGATTCACAAACTAACATTTGAAGAAATAATTTATAACCCGATTGATTATAACGCCTTAAGCGCAGAATTCGACGAATGGTACTATTACCAAATTTTGAAAAAATAATCAGATATTCAAGGTATGTCCATAGTCTTTCAACCAATTTCTTCTTTCCTTGTAGTCTGGTAAAATTCTCAGGACGATTGCCCAGAAATATTTTGAATGGTCTTTCCGTAACACATGAGCAAGCTCATGCACAACAACATAATCAATAATCTCCACAGGGGCTAATATTAACCGCCAAGAAAGGTTGATATCGTTTTTATGGGTGCATGAACCCCACCTTTTTTGAGCACTGCTTACTTTTAACCCATTATATTCAATATTCATTAGCCGAGCAAAATGTTCAAGCCGTTCATAGAATACTATTTCAGCTTGTTTTCTATACCATTTTGTAAATTGTTTCTCGGCAGATTTACTCATTCTGGGGGATAGATAAAACATTTTATCAAGAAAAAGGTGGGCATAGGTTCCCTCGTAATGCAAAGGATACAGCTTTCCCAAATATAAAAATTCCTCCCCTTCTGAAAACTGTTTGCCGGGAAATACCTTCCTACTTATTTCCTTTTGCTTCTGAATTATCCAAGAACTCTTTTCCATTAAAAATCGTTTAATCTCAGAATCTGCCAACCGAAGCGGAGCCCTGATAATTAGTTCAGCTTTCTCATTTATTTCCAGAGAAAGCGTTTTTCTTCGGCTGCGAAGAATTTTATCTATATGGATTTGTTTATCATTGTTAAGCATAATTGTCTATTACAAATTATTGATAATATTGGAGAAATTACAATGGAATTTAAAAAGGTAGTCGAATCAAGGTACAGTGTTAGAGAGTTTTCGGAAGAATCGGTCACAATTCATGACATTAAAGAGATTATAAGGCTTGCCGGCTTATCACCAAGTATTGGTGGCTCAGAACTTTGGAAGTTTATTGCCATAACCAACAAGGAACTCTTAACCGATATTAGTGAAATAGTTAAGGAAAAATATGATAAGCTCCTCCCCGACGAAAATGATCAGCAATCAGAAAATGTTAAAATAGCAGTTACCAAATTTTCAACATTTTTCCCCAAAGCTCCTTTGGTGATTGCGGTTGTTATGGGCAAATATGATGCAGTTATTAATAAAGCTTTGGATGAGGATATTTTCGACAAAAAAAACATGAATGAATTACGCAACTACCCTGATATCCAATCTATTGGTGCGGCCATTCAGACCACTTTGCTTGCAGCGGTAGAATTGGGTTATGGTGCGTGTTGGTTAACCGGTCCAATGGTAGCAAAGAATGAGATTAGTGAACTGCTAAAAGTCAATTCGGAAGACAGACTTGTAGCCTTTGTTGCCATTGGTAAACCAGCGCGTGATGGATCACCCAAGAGGAAAAAAGATGTAGACGAGATTTTGACTATTTTGAATTAGAATTCTTTTCTTTAACACAAGCTCAACCAACCTCGGCCGTCATGATCGCATCATGACGTAGGGATCCAAAGTTGTTCATCGCAAGCAATTTCATCATCACAAGTTTATCGTCACGTTGCGAACGTGACGTCCCAGTTTTTGAAGCTTACCCACATGAGCTTGTCCCAGGCTGGCACGATCACATCCTAACAGGATTTAGTGAAAATCTATCATGGTGGTGTATAACTTTCCATAACCTCCTGCGTCATAAGGTCAGGAGGTTTTAATGAAAACTTTTTTAGTTTGGCTGATCTTACTTTTCTTTTGCTGGCCGCTTGCGCTGGCTGCTATTTTCATCTATCCTATAGTCTGGATATTTGTACTTCCTTTCAGATTGATTGGGATTACTGTTGATGCCGTGTTCGATATTTTAAAAGCTATTATCACTCTGCCCGGAAGAATATTGGGTGGCTCTAAATAGAATTCTAAAATTCTTATCTGCAGTTTTAATTTTAATTCCTCAAAAAGGTCTTTTCTCTTATCTTTTGAGGAACACTATTCATAGGAATTAAGCAACTAAAAATTCAATCAACAATTTTTACTAACAGAAATTGCTCAAAATTTTTGACTGATAATGAACTATACTTTCTGCTGCAATTCGAGTATTTTAGAATTGTTGATCTAAAATTAGCAAGAATGTAATGAATTCTCATTTTATAAAAATGATTAAATACTTATCAGCATCTATTCTGTTCCTAGCGTTCAATATTACTGGAATTTGCCAATCAAAAGATAACTACACCATTACATCTTTCGGTTCTTCTGAAATGCATAACGAAACTTCCATTAGTTATATTCTGGAGGACAGTTTAGGCTATATCTGGCTGGCTTCCGCATATGATGTTTTGAGATTTAATGGCAGTCAATTTAGCGAAATACATCTTACTACCTTTGAACCTTACGACATGATAATACAACTGCTTGAAACCGGTAATCATATTCTTGCTGTGCAGAGATCAGGTAAAATTAATCTTATAGATAAATTCAATCCCGCAGAAAATATAAGATTTATTAGCGCACCCGAAGCTATATCTACCATAAAGCAAAGTGATAGAGCAGAATATTTTTTCTTTACCAGAACGGGTTATTATAAGTATAAAGATGATAATCTTATAAAGGTGGGTAACAACCGGAATGGAATGCAAAACCAACTTTCGTTTAAATCTACCGAAGGCTGTGGATTCCCTATTTTAATATCGCCTGATTCCCTTAAGCTATTCAACCAGGATCAGGTTGAGTATCTTGGCCAATTAAAAATGAATGGGAATTATTTCTCCGTTAATACTATAAATGGCGAAACTTTTCTTATATGTGATGGTGAAAATCTACTCTCATATTCTCTTACAACAAAAAAGAAGACATTACTACGACCTAACATCGATTTTACTGGTAATGCTATTATCAGAACCGATAAAAATAATAGATACTGGCTGACCAATGCTAATGGACTCTATTTAGTTGAAGATATTTCTGAAAACAACATCTTGTTGGAACACTTTATATCTGATATATGCGTATCGGCATTAATGATTGACCACAACCAGAATATTTGGGTTGGGACTAATGGCAATGGATTAATGCTTCTTAAAAAACACTTATTTACCATTCATTCAACCAGGAATGGTCTTCCATCAAATTTAGTATACCCAATTTTCGAAGATGAAAAATCAACTATTTGGGCCGGCAGCAGCACTGGCGTTGCTTTTTTTAAGGATAAATCCTGGCGCGAAGTAAAGACAGTCCATGGGTATTCTATTGATTTTTCCGGACAAATTTTTAAGTATGAGAATGTATTGAGAGTTAATAACTCCTTCCATTCATTCATTTTGGGAAATGACGGATTCATAGAATCAGATTTCGCAGCTGTACCGCATAATCAACAAACAATAACCTGGAATGTGACCAGCGATAATAATTTGTGGATTTGTACTTTTAGGAATGGTTTGTTTGTAAGGGAAAAGGGAGAATTTCGCAATATTCAGATTCCAGAGCCCTACAAAAACTATTTGTTAACTGATTTTTATCTTGATAATAATGATGTAAAGTGGATTTCTACGCGAAAAAAAGGAGTATTGAAATATGACGATATTAACTTTACCCGACACGATACAACAAATGGGTTAATTAGTAATCACATTTTTGATATGACTTTCCCGAAGGATGGCACTATATGGATGGGTACCAATAAAGGAATTTGTTATACTAAGGATGAAATTTCATGGACTCACCTTACTACTTCTGATGGTTTAAGCCATAACATGGTTTATGCAATATTTGCCGATAACAAATACATTTATGCCGGAACTCACAGCGGATTCAGCATTTTTGATGGTACCCGTTTTACAAATTATTTTATTGAGGATGGACTCCCCTCAAACGAATTTAATGGTCATTCAATAATGAAAAGTAGATCTGGGGAAATCTGGTTTGGAACCGCGAACGGAGTTGTTGTTTATAATCCTGATAGCGACCCCAACCAAAACGAAAGGAGTTACGATTGGCAAATAAGGTTAATTGGAAATCATGATACCACTTATGTAAGTAATAAAAATTTAGTCAATAGAGAAATATCGTTACATATTCAATCTTTTCCGCAAGAGATAAAAGCAGATATCCTTAACAAGGGTTACGCTAATGAGCTTGAATACTGTTTTGAGCTTGTTGAAAATAATGAAGACCTTGTACCACCCCAATTCAGCAATTCAAATTATTTTCAACTGAATGATTTGAATGACGGCGTACACACTCTGGCGATAAGCGCCAAACGTAAAAACCATACCGGGGCTAAGGAAAAAATAATTTTACACCTGGAAGTTACAACTCCATGGTATTGGAAAGCAGCTACTCTGATATTCTTATCCACTCTCGCAATCATTTTGATAATTGTTTTTATTCAGAGCAAAAAGGGGTCCATTGTAAAAAGAAACGCAACTTTGCCTCCTGGTAAAATTGATGAGATTTATTCGCAAATACAGACTCACTTAAAAACTACAAAATCATACATTAACCCCAGGCTATCCTTAGGTGTGTTTGCTGAAGAGCTGCAAATACCAAAAGAATATGTAAGTCAGGCAATAAATTCCAAGACTTGCGGCAGTTTTAGTGATTACATATCCGATTTCAGAATTGAAGAAGTGAAGAAAAAACTTATTGATCCTAAAAACGATAACATATCAATCCTTGAAATGGCTTTCGCCTCCGGATTCAATTCAAAATCCACCTTCAATCTTGTTTTTAAAAAGAAAATGAACCTGACCCCTACCGAATACAGAGATAACATTATCAGCAAAAACAGGGTATAAATTAATCCCTTCAATCATTTCCTGGTCTAATATCAAGAAACCGGACGACAATACCTTTTTATTAACCTACTTTTGCACTATTCTTTTCAAATTACTGGGGGATTTCGTATACGATGAGATTAAAATCATTTTTAACCATTTCTATCATTCTCCTCTTCCTTAGTCATCAAGCTTCAGCACAGGAAAGAGGAACAATAAGAGGGCTTGTTACAGACTCTACAAGCGGAGAAGCTCTGGTTTACGGAAACGTTCTGCTTAAGGAATTGTCAACCGGAGCCTCTACGGATGCACGCGGGTACTTTATAATACCATCTCTGGAAGCACGTCGGGAGTATACAATTATTGCCTCTTATGTCGGGTTTAATTCAAAAAGCATCACTGTTTATGTGCAACCCGATAAAATTACTCAAATTGATATTGAGTTGGTCCCTACCAGTGTTCAATTACAATCTATAGAAATGATTGGGCAGAGAATTGTAGAAAGTAATGAAACTGATATAGGACTTCAAAGATTAGCAATTAAAGACCTGGAGGCTTTACCTAAAAGCGTTGAAACCGATTTGTTTAGGTCACTTCAAAATCTGCCGGGTGTAAGTACAACGGGCGATGTATCTGCCAGATACTATGTCCGCGGGGGTGCCTCAAATGAGAACCTGGTTTTGCTGGATGGAATACCCATATATAGTCCCTTCCACGCGCTGGGTTTGTTCAGTGCAATTGATCCGGATATCATCAATAGTATAGAATTTTATCGGGGTGGATTCCCGGCTCAATTCGGAGGCAGACTCTCCTCTATTTTGAACGTTCTCTCTAAAAAAGGGAATCAAAACAGACTGTCAGGTAAAGTGAATACAAGTTTTCTTTCAGGCAAATTGCTAATTGAGGGGCCTATACCAGATGGAGCTTTTTACCTTAGTGGAAGAAAAAGTTACTCCAATGATATTTTAAAAAAATTTCTGAATGAAAGAAATGTTCCGGCTGACTTTTACGATTTGTCTTTTAAGTTATATTATAATAATCCGGATTTTCTTAAGGGTGGTAGTTTTTCCATTCATGGCTTCTTTAGTGACGATAAAATTAGTAACGAGAGTTCAAAAATTGAGGACTATCGACTTAAAAACAATGTGTTCGGATTTAAGTGGTTTTATGTCGGGGATGTTCCCCTGTTTATGGAACTCGGATTTAACGTAAGTGTTTTTCAGGGCGATTTAATACCCAAGTTTAGCAAAGTCTTACAAAGAAACAACAAGGTTACCGATTTAGGTCTTACGGCGGATCTTACCTACATGTTTGACAGCAAAGATGAATTGGGTTTTGGATTTCATATAAAGGAGGTTAAAACTTCTTTATTTCTTGAGAATGCTCAGGGATACTCCGGTGATATAGGAACTTCAGGCACTAATATAAGCATATATAGTAAGTATAAGGTGATGCGATTTGAGAACTTTGGACTGGATGCGGGTTTAAGAGTTGGTCTCACTTCAATGAATGGTTCTGAAAAATTCACCGAACGATTTGAACCACGGGTAAGTTTTACGATTATTCCAATGAATGGTGTTACCCTAAAAGGCGCATGGGGTATTTACAGGCAGGAAATGACTACTGTACTAAGTGAAAACGAAGTAATATCAATAGTAGAGCCTTGGATAATTTATCCAAGTTACCTTAAACCAGCACGCTCGATTCAATATTCTTTGGGAGCTATTCTAAATTTATCAAGAGTTCTTGATCTGTCTATCGAATCGTATTACAAGAAATCAACAAATGTCGCAATACTTAACCCGGAAAAATATTTACCTACTGACCATGATTTAATTGGAGGGACTAGTTTATCATATGGTAATGAGTTTTCCCTTAATTATATTAATGAGCCGTTCAAATTATCTACATCATATACACTAGCCTGGGCATATCGCGAAAAGCTTGGGAAACGTTATTATCCTAATTACGATTCAAGGCATAATTTTAAAATTTCTGGTGAAATTGATTTGGGCAAAGGATGGTCAACTAGTATTGTATTGAAATATAACTCAGGAGTGCCTTTTACCAAATTAGCAGGATTTACTGATCAGCTTTTCATGAATGATCTATTCAATGAATGGTTTCAGGATTACATGATAAAAACCATTAGAATCCTTGATATAACCAATCTGGGACGATTACCGGATTATCATCGAATGGATTTTACATTATCGAAAACATTCGATTTTGATTTTGCTAAAGTCAATTTAGACTTCAGCATAATGAACGTTTACAACCGTGAAAACCTGTTCTATTACTCCCTTGCAACGGGTGAAAGAGTAAATATGCTTCCATTCCTTCCAACAGCAACTATCAGGGTAGAATTATGAAAAAGAGAATAAATTTATTATTACTGGTTGTAATTTCTTTGAATTTCATTTCATGTGAAGAGGATTTTAATCCTTATGCTGAATTGAAAGATGAATATCATCTCTATTGCATATTACGCGACGATACAAATTTCCAAACTGCAAAAATTATTAGATCCTACGCCGGGGAAAATTTAAGCCCTGATTCGTTGACTGAAGAACCATTTGTTGAAAGAGCCAGAATTTGGATCCGTTCAGAGGAAGAACAACTGGTTTTTAAGGAGGGATTTGCAGAACGAAATAATGAAAACAAATATGGTAATACTTCTCATTATTATTATCTGGATAACTTTAGACCGAATCCTAATTTAACTTACGAAATTGAAGCTGTTCTCCCAAATGGATTAAGACTAACCTCCTCAATTGAACCAACGCCTGCCGTTCAGTTCATGTGGGTAAACTCTCAAAAAATATTTCCGCCGGCAGATTTAACTCAAACTGCGATATCATATCAGTGGAATCAAAGCAATATTGATGATGATTTTCAATATATAGCACGACTAAATATTATTTACTCGAAAGAAAACTCACCAAAAGAGTACTTCCCGGTTCCATTTATTTATATGATGGAAAATGACTCCACTTATGGTATATACAGAACATTATCTCCTGATAATTTCATCTCATTCAGAAATGTCATCATTAATGAGGCAATGGAAAAGCTTTCCGAGAGTGAGCCACTAAAAAACAAATTTACGGTTTACGGAATGGAATTTGAGGTTTGCGTATTGAACAGATCACTAAACAATTATTACCAATCAACTATTCTTAGAGGTGAAACAATTTCTCTGGTACTTAATGAAAATTATTATACAAATATCGAAAACGGAAAAGGAATATTTGGACTGCAGGCTTTTGGTACATTCAAGACTATTCTTACCCAATCCTATGTAAACAGTTTTGGATATAACTATAGCAGCACGGGGGGGGACAATGAAAGATAACCAATCAATATTGCACATTTTCACAATTTATCTCTTGCTGCTTTTTATTACCGCCTGCGATTTGGAGGTTTATACCGGACCTGGTGAAATCAGTGAACTTCTTAATAGAACCGTAAAAATTACAAGTGAGCCTTCCGGGTTTTTTATTACACTAAATGGAGTAGAACAGGGTTTAATGACACCTGACAGTTTAACATGGTTAACTGATGATGATAATGTCATCACACTTACCAGTAAATATTACAATGATACCTCCTTTACGGTAGTATTTGATTCAGCACATATGAAAATTGCCAGACACATTGATTTTACCATTGATCCTGCCATGAGAGGTTCTATCTCTTGTATATCTCAACCTGAAGGTGCGGAAATATTTTTGAATGATTCCCCTACGGGAGAAATAACCCCTACAATACTCCAGAACCTGCTTCCGGGACAATATCAGGTAGAGTTTAAACTACCAGTTCATGAAAGCACAATATTTGATGTGGAAGTATACAGCGGTTTAGAATTTCTTGTCGATACTGCTATGGTCGATACTTCCGTGTGGGTGCTTTTTAATGAAGCCAGGTATAATTTGCCCATAGACGATGCAACTTCTGTTGCAAAGGATATTAATGGAATTACATGGGTAGGTTTAAACAACAAAGGACTGGCTAAATATGAAAATAACGTTTGGTCTTTGATTAATGAAGCCAATTCGTTTTTACCGGATAATTACATAACTGATATAATGACTACCGGTTCAGGAATAGTTGTGGCTACAAATGGCGGATTATTTATCCGTGATGGTGAAAATGAAACTGTCCTGAATAGCGCAAATTCGGGATTATCTCAGGAAATGGTTACTTCAATTCAGCTTGATGCAGATGGCGGATTGCTGATTGGTGCAAATGCTGCTTTCTTTACCTTCATGAATAATGTTTGGACTTCCTGGCACGCGCTAAATTCCAACATACCACGCGCAGTGATTACAACAATTGAAGTTGATTGTCAGAATAAACTATGGATTGGTTCTGGATTAGGACTAGCAAAATTAGAAAACAATGTATGGGTTCCCCTCGAAGGTCAGGTTTTTGCTTCCTACAGAATTACTGCCTCTGGTCACAACCGGGCAGGAGATATTTTCTTTGCAAACTCACATGGAGGTACTGCTTCACTGGTAAAATATTCCGGTGATACATGGACATCTTTGGAATCAATAAATTTAACTGGTATAATATCTGACATTGCCTTTGATCAGGAGAATAGCATATGGCTGGCAACCAACTCAGGTTTATTCAAATATAATGGTGCGTTAACTCATTACACAGTTGACAACTCTAAACTGGTTAGTAACAACCTGACTGGAATTGATATCGATACTGAGGGTAATATTTGGATATCTACCGGTGATAAGGGTGTAATGAAATATAAACCTTACAATGAATAGATAATTCTAAGGCGGGTGGTAGCTACCCGCCTATTCAACAAAGTTTTCTGCTACGTTATTAATAATTACATAGAGGCATACCTGAATGGCACCCTCTAAGGAATAATTAAACTTATTTATCAGATTGGTTATTAGAATTGCAACTTCTTCCTTAACCTTATTATCATAAACTTCGTATTTAGGTGTCCCATAGTCTTTTATCGCGCTTTCAAAAGCAGGGAATTGGATAAAGGGCTGGAAAGAATTTTTTCGTAAATGTTTCATGTAATTATGATATAGATCAGTATAAACTTCTGTATTTGTAAGTGCACTGTCGTCAGCCTGCATTTGTTGAAGATCAACAGCCAGCTTTTGAGCAATTCCACTTCTGTAACTTTTACGATCAGCATCATTTGCACCTTTTTGCACAAGGTGTTGCTCAATACTAAAGAAAAATTGATCGTTTATATCAATAACTTCATTTGTGTATGGGCTTGTTAATTTTTCCCCAAGGTCATAATTCGAGGCAAATAAATAATTTTGAATATCTTTACTTACACGTTCTTCATTCTGCCTGAAAAGTGATTCTTTAATTTCCTGCATAACGTTATAATTGTATAATCTGATTATTGAATCAATAAAACCATTTGGTATTTTTTTCCCATAATCAATATTTTTACTGAAAAACTTTTTAATATCGTCCATTGTTATAAGTACATCCAATCCCTCAGCGGTTGAACCATTTTGAGTCTTTTTCCTAACCGAATTATAAAACTCGTTAAATATGTAAATAGACTCACGACCGGAGAACCCGACTTTCCCTTCATTTTCAGATTCATTGATGGCACGCCTTCTTATGTTTCTGTCAAATTTTTTGTAATCATTTTCCGTTAGCCAGTCCGGAATTCTATTATTATAGATTTCCATTTTAAGGAGCAGCATGTTATCATCACAATACTTGGAATATATTTTGCGATCTTTTATCCAATCACGAATAGCGGCTGACTCCGTATTCATTCTCGAGCTAATAATAATTTTGGCAAAATTCTCAAGGACACCCGGCAAAAATTTGTTTTTAATTTGTGTCCCAAAGGCATTGTAGAATATTTTCACTTCTGCTTCATAGTTAAGAATATAGTTTACATTTATTTCACTAATTCTATCCCGGAAAGATTCAATTGCTTTGAAAGAGTTTTTGTCTTCAGGGTTCATAACAGCAATGAACATTGAATTTACATTTTCTTCAAAATCATCAACCTTGTGCACTCCTTCACTTATTAATCCGTGAAGATCTATGAAACGCTTTTCATTATGCCCCTTTACATCCATAATTGCAAAAACACCATTGTTTGTTTTCGCATAACGTGAGTAATAATACTTAACAACATTACTATCTTTAAACCAGGCACTTAGTTCTTTCTGAACCTCATCGTTTGTATTAATAAATTGTTTGGGGTCCTGATCGCCAGGATTATAAACAGTTATCCCCTCTCCCAATCTTTTATCATAATAATACCTTCTTGCATGCACCATGTTGAAAACTTCCGAAGGTGATTCTAAACGATTGATCAAAGCCTGATAAAGAGAGGTACATATAGTGCATGCGTTATTTTTGAAAACCCATTCATATTCTTTCTTATTAAATATTTTTGTCTTAATTCTGCCCGTGAGAAGATTACCCAGGATTTCACGCCTGTGCTCCTTTGGTATTAATAATATTGGATGATCGTGGCTTGGGCAGGAAACTTCCAAACTATCTGTTGAAGGAAGAATATGTTTCGCCAGTCCTTTCTCTATATAGTATTCGTTGAGGGCCTTTTTTATTTCATGAGTTACTGTAACACCAAGTTTCGAACTGTCGAGACGCCAAAGCACCTCAAAATTCATTCCCTCGGAACTATGAGTATAGAGTTCAAATTTTCTGAGCAAATTGTTAAGGAATGTGCTTTTCCCACTTCCATGAGGACCAATAAAGACGTAGATTTTATTCTGCTGAGTTCCTTCGTTGAAAGAGTCCGCCAATCTCAACAGTCTGTTTGCAAAAGGTAAGTCTGAAAAAAAAGGAGTATCCTGACCTTCAACGAATAGTTTATCAGTATCAATCGTCTTGTAGTTAATATTTTCAGGATCATCTTTCCGTTCATCTCTTTCTTCAATAATATAATGATAGATCATACTGCTAAAAAGTTGGAACACGTTTCTGAATACTTTTAAGGGATCGCTGCTGGCAATAGATAAAAACTGATTATAATCTATTACAGAATATCTATCCTGCAAATCAACTTTTTTATTCAAAAGGTGAATAACATCAGCAATTTTTTTTGAAGATCGGAGAGGCATTAGTTATCCATTATTAATTTTTCTTTTGTAATTTTTTTGTTTTTCACACTGTATCTGACTTTTTGGAGTACTGGATCTTCCTTTTTTATATCTTCAATAGATTTACCATCTTTTGCCTTCTTTTGCATTTCTTCCCAATCATACTCTGTCGTTTCCAGTTTAACAGTATTGCCCCACAAATACTCAAGTCCAATAAGAACCGCAGGAATATATTCTCTGTAAATTTCTTTCCCCTCAAATGTATGATTTAATATTAGCTCTCCATTTACTTTTGAATATTGGATATAGGGCGGATGATAGAGACTGCTTATTATCATTTCCTTATAATCTTTCGCTTTCTTACTTTTTACATAATATTCACGAGTTCCTTTCTGCGGATTAATACGCTGACCAACAACCATTAGCTTGTGTTTGTCAACGAAATCCTGATCAATAAAACTATTTAAAAAAGTAAGATCACTATAGTTTTCACGAACGTGAAAGATAAAATCCTTTCCACTGCCATTTTTTTTATCGTAGTTTTCTCTCTTATCAATATTTTTAAGTTTTCTAAAATCATATGATATTCTACCCTTGTCAGCCATTTCTTCCACAAACATAAAAAGACGCCAACCGATGGCATATGGGTTTAGTCCAACTTTGCTAATAGAAGTAACTTTTGCATTTATTTTTGCAAAACCAACTTCATGTCCTAGTATGCGGTCATCATTCATAAAGAGCTTTTCGTGCCAATAACTTGCCCAGCCCTCATTCATTGTTTTCGTGCGTATCATTGGAGCAAAGTAAAGGGCAGTGTCTCTCATAATATCTACAACTGACTTCATCCATTTATTGTCGTCTTTATTTAAGAAGGGACTTTCTTCCAGAATAAATTGAAGAAGATCCTGTGCGACCTTCTGCTTATCTTTTTTATAGTTTTTGTAAAATTCTTCGAATTCAGGATATCTGTTTAGAATAGATAAGAGAAAATCATCTTCTTTTCTTCCTCCGTCTTCTACTTCATTATAGGTTTCAAGTTCTTCCAGAAATTTTATCATGCCTATATTTTTCTCTTTCTGGAGAAAAACGTTAAAGTAGTAGTCTATTTTTTTCGGCAGCATTAACTGCGATAGTTCATCCTCGTGAATCAGTGAATCAAAAAAACCAACAATGTTATCAATGCTTTTTGCAAATTCTAATATGTAGTCAACAACTCTCCCCTTTTTTGCTCTTAACTTTGCTATTATTCTTTTTTCAGTCAGAGCTTTCTCCTTAAAGTCATAGTCCCAAGTATTCTTAAAAAATTTATTGTTCTGAAAAAAATCAATATGCCCGAGCACATGATAAAATATCATTACATTCAGCCAGTCTGGATTATTATCATTATAAAATGAAATAACCGGGCGGGTATTAATAACTGTTTCATATGGATTATTTGGATATGCTTCATACTCTCCTTTTCCCCTCAAACCTTGAATATCCTGAAGCCAATAGTCATAAAGAGTTGGAATCATGTTTTTAGGCGAGAGATCGAGCATATCCATATTAGTTACAAAATATTCAAGCGTCTCCTTATCAAAGGAAAGTCCTGCATCCAAGGCCCGCTCTTTGCAGCCTTCCATTATCCGTTTAGTATGTTGATTAATTAGTTGCATATCATACGATCAGTAATTTTATACCCTGAATAATTCTTTCTTCGCTGGCTTCAGCGGCCTTAAAAGAATCCAGATGTAACTTATCCGGATATTTTTCCAACAGCTTTGATTCCTTTACATTTTTCTCAACAACCGATGCATTTCTCGGAGTATATGTATTTTCTGCCACTGTAATTCCTATTCGGTTAGCAAAGCCAAGTGTTTTTTCTAGTTCTTCCATAGCTTTCCCTTTTTGGTCGTTCCAGTCATCACCATCTGTACCTTGGAATACATAAATATTATAATCACGCATCAGGTTTTCTTCAACAATTATTTTATTTACCAGTTCGTAAGCAGCCGCCACTTCAGTCCCGCCTGCCACGTTTTTATTGTAATATGTATAAAAATCCGGGACTTCAACAGCTTCTGTATCATGAAGAATAAACCGGGTCTGAACCTGTTTTTTATACTGATATACCAACCAGCTATGAATGTAAATGTGTTGTGTTACAACAACCTCAGTAGGTTTCCCCTGCATGGAGCCGGAGTAATCCCTCACAAAAAACACTACTGCTTGTGATTCGTAATCAAGTTCACGAGAAAGGATTCTGTATACTCTGTCTCCGGGAGTAATTATAAGATTGGAAGTATCAATTGGTTTATCACGGGAAATGCGACCAATAGCTAAATTGGTTTTTACAACTCGTTTAAGAGTCGATTTTTTATCGAGAATTTGGCCATGTCCTCTGTTCCTATCGGAAAGCTCATAAGAGAACTTTGTTAAAGAAGTCTTTTTGCCTTTCTCCTGAATGTTGGGCAGTTCAAATTGTTCAGTTAGGATGCGTCCGATTTCATACGCATCTGAGCCCACCCCATGTTCACCATTTTTACCCTGTCCTGCACCCTCGCCCTCTCCTTCATCAGGCCGAAGTGATTCTTCACCAATAACATCACCTTCTCCCTCGTCACCGCTACCTCCTGTAGAAGGTCCATCATCACTATCATATTCGCCATCCCAGTGATAAAATTTCTCTTCGGCTGCTGAAGGAATTATTATAGTCTGATCTCCGCCACCCTTGGATGGCTTAACAAGTTTTCCAAGTTTTATTTTACGAGGAAACCCGTCTTTTTCCCTTAGTTTATCCCTGGCAAGTAATTTATCAAGAACATATAACCTGTTTCTCTTTGTCAGATCCGCTGTTAGTCCAAGGAATATTTGATTGTCATCAAAATCGTATAATTCTTTATATTTTTTATCATAGGTAACAAAGGGATTCTTTTCTTCCCCTTCGTTTCCAGTCAGTTCCCGAATTTTTATATTTTTATTTTTATCATCCATCCTTTTTGCCAGCTATATTCGATGAAGAGAAATAATTCTTACCAGATAATTATTTTAAGTCTGGTGATCCTGTGTACAGAAAAACTCAATCGACTTCTCAGCACAAGTATCGCAATAACCAAGCTTCTTAATCATTGTTGAGACAATTCTGTTGTACAATCTTTCATTATCTTCATTTGTTCTGTTGGCAAGAGCGCCGACAAGTCCACCGGCAGAAGCGATATCAGAATTTAACCTTGTATCAGTAACAGATTTTACAAGATCCACATTATCCATAAAATCGTAATTTTTGTCTGTTTGCAGTCTTTGAGCATATATTTTTCTAATCTGTCCCCTAAATGATTCTTTTTGTTCCTGTGTTTTCATTTCAAGTTCGTTCTCTACAGCATTAACAAATCTTTCATCAATCTTAATAGGCTGAGTTTTACCTGTTTGGGGGTCTCTGTATGTAATGATTTTATCAGGTCCAAGGTCAGATCTTCCCATTCCCACAATCATGTTTACATACATCATAACATCTTTTTTAATGGCGGCTGGCTCGTCCATGAAGGCATTAAACATTTCTGTCCTAATACGTTTTCTGTAAAGACTTTTTGCTAACTTCATGTCTTCAAAATACTTGGCGCGTTCCGTGTTATCTAAAACATAATCAAGAATAATTTCTTCACCTGCTTTAAAAACATCCAAAGCAAATAAGCATTTACCTTCATTTGATTCGGAGTACCCTCTCTGGGTATTCAGCATCCTGGCAAGATCTCTTTGTCCAAGCCCTTTCTGTCCAAATCGCTTAGTTGTGTCAGATTCATGCTCCAACTCTTCAACTATTTCTGCCAGCGCTTTAATGCTTTTTTCACCTGCAACTTCACCAGCCGCTAATTTCATCATTTCAATAGGAGTTAATTTATCATCAACTCTGGGGAGTCTTGTTAAAGTAACGAATGTGGAAATTGTGTAGACCAAATTTGGATCTGTATGCATACTTTCACCGGTAAATGTAGTTTTGGCACCTCCGCCAATTGCGTAATTGGTAAGTTGTTCCTGAAGTTTATAATCAGTATTGTGAGCAACATAACAGAACTTGCACCTATCCAATATTGGTTTTTCTTCACCATTTGATCTGTAATTCTGTACATCCACGTTATTACTTGTAGCTATAATAAAAGTATCGATGGGCCACTTAAAAGCGTCAATTTCAATCATTCTGTTTTGCACAACCCCTAAATAGATCTTCATCAAATCGGTTTTATTTTTAAATATTTCGTCAGCAAAATGAACACCACCACCACCGACTCTTGCGAGTGCACCTCTTCGCAAATCAAATCGATAAGGATTATTTGTATCTGTAATATGCAGAAGCCGCTGAATTGACTCCTCGCCAACGAGATCAACACCGGAACTGGTAAGTTTATCTTTTGCCGGATATTTGCCGGTAATAGTACCGAGGGTTGCACTGATAGGAACAGGGACTACTTCTATACTGGATATTACTTTTTCTATATCATCATCATAGAAGGCTTTTATTTCATTCAAAATATACTCTGTGTCAGCTCCCAATGGTCTATAATTTTCAAAGTATGCCTCAAGTTCATTTTCAGAGAATCCGAATTCCTGAAGTTTTTCTTTGCAGATATCATTATCTCCCCACAGATTTGCAGCTAAAATAAAAGGATCTTCGTAGGTCTGAGATTCTATCGCTTTTATATTTCCGTACCCTTCTAGTCCCTCCGGAAGCCTTAATCTGAATGTGTGCTTCTTGTTAACGGGAACTGTTACAAAGTCACGGTACATGGCTGAAAGATAATCGACGAAATAAGTTTTCCCATTACCAGGTTCACCTACCAGGACAAAAGCCATTTCTTTGCTTTCTCCACCTTCCGCGCCATCTTTTATAAAAGCAACAAACTGATTAATGACATGAAACATACCGATTATATGCTTTTTCCCGGCTCGGAATTTTAAAAAATCATATGTGTTCCTCCCATTGACTACGATAGGTTTAATTGAGTCAGGGTGATCAAACATCATTCGGGCAAGGGTTTGGAATACATTTTCAAAAATATGCTTTCCTTCTTTCAGGTCAACCAGGTAAGTGCCAAGGTCTGTATGAAGGTTCTTCATTTTTACCTCCGGATTTTGACTAACTACTTGTGTAGACAAACACTTAATTATTTTTGATACTTTAAGACTGTAATTGGAATGAAAATTCTTTTGATGACTATGCTATTGATATCGTATCGATTTCTAATACGCACACGAGTCGCTGTTAAGTGAATGAAGATAAGAGATATTATTCTTTCTTCTTGTTCATAACAAATGAGTTAGGATTATAATTCAAAAAAAAATAACAGTTGATAAAGAACAGGACTTGTCTTGTGATTAACTGTTATATCTATAATTCAATTTTGATACAAGAAGTTTCAAAATAATGGGCTATACCAAAATTTTTCCTAAAAAGATAAGTGACCGATAAACGGTCACTTATCTTTAAAACAAATCTTTAGAAATCCTTTGGTTTTAATTTTTTGATGAACCCGGAACTCATCCAATAGGTGTCAGAGTTTCCATTGCCTGGTGAATAGTATAATTCTTCAATCATTTTTGCAGATATCTGAAGGGATGAATCAGCCATATTTCCAGCCAATCGACTGGAACTAAAGAAAAAGTATTTGCCGTCCGGAGAAACATACGGTGAAAGAGCGGCATCATTTGGTGCATTTACCAAGGAACCAAGATTAATTCCTTCACTCCAAACATCATTTTTATTTCTGTAAAAGATATAATAGTCAGCAAATCCTTTTGTCTGAACAGAATCCTGATTAGCTGAACACGTTATCAGATAGGTTTCATCCGGAGCTATAAATGAATTATATACACCACTGCTTTTATTAATAATATCCGGCAATCTTTCCGGCTCCTGATATTTTCCGTTAATACTCCTGGAACGATAGATCTGGGAAAGACGTGGATTTGATTTTAGACTCTTTGTAAAATAAAGTGTGCCATCCAGAGTAACGGATGGGAAATAATCGTTATCTGAAGTTGTAATCGGTGCACCGGCAAGATAGGGTTCTGACCAATATCCATTTTCAGATCTATCTACAATCCAGATATGCTGATGACCCCAGCCGGGAATCGGCTCTTCACCCGGAGGTGGCATTGTACTAAGGAACATAAGATGCTGTCCATCAGGTGTAACATGCGGCTCAAAGTAAAAGTATTCGGGATTCCTGGCAAAACCAGCAACTTCCGGATTGCTCCAAACCCCTTCCGCTTCTTTGCAGTAAAGTATTGTAACATACGTTCCGACCATTATTCCGAAATAAATTTCCTTCCCATCAGGGGTGATGGTTATATCCCTGTCATACATCCCTGTTGAAACAATCCCCGGAGCAAACAATACAGGCTCATCACCCGGAAGTTCCTGCCCCAGATATGGTCCTGATAATATTGGTTTTACGGACTTAGAATCCTTACATGCACTAAATAATAGTAGTACAACTAATAAGCTTATGCTACATAACTTTTTCATCTACCCCCCGATAAGATTTGGTTACAACTAACCAAAATACACTTTAATTAAAAAATGTTTGATGAATCCAGATAGTACAAAAACTTTACAGACAGACTATTGATTTGCGCAGAATCCAGTGTGTTTCTCAGGTTACTCCAGAAATGCTCTTCCAGGTCTTGTTTCGAATCATAAATGGCATTCTTCCAATTAATAACCAATTCGCTGCCAGGCGCAAAAATCCACCTGTAAGTCATGTCAATATTAAAAACATTATAGTTAATGTTATGGTTGGTATTATAGGGACTTGCTCCTAAATACCCGTCATCCTGTAATTCATAGTAACTATCATAATTGGCTTTGGACCAATAATGGCGCAACCTTAATGACAAGGAAGAAGTGTTACTGAAAATGTATGATGCCGCAATTGTATTTGTAAGCGTGTTGCGTTGTCTTTTACCGAAGTAAATATTGTTTTCATCAGAATCAACAAATCCAAGTTGGTTGTTCACATTGGAATAATACAAATCATATGACAAGGAGAGCTGATCGCTGAAACGATAAGTGGGATTGATATCATACCAGTAACTATTCATATTAAATTCCCAGTCATACGCCGTTGTATAACCTGTGCCCAATTCAAAATATAATTTTTCACGGTCATCTGTACTAACATGAAGACAATTGTGAAGCATTTTATTAGTTTTCAAATACCTTCCAACAATTCGTGGTTCATAATAATCTTTCCCCTCAAGTGGGGCCCAGGCTGCATGCATACTAACTGAGTAGTTATTCATAAAATTTACATCCCAAATGTAATCGATACTAAAAGAAGTAAAATCATCTGGCTGAAGCTGCCTGTTTAAAGACAATGAAATTTCATTTGACATTCTTTTGAATATTCCAAATGGTTGGAAAATGTTATGCTTCACATCAATTTGTTGTTCAAGGTCATCACTCCTGTACATAAAACCCAAATCGTTATGGTTATAATCTTCACTTGTCACCATTATCTCATACTTATACTGAAACTCACCATTCATTTTACCCATATTCAAATAGTATCTGTATCCTTTTTTGATTTCATCATTCTCATTAAGAATTGATACTGCCCCATCACCCTCGATACCAAAAGTGTTGTTATTATCCATTACTCTGAATTGTGTTGCTGTAACATTGCCCATGTAACCCTTCATGGCTACATTTGTGTTAATTAAACTAACGAAGGAATTGTTTGCAAACGTTTGGTCGAGGACCACAATATTATAATTGGTAAATGGTTGTGTCGTAAACTCTCTCTCCACTTGTGTAACTGTGTCCCTGATTAAAGCATCTGATTGTTGAGTCATGGCGTTTAATATTCCAAAACCCAAACCTGATTGAGTTCGACCGGAGAATTTTGTGGCGTTAATTAACTTAGTATCTATTGGGTTCTTTGTTACTACTTCGTTCTCTCCAAGGTTGCTGTATGCCCTGCTTCCCCACTTAGGGCTTGATCCGATTCGCCTGGAATAAAAAACATACCCTTTTGAGAACAATTCTGTACCCTCGGTAAAAAATTGTCTTCTTTCATTGTACTGTATCTCAAAAGCAGATAGGTTTAATTGTTCATCATCAGATTGCACTTGCCCAAAATCGGGTATTAAAGTCATATCCAGGGTAAAACTTTCGGAAATTCCATACTTAAGATCCATACCGCCATTAAATCTGGTTTCCCATTCCTTTGAGGCATTTTTCTCAGCATAGGATGAGAAATAAGGTGTGAATGAAAGTCGTAAGGGTGGATTGATATTTTCTAATCCCTCAAGAATACCATAATGCTGCCACCATTGATTAATCTCGTTACTAACATAACTCCAGTTTGACCACTCGTCGTATCTTTTAATCATTCTGAATAGATTAAATCCCCAATTCTGGATATCCGCTTTCGGGAATCGCAGAGCTGAATATGGAATCCGTGCTTCAACAACCCAGCCATCATCGGTTATGGCTACAGCACTTTCCCAAACAGCATCCCAGTTTCTATCACCTCCACTGGAGGATAGCTTTTGATCTGATTGAACCCCCGTAGCGGCAACATTAAAATAGACTGAATTAATCCCATCATCGTATGGACAGATATGAATAGAAAACAGATCAGCACTTACTAATTCCTGACTGTCCCTGTCACCAATTTCTGTGTTAATGCTATCCGGAGAGGTATCGAAAAGTGTAGCCCCGACATAAATTGCAGCGTCGTCATAAAAAACATGTGCAACTGTTTTCTGAGAAGCCGGCACCCCATTGTAAGGTGCAAACTGAACGAAGTTTTCCAAAGGTAAAAGTTCATTCCAAACCGGTTCATCCAATATTCCATCAATAGATAAGTTAGTATCAATTTTAACTGCTTTGATTTTCTTTTTGTTGATTTGACCATGAACTGCAACGAGCAGCAGAAGTAATGCGAATATTGTCCTTTTAATCATTCTCTTCCCCCGAATAAATGGAAGTTCACACTTCCGGACCTTAATAAGATGCCATTGTATTTTTATGACGTACAAAACAAACAAATGTTTCTTTTCCCTACGCTAAAGTTATGGATTGGTCCTAATCGGTGACTTTGAAATAATATATATTATCCCTGGGTAGAAATGTTGACACTCGTCCAAGTTTAAATCCTGCTCTCTCTACTATATCAATAATCCTGGATTTTTTCCAAAAATGATCGTACTCCTTACCATATTTGTCGGGATCGCGATCAATAATTACCAGTGGGGCATCCTTCCGTAGTGCATACTTCAAATTCTTTAACCAGATCACAGGTTCAGAGACGTCATGCACAACATAAACCATCACAATCATCTCCATCTTTCCCTTCGGAAAGAGAGGATCATCATAATCGCCAATTATAATTTTTACATTGTCAAGATCTTCGCAGGATAGTTTTTGTTTAAGTTTATGTAAAGAGTTTTCGTCAATATCATTAGCATATAACTTTCCACTCGGTCCTAATCGTTTTGCCAGAGGAATAGTAAAATATCCGGTACCAGCCCCCGCTTCGCCCACCATCATTCCGGGCTTTATACCAATCGAATCCAATATCTCTTCCGGTGGCTGCCATGTTTCCCGATAGGATTGACCATGTGTCGTAACACTGACGAAAAGAGTAATAATTATACAGATTGTATTGAATTTCATGTAAGTCTCACTACGATTCTATTTTGTAAAAACAACTTTCTCTAATGGTTCATTGAAAGCAAAAGTTTTCGGATAAATCTCTAAAACTTCTTCACGGAAAGCACTCAATTCTTGCTCTCTTACATGCATTAGTACTAGGTAGTTTGGTTTAACATAGTTATCCAGAATAAATCTCCCGGATGTAAATGTTGCAATTTGATGATCTACAAAAGCTATATCAATGTTTTTCTCTTCCAAGTTAAACGATTTGAAATTTTCGATATTAAAATCGGATGTATTATCGGCAATGTGCAAAACAGAAAAACCCCCAAATTCAATTAAGGTCGCAAAAACCAAAAACCCATCTCCTGTGGAATGATCAATTCCGTATAAAGTAAGTTTCATGTTATCTTTATCTAATTCTTTGTACTCCCCAATCTTAACATCCACAGCTTTCGTCTTATTCAAAACTTCAGCCGAATCCTCGGCAACGACAGTCATTAATTGCCTTACAGACACGCTGTCACATACAAAATCCATATTATTATTTAATAGTAATGCAGGGACCATCGAGATATCACAATGATCGCTATGATTATGTGAAGCAACCAGAATTGAAATATCATTGAAGGGAGCTGCGCCAGATTTAATTTTTGAATAAATTCGTTTGTCAGTATCGACATATCCGAAGGGGTTATTACTAGGTGCATCGATTAATACTTTTTGATTTTCATATCCTATTAGGAATCCATCATTACCAATGTAAGTTACCTCTAACTTGGGGCTCGTTTTATCTTCATCACTACCCAAATTTATAATATGAGTTTCAGAATCGATTCCACCATTTAATTTTAGAAAGCTGCATATTTCATTTGTCGACCATAACTGAGCATAGTCTAAAGGAGTATGTCCAAGGCTATCCAATTGATTCACCTTGAATCCTCTTTCTAAAAGTGATTCTATCAAGAGTTTATCGCCCCCCATTGAAGCACTATGAAGAAGTGTGCCTCCATTATTGTTCAAAGAATAGACGTCAATATTTAAATCCAATAATTTTTGGACGAGATTTGAAAATGAATTCTGCACTGCAAGATGCAATAATACCGTTCGCCCCTTTTCTTCTGGAAGCCATGGATGGTTTGAACTAATTATTTTATTTACCAATTCTTCATTTTGCAATTTTACTGCAGTGGTTATCACAGAATATTTTCTATCATTTACTACTGTTAAATCGGCACCATTTTCAACTAATGGGTCAAACATATCGAGCACTTTACTCTCAACAATCATGTTAATAATAGAATTACCATTAGGACCAATCATGTTAACATCACTTCCATGTTTGATTAACATTAGCACCGCATCTCTCTGATTTTGGCTTGCTGCATAATGAATTGGTGCCATATCATTTGCATCCAGGTAATTAAATTGAGCGCCTTTGGCTATTAGCAATTCAATATTGTTTATATCCCCTGAGTAGGCTGCATACAGAATTGGTGTCTGGTTGTCAAGATTCTTGCTCTCATAATTCAATCCACTATCAATTAGAAAATTTGTTAACTCAGTATTCCTTGAGAAGCAAGAGAAGTGTAATAGAGTTTCACCATCATAAGTCTTGGTAGTTAATTGGCTTGAGTCTGCAGATAGAATTTCTTTAACCTGTTCTAGATTGCCAGTGTAACAAGCTCTGATAATTGTTTGCCCATTTATAGATTGGATAATTATTATGGACACAAAAACACAAAGTATTTTAATTAATTTCATGATCCCCCCATAAAATTATTCGAGATTACATTCTTTAGTTGGAAATAAAATCTCAATCCAATAATCATATAAAAAATTGTCTTCAACCCAACTTGAATAATAATCATCTGAGCCTACTTTTAGATTCGCCATAGATAGGACATTTTGATAAATAGTCCTCTTCGCATTTCCTGAAAATTGCTACTCGGAGTATATAGAGTTTCGCGCCATTCCAATTTATTGTAAATAGAACCGTAACCTACGTGAATAACCGTGCCCGGAATATATGTGAAGGATGCAAGCATGTCCGTAGTAAGTTCTTTATAATAATTATTATACTCTACAATGCCGCGAACAAACAAGTATTTATTCAATTGGAATGTAAGCTTGTTTCTAATTATCGGCACGCTGTAAATAGTCTTTGAATCCGACGATCGAACGAAATCAGAAAAGACAAAACTGAAGTCATTTTCTAACTGGTCAGTAGGATGGTAAATCATATTTGCTGATATTACATTCGACATTCCCTGTTCAGGGTTATCTGAAAAGAGTATAGAACCTCTGTACCTGTACAGTATTCCCATATAGAAATTGTTACTCAGGTGTCCTGACAGGAATGCATGAAATCCACCTGTTTTAAAAACTTCACCTTTATAAGTTTCAGTACTGTAAGAATATTTCAACTTAATCTCGTAAGTACCACCAAAAAGTAAATCTGCCGACACATGATTAAAAGTCTCATATTTATCATAGTATAAATCGCGCCCTACGGAAGAGAATGCTTCAAGATCAATTCTTTGAAAAAACTCATTTTCGGTATAGATTTTAGGACGATAAAGAGCACTTAACAATTGCAGCCCATCTCTGCTTACATAACCCATATCCGCGATAAAGTTTTTCGATACATTATTTACTGCAACCTGAATATCAGTATTCCTTGATGAGAGACTGTATTTAAGAGCAAATGAATTTCCGTTCAGATCATTTGCCATATCACTCTTGGTTATGGACATGAAGCCGTTAAATTCCAATTGCGCAGCCTCCGAGACTCTGATAGCCCCATCAAAACCCGCTACCCGATTTGAATATTCTTCAGTTTCCTTACCAGCATAAATTGCTCCGAGATAACTATCTCCGGACAACGCTCTTTTATATCTTGCAACTGCATAATGCACCTTTGACGTATCTACAGAATAGATATCATTCAAGTCATCGAGTGCGTACAGAATTGCTATTTTGCTCTTCTCTCCAAGATTACCTGTTAACTTGCCACCGGCAACGGGATTAATAATTCTTCTTGTATGTACAATATTATAAACCGGATCAACTTCAGAGGCTCTAACTCCTGACAAGTTAAAGTTTTCGCGCCCTTCCAAAAAGAAGGGCCTTTTTTCTGAGTACAATAAATTTGATCTCAGATTAATTTCAACTTCCGAAGCATCGCTCTCAACCTGCGAGAAATCAGGATTATATGTAGCGTCAATTATAAGATCAGAGCTGATACCATATTTAGCAGTAAGACTTAATTCTTTATTTTCATCTTTTAAATTCAAATTTCCTGCCTCATTCTGGTATTTCTGGTTGAAAGTAACAGCCGGTAAAATTTCAAAGACATTCTTGCCTTTAAGATCTTCATAAACCATAGGTTTTAATTGAGTCATAAATGCATATCCCAAATCAGGATCAAGCGCCGGATAGCTCCCCTGTTCACGATAACGGCTTATTTTTCTCTCAAAAAACACAGCCATTTTAACAGGGTCTGCTTGAGAGTAACGAATACTTTCTAGCGGAATTTTCATTTCTATTGAATAACCATCCTCATCAATCATACCGGCGCTATACCATATAAAATCAATTCCCTCATCCTCAATGCCACTAGCAAAATGAGCATCGCCCTGAACACCAAGAGGATTAACGTAAAAAGCGCAAAGAGACTGTTGATCGCCAAAGGTATCAAGATTTAAGCATATCCAGTCTTCCGAACGAATATTGTCTCTGTTTGTTAATGAGGCTTTTATTTTTTCAGGTTCACTGTCAAAACACTTAAACGCAAAATAGATATTATCATCATCATAGGCCATGTATGTTTTTGTTGGTTCGTGCATATCCATTCCAAAATCGGGTATAAAGGTTTTAAACCCGGTCACATTCGAAGCGGTTAACCAAATTGAATCATCAAGTTTCCCGTCAATAGTTGGTGGATTAATTGTTTTTGTTGGTTTTAAATTCTCGGCTAAGATTTGTGATATAGAAGTAACAATCAGTATAAGTATGAATAAAAGGATTCGTCTCATCATTCCCCCAAACGATTTGATTATTGACAGATTATTTCTGTCAAAGGATTATTGTTAATATATAAAATAGAACAACCATATTGGATCAAAATTTTAACTCCGTAAAAAAGGTTCCGGGGACAGATAAATTGGGAGTTAATCCTGGGGGAGATTGACTTCATGATCTGTCCCGTGGAACCAAAAAAAATATTTAGTAAAATTTATTTTCTGTAAAAACCTTCAGGTCTCAATTCATTAATAAACTTCGCGTCAACCCAATACATAGCCGGGTTAACTCCACCTGGTGTTTGATTCAATCCGACAAGAAGACTGTATGATAATTCATCGATTTTTTCTTCGCTTTCACGAAAACTCAAAAAGAAGAAATATTTTTTATCCGGCGATACGTAGGGCACATATTCCATACCAAATCGAGTATTAATATTACCACCCAGATTTATGGGCTCGCTCCACTCGTCAGCAATGCTTCTAAAGGAAATGTAATAATCAGTACCGCCAAAGGAATCAGCAATACCCACAATTGGAATTATCAAATATTCCTCATCTGGATCGACAAAGGCATTAAATCGACTTCTCCCCGCATTAACATTTGGTCCAAGCATTTCAGGCTCCCCATAATTTCCACCATCATGCTTTGATCTAAGTATATAGTTAACTCTTTCATTAATCGGTTGTCTTGTAAAGTAAAGAGTATTTGTTTTTGTGAGCGTAGGGAAAAACTCAGAATCCCCCGTATTTACCGGCGCACCTAAATTGTAGGGTTCAGACCAACTCCCATCTAATCTGTCCATTACCCAGATATCAAAATCATCCTTGGCTTTACTAATTGTATTTACCGGCTTGTCCGAAACAAACAGGAATTTACTTCCATCATGAGAAATGAATGGCTCTATGTGTTCATACCTAAAATCTCGGGAAAAGTCCGCAACTTCCGGCTTAGTCCATTTTCCATTTATCTGCTTTGTAAAAAGAATAGCGGATTTCTTAAAATTACCAAGCACAATAGAATAATATATTTCATCCCCATCCGGTGTCATTGCAAAGTCTCTTGTAAATGCTGCGGAATTAACTATTCCCGGGGCAAATAATTCGGGTAAGGTGTCAGGCGGAGTTTGACCAAGATAGGAACCGGATAATTCGGTAAATTTATACTCGACTTCAGAGCAGCTGAAAAACAATAATAGCCCTACTAATCCGATTAAGATGTGCTTCATATATACCCCCCAGTATAATATAAATCCATAAAATGAAAATTTGTAAGTCCCCGATTCATTAATTGAACAGTAATCTTACTAACAGACGAAAATGAACCTTTCTTACAGTATTCAAATTATCATTCTTAAATCAGTGGCGCAACTGCATATATATGTAGTTTTACGAAAATGACTTCAGGTTGTTTTACACCCACAATTAATCTTTTAGTAGTATACACTGGTTTAACTTTTCCTTTCTGGTATACATGAAAGGTTATGAAAGACCTTTAGCTATGAGTAAACGATTATCTTCAAGAGTAAAAGAAAGTTTTTGTTAATAAGTAGTAATTACTACTAAATTTTTCATTTCCACCGGTAGTTCTTGGAATAAATATTCTATTCTTTTATTGACAAAAATCTGCCCTCATAAGCTAAGGAAGAGTTTTCCAATGTTAAATTTCTTGTTATTTCGATTGAAAAATATTATTATATAATCAGATCAGCTGGTCTGGTTAATAAGGACTCTGTAAAATCGTTTGGCGTTTCAAAATAAACGTGAGGTATTTATGAGTAAATTATTTTTCTCAATATTTCTTTTCTGTTTTATTCTATCGGATAATTCACTGGCACAGGTCTGTATCGATTGCCACTACAAGGAAACTCCTAATATTGTAAATGACTGGCAGTTGAGCAAACATGCTGAAAATGAAATATACTGTGAAACTTGTCACGGCGAAAACCACCAGGGGATGGATGACATTGCCAACGTGGAATTACCTACTGTAGAAACATGTGCCATGTGTCATGATGAAAAAGCCGAAGAATTCAAAAAGAGTAAACATGCCCTTGCCTGGACTGCCATGAAGGCAATGCCTACGGCCCATATGCAGCCAATGGCATTAATGGATGGTATGAAAGGATGTGGCGGCTGCCATAAAATGGGAATTAAATCAGATGATGAGATAAATAAATTGAAGTCCGAAGGATCAATGTTTGGTCACGCTTCTTGCGACATATGCCATACACGGCATAGTTTTTCGGTTAAGGAAGCACAGCAGCCGCAGGCCTGTCAAACATGTCACATGGGATTTGATCACCCACAGTGGGAAATGTATTCATCATCAAAACATGGTGTTAGGTATATGCTAAAACAAGCCGGTGTTCTCCATCCGGATACTCCTGCTCCAACCTGCCAAACCTGCCATATGCCAGATGGCGACCATAACGTTCTGACTGCATGGGGTTTTCTTGCCGTAAGATTACCCTTGCCTAAAGATGAACAATGGGCTGCTGACAGAGTAACAATTTTGCAGGCGCTGGGTGTCCTGGATCTGGAAGGAAACCCCACAGCAAGACTGGATGCGGTTAAAGCCGTCAATCTTGCAAGGTTGACAGAGGAAGCGTTTGATAGAGAACGAAACAAAATGAAGGCTGTTTGCGCAGATTGTCATTCAGCAAACTTTACTGATGCTGAACTGGCCAAGGGTGATGATATGATACGTGAAGCTGACCGAATGATGGCTGAAGGCATAAAAATTATTGCCGGGCTTTACGAAGATGGAACAATTCCAAAACCTGATTCTTATAGTTCAGCCTTTCCTGATCTACTGACTTTCCATGACGCCCCGACTGTTATCGAACAAAAATTATTCAGAATGTTTTTTAAACACAGGATGAGAGCTTTTCAGGGAGCTTTCCATATGAATCCAGACTATTCATTTTGGTATGGATGGAGTGAACTTGTTACCGATCTGGCAGAGATGAAAGAATTAGCTGAGCAAATGCGGAAAAAATAAAACTATTTAGATCTCCAATCCAGGAGCTGCAGATGGAGCAGCTCTTGGGTTTTCAACTTAAGATAATTAAAACATCAACCTTTCCATATTCAGAGCAGCTTATCACTCAGCAAACCTTTATGGTTTAATTTGATAAATTCCCTTGGTTCGACTTTTATTCTTTGTCTAATTATCATAAGTTAGTTATTGTAATTACAAATTACTTGTCGATCATTACTAAATTAATTTTGCTCAAATAATGAAATCCTTTTCAAGACACTTGATATTAATCATGTTGGTTGTTCGCATTAATTCAGCAACAAACCTGATATCAATTGACAGTCTCTCAGTACAACTTGTCAATTCATCAGATATTGAAATAGTTGACACATATCTGAATATGATAAGTGATTTAAGAGAAAAAGATGTAATAAAGAGTTTCGATCTTTATGATGAAATACTTCCCTTCGCAAAAAGCATCGACTATAAAATGGGTGTTTTTAAGTTATATCAAGCTGCAGCACTAAATTATACATTTCTGGATCAGTATGATAAAGCGCTTGAATACCATAAACTAGCCCAGTTGGAAGGTGATAAACTTCATGATAAAACCAACGAATGGAAAACATATAATAATATTGGAGTAATTTACTATTTCCTTAATGACTATGAGAAATCTTTAAGGTACTTTCTGATGGCTGAGAATTATCTATTAAGTAAAAAGGAACCGCAAAAAAATGGTGTTCTTTACAATAATATAGGGGAATTATTCAGACTTACTGATTCATATGAAATGTCAATTGAATATCATAAAAAGGCGCTTGGACTATTTTCTGAATTCGAATTATCTGAAGAATTGGCAAATACATACACACTACTTTCAGAGACATTAATTCAACTGGAGAGATATCATGAGGCAGATTCATTACTGAATCAGGCAAGCAAACTATTAAGCCAGAATGTAGCTAATACTACCAAGGCAAAGTTTAATATGCTTGTTGGTGTTATTGCTATAAAAAAAAATGACCATTTGCGGGCAAAAAAATTCCTAACAGCTGCCTTGAAGTATGCTACTGAAAGTCGGGACAGATTGCTTGTTGTAGAAATATACAAATCGTTTTCTAACACTTACGACGCCCTGCATGATTATGATACTGCATTATCCTTTTTAAGAAAAGCTATGGTGCTGCAAGATTCATTAAAGAGCAGTAAAAATATAGAAAAGTCGAACCTGTATAGAATAAGAGTTGATAAAGAACGAGCTCTTGCGGAAGAAAACATTAAAAATCTGGAGTCTGAAAAGAGCAAAAACAAGATTCTACTTACTATTGTTATCACCTCTTTTATTATTGCCATACTGATTACTCTGGCATATTACTTCAAACGTAAAAATGAACTGCGCTTAACAGAAAAAAACCTTGAGCTTGAACATCTTAATAACAAATTCACAAGTTTTGTTGAGCAGTCTCAAGATGCCTTCAGATTGATTAATAAAGAAGGAATAATTATTCTTTGGAGTAATGCCAATGTAAACCTTACCGGAATTTCTAAACATGAAGCTCTTGGAGCTCATTTTTTAGATATTACAGAAAAGCTTATGAACAAAGAGACAAAACATTCCAGCCTGGTTAATATTAAAAAACAAGTAAGTACCATGCTAAAAAAAGGTAATTTTGAGCCTTTATCCATTCAAAAAAGCATTACAACTTTGTCTGGTGAGAAAAAATTTATACTCGATACTATTTTCCCAATTAAGACATCCGACGGTTCATTTATTGGCAGCATTAGTAGAGACATAACCGAAAGAATAAAATTTGAAGAGGATTTAATTCTTGCCCGTGATAAGGCTGAGGCATCGGATAAAATGAAATCAGAATTCCTTGCTCAAATGTCGCACGAAATAAGGACGCCGATAAATACAATTCTAAGTTTTACTAATCTGGTTGAAGAAGAGCTTCAAGGCAAGTTGCCTGATACTCTTGTTGAATGTTTTACAAGCATTAATAGCGCCGGTGAGAGAATCACCAGAACAATAGATATGCTGTTGAATATGTCTGAACTTCAAACTGGTACCTACGAACTCCTGCCAAGAGAGATCAATTTAGAAAAAGAAATTATTACACCAATTTTAAATGAGTTTGAACTCTCTTCTAAACAGAAAAATATAGAACTGAAATTTTCCCCACATACCTCATTTATAACTTTTACTGCAGATGAATACTCAGTAGGTCAAATAATTCATAATCTCGTTAGTAACGCCATAAAATTTACTTCGACGGGATGTGTTGAAATAAAGACAGGAATAGACCATAATAAAAATATTTTTATACAAGTGATTGATACTGGTATTGGTATTCAAAGGGAATATCATAAGAATCTGTTTCATCCTTTTACCCAGGAAGAGCAGGGCTATACACGTTCATACGAAGGTAATGGTTTGGGGCTTGCACTTGTTAAAAAATATTGTGAACTGAATAATGCAACTATCGTGGTAGAAAGTGAGAAAGGAAAAGGATCGTGTTTTACTGTCACATTTCAGAATACAGTTAAAAAACAGATTTAGATTGATTCTCAATTGATAATTAATATAAAAAAAAAGGCTGCCGAAGCAGCCATTAAATGCAATAAGTTAAGAATATAGATAAGTCTCTTCATGATCGAAATATTTATACAAATCCTTCTTATAATAGTGGAAAAGATCCTTGGTACTTTTTATTAGATTTTTTTCCAATTTGTAATTTTCTTTCACATAGCTAATACAGTTTTGTTCAAAATTATCCGAATCAATAATTTCATTCACAAGACCCAATTCAAGAGCATCTTCGGCAGTAATTTTACCTCCCTGAAGAAGTAGCTCCATTGCCACACCATTACCAACAAATTTTGGCAGAAAGAAAGGTAATCCGCCGCTCGGGTGCAAACCATATTTAACGTGTGATAAACTAAAGCAGCTATCCTTATCTAACAATCTTATGTCAGAAGTTAGAGAAGTTCCAAAAAAAGGTGTCACTATCTCCCCTCTCAAGCAGGAGACAACAAGTTTTGGAAGATTAATCATTTTTCTGGCAAACGAAATTAACATATTAATCTCTATAGCTCTGATTTGTCCTTTCTGGAATGCGTTTATACATTCGGGACAGTTTTCATCTAACTCTTTTCCTGTAACATCCGAAAGGAACTCATTGTAAACTGATTCAGTTAAAGTCCCTTTATCATTAAAAACAAAAACTGCCTTTATTTCATCATTAACTGCTATCTGATCAAACCAGCTAAATACTTTTGATTCTTTCGTCAAATCAGTAAGATTTTTGAAAAGATCAGATTTAATTCTCAATATTGCACAATCATCCTGAACATCAAACTCAGTACCTTCTAAATCCATAATCAAATCACTTTTACTCATTGTAACCTCCAACTTTTTTGTGAAGATCAGTTTTTATTTTATTAAGCCAATTGCTCTTTCTTTTTCTTGGTCTTACTGCTTGATGTTATATAATAAAATGCTGGGATAACAAAAAGAGTAAGAACAGATGAAACCAATAACCCGCCAATTGAAACCACGCCTAAAGGCATTCTCATTTCGGCACCCGCATCACCAATACCCAAAGCCATTGGCAGCATACCAAGCATAATAGCAAGAGTAGACATAATAATTGCCTTCAGTTTTGTAGGACATGCCGCTATAAGCGCATCCTTTGCCGTCATCCCCTCATCTCTTATCAACTGGTTAGTATAATCCAGCATGAGAATGGCATTATTAACAACAATACCAATTAACATGATTATGGCCATCATTGAAGTAATACCAAGGGAAATTCCTGTATAGTATAATGAGGCGAATACACCAATCATCGCCAGTGGCAAAGTAAGCAGAATAAAGAAAGGCTGCAGAAAACTTTCCAGTATTGCTGCAAGCAGCATATAGGTAAGGATGATGGCTAATATGAAGGCAAACCCAAAGTCAGCATTCATTTCTTTCATCATTTCAATGTTACCTGCCCATCTAATGCTGTAGCCTGCGGGCATTTCAATTTCCTTAACTCTTCTGTCAATTTCATCGGTCACATTTCCTAATGGAACACCTGCAGCAGGAGCTCCGGTAAACTGAATAGCAGTAAATTTATCTCTGTGAAGAATTTTTGTATAACCATTAGTGAATTTTATATCAGCAAGCTGTGCTAATCTAAAAACACCTTTTTGAGAAATTATCGGAATTGAGCCAATCTCTTCTGGAGTGTTAACCGCTTCATCCTTAACTGTTACAATTATATCATACTCCTCACCAAGTTCCCGATACTTTGAAGACTCAATCCCCTCTATAGTCGAGCGTAGTGTTAGTGCGAGTTCTTGAGTTGTAAGTCCGGCATCTGCCAGCTTTTCACGATTTGGATAAACAGTAATTTCTGGTTTACCGGCTCTCGAACTTTGATCAAGATTAATCAACCCGGGTACATCATGAATAGTATCTACTATTTGGTTCTTAATATCTTCAAGAACATTCAGTTCCTGTCCAATTAGGAAGAACTGTATTGGCGCACCACCGCCACCCATACTGCTGGCAACATCAACGGCAACCCTGGCATTGGCAACATCTGATAGTTCTTTAACAAGCGTTGATATCATATCAAATATTGTCATATCCCGTTCCTTGGAATCAACAAGTTTCACATCCATCTTAGCCATGTTAGCACCGGTGTTCAGGTTACTTATACTTCCTAAATCAGTAAGTGTAAAAACTACTTCTGGATGTTTTTTAACCCTGTTTTCAATCTCTTCCAAAACACTTGCAGTTTCCGTTAGATTGTAACCTTCAGGCAACTCGACTTCAATTTTTATTTTACCGTCATCCGCTTGAGGCATAAACTCAAACCCAAGTTTCGGGCCATAGTACATCGAGGAGGCAATGAATAAGAGAAATGAAAACAAAATAATCCCCAAACTGACGAATTTATTCTTAAGAGCAATTGACAAAATTCTTCTGTAAAATTCATCCCACGACTCGTACATTTTTTGCATTCGCTGACTAAACTTACTCTCTTTTTGATTATCAGACAAAATAAGTGACGCCAGCATTGGAGTTAAAGTAAATGAAAAAATCAAAGAAAATATTGTTGCAAAACTTGCTGCAAGGGCTAATTCACGCAGGAATAATCCAACCATAGATGACATATTAGCAATAGGAAGAAACACAACCAGATTTGTAAGTGTTGATGCAACTACAGCAACAGTTACCTCAACAGTCCCTTTATATGAAGCTTCCCGGTTATTTCTTCCAAGTTTTTTATGCCTGAATATATTTTCTATTACAACAACTGAATTTGCAACCAGCACTCCCACCGAAACTGAAATGCCCATCAAAGTCATGGTATTCAGCGTTAGTCCGGCCATCTGCAACAAGAGGAATGTAGAAATAATTGATACCGGCATAGACATGGCAACAATAAATGTTGACCGGATATTTGTTAAAAATATTAAAAGAATAAGTGATGTAAGAATTACACCAAGAAAAATATTACTCATGGTATCATCTACAGTACTTCTGATAAATGTACTGCGGTCGTCCACGACTTCGAGTCGTGTACCCTCAGGAAGCGATTTCTCAATTTCAGGCAGTGCCTTTTGAACTGCTTCCGCTACCTTAACCACGTTACCATCTGTAGCTTTTATTATATCAAGCCTTACAACATTTTCATCACGCAATTGGCTGGTAGCATTAAAGTAAACTGCTCTTCTTCTTATATCCTTACCAGAATCAATAACATCAGCAATTTGTTCAAGTTTCTTATTTCCGAATGCAGTTGGAATTTGAAGGTTCTTTAATTTCTCAAGGTCATTAAATTCACCCTGGAGTCTTACAGTATATTCCTGATCCTCCACCTGAAAATAACCACCTGGAATGTTCATGTTTTGTGCTTTAAGAATCCCAAGCATTTGTGGTAACGAGATAAAATTTTCGTAAATAACTTTATTTTCAAGTACGACCCGTATTTCTCTTTCCTGACCACCTGTGATAGCTACATTGGCAACCCCTGCAATCTGACCAAATCTATCCTTTAGGGTTCTATCGGCAAATTGAAATAAATCTCTTGGATCCCTATCGCCGCTTAGCACCAAAGAAATAATTGGAATCGCGCCAAAATCAAATTTCTGAATAGTAGGTTTCTGTGCATCATCAGGTAAGTCATTCAGAATAAGATCAACTTTATCTTTCACTTCCTGGTTTGCAACATTTACATCCTTGCTCAGGGCAAATTCTATCATAACGATAGATGCACCATCAAGGGAATAAGATTCAATCCTTTTTATTTCACTTACAGTCGAAACAACATCTTCAATTCTTTTTGTAATCAGTGTTTCTATTTCTTTTGGACCCGCACCCGGATAAACAGTTTGGATGGTCACGAAAGGAATTTCCACATCCGGCATCTGATTAAGATTAAGTCCCAGAAATGATATTAATCCAAAGATCAGAAAGACCATAATACCCATTGTAGTTGCAATGGGTTTATTTATAGAAGTTTTTGCTAAAAACATATTATTCCCCTTATTCAATCACATTTATCTTTGAACCATCAACTAACTTAGCTGTGCCTTTAACTATAAGTTTATCTCCAATAGCAAGGCCCTCTTCTACTTTATAATGTAAACCACTAGAAACACCATTGGTTATATATTTTTTCTTCGCAATATTATTAACAGCAACAAAAACATAATTCCCACCGGAGTCAGTTTTAACCAGATTTCTGGGGACAATTATTGCATTGTCTGTCTCATTAATTACAATTATAATATCCTGAGTGATGCCTGTAATAAGTTGATTTTTAGAATTATCAATTTCAACTTCAACATAGAATGCCTGCTTTGCCGGATCGGGAGTAATTGCTACATCAATGACTCTCCCCTTATATGATTTACCACGAAATTCCGTTAAAACCTTCATTCCTTTTTTAATCTGACTTATTTCTTTGTCGTTTGTCCACACCTTTGATCTCATCTTGTGAAGTTGTGCAATGGTATAAACCGGAGCTTCAGCCTTAACATTATCACCTGCTTTTACGGCAATATTAGTTATCATTCCGTCGAAAGGAGCTTCGAGTTTGTGTAATTGCTTCTGTAACTCGAAATTACGCTTATTGACCTCATATTGAGTTTTTACTCCGTCAAAATTTGCCTGCGAAGTTTCACCTGCTTCAAGAAGTTTTTTCATTCTTTCAAAATTTTTCTCAGACATTTCGTGGGCTGCTTTTACCTGTTCGAACATTCCACCCGGGGCATCAGTCGGCCATTCCATAATTATATCACCTTTTTTAACATAATCACCAACCTTAACATTTATCTTTTCAACTCTGCCGCCTATCATGGCACCATTTACTGATTGCTTTACTCCGCTCAGCATTCCGAAAAAGTTTATACTCTTTTCGAAGTGTTGAGGTTGTACAACTTCTACTTCAACAGGCGTTCCGTTTTCAGTTTGCAGTTGCTCCATACTTTTCGATTCAATTTTTTCATCTGAACAGCCTGAAATGTTGAAGGCTGAAACGATGACACCGAATAACAGAATTTCTTTCATCAATTTTTTCATTACGATTACCTATCTATTTTTAATTTTCTGTTTACTTTTTAATGTATTCCAAATATTCAGCCGGAATTTCACCAAGAAGTTCATCAAGCTCGGCGACTGATATTATATAATTATGAATTGACTGCAGTTTATTCGTACGAGCAGTGCGCAATTCTACATCTGCGTTTTTAATTTCAAGCTGAGTCCCTACTCCCTCTTTATATCTGGTTGAGGCTATTTCGTAGGCTTTGCTTGCAAGTTCTTCATTACGGATTAAAGCATTAATCTGTGATTTCTCTCTTTCCAATTCCAGCACTTTGTTTTTAGCCTGAGACGCAACATAATCGCGAGTAAGATTAATCTGACTATCAGTTTGCTTTACCGCTATAACTGCCTGCTCAACTTTATTAGCAACTCGTCCACCCTTGAACAAATTCATAGTGAAGCTTAATCCAACCAAGGTAGAATTATATGTTTGAAAATTCCAGTTGTCAGAAGATCCTGCGTAGGTAAAATTACCAAAGGCCGCAATGGTGGGCCAATAATCTGATCTTTCAATTGCAATAAACTCTTCATCAATATTCCTTTTTATCTGAAGAGATTTTAGGTCTAGATTCTGCTCAGTAGCCAAATTCATTGCATTCTGAACCGAGAGAATGCTTTCCTGATTATATTCAATCATCCCGACAACATCTATATCCGTTTCCTGATCTAATCCAAGTATAATCTTAAATCCATCCTCAGCACTTTTAACAATATTTTTCAACTCAAGTACTTTTGGTCTTATATTCTCAACCATTACTTCAACTTGTAATGCATCATAATCCGAGGTTAAGCCCTGCGCATGCAAAGCTTTTACATTGCTAAGATTTTCTTCAGCATTTAAAAGGCTTGCTTCTACAATATTCAGCATTTGTCTTGACAACAATACACCGTAGAATGCTTTTTTAACATTCAAAATTGTCTTTGAAACAGAAGATTTTAATTGTTCTTCCGATAAACTCAGATATATTTGAGAAGCTCCAATTCCTCTGAAGACAGCAGAGTTAAAGAGAATTTGTGTCAGCTGGATTTTACTTTCAAAACTGTTTGTTTGAGCAAAAGATTGCAGCTTTGTGGCCAGGGGCAGATACTTATTCTCATCTTCAGGCAAAACGCCTTCATCAAATAAAATACTATAAGTGGCATTGGTAAGCATTGCTCCAAAATCCGGGAATGCAGTTTTAGGTTTTTCAATAAAATGAGCAAGATTTGCCGTCAAATCAATAGAAGGCAGAGCATAACCAAATGCTTCGTCAACGGCAGCATCTGCTTTGGAAACTTCCATTTTCGCTATTTTCACTTCCCGGTTATTCTTGAGTGCTGATACAATCGCTTCCTCAAGAGTAAATGTTTTGATTTGTCCCGAAATATTTAGAGACAAAAATAGCATTATTGCTAAAGTGGTTATTTTTCTCATATACAAATCAATTTCCTTAATGTGTTTTATATAATAATTATCTAACTACAATTCCGCTTACAACCAATGAAACCAATCCGACAATCTTATCTTCAAGTTGCTTCAGATCAAGTTCATCAGTACTTATATTTTTATTTTTTCTTACCTGTTCTCGTTCGTACGATGTAACAAACTCGATTAATAATTCTGCTACTTTATTCGGGTCATGCTTTTTGAAGACCCCTTTTTCCATTCCATTTTTCAAAATTGAAGCTAAAGAGGATCTTACGTTATCAAAAATTTCGTGAAAATGTTCCTCAATAACTTGCCCCATTTCAATAAGAGTTTCCATAGAAATGGAGATATCACTTCTTTTATTTCTGCCATAGCATAAAAATTCTTTAAAAAAGACCATTACTTTTTCACTATGACCGGCAACTTGATCAACCCTTTCCAGAACAGAATTAATCATTTTTACTGACTCTTCGCCTACAATCTCTTCAAACAGACTTTCCTTGTTTGGGAAATAGTAATAGAGAGAATTTTTCTTTATTCCGACGGCATCGGCAATATCATCGAGTGTTGTTTTATAATAACCGTATTTTGTGAATACCTGTAATCCGGCCTTTTTTATTGTTTCTCTTTTATCATCATAGCTTTCTTTCATGTATACCCTTTAGAACTTTCGAACTTTTTTAATAATAGTTCGAAAGTTAGAATATTTTAAACAAATATTCAAATAAATTTTATTATGGGATGAAAAAAGGAAGGTTAACCTGCCCGTATCGGGCAGGTTGAAATTTCTAGCTAAGTAGGTCAACAGCCACAAGAAGTGTCATTTCAGCAAAATCTACAAGCTCTTTGATTGAGACGTATTCATTTTCAACATGAAATGCATCTTCATCCCCAGGTCCCCACCCAACGGCAATAACATTATTTAAGTTAAGTGTTTTTGCATATGTTCCGCCGCCCATTCCAAAAGGAACCGGTTCAAATCCTAGTACTTCCTTAGAATTTTCCTGAATAGCTTTAACCAGTACATTATCAGGATCTATTCCATGAGGATCATTCCAGGACATGCAATCAATCTCAAAATTACCATTTTCAACCTTATCACAGCAAGCCTGGAGTTGAGCAATGACTTTCTCTTTCGTCTGACCGGGCACGGTTCTTATATCAAGATAAATGTAAGATTTGCCAGGAACAATATTAGGTGCCGCACCACCGTGCATTTCACCAAGATTTAAAGATGGCGCTTTAAGAACAGGATGTTCTTCATATTCAAATTCCATCTGCTCAATTTCATTTACAAGTCTTGCCATCATGAAAACAGCGTTTATTCCTTTCTCAGGAGTTGAGCCATGAGCTTGCTTTCCAAAAGCGGTAATTTTTATAACTGTTCTCCCTTTTTCGGCAACGTCAATTTCTTTCATAAATCCACCGATATCAGGAATTATTGCATAATTCGGATTGATATGTTTCTCTTCCATCAAAAATCCAATACCATAATCAATTCCATCAGGATCTTCTGCTTCCTCATCTGATAATGCGGCAAGCTGAAGCTGACCTTCTATTTCATCATCCAGACCCATTTCTTTCATCAATTGACCGGCAACAAGTATTGAGGCTAATGGTCCCTTATTGTCAAGAGTTCCGCGTCCTATAAGCATATCATCTTTTTCATAAACTTCAAATGGATCAGAATCCCAGCCTTCTCCGGCAGGAACAATATCCATATGAGCGGGCATTAATAATCTTTTACCACTCTTATTCTTACCCAGGGTTCCAATTACGTTAGGTCGACCTTTCATGCGCGAAAATTCATTGAAAGGGATTCCACTCTTGTCAAGTTCACGTTTTACTATTTCCGCAACACGGTACTCTTCCCCTCGAATTTTCAGATAAGGGAATTCAGGTAATTTCTCCGAGACTACATTAACAGTCTTTTCTTTTACCATTTCTGTTGTTAAAGAGATTATTCTTTTACGAATCTGATTCTTATTTTCTTTAAAATAATTTCTAATTAAAGCTTTACGTTCTGTAATGCTGGACATAATTTATTCTCAATTTTATTGTAAATATCTGACGAAATAAAAATAGGGCTTTCGGGGAGAGTATTCAAAATTTATTTTGCACTTATCTATGCGGTGTTTGGAAACAATTCCTAAGAATTAGTTCCACCTTACTGTTACAAAGGCGCCCAAATCTCTATCTTCCTTATGTGCGTGTCTGCCTAGCCAATCAAAGAGAAAATCTCTCAATTCTTGTAAATCACAATATCCCTCAAGTACTTTCTCAACCTTATCATCCAGTTCATCCAATAATTCATTGTGTATTTTTTGATGACTATCAGCCTCAGGATAGCCTAATATTTTCATCAATGATTCTTCGCAGCTAAAATGCCATTTGGCGTAGAACCATAAATCTTCAAGTAAGGGGGCTAACTCTTCTCGTTCTTGATATTCATTAGCCCTAATGACAGCTTTGTTAACAAGTTCAACCATGTGCTTATGTTGAACGTCAATTTCTTCAACTCCCACTAAAAAGAACTCGTCCCATGCTATCTTCTCTACCATAGCTGCCTCAAAAATTGATTAATGTAAATTAAGGATTGCAACACACTGTTTTAACAAATTGAAGCCTGCTGGAAGTTGCAAAACTATTTGATAATATTACCTAATCTTATATAAAAACGGAGTGCTTTTCAGCACTCCGTTCAGAAAATCTATTACCAATACAACGCAAAACTAAATTTTACTACCAAATTATTGGTCTCTGTTCAGGTGTTCTGTAAAGTGCATCTTCTGGAGAAATATCGAAAGATTCATAAAATTCCGGGATATTGAAGAGCGCACCATTTACCCTGTATTCCCCCCAGGGATGGACATCTTCCTGAACCTTGCGAAGCAATGCCTTGTCACGAATTTTACCACGCCATATTTGAGCGTGCCCGATAAAAAACCTTTGAACGTCAGTGTACCCGTCAATATCTGCGGGTGTATCTTTCCCTTTAAGACTAAGTCTATACGCCTCCAGCGCAATAGTAAGTCCGCCAAAGTCTGCGATATTTTCGCCAATGGTAAGTTCGCCATTCACATGAACGGTATCGAAAGCTGTAAATTCATTGTATTGGTCGATAATAAGCTGAGCTCGTTTATTAAACTCTTCTGAATCCTCTTTAGTCCACCAGTCAACCATATTCCCATCTTTATCAAAATGTCTTCCCTGGTCATCAAAACCGTGTGTCATTTCATGCCCTATTACAACACCAATACTACCATAATTAACTGGATCATCAGCATTTACATCGAAGAAAGGCGATTGAAGTATTGCCGCAGGGAATGTTATATCATTTTTTAATGGATGATAGCCTGCATTAACGGTTTGCGGATCCATTCCCCACTCATCAGCATCGACTGGTTTTCCGAAACGCTCCTGATCTTTATAATAATGGAATTGGTTAGCACGACGAACATTAAGAATATAAGAATCGCGTTCAACTTCTAATTTTGAATAGTCGTCCCACTTATCGGGATAACCAACTTTTACTCTCATTTTTTCCAATTTTTCAAGAGCATTCTTTTTTGTCGCTTCGCCCATCCACTCAAGTTTTTCTATCCTGGAATTAAGAGCAACTTTTAGATTACCAACCAATTCAACCATTTTGCGTTTGGATTCCTCAGGGAAATATCTTTCTGCATATAACTGACCAAGTGGTTGACCAACTAAATTATTGGTTGTTTGAGTTACACGCTTCCATCTGTCCTGAATCTTCTCGCTACCTGAAAGAAATTCAGAGTAGAATTTATAGTCCTGCATAACGAATGCTTCATTCAAATATTCTGCTGAGCGGTTAATGAGGTTCCATTTTAGATAAACTTTCCAATCTGCCAGAGAAACCGTCTCCATTAATTCACTTACTTTTTCAATAAATTTTGGTGAGACAACTATTACTTCTCCAAAATCCTTATCGCTAATGTTATTGAAATATCTTTGCCAGTCGAAGTTAGGTGCATTTTTGTTCAGTGTTGCTATGTCCATCAAATTGTACCAACTTCCCAGGTCACGCAATTCAAGCAGTGTTTTCGAAGCTTCAGCCAATTGAGTTTCGATATTCATAACCAGATTTGCGGCATTGGCAGTTTCAAACCCATCTTCACCCAATAATAGAAACATCTTTGCAATATGTATTAAATATTCATTTCTGATTTCAGCAGAACGTTCGTCTGCTTTTGTATAGTAATCCCTATCAGGTAAGCCAAGTCCGGCTTGCTGCAAGTAATATTTATAAATAGTGCTGTTCATCAGGTCAAGTTCAAGCCCACCGTTAAACAATGGATCTAAACCATATGTATGAAAACGAGCAACAACATCCTGAAAATCTTCCATGCTGCTGATATTATCGATCAGATCAAATTCAGACTGCAACGGCTTAATACCATCAGCTTCAATTTTTTCGGCATTCATTCCTGTATAATAAAAATCACTGATTTTTTGCGTATTGCTTCCTTTCTCAGCGCCAGTAATTTTTGCTACTTCCTCTAAAAGCAGATGCACATCAGCATCGGTTTTTTCACGAAGCATATTCATGGCGTTATAACTTGTTTTGTCTTCAGGAATAACCAGTTTTTTGTTAAAATTTCCGTTCACATATTGAAAAAAGTTTTCTCCTGGTTTTACTGTTGTATCCATATTCGCTATATCAATTGCCGGAGCACTTTTCTGTGCGCACCCTGCAATTAAGAAAACAATCGAAATTGTAAATAACTGAATAGTTGCATTTCGCAGAAATTTCTGCATTTTTACCCCCATGTTGTTTTTTGAATTTTCACAATGAAAAGCTCTCAATTTTTCCTATAAAAAGAAAGGTAAAGATAGATGGATTTTCCAATATGTTTGGACTGAAATAAGGAAATAAATTGCCCGCATTGATAGCACAGACGCAAATTATTCTTTAATAGCTTTGCCTGACAAATGCTCAACAACAATTTTTACTATAATTGCCTTTGGACCATCTTTTATAATATACTCATTACCCTTTTCCAAAAACTCACCTGAATACTTTTTAACAATATGCATAAAGGCACTCTTTCTTTCCTCGTCATCCATAACAATCGACGCCCGACCAAAAAGGATTACACTTTCATATAGTGTGCTGAACTCTTCCGGTATTATCTTCGTCTTTCCTACAACGCAAAATGAAGTTCTATCATTGTGAGTTATATTGTCAAGCTTAACTCCTTCGCGAGCACAATGGAAATAAATTACACCGTCAGCATAGACGTAATTAACAGGAACTCCATAAGCGTACCCTTCAGAATTTACGGATGAAAAAACACCATATTCGCCGACTGAAAGGATTTTTTTTGATTCATCTTCACTTAGTTTTCGGTCTTTCCGTCTCATTTCTTTGAACATCTTCAAACATCTCCATTAAGTTTCACGAGAATGAACTCTCAAATGTAATGAGTAATAATGACATATTCACAAGCCAAAAAGATAGATTTTAAATCATCCGTTTTTCCGAAAAGTCGATAAAACTTCCTCGCGATATATAGAATAGTCTTGCATATAAGGGATCCCCGGGGTGAATAAAAAATGCCGGACATTCTTTTTTATTAAACGTCCGGCTGATAATTTGATAATAAGGTTATGATCTTTTCTTAGCCACACAAAACGTGACGTTGTCACCACTCCACATGTCGTAGCCCGGAAGAACATTTTCAAAATATTCTCTCTCATAAAATTCATGTTCATTAAGCATACTATCGAGATCGGCATGAGAGAAGAAATGAGTCCAAAATCTATACGTCTCCAGATTGCACTCTTCCTGGTGGATTAAATGTTGAAATAAGATGACTTTTTCTTCCAGGTAGATAAAGGAGTTTGATAAAGTCATATAGGGTGAGTTACGCCAAAATCCATTATCAGAAACCTCCCAATTTTTTGGGGATACTTTGCTGTTAATGTTTTTGTCATTAATAACATCAAAAATAAAAATACCTCCGGGTTTTAGGGATTTGTAGATCTTACTCAATAACAATTCTCTTTCATCGGGAAGTAATACTCCAAGGTCGGTGAAAATCAAAATAACAGGATTGTATTTTTCGTTTTCATCCAACTCCAGATAATTGCCATGCCTATAATTGACATCGAGACCATCACTAATGTTCTCCTTTATGGCATAGTCTATTGAGTTTTTCGAAAAATCAATGCCAGTAACCTTATGTCCACTTTTAGCAAAACGCTTTGAGTAAAGTCCCGGACCACATCCAAGATCGAGAATATCCAGATTTTTTTCACCAGCAACACTATCAATCCATTTAACAGTTTTGTTAATAGTAGATTCCCTCCTACTTGCTAAATCCAGGTCGGGGTTTAAGTGAATTTCAAGAAGTTTTTTTGAGATATGTTCATCAGTCCACATAACTGAAGTCCCTGGCGTATAAATCTCAGGCTTTTGTGATTCTTTAAGTAATTTATATAAGTTCATAATTCTTCCATTATAATTTTAGAATTGACTTCTGAATTTTTCTGTTAATTTTATAAACGATAATTGTGCCAAGAGTCTTCAGCTTCAGTTTATTGTAAAACTGACAGATTGTCCTGAGGCGATGTAGATATTCGGTATGTTTATTACTGTTTCATGACTATGCAAATATAATAATCGGGTCTAAATAATTCAAAAACGATTTGTCTATTCAGTAATCCACTTATGAATTTTTGCTTCCAGAAGAGAGAATTTTATAATGTTATTTTTGAAGATAGCTTTTCCAAAATTGATACACATCATAGATAGAATAAAATGATCCTCGAAATATTATCTTTTTGTTATATTAGCCTATACTTCCAGATAAATAGTTTCCAATTTCTGGGATTCATTGGAATTTTTGTTTAGCGCAATAATGTTAAAGTTATACTACCTCAGGACAAACATCAAATGGGTGGATGCCTGTTGATATCATTCGATATATTATTTGAGGAATACAAGAGATGAAAAACATTTTCATTCTATCTTCAATGGTTCTATTTGTTTTTAGCACAATCATTTTTTTTGAGAGTTGTGACATTAATTCACCTATTGACATCGAACAAATTGAGATTTCCGCTGATTCTCTTGATTTTGGACTTTTTCGGGACGAAATGGAATTCATTATTGTAAACACGGATACGTTAAATATATATTGGTCTGCTCAACCAGCCCATGATTGGATAGAAGTAGAACCCGCAAGTGGATTGCTAGAATCTGATGTTCCTGATACAATCAAAATCAGGGTTGACAGGACCCAATTACGTTATGGAAGATATGAAGGTGATGTTATTCTTGAATTTGATACAACTATTGAAACCATACTGATAAACGTTTCTTTACTCATGCAGTCAATTGCTGAAATCCCCACAACACCTATTGTATTCAGCCCTTCTGACTCGGTCGTTACATTTTCGATTACAAATTCCGGAAACTTCCCGCTTGATTGGAGTTTGCAACCAGTTGATAGATGGATTACGGTCGTTCCAAGCAGTGGGACTATTCTACCGGACACGACAAACAGCTCTAAATTATTAAAATCTGTGGAAGTCAGCACTGAAGTGAAGATATTTGTTGATAGAACAAGTTTACAACCCGGGCATCATGAAAGCAGCATAATTTTGCAAACGAGTAACGGGGTTGACACTATTCATGTTGCGATTGACATTTCTACGAATCCACTATTTGAAATAAATACTGCAAGTCTGACTTTTGGTTTGGAAGAAACCCAGAAAAAGATAATTATTTGGAATTACGGGGGTGGAACAGTTGATTGGAGTGCTTCGACTACTGTTAATTGGATAAGTGTGACACCTGCATCAGGTTTATTAACCACGGAACCTGGCTCTAAATTATCCAAGAATAGCAAAGTAAATAATATTGCCTCACGTATTGATTCGATTCTGGTTGAAGTGGATAGAGACGGGCTGCTTCCAGGCACTCATACCGGAGCAATCGAATTTACAACCAATGCCGGTAATAAAAGTGTAATTGTTTCGATGAGAATTGACGCGAATCCAATTCTTCATGTAAACACAACTCATCTGGAATTTGGTGAAATTGAAACTGAGGGAAGTCTTCAGATAATCAATACAGGAACAGGTACTGTTGACTGGTTAGCTTCTTCGAACAGAACATGGATTGATGCTTACCCTGCGTCGGGCTCTGTTTCTACCGGACAAAGTAATTTAAATATTTCAGTAAACCGAACAGGATTGAATCCTGGTCCTTATGCTGGAACGGTAAGTATCACTTCAAATGGTGGAGATCAGAACATTCAGGTTTCTATGACTGTTCCTGAACCTGTTCTTGAGCTGCCAATTCTATCATATACTCCTTCTTCATTTGATTTTGGAACAAACGACTCTCTGAGAACACTTTCTATTGCTAATATCGGTATGGCAACCTTGAACTGGCAAATCACAAATAATGACGCCTGGGTTGATATTTCCCCTGCCAGCGGATCCACAACTGTTGAAAATGATCAGGTTTCAATCTCAATTTCACGGCAGGGACTTGCTCCGGGTGATTATTCAAGTCAGATATTAATCAGCTCCGACGGCGGAAGCGGAACAGTATCCATTTCTATGAAAGTTGATGATCCCAAACCCGTACTGTTTTATGCGCCAAACACTTTTAGCTTTACCAACTCCGATTCTGCTGGAATTGTACAAATAAGTAATACCGGAGCAGGAACGCTAAACTGGCAGCTAATTTCCTCAGAAACCTGGATAACCCTCTCAAAAGATGCAGGAAGTAATACTGTCGGGACAACAGACATTAATGTTATTTGCCATCCATCAATGTTATTACCAGGAGAGCATAGTGGAAAAGTTGAAATTCAATCTGATGGAGGAAATGGTGAAATTGAAATCAATATCCTTATTCCCCAATTACAACCCGAGCTTGATTACAGACCGGGGAACCTGGAATTCAGGGAAGATGGTGATAGCCTTCAAACGGTTACCATTTTTAATAAAGGAGAGGGAATTTTAAACTGGCAATTATCCCCTACTGAGAACTGGATTTTACTTTCAAAAACCAGTGGGAGTTCAGAAAATGATTCATCCAAGATTCAGGTTACAGTTGCACATCAAGGAATGTTACCAGGAGAATATCGTGGCACAATTGATATTACTTCAGATGGCGGAACCGGCTCCATTGATGTTCTAATGGTTATTCCTGAGAAACCAATTCTGTTGGTTACAAATCATCTACTCAACTTTGGTTTTGAAACAAGTAGTCTTCAGTTTGAGATAAAAAATAATGGTACTGGTAAATTGACATGGTACTGCGATGAAGCATATGATTGGTTCTCAGTCAGCCCTGCAACTGGTGAGACTACAACAGAATCGGATATTATCACAGTAAGGGTAGACAGAAATAATCTTAGCGGTGGACAATATACTGGCATAATTACGGTAGCTTCCGATGGAGGAGAGGATCAAGTTGAGGTTAAAATGGAAGTTCAGGAAATTCCAATTCTTGAAGTCTCTCAAAGCGTTGTAAGTTTAAGTAATACTACTACTCAGAAATCACTAAAAGTCAAAAATGTGGGTGAAGGCGTTCTACACTGGAATTCTTCAATAGAATATGGAACTGATAACACAACTAATTCTCCATGGTTATTTATAAGCCCGGGGGGTGGAAGCACCACTAGTGAGGATGAAGTATTTTTCAACGCAAACAGTGCAGGTTTACCCGCTAATAATTACACGGCCAAAGTAACTATTGAATCTGATGGAGGTACAGCGTACGTTGAGGTTTACTTCCTTGTAGAACATCCGACATTGAATCTATCCACACATTTTATTGATTTCGGCGAAACAGATACACACAACACCTTCCAGATTACAAATGGAGGATCCGGTGAATTAGTCTGGAATCTCAGCTCGACTGCTGGTTGGCTGAGTGCCTACCCGACAAGTGGCACTACGACGACAGGAACAGAAATTATAAACGTAAATGTTACAAGAGAATTTAAAAATGACATGCGTACTCTGCACAAAGTTAAAGGAGGCGTTTATACAGGTGCTATTCTTATAAGTGCCCAGGAAACAACCGATAGAGTTAACGTGGATACCGTTCATGTTAAAATGACCATCGCTAATCCTCCGGTTATTCAGACAGATCCAACTTCTATGATGTACTTTGGCTCTGATTTTAATACTCTAGCACTTGACATAAAAAATGTTGGGGAAGGCACACTTGAATGGTGGCTTATAGTTGATAACACTGATATCCATATTGATGCTGCAAATGGTACTTGTGTAAGTGGAGAGAAAAAAACTGTAAACGTCACTCCAAATAGAAGTATGTCCCCAGGTAGTTATTATGGGAATATAACAGTTCAGTCTAATGGTGGATCGGATATCTATATTTCTGTCCAATGGACAGTACTCTAAGTTATAATAGAGGTGAATCCCAAAAAGATTCACCTCCTAAATTAATTTAGTCCTGCAATAGAAATTCAAGTGACTTACTGATATGCTTTCCAAAATCTTCAGGATACCAATGTCCCAATTCCGGAAAAACCAAGAACCTGGTCGGCAATTCATTTCTGTTAAACAGGTAAGCCAGTTCAATTTGTCCCTTAAGAAATGATTCATCATTCTCGCCGGCAAATATCGAGGCTTTTACTCCTCTCTCGGCAGCGGCTTTAATTTTCTCTTCGTCAAGTTCAGGCGGCTTTACAGGGAATGCGAGCAGTAATGCTTTAACGGGCAGGATTTGCTCCATGGCAATACGTACAGAACGATAACCACCGGCGGACTGACCAGCCATTACCAGCCTTGTTGTATCAACTGCATAATCTTTAACTACCCGATTATATGTATCAACAATCTCTGTAAAATCACTGCCCCTATAACTTCTTAGAACAGTACCCTGGCAGTAACTACCCATTAAATAAACAACTATGGTACTATCAAAAGCTTCTGACTGCCAATATTGAGAGAGCTGCATATGACTTCCAAAACCGCCGGTTAGAGTTAAAACAAGTGGATAACTTTTTTCAGGACTGTAATCAATTGGTAATTTAACTATATACTCTGCAACAGCTGACTCCTGGTCTTTTGCCCTCAATTCTTCATTTTTTGCTAGCCATTTGTCAAACCCGTCAAATTTTTCCAACTCAGTTATAAAACCAGGCCAAGTACGTTCTCCTGTATGAAACGGGAAATAGATATTTTCATCCTGTGCCAATTGCATGATTTCAAATGTTTTTTCATATTTGTTAAGACGGGCTGATTCACTGGCAAGTCCCCATAAATAGAGACTGAATCTTTCATAAGGGCTATTAATTTTCGGAAGTGTGTTGTCAATGATATTTGAAATAATTGCTTCACTATTACTCTCATCCATACTTTCCAGTTGATCCATGGCGTCAAGGTAGATTTGTGTTAGGGTATCCCCTTTTACTTCCTTGACCGTTTGTGAGTTTAAAGTGGCTAGTAATAATAATGATGCAAGAAAATGTAATAATATTGTTCGCATAGATTCCTCCTGTAATTGCGTTTTATATTACTCCTAAGCGAACCGTTGTGGTAACTCCCCAGATACCGACTCAAAATTAGTTATAAAATTTGAAGAGAGCAACCAGTTAAAAAAATACCCCGCGGCGAATTATCACACACGGGGCATAGGGCCTTGCGAAGATTAAAATTCATACTCGATACCAAAAATCGGGAGCAAACTCCATTGAAAGATATTTTTCTCCCGATTATTAATTTCATCCCAAAATATTGTTGCGGTATTTTTTCTATTATAAACGTTCCAGACACTTAAGTAAACAACCAGGTTTGTTGAAGAGAAATGAAATCTTTTATCTACACGAAGGTTCATGGAATGATATGCCGGATACCTTTTATTGTTAATATCTGTTACATCTATAATTCCCTGCCCCGCATCCTGAGAGGCCATCTGATCAAATGGTGTGTACGGCCTGCCGCCGGCATATATCCACCTTATACTAAACTCCCATTCATCATTCGGCTTATAACCACCTTCGATATTGGCCACATATTTATTATCAAAAACTCTGTTATGCCAGTCCGAATTGTAATCCCTGTATCTGGTTCTGAAATATGACCCGCTAATCATTCCATAAAAATCTTTCGCTAACTTTTTCTGCAACATTACTTCAATTCCCCATGCTTCAGCCTCCCCACTGTCTACAAGGTTGTCATGGCTTAGATAAAGTCCTTCCTGATCATAGATTTCATCAATTACAAATGAGGTGGGTTTAGAAGGATCCAGTGGGAAATTTCTGTACTTTTTACTGTAGGCTTCGATTGTTAGCTTTGTGTCCGCTGCAAACAAATGACTTAGACCTACGATATAATGTGTTGCCATTGGATGAGCAAGTTTTTCAAGTTGAGCATTTTGCATAAGGAGTAAAGCTGGTAATGTCTGTGTAAATATTCCAAAAGAAGCATTCAGGGATGTGTGCTCACTGAGGTCTATTGAGAATGCAAATCTTGGAGAAAAATTAATCTGTTCGGAGAACGAAAAATAATCCGCTCTTAGCCCTGTGTTTATTTTTACTCCCTCCACTGGATTGTGAGTCCAATTGACAAATCCACCCAGTTTGGTCTCGTTAAAATTGTTTTTGTAGGTAACGCCCTCTGTCTGAGAACCAAGATTATCAATCCCGGGAGCAAAATAATTATTGTACTTATCGAGAATCCACTTTCCATCGAATCCGAATTCCAGGGAGTAAGTCTTGCTTAATTTAAGGTGATTAACATTCCTAAAATTAAAACTTTTCTCCAAGGTGTTATTCTGAAAAAATAAAGCCCCTGTGCTTGTTCGATAAGCATCCTCATCAAAGTCATTTATTGTAAGAGCGATTGATGTGTTGGAATAACCTACACTTCCCCAGAGTGCTCTCCAATTTATTCCGACGGTTCCCTCAACAACATCCTGCCTGGCATACAAGACCATATCATTTTCAATGCCGTTTTCCTGATCAGAATGCAAATGATCATCACCAATAATACCAAGAAAAGTTAGTTTGTGATTTGGATGTAAATCATAGACAAATTTCCATTGTACATCGCCATAAATTGGGGCAATGGTGGAACCAACATCAACCATGTCAATGAGAAAATCGATATAACTCCTTCTCGCTGAAATTAACCATGATCCCTTGCTGCCGAATAATGGGCCTTCGGCTACACCACCAAACCCCGCGAAATTCAAATCAAGTTGTCCGTCAAATTCTTCTCTATTCCCTTCTCTTAACTCAATTTCCATAATTGATGAAAGTTTGTCTCCATAGAGAGCAGAAAAACCACCCGAATAGAAATTTACATCCTGAATAAAATCCACATTCAATAAACCAATGGGACCACCGGATGAGCCCTGTGTTGGGAAATGATTAATATTTGGTATCTCGATATTATCAATAATAAATCCATTTTCGTTTGGACTTCCTCCCCGTACAATCAGGCTGTTGCGCTGGTCATCAACTTTTGCCACGCTGGGTAATCCCATAATAATTCTACTTACATCACCTGCCGATCCCGGCGCTCTTCGAATTTCTTCATAAGAAAAACTGGTAGCTGAAGTCAACTCATCATCCGAGGACTGAAAAAAGCCGCCGGTCACCACCACTTCGTCAGAGCTTATTATCATCATGCCGAGTTCAACATTAACGGAAGTGATTCTTTCCGATTTCACGATTACATCTGTTTTGATTACCGATTCGTATCCAATGAACTTAAATTCTAAAGTATAATTGCCAACCGGAAGCTTTCTTAAAATATATTGCCCTTCAATATCTGAAGCCGTTCCTTGAACACTTCCAAGGATCATTATATTGGTGCCAATCAAAGGTGCTTTAGTATCTTTATCCACCACCACGCCTTTTATGGTTCCAACTTTTTCGTCTTCATCGGCATAAATATTTAAAACCAGCACATTAAGTAAAATGATTATTATTTTGATTAATACAATCGACCTGAACATTTCTTTCTCCATTCGTTAAAAAACCTGCCGAAATAAAGTTTATTTTGCAGAGGGATGGAATAGCTAGAAATGTTGAAAAAGAAAGTCTTTATGTAAATAGCGAGAACTCGCCATGTGTTTTTTAGCTGTTTTTACATTTTTGGACAAGGTTGGAAAGGTCAATCTTACTGTTTACGTCAGATTTTTTGTAAATATTATTGACATGTGTTTTTACGGTTTCGAGAGTGATGAATAACTGACCAGCTATCTGTTCGTAGCTCATTCCTCTGAGAAGCAGTCTTACTACCTCCATTTCGCGTTTGGTTATCTTGTAGATGGCAAAATAGTTGTCAAACTCATCATCTTCCGAAATTAGTTTTATTTCCGGAAGGTGAAGATATCTACTTACAAAATAGAGCCAAAGTACATTGACCGTTGCGTAAAAAAGTGTTACTGCACTGATGCCGAAGGGATAAATTCTATCAAAAAAGAAAACACTTTCGATTATCATCATAGGATAAAAAATCATCTGAAGATAAAATACAAATCTGAAAATCGTTCTGATATCATCATTTAAAATACTTGCCAGATGTTTATTGATATCAAAAGCGATGTAGTAGAGTAAACCGTATAAAAGTGCCCCTTTAATAATTTCTATTACAGAAAATATGACTTTTACCTCCGGGAAATAGTACATGATATTAGAGCAGGGAATCATGATAAAAAGTGCGGCTATTTTAATTCCGAGAGGGACATATTCTCCAAGTTTTATATTAAATATTTCATGAACAAGAATTAATAATAGATAGATAAAAGGAGCCAGAAAGATGAATGAAAGGTCATTGAGTATTAAATTCAAATTCTCCTTATGGAGAAAAATGATTTCGTTAAAATAGTAAAATGAATGAGTTACGAATTGAGCGAGCGTCCAGTAAATAAGTGCCTGGAAATAAATTTTAATAACTTTATTCTTATTCCTGAAATAAAGTAGTGCTGAAATTACAATTCCGCTTGCACCGAAAATCAGCAGTAAAATATTAATCAAAAAATATATGTTCTCAGAAATCATTCACTACCAGCTATTTCGCAAACTAAGTTATTTGTGGAAGAAAGATATCAATTTTTGTTTATAAACTGAATGTCCTATTTATTCATGAAATAATGATAGATCCAGAGATCCAGAAGCTAGTCTAAATATTTCTTTCACGCTTCTGAGTCTTTTTGCGCTACAACCAGCCTTTGAACTTGTCGAACTGAAATGCCTAATATTTCGGCTGCTTTTTTCTTATCGCCATTTGTAAAATTCAGCACTCTATTTACATGTGCTGAAGTATTTTCCTTTATACTCAGCAAAGTATCATCCTCACGGATTGAGGGAAAAAACTCTTCACCAATATCTTTTGGTGTTAATTGATCATCCGAAGATAACAAAACAGCATTTTCCAGCAATTGAGCTAGTTCACGAACATTTCCCTTGAAGGCTCTTTTCGATAACAAGGAGAATACTTCGGGATGAACGGAGGAAATACTCTTACCATGTGCTTTGGAAAACTTGCTAATAAAATGTTTTGTTAAAAGTTCTATGTCCCCCTCTCTATCCCTTAGTGGAGGTAAATGAACGTGGGCAGACTTCAATCGGTACAAAAGATCAAGACGGAATTTTCCATTCCTGCAGGCTTCATCAATATCGGTATTTGTGGCAGAAATGATTCGTAAGTTAACAGGTTTGGGCGTGCTTTCACCAAGAGATGTTACCAACTTGTCTTCAAGAACTCTAAGGAATTTAACTTGCTGGTTAAGTGGTAATTCTCCAATTTCGTCCAGAAAAAGTGAGCCATTGTTAGCTAATTTAAAATATCCTTCGAATTCTCTCGCACCTGTAAATGCACCCGAAGTATGACCAAAAAACTGACTTTCGAATAACGATTCAGGTACAGAAGCAACATTTACAGGGAGAAACGGTCCCTTTGAAAAGTTACTGATTTTATGAATTGCTTTAGCCAGGAGTTCTTTTCCTGTGCCGGATTCCCCTGTAATTAGAATTGGATTACCACTTTTTGCCATAATTTCCGTATAGGAAAGAACTTCTTTCATTCTGCGCGAATTGGTTACAATTTCAGAGAAGTTATGAGAAATTCCCAAATCATCATCTAAGTTTTGTGAAAGCTTTAGACTCCTTTTCAGCCCTTTTCTTTCAAACGCCCTTTCAATTGCAAGTAAGATTCTATCCGGTTCGGTTGGTTTTACTAAATAGTCATATGCCCCGGAGCGAACAGCTTTTACGGCCGTCTGCATTTCATCTACTGCAGTTAGAATAATAAATTCTGTCTCGGGTTTATATGGTTTTGTAGCTTCCAAAATTTCCATCCCATGAAGATCGGGCATGATGAGATCCAGAAGAACAACATCATATTCATTTTTTCTGATTAACTCTACAGCAGTTTTCCCCTGCTCCGTAGTATCTACATCTGAATAGCCAGCTCTTCTTAAAAGTCTTTTCAAGGATACAAGTGCTTCAGATTCATCATCAACAATAAGTAATTTCATAATTTTTGCCGAACCAGTGAATTTAAAATTAATTTTAATTCGTCTACTTCTAAAGTTCCTTTCATCACTCTGGTGTTGCTAATACCCCTTTTATCAATTTCCAGACTAAGATCAATTTCATCCGCATAAAAGATAAGTTCAATCAGTGGATAGATATTCCGAATTCTTTCCACCAGTCTCCATCCAAGTTCACCAATATCCATATTGATAACGACAACATCAACCTCCGGATGATCTAATAGAAACTGCATTATATTTGCCGGCTCAGAAATTACCGAAACAAATTTATCAGTGTCCTCCAGAAACGAAACTCTCATTTTATTATATATCTCCAAACCTTCATCAACGCACAGTATCTTCGGTTGCAATTCAGGAAGTTCTCCGCCAAGTGGAAGAATCACTAAAAATTTCGTACCAACACCTTCTTTTGAAATCACTCCTATTTTTCCCCCATGAGCATTTACAATTTCATAGGAAACCGATAAGCCCAGCCCGGTACCGCCAATATCACGTCGGGTGGTAAAGAAAGGCTCGAATATCCTTGTTAAATATTCCTTCTTTATTCCCCTGCCGTTATCTTCAACTTCAATAAGAATTGCATTAAGCCTTTTGATAAACCTTGTGGACACCACCAGTTTACCCGACTTCCTGTTTGCAATTGATTGAATACTGTTATCAATGAGGTTAATCAGTACCTGTTCCATTTTCTGAAAATGACCTTTAATGACTGGCAGTCCCTCAGCTTTTCTAATGGATACTTCAGCAACTAATCTTCTAACTTTTGCACCAATTATTTCGAATGCTTTTTCAATAACCTCGTTCAAATTAATATCAACTTTTGCCTTGCCTTCATCGCTCCTTGCAAAATCTTTAACATTGGCGACAACGTTTTTAATTCTTTTTGAACCAGTCCTCATAGAGTCAATAACATCTGATAATTCATTACTCATTTCTTTGTATTCTTTAATTGGAATTGTATTATCAGAATTATTATCAAGGTAGTGATCTATTATAGGTTTGAACTTTTTCCATGTATCTTCTAAGAGTGCAGCATTATAGAGAATAAAACTGTTAGGATTATTAACCTCATGAGCAACACTTGCAACCATTTCACCAAGAGACTTTAATTTGTCCGCTTGAATAATTTGTTGTAATCTATACTCCGATTCCTGCTGAAGTCTTTTTTCTTCGGTAATGTCTTTAGCAATGAACACTACTCCGATAAATGCGCCGGTATCATCAAATTTTGGCGATGTTGAAACAAAAAACGTTTTACCGAGTAAAGTGTTTTCGAGTTCAGCTACATGCGGTTTTTCATCTTCAGCCGTTAATCTGCCCGGGCATTTACTGCAATAATCTTCCTCACATCGAAATATATCCCTACATCCAAATAAAGTTTCGGAACCCGGATCGAAACTAACTCTCTCTCTTGCTGCCTTATTCATCCTGATAATCTGTAAATCTTTGTTCATGATGGTGATAGTATCATCAAGAGCATCAAAAGTACGCTCCCAATCTTCCTTAGCCTGTCGCAGTTTTTCTTCAGCTATTTTTTTTTCAGTAATATCTTTTACGGTTCCAACAATAAAAAGCATAGTGTTATTATCATCTCTAACTACTTTCGCGTTTTCCGATATCCAAATAACATCACCATTTTTTCTATAAACCTGAGATTCAAAATTTTTACACTCATCCTTTTCATCCAAAATCCGTAATAATTCAGCACGTTTTCCTGGATCAACAAATAACTGCCTGGAAATGCTGGAAACACTTTCAAGTAGATCATTTACCGATTCATAACCATAAATATCAGCCAGGGCCGGGTTGGCGCTTATGTGGCGGCCTTCACCATCGGTACTTTGATATATGCCCATGACTGCATTTTCAAAAATCATTCTGTAGTTTTCTTCCGCCTCTTTCCTTCGTGTTATATCTCTGATAAAAACAGAAAATCCTTTTTGCTCACCAGAATAATCACCAATCTGGTTTAATCTGACATTATACCATCCCTTATTCGAACCATCAGAATACTCTACATCAAAAACCCGAACGATGTCTTTCCCAAGCATATCCTGTAATGCATTCTCCATCATAACTGCCACATTCTTTGGAAATACTTTTTTATAGTGCTTGTCCCTTGAGTTCTTTAAATGAGTAAATAAGGGGGACTTCAGCTCTGATATAAATTCCCGCAAAATAATTCCATCCAAATCAATTACGAGAATTATATCCTCGAGTGAGTTCAATATTAATTCAATATCATCGTTTTGGTTTATAGTGTTATTCAATGGTTGTGCCACTCTTCATTTTTCATTGAAATTTACCTAATATTCACTACATTATAAATACATTTAACTAAGCAAATTTTTAAACCCGCTTGTTATCAAATCAATATTGAGAGCTCATATTTATGAAGATAATTGCAAATATTGTAATTGTAATAGGCTTAAGTGCTTTTATATATGCGGTTTGGCCAGATTCATTAATCAAGCAAGCACCGGGAGTTTTAGTGCCGGATATACCCATTCAAATAAACCTTAAAGTGAATGATGGAGTATTGATTGAGAATTATCTTGTTAGTAAGCTGGCTGAATTTAAGCTGAATGCAAAGGTACTGAGTAAGGAATATTATTATTTTGATAGAGGAAGTGTTGTATCTCCTTTAGACCTGGCTTTGGGATGGGGACCGATGTCAGATCAGACTATAGTTGATAAAATTGATATTAGCCAATCCGGAAGGTGGTACTATTGGAGTGCAAACCCCCTGCCTATAGCAGGGAATGTAATTTCGGACAACAGTGCAAATATGCATATTATACCTGCGGATGGTTACGTGGCAGATCAATTGGACGAAACAATTGTCGGGCAAATTATAAATCTGAACGGATATTTAGTAAAAGTGATAGGCCCGGATGGATTCGTTTGGCAAAGTTCTTTAACAAGAACCGATAGAGGAAATGGCGCTTGTGAACTTTTTTACGTTACAAGTGTGTCATTAGTGCAGTAAAAATAACAATGATTTTACTACAAAATAAGATAGATGTAAATACCATAAATGATGAGTAATGTTATAATAAAAAGCATTGAGTAGTTAAATGCAATTTGGAGTTTCTGCTTTGTTGTGTTTTCCAGATGAGGATTTGCTACGCTATCAATCCCAACTTTCACTTTTTTCTCGGCAATAATATTTCCATCTTTATATACAATTTCTTTTTTAACGTTTCCACTGCGATCATATTCTCTTGATGGACCATCCTTACTACCACCCTTATAGGTAATTTCCTCTTTAATTTTATTACCTTGGTAATAATACTTGGAAACTCCATCCTCTTTCCCTTCTTCGAAATTTCTTTTTGCGTATAAACTTCCGTCAGAATAATAAAAGAGGCACTCATCATTCGGCAGACCGTCTTTAAACTTCCACTTTTCTTTAATGCCACCACTTTCATAATAAGTCTCGGTGGTTCCTGTTCTTATATCTCCTTCCAAGTTTTCTTTTATTTTTAGTATGCCATTATCAAAGTAAATTTTAGATTCTCCACTCTTATCTCCATCTTTGAAACTTACTTCAGCTTTTAACTCGCCAGTTTCATAATAATATTTTGCAACTCCGTGTGGCAGATTATCTTCGTAATTAATTTCACTTAATTTTTTGTTCAGTTTGGAGTAAATAACATGAGGTCCTTTCTTTTTCCCATTCGAATAGCTAACTGTCTCTGTTAAACTTCCGGAATTGGAAAAAACCTTTTCTGTCCAATGAACTCTGCCATTAACGTAATAACGTAAACTTTGTACAACACCATCCGGGTAATATGTAAATGCAAGCCCACTTCTTACAACTTCAGGTTCAAGGAAATGCTCACCAATTTTAATTCCGCCTTTTTTGTAATTGGTAATCTTAATTACTCTACCCGTGCTATCATAAACCACTTCCTTGATAAAATTTTCCCGATCGATAAAAATCGTCTCTGTCTTAATTTTTCCATCGGGGAAGTAGGTAAAAGTCGGTTTATCAAATGATTCAAAATCAAGATAGTCCGGCTCCATATTTGGCAATTCAAGATTGTCGGATTTTTCAGTCATAAGTATATTGTTTAGTGAGTGCACCCATTTAGAAATTGAATATAACTAAATTAGTTCAAACCCAGAAATTATTTATTAGCTGCTATGTTTGGTGTTTAAAACAAAAAAAACTCCCTCGAAATTCATTCTTTAGGAGTTTCTTTGTTGATATTCAATTAAAGCTATTTGGTAAAAATAATTTTTATAAAACTATATCTGCTTAATTTTAAAGAGAACACTACCAAGGTAACCGGCATCACTTACTTCAGCAATATATAATCCCGGTTGAATATGTGCTTTCCTTTTTAACATTACTGGCGATAATTTTTGAAGTAAGTCGCCAGCATTCCACTCTTTGTTACTATCACTTAGTGTTATTGGCTCATTATTTTGAACCAGACCTTCCAAAATTTCCTTTAAGCTCATTTTCTCCTCCGAAATAACTTTGTACACAATTAGGACGCTTCATTTTAATATATGTGCCGTAATTTTATCGAGAAATAACTTTAATTATAGGAAATATATTGTTGTCCCTGGTCAGGTTTCTCTGCAGGCAGATAGTTAGGAATAAAAAGGAGGTGATAGCATGAAAAATTATGCGGAGTATATTATTTTCTGCGCATAAGAGTAAAATAGAATCGGCTTCCTATTCCTTTTTTACTTTCCACAAGAAAATCTCCACCCATTTTAGTTACAAAATCATGACACAGTAACAATCCTAGCCCGGTGCCGGATTCTTGATTAGTACCATTCGTAGATAAATTTTTGTCCTTATCAAAAATATTATTAACGATTTCATCTTCAATTCCGATCCCGTTATCGTTAACTTCAAATAGGATTTTCTCGTTATTTATATTGTAGCTCACATTAATATCACCTCCATTTGGAGTGAATTTAATAGCATTACTTAACAGGTTTCTCATCACCGAACTAAACATGTGAGAATCAGCCATTATTGAACAATCTTCGTCGGGTAGGTTATACTTAAGAGTAATATTTTTATTCTTTGCAGCTCTCTCATAGAGATGGCAATTCTGAATTATCATCTCCCTAGGATTCAACACTTGCAGGTTAACTTCCATTGTATTTGTCTGGATTCTTGACCAGTCAAGAAGGTTTTCCAATAACTTGTAAACCTTATCAGCTGAACTTTGAATTTCCCGCAATCCTTCCTTATGCTCTTCGGGTGAAATAGAATCAAAATCTTTATACAACAATGAGGCAAATGCCATTAGCGAATTAAAAGGTGATTTTAGATCATGTGAAATAACCTTAAAGAGTTTGTCTTTCGCCTCATTAGAAAGATTTAGTTTTTTATTCAGAATATTATTTGTTCGGTAACGCCAGTATAAAAAGCCGCCTATTACAAGTAGGAGAACCATGATGAATTTCAAATATACTTCACCAAGCTCGCTCTTTTCAAGGTCGTATTTTATTTCAACAAGACGTCTGTTCATATCATGGTTTTGCTGAAATTCTTTAATGGTAATTTCTCTTTCTAATGATAGAAGTGAGTCGTGAACTGCAATGAATCTTTTAAAACTTTCAGCTGCTGCTTTATAATTTTTTGTATTTAAATGAAATTCCGAGTATACCTCGTATACATCACGAATCCTGGATGAAAAGGATAACTGATTTGTCAGTTTTAAAGCCTTGGCAAGGTATCGTTTCCCCTTGTTTACTTCGCCGGTTCTGGAATACACCAGGGCACATCCAAGGTAATTACTAACCAATCCGTTGTTGTTATTATTTTTTATATTTATCCGAATAGCTTTAGCGAATTGTTCGAGTGATTGAGTATAATTTTTCTGTTCATAAAGGATTTCTCCGATACCGGAGAGACAATTTGCAATACCTATGTAATCAGTGTCATTATTATAATATGGCATTGCCTCTTGATAATAATGGAGCGATTTTTCATAATCATTCATGTGCGCATAGGTAACTCCAATATCAAAAAGTACTCCGGCAATATTCCACATGTTATCAAGTTTTTCCCGAATTCCCAGCGAACGAAATAAATATGAAAGTGATAGTTCGTACTCCTTCTGAAGTCTATAAGCTTCCCCCAAATTTATATAACTGTATGAAATCCCCTTCTGGTTATTAAGTTTTTCAAAATAAGCTGCTGCCTTGAGCGAATATTCCAGTGAAAGCGGATAGTTTCTGTTAAACATATAAACATCGCCAAGATTATTATATGCATATGCAGTTTGAACGGAGTCCTTTATTTTGAGGGAAAGTTCTAAAGCATCATGAAAATATGGTAATGCCTTGTGGATACTATAATTGTAATTTATATAAGCAACACCAAGGAAATTACCAATTTGCGCTACTTTGTTAAATAACTCCTCTTCCGTGGCGAGTTTCAGCCCTCTCTCACCATACTCGATAGATATTTCGGTATTATTTACTCTATTATTCCAACAAAGCTGACCAAGCAATTCTACTTGCTCGGCTTTAGAAAGAGCACTTAATTTAACCGCAATACTATCGGGAATTTGAGCTGCGCGAATGGCAGTAAAACTCAACATAATCAGTAGTAGTATTATATTTATGCTTCCTGGTTTCATATTTGCCATTTTATAATATACACCTTATCAGGTTATTATCGAGATAATCAAACAAGACTTTACGTCTGTGAATGTTTTTAGGAAAATTAATGCTTAGAAACAATATTTTTCATCTGCACATTTTTTGTTCTTTCAAAAAAGAAATGTCTACGGTTCTCTATCTGGGTGAAGTAAAAAACTGATCATAACATGGATGGAATAGGATTAATTTCGGAGTAAATGTTTTAGTTTTTCGCTCGCTATCCTTTCAAGATGTTCGGCAGCATTGCTCATGGCATCTTCATTATTAACGACTTCTTCCATAATAAAATACATCTCATCGAACTGCTCTCCATGCATTCTAAAAGCCTCCTTTTCAAATTGTCCTGCAATACATATCGTTTTCTTATTATGCTTTTTTGCCAGTTCAGCGATTCCAACGGGAAGCTTATTAAACATTGTTTGGGAGTCAACCTTTCCCTCACCAGTTATAACAATATCCGATTCACGAATTTTTTTCTCAAGATTAACAAATTCAGTCAGAAAGTTAATACCACTTTGAAGTCTGGCACCAAGAAACGCAACGAGTCCAAATCCCAATCCACCGGCTGCACCTGCGCCCGCTATATTCCTGAACGATCTGCCCAGTTCCATTTCAGTAACATCTGCCAGATGTTTGAGATTGGCGTCCAACAACTCAATCATTTTTTTATCAGCACCTTTTTGAGATCCGTAAACATGGCTGGCCCCATTCTTGCCTACCAGTGGATTGTTAACATCACACAAAACGGTGATTTTCATATTTTTAATTCTGGGGTCAATCTGCGAGAAATCAATGGAATACAATTTGGAAAAGTTTTGCGGCTCATAACCTATATCCTGCCCATCATAATCAAGAAGCTTTGCTCCCAAAGCCATTGCCATACCAACACCGCCATCATTGGTAGCACTTCCTCCAATCCCGATAATTATGCTGCCGCAGTTTTTATTAAGAGCATCCAGTATTAACTCACCCGTACCATAAGTTGTAGCAATTGCAGGATCCCTTTCATCTTCAGACAATAAACCAATTCCTGATGCAGCAGCCATTTCTAAAACGGCGGTTTCATTGTTATTAAAAAGTCCATAGACCGCGGATACATTTCTCATTAAGGGATCATGAACCGTTGCTGTAACATAGGAGCCCTTAGCATAGGAAATTATTGCTTCAACAGTACCTTCACCACCATCAGCCAGGGGAACCTTCTCAACTTTTACATTGCTGTCTATTTTTTTAAGTCCACGCTCAATTGCAGAAGCCGCATCGTAAGATGAAATACTCCCTTTAAACGAGTCGATAGCAATTAAAATGTGAGGTCTTGAGGTCATGTCGAAAATTAGTTTATCTATTTCAAAAGCAAAAGTTAAATATGAGGAAAAGAGGTGTTGTTATTTCCTGAGGAAATTCAAAAATAAATAAATTTCTTTTCCCCCTATACATCTCCACAATATCCCCCAAACGCGTTCAAGTTTCATGATCTGAATAATTTGAAACCCAGTTGCTGCAGAGTGTTAACAATATGCTCTTCAGGATTTTTAAGATGAACCGAGTAGAGCGGGAATTCTCTCCTTACAGGATAATCCCCCCTTTGCTTCTCAAACGTTTCCGGTGAGTTAACTAATCGTTGGTGATCTTCCATTATATTATGAGTCGAATTGATGATTTCATGAAGAATTTCTTCTTTCGATTTACCCTCGCAATTAACATGCAAGATTGTGGCGCCAGCAGGTTGAGGCATTTGGTGAGGATACCAATCATTTTCCATCTTAAGATTGAAGAATTTTACTATTTCATTTATACAAACTGCTGTGCCGTTTGCTTTCCCATCCATGGAATATCCGGCAATATGCGGAGTCGCAATATCAACCAGCTCTAATAACTCCAGGTCAATCTCCGGCTCCTTTTCCCAGACATCCAAAACTGTAGCAGGAATCTTTTTCTGGCGAATGGCATTTTTCAGAGCATTTGTTTCAATTACCGGTCCCCTGGAGGTGTTTAGAATAATCTTTTGACTATTAAACTTTTTGAAGAAAGCCTCATCAGCCAGATGAAGTGTTTTGTATTCGCCATCTCTGTTTAGTGGAACGTGGAAGGTGATTATATCGCTCTTTTCAATAATTTTGTCTAAACTGACAAAACCATCATCCCCTTCGCTTCTGGCGCGGGGCGGGTCATTCAACAACACATTCATTTGAAGCGCACGCGCTAATTTTGCGACCTTACCGCCTACATTGCCAACACCAACAACGCCTATCGTCATTTCGGATAATTTCAGTTTTCGATTGATAGCTACCTGCAGCAATGCCGAGGCAACATATTGCTGCACAGAAGATGAATTACAGCCTGGCGCATTCTTCCAGACAATTCCCTTACTATCACAGTAATTGATATCTATATGATCTGTGCCAATTGTTGCAGTTGTTATAAGTTTTACGGAAGAGTCCTCAAGTAATTCAGCGTTGCAAATTGTGCGTGTTCGGGTGATAAGAGCGTCGGCAGCCTTAAGGTTTTCTTTTGTAATCTGAGCGCCGGGATAATATTTCATATCCACAAGTTCGTCAAGCACACCTTTTAGAAAGGGAATTTTGTCATCGGCTACTATTTTGATTTTTCTTCCCATGCTTTCCTCTAATGTGTTTTATCCGAAATTTTAATATTTACTTCCGGACATAGTCTTCGAGCGGTTACAAACAATTAAGAATCTTATTCAAACCAAACACTTTAAAAAACAAAAAGCTTAATGACGGCATAAAAACGCAGAAATTAAGCTTTTAAATTTGTTACCTGCCTGCCGCAAGTATGGCGGAGAGAGTGGGATTCGAACCCACGGTACCCTTGCGAGTACACTACCTTTCCAGGGTAGCCAGATCAACCACTCCTGCACCTCTCCAAAATACAAGGCCGTAAATATATCATTATCTACGTAATATTGAAACCCATGAATGAAATTATTTTTTGAAGGTGTTAAAAATTGTACTTTAATCCCAAAAAGTATCTTCTGCCATAATCAAGCGCACCTTTTGTCATCCATGGATTGTTCGTATAGGTAGGATATCTTATTTCGGAATCAAATAAATTGGAAACTCTAATTCTTAAATCGATCCGCTCAAATGGAATATTTTGAAAACTCAAATTTGCATCAACCTTAAAATAAGGAGGCGACTCGTCACCAATCCGTTTTCCGTATGAACCGTCTTCATTTTGTAAGGTCATATCAACGAGAGTTTGCATTTTATCAACATAGTTTCCAGATATTCCCAACCTAATATCATCAGAAAAATTATACCAGCCTTTTAAATATAAAAGTCGCGCGGGAGAATAAGGAACTTCATAATCTTTATATTCCGGTCTCTCATCAGTTGTATTTTGGAATGTCGCACTCAGTTCAATATGCAGATCTTTTATAAGATTGGCTTTAAAGGTCAGTTCTAATCCATTAGTGATCATCTCGCCGGCATTATCATTCCATGAAGTGTAATCGCCATGCTCATCGACTATGATGACCCGTTTTATAAGGTTTTCTAAAATATTATGATATAAATTAATTTGAGTATAGATTTCTCCGAACAGTTTTGTAGCATACTCAAATTCAACAGTTTTAATACGTTCAGGTCTTAATTCGGGATTTTCAGGTTGTAATGAATTTTTCGAATTTTGAAATAATCCAGGACGTTTTATCCCCTCAGCATAAGATAGCTTAAAGATATTATTATTATCCATCTCATATATCGCGGCAATTCTTGGTATTATTTCAACACGTCCATCGTGATAAACTCCTTCAACATCATTCGTTATAACTTCATAAGCACTTTGCGTTGGATCAGTTGTCTCACTCAAAAATGTATGACGAGATTTAATTGCATAGTCAGGCGATCTTTCCAATCTAATGCCCCCAACTATTTCTAGATTATCAAGAATGCTGTAGTTAATCTGACTGTATAACGCGTGTGTTTGGATACCACCTGGTTCATCAATTGAAACAAGATTATTCTCAAGTATCCTCCCACCAAAAGAAGGCAAATCATACATATTTTCAGCGTTTACAAAATTTCTAAAATATGCTCCTACAGTAAGCTCACTTTGCGGACTAATGTTAATAAGCGCTTTTAACTCAGCCTCATATGCTTCGGTTTCAGTCCTCTCAATTCCATAAAAACCATCATACAGTATTTTATAATCAGTTGAAAGGCTAGCAACATTGTATGTTAGTTTTGCATCCAACAGAATGTCCGGATGAACGCGTTTTTCATATCCAACATATAATCTGGTAGATTTCATGGTAGCAATACTACCATCTCCAATTGATGGAAAGAGTGTGTATGTTTCTTTATCAGACTCTATATAAGAAGTATGAAAACTAAAGTCATTAAATAATCCGTTAAATTGAAAATACTTGCTTTGATACTCCAGTTTGCCACTTGTTGAAGAAGTTAATGGCACAGCAATTTGATCTGCTTCAGTCAAGTCACTAATCATTACGTCATATCCATCAGTATCGAAATAACCAAGGTTAAACACATACTTAAAATCTTCAAGTCTACCGGCCGTCCTGGCTGATAGTCTTCGAGTATCATTTGAACCATAGGAAATATTAACAAACCCCTCCGAGTTTGTTCTTACTTCATTTGTAAAAATATTAATCACACCAAAAAATGCACCACTTCCATAGAGAACTGACATTGGTCCTCTAACAACTTCAATCCTATCAATCGCTTCAACTGGTATATTAATGAATGGAATTGGGTAATTGCTGAAGAAATCAAAAATATAATTAACCCCATTAACAAGAATTACTATATTTCTGTTGTTCACTCCATCCCAGAATCCTCTTACCCCAAAATTTACACCGGCGGCTTCGTAATCATCAATAGCAAATAATCCGGGAATATTACCAATAATTTCATTAATAGTTTCAAATCCGAGAATTTCAATCTCTTCCTTAGAAATTATAACCGTGCTTGCTGGAACAACCCCCAGCCTTTCAGTTTTTTTACCGGCAGTACTTATTGTTATATCAAGTAATTCCTCGAGTGTAAGAGAGGAGAGATCCGCCGGATTATAAGAAAATTCCTGGCAGAAAACAGAAGTCATAAGTATAAGCAGAGAAGAAAAGATTTTAATCCAATTAGTCACGCAAAAATACCCTCTATTTTGATTGGATTGACTATTGGTTCCTGAAGAATTAACAAACATTTATTATGAGGAATTCCGCAGGCAAACTATAATTTTTCAAGAAACTGTAATTGGGATGTTTATCATTTTCATTAATTGAAATAAGAACAATAAGGTCCTGAGAAGCAGTATAACAGCAATTTAAAACTTATAACCGGTTGTTATATAGAAGCTCCTGCCGTACCCGAAAGTACCAATATCAGCCCAAGTATTATTTGTGTACGTAGGGTAATGAATATCCGCATCAAAAATGTTAGAACATTTTAGGTTTATGTAAGTACCCGTTGATAAAATATCGGTTATTCTTATATTAAACCCGACATCAACATAACTGGAACTCCCTTTCCCAATTCTGCCAATTGGATCTAGTAAACTATTGCTGATATTCATTGGTCTGTTATCCCAATATGTTTCCATCCTGTCAACATAATTAGCGGTTGTTGAAAGGGTAAGATTTGTTAATGGTTTAAAGTAAGCCTTAAAATAGCCAAGCCATTCAGGTGAATAAGCAGGTGTTATATTTTCCATACCTGATAATTTATCTTCAGTCTTCTGCACTGTACCGGAAACTTCGAACCCAAACCGATCGTTCAGTTCTCCCCTGACGGTCAATTCTATTCCATTGGTTAACATTTTTCCGGCATTGGCACTAAAAGTTGAGTAGTTATTGCCATCTTCATCAACGGTAATGATACGTGTTATCAAATTATCCAGCTCATTTCTAAAAGCACTTATGCTAAAGTAAAAATTCTCTAATTCATTAGAGGAATAATTAACTTCAATTGTACTTAGCCTTTCAGCTTGCAAAACGTTATCTGGATCATTTATATTTTTAACATTCTGAAACAAAGAAGGTTGGTTTATGGCTTTACCGTAAAGCAGTTTTATCACATTATTCTCATTTATCGAATAAAGTAATGCTGCTCTTGGTATAGCTTCCAGATCACTCCCTTGATAGCTTCCTCTAAGGTTAGTATGAATTGGAGTCCTTATTTCTTGCCCATCCACTAAACTTTCAACAACAACAGTTTGTTTTATGCCGAAGTTATAAGATCCAAGTTTTTCAAATCTGATACCACCAACAAATTTGAGGTTAGGCAAAATATTATATTCTAGTTGAGTGAAAAAGGCGTAATTACTAATTATGCTATCATCCACATATTCGGTGTTGTTTTCAAGAGATGGGTCCAAAAAAGATGGTAGATCAAATGTTTTATAAAAATCAACAATCGCGTGATGATAAATCCCAAATGTTGTTTTTATCTTCTCACTTGGATTATAAAAAACGTTTACTTCTGCATCAATGGCTGAGCATCCGTCAAATTGAAGTCCATAAAAATTTTCATCAAAAAAATCGAAATAAGTTTCCTGATTTTCAGTGTAATATCCAACTTTTATATCCGAGTAAATCTTTTTAGAAAAGGGCACTCTGTATGAAGCAAATATTCTGGTTGATCTATTACTGTTCCTTGACCCTTCCCCGCCATCCCAGACAGGGAATAAAAAAGTTCCTCTATCAACATAGCTAGTATGTCTAAAATTTAAGTCAAGATTCTTATATTTGCCGCTCAAATTAAATGCGAATTGTCCGTTTTCATTACTCTGTGCAACTGAGGCATCTCCGTTAGCATTCCAATAAGCAGGATATTCGGTTGAACGAAGTTTACTATAATTAACATCAGGTCCGTCAGTTATAAAATATGAAAAGTCAGTTGTAAAATTAAAATCATACTCTTTCATATTCCCTGAATAGCGAAGCAATCCTTCTTTACGCGAATTAGCTCCGAGGGTAACCGAGACAATACCTGATTCATCAGCTCCGGATTCATCTCTTGTAAAAATATTTATGGCACCAAAAAATGCACCACTTCCATAGAAAATTGCCATGGGACCACGAACAACTTCAATTCTCTCAATTGATTCAACCGGGACAGATAGAGTTAGGAAGTTTTTTGTATTTGTATAGGAATAGGTTTGCTGAACATTGTTGATCATTATCTCAATATCACGATTAAACAAACCATCCCAAAATCCTCTCACTCCCAAACTTGGTCCTTGAGACGTATAGTCATCAATAAGAAACAGACCGGGAATATTTTTGAATATCTCTTCCAAATTGATGTAGCCATATTTTTCTATATCCTCACGTGTGATAACAACAACACTTGCCGGTATTTCACTAACTTTTTCCTCTTTTTTACCGGCAGTAGTAATTGTAATATTCAGAATTTCTTCAAGGCTCATCGATGAAAGATTCGACGCATCAAAGGTTAATTCCTGAGCAAAAACAGGCAAGGTGAATATTAATAGAAGTATAATATTTTTAGACATAAATCTCTCGACATAATTAAAGCCAAAGTTTTGCTGCATCTAACAAAAGAATTAACACAAATAAAGTACTATTCAGTTGCACAAATATACCATTGATTTGGAAAAGAATAACCTTAATATCATCACTAAGTGAATTGCGATTTTAAAACAAAAAAGATTTCATCTGCCGGAAGCAATTGAATATGATATTTTCTAAATTTGCCTTGGTTCATTTTCTTAATGGAACACTGGAAAGGTGGCAGAGTGGTTGAATGCGGTAGTCTCGAAAACTATTGGCCGTGTAACGCGGCTCGGGGGTTCGAATCCCCCCCTTTCCGCATATGTATTACACGTATATCCTAAAAAGTCTTAAAGACAACAGGCATTATTACGGTCATACTTCTAATCTCGAAAACAGGCTCG
>JAHISV010000010.1 GCA_018818065.1 Bacteroidota bacterium | reverse complement strand
TCTTCATCATCAAGCCAGGGTTGGACACCTATTCTTTTCAATCTGGAATACAATTTGCGAACAACAGGTTTATCTTCAGTAGCATGACATAGAAACACTTTAAGTTTTTGACCATTTGATTTAGCTTTAATTTTATTGTTGACAACTTCTTTTTTTACCATTGGCTTATTTACCCAGATAATTTTATCAGGAAGCAACCACCTTACTTTTAAAACCTCTCTATACAAGAAAAATATACCCGCAGCTGCTTGGCGTTGAGTTGAGTGGGATAAATTAAGATCTTCTACTATATAATTTAGAAACACAGTTATGTCATTCATATCTAAATTAAGTGGATGAACCTTTTTATGAAATATTACATACCTTTTAATCCAGTTTATATATAGTGATTGAGTCCCTTGGCTCAATTTTTTTTCGGTCATTTTTGCCCGAACCGCATCTAATAATTTTGGTGGTTTGTTTTTCATGCTCTTTATTTTGATATGGCTAACGTTGTTGCTTTTAAGCAGCCGCCCATAGCGACAATGCTAAACCAACAACCCAGTTATTAAATTATAGCCATGCTTAATTTTCCATGCAAGCATGGCGGCTTATTTACTTTTTAGTAACTACCCAAAACAAAAAACTCTAACGAAAGACGCTAACCTTATAATTACAACGAAACCCATACCGTTATCGCGGTCTGTTTGAAAAGCGGGTTAGGCGATATTTGAGAAAAAATTCGAAAACAAATAATTAGAAATTATGCCAGTTATTATAGCTGTAATTATCGCTGCAAAAAATGATAACCATTTTTTGTTTAACTTTTTTAGTACTCGATCTTTGTGTTTTTTTGATTCTTTTGTTAATAAAACAAAACTTGGTTCTTGAGTGTCTGCAGATCCCTCGACCCATGCAGCAAGAAATATTGATATCACCATTGATAAAATCACAAATACTACTAGCGCAAAATAATATCTTGACCAAGCTCCTCCAGCAACAAAATTTGTTAAATAATCGACTTTATTATTCAACGCTTCTAATGAACCATTCTTAAACATATTAATTCTATTTGTAACCTCTTCGATTCGGTCACTTGCAAAACTATTTGCTGAAACAAAGCCATAAATAAGAGATGAGAGAAAAAATGATGTAGCAACACCGAATGAGATCTTGCCGCTATATCTACGAATAAAAGATTTTATTTTAGAGTCTTTCTGTAATATGGAATTTATGTGGTTGGTAAGCAAAGATTCAATATCTGCACCCCAAGTTCTTGCTGTATGTTCTATTCTAAAATTTATAAAACCTCTTTCATACTCTGGTTTATGTAACAGAATGACACTGTCACGGTCAAATTCAGGAAGGAACCTTCCAGAAGAAACAAAAGAAATCAGTATCTTTTGTTTTTCAGGTATTTTTTTGTCTGGGAACGTAACAATAAAATCCCAAGACATATGAACTGAAACAGAAGATATAGGTCGGACTTCATTGTATGTTAATAATTCATCGATTTCATTAAATTCGACAGATGAATTATCTGAAAAAAATATACGTGCTGAGAATTTTGCTAAAGAACCATCGTTTTGTTGGGTTATTCTTTGCAGAATAAGATAATTGATGTTCCTCAATTCATCATAATTAATCTCGAATATACCAAACATACCTTTGCTAATAGATTGAGGATTACCAAGTAAACTCTTTATGAAATTTTTAAATTCTCCATCATTAACTGGCAGTGTAATAAATCCTTCTTCAGTTTGATTTAATATTTGTTCCTTGTCTGTTTCTGCTTCAGATTTGTTTTGTTTAGCCATATTATCCCCAAATAATTATTACGCCTAACGTAGTTGCTGATAAGCCGCCGCCCATAGCAGCAATGACTTACTAACAACGAATATTTATAATTAGTAGCCGCATTAAATTGTCCCCAAATGCGGCGACGCTACTTAACTTTTACAGACTACATAGAACAAAATGCTTTACGAAAAACGCTAACCCCTAAAATACTCAAGCGCCAAATCGCATCGGCGGTCGGTCTTGAGCAGCTGGTTATGGCGCATTTTTTAGCAAAAAGATATAATTTCTCGAATCAGAATCTATTTCAATCAAATATTTTTCGTAATCGATCGTATCAGCTTTACGATTTTCAATAATTAATTGAAAACCAATTTTCGTTGGTAATACAATCTTGTCAGCGATTTCTATATTTGGGAAAAACATAAATGGTTCGATTATCCCACTTTCATGACTCTTAAGTACGACTGGATTACCCGTAGTGTATTCAATAAATATTTGATCATTTTCAATTTTGTATTTTACAATAGCATCCCGGGGGTATATTTTATTGATATATCTTTTATTTTTATATGTGATGTAAAATGGCTTCGTTTCTAGCGTTATAGTTTGAGCTGAAGAATCAATTTTTACGTCATGTGTATTTTTCCATGCTACTTCTTCTTTACCATAGACCATTTTGTAAAATATATTTGTAGAATCATATGCAAAAACTTCATCATCATCTGTCGAGATGTTATAAGTAGCTAGTGAATACTTGGTTAGATTTGGAATAGTATCAAATTCAGATTTGTTGAATATGTCTGAAAATGGTAGAGTAAAAACCTTTTCAATATTTGAGTTTGCACCTATTTGTACAATTTCATCGATCATAGATGAATAGAAGCGGTTTGAGAATGCAGGAAAAAGCATATCGAATGATTTCACATTTACGATACAATCTGAATTTCCTTTGTTTACAAAAGTTACATTAAAAACTACATCCCATGAATTATTAAGTTTTTTAACTAGGTAGATACTTTTAGGATGTATCTCGTTAATAGGTCTATTAGAATAGTCTAATATTTGTGAAGAAATTAAGTATACGGCTACACCGAAAATAGATGCAATCAGATGTGTCGAAATCGTTTTTAGTATTTTCTTCTTCTTTGCCATATTGTATTGCGCTATAACGACGTTGTGTTTAAGCGGATGCCCAACGGTTTCCGCTGTCACATGCCACGATTTATTGATTATGTTAGTTAATTACTGCCTACTTCATAAAAACAAGACAATGCTAAACTGCAAAAGTTACGACCGGCTGAAGCATTCCGCTTGTAACACTGGTTAGGCAGTTTTTATGTATGCTTACTTATATAGTACACGTAAAAATTTACTCCACATACTTTCTGTATGAAACCTTAAGCCTATTGAGCTTGTGCCGCTGTATGGGTCATAATAGTGATAATAATTTGGGAAGCAAATATTCACCCCATTGTAATTATGCATATTTTTGCCAGCAAAGTTTGAATTCATCATATTTGAAAAGCAATTCTTAGTCAGTTCAACTAATTGTTTTTGAGCAACATTAGTTTCTTGATCACCAAGTGCTATCAAAAAACTATATAAATCCGTATATGTATTTCCAAAGATTTTAATCTTCTTAGTGTCGAAATTATTGAGTCTATTAGGATTATTAATGTAGTGCTCAAGTACTTTATTAAAAGAATTATTGAATTCTTGTACTCGTTCAAGGTTGACGCTGCATAGTGTGAGCTTATCACCATATTGCTCATTGATGTATTCTTTGTGTAACGAAATTATTTCAGTACATAATTCTTGTCCATCCGTGTCAATATTGGATTTAATATATTTATCAAAATATGACAACATACCTCGCCAATGAACAAAGCCACTAATATCCTCACTACCAATAAAGTATTTTGAACAATCTTTTAATTGATAAATGGCTTCCATAGAACCCATATAACAAGGCGCTGTAAACATAACGAGTTCAATTTTATTGGAAGACAACAAGGCAACCTCAATTTCCCTTAAAGTCAAATTATCACCTTCCTGAGAACTATCCCAACAAGTGCCTTTGTAACCACCCCCATGGTTATAAAATGCTACAATTATTTTTTCTGCTGGATAATGTTCATTTGAATAATTAATAAACTTTATAAGAGTTGTAGAGTCACCCATATTTGTTTCGCCAAGATCTAATAATTTGATAGGATTGCTTCGTTGATCAATAAAATAATAAGCACCTCCAGCTTCTTTTGTATCACTTAACACCAAATAATTAATATCGTCATTTGATGAAACACGATCTGAAAAATCGTTTAGTGGATCATAAATGTTTTTGTTATCGGCGGCACTGTAAAACAAATAAGTCCATTTTTTGAGCTTGTTTCGTTCTAGATTATTATTCTCAGTTTGTTTTCGCTGAGTATAACATGCAACGAAGAACAAAACCACAGATAAATATGTAATTATTTTTAACATGTATAGTATTTTGTGAACTGCCTAACATATATTTAGCAAGACCCCTAAACGGGGATAAATTCCTCTTTGTTTTCTGTTATTCCCGAAATATTGTCGGGAATAACGACTATTGTATTTGTCTAATACTAGCTATAATCTTCACTTATAGTATAAAAACAAACTATTTTGCGTGAATACCAATGCGTTAGAACGGAAAAATTTTCCGATCTAACGACTCGTTAGTCCAGAACATTTTTTACTCCACAGCGTTCTTAGCTACATGAGTATAGATTAACGTCGTTAAAACAGATGATATTGTTATGAAACATGCAGCACCATTTAATAAATCTATCTATGCTTTATGTGGTCGTCTTTGGTATGTACTTCCCCAAGTATGCAGGCAATATAAAACTTTTAAACATTAAAGCAAAACAATTCTGAGTCTTGGTAACTGTCCTAGTTGGAACCTAAAACTATTCCTTGTTTATGGCATCTAGTCACAACGCTATCCACGCTTACAACTAGGCGTAAACCCCCAGTTAATTAAATCATCACTTCCATAATCATTGCAAATCATTATACGCCTTTAATATCTGAACGGATATTTTATTTGTTTTTCTTCTTTCTTGTCATCTTTTTTGCTGCCCTTTTTGATCAAGCTATTAATCCTATGAGTAGGAATTCCCGTAAGCTCTTCAACAACCATTGAGGGATTCTGTACTGTTTTCAAAACTGACTTTCCAAGTCTGCCAAATGGCAACCAGCTAACTGCCTGACCTTGGAGTTTTTCCCAGTCACCTGAATTGATGAAGGATATGGCATTGAACAATACCCTTGAACTTGGGGGTGAAACTGTCTGAAGTATATTAAACGGATGCGGTAAGCTACCATAAAATGCACGTTCCCTTTCCTCACTGTCACCATAAAAGAAGTCTGCAAGATCCTGAAGATACGAGAACGGGGGAGCCATAGTCGATTCAAACAATGTCCCAGGCAATACACTAGCTAAGGTAAACATGAACATATCAGCAGTCATAATTCTCCTGAACCTTTCGAACTCAGTAGTCCCAGGAGCGAACCCTGCATCCCTACCAGCTTTATACCATTCCTTTCTTAATTTTAATGAGTTCCACGCCCATAACTGGAACCTAGAATAGATCTTGCCTACATTGGTCGAAGCGAACATTGGTCTGTTTGCATTGTTATAAAGGAACTGAGTTGCAGCTACACCTTTATTTGCCAATTCAATTAGCCAAGGATGATCCTTTTCGAGTGTAAGTCCATTAGCAGAAAAGACCTCTCTTGCCTTGAGATAATGAGCCATCCATGATCTAGTCCTAAGATGGACTTCAGACTTTCTCATAAACCAGCCAGCTCCTTCAAGAACACTATCAGCCATGTCACCAAAATGTTTTTTGGCTACTGATCGAACTGTATCTTCAGAGTATGCTTTGCGTTGTTTCATCATCTTCACGATATCCGACATAAATTCTTTTGGCTTGCCAGCCTTAAACTTACCTGACAACATCATTTCATTTTTGAACATGGATTCAACTCCACCATGAGACTCAACGAAACTGGTAATATCATTCCAGCCATTGAAATCCACGAAAACATTTTCACGCAACCATTTTTCATCAGTCGCTTTTTTCCAATGTTCAAATCCTGTACTGGATACCGTTGTAACAGTACCACCAACTATATTGTTAACCATCGTTCTTGTATGAGTCAATAATGACATCAAGTTCCATTTAGCATCAACCTGAGACACCCAGTATAATTTTCTGGATACATCGATATCGTATAGCTGACTGAGCTGCTGTCTTACATTTGGATCTAATGCTTTATATTCATCACTATCAACTTTTGGTAATTGCTTGAAGAAATTCTTATTTCCGAAAAACTTCCTGGAAATATTCTCGACCTGCTTTTTGTATGCTTGGTCAGTAAATGCATAGTATAAATTATTCTTAACTTTGTACTGCTTATGAGATCCATCCTCACTATTAATCCACTTATCGGGGAATAGGGAAGGTCGCCCTGTATTGATCATGTTGAACTGAGTCATGAAAGCTGACCATGCTTCATTGTGTTCACCCATTGGCTTATCAAAGGATTTAGTTTCCAAATTCCAAGTACCTTGCTTGAACTGATTAATCGAACGTCTATTCAGGAATGAGTTAATTGCAGTCCAATAGCTACGGGACATTTTGTTCTCGTAACTTTTCAGAACCCCTAAACTTTTCTCCCAACCAGGAGTCGGATTATCTTTGCTTCTAGCTGCCATGTTCCAGGCTCTAGGCTTAATGTTTTCTACATGCTCAAGTTTGGTGATCGGTCTTTCCAATCTTGATTCCCAGTCCTGTAATATATCTGATGAATTCTCGTTACCATTTATTAGCTCAGACATTCCATTAATCTTAGCCTGAGTTTTATTATCCAGAGACTTGCCTGATAAATCAATTTCGCCCAGATTCTTTTCGATCCAGTTTTTTACTATCGTTTTATCATAATTCATGTGAGGGAAATAGTTAGCATACTGATGATCCTGAAGTTTCAGATCCTTGTACTCCATCCAGTTATCCTTGTTAATTTTAGTTTCCTTCAGCATATCAAGGATCTCTCTACGAACATTAAAATTCTCAATCTGACCCACGACAGGAGAAAGGTTATCAGCCTCAGCCAATCGGAATAACGAGTCCATTGTAGCAGGGATAGTTTCGCCTCGTTTCCATGCTTTGTACATTCCTGATTCTTTTAGTTCAGCGACAGACTCAAATTGCTTGTCAACTAACCGACCAACGGTTTCAAGTATACCTATCTGAATGTTCTCAATATTCTCCTGATGATACACACGTTCCATGAACTGCATACCTAAGAACTCAGGCTTAAAGTGAGACATTTGACCATCCATATGCTTAGTCATCTTATCAAGGTTCAGATACCCACCAGTCATAATACCAGGTTTCTTCAGCAGATCCTGACCAGCTTGAGAGAATATGTATTTCTTTGCAACCTTCTTAGACCAATTCGTCATTTCACGATCCATGTAATCAACCATTTCCTTAGCTGTCAATGATTTCTGTAACTTAGGTACGTAAAATTTATCACCTTTACCTTCCATCCTATCAAGCAATCGCTTACTCTTAATCCAGTTATTCGCGTATATGTCTGATTCGCCATTGGATTTCCCGCGCTGATTTTCCCTTCTATCAATTGCAATCTCTATTAGCTTATCACCAACGCCTGCATAATTTATATTCATCTGGTCAATCATTATCTTAACATCAGAGGATTCGTAATCATCCTGAATCGCATTAGTCCAACCTTCAATCTGGATCTGTGTGCTATTGGATCTATTTTGAATTACTCCAAGTGTGCTTGAAAATACCTTGGCTTCGCCCAGTACCATTTTGCCAGGTCTGGTAATTACATTAATCTCCTTGTTAATCTTGATAGGATCTTGTGCATACATTTTAGCAGCAAAGGTTTTCACAGGTACAAAGTAGTGCCACCACTTCAGAGGAACAGGCTTGTTCTTGCCTGTCATAATGCCTCGGAGCATATCAGTAAACTCAATGTACTCCCTTGCACTTGAGATCCTTGGCATAGTTGAACCTACAAGATCTACATCATTCAATCCGTTCCTTCTTAGCTGCTCACCAAGGAATAACGCTTGAAAATCTCGAATCTGCTCAGGGTATCTGTAAAAATAATCCTTCATAGTCTTATCAGCTAAATCCAACTCTTTATCGTAACGTGTAGCTGGTCGATCCTTCTCAGCATCCCTGGCTATAATTTTAGCTTGATCCACTGTGACATTCTGAAGGAATTCATAATCGGGAATTGTATCTTCGCCCTGGATGACATCGTTTTGAGCATAATCCTTATTGATCTCAAGCTCAGTACGGGAGAGTTCCTCTTTGCTAACTGCCTGACTAAGTTCATTATACCTATGTCCAGTAAAAATTTTCACTTCATTACTCACGAACGGAAAGTCAAAAGCCCAAGAATCGATATTCGTAGCCATCCATTGATCTTTGATTTGCTTCTCAGTTAGACCCTGTTCATCCAATCGCCATTTATTATTCTTCAGGAATGAATCCCAGTTTTCTTTTTGTGGTCTGAATGTAGATAGTAGCATTGTATCGAAAAGTTTCTGGAAGTCTTCAGACATCATTGACTGACTTCTAATAGAACTTAATTCCTTTTCGATCTCAGATTTTGCTTGCCTAACTGCTTCCATGTCTGCTTTCTTTTTACTTCCTTTTGGGATAAGAACTTGCTCAATGTATCTTTCCTTCAATTCCCAAATGTTATCCCTTAGCTCGTTAATCTGATTAGTTGTAATATCTTTCGGCATATACTTTTGAGCTGCTTCAATCGAGACAAGGTTCATAATATCCTGAGATAAGATTTCCCTGGCTTTCCTGTATGCTTCAGTAGGATTCTCAGCTAATAGTTTTTGATATTCGGGAGTCTTCAGCCAATCATTAAATTGTCCCAGATCTATTCGACCCAGTACAGTTTTAATTTCTTTACTTGCACGTCCATACTTTTGAGAGAGGATAGTCAAGTTCTTGCCGTACTCATTAGATAGCCAAGGGTATACTTCATGGTGTCCAAATTCTAACTCAGACATCATCAACCCAGCATTAAAAAATGGATTCTTAATTTCTCCACCAAGTTCAGTCCTTTGCTTACCCAACTCACTTACGATTTCAGGTAAAGTCAAATCCTTACCATTTAGCTTGCCCTGGTTAAGTAGACTGTTTACTTTTTTCAGTGGATGCTCTTTAACCGATTTCACAAAATCCTTCATGATTTCTGGATCGGTAATTCCGTAGAGTCTCTTTCCAAATACTTCCATAACTTGATCGGAAGTAACCATTTTCTTTCCGTCAGCAGCATCAGCAGCACTGTTGATTAAAGTCCTTTTCAGAGCTTGAAACTGCTCCATTGCATCAGGTCGTGGAACAAACTTTGAGTTCGGATCTTCCAGCATACCTTGTAATATTTTTGTTATGTTGATACCTGGTCCAAGTAGTGCATTTCCTTCAGTTGCAAATCTGTTCACCTTATACATGATCTTGGAATCAGCCATTGAGAAAGGATTATTCATCATTGCTTCTTCCTTAGCTGGCAGGTTCACATAGAAAGGGGAGTTTTCACCTTTTGCGTCAATCTCAACTTCAGCTATTGTATCATCCTTCAGACCTTTGTCAAATTTCTTGGTAGCTTTCAGGCGTTCGATTTCCTTACCTGATAATTTTTTCCATTTGCCATTGCTGTCTTTTTGGTGATACTCATACCAGTCATTCTTGACAGCCTGGAACTCTCTCTTTACTGCTGTTGGCATATTTGTATAGATGAAACCTTTGTCGATATCCAAGTCAGCACCACCTGCATTTGCCATGTCTTTCGGATGCAGTATAGATCCACTTCCAGCAAGTTCAGAGAATCCTACTATTTTCAAGATTCTTACACCTGAAGGGGAATCAGTCGGAACTCTTTGCAGAGCTATTGAGAGATAATCTTCCATTGTCGCTTTTTTAGCGGTATCAGTTTCATTCTTGTGTAGCTCAATTGCTTTCTCAATCTCAATCTTTCCATCGAGCCAAGGGATCTTGTAATTTCTCAACTTCTCACCGAGTATTACTTCACCTTCCTGTAAATGAATACCTTGCATGAGATCAGGTCTGTACGGCTGGAATATGGTTGAAAAACTTCCTTCAGCTTTCGGTCTTACAACTTCATTTCTAATGGCATTTTCAACTACCTTTTCAAAATACGCGCGAAGCAATCTGTGATTCATTATAGCGGGGGTCAAGTTCATGTTATTCTTTCCACCCCAGAGTTTCATTATTTTTTCAGCTCCACTTACAGTACCTTCAATTTCTTTCCTTAGCCTATCAGCAGAATCAATTCCCAATTCATGTTCGGAAACCATATTGTCACGTAAAGCATTTATGTAATGATTCATCAGTTTTCGATAGACTGCATCATTCTTACCTGCATATAAGACATCTATTTTTGCTTGCAATGATAACTTTTGCGGGTCTAGATCCTTGGAGTTTAACTTCCCATCCTTATACATATTGTATCTATTCATTTCATCAGCATCACCAATCATCTTCTGACGAATCATATTATTCCACCAGGTAATCCCTTCAGGAAATCTTTTGGAATCCATTCCACTAGCTAACTGAGTTTTGTAGCTTGTATCCTGTAATTGGGAATGATGTTCACCACCTTCAGTCAATGTGAATGATTCATGTGGGATCTTATACATATTTTCTGCTACTGACATATCAACTTGGTTAGCAGTCCCAGACTCATAAAAGTCCCAGGAACCTTCCTTCGTGAAATGAGAATCATACACCTTTCGCTTACCTATCTGCTTTGCTGAAGTGGTATTCAATACGGTATGAACATTTTTATCAGTCATAGCCTTGGACATTTTTTCACCAGCTCTATGATAAGCAAACTTGCCTAATAACATTCCTTCGCCTTGAGCAGCATGAGTAAGAGTACCTTTCTGAGATCCTGTATTGATATCCAGTCCAAGCTGCTTAGTCATGCCGTCATATATGTCATCCCTAACGTAAATTACTCCATCAACATGAGTATCAACTTTTATTTTCTCAAAGTTACCAGACTTGTTTTTTACCCAGCGCATAAGATCCGCTGGACCCTCTGCCATTGTCATGCCGTTCTTATTAATTGCATTGACAATAACTGTGTTCAGACCTTCCTTGGCATCAGCAGGGAAGTATTCAGGTTTCATGATGAAGAAACCATTGTTTAATAAAGATATACGTTTATTAAGTGCTTTCGGATTAGCTAGTATATGACCAGCATCCAGGGCTTGCATTGTTTCCTCAATGGAGTCAAACTTGTTTAGCTTCTGGATGACATTCATATTGTTAGCCCACTGAAGAATTTTGGCTTGTACCTTTGGATCATTCTTATCTGGATTCACTTTGCCAAAAACTTCTTTCATGTATTCACTATACTGAGTCCTAAGTTTGGAATTAGGATTCATTTTCTGGATCTTCGATACAGCACTCTTAGCTTCTCCCATTATGGATTCAGCTTGAGCAAATTCCTGAATAGGTGCTTTGTAAACCAGCAAGTTTCCAGAATCCTTTGAGCCACCAAAAACCACAAATCCCTCACCAGCCAACTGTTCTGTTAGCTTGAGGAAATCCGCTTCGTTGAACTCTCTATCCTTAACCCATTTGCCTGACTCTTTATCTGAGAATCCACCAGGAGAATCATATAGTTTTCTTTGACCCTGATTCGTCCAGATATTCTTTATGTTGTAGAATTCAAAGTCTTCGCCATAATGTTCCTTCATAGCTTTCACTAAATAAGGTTCAGTTTTCCATTGCTGTACAGAGTTGCCATCAGCATCGTACTTATAGGGTCTGATAGTCATTCCATCACCCCTGAAGTCGATTATACCCTGTGGAATTACTTTGAGCTGTGAAGCCTTCTCAAATGCGTTCTTGAATACATTCCAGTTTTCGCTGCTCTCAACAAGATCCAGCCCTTTATACTTAGCTTTCAGCGTTTCCATGAGCTTAGGGAATGATTCATTTTCGTGATCCTTGAAAATATCAATGATCTCTTTTTCACGACTGACTATCTTATCAATTTGTGTTTCGGTAGGTAAGTCTTTGAACTGTTCACTACCCAATGACTCAAATGCGATATTGAATGTAGATTTTCTGTGTATCGGATTAAGCTGCTTGTCTTCAGCATAGGTATCAATTTCAGACAATCTAACACTAAGTTCAGTCTTCTCGAATTCAGCAAATTTCTTCATGTTATCTACATACTGAACATCAAGTTTTCTCGACTCGATTTCGTTCTGGATAACATCCCTTGCTTCCTTGGCTATATGTTCTCGACTAACTTCAATTGCCTTAGTTCTTAATTCCAACGTCAACGCTTCAGCATCCACAAGAGGATCATTTAATTTCTCAGCATTGTCCTTCAGTAGCTTATCATAAGACTCTTGCATCTTGGTGAATTTAACTGCATCATAAAACTGTGTGAATCTATGATCCTTTAATTGCATGGCTTCATTATTAGTAATTTCACCAGTAGATCTTTGAGCTTCAATTTCGTCCATGTGCTGACGATAGACTTCTTCGATATTCTTTGAGATCCTGATTCCAGCTTCTGATACATCATAGTAATCTGAGTTCTTGCCATTGGCTACTTCGAAAGTTCTAAGACCTTCGAGAGTAATTTGGTTCAATACTTCAGCTTTTGCACCTGCTGGTAATATAGCCCAGCCTGGAAGTTTCTCAGGTTGTGACATTGCCATTTCAGCCAGCTTACGGGGAACTTCAATATTGTCCTTCTTATACATTTTCCCTGGTGCTTCCTGAATAAACTCCATAGCCATCTTTTGTTCACCTGACATTTCGCCAGCTCCAAAGTATGCACCAAGTAAATAATTATATATCTGTAATTCGGTAGGTTGCTCGTCTAACGTAGCAGGTAAACCCATGAAGATTGAACTTGATAGAACTCTTGCAACTCCTTTCCATTCCAGATCCCCAGTGTTAGGATTTTTCACAAGATTCTTCATAGCTCCCATGAATCCATCCTTACCAAAATTTGTAGCAACTCCTGAAGGAAGTGCTTCGCCTAATGCACCGAAAGCAGCTCCACCCATCAAACCATGCTGGAAACTTTCCATCATTGCATCAGTACCTTTTGTCCAACTAGATATTGCTGAAGCAGTTCCAAGATGAAGACCAGACTCCACCATCTTCTCAGCTCCATATCCAAGCCTCACAGCCATTTGTTTACTGACACCCAACTTGCTCATTGCGTTCATGCCAACGAAGTTCTTAGCAGCCTTTCCAGCCTTTACCAGCCCTGTCATTTTGAGAACCTTATCAGCTCCCATCATTGGAATTGATTTGAACGTAGCCATTCCTTCAGCGACCTTTAACACCTTTGTAACTTTGCCAATAGCAGATGCACCCTTGAATAACCGTGCGGTATTTGCGACTCCTTTAGCAACCAGAGATCCAGCCGTACCCAGTCCAGGAATAATTCCCATGAATCCAAGTAAGTGACCAATCGAGCCAGCTATGCTATCGTAAGTGTTTTTTTCCTCAACTAATCCAGGGTCTAATGTCGTGAAGCCTTCAACGAATCCATTGATAAGATTTCCAACTGTGTTAACTAAGTTGAATTCGCTTGCTTCTTCGTTTCTTTGGAAGGGGATATTGTATTGTGTGTTTGCCTGTTGAATGTAATCGACTGTATCTTCATCGAATACATGAGGGTTTTGTTGGTATACAGCATTAATTGCATCAAGCTGATCCTGTGTCATCATTATCCTAACCTCGTATGTCGTGTCCTAACGTATAAAAAAGCCCCCGATAAACGAGGGCAGCATAATCATCTAAACTGTTTCAGTCTTTTTCGTTCTCAATAAATAAATTCCAATTCCTGCAAATGCTTCCAAACCAAGTATTAATGCTATTGTTTCTCTCCACAATGGCTTTTCCATATATGGGTTCCAATGCCCATCCATTAAAGGAGATATTGTCAATATAACCGCCACTAAAATACCAACTGCAAGTATCCCGATTTGTTTCGAATTCATATTTTCTCTCTGAAGTTAATAGGAGATCGAATATACTCAACTTGGATATTACTTCCCACCACCATTCTGACTTTGAGCTTTCAAAAAGTAGTCTAACATACTCTGACTTTCTTCTCCAAGACTTACCCCTTTACCAGAAACATCCATAAGATAAGGAAGAACTTCCATCTGAAAACGTTTCGCAATGTCTGGATCGCTTAATGCTGTTTGCGGGTCTTTATAAATTTGCTTCAACAATTTTTTTGCGGAATTTAATTGCGTTGTGTCTTTAGCCGTAGTAGTGTTTGGTAACGGGAATGGCATACCAAAGCCCATAATTGAACTTCCACCAAGAAGTGGGGGCATCATGCCGAAACCTTTTGTATGATTCGTCATTGTATTATCACCTAGACCTAACGGGGTTGGATTCCCGACTTCACCCTTGAACGATTCTCTTTTCGTCTTAGCATCAGCGTAAGTTTTATATGCCGTATAACCCTGGATCATACTTGAAGGAACTGCACCTGGCGTTCTATCAGTTGACATATTACCAGTGGCAGGATCTGTAAACCATTTCTCGTTTTCAAGCTGCTTATTCATTAGCCCAATGCGCGCTTTTCTTTCGCCAGCCCCTGCATCAACACCATACTTTGAAGATGCTGCACTTACATCAGTTCCATATTTACTTGAGGCTGCACTTGTGTCAATGCCATACTTTTGCATTTTTGAATTCAGGTTAGCCAAGTCCCAATTCTGAGTTAGAGATTTATCCCTATATCCAGCATTGGAATCAAACTCAGTTTTCCTGGCTCCCATTTGCTCACCGAACTGACGTTGGTTCTCTAGGAACTGCTTCATCTGCATGTCCATCTGACTATTATAACGTTCGTCATCTTTCTTACCTTGCTGACCACGCATATATGAATCTAATATCGATTGTCCAAACCCAAATTTCATGTTATCCTCTCATTAAAATATTTTACTTAACCAATCAGTTTTACCGATCTGATTACCCAACATACCACCTAAGCCTGAGAATATATTGTCCATAAAACTTGCATTAGTTTCAGACTTCCACATTTCGCCCTGACCATATCCCTGATACATATTGCCAGCATTATTTCTAAGGTTACTTGCTTGATCCATTCCCATACCTAAAAGTCCAGTTTTGAATCTGCTCGTAGCTGTGGAAACAGTGTCTCTGTTCTTGGTGTTAATCGCTTTCATCTGGTTATTAGCCATTAAAGCAGATCCTGACCCACTCATTCCATTAGCCTTTGACATTCCAAGAAGGGAGTTCATTGTAGGAGTTGCTGAGGCGACATTCCTTTGTATATCTTTGTTGTACCCATCAGCAGCGTTCTTATAGAATGCACTATTCGGGTCCATAAATTGATTGGCTTGACTATTGTATTTATCACCGTAATCCTTCATCCAGGAATTCGGATTATTTGCTACACTTATTCCAAACATCGTATCATTTCCTTATCATAAAATCACAAGAATATAACCAATTAATCAGTTCTGATTTTGTAATGCAGGTAACTATTTTTTCTCTTTGGGTTCCTTTTCGAACAATTTACCCGAAGCCATATCCTGTAAAGCGGCCTGGTAGCCTTTACTGAAGTTGTAATCAGCTAACATCTTTTCCATTCCGTTATCAATTGCTTTGACCTTATCAAGAGCTATCTGTTTTTGTTCCTCACTCATACGTCTTCACCATCCTTCCATTTGTCATTTTCTTTAAGTTTTTCATATGCTTTCTCAACCAGCTTGTCATTCGCTGAGAAATCGAAATCTTCATCGTACACTGTAAGTTCATCATATCCCACTGGTAAATAACCTTCATCCCTGGCTTGACGGGAGATATAAAGCGCAATAGTAATCGTTGCTTTCTTATGCACAAAGTCAATATTGATTGCAGATACTTTGTGATAATCCGCATCAACGCCCTGTGGTGTTTTTCTATTTTTTTTGATTGCCATTACAATTGTTCCTTTATTTTTATGCTGGGAATGATGGATTTTCCAAATCGTATATACGTTGTTCAAGGGCAGCTATCGTAGCCACTGAGACACTTGATTCCGTTATGATCCCATACATATTAGTTGTTAATAAATTTGCTGGTTTCGGATAATTACCAGTGGTTTGACTAATCCCAGGCATCCTGAAACTTCCAGAGAATCCTGATGCTTGAAGCCAGTTTGAACACCCGATAGCACTATGTACCCCAGTTTGTAGCCCTACACCATCCCATGCTTCATATGGGATTAAAGTACCTGATAATGAACCGACTGTCCAGCTATCCCAGTAGAATGTGATACTGTTACCAGCACTAATTTCAATTCGTGAGTTGCTGTTTGAACTTTTATAGGCGACACTAACAAGAGTCCCAGTCTGGATGTTACTTGCAGATAAATAACTTGTAGCTATCAATCCACCATCAATGATTGTCTCACCTTCTAATGCTGCTAATACAGTTGCGTTATTGCCTACCCAACTCGGCAAGTCATCCTGATCTAACTTTGACAATATTAAATCATGTGTTGCACCACCTGTAATAACTAACATGCCTCTTAGGAAAATGTTCTGTCCATATAACCCGTAACCAGTAGGGTAGTAGGGAGTTTCTTCTGTTCCGAAGTTATCATCAAGCCCGTCTAAGAGTCCCATCCTAACTTTTGGTAAGGCATTGAAGAACGCATCAAATGAATCTGTTCCGTCCTTCACATCAATGTATGGAGCGTTCTCAAAGTCTGAAGTCAGGAGTATTGATCCTTGTCTGGTAACATCAGTTTTATTCCCAACCTTTACGAATTCGATACCATCTGAGTTATCTTCAAAGTCCTTCCATGAGAGTGTACCGTCCAGTAATCTTATTTCAGCCTCACCCTCAGTATCAATCCTTGTTACTTCTGCTTTGACCCAGTACATTTCTACCTGAGTTGCTGTCTCGTCAAAATCCTTCCTATACGATAAGAGTAAGTCACCTACCTTAAAGTCGGGTCCACCTTGCTCCCAATTCACTGTATAATCAGGAGTGAAAAAAGTTGTTTCACCAGCACTTATTTCTAAGCCCACAGTATCAGATTGAATGGTTAATTCCATATTCAGCTCTAATGAAGTCGCTTCCAGTGAAGCTATTGTCGTGCTTCTTGTAATTCTAGATCCTGTAATCGCTGAACTAATTGATACGCTCATAGTCGGGACATCAATATGTTGCCAAACTCGGAACGATGTTACAGCGGGACCAGTAGCAGCAGAGACAAAAGTACTACTGGTCGTAACTTTAGGTAGCATTGTGGCTGGTGTTCCGCTTAACTGAGCAGTTACCCCTATTCCCAATATTCTAGGTGTTACAGTCGCCCCAGTAAGTCCAAGGGCAAGCGTAGGAACATCGGTCTTCTGACTTGCAGAACTAACCAATGACGTAACTTGTGCCAGGGTAGTTGTCGTATCAGTTCTTAATATTGGTAACAAAGTAAGTGTACTGAGTTGCAACCTTTTGGTACTGATAAAGAGAACATTAGAAATCAACGTGGTCTGTGTAATAGGAGCGTTCGCACCTAATAGAACAGGAGAGCTATCAGTTGATACTTTTGCTGTTACATTGATCGGAGTTCCCAAAATGAGAACCGTTGATATATTCGATATAAATTTAGGACTTGTTACTGCATTATTATAAGTAAGCCCAACAGTAGATATATTAATCACTACCTTAGTCGTGATATTTGCATCTGTAACTTGAGCATTAACTTTATCCGTACTTGTACTCAATTTAGGAGTTGAGCCAGGTAACATGATCTGTAAGTTTTTGGTAGCTGAAAGTATATCAGTAGCCAGGGAAACGTTCGTCACTGGAAGGCTAACATTCAGGTTCGTGGTAGTACCTTGAGCCTTTGTACTGGGAGTCATGGCAAAACTTGACAATACTAGAACAGTAGTGAATACAGCAGATACTTTAGTTGTATTAAATTTACTTATAGACCCAACTATATCCCGTCCAATTAACATTCGTTAGTTCCCTTTGAAATATTTGAGGAATTGATTATAGTGCCTGTTTCTTAAACCTGTTTGCAATATCGTTATCCTTAAATTATATTTATAGTCTGTGGAATAAATGTTGCTACTGCTGGAAGATCATAAACTACTACCAGTTTTGGGTCTGAAGACGTACCTGTTTGATCTACTGAATCAAACATGACACGATCTTTTGTATAAGAAGCCGCCCAGCTAGGTTGAAAATTGTCCAGATCAGGCGTTGATCTAAACGCCAAAGAAATAACTCTTGATGAGATCATATGAGCCTTACCTGCCGAGTTTAAGGCACACTCATTATAAGAACCTATCGAAAAATCGGATAGTGCCCAATCAGAAGCCATGAATCTGACCGTTCCAAAATTTTCAAGGTAACAACCATCGTTAATTAAATCGTTGTATGTAACTGGATAATGACCTGTAATATTTTGCGGATAGTCCCATGTTATCTCTGCTGATTGTCCCGCAACTGATAATATTGCCGATGTAGCTACGTATGCGCTACCGTACAAATTTACATCAAAAGTCAAAACGCCTCTGTATAAGTACCTAAACTGATTGGTTACACTCCCACAGTAATACCCACAACGTATAAAGAGTGCATTAGTGTCGCCAAGAGCAGTGTCAGTCCGTGAGGCAGACCAAGATTGTCCTGAACTGGATGAGGTCGAAAAATAATAGCCGTCACAAGTATAAGAACCACCGTAAGTTGTCTCTGAATATAGCGTTAAGTCGTAAAACCCAAAACTCCATTCAGGTAAATGCTTATCAATAAATAACCAGTCTAAAAAATGAACAACCCACCATATAGGGGCAAACCCATAATACAATCGCTTACTATATTTGTGGTGTGTTCTAGTAATCATTGTTTTTGAACCATCATCGTTATCAATTATATATTTGTCTGGTTTTATTTCAGATATATATTTTCCTTTTGACTCAGCATCTTGGTCAATCCGCAGTTTATGTCTGAACCAATATTTTATTACAGGTGCATTAATCAACCATATCAATTGTTTCTGCCAATCAATTATTCTCTGATCGAAACATTGGAAATATCCTTTGTTTTTTGATCCATGCTTTTTAATGTGTCGCTTCAATCGCAAACTTCTATATACACTCAGCAATGACATCCCTGTTCCCCTTTTGTGTTTGAATAATTTCTTTCAAATCGTCCTCAATTTCAGCCAACATTATTGATCTATCTTCATACCATAAAGCAAACTCATAAAATCTTGATGTTCTTACATATTGATTTTCAGTTTCGCCTGTTTCTTCATTTAATATGTCCTGATAATCACCCTCATATAAACAAGCGTTAACTATAACAGCATTATCCTGAGTGATACTATTTACGTCCAGTATGGAGTTTATTTTATAATCGCAATACATTTTTATCTCTCAACTGATTTAGTTTACGTTCAATGCGTTCATCTGTCATTGGTTCTTTATTGAACAGGTAGATGTCCTTGCCATCCACTTCGGCATGGATTTTGTCCTTGCCTTTCTTAGACTTACCCCGACCTTTTACCTTAACAACTTTCTCTTTTTCCAGCTTAATCTTCTTAGCCATCTTAATATCCTTATGGTAATTGGAATGATAATATTACACCTAAACCTTTTGCACCTGTACCAGCTACATCGACATCAATAGCAATAAAATCACCTGTTGAAACGTCATCATAAGAAGCGTTTATAACAGGAGCCGTAACTGCTGATAGAGAAGAGTTTTCACTTGCATCAATAGTTATTCTGGTAGAAAGCATATCTTGTGTATCTGTAATATTCCTAACCTGAACCGTTGGCAAACCTGAGCTTGAAACAGTTGTTACAAATGCTTCACAATCAACTAGATTCATTCCGTTCAATTCTAATGGAACCATAAATATGTATTTGCCATCACCTGTTGCAACGTCAGTAGCATCATCAAATACTTTGATAATGACAGCCTTCTTGTGATCGTGACTTGCATCAGCCTTGCCATTCCACGTTGACTTTTCAGTGTCAGTTGTAAACCTATTACTTGAATCCTGGGTAATAATACTTGGTGCATGACTCGCTGGATGTGTATAGTTATTAGCATCAGACGGAGCGTGTGCAGATCCAACGTGAGTTTGAATATTTGTGTTCTTTGGTTCATAAACAGTTGAGTGATTATGATCACCAGCAGCTTTACCGTTCCAGGTAGACTTTTCAGCATCAGTCACAAATCTATTATCTGTGTCCTGAGTTATGACTGAAGGTGAATGACTCGCTGGATGTGAGTAATTATTCGCGTCACTCGGAGCATGAGTTGAATTCTTATGATCTGTATTCGCATCAACTTCAGCTTCCAGGTCAGCCATAAAGACTTCACTTACAATTAGAGCTACACCATAATTGGTATCAGCCTTAATCGAAAGACTGGTTGTTGATCCTTCCTGTAATTCGGTTCCTGTTAATACCCTTACAGATTTAGAAGTTACAAGAAAGTAGTCTATATCATTTGAAGACTTCCAGTTCTTAATCTTACTTGGATCAGGGTATAGAGTTTCATTCCAAATGAGAACAATGTAACTTCCCACTGTCGCAGGGTCATCGAATCTATCAGACTCGACCCCTGCATCAAATGTTATGTTAGTCCCATCGTATGAAACCACTGGGGAATAAGCTAAATTCTTGTATGCTTTCATTTATTACACCTGGCTAATTTCTAAGACAACACCATCTTGAATTTGCAGAACGAAATCTGCCGCAATAGGAGTCTGTGGAAGCCCATCCTGAATATGTAAAAGTGGTGTACTGGTTGCAGGTGTACCTGTTGACTGGTAAATCACTGCCTGTTGAATCAGACCAGCATTTAATCCTACCCAACTTGGATCATCACAAGTCAACTGCACCTTGTCATTTCCATCATCCTGGACAACTGTCTTAGTCGTCAGAGTAAATCCACCAGCAGTATAACCTGTGCCTGAGACTTCGCCAATAACATCAGTGAAATCATGGTCCTTGTCAACCGTGTATGTGTTATCAAGTAACATCAATTTGAAAGTATCGGTATCCCAGTCAATTGTACCGTTGAAAAAGTTCGCCAATCCTTTGTTATAGATCTTGTTTGCCATAGTTCTTTTTCCTTATTTACGTGACTTGTTAATTGTATTATTTACCATCATCTTTTTTACGTACTATCTTCTTTACTTTACCTGTCGTAGCCACTAACAATGTCCCGTTAGTTGCCCTGATTTGCTGGAATAACAATTCCATTACAGATAATTTGTTCCTTACTCTTAAATTGTCCACTTCAAGCTCAACTACTTTTGGTCGATCTGAAGTCGTGTCAACATTATCTATTGAGGATAAAGCCCACCCATATCCACCAGCTCCAAGTCCTGATACTATATTGCTAGAAAATGATTTTGACCCACTTCTTTGAATAAAGATTTCGCCCAGGAATCCATCACCACATCTTCCGTTCGGGAATGTCGTTGATGTACGAAGATTAATATTCGCGCCTACTTCGTTAAATTTCCTTGCGTAAAGACTAACCCTTGTCCCAGGTACTGCGTCACTGGTCAACGCTCCAACCCAAAAACTCAGGTAGCTCGGGAAGGGTAATGATGTGATTATCTTTTCAACTCTCTCAACTCTTGGATCAATTGGAATGACCTCAAATACGAACCACTCTTTTACATAATTCGTATAACTGTATTCAATCGGGTAGGGAGCCATCGAAAGAACTTTATATGGATCTCGTTGGTCTTCTTCAATTCTAGCCATAATAACATAGTTTGTGAACTTCGCTTTACTGCTACTATCCACTGTAACCCCATCAGCCTGAATCTCGTTTACGTACCCGCTTCCCACTCTATTTAATTGTAGGTCAACTCGGTATGTGCCAACTTCGTCACCTTCCTCATGGATTATATTATTCCAGGACAGCTTTATATAATCGTTGCTCTCAGAAGTTTTTTCCCCATCGGTAGAGCTATTGTTAACTTGAATGGGAGTTCCATTCAGCTTCAATATTTCTGCTTTTAATCCAGTCACTTCAATAGCGCGAACATGATCGTAGGTAGAAGTTATTCCAGCTATCTCAACAACAGGAGTTACTGTTTTCGAAACAGGGGAGTAAGCCTTTAACGTAGCTTTCTTGCTGCCATTATCAGATAGTTCATCAATACGTTTATGTAAATATTGTAACTGTCTATCAATCGCATCGTTTCCAGTTCTAGGACTTCTAGCCATTATCGTTTACCTGCCTTTCTCCTAAACACCAGAGTAACTGAGTTCGCGACTTTATCACCAACTGAATCAGTGATCCTGAACTTTATCCATTTTGCTTGAGGATAGTCACCAGCAACTTTAATGTCATCATCTGTCAGTGTCACCCAATTTGTAGAATTGGTCATGAATTCGATTTTAAGGCTACCAGTTGCATCAATGATCAACTTGTATAGATACTTCAACTGGCTGGATTCGTTCAAGCCTAGCTCACCTGAGATCCATTCCCAGGGCATCCCTGCACCCTTACTGAGAATGTCATAGACTCCACTGTTAGATACCAGGTAAATGTCGCCCTTTGTACCTGTGAATAATCCTTTGATTAGACTAAGCCCACTGAATGAGTAATAGTCCCATCGTTTCTTTACAATGTTCACTACCCAGCAGGCAACTTCCGTTCCAGATGATAGGGCAAAGGCAAAGATGATTGACTGTCTTCTTGCATCGAATAATGTCCAACTATCAGTATAGGTCAAACCATGCCAGCTCTGAGTTCCATATTGTATTGGGTAAGAAACTGGTGTTACTTGGTTTTCAATTACTCCATAAGCGTTATTGCTATCATACCAGAAAAGCCCGTAATCAGTGACTATCAGGGAGTCCTTACTTGAGCAGCCTATATTCGGAAATGTATCCTCAATATATAAGCCAGTAGGATTAATTCTGTATGTATTAAACTTTGTGAACACGTAAACCCTGCCATTGTAACTTGCCATAGCAGTAGGCTTGTCAGGTAATTTCAGATAGTCATTAGTCCAATTGAACTGTTGATACCTGAATGGCAATGATTTGAATATCATATATGGTGCATCAGGAAGTTCTTGCTGCATACATTGACCAACGAACAATTCATTATTCAGCTCACAGGCTAATCCCCATGTAACTGAAAAATCTGAAAGGTCTTCACTGATCCCTGAGCTATCTTCGAAAGTTGGACCAATGTTCCCGTAGTCGAAAAACGTCAAAACTTTATCTGGTCCTGAATTACTCCATCTACCTTGGTTAATAGAGTATGATCCCACTAAGCGGAATTCTTCGCTAGGGACAGTTGAGTGCATTGCTGCTTCAGCCCGATATATATTAATCCCAGTTACTCGCTTGTCTAAAGAAGCGTAATTTTTGATTCTACACTCTATCCTTCCCTTACTTGCACCAGTATAGATGTTGATAGGAGTGACGTTTTTCTTAGCTAAAGGAGATTCGTGTAATCCGTTATATATAAGGCTATGCGTATATAAATATGTCGTATTCTTTTGGAATATTTCGCCTGGGTAATTATGGTTCCCAGTTATCTTAATAATTTCAGAGCTTGCAAAGTTGCTATACTCAACATTAGACACAGCTAAAGATTCAGCATTGGCGTTCGCAATGCTTACTGTCCAGGTGTCACCAGCAGCCCACCCAAGGAGTGTTCCAAATTGAACAGATAATCCTTGTCCAAGATCGTAGGATTGTCCGCTTTCTAATAGTTTCGAAGTACCGTTGATCTTGATTGTCGTTTGATTATCAATCTTGTATGAGCCTGATCCCGCCTTGATATAATCAAAGGCTACACCGTCAGTTAATTCTCTGGAATACCAATAGGGAGCATCAAGGTAAACCACATCACCTACTGTCTTAGCAACCATCATTTCCGCACTGACAGGCATATAAACTGCACCTGTAAATCCACCAGAGTATATGAATAGTTCGTAGCTCAACAGTATCGTTTGTCCAGCAGCTAATCCATGCCCTGCATAGGTAAACATAAAATAATCATCATCACTTACAGTAATATTAAACCCAGAGGCTTCGACATCAGTTACACTTGCTATCTCGATTGTCTTGGTCCCGCCATAAGAGGTTATAGCTCCATTGATTTCAAACTCGTCAACTCCTGAATTACCCGATCCTTCAGTTACCAACGTAGCCCAGGGAGTGAAATCATTATAAAAGAGTTCGCTTACTGCATCACCAGATCCAACGAATACAGATCTGTTTGAAGGAACCAATGTACAAGCTGAAACTGCAATCCCAGGGTCAGCAAGATTGTGAGAACCGTAATAGTCTTCAATGTACTTTATAGCTGATCCGTCATGGAACACCATCGTTTCAGTATCATCAGATTTCTTCAACCATACAGCTCTTTTTGCTGTCTTGGCATCTTGTTTGTCGCCATCAGCAAGCAATGGCTTAGGGATACCTTTCAGTTTTCCTTCAGCAAATACCGATTCAATATTCTTCGATGATGAAGCAGCATTAGCAGGAATATCCTTACTGTCTGGATTCCTCATAATACCCATATTGAAAGTCTCTATATTTAACGTATCTTTACTCATTAGTCTGTCTCGTATAATCTATTTAGCCAGCCAGCACGATACTTTTCGCTCGTAGGTCTGTTCTTAATTATTTCATCGTATTCTGAAGAAGACATGAAGATAAACAGACTGTAAAGCGAAGGTTGATATCTAACTCTGTTAATAGCAGAAATAGTTTTTCCACCTATCAGTCCATCCTCAATTAAGTTTTCCATGTACCATCTATTCAAAGTCTTCTGAACTGTCTTCACAGGTTTCTTAAATGTTTTCTGTCCTTTCGGAGAAGTGTTGAATCCTATGTCAAAGATTTTAATTGCTAATCTTTCGCTTTTAATCTGGTCGTAAGCAGGCAACCAGAAGTCACTAAAAGCCAGCTCTTTAGCCCTCTCAATAGTCAGATTCTTTATATCTTCATCAGGATATGATCTCTTACTGAATCCCCATCTGGTTTCACCACCTGGATCGTCAGGATCATTTACGTATCCCTTTTCACGTTTCATTAATTTCGGGAATGCTATTTCGAATCTTTCTGTCACGACTGTACCCCTTTAATTTTTTCATCGGTTCGTCTGAATGAATACACACTCGCTACACCACCCCAAGCGTACCAAAACTCAGAAGGAAGATCGATGCTTGGTAATGATCCACCAGTAAAATGAGCTATCCAAGGGAGTATTATGTAGTTAGTAAACAAGGCGAATAAGCCACCATAAAGAATCGTTGGTCTGGCTCGTTTCACGTAATTATCTTTCTGCTCTAACTCAGCTACCATCACCTTAGCTTTGGCATCCACAACTGTTTTCTCATACTCCAATGCGTTCAATTTTGCAGCATTTTCAATTTGTAATAACTCATTCTTCAGTTTTAGTTTTTCTTCATCTGAGGTACTGAGATTGTCAATCAAATTTGTAATCGGACTAATAATCGTCCCGACTAATCCTAAAATTCCTTCAAACATTACATAGCTCCCATTTTACTTAATGCGAATACAAGTCCCAGAATGATCGTGATCTGAGCAGCTAACGAAACAGCTTTTTTCCAGTATGCATACGGACTCATTGAGTTGTAAACCCTTTGCTCAAAGTCAGCGCGTTCATATCGTACCTTAGCACCCCCGCCATTTCGCACGTAGACATACTTAACCAAGTCTCGGACTTCAGTCATTAAGGTTTCTAAATTTTCTAACTCTTCGCCTTTAGTGCATTCGTGTTCATTCATCATCAGTTCCTTGGAAATGCCATTCCGATTTATCATTTCTTGAATTTGCTTCTTTCTTCGCGTCAATTACTTGTTCTCTATATTCACTCTTCCAGTACCTAACCATGTTGCGATCAATGCCTAGCATGTTAGTTCCAGTAGTGTATGAAGCCATTGTCACAGGAGTTCTTGCATACAGCTTCTCAAGGATCTTAGCTATAATGGCATCGGAGTATTTTTCAGGAATTGTCAGAGAGCTTGTTTTGCCCGTCAATGGTGTTGGCTTTGCGTAATACTCCAACTCAATGCTTGTGACAGGTGAAGGGATAGCTGTAATTGTGGTATTGTCAATCTGTATGACAACGAATTTGCCATTAATCATGACGATCTTGAAAAGCGTCTCAATGGTACTACCATTTTCAACTATAAATTTGTAATTATCAATCTTCTCAAAATCAGTCGGGAGATCTGTTTCGACTTCCGTTAAGCTAATTACTTTCCTGATTATGCCAGTCTCTGAAGCAAATTTTTCTTCAGTCTGATTGGACATAGAAAGCAATTGAGTTATTCCCATTCTTGGGAATGTCATTTGTACTGTTTCGATTATATGCTGTAATGTCATTATCTACTCGTAGTTAAGTTGTATTCATTCCTCAGCGAAGGAATCAACTGCAACATAGCTTGAGCTGTCTGGATACTTGCAGCTCTCAACCCTGCTTCTTCCTGAATTTGTGCTGAGTATATCTGTACGTTTGATTGGAATTGTTCTAATTTTGTACGGTATTCAGTAACCTTTGCTTCGTAACTTTTTGCAGCATTGAACTGCTTCTCTGTCAAGTCTTTCTTAAATTCTTGGTCATACACAGCCGCAAGTTTCTGCTGCTGAACTCTTAATTCTTCAATTGCCTTCTGGATCTTTGCCTGGTAAACCACGTTATCTTTATTGAAGTTATTCAATCTCTCATACTGTGATTTCTGGAACTCGTTTAATTCAAGCCCAGCCTTACTTGAAAACGCCTGTACCATTTCAGCATCATCTTGTGATAAACTTGCATCCATTCCTGTGTAACTGATTGTTGTATCATCCACTGTGTAAGTCGGGACATTTGAGTCTACCAGTGTGTGATCCAAAGTAAGGGGAGTAACCCCGTTAACTCCATCGAAGTAAATTGTAGATAATGCTATTTTGTCATCATCAGTTAATGCGAAATCTGGCGTGCCAATAAAGACAGGTATGCCAATAGCAGAAGTGCTAATACTTCGAAGGGAATCACTAAATGCTTTGATAGCTGCTTGAATCGAGCCATACAAAACAGTAGCCTGAATCATGTGAGAATTGTACTTGCCTAACGTTGTTCCTGTAACCGAGACAGTTGGAAATTTTATCAGTTCAATATCACCACCACCAGGCAGGATATACACTTTGCCATTGGAATAATAATGAACAGGGGAATCTTCAGTCGCAAACCACATGGACTTCGGATCTGATGCTAGAGCCTTTTGATCAATAGGTATGTTGATTGTAGGCTGATTAGCTTTATGCACATGCTTTATCAACCCGTTAACTGTATAACCATCCACAGTAACAGCAGCCGATTCAGAGATCTGATCGAAATAACGTTCACCTAGTTTCCTGGCAACATCTTCAGAACCAGCTTCAAGCCATGCTTTCAATGCTGTTGTATCTGAACTAATGCCTATGTATGATTCAACTGTACCCTGTAAGCTCATTCTCTATCCTTTGGAATATAAGGGGAGCCGAAGCCCCCCATTATTTTAGCCGAATATTTTGGCTGTGATTGTGTTCAGTGATTCATCTACATCCACTGTATACCTGATTAGGTAGTATGGAGCAGGGTATTCATTAAGATCCACGACACCAGAAACCAGAGTGTCATCTGTAATGTCAGCTACGAGAGCATCTTTCAAAAGGAATGGAGTTGATCCATCCGCTTTCAATGATCCGCATAACGCCACATCGATATTAGTTCCTGTTACAGCAGAAGCCTGAAATTGGAAACCTATTGTCCTAGCTTCTTTTGAAAGGTCAGGACGAAGATCCTTTATCACATCAGAATACCCAGAGCCAGCAGCTGCGGGCAAAGCGACATTTTCATCTGCCACATACATCCTGTTTATTACGTCATCATTCCAGCTCATAGATTACGCTCCCTGCTTAATGGTCATGATCTGATGATTTTCTATTAACGTCATACCGACACCTTCATCAGAGAAGTATCTGTCTTTAACGCCATCATAACCGTTATCAGTTTTGATGTTATGGTCGAAACGGGAAGCCCTGTATGTTGCATGGAAAATGTTCGCCATGTCAGGGATACAGATTGTTTGATTGTAGTTTCCTCTCAACGCTTTAGTTGGAGTTAAGTGTAGATCTCCATGAGGGGTTGAAAGAATACGTACATTGAAACCAAGCTTGTTTCTTTTCTTATCTGAAAGTTCTATATCCCAACCTGCACCACCAGCTACGCGAGAAGCAGCTAACAGTTTAGACCAGAAACCAAGCGCACCACGTCCAGAGAAACCAAATTTCGTATCACCATCGGCAGAGTTTGTGAATATCTTCTCGAACTGATCAACAGAGTTAGAATAGTCGTAAGCAGCACCATTGATTGAGAAACGGTTTTGATTGTCACCAGAGTCAGAACCATAAGTCTCTACGATTGGGATAAATCCCATTGTAGTTCTTACGACCTTACCATCGGAGTCAGTCAACTTACCGTCTACAAAACTGTTAGCCCCAGACATATTAGTACCAAGTGGCGACCAACCTTTAAGCCATGTATCTTCCTTTTGAAGAGAGTGAAGCATCTGCTTATCTTTACGGAGTCTAGCAAGTTCGTTGCTATAACCTTTAAGAGCAGCTTCGTACAAAGTTCCTGTAACTTCAACAGGTGTTTCAAAGATTTGGCATTGGTTCTGAACTAAGGTTAGTTCGTCAGCCCATGCTTCTCTTGAATATCCACCTTCACCATTTGCGTTACCAGTAACAACGAAATAGTCATCGTTAGCTAACACGATAGCAATTGGAGAAGTCAGTTTGAATTTTACTTTAGTGCCATCTGTTACAGATAATAGATATGCACCACCTTTTTTAACGCCATCTTTTGACCAGACATCGAACGTGAAGTTCTTGTAAGAGTCATCAGCTGTATTGTTTTTCTCACCAGCAAGACCAAGAGTAGTACCATCCTTGATAGTGACATCTGCTGAAGCTGTTCTGTCAGCGGGAATTGTAACATTACTTGTTACTTGAAATTGCATCTTTAGGACACCAGTTCTATGTTCGAACATCTTGAACATTGGATCTGGAATCCCTGTCTTCGTATTCCCATGCATAATAGCAGTAGTATACGGTGTTATATCTGTGTGTAACTCCCTGGTGAAATTCGGGTCCATTAAGACATTACGTCTTTCTAGCATCAATGTACCAAGAGCGCCACCAGCAAATAGTGTTTTAGCACTCATAATCTTTATCCTTGTTAATAGGTCTCAAATAGTTTCCCAGTATTGCCAGCCAAATCTTTATAAAAGTTATTTTGGAATTGATCGCCATTGGGTTGATTGTTTCCACTTCCGTTTGCGGTAGTAATACCAGCACCGTAAGTATGGTTGTTGTTTCTAGCAGCTAACTGAGCAGCTTTGTCACGAACACTTTGAGCGTTGTTTTGAGCTGAGTTAACGCGCCCTTTCTTGAAGTTGTAATACTCAACAAGATTGGGAATCGACATAGAGTTGGGATCGGACATATCCTTTATGAAGTCATTCACGTCATTGCCTTGGAGTCCATAGCCAAGGGTCAATTCATTGCGAAGATTATTCATAGCGTGGTCCTGTTCAGTAACTTGTGCCGACTCTGTGCGTAATTTTGCAAAGTCTTCACGTTCTCTTCTTAATCCTTCCATCTGATAGTCGTACATCTGATCCCTGAACAGGTCATTTGCCTGTCTGAATTTGTATGATTCACTAGAAGGGTCAGAGACTGCTTCTATCTCATTGAAATTCTGGGGTCTACTTGGTCTGGCTGGTACTTTTAGCTGATTGTCTTGGACAGCATCAGCAGGCTTGCCAGCAAATACTTGTTGTAGCAATGCAGGGTTGCTTTGTAAATGTTTTGCAACAGCTACGAAACTTGGGTCAACACCTTCGTACTGAGTTTTCAATTGGGAGAATTCATTATTGAGCTTGTCGTGTTTCTGTTGCCAATACTGAAATCTTTTTTCCTCACCACTTAGATTTTGATTTGGATCTGTAACAGCATCCGCGTTAACAGGATTGTTATCAGTCATAAAATTTGCTGGATTATTAAAATCCATGTTATCGTTACTTAACTGGTCATTACCAATTGCCGTATTGTTCGGAGTCAGATTATCCTGAGAATCCGCGGCAGCATTAGGTATGTCTTCAGTGTCAAAAAAGCCCATCGTGTTATCCTTATTTATTATTCATCGTTACTTTATTATTCATTTGCATAGTTCGTTTCTGCATAGCTAACTCGTCATTGAGTCTAGCTTCATATAGCTGAGAAGCCTTATTGACATCGGATCTGTTTTCATTCAATCCAGTCTTGAACTTCTCCACTTCAACTTTTTTCTCAAGGTGTACATTCTCTCTTTGAAGAGTCTGCATGTCACCTTCGAGTTTTTTAATTTGATCCTGAGCTTGCTGTAAGGCTTGCTGCATCTGATTCATTTGTCCAGATCTCTCAAGCACACCTTCAACGTCAGCTACTTCAGTCTTCATCAGGAATTCTTGCTGATCGATAAGTCCAGCACCATAGAGTTCCTTGTAGTATTCTGCCATAGCCCATCTGTTTGAAGGAAGCATGGAGCCAGTTACAACTATCAAATCATACGCTCCAACGGTTACGTCATTGATCTTGCCAATAGCATCCCCAAAGTCAGAGTACATCGGTTGATTGATTGAAACTTCTCTTGTAGGTAGATTATTAGGCTGAAGAAGTCTTATAGCCCTTGGCTCAGTGTAAACTTTTTGAATCAGGTTGACCACTACCTTAGCCAGCGTATTGATTGCACCTTCAATATCATCCCTTTTAGATTTGATTCTTCTTTGACCAAACTCGTCAAGCTGAACAGTCCCTTTGAATGTATTTGGAGCTTGTGAAGCGTCACCTTGCTGCATAGCAAAGATTCCCATCATTCTCTCAATCTCATACATTTTATCAGCTTTGTTCTTGTATAACTCATTCGGTAAAGCAGGCGGTTGGACCACAATAGGATTACCAATCTCAGCGTTAAATTCGATCACAGCCGTTCCAGCTTTCTGCCATTCCTCTTCGACTTTTTTCCGATCAACGGAACCTTGCGGAATTAATAATTTGACATTAGTGGAGTTTGAAGCATGCGCTACGATTAGCGATTCAATCTTGTTAATCTGTTCTTGTAAGCCCTTAACCAACCTCACATCACTCATTGGGTACGGTGTGCGATTATGATGATTCATAATAGTTACTATTGGATAATTGCTTATAGGCATGACTGATTCATCGAACAGTACGCCACCAATAGATATAATTCTTTGTATTTTAGTCTGGACTATCTTGTCAGTTAACAGGATACCAGCTTCGATTGCTTTTGACATTGGGAGAATTACTAATTCGACTGTGGAGCCAGGAATACTATATTGGTTTTCTGGTCCAGGAGCCATTTCAGGTTCGCCAGTTTGAGGATTTTGCTCGTAATGGAATACTCCACCAGTCTGCTCGTAAATTTGTAAAGCCTGCTCGACCTCTTGATCAGCAGTAATCCATTGTTCACCTTCCTGAGAAACTTGTACTAGGCAAGGATCTTGTAAAAACTCTTGGAACTCAGCTAAGGAGAATATCCTTTCATTACCAGTCTGTTTATTGAAGACATTAATTTCAGTTACTTTGATTTTGGAATATCTTTGGAGTGCTTCAGCTTTCTTGTGATAGTTCTCTGTAATAGAGTCTTGGTTTGCAATGTTCCTACCGCTTATCGGCTGATTGCTCTGGAAAGTTTCCTTCACAAATTTCAGGAGTTCCTTTTTATCAGGATATATATCTTGGATCTGTTCAAACGAAAGTATTTTTGATATGATTATATGAGCTGCATCCCTGGCGTAAGGATCTTTACTGTTAGGATCTATGAATACATCAAATGGATCAAGTGATTCAATCATGATCTCACCTTTACCAAATGCTCCATGAGGATCTACGTAAGTAAAAAGAACACCCATGCCTTTAACGTAATAGTCATCGACTGCTGTTTTAAGATGCATGTTGCCATCAGAACCATTCCAGATGTGAGACATTAGATCTGCAAATACTTTTCCTGTCTTTCTGTCTGAGTCTTCTTTGGCGGTAGCTGAGAAAGCTGGCTTGTTTGCCGTAAGCATTGCCTTTGCGTTCTCAACTGCTGATTCAATAACGTTGTGAATTACTGGGGATTGTCTTTTCTGCTTCAGATTAAATATGGCTTTTTTGGAGAGTTGATCGCCTCTACGGAAATCGTCATCTTCTTTCGCTTTGATATCCCAAGAGCTACGTGAACTACGATAAATTTCAAGTAGCTGCTGAGTTAGTTTTACCTGCTTTGGAGTCTCATAAGCCATTTGGGAGATGTACTTCTCCGCACCTTGATTCATATCGTAAATGTTCACTACTCACCGTATTATCTAAACATATCATCATCGTATCAGGCAACAATATAAGCCTGTAATCGTGTTTAAACAATTTATCAGACCTACATCGCTACCTGCATTACATTCATTTATTCACATATCTACCTGCATTACGCCTCTTGCCAGTCATCTTCTACTTGCAACTGAATTTCTGACAAATATTTATCCATATCGGGGTTCTTGTTTACTACGCCATGGTAGGGAACATAGAGTCCTTTTACTGCATAGTAGTATCCATCAATAAGGTCATCATGTTTTCCGCGCGGGAACATCAGGAGTTCATCTTCAAATTCTTGCATCCCTACTTTTAGATACACTTTGCCTTGAGCGAACCTTGGCTGCAATGATTCTATACGTTTGGATTTTGCTGTTCTCGGATTATTCTTCAGCTCAAGCCCTGGAATGAATATGCCTTTCTTGATACAGACTTCCTTCAGGTAATCCCGAAGCATTTCCTGATATCCAGTTGTTTCAATCTGAGTTCTTCTAGGCTTATAGTTATTGTAGTTTACGAGAACCTGTCTACCAACTTCCATTGGTGGAACTCGTTTCCTGAAGTAAGGAAGACAATAGACATTCTGAGATCTGTCTACTGCTATTGGAAATATTACAGAGTAATCCGCTGACTGCTGAATTGAGCTTGCTGGATCTACGCCCATGAATACATTAACAGGAACTATCTTATTGACTGATCCTTCACCTTTCAAGTAGGTTATGTTCAGGTAAGCATCATCACCCCTGTATTCAAGAGTTCCATCCCAATGCTTAATGTAGTCTTCTCTGAAGAGCTGATCTTCATCACCAATAATCTGACACATCCGTTCCTTGTAGAATACAGATACCTTTCCGATTATTTCCAGATCCGCTTTCTCAGCCAGTAGTTCTTCGACTGATTTCATTTCAGCCCATAATGAAACCGTTTCACCATCTTCATTTTCATAGAGATAGCTGTAATGTTTCGTTACCCAACGCTTCATCATTTGGAGCTGCATAATGATGGATCTTTCGTTGAGCGGAGTTCCGATAACGATCATACGACCTCTATCAGCATCGAGAGCAGGCACAGCAGCTTGTAGGAGCCACTTGAAGTTATTCTCCATACCTTCTTTCGTCTTCGTATTGTTCTCGTCTTCGGGGTCATCCAGGATAATCAGAGTTGGTCTTTGTCCACCTATGTTCATCCCTCGAAGCATCTGTCCCATACCTTTGCAGATAATTGCAGATCCATCCTTCAGGACAATTTCAGTAGAAGTCCATTTCTTAGCTGACTGCACTCCCCAGTAGCCAAACAGTTGTCTGAAGTTTTGATTGTAGTCGAGAATGTCTTTAATGGTTTGTAGGATATTAATCGCGTGACCTTGCGTTCGGGATACAATGATGATTACTTTTTTATCACGTCCGAACATCAGGTGATGGATTATATTAAGAATTGCTACTAAGGTAGTTTTTGCAGATCCGCGGGGAGCAATGATATTCAGGAACTTGATAGAAGTATCAAGAATGAGATCTGAAAGTTCATAGTGAAATGCTGGTGAAGGTTTGGTTACTGCTTGAGCAAAGATAGCTTTACCCAATAGCACCAATGATCCCTTCAATTTCTGAAGTATTTCCAACTTTGTTGACATAAGTGTACCTATGCTGTGATTAAAATCTCAGCACCACGTACCCATATGTTTTGAAAAAGGGCATACCCTAAACTCAGGATATACCCTTGTACTTTCTCTTTGACAGAGTGAAACTATCTTGCCATTGTTTCCCCGAACAGCTCTAGGAATTCAGCAGCAATCCCAACCTGAAGTTCACCAAGACGTACAACTGTATCTTTGTTATCCAGGATTTTATTAATGTCATAATTGCTAAGGTCTTCACGTATATCTTGGATCTTAGCTGTTGCATCGATCTTTTTGTTCTCAGCATCATCCCAGGCTGATTCCAAACGTCTTTTGAGTTTGTTCTTAACCAATGGAGCTTTCATTGATTTCCTTAACTCGTCAGTTGCGTTATAGATTGTTTCGAATATGCCTGCTTTCTTTTCTGCCATCTGTACTTCTCCTATGAGTTTTGATCTAAATGTATTTGTTTTGTTTTAAGTAAATTCGTGTTAAGTGTTACTTTGTCAGGATCATGGTTCGGTTCTGGATCGTCAATGATCCACTTAAAAGGTTTTTCTCCTTGTATCTGTCCAGTAAGCATTGTCTGAGCATACAGTTTGTCTTGTACTCTATCCCAGTCTTTACTGCCTTCGTATCTAGCTCCTCGTCTGCTTTTGAATGTACGTCCTCTCCTTTCTTCAGAGATTACAAAATCCTCGATATCCTCATGAGTTATCTGCCTGCCAAATCCTACATGCCGTTTTATCGATTCTATATCCATATCACTTAATCCCATATCAAAGGCGTACTTATTCGGGGGGTTTAGCTGATCGTACATCTGCTTGTGAGATAGATTTGTCTTGGAAGGAACTGCATGGTCAACTCCATAAGCAACTTTATATCCTGAACCTAACGAACCAGCCAGATACCCAGCTGTTGCCCTTCGAGCAGCTTCAGCCATCATAGTTTCATGTTCACTCTTACGTTTCAATTCTTCAGGAGAATAGACATCGAAAAAGGATTTTCTATCTCCCCAATTATTAGCCATTAGATCTTGCCTATGAATCTCGTGGGTTCATCACCTGAGATCCCGCCAAACAAGTTGTTATGAAACTTAAACTTGGTAGGGAAGAGTTGTCTTTCCATTACTTTACTACATTCAGGGCAAAGGACTTCAGGATCTTCAGCCATTGGGTGTTTAACATTCATCTGATTCCCGCATCCACCTTTACTAAAAAAACATCTATAATCGTATGTCATTTCGCATCCCCTTTTAATATCACAGGACCACGTTCGTAGAATTTACAAGCCATTACTTTTGCATCCTTAGTCTGCTTACATATTTGAGAGCAGCTTTGACATTTGCCAGCAAATAAATGCTTATTAGTTTCGTAAAAACCAGTCTTCTCCACTAAGCTATCCTCGTTACCTGTTTACGTACTTTGAATATCTCCCAGAACCATCTGTCCAGGTCGAACTCCATCATGTCAACTCTTGTCTTTGGATCAAACTTGAATTCATTCTGAAGATCCTGTAACTCTTTTACAAACTGATCAGAGTGTTTGACCTTCCATACTTTTCTATTCCAGTCAAAGGATCTTAGCTCTTTTGGTAACGCTTTAATTAATTCGTTGACCTTGTGTCCAAGACCGTAATTCCAATCAGTCTTCTCCACTTCCACTATCAACCAGTTCAGCATTTGGGATACTATCATTGTTCTTCTCCAATAAAGGTTTTTCAGTACTCTTTTCGATCTTGATTCTTCTTTCGTCCTCGACACCTTCTGAAAGCTGTTTCCAGGAGAATTCTTCAGATTCAACCGACTTCACTATCCTGTCATTCAAGCCTAGATAGTGATCAAACTTATCAAGGGCTACTGTCATATCTTTTGCGTTTCCACCCTTCTCAGCTATCTCAACTGCCTTGATTCTCTTTTCAATGAGCCAGGTCTTATCTGCCCCTTTATCACTAAGGACTACACTTAATTCTTTATCAACCATAGCTTTAACTTCCTCTGTTTTGAACAATCTTCTTACCGTTGCAGCTGCTATGTATTGATCGGGTCGATAAGCCTGACCTAATCTATTCCAGTCAATAGCACCCGCAAGCATCATTTGAACATAAACCTTTACAGTATTTCGGGTCCTAAGCCTGTTAGCTTCAGCAACTTGCCAGCTATGAGCTTTCTGGTAGTTCCATGAGTTGTATAACAGATTCTCAAGGAAATCCAGCTTAACCTTTGTACTCACAAACCTTCTTCCGAAAGCAGTCTGGACTTGTTTATTCGGACGGCGTCTGTGCCTTGGTGTATAGAGCTTAACCATTAACAGTTCACCAACCCATCCGTCATCCGATAAAGCCCAAATCTGCCCTACATCTTCAGCATCACATTCTTTCCAGTACTTGTACGGTATCTTGAGATCATCAGCTTCATGCTGCTCATAGATCTTAAATTCCTTAGTTCCTTCTTTTGCCAGCTTCCGTATTATCGTTTCCATTTTTCATCAACTCCTGAATATCCTTATCTGTCAGAATGTAGATTTCGGAAGAAAATGTCGTGCTATGGTCATCGTTCTTGGTCTTTTTTAGAGTCCAAGCCAATCGAGCAATTTTTTCAGAGAACAGTTGTACTACTTGTTTCTTGGCAAACTCAGTGGCCATCTTCTCACTTCTGAAAAGGTTAGTTCTTAAATTAAGGTCCACCTTCACTTTTGCTTTTGCCAGTAACTCTTCCATTTGCTTTGTCATCGTGTCTATCCGCATCCATCATATTATCATTTATAAAATTCATCGTCATCATCGTTCTAGTTTAATTGTTCGCGTCTTACAACTTTTAGTTCTTTTGCAACTTTTGGGTTAGCCTTAAACTGAACACTTGCATCAATAGCTTTTGATAGTAATCCAAAGGCTTCATCATGAGCAGGGGATTTGTCAACTTCCATTAGAGCTGTGTATTGTTCAAGGTACGGCTTGGTTAAAAGGTCAGTGTCAATTGCTGCAGAAATAAGACATCCCAAAATATCATTAGAAAAGTCTTCCTCATAAGCTGATTCTTTCTGCTCCAGGATAACCTCACCCAGTTTCCTTTTAATGCGCGTAAGATCCTTCTCCATCTTGGAAGCAGGGGAGAGTTTCAATGCTCCGATGTCAGCCTGCATAGCTTTAAGGGTTTCTGTCAGTGAGGCTATCCTGGTATCAACCTGTTTGCTTCTTAAATCCAAAGTTTCAGCAAAGGCGACAGTCATTTTGAGGCTATTAGCGAAGGAATTCGTGGATACTTTATCAAGCTTGGCTTGAAATTCAGTTCGTAGGTCTTCTTTGACTTTCTCAAGTCTGGTTTTAGTTACTAAGTTAAACATAAGGTTCGCACTCCATTAGTTTAGGTTAAAACTTTTATATATGGCTTTGAAAAGGAGGCGGGGAACAGGACAGAATGAAGATCCTATCCCCCTGTTTTGCTTGAGGTAACCAACCAACTAATCAATGTCTATGTCAATCGTACAGTTAATAAAAAACTTTAAGCAATCCATATAAAACTATATAAATAAATCACTTGAAAATAAATGTAGACAACAGATACAGGTAATGCAAGTGAAAAGGTACGTCTATCCTAAAAAAATTACTTAGCTAACCAGATCCATGTAAACAAGTTGGGTTACAGGGTCGGAATTCCCGTTGAGATCCTGACAATATAGCCAGTAGCAGACAAGAAGTGACAAAGTGAGGGGAAATAGTAGGGTTACAGGGTGGGTGTGGCAAGGGTAGTCATCTCAGGGATCACAGTAGGGTGCTCCTACCTGCATAACATCTGAAAAATTATAATATAGTGGGGGTGGGTGATATACAGGTTATCCCGACCCTTGCCAGAAAGGGTGTACGGGGTCGCAATCCGTTGAAATTTCCGTTGTAGCCCACAGGTTAGCTGCTTGGATCATGGCAAGGCTCAGTCCCTAGCAACTGGCGTTGCCTTGCTTCATATCAACGCTCAATTCATTTAATCATTTATACTAAGGAGTATATCATGGCTTTGATTACTAAGTGTACCAACCCAGCTAAACAGTATCTATCTAAGAAGAACAAGTGGAAGGTTGTACAGGACTCTGAAGAGAACACTGTCTACAATACTAGACGTGTCAGAATGTCCTTCGATGATCATGTAGCCATTCATGAGACTGTAATGGGTTCCAAATTGTTAGCTTTAGCAGCTGAACTGGACAATCCAAAGGTCGTTATCAATAAGGATGCAGAGTATTCATTAGTCCATAACAAGGATGGTGATAAGTTTCATAGAACATCTGAAGCTGGCTCTAAGTTTACTGTCCTTACATATACACAGCGCACTACTGCACAAGTTGAGTGGTAACTATAAAGGGGTGTTCCAATACGGAGCATCCCAACTCATATGTTCACTACACCCTCAAGCAGTATCCATGAATTAATCCCAGCAATACCAGCGTAATGCCAGTAACCCAAATAACGATCATCCAACGGAGAATACAATGTACCCAAACTATTTAATTAGACTTAGTGAGTGGATAACTATCCGCGCACAAAGAGGACTCAGTGCAGGTATTTTAGCTCAGGCTAGAGACCTATTAACATTAGCAGATGAACCCAGTTTACCAAATGTCATGCTCCAATCAATGAAACAGGATGTAATGACTCAGCTGATTAACTGGCGGTCAGAGTTCTCAGAAACAAATGAAATTGACTTCCTCATAGGTGAGGTAAGCAGGAGTTTACAGTAATACTCCTTGGATAACCCCCTGTAACCCAGCAATGGAGCAGGGGAGTTTATTTAATTAACCAGGACATGCATGACATTTTAACTATGCCATAATAATAATGGACTCTTGATTGAGTCCCGCTGTTAATTCAGGCATATGTCCAATTTTATTAATAACTCACGTACTTCAGCAGTATTCGGAAGCCATAAGGCTCCTTTATTCCAGTGTCCATGCTTGGATACAAGGTCTAATGTCTGTCTGAAGTCTCTTTTGCCTTTATTATAGTCAGCGGGGTAAGGTCTGAGGATAGTATATTCATTACTATTCAAGATTGCTCTTGTAGTGATCATGGTCGCACTCCATTATTGTATCCAGGGAAATAGAACTTAAAGTTATTACAGAAAAGCAGTTAAGTCAAGTCATTTAAAGTAGTTTGTCACATAGGCAGACATTTTGACAATAAGTCATAGGAGCATTACATGGAAAGGTTTGCAGTTGTGTTATTACTGGTAACAAATTATGCAGATTATCTGACAGCAGTAACATTTTCAAGAGGGTTAGGTAATTGCTGGTTTCTCAGCTTTGAACGTGATCCGATAAGCGTTGTATTTGATCTCTTTGCTGATGGACATATCACACCTTCAGTTAATGGTAATCGGATGTCAGATCTTTCAATTGATGAAGTAGAAGAATATTTAACCAGGACACTTGGTATCCCTGTATCCAAGACAGGATAATTTGGAACTAAGACCTTTTTGAATAAGTTGATTAAAAATGATCAAAGGCAGAATAATTCTATTTAGCAGCAACTCTGACGTTGACTCCTTCCTCACTAATAACTGTTTCGATTGCGGAAGAGTATTCCACGATCCAATACATCTAGCGAACGAAAAGTCAGAATTCAAATGCGCTTTACTCGAACAATTATCAACAAAGAACCTTAAAGAGTCTGTTATCTCACGAGAGAACCTTCACTGTTCTGCCCCAATAGCATTAGCCAAAGAGTATGGGTTCAAGCCCTTCAAGCATTGGAAATGTGTTAAAAGAACTCCTAGGGACAATCTATCAGCCAAGTAATCGGATACAGAGGTCTTATGTATTTTGAATTAATTTCATGCGTAGAAATGTAAACTTAACATAAATTAATCAACATTGCAACTTAATTAATTAAGACATATTATACTTGCTATGTTTTATTTTGATTTGATCACAATTTTAGATGTGCGAACCTGAATATAGGAACCAACTGATTAACGCACAGGGGGAACCAAGATAAAACTAACGGGAGTGCGAACCCAATAACCATAAGGAGAACTGTATATGTTCCAGGAAAATCAATACCCAGACGTAGAAGTAGTAGAAATATTAGCAATTGAAACAGAACCATTATTAGCTTCAACTCAATTCAAACAAGAGGTCATCACCGATCTCAGCCAGTTTTATAACCCAGTATGTGAACAGCCACTTGAATACGTGTCACCAATTTATAATGACATTGTAATCAGCAACGAGTTCAAAGGTATTTATGACGGATTAACTGGTCAGCTCATTCACCCTCACTTAAATAGCTACAAGGTAGTGACTAATCAAGAAGTCATTGAGCCTGTACTGAACGTATTAACAAACCTCGGTTTTAATTATCAGTTCGGAAAGAAACAGTCATACTGTCACTTAGGATGGATGAAGCTGCAAGTTATATTCCCTGATATCCTATTCCTTGACAATGATTCAAAATCCGCTTTAACTCTTGATATTTATAACAGTTACAACAAATCCTACAAAGCTATTATGCAATTTGGTGGACTCAGAGAAGTCTGTACCAATGGCATGACCCTATGGAAGATATTAGGCAGATATGTACGTAAGCATACTTCTGGATTCAATATTGATGAATTCAAAAGAGTTCTGAATAAAGGCATGCAAAGTGTGCCAGTGGTCCAGGAGCGTATTCAATTACTTGAAAGTATCGAAGCAAAAAGTGAGCTGTTATTAGCTATTGAGAATGAATTTCCTAAAGCTGTGAAGGAATATGTTAATGTTGAACATAAGTCAGGGATGTCCGAGTGGGACGTGTACAACATTTTAACTCATTACATCAGCCATGAAATCAAGAAGCAACATTTGATCGCTGATTATTCTAACAGAGCAAGTCAGCTCTTTAATCTCTAATCCAGGAGTACGAACGTGTTAATATTTACTCTTTCAGTCATTGCAACAGGTCTATTAACTTGGTTTTACTTCATGCATAGGAGCATGAGGTTTACACAGAAGATGGTTAAGACCATTTATCTAAACAACTTACAGAAAAATGACTGAAGTCAATTTATTTCTATTGCATTAATAATTTACTTTAAGTAAGTTATCTATCCCTATACAGGGAAACAAGTTATACAACGGAGTGCGAATCCGATTTTCTTTTTACAAGGAGGACTGTATGTCTGAGGCAATTCTATACGTGGGTAAATCTGGACGTGGCAAGACCACATCTGTCAGAACCCTTAACCCTGCTGAAACTTATATCATTAGCGTGATCCCTAAACCTTTACCTTTCCCTGGCTGGAAGCAATCATATTTCGAGAACTATTTTGACGAAAATGGTAGTGAAATCCAAGGCAATAGGATGATAGTGTTTGGGAATGATTTCGATCTTCGCGCATTAAGTGATCCTAAGAACACAGCTAACAGAGACAAATTCCTGAACGTGAGTAACGAAATAGTTAAGAAGCTCAGGAATATTTCCGCTTATCTACCCCACATTAAAACCATCGTGATTGATGACAGTCAGTACCTTATGGCATATGAAGCAATGGCTAAGGCAACTGAAACTGGCTATGGTAAATTCAATCAAATGGCACTTAACTTCTTCAGTATTATCCCCATATCTCAGAATCTCAGGGATGACATTAAAGTATTTTTCCTTCACCATGTTGATGACAGTGATGCAACTAACGTTAGAGCTAAGACCCTTGGTAAGATGATCGATTCTACGATCACGCTTGAAGGTGTTTTCTCGACCGTATTGTATGCCGACATGAAGACAAAAGGTGGCAAGAACGAGTACTTAATTCATACTCAAGGTACAGAATTCAACACTTGTAAATCTCCGATGGGAATGTTCATTAACTCTGTCATACCCAATGATTTGCAATATGTTTGCGACTGTGTTGATGCGCATAACAATGGTCAAGCTGTACCTGTTCTGCCTAAGTTAGCTGCATAATCAAGCTGGATTTTCCAGCACAAATAACAATTCAAATTTAACATTAATCCTAATGGGAGAAATACGTATGCCAAAAATGAACTCAAATCACTCGACTGGTGGTCAAAGTAACTCAATTGTAGAAGGTGTCTATTTATCACCTGCTCGTATCAAAGCGATTGAGCTTAACCAGAACAATTTGGACGGTGAAGGTAAACCATTCAATCTTGCATTAATAGTAACCCTGGAAACAGGTTCTGGTGATAAAGTATTCGATAACAAATTATTCATAGCTGGTAACTTCGCTGAATCATTTAATGGGTGGGGTCCAAGACTTCGCCATTTTGATACACTGTTACAGTCTTCAGGTGTTTACAACTACTTTGATGCTGATACAATTGCTCAGTATGGCAATCAGCTAGAACTCGGTACATTACCCGCTTCCTTGATTAACACTGCTACTGGTAAAGAGATCCAGGTCGTACAGTATATCAACAGAATGTATGGAGGTAAAGCCCGTTCAACTGTTTGGGAGCAGACTTTCCCGATTGATGCTGAAAGAGAAGATATTAAAGCTGAATGGGATAAATGGCAGGGATATCTTATTAAAAACGCAAAGAAGAATCCTTTCCAGCCTGAGTTGATGGGTATGACTGAATCAGATCAAACCTCATTCAATCATGGTGCTAACGTGGGTCAATCTACTGTTAATGTAGCTGCTCATGCTGGTGTCGAAGAACGTCCGATGATCATTTAATAATACAGGGCATAAAAAAAGGGTCTAACCAAAAAGGATAGACCCAAATGCCTCGAAAGGCTTTCAGTTAGCAATGGAGTGCGAACCCTTATGAGAACTGAATGCGAAATATAGTAGAGTAACCATACACATGCAAGTGGAACTAGGTACAAGTACCGATAAAAGATTTAACGTTATCCATTTAGGAGTATACAATAATGGCACAGAAAACAGCAAGATTTATATTATTAGAATGGCTAAGGTCAAAGAAAGGCAGATTGATTAGGACTCACAATATCGAAGACGAAGTAAAAAGATACGGAGTCTTAGCTTACAATAAAACACACAATGGCAGTTCTTACTCAAGAGCCTTCCGAGTCATTAAAAATGACGTTGCACTCATGCGATCGCATGGTTTTGAAATTCAGCAGTCTAATGACCCCGACTCAATTGAAGGGACATGGCTCGTAACATAGGAGTACTTAATGAACAAATTCACTGAATTCACTTTCGGTAAACGACACGAAGGTAAGGCAGTAGACGTGAACGGATTAGGTCAATACCTGAAAACTGCTCAGGCTACTGGCGCAGAGTTCTTCAGATCCATTTTTTATTTCGATGAACAGATTCTTCAGCACTTAAAGACACGCAAATCTCCATCAGGCTACTTAGGCAATTACCACCTTGATAATATAACCTTGGACATAGATAAGGGGAAAGAAACCGATACAACAACGCTGCATCGAGCTAAAATGTTTTATGAACAGTTAAGGGATGATTGGAATATTAACGAAGACGAAATCCAATCATGGTTCTCAGGTACAGGGTATCATTTTGTCATACCTGACATATTTGGATTTGAACCCGCTAACGATCTTCCAGATACAGTTCGTAAGACTCTAGCGCGCGAATTTGAAGGAATAGACACATCGTTTTACAACAACTCAGGATTGATTCGGGTTGGCTACACAATTAATCACAAGACTAAATTATACAAAACTCCATTACATGCTGAAGAACTTTTGAGTGCTAAACCTGAAGACATATTCGCGTTAAGCAAACAGCCTAGAACTGACTTTCATTTCACAAAGTATTTATCCAAGAATGTTACTCACCCAGGTAGAATATTACTATCCAATGGCGATAAGAAACAAATGAAAATGAGTCAACACAACACTACTAATCGAGTGACTTGTATGCAATCTTGTTATGCCCTTGGTGAAGAAGAAGGGACCCGTCATCTTAGAATTATGCGTTTAGCTAGTTGGCAGCGTAGAAATGGAACTCCGATTGAAGGAACTGTTGCAATGATACAGGCTTATGCTCCATCATTAGATCCCTATGCAGTCGAGAGGGATGTACGTTACACTTACGATAAAGAGTATGAGTTCGGATGTAATGATAGCATAATGAAAGAGTTTTGTTCCAGCAAATGTTTGTTCTTCAAGGGCAAGAACTTCCTACCTGGTATTGTTACAGCTCAAGAAATGGAGAAAGAGTACGTTCAATATACTCGTGATCTTCAAGGTGACAACGTAATCGATCTGAAAGATGTCTGGGACTTAGAAGAAAATTTCAGAATTCTTCCAGGGAACTTAGTTAATGTCATAGGACCATCGGGCAGAAATAAAACTGCACTTGCTCAGAATCTTGCTGTTAAGTTAGCTAAAAAGACTCTGTACATTTCCACCGAGTTCGGTAATCAGCAGCTATACAGACGATTCGTTCAAATTGCTAGAGGTATGGACAAAGAATCAGTCCAAGAGCATTATCTGGTTAATACAAACCATTACTCTAATGATGTTCGCAATATTGGATACGTAAGGGACACTCCTGATCTCATAGAACTTGAACAGATTGTCAAAGATTCTGATAAACACGTAATTATCATTGATACAGTACATGATATTGATATCAGCGATCAACCAGACGGACTCAACAAAGAGAAACGTTTAGCTATGGAGCTGAAGCAGATGGCTGAAAGATATAAAGTCATTATTATCATGGTTCAACATACCAATAAACAATCCTCAGAACATAGGACGAAAGAAGGTAGCATAGAAGCATCTGAATTATCAATGTACTCAGGACTTGGATCGAGTGCATTTACTCAGAAATCTGATATTGTTATCGGCATTACTGGTGAACGAAATATGTCAGCCAGGACAGTAGAATGTCTCAAGGCTAGGGATGATCCTAGTTTCAAACTCTTCTTCAACGTTGATATGAAAACATTCATCTTTCACCAGGTATCATTAAAGGATGAACCGATTGATCGAATAGCAGCGCATCAACCAGATAGACCTATCCATCAATTAACCTTTGGAGGAAACTAAATGTCAATAATAACATACGTGCTGAAAACTGACATTATAGCAGTTGCCTTTCAAGTGAATGATGCAAATGTAATCGTTCAGGCTGGACCATATTTACATTGGACAGTTGGACAGAAAGCAAGCGTCATTGACAATTGGCTAAGAAAGAAACAATACAATTATTCAGTCACTGAAGTTAAGGAGCAAGCCAATGGCTAAGTATAAGCGTATGGAAGCTCCTGAGAACTGTGGTAACTCATGTAAGATGTGCGTTTTGAATGGTCAGAATCCTCCATGCAACAAAAGTATATACCAGCATTTATTTGAGTGCTGGGATGATACCAAAGCATATTATTTTATTAAGGTTTCAGAAGAAAGGAAGGTAATTGTATGAAAGTAATACTTGATAAGGGCAGCTCTAATGCCTAAAGAAATTTATAAACTAATTACCTACGATAGTGAGGAAGAAATACAGTTTGTGAAATGGTTAGAGCTGGCTCAGGAAGCTGGACTTGTTGAAAGATGCGTCTATCAGCCTGGGTCATATCTGCTGTCTGATAAAGTTCAATACACTGAAGAAGTGGAGCTGAAGACTAAGACCAAAACTGTGCATAAGACCTTATTCCATCCTCACGAATATACGGCTGATTTCCTGATCTATTTCAATAAGATATTCTTTCAATTCTTTCCTGGATTATTACGCCCAGCTCATAAAGACACCAAGACTGCTGTTGTGGTTGATGTGAAGGGCTTGTATAACCAGAACGATGCATGGAGAAGATTCTCTATTGACCAGAAATGGGTTTATCAGATATATGGTGTGTATGTCAACAAAGTTATTCCTGAGCAATTCTTTTCTTTCACATTTGTTCCAGATGAAATTGCCTGGATAAAGGGTAGGAAGAAGCCTACCAGGATTAAACGATTTAGTAAATGCAAACTGTTCTCGGAAGTGGAGAACACATTTTAACAGTTAACCAAGGAGTGCGAGCATTATGGCAAGTTTAATTAAACTGGAAAATGAATTACTGATGATCCAACGTGAATTTATGGAATCATTCGATACAAATACTGGTGAACAAATAGCAGACACTGAAGCAACAGAAGACAAGATGTCGATTCTTGGGAAACAGGTAGCTGCAAAGAAAGCTGGATATGTAAAGTTCCTGAAAAGTGGTAAGCTAAAGGATCTGCAAAAACGCGGTGAAGACATGATTGCAAATATCAATCGTGAAATTACTCAGATCAGCTTTCGAGAAACAATGATGAAGAAGACATTACATCATTCGATAACTGAAGAAGGTTCATACATGACGATCTTTGATGAAGAAACAGGCAAGCCTGACTTGTATGTAACACCATCATTTGATATTAAGAGAACTGTGGATATGGAGAAGGTTCCTGGCAACTGTCCAAATCTTCAATACTCTTTACCTAAGCTAACCATTGGAGAATACGAGTCCGTCATGTCTGCTATGAATCATTCGTATATGACGATTAACGGATCAATGGAAAGAAGCACGATAATTTCTGCTATGCGCAAATTTACTGAAGATGCAGTTTCCTCAATTGGAGTAAAAGCACTTCAGGAGATTGATCCAAAACATCCCGCAATTAAAGAACACCTTACACCAACGGTTAAGATCACTAAGACCTTGCCTCAAGAACTGAAGGAGAAAGCAGCCTAATGTTAAAACCAATCACTTTCGGAGTAAAGAAGAATGATAACAAAGAGAATTCGACCAAGAATAGACATTTCCAAATGGTTTTATTTGAGCTATTTCTTTTTTCTGCCTCTGCTCATACTACTCTTGCAGGAACTTCTGTCACAATAGGAATCGGTCTTACAGGTAAGGCTGACTGTGGCTTGTACTTCAATCTGCTAGATAGAAAGGAGCAATTAGATGCTTAAACATATAATCACGACCAAATGCGATAGGACTTGCTCTTATTGCATTATGAAGAATGTATCCGTTGACGAAAAGTACAACTTAGAAGAGTTACATGATTTGTATGCTACACTTGCTGTTGATTTTGAACAGATAATGATCACTGGTGGAGAACCTTTAATGCATCCAATCTTCTTAGATATCGTTGAAGCAGCTAGACTATTCTTCAAAGAGGTACACTTGACCAGTAGCAGAACAGAAGTGGCTCAAGATCCTGGCATCGCTTCATTGTTTGATAGCGTCACTATTACATTTCATTCATTTGAACACATTCCTAAAGTCAATCCCTGTGTCCCTATCTATGCCTCAATCATGGAAGGGGATTATGAGGAAATTCTACCGATGTTATTCAAGACAATGGGATATGCTGGATTAACGATCAACGAGAATCATTGGGAGCCTAATAGGATTCGATTCTGGGATCTACCTAAGCCAAACAATTTCTCAATCAGACTGAATGAGTCAGGAAAGTGCTGCTCAGACATGGAAATGATTTTACCCAACTTGGAAGTAATTGATAGTTTTGAAAAATTTATGGAGTGCGAAAATGAACCAACCTGTAATACTAAAACACTGGAACTTCGAAGGAATAGTCCCGTTCATCAGGAATTTTGATTTAGAACAGGACTTCTTAAATGCCTATGGTTTAGAAATAGACCATTACAAATGTGAACCTGAAGAACTGTTAGTCATTGAGGAAATGCTAATGGCTATGCAGTCAGATCTTCCTACCGATACTCATTACGAGTTCAAAGATCCTCAGCCCGATTCCTTCGATCTCTATAAGGTAAGAAGGGAGCGGTCAAATCCCCTGTATAATCTGTTGTGGATTCCAATGAAAAAGCTCATGCTTTGGGGAGCTACTGCATGACACATATCGCTTACGAAGTATTTATTGACCAGGGATCGGATAAAGGAACCATGACAATAGCTCATGCAAATTCCGAAGCTGAACTCAAACTGGAAATCTCCAATCTACTCAAAGGTGATTATGAACTGAAGGATCTCCATGCTGATAAATGGAAGTATGTTCATGCTGTTGGAGTTCCTATCGGAGAGCTGGATCTAAAAAAACTAATGAAAGACTAGTAGAGTCGAGGCTGAAATTGGATAAGTTATACATAGCTGCATTTTCGTTTATTTCAGGGGAATACAACATATCTTTTAAGCAGACTATCCTTGCAAAAAGTCACCTTGAGGCAGACGACAAAGTTGTTGATTACCTAAGAAACCTCTACGGTCCTGATGGATTAGTAGAGGAAGAAGAACACAGATTCCTTTACGAAGGTGGGGAAATTGCCGTTGAGTTCATATACCTGAAAGAAACGGATTCCCAAAACCTTGCAAATTATTTGTTAATTCCTAATTGCTTGCCAACAAAAGAGAAGGCTGCTTAATTGCAGCTTTCCAAGGAGATATAAAATGTTTAATGCTGAATTCTTTCCTACACCCAAATGGGTGATACGAAAAATGATTGAGCCTTACTTGAAAGGGCTGCATGAAAGAGTGATACTAGATCCTGAAGCTGGCAAAGGTGACATCCTGGATTATATTGCAGATGCTTCAGGCAGCTATTGTCCACCTAAAATGTATTGTGGTGAAATCAATAGAGATCTTCAGTTTATATTATCGGAAAAGAAATACAGGCTGATCACTGAAGACTTCCTGAAATATTCAGGAGACCTGTTCTTTGACCTCATTGTAATGAATCCACCATTTAGCAATGGAGTGGATCATTTACTAAAGGCATGGGAGATCCTTGATGAAGGTGACATCTGCTGCTTATTAAATGCTGAAACTATCCTGAATCCTCATACTGAGAAAAGGAAACTGTTAGCTACTATAATTAAAGATAATGCTGGCGAAGTTGAACACCTTGGACAATGCTTTAAGGATGCTGAAAGAACTACTCAAGTAGATGTTGCTATGGTACGTCTGAAGAAAGTTAGCGGTTCTAAACGTGTGGACTTCGAATTCAAGAGTACATCTTCTGAACCCAGACTTAACCTTGATGAAAATATCATTAATGATGCTGTTGCTACAAGGGATGTAATCGGTAACATGGTATTGCGTTTTGAGCAAGTGAAGGAATTGTTTGTTGAGCATTTGAAAGTCACTGAAGGGATTAGGTTTTATTCTAACGGTTTAACAAGTACATACGATAAATTCATGGATGAATTCGGTACAAGTGGGGCTAATAAGCTGAAGTATAATGAATTCTGTGACCATTTAAGAACAAGTGTATGGAAGCAAGTCATTACTCAGATGGGTATGGAAAGATACATGACTCATAATGTCCGAAGTAATTTCAACCAATTCATAGTGACTCAAGGAGCTATGGACTTCACTAAAGAAAACGTCATGAACTTGATTCGAACATTGCTGCTAAACAAAGAAACCATCCTGGAACAAGCTGTGGTTGAAGTTTTCAATATGCTGACTAAATATCACGATGAAAATAGATGTCATGTTGAAGGCTGGAAAACTAACGATAAGTGGAAGGTGAATAAGAAGTTGATTCTTCCAAACTGGGTAAAGTATGGTGCTTACATGTCAAGTCACGATATTAGTCAATACGGTGATAATTTCGGAACCAATTACAGCTATGACAGTGAGTATTCTGACATTGACAAGGTAATGTGTTATATCAGTGGAACTAAGTATGAGAAATGTCTAACGATCCGTAACACCTTAGAGCATAAATTTCATGAACTCGGGAAAGTATATTCTGGCACGTTTAGTAATACTTGCGAGTCTGAATTCTTCGATATTAAATTCTTCAAGAAGGGAACTGTTCACCTAACCTTCAAAGATGAATTCCTATGGCAAGAATTCAACATGAGAGCTTGTGATGGTAAACAATGGCTGCCTGAATCAGAAAAGAAAACCTGGCAGGAGTCAAAAGTTCAGGACAAACAAACATTATTTAGTGAGGTTGCCTAATGGCTAAATACGAAGTAACATTATCAGAAACCGCATTTAAGACTATGACAATTGAAGCCAACAGTGAAGATGAAGCTAAAACAATAGCTCTCGATTCTGAAGACGTATGCTTTGAAACTTATGGTGACATGGAAGTTGACAACATTGAAGAAATCAAAGGAGATGACTAATGGTGCATAGAGGCAAGAACGTATACGAAAGATACTTAAATGGAATAGGGGGTAAATCAATGACTGGAAAAATACATTCCCTTGGTGATGAATATATTGTAAAAGATTACATTTTCCTTATTGCAGATGAATTCGTAAATTTCACTGTATTTTAATCGAGGTGATGAATTTGAAAGAGAAAAAACCTATTGCGTCCTATGATACTGATGGCAAATATAAAGAAACATATACTTCATCATTTTCTGCTGCAAAGATTCTTGGACTAGACTTAGGCAATCTCAACAAAGCTATAAGTAAGGATAATAAGTGTGGCGGATTCTACTGGCGTAACATTACGGGTTCAGCTCCAAAGACAATCGAAGTAAGGAAATATATTCGTAGCAGGAGAGCAGTCCCTGTGGACATCTACATCAGACCAATGAAACTGTTTGGTACAGCTTCATGTATCCAGGAAGCAGCCGACATGACTAACTTAACTCGGAATAGCGTTAGGGTTCATTTGAGAGATGGTACGTGGACGAACAAATCAGCTACTCGATGGAGAAAGGAAGCGTTACCTGATTACTTCTTCAAAGTTAGACCGTAATTTAAGCCCCTGTTTACAGGGGTTTTTTTATGTTACCCCAATAGTAAGCAGTATTCCCAGGGGTAAAACGCTAAACAAGTACAACGTGTCCGTTATCGGTGACTGAATCGGTGACAAACTTTCAGATTATTTGGACATTTTTTTGTTATCTTGGAAACCAGCAGTATTCCAAGGTGAGTGCAGTTCGTTGATTAGTGAGTTTTAATTGTGGGAAAACGGGCTAAAAACGCATAAAAAAAGCTCCCAAGAGTGTTCAAGGGAGCCATTTGCGGAGAGGGCGGGATTCGAACCCGCGGTAGAGTTTAACCCCTACGTCGGTTTAGCAAACCGGTGGTTTCAGCCACTCACCCACCTCTCCAAGCTGAAATTTTGTATCTTTATTCGATAACTTAAGAACAAAACTAAGCCACTCACTTATATCCGCATTTGGCGGGTACTTCACCGTGGTTGACTAAACATCATTAAATCAAGCAGTAAATATAAGAATAATTTTGCTATATCAAAATATTCTTACCTAATTATTCTTAATTCATGGGCAAATATTTTTGTAAATTATAAATGGAATTACACTTTTTAGGCGATACTAGGGTCAAAAAAATGAATTTTTGAAAGTCATAAATAAATGACCCAAAAGGGTCATTGCATAGAACGTTCCATTATTTTAACTTCTTTTCGGGGGAAATTTTTATTTGCACAATTCGTGTTGGGGGATGAAAGGATACTGTTTACGCTGTTTCTTGGTATTGGGTCTATTATTAATTATTAGTTTTGCTAATAAGACGATTTTAGCTCAGGGCATTGGTAGTTTTCGCGGTGTGGTTACGGACTCTTCCAACGGAGAAGCACTGGCGTTTGCTAATGTCTATATTGAGGAATTAAGTACCGGTGCTTCCTCAGATACGCGTGGATACTTTGTTATAACCTCACTCCCTGCAAATAAAACATACAGAGCAATTATTTCTTACCTAGGTTATCGATCAAAGACAGTCACATTTACAATACAATCTAATAAAGTTACTCACATTGAGATTGAGCTTTCTTCTGCTTCTGTTGAATTAGGAGTGGTTCAAAAAATTGGACAGAGAGTTGTTGAGAAGAATGCTACTGATATAGGATTGCAGCGGATTTCGATGAGAGAACTTGAATCTCTGCCAAAAGGAGTTGAAACGGATATATTCAGATCATTACAATATATGCCTGGGGTTCAAACAACCGGGGATGTTTCTGCAAAATTTTTTGTAAGAGGCGGGGCGAGTAACCAAAATTTAATATTGCTCGATAAAATTCCAATTTATAATCCTTTTCATGCAATCGGTTTGTTCAGTGTGATTGATCCTGAAATGATAAATAACGTTGAATTTTTTAAGGGCGGCTTTACCGCTGAGTATGGCGGAAGATTATCCTCAGTTTTAAGCATAAACTCTAAAGATGGGAATCAGAACAGGTTCGCTGGAAATTTCAGCTCCAGTTTTCTTACAGCAAAGGCATTAATTGAAGGCCCAATCCCATATGGCTCCTTCATCATTAGCGGACGTAAAAGCTACTCTGCAGATATTCTTAAGAAATTCTTAAATGATAAGAATGTCCCGGCAGAGTTTTATGACCTGGCATTCAAAGTGAGTTTTTCAAACCCTAATTTAATTGAAGGAAGTAAAATATCTGCTCAGGGATTTTTTAGTCATGATGACATTCTAAATCCAAGTCCGTTTATTGAAGATTATACTTTGGAAAACAACGCCTTTGGTTTTAGATGGTTTCAGGTTGGTGATGTACCGCTATTTTTCGAAATTGGTGTTTCAGTAAGTACATTCGATGGTGAACTGATTCCAAAGTTTAGTGGTGTTCGTCCAAAGAAAAATGAGCTTTCCGACGTTGGATTGGAAATGGATTTTACCTATATCTTTGATTCCAAGGATGAGATTGCACTGGGTCTTCATATTCATGATATCCAAACAAAACTCTTTCTTGAAAACTCACTCGGTTCAACACATGATGTAGGCGGGAAGGGAACGCAGATCAGTTTTTACACAAAATATAAACTGTTGCGTTACGAAAGCCTTGGCATTGATATTGGCAACAGATTCAATTTAACCCGTTTGAAAGGGAGTGAGTCTGCAGAATATATGTTCGAGCCAAGAATTAGTTTGACCTATAGATTACATCCTTTGGTTGCATTAAAGGCTGCTGCAGGTTTATACCAGCAGGAAATTACAACTCTTAGTGATGACAACGAACTTTTATCAGTATTTGAACCATGGTTTATTACACCTGAGTATATTGAACCTGCCCGTGCCGTGCATTATACTGCCGGGATTGATTACGATATGACAGAAACAATGAAATTTTCTCTGGAATCTTATTATAAAAAAATTAATTCTCTCCCCTTACTAAATGAAGAAAAACTATTTCCTAATGATCCTGATTTGGTTAGTGGGGAAGGTGAATCATACGGGGTTGAGGCTCAGTATTGCTGGTTAAACCAATGGGTGAGTTTCACATTATCCTATTCAAGATCATGGGCTTATAAAATATTGAATGGAAGAAGATACTACCCGAAATACGATCAGAGGAATTCTGGAAGTGTTCTGCTTGAATTAAATTTGGGTAAAGGATGGAAAGTCAGTTCCATATGGAATTATAATTCAGGACTCCCTTTTACTAAAAAAGCAGGGTTTTATGATTATGCATCTTTTACGGATTATTACTCTCCATGGTATACTTCTTTTAATAGTCAACCCGATCCTATTTTTGCTTCTAAAAACTTGGGACGTTTACCGGATTATCACAGGTTAGATCTGAGCATTTCTAAAAAAATTGATCTTAGTTTTTTCTCAGTGGAAATTAATGCCAGTGTAATTAACGTCTATGATCGGGAAAATATATTCTATTTCAATAAGGATACTGGAGAAAGAGTTAATATGTTACCTATGATTCCAACTGCCACTATTAAGGTGGAATTATGAGATTAGTTTATATGATGATGTTTTTACTTTTCGCATTTATAGCCTGCGAGGAAAATGTGAATCAGTATGCTGAGATTGAGACGGAATATAATCTTTTTATGATAATAAATACGGGTAATCCTTACCAGGCTGGAATAATAACAAAATCATATTTCGGAAATGGAACAGATCCAAATTTTAATTATGTAGATCCGTTCGTTGAGGATTTACAGGTTAGAATGTGGTACGAAGATACTGTCAAAATTTTTGAACCTGGTTTACTAACCATAAATCAAAATACAGCATCGGAAAGTAACATTAAAGTTTATGAGCACAATGATTGCATTATAGAAACAAATGTTGCTGTTGAATTAGAGGTTGTCTTAAATGAAGAGCGAAGATTTAGATCCTATCTGCTTACTCCGGATACCCTTCAGTTTATCGCTGATTTGACAGATCAGATATTGCCGCCTCCGGAAGAAACTCATATTATTGCTAACTGGGAAGGCGTAAGTAGACAAATAATATTCCTGCCGAGACTAAAAATTTGGTATAGAAAAACTGATTTTATAGATAGGTATTACTATGTTCCTATCGCATTTACAGATTATGAAGGAGAGCGCATTCCTGTCTTTTCCCGTGGCAGTGCAGTTACCAATATCAGTATTCCATTAACAATTGTTCAGCAAGCGATGGAGGATATTTCTGCAGGTGATTTTAGGAAATCAGATTATAAAATTATGAAGGCATTTTGGGAAATTGCTGTTTTCGATGAAAACTTATCGACATACTATGCCATTAACGTTGATGCGGCGGAAGATTTTAATGTGAACCTGAATAGCTTTCGGTTCAGTAATGTTTCCGGGGCGAATGGATTGTTTGGAGCTTACCATATTACAACTCTGCCTGTAAGAATTGATCCGGATTATATCTACTCGTTTGGATATGTAGCAGGTTTCCCATATTAAAAAAATAGAGATTGATGAGAAGAAAAAATAAATATTATATCTTAATTCCACTCCTATTACTTTGCTTGCTTTTAAGCAGCTGTGACAAAGAGGTGTTTACAGGATACGAGATAAAAACAGAAAATCTTAGTGGAACTTTGGTAATTAATTCAAACCCACCTGGAGCTTCTATATATTTTGAGGGAAGAATATCAGGTTTTACAACTCCAACTACAATTGAATTTCTCCAGCCGGGAGAGCATGTAATCTCCCTTAGGAAAAAATTATACAGTGATTCTACCTTTACTGTATTTATTAGTGATTCTTCATCAACCAATGTTTTTATTGATCTGAATGCTAATCCTAAGAATTTAGGCAAAATATTTTGTAACTCAACACCACAGAGCGCAAAAATTTTCATTAATGATCAGGAAACAGGATTTTTTACCCCGGAAACGATCTTTAACGTATCACCGGGGATATATGAAGTAAAGTATGCCAAAGGAAACTATCGAACTGATAGTTCTAATATATTGGTGCGGGCACTGTTAACATCCACTTACAACTCTATATTATCGGATACTACTACCTGGGTTGATTATTCGGTTAGTAATTCTGATTTACCAACAAATTCTTTTAATGATGTCGTTGAGTATAAAAACGAAATGTGGTTTGCCTCAAATGGATATGGACTAATTAATTATGATGGGAAAGATTGGACTGTTTATTCTCTTGCCAGTTTAGGTACGGTAAATTCAAATGTGAACAAGTTACTAGTGCATGGTGATGATCTCTGGATTTGTACCGACGGACAGTTAATTCGTTTTAATGATGGTATAAAAAACTCTTACAGAAACGAATTTCTTGCGCCAGAGTTTAATTCTGTTGTTGCTGATGATGAAGACAACATCTGGTGCGGATCCAGCAATGGTGTTACCATGTTTGATGGAACTAACTGGCATTCGCTTCAGTCGGAGTCGATTGATTTAAAACATGTAACTGCCTTAAAGATTATTAACAATAATGAATTATTAATTGGCACAGCTTTTCATGATCATGATGGACCGGGATATAAATCTGGTATTTTATGCAAGTATAGTAATGGTGATTTTGAAATTCTAAAGACTTCAACTAATATATATAACCCAGTATCAATTTATTGTCTTGAAGTTGATGAAAGTAATAATATATGGTATTCAGCCAGATTTGGTCTTTTCACTGCATACTCCCGTATTTATATTATTCCAGTTGAGGGGTCTGAATACGAATTAATAATAAAATCCATAAACAGACCCAGTCAATTTAGCAGATTTGCTTCTTTTGGAAATGGGGAAGTTATGGCTTCATCTTCCAGAGGATTTCATGTTTTTAAAATTTTGGGAAATGAAGAGTTTTTTAATACACAAAATTCGAATTTAAAGGATGCTGAATTAACGTCAGTATTTGTAAATGGAAACAATATAGCTTGGATCACGTCTATGAATGGGGGAGTAACAAAGTACAAAAGGTAGATTTTTTTTCAAATAAACACATTACACAAAGATAAATAATTATAGTAGAACAGCTATTTTTTGGGAGAGCTAAATGAAATATTATTGTTCGAAGCTTTTATTCTTGTTGCTTATTATCTTTTCAGTACAGATAATGGGTCAGCAACGTGGAACGCTTAGAGGTTTGGTTTCAGATTCAACTTCAGGAGAGTCGCTGCCTTATGGCAATGCTCTTGTTAAGGAATTAGGAATTGGCGCATCTACTGATGCCAATGGTTTTTTTCTTATTCCTTCCATACCTGCAAATAACACTTATACTTTACTGGTCTCATATGTCGGATTCCGAACAAAGACCTTGAGATTTGTCGTTCAACCAAACAAAGTAACACATATGGATATTGAGTTATCGCCAAGTGGTGTTGAACTTGAAACGGTTGAGAAAATAGGTACACGGGTAATGGAAGAAAATGCAACAGATATCGGGTTGCAGAGAATTTCGATGAAGGATCTTGAGAGACAACCTCAGGGTGTGGAACTGGATGTATTCAGATCATTACAGGCGCAGCCCGGTGTACAAACTACTGGAGATGTGTCTTCAAGATACTACGTTAGAGGAGGTGCAAGTAACCAGAATCTTGTCCTTTTTAATGGTGTTACAGTTTATAATCCTTTCCACGCTATGGGTTTATTTAGTGCAGTCGATCCTGAAATGATCAATTCTGCTGAATTTTACAAGGGGGGCTTTACAGCTGAATATGGTACAAGATTATCATCTGTATTGGATCTGGTGACAAAAGATGGTAATAAAAATCAATTTGGCGGCTCCGCTACAGCCAGTTTGCTTACCGGCAAAATGTTAATTGAAGGTCCGATTCCTAATGGTTCTTTTATTGTTACCGGACGTAAAAGCACCTCAACTGAAGTATTAAAAAAATTCTTGAATAAATCGGCACCATTTAATTTTTACGACGCCTCATTCAAGTTGAATTATACTCTTCCTTACCCTGATGCGGTTTCAAAATTTACTGCTTTCGGGTTTTTGAGTTACGATGAAATGGTTGATGATAGTCCTTTAAAGGAAGATTTTAACTGGAGCAATAATATATTTGGTTTTAACTGGTTTCTTGCTGCAGCTGAAAGCCCTCTTTTTCTTGAGATTGGATTCAGCTATAGTAACTTCAAGGGGGAATTGCTTCCAAAGTTGAGTAACTCGCGACCTAAGAGAAACGAGCTAACCGATTTTACCATGAAAATGGATTTTGCTTATGTTTACGATTCCAAGGATGAAATAAATCTTGGGCTTTACTTCAGTGACCTGGATACAAAATTATTCCAGCAGAATGAACTGGGTGGAATTTATGACGTATCCGGCAAAGGTTCCAATATTGTAGCTTTTGCTAAGTATAAAATGCTTCGTTTTGATAATTTTGGTCTTGACGCAGGCATAAGATATAATATGGCAGGGTACTCTAAAAATGGCGGAGGAGCGATTGAACCGAGAGTTAGTATGACTTATAGGTTCATTCCCCAAGTTGCTTTTAAGGCATCATGGGGTATTTATCAGCAGGAATTAATTACTCTGACAGATGATGATGATATTATTACTCTTTTTGAACCTTGGGTAATTACTCCCGGATATATAGATCCTTCAAAAGCTACTCAATACAGCGCCGGACTGGAGCTTAATTTGCTTTCAGAACTGACTGTGCAAGGAGAGGTTTATTACAAAGTAATTGATAATCTTGCTACAATAAATAAGAAAAAAGTATTCCCGACTGATAATGATTTTGTTGCTGGTGACGGGGAATCATATGGCTTGGAAACCATGGTGAATCTTAATACAGAACTGATAAACTTAACAACTGCATATACTCTTAGTTGGGTTTATAATACTGTTGATGGATGGCTTTTCCATCCAAGATATGATTCCAGACATTCTGTAAATGTATCTCTTGAAATTAATATGGGTGCCGGATGGATTATTAGTGGAATGTGGTATTACAGCAAGGGACGCCCATTTACTCAGACTATCGGGTTCTACGATAAATTTAGTCCGATTGATATCGATAATCCAGGGAGTGTTGCTTCTGCTTATTTCCCGTATACGATGTTGGGTGATAGAAACTTAGGCAGGTTGCCTGATTATCATAGGCTTGATGTGAACGTGACCAAGAAATTTGATTTCGATTTTATCAGATGTCAATTCAGTGCAAGTATTATTAACGTTTATGACAGAGCCAATATTTTCTATTTCGATAGGGATACCGGTGAACAAGTAAATACGCTGCCATTTTTACCTTCGGCAACAATTAAAATAGAGTTATAATTTATTGGAAATAACTCGTGCAGAAAATACAGAGCTAAGAAATATTTAATCATATAAGGAACGGGAAAATCTTGTTCCTAAAGTTATTACAGGTGAAAAAATGAAAATTACATTCGGTTTGCTTGCGCTTTTAACATTGATGGTTGTATTCTCTTCTTGCGAAGAAGACATCCTGATTAAAGGTGAGTTTAGGCAAAAATATACTTTAAACGGAATTGTAAACGGGGATGATTCAACCCAGTTCGTTTCTATTCTTCAAAATTATGATGTAGAAGGGATTGATCCTTCAATTAATGAAGAGAATATGTTTATTAGTGGCGCTTATGTAAGGATGTGGTATAAGGATACAGTATACATTCTTACCGATACACTGATTAGTATAACAAAACAGAACGGTCAGTTGGATGAAGTTGGAATATATTATACAAATGATTTTAAACCAGCTTTTGGAGAACGGGTGGAGATAGAAGCTTTGCTCGAAAATGGGCGCAGACTAAAATCTTATACTGATGTTCCCAAAAAGATAGACTTTGTCCTTGATGAAGTTGGTGTTGATGAATCGGCAAGAGAAATACCTGGACCATATGAAAATAAGTTTGAGCTTGCGTGGAGTTCTGTAAGTAATAAGCAGTTTTACAGACCAAGATTTAAGATTATCTATGATAGATACTTTGCTTATGATGATACCAGAAGGTACGAAGAAGTCCCTTCTGAGTATATAGAGAGCGAAGGAGAGTACATACCTGTTTATTCAGGAATAACTCAAGGCGGTGCGGGTTATTTTTCTCTTGAAGCTCTGGATATAGCCATGCAGAAAATATCAGAAGGTATGCCGGTTAAAAGTGGTTTTAGAATTATGCTCCTTCAGGTTGAAGTTACTATTGTTGATCAGTTTCTTGCAGCTTATTATTCTTCCTCCGGTAATCTTCAGGATGAATATTCTATTTCGCTTGACAAATCAGACTATACTAATATTGAGGGTGGGTTCGGTATTTTCGGGTCCAAAATAATTCAGAAAACTTCATTTACTTTGGAACCCGACTATATCAAATCTTTCGGCTATAATCCTTTTTATGAGTAAAAGTATTTTTTTAAAACAAGGGATTTTCGAGCAGTGAAGTGTTTGTTTATAAAATAATTTTTTCTGGCGGAAGAATTGGAAAAACAAATGTATAATTTTTTTAGAGGTATAAATTGAACAGCCATATTAAGTTTTTAGGAATTTCAATAATTTCAATATTCCTTTTAGCCAGTTGCGATCAAGAAGTGTCGACTACTCCTCCTGATCCGGAACCGGGAAATAGTAAAATATATGTAAATACTTTCCCGAGTGGTTACGATATATATGTAAATAATAGGATAACCGGTAAACAATCCCCGGATAGTTTAGTCTATTTAGATTCGGATTCATACGAAATTGGATTGAAGCACACTCTGTTTTTGGATACAACAATTACAGTTTCAGTTTCTAATGACGAAGTTAGGGACTTGGGCGTTGATCTGACCACTGAGGAAAGATTTTTTTCAAAGGTTGAATGTACATCAATTCCTGCAGAAGCCGAAATTTTTATTGACGACAGCTCAACTGGTCATTATACACCAGCTGTTCTTACTGGTTTATTTCCCGGAATTCATACATTTTCATTTGGTAAACTTGGCTACAGATCGAAAGTTAAGAGCATAACTTTAAAAAGTAATGTTTTGTCTTCTCTTCATATAAATCTTGAAGATACTACACAATGGTTAATTTATAATACTGATAATTCTGATTTGGTTTCTAATACTCTTAATGCTGTTGCCATTAATAGTGATGTAAGCAATGTTATGTGGATTGCGACCTTCGACCTTGGTGTAATGGATATATCAACAGTCCCATGGAAAAATTATAATGTCGTGAACTCACCATTACCGATGAATTATGTTTCCAAGGTTGTAGTTGCCAATGAAGGGAATGTTTTAATAGGGACCATAATGGGAATTGCAGAGTTTAACAATGGTAGTTGGAATGTTTTCAATACTTCCAACACTGCTATAAATGCCCATGATGTTAACGATATTGGATATGTTGAAGCTCAATTGTCATATATTACCGGGGCTGTAATTCATCCTTCCAGGTTTTACCTGGCTACCGGCAGCGGAGGCATAATCACTTACAGTGATAATAGCTGGGGAAATCTTACTAATGTGAATTCTAATCTTCCATCTCTCAATACAACTCGAGTGAAAGTTAAAGAATCTTTCCAAACAAGATTTATTATGGTTGGTACTGACGATGCGGGCGTTTACATCGATAATGGATACACCGGTGTACAAGCAGTGTATAACAGTACAAATGCAGGTTTTATTGCTAACAGGGTTACTGCCCTCGAATATGAAGATGGTACCTATTCACTTTATGTGGGTATTAAGCTGAGTCGCGGACAATATGACCCGATTGGGATGCTGTACTTTTCTTCTGATGGTAATGTCTGGCAGGAAATTAATTTAGACTTTTCAGTAATTAATGTAATAGTAGATGCTTTCGAAACTACCTGGGTTGGGACAAATAACGGAATTTATAAATTATTGAACCATACCCAAAAAGTTGATCACATTACTATGGAAAATTCACCACTTCCTTCAAACCTTGTGTTCGATTTAGTGCTGGATAGATCAGGTAATATATGGTGTGCAACAGGGCGTGGTTTAGTAAGATTTAAGCCGTAATTACTTTGGAACGAATAATTCACATACCCAAGTTAACTTGTTCTTTGAAGGAGTTTTTCGAAGTAAAGACTCCTTCCGTAAATCATAGTAATCGCGCAACAGCAGGGGCAATTTTATGATTGGATACATAAAATCTTTTTTTTTCTTAATGACCTCTGTTCTAATATTAATTTCCTGTGATCAGGAATTATCAGTGTCGAAACCTGACCCAGAGCCTCAAAATTGCAGGTTGTTTTTATCGTCAAATCCTGCAGGATACGAAATTTATCTAAATGACCGTATTATGGGACAGAAAACTCCGGATAGTTTGATTTATCTTGAATCGGACGAATATGAAATTACTTTGAAACATTCATATTATTTGGATACCACTCTTAATATCTCTTTGCAGGAAAATGAGAGTGATATTATCAATTTGGATTTTACCACCAGAGATGAATTTTATTCGAGCATTAATTGCTCTACTAATCCAAATGGGGCTGAAATCTTTCTTGACGATAGCTCTACCGGTTTGTTTACTCCAGCGTTATTAACATCATTGTATCCAGGTGAACATAAAATCATTTTTCGTAAAATGGGCTACTGGGCCAGAGAGATAGATTTGTTATTGTACAGCAATGTATCTACTGAAGTCCACAGGGGATTAGTTGATACGACAATATGGCTAATCTACAATAGAGAAAATTCCGATTTACCTACAAATTTTATAACTAAAATTGGACTTGATCTTGATTTCCCTGATGCTTTTTGGATTGGTACAATGGATGCTGGTGTTGTTGATTTATCTTCAGGTCCCTGGGTAAACTATAATATTAAGAATTCACTTCTTCCTGCCATGGATGTTACTGCTGTTCAATCCGGTTCTGACAATAAAATTTTAATTGGTACAAATTATGGGCTGGTGGTTGTGAAAGATGGACAAATGGAGTTATTTACTGCTGAGAACTCGATTCTTCCGTCTAGTATTGTTGGCGATATTGATTTTTTCAGTGATTACTACCCGGAGCACGAAAAATTCTATATTGGTTTACGGGCAGGAGGAGGACTTGTTTCTTATGGAAAGAATGGCTTGGAAATTGAGGAGAATATTAATGCCAAGTTGCCCTCTAAACATATTTCCTGCGTTAAGGAATTCAGGAACAGGTTAGCAATTGGTACTGATGATGGTGGAATTCTTATCCATCAGACTTATGGCACTTATTCTGTTATCTACAACAGTGAGAATGCTGGATTTATAACAAATAAAATAACTGCAATTGCCGGTTACGATGGTATTGATAGAATATATACAGCGGCCCAATTAACTGTTCCGGATGGTAATCACATAGGTAAGCTATACCTGAAGGATGAGTCTGATACATGGAGAGAAATATCTCTGCATGATAAACCCATTTACTCAATAAATTTAGATTTTATGAGTGTATGGGTAGGAACAGCTAACGGTTTATACAAGCTTGATTCAGATGGAAATATTGTTAAACACTTTACTTCAGGGAATTCATTTTTAGTCTCTAACCATATTTATGATATTAAGTCAGACAGGGCTGGCAATATCTGGTTGGCTACCGGGGGTGGATTGGTAAGATACAAACCGGAAAATTAAATAGAACATAGTAGCTTGTGACAAAATTCTTGTGTTGATAACAGTTATAAGTGCACTGCTATTGGAACTGAAAATAATGAATTTGTGGTTGCCGATGATGATCCCAACACCAAAAGGGTTAGTGAGATTTAATAGAAATATTGCTGAGTGGTGCTGATTCAGAGGTCCATTCGTGGGTGAATGGACCTCTTTGGTATATTATTTCTTTATTTCAAAAACACTGTCAAGAATAGTTCCATCAACCCATTTGATAACGGCCACAACTTTGTCTTTGTTTACTTTTGGTTTTGCAGGCGCTCCGCCGCATATCTGGTTAACTTCTTCGTAAATTTCTTTGATAGTTTTTATTGGCAGGTCAGTTCCTTTAACAGCTTTTAGCAAATCCTTACGATTCGGGTTAATAGCTATTCCACGCTCAGTAATAATTACATCTATCAATTCACCGGGACCAGTAACGGTTGTAACTTCATCAACAATAACAGGAATTCTGTCACGGAAAGATGGAATAGCAAGAATAGTACATTTGGAGAATAAGCAATTCTGCCATCCGCCAATTCCATGTAAAAGATAGCCATCACTGTGTGTTACAACATTAGCGTTAAAGTTAATGTCAACTTCAGTCGCACCCAAAACTACAGCATCAATAATTGAGGCGAAGTTACCCTTACCATGGTAATTGTAACTGGTAAACGGGGAAGTGTTAACATGCCCCGGGTTTTCACGCATGGAGCGAACACCTTCGAGATCGAATGTCTGACCATCAAGGATATAATCTGTTAAACCTTCTTCCAGCATCTCAACAAGATACTTCGTTGATCCGCCGCGAATGAAACGAGCTTTGATATTCTGCGCGATCATTTTCTCTTTTAGGATTAACGCGAATGCCAGGTTTGTGCCGCCGGCACCTGCCTGAAAGGAGAATCCATCTTTCAATATTCCCGCTTTCTCAAAGAAATCAGCAACGTACTCTGCTATTAAAAGTCTGTCAGGGCTTTTGGTAACCTGAGTAGTGCCGGAAACAATTTTTGATGGATCGCCAAGTGTTTCAACTTCCACAACATAATCAACATTATTACCTTGTATCTGCCATGGATAACAGGGGAATGGAACAAGATTATCCGTTGCAACAATTACCTTATCAGCATACTCGGAATCTGCCAGGGCGAAACCCAATAAACCGCAAGCAGCCGGGCCGCGGTCACCGGTTGAATTACCGAACGGATCAGCAGTCGGAGCTGCAATTACCGCTATATCTATATGCACTTCACCATCCTGAACAGATTGATAGCGCCCGCCATGCGATCTTAACACGCCAACCCCATTCATATTGCCTTCGGTAGTAAAACGTCCCAGAGGGCCGTTCATAGAGCCTTCAATATGATGTATAGTGCCATCTTCAAGGTATTTAATTAAATGTTTATGGCATGGGAATGATGCGCTGGGAAACCAGCGGATATTTTTAATGCCCATAGATTTAATGGTATCAAATAATTGGTTGGTCAAAACATCGCCGTCACGTAAGTGGTGATGTGTTGAGATTGTCATACCATCTTTAAGTCCGGCTTTCTTAAGAGCTTCTTTCAGGTTCTTAACTACTTTATTTCCATCGTCCGGATAATCAGCACAAGTACTGATTTGTGGTTTTGCTTTATTGCCTGTTGGCCTGTGCTTGCCAATACCCTGGTAGGGAGTTTGTTTTTCGCCATTGACTTCTGATGGAACTAGTCTACCGATTGCATTCTTAACCAATTTCATCTTTCCTCCAGTCATTATTGATCAATCCATTCAACAGGGCCAACTTTATTGTGTTTTGTGCCCGCTTAACAACAGGGGCATCAATCATTTTGGTGCCGAGTGATACAACACCAAGACCTTTTTTCTCAGCTTCTTCGAATGCTAATACTATCTTTTTCGCCTTCACAATTTCCTTTTCTTCCGGCGCAATGGCTTCATGAACAACTTTAACCTGACGAGGATGAATACATCCCTTTCCCTCAAAGCCAAGTTGTTTCGCTTCAATAACACTAGCTCTTAATCCTTCCATATCACCAACATCGGAGAAGACGGTATCAATTGCCTGAATGCCGGCAGCTTTGGCAGCGTTAACCAACATTTGTCTTGCAAAGATGCTCTCAGTTCCTTCGTTCGTTCTCTGAACGCCAAGATCGGCCGTATAATCTTCCAGTCCGATTGCAAGCGCACAATTAAATTTGGAAGCAATGGCAATTTCGTAAGCCTTAAGTGTGCCCAAGGCACTCTCGATAATTGGCATAAAGTAAATATCATTCTTAATACCATGTTCTTTTTTAAGTTCAAGAACCTTCTCTTCAACCTGTTTGATCTGATCAGCAGATTCAACTTTTGGTATAAGTATTACATGAACGTTATGAGGGACAATGTATTTTAGGTCATCCAAACCTTGCGGTAGTTGATTAATCCTAACCATTCGTTCAGCACCGTAAAAGTCTATTGTTCTCAGGCTATTACGCACTACCAATTGAGCGGCGTCTTTTTCTGTAACAGCAACACTATCCTCAAGATCTAGTATGATTCCATCAGGTCCATGAAGTCCGGCATTCGGATAAAATTTTGGTTCGTTACCTGGTAAGTACAACCTGCTTCTTCGCAATTTTTCTTTTGTAGTTTTATAGTAGTTATTCTTGTTGAACTCAGGCAGAAACTCTTTCTCGCAATCGGGGAAGAGGCGCTTAACGGCAAGTTCAAACCGTGCCATTATAGTTCCGGGTAAAGCACCGGAATCTTCTATTGTAATCTCAGCATGTTTCAGCTCAAAAAAATTACACATCTCATTAATCAACTTACGGGTTGAATCTCCGTACATTATTTCTACTTTACTCTTCAGGTTTATTTTGTTTTCGCCTGATTTTTTTAATTCAATTTCAACATAACAATCAGAACGAACATCAGGTCCGCTCTTTCCTGCATTTGCTTTGTTAGCTGCTGGTTTCATATGTCAACTCTTATTATTTATAACCAATTACTGAAGACCGTTATCTTTATATTTTAATTCTTATTTAGCCCAGAGATTAATCCATGGGCTAAATAAAAAGAAAGCGTCATTAAAATTACTATAAGTTATTTTTAACCCAATTCTCAAGTCCGCCAACAACAATCAATTCCTGTGCGGCAGCACCGACAGGGCCAATTGCATATTCTTTATCCGACAGAATTATTTTTGAGTTTTTGAAATCAATTTTGGCTTTCAATCCGGTGTATTCAGTTAAGTTCGCCTTACCGTATCTGGCTTTGAAATCATCTACTAATTCCGGTGATTCAATACACAAGAAACCATTGTTGATTGCGTTTCGCTGATATGTTTGATTAAATGTACCTGCAATTACCAGAGCGATACCACGGAATTTAAGCGCCGTTGCTGCTTGTTCGCGGGAGCTTCCTGTGCCGAAAGTATAACCACCAACAAGAATGTCACCTTCTTTAACACTGCCGGAAAATTCAGGGTCATAATTTTCCATTACAACACGAGCCTGATCTTCCGGTTTAAAGTCATCCATGTATGTATACTTTCCGGGATAGATTCCATCGGTATTCATACTGTCCTGATTACAGAATAATAGCTCACCTTCAAGTACCTCAGGGAATCCATCAACAATTGCAACTGAAGCTGCAGCAATATCTTTTTTGTTAACTTTTATTTCAGCCTGAATTGGTGATGATTCCATTTCATAGGGTGTATCAAAATAACCCGCAACGGCTGAAGCTGCAACAACAGCAGGGGAGGCAAGATAAGCCTCGGCATCTTTCGATCCCATTCTGCCCTTGAAGTTCCTGTTGGTTGCTGAAATACCGACTTCACCATCTTCAAGTAAACCTTCGCCAAGACCTATACATGGGCCACAGCTAGCCGGCAAAATAATAGCGCCTGCATCAACAAAAGTTTTCCAGTATCCAAGTGCTTCAGCATCTTTCTGAATTTCGTCTGAAGATGCAGCAACATACAGCTTAACTCCTTCAGCAACTTTCTTACCTTCCATAACTTTAGCGGCTTGTTCAAAATCCTCAAGGCGGCCGTTGGTGCAGGAAAGCAAGTATGCTTTATCAATTTTTTTCTTTTCAGCTTTGAACTGAGAGGCTGGTCTCATGGTCTTAACGTTGTGAGGACCGGCGATGAATGGCTCAACGGTGGAAAGATCAAATGTTATTTCTTTTGCATAGAAGGCATCCACATCAGGTTGCAACATTGGGGCTTCACTTCTAAGAGCTTCCAATCTTGCTTTGTTTATACGAGGGTGGGAACCATTTCCGTCAACATCAGATGGAACACCCTGCAAACCACGTGCATCAACCTTTGCGATTCTTTTTTCTATCCAGGTGTAAAGGACTTCGTCGATAGGGAAGACACCAGCTAATGCGCCCCATTCAGTTGTCATGTTGGCTATGGTAAGCCGCGCTTCAACGCTAAGACTCTTAACACCTTCACCAACGAATTCTAAAACAAAATTGAGGACTTCATCTTTATTGAAACGACCGGCTAGGGCAATAATTACATCCTTACCTGTTACGCCAGGACGAAGAGAACCATTGAGTACAACTTTTGCGACTGATGGAACCTGCCACCATGTGCGTCCGGTTGCCCAAATGGCTGCAGCATCTGTACGTACAATTGGAGTTCCCAACGAACCGACACCACCATAAGTATTTGAGTGACTATCAGAAGCTACTACCATTGTACCTGGCCAAGCGTAACCTTCTTCAATCATTACCTGATGACCGATACCACGACCGGCAGGGTAGAAGTCGTTCCCCATTTCTTTGGCAAAAGCTTCTATCTTAGCATACTTAGCTAAATTCTTTTCATCTTTATTTTGAATATCATGGTCCAATGCGAAAACAGCTTGACGTGGATTAGCCATCCTGGTAGCGCCAATGCCTTTAAATTTTGGTATAACGGCACCGGTGTTATCGTGTGTCATAATATGTTCGGGTCGGATAGAGATGAAGTCACCAGAAACAACTTTCTGTCCTTTCTCTAATCCAACAGCGTATTTTTGACAAATTTTTTCAATCATATTTTGCGACATAAAAAAACTCCTTTTAGTCAATTGTTAATCGTCAATAGTGAATAAAATAAATTGACTGTTCACCATTGACTATTCACTTATAAAGTCAATGTCTTTGCCGCCTGAAACGGCTCAAAGCTTACAAAGTCCGCGTGATGAACAATTTGTGATTCAATAGTACGTTTTCCTAAATCACCTTCTTTAGAGTGAGTACCAATAATGTGCTGAATTTCAGGTGAACAACCAAACCTGTCAGCTATGGAGATACCACTAAACGGGTGACGTACCAACTTACCAAATTTACTTGTTCCTAACTTTCCATCAATCATTTCATATTCAACTAACTTGCCCACATCTATAAGAATAGCTCCGGCGATCAGGCTATCCCAATCGAGTTTAACATCATCTGAAAAATTCTTTTCCATTACCTTACCCATTTCAACTGCTAGATGAACACAGGTACGTTTGTGATTCATAAATGTTATGTTGCAGTTATCAATAAGAAGTGAGAAAGGAATTACTTCCAAATCTTCCGGTGTTAATGGACTGTTTTCGATGGCGTAAATCCAGCATTGATAAACTTTTTCTTTTATTTCTTCGTCTTTTATCCATTCAATTTCGGGCCAAATCTTTTTTATTCTGTCTTTCATTTTAAGTTCTCCTAAATATCCATTTAATGTGAAAAGTGAGAAATTCAGTGAACAGTCAATTGTCAATAGTGAATAACAAGCTAAGTGTTTGATATTAAAGAAGAGAGCATTTTAAAAACTTCTTCAATCAGAACAAAGACTTCTTCATTATCGGATTGAGAAAGAAAGTTAAGTTTGATGGCAATTTCCAATTGGGCATCAACTTCTACTAATGATGAACGGGATATCTCATAAAATCTTTTACGTTCAAGAGAGCTCTTACGAGCTGATCCCTCAGCAAGATTGGAAATGATAGAAATGGATGCTCTTCTTAACTGACTCGTTAATCCAAACTGTTCTTCTTTTGGAAAGGACCTGGTTAACTGATAGACTTCAGTAACCAGATCAGTTCCTTTTTTATAAACATCTAGATTTTTATGATTTAGCCTTAGCATTCTTTAACTCACTATTGACTATTCACAATTGACCATTGACTGGTCTTTTATAACGCCGCAATAACTGCATCTGTCATTTGTTGTGTTGAAGCAGCACCTTTTTCAACAACATCTGGACGACCAGACATCTTCATCATATCATATGTACGAACTTTACCATCTTCAATAACCTTTGCAATAGCTTTACGGATCTTGGAAGCAATTTCTTTTTCCTCAATAAAGTCAAGCATCATACATGCTGACTCAAACATAGCAATAGGATTAACAATTGATGTATCATAATCAGCATATTTAGGAGCTGAACCGTGAGTAGGTTCAAAAACGCCAATACCAGTTTCCGGATTAATCTGAGCTGAACATGCAAATCCAAGACCGCCGATTAAGCCTGCGAAACCATCAGAAACAATATCACCAAACATATTCCCGGCAACAAGAACACCATAAGTTTCAGGATTTTTTGTCAACCACATCATTTGAGCGTCAATGTTTGTGTTCCATAACTCTATTTGAGGATAATCAGCTTTCTGCATTTGCTGAGCCATTTTGTACATCATACCTGATGTTTCGCGAATTACATTTGGTTTCTCACAGAGAGTTACTGATTTGTAACCATATTTTTTTGCGTGCTCAAAGGCAGCTCTTAAAATTCTTTCTGTTGCTTTTTTTGTAAAAATACGGGTTGATATAGAAAGTTCTTCAACCGGGCAATCCCCAAAATTCTTTTTAAATTTTGGATGTGTCATTAATGCCTCGTGAACCTGAGCAGGAGGATTACTCCACTCAACACCACCATATAAACCTTCAGTGTTCTGACGGAAAATTGCAACATCAACTTCAGGTTCTTCAATTGTATCACCGGCCCCACGGCGGATAAAATTTAGCGGGTTGCCTTTGTATGTTCGGCAAGGACGTAAACAAATATCCAGTCCAAAATGTTGACGAAGACCAACTATAGGACTTGAGTATACTAAACCTTTGCTTTTTAATTCTGGCGCCAGTTCGTTGAACGCGTCATCTTTTGGTTTTGAAGTGATAGCACCAAAAAGACCAACTTTGTGTTCAGCGATTAAATCGATCGTGCGTTGTGGAAGTGGATCTCCTTCTTTGCACCAAAATTCCCAGCCAATGTCGCCATGAACATAATTTGCTTCGAAGCCAGCAGCGTCAAGTAATCTGATTGCTTCTTCTAAAACAACCTTACCAATACCATCACCTGGTAATGAAACAATAGTTCTCATATCTCTTTTCCTCAGTTTTTATTGTGTTAAAAGTCCTTTTCAAAATTAGATAGGCTAATCCTAATTAGCAAGAAAAAAACTGTTAAGGTTACCGTAACACTTACGATTTTTCTCTAAACTGTTCTGATTCTATAACAATTATCCAAGGGAAAAAGCATTTTTGGGGTTAGTTTTCTTATCTAGAAATGAAATTCAATTTGAATTGAAAGGGCATTTTCTGTATCGCCAAACACAATGAAATCTGAGTTATCTGTATTGATGGAGTTACTTTGATAATGTAGAGAATACTTAATCCCAAGGGAGCAGATATTGGCAAGCGAATACTTCACAAATATATACCATTTATAACCCTCATCATAAAAGGGTAAGTTAGTCATAGTGCCCAGATGTCCGTTTTCAAACTGGTATATTCGCGAATTGTAGGAGTTGGTTTTGTAAGTAAGAAATCTCAGATAAAACTGTAGGTATGATCGCCAGGTGAAATAAACATCCTGATAGAATAAATATCCTCTCTCAATGCTATCTGAATCTTCAAATAAACCTTCAGTGTAGGCGAATCCGGATTTAAGCCTAATTCCATTCTCCGGGTAGTATTTTAACTCAGTTTTAAGATCCAGTTTCCGCGAGCTAAAAAGGTTCATTCGGGGCTCAGATACCTTTTCTTTTACTTCATACTTTGCTTTTAATCGAATTTCAATATTATTGAATTTTCGGGAAGAAAAATTAATAAGGTATTCGCTGCCGTTTGAAGGAAAGGGAGAATGATAACTAGCCCATGGGAAGGCGAATTTATCTAAGTAGAAATTAATGTTTCCAAAACTGGTTGAGATACTTGTTCCAAAGTAGATGCCTGTTTCATTCATGTTGCCATTTTGTTCACCAAATCCTCTGCCATATAAATTTGAAAAATTTCTTGGGTAGTTTCTAAATGATATTATGGCTTTTACGTTTTTTATAATGGGTATATACATGTTATTGATGGATGCCACTGAGATATTGTTATAAGCGAATTCTCCAGACAATTGAAACTTATTCAGTTGTATTTCATAGCTGGCTGAGTAATATTGAAAACGATCTCCGTTGATTGAATAAGGTTTATCAGATACAATATTTCTGGAAAAGTAAGATTGTAATGATAGAAGATAAACTGCAATGTTTTTTGCAGCAAACCCCATTGTGAATCCGAGAGTTGTTTCTTTCGTATTCCCGGTCTTAAGTAGTTCATTTTGAGTTCTGTGGTATCCGGTTGTTAATAGTGAAGTAACATCACCGTTTTCATTCAGGGAAGCATCTTTATCCCTGACCGAGTAAAACCCTGAAAGCTCTATAGCACCTAATGTTTTTTTGATAGCACAGCCTCTGAAAAAATTAACCTCTTCGGTACTTGTCTTGGTAACAATAGAGCGGGGTTTCTTTTTAACAGTTCTTACCGTTTCAGTACCTTTGGAAAAAGAATAAGGTGTCCAAAGAACAAGTCCCTGCCCAAATTCGATATTATAATCACCTAAAACAAGATGATCGAAAAGATTGCCGGCTTTCAGTGAAAAATGATAAGACAATAAATCATCAAATTTATTTTCTCCAGGGTCTTTTTCTGTAATAATCCCTGATTGAAAAATATCTTTGTTAGATAGCAATACTCTGTTATAGTGCTTATCAATATTCCCCAAGTAGGTGTTTGTTCTATTTTCCGGATAAAATGTTCTTGACCATCGATCCCTCATTCTCAGATCCCAATTCTCAAAAAGTATGACTGAGCTTTTCTCACTGGTTTTTATCGGGTTGACTGTAAAAAAAGGTAATATCCTCCGTAGGAGAGTCAAATCAATATTATCAATTAAATATAGTTCCTTAGTTGAGTACAGAAAACCACGTTGTTGAATGAATGTATAGATGGAATTCGCCAACTGATTATCTACTAAAGGAAGGCTCTCCAAATCACTTCTGCTTGTCGAATTTAAATCCAGAGGGTTGTTTACAAAAAACTCAATATATTCATTCATTTCGTTGGATTCTTCTTCAAGATCCAGGTCTTCAAGGAACGATGAGATATTGGACACAGAATTGCTATCAATCTGAGCTAACAGGTTAGTAGTTAATATAAAGAATAAGAATGCTGCTTTAATCATTTAAGATGTTTATTTAATTCTAAAACCCAGACCGAACTGATGGGTTAACCCAAGTTCCGGATGCGAATTGGTTGCATAACTCACTTCAAACATACTCTGCTTGAATGATATTCCGGCAGAGTATGAATTCATTAAGGATTTATAACCGAGGTAAAAGTTTACCCATTCAATTGGAGAAGCTGAAATACCAAAACATAGATTATTATTCTGATTCAATTCTTTTGAATTGTTGATGTATACCGAAGCTATCTCTGAAATCCTGTATGAAACACCAAAGTTTAAAACAACAGGGATCTGATCTGGTATATTCCCGTAAGTGGCACTTGCCGGATTATATATTGTAAAAGCTAATCTCAGATCCGGATTGATTGAAAAAACAGAGCCAATTAAAAAAACAATTGTTCCATCACTACCGTAGTTTGTGATTGATACATTCTGATAAAATGCAGAAATTCCAACTGTAAATATTTCATTTATTGAGTTTGCGAAGGAAACCACCATTTTTTGTTCTTTGAACAATTCGAAGCCGGTTATCGAATAGCCAAAACCGGCAACACCATAATTGACTGGAATTGTTATGGAAGTACCTTTTGTTGATAATTCAGAAAGCCCGAAAGGTTTCGGAGAGAAGTATATACCTAAACTATAGGCGTCACAATTGGTTGAAGCCGACGGGTTTGAAAAAATGGAAAATGGTGTTGATATGAAACATAAGTCGGAATTACCGAGTGCGTTTTGAACGCAGCCTAGTAAGTTTTGAGCGGAACTTTGGAATGATAAATTTAGTAGAAGTAATATTGAAATAAGGTAATACATCAGCCTTAATCATTTTTTATAGATAATAAAATATTTATTTTTAAATAACAAGTTTAAAATATAACGGATTAACCATGAGAATATTAATCATTACTTTGCTTCTATTGTTGAATATAGATGTTTATTCACAGGAATTAAGAGCAACTGTTCAGGTGAATGTTGAATCGCTAAAGACTCAGGCTAAAGAGAAGTTGAGAAACTTTGCCCAGGAAGTAGAGACATACCTTAACACAAATTCTTTTTCTGATTATGATTATTCAGAATATCCAATAGAGTGCAATTTTAATATATTCTTCACCTCGGCAAGTGGTGAAAAAAGCTATGGAGCACAGGTGGTTGTTACAAGTACTCGTCCGCTGGAAGAGATTGAGGGAAGTACAATGATGATGCGGGTACAGGATTCTCCATGGTCATTCCAATATGAATCCGGGCAGTCCTGGATCTTTAATCAGGCTGATTTTGACCCCCTTACAAGTTTTCTGGATTTTTATGCCTACTTAATAATTGGACTTGATCTTGACTCCTTCTTTGAAAGAGGCGGAACACCAATGTTCGAAAAGGCTTATGATATTGCGAATTGGGGTGCAGCCAGCTATCGTGAATGGAAGTTAGAGGCAAACTCTTATAATAAAATGTATCTCGTAAAAAATCTTCTGGATGCGGCTTTTGAACAGTTCAGAATTGATTTTTATAATTATCACTGGAATGGATTAGACCTCTATGAATCTGATAGAGAGCGTGGTGTAAATAATATGGCAATGTTAGTTAAGAATCTGGCAAAGGTTAAAGATAAACTTGATCCGCGGAACATACTTTTGCGTGTGTTCTTCGATGCCAAAAATCGAGAACTAGCCAATTATATGAAAGAGTACAAAGACAGAAATGAAATTTACCAATTACTCATTACCGTGGATGCTGGGCATATTACAAAATATGATGAAATAGTAGAGTGATAAAAGCCCCTTTGGGGCTTTTATTTTATTAATTCAATTTTTTGTATGCATGAATTTTGATCCAGCTGATTAACTATTTCCATACCTTCGGTAACATTTCCGAACATTGTATACCTTCCGTAAAGATGCGGAAAATTATTATGTAACACATACCATTGAGAACCTTCTGTATCAGGTCCGGCACTCGCCATTCCAACAAAGGATTCCGCGATTGGTGTAGGAGAAAATTCCGAGTTTATTGTATAACCCGGTCCACCCCAGCCGGTGCCTGAAGGATCGCCCACCTGTGCGACGAAATTAGGAACAACGCGGTGAAAAACTACATCATCATAAAACCCTTTTTCTGAGAGGTAAACAAAATTACCAACTGAAATGGGTGATGTCATTGCTCTAAAGTTAAAAGTGAATGAACCTTTCTCAGTAAATACTTTTGCAGCTTTATACTTAAATGCTGTCTGCCAGAGTAGATCAAACATCTCAGGATTTCTCGGGATTGTTTCTACTCCAATCTCACTTTGATAATAGCGAACAAGATCATCGCAACTGGAGTCTCTGAAAGCATGCAGCATCTTCAGGGCAAAATCCGGATGGATAGTCTTTACTATTCCATGTAGGGAGAATAAAGCTTCCGCAAATTTGCCATTGTCAATTTCATTTTCTATTTGACCATTAATAATTTCTAATATACTTTCTCTGTTCGAATGAATGAACGCAGAATCCATGGCGAAGGTCATAAAAGAAATGATGGTAGGTTCATTGCCGGCCAGTTCCTTAAGCAGATACTCAACATACTCTTTGTTATTTATAAGTTCATTCTGATAACTAAGAAGAGCACTTACCATATTTATCCGATCGGGGAGTTTTACCGTTTCGAATTTACCCTTTACAAATGACCAGGCATTTTCCGGAAGTAGATTATGCTGTTCCACAATTGTGAAAAGATATTTGTCTCTTACTTTTCCATCGAACTGCGTTAAAAGTCTATCAGATTCGTCTGGAAAAAGAGCAGAATATGATATCAACAATTCACCTTGCGTATCTTCATTTATATACTCACGCTGAATTAATGATGGAGTATTGCTTTTGAGATATTCTTTAAGTTCCTGACTTTGTTTTAATTGCTTAAAAGAAATAGCGGCTTGTCGCGAAACGTTTGAATTATTATCTGTTAGCAAATTAAGGTAACTTTTTAACTCACCCTCATCAGTAAAGGAATAATTAGCCGCGCTTCTGGCCATTTCACTTCTTACTTTCCAGTCATTATGTGCGAATAGTTTTTCAGCAACTGTATAACCCAGGGCAAATTCTTCGGCTTTTCTAAGGATTGAGATTGCGTAGGTGAGGTTCCTTACGGAAAGAAACACGCGCTTTTCAGTAATGAATTCTGCAATTTCTTTTGTCGCGAAATTCCCGGCGTCTGTTCGTGCTAGTCCGAATAATGCGTCAAACAGAATCTGCTCGTTTTCAGAATACAGGTCTGCGAGTAGGACTTCCGCGGCAGGTCTATAATCTTCTATTAAACCACGCTGATGAAAATTATAGATAGCATAGGGAAAGCCATCAAGGTGTTTTGCCTGAGATTTTGTAAGGAGGTTAATCAGTTTTTTATAATCCAGGGCAGTCCCTATCTTACCATACGCTTCCAGACAATCGGTAAGGTGACTATTTTTATCGCTCTGGTAAATCATTTCAGACAAATACCGGATGGATGCATTACAAGATGGCAAGTGGCCGATAGCAAAAGCAATGTGTTGTCCGAACCTTTCGTAATCAAGCGTAGTGATAATTGGAATGTAGCTCGTATCATTTGAATGAGTGATTGACAGGAGGGCGGCAACTACTTTTGCATCATTAGCCGACTGAAGATAGGGAAGAATGATCTCCCCCTCAAACTCTCTTGTAAATGTGGTTTTGGCTAACTCATAATCGTTAACTGTATATTGTGCGAACAGAGATGTAGTTGCCAGCAGTAAAGATAGCAGCAATCTTGTCATAGCCCCCCCAAATAAAAACTATTAAATATTAATCTGATATATTCTGTATTTCTTATAAAGCTCGCCATTCATCACCTGAGCGCCACGATTCATCATTTCATTGTCTTCAAGTATCCAGCTGGCTTCGCCAAAAGTTATACCAATTTTATAAGCACGGTTAACCACTTCCCAATAGAATACGGCGTCCAGTCCGCGTTTCTGGTATTCAGGAATAACACCCAGGGTAAGTACTCTGGCCCAGGGGACTTTTTTTCTTTGAGTAAACAGCTTAATAAAACCGAAAGGATAAAGTTTCCCCTTAAGTTTTTTGATGATGAAATTGTAATCGCGAAGAACCAGTGCGAAACCAATAGGCTTTCCCTCAATTTCACCAATCAGTAAAATTTGCGGCTCAACCAATGGTTTTAGTTCTTTAGCCATCGCATCAATTTCTTCATCTGTCATAGGAACGAAGCCCCAGTTTGGTGCCCATGCTCCATTATAAACAGCTTTAATTTTTTCCAATTCCGGTTTGAAATCTTTCAGGTTGGCACTCCGGATAACAATGCCGGAACGTCTTTTAGCGATATCAGCTACTCGCGCCAGTTTTTCCGAGGAAATAACCTTTTTGTTCTCGAGTTTATAGGCGTAAAGGTCCTTCTCTTTTTTGAAACCATAACCTTCGCAAAGATCCAGATAATATTTAGGTGTGTATGCCATCATTAACCGGGGTGAATCATCAAAGCCTTCCAATAATAATCCATATTCATCATTACTTGAAGGATTTGCGGGTCCCCGCATGGCGTTAAAACCTTTTGTTTTCAACCATGCTTTGGCTGCATCGAAAAGGGCATTGGCTACATCCTGGTCATCAACACACTCGAAGAACCCGAAAAAACCAACGTTATCGTTATTATGCTCATTATGCAAATCATTTTTAATAGCGCCAATTCTTCCAACTATCTGGCCGTCTCTTTCAGCAAGAAACAATTCTCTTTCCGCATGTTTATAAAATGGATTCTTTTCTATATCAATACGCGATTTAATGTCTGCATTTAGCGGAGGAACCCAATAAGGGTTATCTCTATAAATTGAATAGGGAAACTTGATGAATGCTTTTATATCTTTTTTTGTAGTTGCAATTTTGACTGTAACATTGCTCATAAGCTGATCCCTCTGAATAAAAGAAAAGCACACCTGGTGGTGTGCTTTCTTGATAGAAAACTTATTGAATTAAATTAAGTTCTTTACCAACCTTAATGAAGGTTTCAATAATTTTATCTAAATGTTCATTTTTATGTGTAGACATAAAACTTGTACGCATCATCTGTCTGCCGGGAGGCACGCCAGGTGAAATAAATACATTTACAAATACACCTGCATCGAACAATTTTCTCCACATTGCAAATGCAAGTTCATCATCGCCTACTATTACAGGTACAATTCCGGTTCTGCCTGGCAAAACGGTAAAACCTGCTTCTTTTAATCCCGTTCTAACACGGTTCGCATTTGCTATCAATTGCGCTACTCTTTCCGGCTCAGCTTCAAGAATATCTAAAGCAGCAAGCGCTGCAGCAACAGAAGCCGGGGTAGGCGAAGCAGCAAAAATGAGCGCTGACGAAGAGTGTTTGAGATAATCGATTACCTTAGCATCACCGGCAACAAAACCGCCAAGCGAAGCGAAAGTTTTACTGAATGTTCCCATTTGTAAATCGACTTCGTCAACAAGGTCGAACTCGCTACCTGTACCACGACCGCCTTTTCCTATAACACCAACAGAATGCGCATCATCAATAAGCAAACGGCAGTTGTACTTTTTCTTAATCTCTACAAGTCTTGGCAGATCAACAATTTCACCACCAGTACTGAATACGCCATCACTGACTAATAATTTCGGTTTATCAAGAGGCAGCTTTTCCAGAACGCGTTCGCAATCATCAAAATCGATATGTTTGTATCTAACAAGATCAACAGTAGCGCCTTTTGCCATAAAGTTGCCAGCCCAAATTGAGGCGTGATTATCTTTATCTGAAACTACATATTCGCCTCTGTGCGCCAATGTAGGTATTATGCCTTGCCCTGCCATATAACCGGTGCTGAATAATAGAACTGCATCTTTTTGGAAAAACTTTGCAAGTCTTTCTTCAAGTTCGATGTGAAGGTCTAAAGTGCCCGTCAAATATCTGGAACCCGAACAGCCGGTACCATATTTTTTTACGGCCTCAATAGCCGCTTCTTTAACTTTCGGGTGTGCAGTTAAACCCAAATAATTATTAGAGCCTGCCATAATGATTTTTCGTCCTTCAATTGAAACTACAGGACCCTCATTTTCCTCTATTGCTCTGAAATAGGGATAACAACCCGTAGCTTTTACTTCATCTGCACGGGTAAAATCGTAACACTTTTTGAATAAATCCAAATTCTCCCTCCGGATTATATAAACTGGTAACTAAAAATTTTTAATTTGGTATCCGTTTATTAAACGGATAAAGTTATGATATCTGCCCAATAAAATCAAATTTAATCGAATGAGTAAATACTGTTTAATAAATTGACAATAACCCTTAAAATACTTCGATAATTGGTTGTTGGTTAATGATAGATGAGCTAATTAATTCATGTTCATCCAGCCTGGCAGAATGATATAAAAGATGGGAGGTGCATGTGTTGCAATCAGAATTACCAAAACCACGTACAGAAAAAGCAAGTTTAAGTGAGTTATGCAGAATATTGGTCAACTCGCACTCAAATGATTTAGCTGAGTCTTTGAAAATAAATACACGCGTTACTTTGGTGTTCTTATTATCTGTAATGTGATCAATGTTCCAATGAATGGTTTTACTTTTACTGCAGTGTCGTTCTATTCTTTTCAAAAGATTTTTTTGAGCACTACCTGTGTAGTAATAATATCCCGGAGGGAAGATTATGTGGGAATATCTTTTTATATCTATTTTGAATTTTATCGCGGCATAAATTTCCAACAAATAAATGCCTGAATCTGAATTAATTATTTTGTGCACCTTCCGAAATCCATGTTTTGATTCCTTCCACCTGGTTGGCGGTTAGTGGATAATAGCCTAACGGCGGCATTATTGTACCAGTCTGACCTTCAATTGCCCAAACCAAACGGCTGTTATCAGGGTTGTAGGGAAAGACTATGGAAACATCACGTGTTGTGTGTGCATGTGTAACCAGAACAATACCGCCCGCGCCACTAATAGCGTCGTGGCAGCCATTATTTGCGCACTTTATCTGAAGCACGGGTTCGATATATTCCTGGTAACTTACATTCCGACCGGGGATTTGAATCTTGTCAATCTCCGTACCGGTTATAGTGTCATCACAAGAAACCACTGTTATCAAAAGAAGTGTAAGAAGCGATAAAATGGTAAGGTCTGTTTTTTTCATGACTATTTTTTTTATTCAAAAATATCTTCTTAGTAGCATAATTACAAATGAATTAGTTACATTGCCATTAAAACCTTCTGGAGGTTAGAATGTTCCGAAAAATTCTTGTTGCCTGCTTTATTTTAACTATCTCATCTTTTACTGTAGCTCAGGAAAAACTGATAAATTCAGGTCCCATGGTTGGCTACTCCACTATGCGGGAAGTAATGATTTGGGTTCAGACAACAAAACAGGCTGCAATAAAATTTAAATACAATGAGAAAGGAAGTGAGCGATATTTTTATACATCAAACTATCAGACAATTAAAAAGGAAGCATTTATAGCCAAAATAATTGTTGATAACTTAGAACCGGGTAATGTTTATGAATATGTACTTTGTGTTGATGGTACCGAAATTCTTCCTGAGTACAGGCAGGAATTCCAGACACAGAAACTATGGCAATGGCGCGAGGATCCGGCGGAGTTTACTTTTGCCACCGGCAGCTGCGCTTACATAAACGAGCCTGAGTACGACAGACCGGGCACGCCCTACGGAAGCGATTATCAAATATTTAGCGCTATTTATGAGACTACTCCTGATTTTATGCTATGGCTAGGGGACAATGTCTATTTACGGGAAGCTGACTGGAACTCCAGAAGCGGTATAATTAAACGATACACTCACGACAGGGCGATACCCGAGATGCAGCCCATGTTAGGTGCCATGCATCATTACGCCATTTGGGATGACCATGACTATGGACCTGATAACAGTGACAGGGGATTCTGGAATAAAAAAACAACCCTGGAAGTTTTTGAAATGATGTGGGGAAACTGGAGTTATGGTTTTAATGACCAAAAATGCGCGACCTCATTTTTTCAATGGGCTGATTGCGATTTCTTCCTGCTCGATAACAGAACTTTCAGAACACCTGATAAGCGCATGAATACGAAAAGAGAATTTATAGGCGATGCTCAAATGGACTGGTTGATAGATGGACTTGTAACATCACAAGCGCCCTTCAAATTTGTTGTTATTGGCAGCCAGGTACTTAATCCCGCAAACAATGCCGAGAGCTACAGCGCTTTCAAGGAAGAAAGAGCTAAATTGTTTGAACTTATCCATTCCGAAAAAATTGAAGGTGTGGTTTTTTTATCAGGTGATGTGCATAGAACTGAGTTGAGCAGACTTAATAGGAAAAAAGCATACCCGTTTTATGATTTCACCATTTCACCTTTAACATCAGGCATAACACCCAAAGAGATGTCGAAGAATCCCTTACTTATTGAAGGTACGCAATTATTCAAGCACAACTTCGCGGAAATCAAAATCTCGGGTAAGAGTAAAGAAAGAAAACTAACCTGCCGGGTTATTGACAGCCATGGCAACGAAGAATGGGTATACGAAATTACCGAAGATGAATTAAAATATAAATAGCACGTTGAAATAGAAACAAAAGTTATTTACATTTACACTCCTGATTTTAGTAAGGAGTAGCTTGCCCTGAGCCTGTTGAAGGGTTAGATTTGAGTTTTAGTTTTTATTTTTTGTTCTTTTGTATTTGCTTTTACTTTTAACTTGTTACTTTACACTTTTTACTGTCTTTTTACGGGGCTATAGCTTCCGCCTTCGTAGAAAAACAAACTACGGCGGACAGGCAGTTTGGAGAGCTCTTTGTATTTTTTTAATGCATTTACTTTTAACTTGTTACTTTACACTTTTTACTATCTTTTATGGGGCTATAGCTTCCGCCTTCGTAGAAAAAAAACTACGGCGGACAAGCAGTTGGATTAGCTCTTTGTTTTTACTTTTACCTTTTTACTTTGTACTTTTCTTTTATGGGGCTATAGCTCAGTTGGGAGAGCGCTTGGCTGGCAGCCAAGAGGTCAGCGGTTCGAACCCGCTTAGCTCCACACCTAAAGGTTAACTACTATGTTAGCCTTTTTTATTACTCTACTTCCTTTACCACTTCATCCCTGTTTTTAGCCAATTTATAATTGCTTTAATTATAATTGATAATTATTTTCTGCCGTTGATTTAGCTAAAACCGGATTATCTATGAAAAAGCTATTTGTTGCACTTCTGTTCCTCTGTTCACTTCTTTCGGCACAGACCTGGGAGGAATTTGGTAAACCGGCGACGGTTTTGTCTCCAGGTGAAATTTATATCCTTGGCGTTCTTAAGGCAAAGTATAAAGGCAAACCCTTTACTGCAGTTCTGGATACCGCCTATTACAAAATGGAAACGTATGACCGTTCTTATATGCAGAAGATAATTATTCCTCTGAAGGGGACCTCGATGTATCTCAGTTACTGGCCGGACTATAATGGTTCTATTCAGTTCAGGTTTTATGACAATCCTGATTTTGATGCGCTAATCTATTGTAATAAGCAAGAGTTCAACCTGAAGAAAGATTCCATAAATAACTCCTTTTTTTTTGAAGCTAAGAAGAATTTTTCCATAAGTATGCTTGAATGGGACAGTAAGAGAGTTCTTGGACCGAGGGGAGTAATTATACCTGATCTCACCGATATATCAGAGTTTAAGTTTGGAATTACCTACAGGAAAAAAGATTACAAAGGGCAGAATAACTTTTCTAAATACAAGCCGGAAGAGGTAAGGATACTTGATTACTCGCAGCATGGAATCCAGGTATTTGACAAGTATATAGAAAGACTGAAATTCGATTATAATAATTGTAAGCACGATTTTTTGAAGGAGCTCCTTAAAGGTGAAACCGACCACATGGTACGGCTGAAAATAATCTACGATTTTATCTCCTATAATTTTGAACATGATTTAACAGGGAAGTCTAATCAACAATCCGTTAACTATGCAGGGAGTCTTTCCGAACTCTTTCAGAAGTTAAGATGCTACTGCGGCGGTTTTACAAATATGTTTCGCGATCTCACCCATTTGGCAGGTATACACCTCTACAAGGAAAAGGGAAGTTATTATACCCTAACCCGTGATGAAGATTGGGATATTGACATGATCAGTAGCGAACCCTATGCCTGGAACAAAATAATGTTTAACTGGCAATGGTACTATATTGATGTAACGCTGAATGCCGGTAAAGGATTGCACGACAAAACGGATAACTACCGTGAGAATAACTATTTCCTTATCAGTGAAGAGTATGCCTCAGATATTTATGTAACAGATAACGAGCTATATTTCACAAAAAAAGATGTGGACCGCAGTTCAATTTTACCAGAGCAGTATACCAAGATACACGAGTTGTTTCATAGAAGAGGTTACAAGTTTTTAACTCCTGTTAAAGAGATCGAGTTTGCAAATGATGTGCCCCTTGTATTTACAATCGAAAAACCTGCCGGGGCAGAACTTGCAGCAACTCTAAGAACTGATGACAATACAAAAGTCCCCGGTGTAAAAACCAAACGAGGCGTTAACACCACAATATTTGAAGTGCTGCCGGAAGAAAACGGGGCATACTATCTTTACCTGTTCAGCAGAATAGATGGCGAAATTGAATATGTTGCGATGATTAGAATAAAGAAACTATAATTTTTAAAGAAGCGATGTCCTTTTGATAAAATGTTTTTTAGTTGCATACAGTTTTAGAATATCATATTTGCAGCATCACATAATCCTGAATAATTCTCTTTATTATGCTGAAACGAACGTAGAAGAATTTCAATCAGGCATTTGCTCACTACCCTTGTAAGAGAAATACTCGCAAGGGTATTTTTTAAAACAGGTTCACCATATTTGAACAGAATTTCACTCTCTTTATTTTAATGTAGTTAATTAGTATAGATTTGCAGTTTACTTTTTTAGCGAAATGACTTACCTTAACCCACACATATTGCAATTCTTTTATTGGGGAATTGAATGATAGTTTCTTACCATAGACCTAAACAGGCTCTTGACGAAGCATATCTTATGGCAAAATCCATCAGATCTGATATTGATGATTTTAAAAAATCATGTTAAGCTCGTAAGCAGGATGAATGAAAACGAAATCAACAACCTTTACGACTTAACGTGGGAAGAGGTACGGGTTGTGGATTCCGCCTTCACCCTTTCAAAAGAAGAGTATGAATATTATAAAGCTTATTAGGGCTACGGCGGACAAGTAAATCCCGGGCTATGTTCAACGGTTTCAAATAAATGATATAACCACAAATAATATAACGGATTAAATTATGTCACATTCATTTTCCAGAATATGGCTGCATATTGTTTTTTCCACCCAAGGCAGAAAGCCTTTAATATCTCCGATTGCGGAAAACACAATATTCGAATACATGAGAAAGCTATTGCTTGAAGAGAAATGCCCCGTACGCATTATTAATGGTATGTCTGACCATGTGCATTTATTGTTTTTACATAATCCAAATAAGACAATCGCGGATACTATTAAGCAGATACAAGAATCGACTTCTAATTGGATAAACCAAAATGAAATTATTGAAAAGAAATTCGCCTGGCAGAAAGGCTACGGTGTTTTTTCGGTGAGTGAATCGCGGGTCGAAAAAGTTTTCAAATATATTGAAAATCAGAAAGCGTTTCATAGAAAAACATCATTCACTGATGAATATAATAAAATGATGGAATTGTATGACCGGATGTAAGTGAACTGTTCCATCTAAGGTTGATATATAATCCCCGGAGCGTGTGAAAACCAGAAAAGAATAACGATTTATTTACCGCTGCAAAGCCATGTAGAATTATGCAATAATATACATGATAAGGTTAGAAAACTGATATAATATGCAAATAAATGCATAATTATGCAAAAACTTCTTGACATCCTCCTCTCATTCCCGTAAGTTTGCTTCAATTTATTTCTATAGTATTACCAAATTAAAAAACAATTACTCAACATTTGGAGTAAACCATGACAACCAAATTACGACGACAAAGCAAGATAAAAGAATTAGTTCAGAAGCATCAGATAGCTAGTCACGAGGAGTTATTAGAGTATCTTGCCAAAGAAGATATCGAAATTACACAGGCTACCTTAAGTCGTGATTTTGCAGCCATGGGCATCATTAAAACTATTACGGAAAAAGGTATGAAGTATTCTGTTAGCGCGGATGAAACTGGCAGAGACATTGTAAAGATTATTGGTTTCGAGGTGCTTGGTATTGAGCATAATGAATCTGTAGTTATGATTAGAACGCTCGCCGGGCGTGCCCAGGGGGTTGCGCATTTTATCGACCGTACACATATTCCCGAGATTATGGGTACTCTTGGCGGTGATGATACCGTGCTTATCATTCCTAAATCTGTAAAGGATATCAAAAAAATTGTTCAGCAAATTGGTAACTACTTAACTGAAGACACATAAAGTTTGGAGAAATAAATTGAAGAAAATAGCTGTAGCATATTCTGGAGGTCTTGATACTTCGGTAATGGTAAAATGGTTAAAGAACAAATATGATTGCGAAATTATAACGGTAACTGGTAATTTAGGTCAGGTTGGTGAACTGGAAGGATTAGAAGAAAAAGCAAAGGCGACAGGTGCTTCGAAAGTTTACAACGTTGACCTTAGAGAAGAATTTATAAAAGAATATGCATACAGTGCCCTTAAAGCCGGTGCTTTATATGAAGGGAAATATGCGCTTGCTACAGCAATTGGTCGCCCACTTCTTGCAAAATTATTGGTTGATGTGGCACTTAAAGAAGGCTGCGATACAATCGCACATGGCTGTACAGGCAAGGGGAATGACCAGGTAAGGTTTGAACTTAGTATTGCAGCTCTGGCGCCTCATCTGGATGTAATTGCTCCCTTAAGGACATGGGAATTTAAGAGCAGGGAAGAAGAAATTACTTTTGCCATAGAGAATAATATTCCTGTAACGGTTACGCGAGACAGACCTTATTCTATCGATGGCAACCTCTGGGGTATTGCAACAGAGTGTGGAATCTTGGAGGAGGAGACGCTCGCTGCCCCAGAGGATGCTTTTCAAATCACAAAAAATCCAATTGATGCTGTTGACCTTCCACAGGTTATTGAGATTGAGTTTGAATCAGGGATCCCGAAGAGTATTAATGGTGTTGAATACGATCCGGTGGAACTTGTTGAGTACCTGAACATAGTTGGAAGTAAACATGGTATTGGCAGGCTGGATCAAATTGAAAACAGGCTGGTTGGAATAAAGTCGAGAGAAATTTACGAGGCACCCGCGGCTACTGTTTTACATCAGGCTCATTATGAACTGGAAAAGCTCGTTATTGACAGGGAGACCTTCAGGTATAAACAGAATATTTCCAACAAGATTGCAAATATGATTTATGACGGTCAGTGGATTACGCCACTCTTCAAATCGCTTATGGCATTTGTTAATGAGACACAGGTTAATGTTACAGGCAGTGTAAAACTACAGCTGTATAAGGGGAATGTCTGGGTAACTTCCAGAAGTTCCAGGTACAGCTTATACAGCAAGGAACTTGCTACATATACCATAGAGGATACTTTTAATCATAAGGATAGCGAAGGATTCATTAAGATATATTCACTCCCTTATAGAACTTTAGCCATGAAAAAAATGGAGCTTGCCAATGCTTTGGGGCGGACGATTTCAACAGGGACCTGATGCCATGGCACTCAGGTTTTCTTCTTCTTTTCACTTTGATTTCAGGCTACTTAAGTACGAGTTAAAGGTTAATACCGCTCATGTTGAGATGCTGAATGAAATTGGAATTATCGAAGGGAAAGAATTAGTAGAAATTACAGATGGACTTAATTCCATTGAAGATGAATTTGTCAAATTAGGCAAATCAGTTGAGGGGGAATATGAGGATATCCATTCCTTCATTGAAAAAACTCTTTTTGATAAAATTGGTTCAGTTGCCTTAAAAATACATTCGGGCAGAAGCAGAAATGATCTTGTGGTTACCTCGGTTATGATGTGGATGCGTGAGAATGTCAATACTCTTATAAAAGAGATTAAATTTCTACAGTTGATAATATTGAGGAAAGCAGAAGCACATCAGCAGGTTTTAATACCATCTTATACACATTTACAGAGGGCTCAGCCGGTGTCACTAGCCTTCCATATGTTATCTCATATCTATAAGCTTGAACGTGATATTGAGAGACTAGGATTTGTTTTAAGCCAGATTGATAAATGTCCTCTTGGCTCCGGCGCCATTGCCGGTTCGACACTCCCTCTGGATAGGGGATCAGTAGGTAAAAAATTAGGATTTAGTTCGGTTTCAGAGAACGCGACTGATTCCACTAATCAAAGGGATTATATTCTGGACATGCTTCACGCTTCTTCCGTTGGGATGATACATCTAAGTTCGCTCGCTGAGGAGATTATTCTTTGGTCGACAAAGGAATGGGATTTTGTGAAAATATCTGAGGAGTTCACAACCGGATCTTCTTTAATGCCGCAGAAAAGGAATCCTGATATTGCCGAATTAATACGGGGAAAAACGGGACGGGCTAGTGGAAACTACCTCTCTTTATCTACAACTCTTAAAGCAATGCCTTTTGGTTATAATAGGGATTTGCAGGAAGATAAAGAGGCGTTGTTCGACTCATTCGATACTTTTTATATGTCAGTTAAATTGATGGCTGGAATTATTAATGGGTTATCATTCAATGAGGATAGATTTGTAGAGGAATTGAATAATGATTTTACACTGTCAACGGATTTGGCAGATTGGCTTGTGATGAAAAACATTCCTTTCCGGAAGGCACATGATTTAGTTGGAAGAATAGTGCTTGATTGTGAGGAGAAGAAGGTAAGTTTTTCTAAAATGACATTGGAACATTTGAAAATATTCGATCAGATATTTGATGCAAGTGCTCTGGAAGCTATAAGTTTAAGAGGCGCATTTGAACGAAAGAAAACAACAGGTTCAACCAATCCTGAATTTGTTAGGGAAGAAATTGAAAAATGGAAGCGCAAACTTAACTTAGAATCCGCCTAAAGATGTTTTTCGAGCTTGTTTGTTATCTGGACAATTTGTTTAAGATTGTGTTGCAGAGTTCTTAGTTCAGTTTCCAGCTTGTAAACTCTGTAAGATTCAGCTCTTTCTTTACCCCCAAGCAACCAGTTTATATCACATCCCAGTTTTAGGAGTTTGATAAGAATTCTTGAGCCGGGCTCTCTTTTGCCGCTAATATATTGTTGAAGCTGCTGTGGGGATATGAGCATGGCGTCAGCCAGTTTTTTTAAGGTGCCATATTTGCGCTTTGCAAATAGTCTTATCCTTTCTCCGATTCCCATATGAAGTTCTTCTTCGGAGAAAAGATCAGGATCGTCATCTGCATCTTCAAAAAGATTTAGCTCAAACTGGAAAGACTCTATCAATTCTTTTATTTGTTCAAGAAGGGCATCATCCTGTTTTGGACTTTCATATAGAATATACTTTAAAGTGCTCTTTTTAATTGAGAGTTTTTCAGCAATCCAGGTAAGGTGAATTCCGTTAGTTTCAACTAACTTTCTTACTTCTTCCTGTGTTGTCATCAGAGTGATCCTCCGCAGTTGAATATTCTATTCAAATAAGCATGAAGATAACAAAATTTAACTAAATAGTTAAGTCCATTATTAGAAATGACAACTATAAGTTAACAGGTAACTTTCTTGCAATTTCCATATTTTACATTTTCAATTACGAAAATTACTCACATAAGAATAGTTCAACACATCTTATGAATATATTTAATGATTTCAAGACAGATAAATATATACTTAAACTGGCACTTCCCGCAATAGCCGGTTTATCTACACAGATGATCGTTTCTCTTGTTGACACTGCAATGGTTGGTCGTCTGCCCAATGCGGAATTTTATCTTGCCGCCATGGGCTTAGGAGTTTTGGCAACCTGGGCTATCATCAGCTTTTTCTCAAGCCTTGCCACCGGCACTCACGTTCTTATTGCACGTGGTTTTGGGCAAAAAAATTACGAGCATTGTGGAGAGGTTTTAAACACTTCTATTATCATAGGAATGGTTTTAGGAGTAGTTGTATCACTCTTGGTGGTTACAAATGCTTATCTTATTTCAGATTTCTTTGCTGCTGACGATCAGGTAGGAATATATGCGGGTGATTATCTCTATTATAGATTTATGGGTATTCCTTTCTTCCTTATTACTGTATCGTACAGAGGATTTTTCTTTGGGATAGGGAAGACTAAAATTTTTATGATCTCTGGAATACTGGTCAATTTCCTGAATATCACCTTTAACTACATGTTTATTTTCGGTGCTTTTGGTTACGAGGGAATGGGACTTGCCGGTGCCGGTTTAGGTTCTACCATTGCCACAATTTGCGATGCTATCTTCTACCTTGTTGTAAGTTCCTTTGTGCAATACCGTAGCCGGTATCATTATTTTAAGTCATTCCGTTTCAACCGGGAAATTGCCGAGAAAATTTTAAGAATATCTCTACCTGTCTCATTTCAGAATGTTTTTATCTTAGTCGGATTTCTCTCCTTCGTCGCAATTACCGGTTTAATTGGAACCCTGGAGCAAGCGGCATCTCAAATAGTTATATCGGCACTTATGATTTCATTTATGCCGTGTAACGGGTTCGGAATAGCCATCCAAACATTGGTAGGAAATAGTCTGGGTGAAAAAAATGTTCTAAAGGCAAAACACTTTGGTTACGTCACAAGTAAACTGGCAACATATTATACAACAATAGTCGCTATTATATTTTTAATAGCTCCACAATTTATTCTTGTTCTTGTTACCAATGATTCTGATGTTATTGAGGCTGCTACTCCGGCTCTTAGAATTGTAGGATTTGGTCAAGTGTTTTATGCCGTTGGAATTGTTCTTTCTAACGGCTTACAAGCAGCCGGAAGAACTTTTTTTGTAATGATGGCAGAAGTACTTGTTAACTGGGTTGTATTTGTCCCGCTTGCTTATTTGCTGGGAGTTGTGCTAGGATATGGTCTTGAAGGTGCCTGGGCAGCACTTCCATTCTATGTAATATTATACTCGGTAATAATTTTTGTAAAATTTAAGTCTGACAAAATGAACACTCTCAAAAATTGAGTGACATTTTATATGAAAATAAACTTGACTCTCTTTTTATTTTGAAATATATTATCCCCATGAATAAAAAATTCATAAAATCGATCGTTTTAGCCATATTCATCGCTCAGTTTAACTTAGTTTTTGCTGGTGCCATGATAGCGGAACCTGGACTAACTGCTGTTAGTGACGGGCAAAGTGTTAAACTTACCTGGCAAACCACATCAGAAGAAAATCTACAAAGTTTTATTGTTGAAAGAAAAGCCTCAGATGGAGAATTTATTCAGATTGCGACAATGAGTCCCGAAGATGATCAATATTACGAGTATGTTGATAGGAATGCATATAAAACCGAAGACGCTGTTTATATCTATAGATTAAGTATTGTTGAAACAAGCGGGTCAGTTAGTCATTCCGGTGAAGCTTCCGTATTACACAATGTATCAAGCGTTCGAAGAACATGGGGAAGTATCAAAGCCTTATTCAGATAGTCGTTTATTTTCTTTCCAAAAAATTCACTCAAATTAATTTAATTCAATAAGGATGACAAATGTTCAATTCTGGTACAGCTATATATTTAGCTTCAAAATCGCCAAGAAGAAAAAAATTACTCAAGCAGATAAATCTAACTTTTAAATCTTTTTCAGTTGAATTGAAGGAAGAAATATTGGATGGCGAGCATCCCATTAAAACGGTTAAACGTCTGGCAGCTGAAAAGATGGCTTTGGCTGAAAAACGTGTAGAAAAAGGGATAATTATTACTGCTGACACTATAGTCGTTCTTGATAAAGAAGTTATTGGCAAACCAATATCAAAGAAAAACGCGTTTGAAATTTTGAGCAAGTTGAGTGGAAACAAACATAATGTATACACAGGCTTTGTGGTTAAGAACGTTAGTAATGGTAGAGAAATTATTAGCTATGAGAAAACCTCAGTGACTTTCAGAGAACTACAGCCGAAGGAGATAATGGATTATATTGAGGGGGGCAGCCCTATGGACAAAGCCGGTGCCTATGGCATTCAGGATGATTTTGGATCTGTGTTTATAAAAAAAATTAATGGCTGTTATTATAATGTAGTTGGTCTTCCGCTAGCAAAGGTTTATCAATCACTCTTGAAAATGGTTTAAATTGCCTCCAAAACTGTTAAATAAATTATTAGTAGGAATATCAATTGGCGCTGTAGTCTATTTTCTATTCATTCTTTATGCAGATTATAGCCTGTTTCTCAGAGCGCTTGAAACTTTCAGTTGGAAGCTGATTCCTGTCCTTCTCCTTCTTTCGCTCGCAAACTATTATCTCCGTTTTCTTCGCTGGCATTACTACCTTTACAAAATTGAAATCAAATTGCCGTGGTTAGAATCTCATCTTGTTTTCTTCTCAGGGTTGGTCATGAGTATAACGCCAGGGAAACTTGGGGAAATACTGAAGCCCTATCTTATTAATAAAATAACCGGGGATTCTGTTGCAAAAACAATTCCAGTTGTTCTTGTTGAGCGTTTGCTCGACTTTCTCGGACTTGTCATGATTGCTTTATTTAGTCTTTTCTTTGTTAAATATTCATCCTATACATTGGCTGTAGTGGGCGTGTTACTCATACTGGTAATACTACTGCCGGGGAATAAAAAATTTTCAGAATTTATGTTCTCTCTACTTGGCAGAATATCTCCGTTAAGAAAGCATATGGAAAAGATTAGAGAATCACATGATAGTATCCAAAAGATGGTTAGTCCAAAACCCTTATCAATCATGATCCTGATCAGCATTGTTAGTTGGTTCTTTGAATGTTTTTCTCTGTATCTGGTATTAGAAGTTTTTAATCCTCAGATAACAGTGATGTGGTCATCATTTATCTATGCATTTTCAACCGTGGCTGGGGCTTTGTCATTCTTCCCCGGAGGGTTAGGGATTACAGAAGGATCATTAACCTTCCTGATTAGTGATGCTGGATTTAGCACTGATATTGCTATTCTTGCGACGTTTATTATTCGAGTAGCAACTTTATGGTTTGCAATTTTTATTGGTGCCATTAGCCTTTTCTTGTTGCAAAAAAGAATCGGTAAAATTAAATCCACTTAGATTTTTTTTGTGATTTATTTTAAGAAAAATGTAACGACTTATTCAATTCGAATTTTATGGTAATAAATAAGTATTGGTTAATTTTAGAAACAAAAATTGGTAAGAGTTGTCCAAAGGAAAAGTAAGTGGACATTTCTGATAGCTTTATTACAGATTCTATTTTAATTGGAGATTTTTTTTAAAAAACGGGTTGAAGTGCGTTTGGGAGATATATTTGTTCCTTGCATTAGACAAGAAGGAGTAAATGAATTAACCTATATTCTATCCGAAAATAGTATATATTATTATTTCGATGGGTTCGATTTCCTTGATTTTCGAATACCCTCTTATTATTTTAACAAAGATGTAAAATAACTCAATGGAGGTTTCTAATGGCAGATGATAACGGAATTGGAAAAGGTATACTAGTAGGTTTTTTAGCAGGAACAGTAGTAGGTTCAATCTTTGCACTATTGTACGCGCCAAAATCAGGTAAAGAATTAAGAGAAGAAATTGGACAGAAAACTGGTGAATTAAGGACGGATGCCGAAAATTATGTTGAGCAGGCTAGAGATCGTGCGAACGATCTTATCAACGATGGTAAGAAAAAATCGGAAAGATTAGTAGCCGATGCAAAAGTAAAAGTTGACGGTCTATTGAAGGAAGCAGAAGAGATTTTAAATTCTGCAAAAAATAGAGCCGGAGAAGTTGTAGGTGCCAGTAAAGAAAAATTTGATGAAGAGGGTGACAAGATAAAAAATGCAGTAAAAGCTGGTCTTGACACTTACAAAAAAGAAAAAAATTCATAAATGATAATTATGATAATTGATATACTACTCGTTGTCCTGATATTAGCTGCAATTGCTCTATGCATTTATCTTGTTATCTCGCTTAAGAAGCTTAATGAGAGCATAAAGGTTATGCAAAAAGATGTTCACGATCTTTATGAAAATGCTGTGCCATTACTTCAAAATTTAACGGAAATATCAGAGCGGGCAACAAAAGTAACATCCGAAGCCGAACTCTATTGGAGGGATATTTCATCCTCCATTGAAAGAGTTAAGGATAAAGTTTCTGGTTTCGGAAAGAGCAGTGGTGCAACATCACCACAAAATCCTATAGAAGATTTTATTAGAAATCTCAAAGCCATTTCAAGAGGAATAACAGCTTTTTGGACGAATTTTAGGAATTAATTTAATAAATATTCAGAGTTACTATAATAGGAGAGAACATTGAAAGAGTATAATTCAGATGCTATTCGCAATATTACCTTTATTGGTCATGGTGGTAGTGGTAAAACTTCGCTTTCGGAAGCAATCCTTTTTCAGGGCGGAGAAATCAATAGAATCGGTAAAATAGAAGAAGGTAACACCACTTCAGATTTTAATCCTAATGAAATTGAGAGAAATATTTCAATAAATGCCTCTCCTCTTCACGTTGAATGGAACAGTAGAAAAATTAATTTTATTGATACCCCTGGCTATTCAGATTTTATTGGTCAGGTAATTAGCAGTTTACATGTTGCTGATTTAGCTGTCTCGATGGTAAAAAGTGCTGAAGGAATTGAAGTTGGTACTGAAACAACTTGGGAAATGGTCAGGAAAAATAATATGCCAGCTGCTATTATCATCAACAAAGTTGATAATGAGCATTCAAAATTTGAAGAAACCCTTGAATTAGCAAAAGATCGTCTTACCAAAGATGCAACAATTATCACTTTCCCGACAGCTGAAGGTGTCAATTTTAAATCTATTGTTGATATCATCAAAATGAAAGAAATCACTTATGGTGAAGCCGGGTCTAAAAGTGTAACTGAAGCAGATTTAAGTGGAGATTTATTAAGCAAAGCAGAAAGCTTAAGAGAAGAATTGATTGAAAAAGTTGCTGAGTCAGATGAAGAGCTTATGAATAAATATTTTGAGGCCGGAGCTTTAAGTGATGAAGATCTTGAAAAAGGACTTAAAGCAGCGATCGTTAATGCCTCATTAGTACCAGTGTTTGCTTTGTCTGCAACTAAACTAATTGGTATTAACAGCTTTCTTGATTTTGCTACTTCTTATTTCCCATCTCCAGCAGAAGCTAAACCAATGAAAGCTAAACTTGATGATAATGATGTTGAAATTAAAGTTGATGCCAATGGCGAGCCAGCGCTGTTGATATTTAAATCACTCTCTGAGCAGCACGTGGGCGAATTATCTATTTATAAAGTTTACTCCGGATCGATACATGCCGGATTAGATATGATTAACACTTCTAATGGTAAAACCGAAAGATTAGGTCAGCTATTTACCCTTAACGGAAAGAATAGAAAAGAAGTAACGAAAATGGTTGCCGGAGATATTGGTGCTGTTGTTAAATTAAAGGATAGCCACACTGGCAATACTTTGGCTTCAAAAAATTATAGTGTTGTTATTAAACCTATCGAATATCCCGAGTCAGTTATCCGGGGTGCCGTTCATGCAAAAGCAAAGGGTGATGAAGACAAAATTTCTTCCGGTTTGCATACTGCTCATGAGGAAGATCCTACATTATCTGTTCGTTTCGAACCGGAGTTAGGTCAGACAATTCTCACTGGCCAAGGTGAATTACAGATGAATTTAGCTGTGAAATTATTGAAAGACAGATATAATGTTGATGTAGAACTTACAGAACCAAGAATACCTTATAGAGAAACCATTAAGGGAAGTTGTGATTCTGCTGAGTTTAAGCATAAAAAGCAATCGGGCGGTCGTGGTCAGTATGGACATGTTGTTCTTAAATTAGAACCGCAGCCTCGCGGCACCGGATTTGAATTTGTTGATGCCATTGTTGGTGGTGTTGTTCCCGGCAGATTTATCCCGGCTGTTGAAAAAGGTTTGAATGAGATAATGACAAAAGGTGTTCTTACAGGTTCAAAAGTAATTGACGTGAAAGCAACGTTGCATTTTGGTAGTTTTCATGCTGTGGATTCTGATGAAGTATCCTTCAAAATAGCCGCATCACAAGCTTTTAAAAAAGGGTTTCTCGCCTCAAAACCGGTAATTCTTGAACCTATTTATAAAATTACTATTAAAGTGCCCGAAGAATATATGGGTGATGTTATGGGTGATATTTCTGGTAGAAGAGGAAAAATTGCCGGAATGGATACTGAAGGACCTTTCCAGATTATTCGTGCTACTGTTCCTCTATCAGAATTATACAAGTATTCTACTCATCTTCGTTCTTTAACACAAGGCAGAGGTACTCATTCCCGCGAATTTGCGCAATATGAAGAAGTACCTAAAGATGTTGAAGCTAAAATTATTGCAGAATATCAGAAATCAAGAGAAGAAGAGTAAAACTCTCTTTATTCATTTTATGGGCGGGAGGTATTCTCCCGCCTTTTTTGTTTATGGAGTTGAAAATGGAAAAACTCTGGTCACCATGGAGATCCCAGTATATTGAAGCATTTAAATCCGATGACTCGGATGCCGGATGTATTTTTTGTAAAGCTGTCGATGATAACATTGAGGATGATAACTCACTTGTTGTTTATAAAGGGGAATACTCTTTTATAGTACTGAACCTTTATCCTTACAATAGCGGACATCTGATGATTGTGCCCAACAGGCATATTTCTGATCTTACACTGCTTACAGGTGATGAACTTGCCGAGATGATGAGATTTGTCCAGCTTGTACTTAAAGCCCTTGCTCTTTCTATGAAGCCGCATGGATTTAATTATGGTGCAAATCTGGGCAAAGCTGCCGGTGCAGGAATAGATGACCATATTCATTTTCATGTAGTTCCAAGGTGGACTGGTGATACCAATTTTATGCCCATGTTGGGCGAGGTTAGGGTTATTTCTCAGGACTTGTTGAAAACAAAGCAGAACATTATAAAAGCTATTAGCGAAATAAATTTAGAAGGGAAGTAAATTTTTACTTCTATCTTCAATTTGGAGTATTTATGACAGAAAAATTTGAAAGAATTGAAAGAATAAATGTCCCTGAGTTAAATGATATCCTGGGCAAACAGTTCAAAGTACTGGATGACGGTTTTGTTAGGGTTGTTGATTATATGGGATCAGACAATGCTATTGTTCAGGCTGCACGCGTATCTTATGGAAGCGGTACTAAGCAGGTAAGTGAAGACCGCGGACTTATCAGATATTTATTACGCAATAAGCATACAAGTCCATTTGAAATGTGCGAAATCAAATTTCACGTTCGGGTTCCTATGGATATATGGAGACAGTGGATACGACATAGAACCGCAAATGTTAACGAGTATTCCACACGGTATTCAATTGCTATTGATTCTGCAAATAAAACTTTGCCTGGTGAATGGAGACTGCAATCCCAGGACAACAAACAGGGAAGTGAAGGGTTTGCTGATCCGGAAATTGGAGCTGAATTAACAAGGGAAGAGGAAAAATTTCATACTTACGCCCGGGAAATGTACGACTCCCGACTGGAGAAAGGAATTGCTCGCGAACTGGCTCGAAAAGATTTGCCCCTTTCAACTTATACTGAAGCATATTGGAAACTGGATTTACATAATTTATTACATTTTCTAAGATTGCGAATTCATCCTCACGCTCAGTATGAGATTAGAGAATACGCTAAAGTTATTGGGGACGAAATACTTAAATTGTGGTGCCCTATTACCTGGGAAGCTTTTAATGATTACCTTAATAATTCAATGTCCCTTTCTGCTTTCGAAATTGAGCTTATTAGTTATATCACCAAGGGAGATAAAGAGAATTTATTGACCAAGGCCGGCTCGATGAAGTGGTTGGATAAAAAGGCTGATGGTTCTTTAAAACGCAACAGGGAAAGAGATGAGTTTGAAGATAAATTGAAACATTTTGGCATGGATATCCCTTGGTAGTAGGAAAGTGTCAATATCAAGTACTCCTAAATTTATGGATTGTATTGAAGCCAGGAAATTAGTATCTCTGAAGTACTTTATTTGAAGAAGGGGGTATCTTGAAAGCTTTTTCTGTGATTTCTTTTATCATCACCATAACAATATTTTCTGCTTGTAGAGATAAAAGCGTTGAGCCTTTTGGAGATCCTAATGATCGGGGATCAATAGTTCTTTTAACAGAACCTGAGGGCTCAAGGATATATTTAGATGGTGTATTCTTAAATAAGATTACACCTGATAGTGTTACAAATTTGATTCCTGGTATATATAGGATCAGGCTGGCTTTTCTGGATCTAGCGGATACTACATTTCAGGTACTTCTTCATGAGGGCAGTAAAGTTGAATACAGAGTTAATTGGACCGAACAAATCTCTATCGAAGATTATTATAGCGGCGGTTTCTAAAAACAACGTTATCGGTAATCGTGGATCCATCCCCTGGACTGTTAAGGAGGAGCTCCGACACTTTAAAAACACAACATATGGTTTTCCTGTTATCATGGGGAGAACAACGTATGAGTCAATAGGAATGCTTCTGGAAGGTCGTTTGAATATTGTTCTAAGCAAAAAATTGCCGCTGCACCTGAGTGAAAATTTTATTGTAACGGATAATATCGAGAACGCCTTTAATACCTGTAACAAAAGGAATTTGGAAAAAGTTTTCATTATTGGTGGTGAAAAAGTTTATAAAGAAACCCTTCCCTTGGCAGATAAATTAATAATTTCCCGGATCAACATTGAAACTATTGGGGACACTTATTTCCCGGATTACAATGTGGATGAGTGGGAGCTTATCACAATTGAAAAAAAAATAGATTTTGATATAGAAACCTACCTTAGAAAACAAAGCTAGGTTTTTAGTATCTTTCACAAATGATAAAATAGATTGATTATTCTCAATATGACTAAAAACAAAATAATATTATTACCACAAAGCATAACAAATAAAATCGCTGCCGGCGAGGTAGTTCAAAGACCGGCCTCTGTAATTAAAGAACTTCTTGAAAATTCACTTGATGCCGGAGCTGAAAATATTGATGTATACATAAAGCGGGCAGGTAAATCACTTATTCAAGTTGTTGATGATGGTTCCGGGATGAGTGAAGATGATGCTTTAGAGTGTATAAAAAGGCATGCGACGAGTAAAATTGAAAAATTTGAAGATCTTGAAAAATTAAATACATTTGGTTTTAGAGGTGAAGCTCTAAGTTCAATTGCCGCAGTTAGTGCCTTTGAATTAAAAACTGAGCAGCAGGCTGATGAACTAGGCACATTTATTAGAATTGATACAACGGGCGAACTTCAAAAGGAGAGAGGTGCTTATTCCAAAGGGACATCAATAGCCGTAAAGAATTTGTTCTACAATACACCGGCTAGAAGAAATTTTCTGAAGACGAACGCTACTGAATTAAAGCATATTCTCGATAATTTTAAAAGGATTTCTATCACATATCCAAATGTGGCTTTTAAATTGTATAATGATGACGATCTGATATTTGATTATCCTAAAGGATCGTTCCCTGAACGCTTGCAGTCAGTATTTGCTGATAATATTCTTGATGCAGTAATTGAAGTGAAAGAAGAGACAGATTTTATTAGCCTGAATGGCTATATAGCCAAACCCAATTTTTTAGCCAAGAACAGAGGCGAACAATATTTCTTCATCAATAACAGGTTTGTAATTAGCCGAACTGTCAGCCATGCCGTATTTTCTGCCTATGAGCATATACTTGACAAGGGAGATTATCCATTCTTTGTACTTATGCTTAAAATAAATCCCAAAAAGATCGATGTGAATGTCCATCCTCAAAAGCTGGAAGTTAAATTTGATGATGAAAAGGATATCTATACATTTGTTCAGGCAGTAATTAAAAAGAGTCTTGGCAGCTTCGATCTTGTTCCGAACATGTCATTCTCGGATGTTCCCTCAACAGGAAATGAGAAGTTGGGTTTTTCGAATCATTCGGCAACATCACGAAGCGATTTTACAGACAGACCGATGTTTGGCGGACAGGGACAAGGAAGAGAAAAAACACCATCTTTTTCAGATAATGAAATTGATTTACTCTTTAGTTCTATTAATGACGGTATTAAAAGCACAACGACCCATTCGGGTGAAGGAAATCCACCCTTCGGTGGTTCCCCGGGTGATGAACCTAACGAAATTCATCATTCTCCCGTCGCATCTACTGATGGCATTTCAGAAGAATCTTCCTTTATAGTCGCACTGCATAATAAATATATATTATCGCAGATAAGAACAGGATTAATGATAATTGATGCCCATGTTGCGCACGAAAGAATCCTCTATGAAAAAGCAATTAAGTCTTTCGAAGCAAATATGCCATTTTCTCAGCAACTATTATTCCCTCAAACTTTCCAGGTAGATCCTGCAGATTTTGAGCTATTAAAGGAATTGGAGCCTTATATTATAAAAATAGGGTTCGAATTGAAATTTTTTAGCAAAAATACTGTTTCTATTATTGGGGTTCCTGGGGATATTAAAGTTGGGTCTGAAGTATATGTCTTAAAGGATCTTCTTCAGGAGTATAGGATAAATGAGCGGGAAAAGAATCTTGAAATTAGAGACAACATTGCGAAATCATACTCCTGTAAAGCAGCAATAAAAGCCGGGGATAAACTTGCAGATAAAGAAATGAGACTTTTAGTTGATCAACTATTTGCAACATCAATGCCCTATGTCTGTCCGCATGGCAGACCGATTGTTATCAAAATTCCCCTAACGGAATTTGATAAGAGATTCGGAAGAACATAATAAGAATTAGTTATACTGAAAGGTTACTATGATAAACAATGATTTTAAAAGAGCAAAAAATGAATACTTTGAGCAGTCTGTTAAGCTAAAGACCAACGGGATGAAGTTTACTTCAGTTTCCGGTGAAGATGTTCAGGTTTTGTATACGCCAGAGGAAGTACATGAAATAAATTATTTGCATGACATCGGTTTCCCGGGTGAGTATCCATTTACACGGGGAATTCATCCAAATGGTTATCGTGGAAAAATATGGACAATGAGACAGTTTGCTGGTTTTGGTTCTCCTGAGGATACAAACAGTCGTTTTAAGTACTTGCTGAGCAAAGGGCAAACGGGACTGAGTGTGGCTTTCGATTTGCCAACGTTAATGGGTTACGATTCTGATGCCGATCTTTCTGAAGGTGAGGTTGGTATTTGCGGGGTTGCAATATCATCATTACAGGATATGAGTACACTTCTTGATGGAATTCCTTTGGACAAAGTCTCAACATCTATGACCATAAATTCGCCTGCGGCAATGATATTTGCCTTTTATCTGGCAGTGGCAAAAAAACAGGGGATTGGTTTTGATAAGCTTAGGGGGACTCTTCAAAATGATATTCTAAAGGAATATATTGCTCAAAAAGAATATATATATCCACCGCGTCAATCTATGAGAATAATTGCAGATATGATTGAATATTGCACCAGGGAAGTTCCGCAATGGAATCCGGTCTCTGTAAGTGGTTACCATATAAGAGAAGCCGGCTCAACTGCAGTTCAGGAACTGGCATATACTTTAGCAGATGGTTTTGCCTACGTGGAAGAATGTATGGCAAGAGGGATGGATGTGGATGATTTTGCGCCAAGAATTTCGTACTTCTTTAACTCTCATTTGGACTTTTTTGAAGAAATCGCAAAATTCAGGGCAGCAAAAAGAATCTATGCTAGAAGAATGAAAGAAAAATATGGGGCTAAGAATGCCAGATCATGGTGGCTGAGGTTCCATACTCAGACAGCAGGCTGTACTCTTACAGCCCAGCAGCCGGAAAACAATATTGTTCGTACAGCATTTCAGGCTCTTGCTGCAGTACTTGGCGGTACGCAATCACTTCATACTAATTCTATGGATGAGACACTGGCTTTGCCAAGTGAAAAAGCTGTAAAAATTGCCTTGCGTACCCAGCAAGTACTAGCTTATGAAACTGGCGTAATTAACAGTGTGGATCCTCTGGGAGGAAGTTATTATGTAGAGTCGCTAACTAACAAGATGGAAGAAGAGGCTAATAAGATTTTTGATGAAATTGATTCTCTCGGCGGGGTTATTCCGGCAATTGAAATTGGTTATTTTCAAAAGCATATTTCGGATGCGGCCTATCGTTATCAGAAGGAGCTTGAGAATAAAGAAAAATTTGTTGTTGGTGTAAATGAATTTGTTGAAGAGGGGGAAAAAGTTGATATTCCTATCCTACAGGTTTCTCCTGAGGTAGAAAAACGCCAGGTTGAACAATTAAGAGAATTAAAGCAGAGTAGAAACGTTGAACTGGTTAAAGCGAGTCTGAATGAAATTACAGATGCCGCCATAAATAGTAAGAACCTGATGCCGGTTTTTATCAAAGCTGCGGAAAATAATGTAACTCTGGGTGAAATGGTAAGCGAATTGAAAAAGCATTTCGGTATTTATGAAGAATCAGCGGTATTTTGATGTTTAGAGACTTTACAAAACTAATCAGGGTCTCGCATTGGGTAAAAAACACCTTTGTTTTTGTACCCTTAATTTTCTCTAAATCACTGGATGACGGTAATAAAATCCTATTAAGTGGATTAGCCTTTGTGTCATTTTCGCTCGCATCCAGCATAGTTTATATATTCAATGATATCATTGATAGAGATGCTGATAAAAACCACCCGGTAAAGAAAAACAGGCCTATTGCCTCCGGAAAATTTTCATTAAGTTTTGCCTATTTTTTAATAGCGTTGCTGCTTGTGTTAGTCAGTTCCTCACTAATGTTGGCTAATAAACTATTTACAATAATTGTATTACTTTATATTGTTATAAATATCCTCTATAGCATAAAACTTAAGCACATTGTTATTCTTGATATTATGATTATCGCAGCCGGCTTCATTCTTCGTGTTATCGGTGGTGCTTTTATTATTGAGGTGTATATTTCGAATTGGCTAATCCTGACAACTTTGTTTTTATCTCTATTTTTAGCTGTGATGAAAAGAAGATCGGAGCTGAATATTTCATTCGAAAATATTGACACGAGAAAAGTGCTTGAAGACTACTCTTATAGCTTCATTGATCAGATTGGTACAATTTCGGCCGGAGCAGTAATAATTTGTTACGCAATCTATACTGTTGCTGAGCGAACAGTGAGTTATTTTAATTCTGAATCTCTTATTTATACAACAATTTTTGTTATTTTTGGAATATTCAGGTATATGTATATTGTATATCATAAGAACAAAGGGGAAGACCCGACAAAAGAGATAGTTAAAGATATTCCCATCATAGTTAATGTGGTTCTTTATACAGTTTCTATAGTTATTTTAATGTACTTCTCATGAAAAAGTGTATAATGGCATTTTTAGTGCTATTGCTAATCACGGGATGCTCTGGCTCGGGGAATAACGGTAATATTGACCTCGATCAGGCAGATATGATGATCCCAGATCTTCATTTAAGGACCAAAAAAGTTAACGCGTGGTTGGTCGAGAAAGAAAATAGTAACAGACTAAATATTTCCGGCGAAATCGAAATATTTCCTTCCAGCCGCTACGAGTTGGACTTTCTTAGATTGAATGAGATTCAGATATTTCAGCAATTAAGATTAATTTCCCGCATTATTCCGGTATCTAGATTTGAGAATTCTGAATTTTCGAATAAATCAAAAATACTGATCTTTTCAACCATTAAGGGTGTAATTGCCTCACTGAAATTGGATCCTAATAAGCCGGTTGAAATGGTTATCGTTTTTGAAGAGGCAGGGGATTTACTAATTCATAAAATTAATGACATTTCAATAACGAGAGTTGAATGAGTGTAACTTCTGAAATTATCGGGCTTGCTATTTTACTATTATTAAGTTCCTTCTTTTCTGCCTCCGAATTTGCCTTCGTAATTGCAAATAAGATAAAGATTGAGTTACGCTCGCGAAAGAATAATGTTACGGCAAAAAATGTATTTTATTATATAAATAATCCTCAAATATTTTACTCTACTATCCTTATTTCAAATAATGTCGTAAATATTGCATTCTCTTCATTAATCGCATTTTTTCTGGGAACCATCTTTAAACTGGGTGAATTGGAAATACTCTTAATCACGACAGTTCTTCTGCTTTTGATTGGCGAACTAATACCAAAATACCTGGCAAGAGAGTTTGCTGATGTCTTCATCTTGCTGGCGGCAATTCCAATAAGAGTAATAACCATAGTTATTTATCCTGTTGTTAAATTAATCTCGACTGTTTCGTCTGCCTTGTTTATGCGAGAGGAAGATGAGATATTGGATAAAGAAGAATTTTTTGATAAGGAACAGTTTCAAACTATTTTATCTGAAAGCACTGAAGCGGGGCACGTGCAACAGGAGGAATTTGATATAATTAATACAATTCTCGAATTAAGAGAGCAGAAGGTTTATGATGTAATGACACCCAGGACAGATGTTGTTGGTGTTGAAATAAATAGCTCAGTTGAGGATGTTATCAATGCATTTGTTGAGAGTGGATATAGTAAACTTCCGGTATTTGAGGAGAATCTTGATAACATTAAAGGCATTGTAATAACTTATGATATGTTCAAATATCCTGAAAATTTAAGCTCTATTATCAGAGAAGTCGGTTTTGTTCCTGAAACAAAGCAAATTCTTGATACATTAAATGAATTACTTGCTAAGCAAATGTCGATTGCGATTGTAGTTGATGAATTTGGCGGCACTGCCGGTATTGTTACGGTTGAAGATATTATTGAGGAAATGCTGGGTGAAATAAGAGACGAATATGATATTGATGAAGATATTTTTAAAAAAATTGATGAATTCAGTTATATTGTCAGTGCCAAAGTTGAAGTTGATACCTTGAATGATCAGGAAGGCTTAAACATTCCGGAAGGAGATTATGCCACAATTGGTGGTTTTATTACAAGTGCGCTTGGCCGAATTCCTCAAAAAGGTGAAAAAGTGACCATTGATGACCTCCAGTTTCTCATTATAAAATCCGATAAAACCAAGCTAGATTTAGTCCGCATGTGGATTAGCACACCCTCGAATTAAAACACAATCTCCAATATAAAAGACCAGGAATCCTTTTTATAAATAGGACATCGTATAGTTTATAAATAATCGTTCGATGGGAAAATGGAAATTGTTGGTTACATATTAGCAATATTGATAGGTGTTTCACTCGGGTTGATTGGAGGAGGAGGATCTATTCTTACAGTGCCGGTTCTGGTTTACATTTTTCACATTGATCCTACTTCGGCTACTGCTTATTCTCTCTTTATTGTTGGCGTAACAAGCCTTGCCGGCGCAGCCGCTTATATGAAAAGAGGAGAAGTAGCATATAAAACTGCTTTCTTATTTGCCATCCCGGCATTTTTAACCGTTTATCTTACAAGGCGATTTATTGTTCCTGCCATTCCTGATATTCTTTTTGAATTTTCGGGTATCGTTTTTTCCCGTGACTTGATGATAATGATAGTATTTGCATTCTTAATGCTAGGTGCATCCTACTCAATGATTAAAAAAATAAGTGTGAAGCCTAAAGTAAATCATGGTAAAAGAGATTTTATATTTCTAGCCCTGCAAGGTATTATAGTAGGTTTCTTAACAGGTTTAGTGGGAGCAGGTGGCGGATTTATGATTATTCCAACGCTTGTCTTATTTGCAAACCTAGATATGAAAAGAGCGATTGGCACATCTTTAATGATAATCTCTGCAAACTCTTTAATCGGATTCATGGGAGCTTTTGGCGCAAATATGGTAATTGACTGGATGTTTTTGATGCTAATGAGCGGAATTGCCGTTATTGGGATTTTCATGGGGAGCAGAATGACAAAATTTATTCCCGGATCTAAATTAAAACCTGCCTTTGGGTGGTTTGTTCTTGTGATGGGCGTATTCATAATTGGAAAAGAAATTTCTAAAATATTATAAAACAAGGAGCACAAAATGAGATCAGTATTTTCACCTGTTCAAACAACTGGATTCACGGTAGTTAACCTCGATTCTGAAGCTTTCGATGAAAAAATAAAATCTGAGAACGAAGGAATTTTAGTGGATGTGAGAACAAGACCGGAGCATGATGAAGTAAGACTTCCAAATTCTATATTAATGGACATATATGCCCCGGATTTTAGAAGCAAACTTGAATCCTTAGATAAAACTAAAGAGTATTATCTTTATTGCCGCAGTGGAAGCAGAAGTTATCATGCTGGTTTAACGATGGTTCAGTTGGGTTTCGAGAATGTTTACAATCTTGCTTCCGGCATTATTAGCTGGTACGGCGAAGTTGAACAAGGATAAAAATTTTATTATATAAAAGGAGTTAAGTCTATGTTTTTCCAGAATATATATGAGAAAGGTTTAGCACAAGCGAGCTATCTTGTTGGTTGTCAGTCAACTAAGGAGGCTATCGTAATAGATCCCAGAAGAGATATTAGCATTTATTTAGAAATTGCAGAGCAGGAAAATCTTAAAATAAAATACATCACCGAAACGCACATTCATGCTGATTTCTTGAGTGGCTCAAGAGAGTTAGCAACTGCAACCGGTGCAGAAATATTACTTTCTGATGAAGGTGGCGCCGATTGGGAATATCAATTTGAGCATAAGGGGCTTAGAGAAGGTGATAGCTTTAAGGTTGGCAACTTAAATTTTGACGTGCTCCACACACCTGGGCATACACCGGAGCATATCAGCTTTTTGCTAACTGATACCGTAGTTAGTGAACATCCCATTATGATTTTTTCTGGAGATTTTGTTTTTGTCGGTGATATTGGTCGACCAGATCTTCTTGAAAAAGCTGCCGGAATGGTAGGAACCAGAGTAAAAGGTGCCCTGGATATGTTTGTTTCACTGAAAAAATTTAAGGCATTGGCTGATCATATTCAGGTTTGGCCAGGTCATGGAGCGGGATCGGCATGTGGGAAAGCACTTGGCGCTATTCCAAGTTCAACAGTAGGTTACGAGAAACTTACAAATTGGGGATTGAAAATTGAAGATGAGACTGAATTTGTTAACGCGCTTCTGGAAGGACAACCCGAACCTCCAAAGTATTTTGCTATGATGAAAAAACTTAATAAAGTTGGCCCCGAAATATTGGGGGGCATTCCTCATCCTGCAAGGTTAACAATGAATAATTTCAAAAAAGCTATCGATTCTAATGTAACATTGGTTGATACAAGAGATAAATTATCATTTGCCGGCGGTCATTTATGTAAATCTATAAATATTCAGGATAACTCTTCCTTTAGCACCTGGGCCGGCTGGCTGCTCGATTACGATACTCCATTCGTTCTTGTTGCTCCAGAACATAGAATAGATGATCTGACTAAGGCACTTATAAGAATTGGACTCGATAATATTCATGGATATATAACCGATATTGATAATTGGGCCTCAACATCATGTAATGAACTCGAAACAGTGGAGCAAATTACTGTATCTGAATTAAGAAAAGAATTGGAATTTAACGATGTTGAGATTATCGATGTCCGTGGTTATACTGAGCATGCCGTTGGTCATATCTCCGGCAGCAAAAATATTCACACTGGTTATCTTTTAGATAATTTAGATCAGATTTCACTGGATAAAAAAATTGTTCTTCACTGTGCCAGTGGAGATAGATCAAGCATTGCTGCCAGTCTTTTAATGGCAAATGGCTTTAAAAATGTCATAAACCTTACAGGCGGCATTTCAGCCTGGATGCTGGAGGGTGGCAGATTAATGACCGAACAAGAAAAGAAAATTGAACTAGAAATTGCATGATACCTCAAACATCAGGGTGAAGTCAGGACTGGTTCCTGATTTCATCCTGTTGTATATTACAGAATGAAAAATCCAATCCTTTTTTACGATGATATTTGTAAAACCTGTATTTTTTCTATCAGATTCTTAATCCGGATTGATAAAAAACAAAAACTCCGATTTTCGCCCATCAATTCAAGTACATTCAGACAAACTGTAAATATTAACCAGCAAGATATTCTTCCGGATAGTGTTATTCTAATTAATAATGGAATTATATTTACAAAATCTGAGGCAGTTCTAGAAATATTTTCCATACTTGGCGGATTCTGGAAGCTATGTTTAATTTTCAGGTTGCTGCCCAGATGTTTTAGAGACAAAGGATATGATCTTGTTGCAAAAAACAGATACAGGCTTTTCGGAAAGAGGGAATCATGCTTTATCCCTAATCAGAATGAAAAACAATTATTCCTTCCATGATGTCTTAATATTTGCTCATAATTTCGTATTTTTCCCATTCAAATTAATGATAATGGTGGTAATTGGATTTTACACTTTTAAGTAAAGATAGTTATAGCAAAGCAAGAGCGGGTTTAATTAAAACAGACCATGGTGAGATAGAAACACCCATTTTTATGCCTGTAGGGACTCAGGGAACCGTTAAAGCAGTAACTCAAAAAACACTGGCAGAAGATATAAAAGCACAAATTATTCTGGGTAATACTTACCATCTTTATTTGCGTCCTGGTACGGAAATTTTAAATAAGGGTGGCGGCTTACACAGTTTTATGAGTTGGAATAAGCCTATTCTTACTGATAGCGGCGGTTTTCAGGTTTATAGTCTTGCAAAGTTACGTAAGATGAAAAAGGATGGAGTAGAATTCAGTTCTCATCTGGATGGCTCAAAGCACTTTTTTACACCGGAAAAAGTGATTGAAATTCAGCGTTTCATCGGTTCTGATATTATGATGCCACTGGATGAATGCACACCATTTCCATGCGAATATGACTATGCAGTGAAATCAACAGAACTCACTTCAGAATGGGCTGCTCTTAATAAGTTGGCTTTTGAAAAATCAAAACCTCTCTATGGACATAAGCAACACTTGTTTGGTATTATTCAGGGAAGTGTTTATAAAGAGTTGCGGGAAAAATCGGCTAAAGATCTTATTAATATAGATTTTGATGGTTATTCAATTGGTGGACTTGCAGTGGGTGAGCCGGCTGAACAAATGTATGAGATGGTTGATTTTACAACAGATTTTATTCCTGAAAATAAAGCTCGTTATCTGATGGGCGTTGGAAGACCTGAAAATATTCTTGAGGCAATTGCACGCGGTGTTGATATGTTCGATTGTGTTATGCCCACGCGAAACGCGCGAAACGCCTATTTATTTACCTCGCAGGGCATTGTCTCGATGAGGAATGCTCGATACAAGGATGATTTCTCTCCACTGGATTCGGAATGTGATTGCTACACGTGTAAAAATTTTACAAAAGCTTATCTCAGACATTTGTATATTGCAAATGAAATTCTTGCCCTTGAACTGGGAACCATTCATAATCTTAGTTTTTATCTTAATCTTGTAAGAGAAGCTAGGAAAAGAATTATAGATGGATCTTTCAAAACATGGAAAGATGAATACACTAAAATTATTTCAATAAATCTTAATTCAACCAAGGAGGAATAAGTGGAATTATTATTAGCTATGGGTCAACCAGCCGGTGACGGTGGTGGTGGAAGTATGGTAAGTACTCTTATCATGTTCGGTGCTATTTTCGCAATATTTTATTTTATGATTATCAGACCTCAGCAAAAGAGAGCAAAAGAACGCGAAGCAATGTTAGGTGATGTTCAAAAGGGCGACAAAATTGTTACTAGTGGCGGTGTCCACGGTACAATCGCAGGACTTGATGAAAAAACTGTTCTCGTGGATGTTGGAAACAATGTAAAACTGAAGATAGATAGAACAGCTATCGGTAATGTGCTAAGAGCAAAAGACGAAGAAAAATAGTTTTGTTGAGGAGGGCTTTTTGAGTCCTCCTCTCTTTTACCTTCCAAATATCTTTACCAATTCAATTAAATTTATTATACTTATTAAAACTATCCTCGGAAAATTATAATGAACGTACTTGATGTTACATCCAATTTTTTAGCTCTTGAAGAAGAGTACTCAACTTATGATAAATCTGAAATCGTTATTGTTTCTGCTCCTCTCGAAAAGACTGTTAGTTACGGTGAGGGTACCGTTTTAGGCCCTACGGAAATACTAAAAGCCTCTCACTATGTAGAATTTTACGATGATGAGTTGGATAGAGAACTGTGTTTCGAAAAGGGAATTTGTTCTCTTGAAGAGCTTGACATTTCTGAAATGACCTCAGAAAAAGCAATTGAATCAATTTATGAGGAAGTATCCAGCCATCTTGCTAAGGATAAGTTTGTTGTAACACTTGGCGGTGAACATGCGCTCTCATTGGCTCCTGTAAAAGCACATCTCGAAAAATTTGGCAGACTGACAATTTTACAATTTGATGCCCATTCTGATTTGCGTGACAGCTATGAGGGTTCAAAGTATTCACATGCTTCTGTAATGGCAAGAGTGTATGAATTAACCAGGGATATTGTGCAAGTAGGTATTCGTGCCCAATGTAAAGATGAAGCAGATTTTATAAAAGAAAACCATATTAATACTTTCTATGCCCGTGAAATAAGAACCGGCATTTATGGTCAGGATTGGAAGAATGAAGTATTGAAAAAGCTGGGGGAAAATGTATATATTACTTTTGATGTTGATGGTTTTGATCCCAGCGTATTAGCTGCGACAGGTACCCCCGAACCAGGCGGATTATTCTGGGATGAAACTATGGATATTTTAAAACTTGTTGGTGAAAATAAGAACATTGTCGGATTTGATGTGGTAGAACTGGCGCCATCTGAGAACCACAGCCACTCAAATTTTGTGACAGCAAAGCTGGTTTATAAAATGCTTAACTATGCTTTTATTGGCAAATAATCATTGAGCAATTGATTTAACGTCGTGGAGGAATGCAGTGAAAAAATTACAGTTACTTTTAGGAATACTATTTCTTCTAAATATAAGCAATGCCCAAAAAGTATATCTTGCACATATCGAGGGTGATATTGACCTCGGACTGGCCCCATATGTAAAAAGAATTATAGAAGTCGCGGAAAAGGATTTTGCAGATGCAATTATCTTCCGTGTAAATACTTTTGGCGGAAGAGTAGACGCTGCAACCCAGATTAAAGATGCCATAATGGATAGTAAAATTAAAACTATAGCGTTTATTGATAAACGAGCAATTTCAGCTGGCGCGTTAATCTCTCTTTCCTGCCAGACCGTTTTCATGGTGCCGGGTGCCTCAATGGGTGCAACTACTGTAGTGGACCAGGGAGGTGCTAAACAATCGGAAAAATATCAGTCCTATATGCGATCTGAAATGAGATCCACAGCCGAGAAAAACGGAAGAAGAGCTGATATTGCTGAAGCAATGGTTGATGAACGTGTTGTTGTTGAGGGTTTGGTTGATAGTACTCAACTTGTTACTCTTACATCTAAGGAAGCTTTGGAATATGGAATGACTGATGGCATTTATTCTTCGGTTGATGAAGTTCTTAAATCTCTCGATATGGAAAATGCCCGGGTTATAGAACTTGAACCAAGCTTTGCTGAGGGGTTTGTACGTTTTCTCAATCACCCCATTATGTCATCACTATTAATTATGATAGGACTCATAGGTATGTTTACTGAAATTAAAACTCCGGGATGGGGTTTACCCGGAACAGCCGCTTTAATAGCCTTAGGACTCTTTTTTGGTGCCGGTTATATTTTGGAATTAGCATCCATTGTAGAGATTCTTGTTTTTATACTTGGTGTTATTCTCCTTTTGATAGAATTGTTTGTAGTCCCAGGATTCGGGCTATTTGGTATTTCCGGAATAATTGCAATAATTGCAAGTCTGTTTTTAGGTCTGCTATCAGGCTTTGATTTAGTCGACTCAAGTATGATCTCAGCTGCCCTCGCTCAACTTTCGGGCTCTCTTCTGGCCACATTAGTTGTGGTTTATGGCTTATCAAAAATACTACCTAAAACAACAGCCTGGAATAAATTGATATTACAGACAAACATTGAGGCAAAATCAGGGTATACTACCGATTTGGTCGATCTTGAACATCTTGTATCAAAAACCGGTGAGGCATTAACTGATTTAAGACCCTCAGGAACTGCACTTGTTGATAATAGCAGACTAGATGTGGTTACTCAAGGTGACTATATTGTCAAAGGAGAAAAAATCAAAGTAATCGAGGTTGCAGGTTCTAAGGTTGTTGTTACTAAATGTTAAGGAAAGAATTGCCGAAGAAAGGAATGATCTTTAATTTCTTCATCATTTAGTACGGAGAAGGTTGTTTGAATAACCTCCATGCAGATTGAAGTTGTTTTGATTTACATAAATGTCACTTATCAGTTTTCACTAAGTTTACCTATCAAAAAAGAAGATTAAGGTCGTATGAAAGAGAAAATGAATAAAATAAAAGTTAATGTGACTTCGGAAGTTGGCGAATTGGAGGCTGTAATTATTCATACTCCTGGTCCTGAAGTGGAGAATATGACACCAAAGAATGCTGAACGTGCATTATATAGTGATATCCTTAACCTTTCTGAGGCCTCAAAAGAATATTCTCAATTCAAAGCTATTCTAAAAAAACATTCGACAACGCTGGAAGTGGTGGATTTACTTTGTACTATTTTAAAAGATGATACAATTAAGAATAGCCTTCTCACAAAAATTTGCATGAATGAAGATATAATTTGCATAAAAAATGATTTGATGGAGATTGAATCCTGTGAATTGGCCCGTCAGTTATTGCAGGGTGTTCCACTTATCAGAGAAAATTTGACAAGTTTTCTTAGCAATGAACGATATTCACTTCGTCCACTGCATAACTTTTTTTTTACAAGAGATGCCTCGATAGCAGTTAATGAGAATGTGTTAATTGGTAAAATGGCAAACACGGTTCGCGAACGCGAAGCAATTATCATGGAGGCGATATTTAAATATCATCCCTTAATTTCCACCAGAACTTTTAACCCACTCAATGAAATTAATTTTGATAAGAAAATTTCGATTGAGGGAGGTGATATTCTTATTGCCAGAGAAGATGTTTTGTTGGTTGGTAATAGTGCCAGAACTACATCAGAAGGTATAGACTATATTCTCGATAAAGTTAAAGATAGTGATCGAATAAAACATATTATTGTTCAAGAACTTCCTGATTCTCCTGAGTCTTTCATTCATCTCGATATGACTTTCACATTTCTATCTGAAAATGAGGTTATGATTTATGAACCTGTAATTCTTGATCCAAACAGATACAAAACTATTCATATTAATGTTGAGAACAGAACTGTTCGTATTAATGAAGAGAACAATCTTCTGGAAGCGCTTAAGAAAATTAATTTTGATTTAAGACCTATTTCTTGCGGTGGCAAATCTGATCCCTGGGTGCAGGAACGTGAGCAATGGCATAGTGGTGCAAACTTCTTTGCTATGGGACCTGGCAAATTAATAGGCTACGGTAGAAATGTTTATACTCTCGAAGAGATGAACAATCATGGTTATGAGATTATTCCTGCAAAAGAGATAATAAAAGGGAAAAAGAATCTTAATGATTATAGTAAGTATGTCGTCACTATTGATAGTTCAGAATTATCGAGAGGGGGCGGTGGCTGCCGATGTATGACGATGCCTATTGCAAGAAAATAATTATTTGTTCTGGAACATAGGCAGGAAAATTTTCTTTTGAAGTTGAATAAATATTTATATTTTATCCGCATGCATACATTTTGAATGGCTTATTATTGATCACAAAATTGTTTGGAAATCCTATGAATTTCTTCTCAAAAAAACATCTTGATTCACAGGACAATATATTTGATAACTTACCTGTTGCCTTGCTGATAATGGATAATAGAGGCAGAGTCGTAAAATCGAATATTGAATCAAAAACCCTTCTCTTAAAAATTTGTAAAAATCTTGGTAAAACTTCAATTCTTGATGCTCTCGATCAAGAGGACAAATCAACGTTTTTGAATCATATAAAGAAAGTGCTAGAGGGGACAAAAGAATATACTAGCCTAATATTAAAAAATTGTGAGGATTCAACTTATTCCAGGTACGACTTTGCTTCAACTTTAGTTGTTGAAGAAAATAAAAAATTTGTAAGCTCATCAATTTCTCCTCATAAAGAGGATGATTTGAAATATGAAATATTTTTCAATAATTCTCCTCTCATTTATCAATCACTCGATAGTGAAGGGAAATTTATAGATATCAACGATACATTTGTTAATACGTTTGGATACTCAAAAAATGAAGTGATCGGTAACTGGTTCGGAAATTTTCTATCTAAGGATTCTCTCAAAAAATTTATTGTAACATTTCCTGCTTTCAAAAAGAGTAAAATAATTGAGAATGTTAAATTTGAGATGATAAAGAAGAATGGTGATATTCTTATTGTTAGTATTAACGGAAAAGTTGTATGTGATGAGTCCGGCAGTTTCAAACATACTCATTGTCTTCTACAGGATGTAACTGAGCAAACAAAAATTCTGGAAGATCTTGTCATTAGCAAACAATACTATGCCAATATTTTTGAGAGTGTTGATGAGGGAATAATTTATGCAAATAAAAAAGGATACGTACAAAAAGTAAACTCCAGTTTTTTGAAAATGACTAGTTTGGAAAGAGATAAAGTTATTAATAGACATTCGGTTTCGTTAGCCAGAGACCACCTAAGCAAGATTAAGCTTAAGAATATTATGCGCATTATATCAAGTAACCTCAATGGACATAATACTCAACCGTTTGAACTAGAGTATCTGGATAGAGTATTTTTAATCAGCACGAAGACCTCGCTTACTGATTTTGGGGTTATTGCTGTTTTTCGTGATATTACAGAGCAAAAAAAGAAAGATCAAAATTCAGAAACAGCTGCAGAAATTAGTGCCAATTTAGCGGAAAATTAGGATTAAAATACCTTTGTTGCCTAAAGTTATTCTAATTTTTCTATTATTTTATTTAGTTTGTTTTTCTTTGCATAGTCAATTGCCTTCATTTCATTACTATCTGCGCAACTTAAGTCAGGGTTATGTTTTAATAATTCCACTGCCATTTGTGTCAAATTGTTTTTAATAAACAGAATTAAGGGGGTTTCCTTATTATTGTTTTGTTGATTTATATTTATTCCTTTCTCAACCAGGTAGGAAAAAATACTTAAACGCTCTTCACTTCTTTCAAAGGGATTCATTGTATTTGTATTCGTTCCAAAAATAGGAATAATCTCTATCAGAGCTGATTTGTTATATATATCATAACCATGAGAAGAAACATGCAGAAGATTATTGCCCGCATTATCCAATTCATTAATATCATTCCCCAAATTATCGATTGAGTATTTTAATAACTCTATGTGTCCACCTTCTACAGATTTAAAGGTAAGTCCTTCTCCATTGAAGTTTTTAATGTAGGGATCAGACCCAAGCATTGTGAGTATTTGCACTAAGGATTTTGATACTAAAGCCGAGCAGAGTAATGCGTTATTCCCCTCAATATCATTATGGTTTATATCAATATGATTATGATGTAGGGATTTTGAGAGAGCACTAAACACGGATGGGGTAAGGCAACTGGCAGCACCATTGACAACATTTTTTAATTTAATCTTATTCTTATCAGGTAGAATAGAGTTTATAAATGAAATCAGTGCTATTTCATTTTGCTTTGCCGCGTATAGAAAAGGTGTGTTTTGAAAATCATCAGTTGCGTTGATATTTAATCCAAAATCCAATAAATGTTGAAAAGAAAATGACATTCTCGTTTGAAGAGAATCAAGTTCTAAGTCATATCGAAGAACAATTGTCGTATCAAGTTCATTCTTGAATTCCTCTTTCAGGATTTTATACTTAATTAAGTTTTCCTTGTGGGCTTCCAGTTCTTCATGAAATTTATCAATAATAAGGAAGTAAAAATTTCTATTCTTCTCATTACTGATATTAATATCAATAGTGTATTTATGAATTAGCTCTAACATTTCGGGTCTCATTTCCCATAACATAAGAAGAAAAGGAGATTCAACTCTTGCATTTAAAGCGAATGGATTTGCCCCCCTGTTTAATAAGGAATCTACCATTTCTAATCTGTTGTATCGTAGTGCCGTGTGAAGCAATGATTCTCCACTCATCACCTGATGATTTACTTTTACGTCCTCCCGTCCAACTAATTCCGAGAAAACTTCTATGTCGCCATCTTCAATTGCATTTATTAATCTATAATAGGCGGCACATCCGGTAAGCAGAGTTATTAGAAATAGTAAACAAAGATTTTTCATAATCAGCTCGAATGAAAAATAAAAGTAAAATGAAAATTAAATAAAATTTTTGTATTTGAAATAGGACGAATTTTTACCCTAAATGGGTGAAAAGCTCAGAAGGCGAGTTTATTTAGGTTTGGGGTAGTTAATTTTTGGGAATGGTGAAGTACTAACTATTTCGTGCAGCGTATCTGCCATACCTATCGAAATTATTGTATTCAAAAATTCTTCTTGTTGTGAAGTACTTTCAAGCATCGAAGGAAATTCAGAGATATATTCATTTAATACAATTCTATGGTTAATTCTGCACCCTTTTTCCGCATATTCCAGCAAAAGAGCATGGTCAATACCATATTCTTGGATTATCAGATTAAAAGTATTTTCTAATAAATGAATCATTTTTTCCAGTAAAAGTTGACACCGAGTTTATTATCGGTTTTATTTACTAAAAGTTTAAGTGAAAGGGTAAAAAAATGGATTATTACTTTGTTTTAAAATATTTAATTACATTTGCTAATTCTTGGTTTCCATATTATTTTATCGGAAATAACCTTATAACTCTTCAGACAGCAGGGAAAAGACAGGCAAATTCAACAAGATTTCACGACTTACTTTGAGGTGTAAAATGAGTTTTAAAAATTACTTTTTTTTGATGTTATTTCTCCAATTAACCTCATCCATCTGCGCTCAGGAATTTTTCAGGTATAGTAATAATCTACCTCTTCCGGAGCTAAATGTAATTGGTGTTATTCTATCAGAAAATTTGGAATCCGGAAATACGGTTGTTAATGAAATTTTGAAAGGACAAATGGAATTACCTATCGATTATCCAATATTCATTGATCCGACTTACAAGCAATTGAAAGAGTCATCTGGATTTGACATTTCCTTATTTGGAAAAAGCATGTCAGGTAAAAAATATGAATCCAAGGTTGATTCTGAACTCGAATTGAATGCAAATACATTTTCATTTATCGTTACAGACAGGAAGAAAAAAGTCAGGGCTTTTTCGCAGGTATTTAACCTGCAGCCTGATAATTTTGCCAGGCTCATTGAGGAATTACTTCTAAATCTTGATGGCGAGGAAGCCATCACAATTGATAGCGAGTCCCCAGATGAGGCTAGCGGATGGCAGACAAGTCTGGGTAAGGAGAATGAGGCAAAGAATTCAAAAAATACCCTTGTTATCGATTTTGGTGCAAGTAAGCTTAAATGGTACAAGTTTTTAGGCGAAGAGTTACCTGATGTGAACTTTCTTTCTCAAGATGGTTCTCAAAAAAGTTTGTATGAACAGATTGATGGGAAAGTCAGTCTGATCGCGGTGTTTGCCGGATCCTCTGATCCCAATAACATGGTAGTTATGCCAGGGCTTGCAATGCAGTTAAGCCTTGTTTACCAGTTGTATTACTCTTTCACTTTAGGACATGCTGCCCCGGGGGATGTACACGAGACAAGAGCGACTGGTTTCTAAAAAAAATGACTTTATTTAAAAAGTGGTCTCATTGAATATCACAGATTAAGTGCCGGGACTTCTCCCGGCACTTTCTTATACTTCTTGGACAAATCTATATTACTATTGTAACCTAATAGAAATAACCCGGTCTAATATTACAGTCTTAATTAACCGGAGAAATAATGAAATCAATATTTGTTTTTATCATCTCGATTCTCATTTTGGAATTGCATTCCTCTTTCGCTCAAGAATCATATGATGTTAATATCTTAAAGGCGAACATGGAGTTTTTAGCCTCAGATGCGCTGATGGGTAGAGAATCGGGTACATTCTATGAAGAGTTATCAGCACAATTTATTGCCTCTGAGTTGAAAAAATATGGAGTAAAAGCGTTTGGAGATGAAGGTTCATATTTTCAATCATTCGAAGTGTTAAAGAATAGCATGTCCATCAATTCCACAATAAAATTAATGGCAGGTGATGGAATTGTTTCAACTACATTGGAACCAATAAAGGATTTTGTAGGTGAGATAGTGAATTTAAATGAAGACATCCTTGCTAGCCCATTGGAAATGGTATTTTGCGGATATGGAATTACTGATGAAGTTTCGGGATACGATGATTATATGGGATTGGACTTAAAAGGAAAAATTGCTGTTGTAACATTTGGAATACCCTCGGAAAAATATCATGATAATTTGACTGGTGTTAACCTTGGCAGATTTCGTTCTCCTGCCTTAAAAGTTCAAGTCGCAGCCACCGCTGGTGCTGAAGCTGTATTTTTTGTGCCTGATGAACTTCTGGAACAAATGTGGGGCATGCTTGCCCAAATGACCACGGAGGATAAATTTACCCTGGCTGGTTATCCTCCAGAGGATAGTTTTTTTCCGCTTCCTGCACTGGGATTGAAAATGGAACGGGGTAATGAATTTTTCTTGGAAGAAGAAATTACTTTTGAAAAAATTAAATCACTCTCGGGTGAAGGTCAAAAGTTGGATAAATTTCTTATGAGAAAAAAAATAATTCTTGATTTCGACATGGTTAAGACAAGAGGTTTTTGCAAAAATGTTGTTGGATTGATTGAAGGTCTTAATAAAGATGAAGTTATAACAATTGGTGCTCATTACGACCATATTGGTAAGGTTGATTCTGAGATTTTTAATGGCGCTGACGATAATGCGTCAGGAACAGTTGCAATTCTTGAAGCCGCAAGAAATTTAGTCTCAGGAGAACAACTTAAACGTAATGTGGCTGTTATTTTTTATGGTGCTGAAGAGAAAGGTTTACTTGGCTCCAGATTCTTTGCTGGGGAATGGAGGGATAAAGAAAACCTTATTGTAAATATTAATATTGATATGTGTGGTCGTGGAAAGGTTGATACAATTACTGTTCGCGGCCCCTTGGAAACAAGTGGTGAACTATTCGAGATTGTAAAATCGATTGATAATGAATCAAGTATGGACTTTGATCTTAAAAAAGGCTTGACAGATGGGATGGGAAGCAGTGATCATGCATCTTTTGCCGCCGTTGGTATCCCAGTTATAGATCTTTGTGATGATATGGAGTCCGACCTTCATATGCCAACGGACGATTATGATAAAATAGATTATGATAAAATTGGAAAAACTTCTACCGTTGTTGAAAAAATTGTAAGAAAAATATCAGAGTTAGATCACAAGCTTAGCAGGGAAACTGAATAAAAAAATGCCGGGGCGGTTCCCGGCATTTTTTTATTATTAGTCTAAAAGTTTGGTGTTGTATTTATTAATAGTAAGATCATTCCGTAATACTTCTACATTTTTTCCGAATTCATCTTTTGTCAATACTTTAATAAACATTTCAATACGAATAATGGTCTCTGATTCTTCCGTAATACCTTTGCTAAGGTTGAACGTAGATGTTCCACTCCCGGTAATATTTGGATTTTCGAAAACATAAATGGAATTGTTCTGTTCAACTCTTCTTTCACCTGATACTTTTGCTGTTAAAGTTGCAGTGATGGTCAAGAGAGTATCTCCATTAACTTCCCTGATTTCACTTAATTTGTACACCGCATTGTTCATAATGGTAAAGGAAGCCAGTTGAGATTCATAGCTTATTGTCCATTCTGAACCTACTGAAACAGTGGTGTCAGGTAATTTTCTGTAAATTTGTTGGCAAAGGGGTTTTAGAGCTGTGCCCGCTAATTCATAAGCATAATTCTTCTTCTCTTCATCGGACAATTTAGCACTGATTCCATTGATAGTAATCATCTTTTCAATAATACTTTCTGCACCGATGATATTACTTATGTCACCGTTCATACCAAATGCAATTTTGAATGGTGAATTGAGAAGGGCTTCATAATCAATAAATTGAAGCTTTTCTTTTTTAGATAACTCCTTGTCAGAGTCATAGGCCATAGTCTGATCATTCATAGAGGCCGTCATATCAATATGTGGTATGATAACTTTAATAATATTACCATCATCGAATGAATTTAAAACCTCAGTTTCAATCCGGTAATTTTCAGTTTGCCCTGATTGCGAGAGCATCACTGTATCACCTTTAATATCCTGTGTTTGACTGGTGACGGTACTTAAAAGAAATGAATGCTTTTGCCCCTTGTCAAACTTATAACCCAGGTAGAAGGATGCATTGCTAAGTTCATCAGATTTTGAATTGTCGTTATTTTTGTCACTTGAACAGGAGAATAAAAAAGCACCTGCTAAAATCATAATCGCAATATTTTTCATTAAAAGCCCTCAATAAAATGAATTTTTTCATGAAGTAATTTAGTAAATGTGTGGGAAAGTATTTTCGATTTATTTAGTAAGATTAATTGCTTGTTCTCTGGATAAATGCCATGCGGCAATGCTCATCCCATCCCAAATTGTACCATCTTTAATTAAGTCGTCAATTTCAGCAATGGAATATTCACTTAGTTCGAAATCCTCAGTGGTATCAGAAGGTAGGGGGGATTCAAAGAGCTGTATCGCGAGAAAAACTGAACACATTTCATCACTCACACCGGAATAGGGAGAGAACTCACCAATAATATTAATCTGTTTGCATGAATATCCTGTTTCTTCACGCAGTTCTTTAATAGCGTTTTCCTTAGGCGAAATATTATTTTGAATAGAGCCGCAGGGGAATTCCAAACTCTCTCTATCGTTAAGATATCTATATTGGTTTACAAGTAGAATTTTATTTGATGATGTGATCGGAATTATCATAGTGGAACCGCCGGTGTGAACGAAGTGATATTCACCCCGACTCACTCCCGCAATTTCAAACTTATCTAGAATGTAACTCCAATATTTATTCTCTGTTACAACTTTTCTGGAAAGAGTAGTCCATTTTTTTAACAACAGTTCAGTCCGGCATTACCTATCAATTCAGCTCTGTTGAAGAAGAATGCGATTTCTATCTCAGCATTTTCGTCAGAGTCAGAACCATGAATAATATTATGAGTAATATCGTCAGCAAAATCTTTTCTGATAGTTCCTTCGTCGGCTTTTATTGGGTCAGTTGAACCGATAAGTTTTCTAAAATCCGCAACAGCATTTTCTTTAACTAGTACCATAGGTATGCATGCACCGGAAGTCATGTACTCCAGTAGTCCGGGAAAAAATGGTTTGTCTTTGTGTACTTCATAAAATCCGGTGGCGGTTCTTTCGTTAAGTTTGGTCATTTTCATTCCGATAATCTTAAATCCATCTGCCTGAATTCTTGAAATGATATCACCGTAAATGTTTTTTTCTATGGCGTCAGGTTTAAGTATTGCAAATGTTCTATTACCCAAAGCTCCTCCTTTCATTATGATTGATTTTAAAGTAAAACTAAATTACATAAAAAGAAAGTCACACAAAATATTGTGTGACTTTTATAAACAACTAGATTACATATAACCCTATTTTTGCGACAAAGTTCCCAAGAAAATTATTTTTTTACTGCTTTCTTCTTAGGAGTAGCAACTTTAGCCTTTGGAGCTGCTTTAGCCTTTGGAGCTGCTTTAGCCTTTGGAGCTGCTTTAGCTTTTGGAGCTGCTTTAGCTTTTGGAGCTGCTTTAGCTTTTGGAGCTGCTTTAGCCTTTGGAGCTGCTTTAGCTTTTGGAGCTGCTTTAGCCTTTGGAGCTGCTTTAGCCTTTGGAGCTGCTTTAGCCTTTGGAGCTGCTTTAGCTTTTGGAGCTGCTTTAGCCTTTGGAGCTGCTTTAGCTTTTGGAGCTGCTTTAGCTTTTGGAGCTGCTTTAGCTTTTGGAGCTGCTTTAGCTTTTGGAGCTGCTTTAGCTTTTGGAGCTGCTTTTTTTGCAGTTGATTTTGTAGCTACTTTTGTAGCTTTTGCTGTTGTTGTTGCTTTCTTCATTGTTACTCCTATGTCTGCTGGTGAATTGACTACTATTATACCACAATTTTTCATTACTTTCATTTTCTCAGAAGCCGTTCCTTTTCCTCCTGAAATAATAGCGCCTGCATGACCCATTCGGCGCCCCGGAGGTGCGGTCTGACCGGCGATAAAACCGACGACTGGTTTATTGACATTTTTCTTAATATACTCGGCAGCTTCTTCTTCAGCCGTGCCGCCAATTTCGCCAATCATCACAATCCCTTCAGTATTGGGATCTTCATTAAAAAGTTTTATTATATCTATAAACTGAGATCCAATTACAGGATCTCCTCCAATACCTACACAAGTCGATTGTCCAATTTTAAGATCTGATAATTGTTTAACGGCTTCGTAGGTAAGTGTGCCACTGCGGGAAACAACACCAATTTTACCTGCTCTATGAATAAAGCCCGGCATAATACCAATTTTTGCTTTCCCCGGTGAAATCAAACCAGGACAGTTTGGACCAATCAATCTAACATCAGTGTGTCGAATAACATTATATATCTTAACCATATCTGCTGCAGGAATACCTTCGGTAATACACACTATAAGTTTTATACCTGCATTGAAAGCTTCGAGTATTGCATCTGCTGCAAATGGTGGTGGTACAAAAATGGCCGAAGCTTCGGCTTTGGTTTTTTTAACAGCATCGGCTACAGTATTGAAGATGGGAATATTTTGAAAATTTGTTCCACCCTTACCAGGAGTAACACCTGCAACTATTTTAGTTCCGTACTCAATCATCTGACCAGTATGAAAAGATCCTTCACTTCCAGTGATTCCCTGAACGACAACTTTAGTACCTTTTCCTAGCAATATACTCATTCGAAATGTTCCTATAATTATTTTTTCATTAATTCTACTAAATGATTCTAAATTATAAAAAAAAGTTTACAACTTACCTAATAAAAAAAACGTCTTTACTCTTCATCTTGATTTCACGCATTGAAGTCTTATTGACTTCTTGAACAACATAAAGAACATTCATTTATTTATTAAGGTTCTGTATTAAATAATATTTTTTCTCACTATTTAAAAGATGGTCGGTTATAAATCACCTCAAAAAATATTTGTTTCGTATGAGAACATCTTTAGAAGTTATAGAGTACTAAAATAGGAATAAGAAAATTAGTTATATGCTTATAGTACCCCTGTAATCATTGAACATTATTGCTATACAAAAATAAAAATAAAAAATGCATTATGAAAACTAAAAGGGATGCGGAAATTTGAGAGGCTTAAAATAAATATCTTATTATCAATGACGAAAAAAACATGTCAAAAAAAAATATATAATTTCACCTTTAGCATGATAAAATTTTATTCTGCGAAATGAAAACAGAGGTGGAAACATTAAAAAAATATTTTTATTGCTCACCCAACAGATTGGTTATTTGCAAAAGTTTTAATTCACCTAAGCGATCAGACATAAATTGTAACCCAATAGGGAGTCCCTTACTATCATTCCCAATAGGTAAACTTACTCCGGGAATTCCTGCAAGGTTTGCGGGAGTTGTATAAATATCCATCAAATACATTTGAAGTGGATCGTCAATCATAGCACCAATCTCAAATGCTGTTGTTGGCGAAGTTGGAGTTAAAACCAAATCAACTTTTTCAAAAACTTTATTAAAGTCATTTTGAATTAATCTTCTTACTTTCTGAGCCTTCTTATAATAAGCATCGTAATACCCAGTGCTAAGCGCATATGTACCAAGCATAATTCGCCTTTTAACTTCTTCACCAAAACCCTCGCTCCTGGAGTTTGTGTACATTGCGTCAAGATCAATACCATCATCAGATCTATGTCCGTAACGAGCTCCATCAAAACGCGAAAGGTTTGCAGATGCTTCTGCCATTGCCAGAATATAATAGGTGGCGATTGAATATTCGGCATGAGGAAATTCCACCTCAATAATTTCATGCCCGTCGTTTTTAAGTTGGGCAATTACACGCTGAATGTTTTCGTTTACTTCAATACTTAATCCTTTGTCAAAATGTTCTTTGGCAATGCCTATCCTGAATTTTACATGGCTTCTAAATTTAGTATGAAAAGAGTCAATAGGCTTATTGATTGAAGTAGAATCCATTTCGTCGTACCCTGACATTACTTCAAGGAGGATAGCAAGGTCGTAAACATTTTTTGCCATTGGACCAATGGAGTCGAATGAAGAAGCGTAAGCAGTTAATCCGTATCTCGAAACTCTTCCGTATGTAGGTTTCAAACCAAGAATTCCACAGTATGAGGCAGGCTGTCTAATTGAACCTCCGGTATCTGTACCTATGGCAGCATCACATAAATGTGCGGCAACAGCAGCAGCTGAACCGCCACTGGATCCACCAGGAACATGTTTCTTGTTAAGGGGATTCAGGACTGGCCCGAATGCTGAATTTTCGTTTGAACCTCCCATGGCAAATTCATCACAATTAGTTTTTCCAATTATGAGGGCATCTTCTTCAATTAGTTTCTGAACGACAGTAGCGTTATAAATAGAAATGAACCCTTCGAGAATTCTTGATGAGCAGGTGAGTGGTTTATTCTTGATGGCAATAACATCTTTTACTGCAATTACCATTCCTGCCAGTTTGCCGGCTGAACCATTAATAATTTTCTTTTCAATTGCATCTGCTAATTCAATTGAATCGGCAAATACAAAATTGAAGGCATTAAGATCACTTTGTTGATCAATTTTTTTCAGAAAGGATTGTATATTTTCTTTTAACGAGAGTTGACCATTTCTGATCAACTCTTGCTTTTCTTTTAAATCTTTATAAGGTAACAAGTCAGTTTCCGTGATTTGATTAAACGATGTGCGCCAGGGAGAATTGTTTTACTTTTCTTTCTTTGAATCTTCTTTCTCATCAATCTGTAAATCTTCCTGTACGTCATTTACTGCCTTCTTAAATTCTCTCATTCCTTTTCCAATCCCTTTTGCAAGTTCAGGAATTCTTTTTGCTCCGAATAAAATTAATATAGCTATTACAATAAGTAAAATTTCTGTAGCACCTAAACTTCCAAACATGCTAAACCTCTGCTAAATTTATAATTATTATATTATTCATCATCTTCACTTAGATCTTCTTTGGATTTATTACCTAAGGGAAAACGATCCTGAAAAAACATGTAAAATAAGTGTCTAAAAATACCAAATAGAACCATGGAAAGAAACAGATAAAAAAGAGCTTTACCATCACTGGCAACTATCATAAGTATTGCAAAAACAATAACGAATAAGAATGTTAGTTTTTCTCCAATGGACAAATCGGAGGGTTTAGGAATTTTATTATATCTTACATTACTTACCATTAAGGCAGAGCAGAGCAATACCAAAGGTATTACAAAGTGATGGTATTGACTTTGGATATCCCCGTCACGGTAAAAAGCAACCACAAAGGAAGCAACAATTATTGCCGAAATAGGAATCGGTAACCCGGTAAAGTCTACTTTAATACTAACATCTTCAATCTGTGTGTTAAAACGAGCCAACCTTAGGGCGCCAAAAACAAGTAATGTTGAGGCGATGGCTGCACCCAACCAACTATAATGTATCAGGTAACTGTAGTAAATTAAAAAGGCAGGGGCTGCCCCAAAACTAACAACATCAGCTAAGGAATCAAGTTCAACCCCAAACTGACTGCTGGTTTTTAACATTCTTGCTAAAAGACCATCAAGAACATCAAAAATACCGGCAATAAAAATCATTATTGCTGCCAAGAGGAAATCACCTTCAGCGGATAAAATCATTGAGGCAAAACCACAAAGAATATTAAACGCTGTTAACGAATTCGGAACTATAGCTTTGCTTAAATTAATTCTTTTCATTTATTATACTCGAATAAGATTGATTCACCAGCTTTAACAATATCGCCTTCTTTAACCTTCAAATCCCAATTATGGTCAACAATAACATCCACACGACTTCCAAATTTAATCATACCAAATCTTTCACCCATCTTAACCGTATCTCCCTTTGAAAGTTCGTATACAATTCTTCTGGCTATAAATCCTGCAACTTGAGTGAACAAAACTTTACCATATTTACTAAGAATTCCAATCTCGCTTCTTTCGTTTCTTTCGTCAGCCTTGTCATGGAATGCAACTAAATATTCACCATTGTGGTATTCTAAATAATCTACAGTTCCATTTATCGGTATTCTATTAACGTGAACATTAAGGGGAGACATGAAAACAGACACCTGTTTGGCTTCGCCGCCTAGAAATCTTTCTTCTTTTATATCTTTAATTAATAATACTTTACCGTCTGCAGGAGAAACAACTATGTTTTCTGCAATCGGTGCGGTTCTTTCAGGGTCTCTGAAAAAATTTAAAGTGAAGACCGAAACAAATAAACCCAAACAGATTAATATAATTCTGATCAAGTCATTTGCCGTAAAGTAGGAAATTATAAAGAGAATAATTACCGCGAGAAAAATAATTCCGGCAGTACTATAGCCATATTTTGTTATCATTGGTTCTTTCAATTAGTTCAACAAATGTGAGTTAATATACAAAATATAATTGAATGCAAAGGTAATATTTTTTGTTGATAGTTTCTCTTAGAATATTATATGTTATTTTTTGCTATTTTTACACATATGTTAAAAATTGAAGTTAGATAGTATATTTTGAATATAATAAAAACATCGGAGGATAAATGAAAGGTGGCATGCAAGGCATGATGAAGCAAATCCAGAAAATGCAAGCGGATATGGAAAAAGTGCAAAATGAACTGGCAAATAAGACGGTTACTGAAGAAAGCGGCGGTGGTGTTGTTAAAGCTACAGCTAATGGCAAAAAAGAGGTTATCTCGATCCAAATTGATAACGAAATAATTAATGCCGACGACAAAGAAATGCTGGAAGATCTTGTTGTTGCAGCTGTAAATAAAGCGCTTGAATCAGCTGGTAAGTTGGCTGAAGAGGATTTAGCAAATGTAACTAAAGGAATGATTCCTCCGGGAATGAATATACCGGGATTTTAAATTGCAAATAGCCGAGCCATTACAAAAAGCCATTGAAGAATTGAGTAAGCTTCCTTCTGTTGGTAAAAAATCTGCACAAAGACTTGCTCTTTTTATCTTAAAAACAGATGAAGATAAGGTCAAAAACCTTGTTAATGCCTTGCTGGAATTGAAAACTAAAATCAGATTCTGCAAAATCTGTTTCAATATTTCTGTGGAAGAAACCTGCGATGTCTGCAGGAGTACAAAGAGAGACAATTCGATAATTTGTGTTGTTGAGGAAGCGAGTGACATAATAGCCATCGAGAGGACTAATGAGTATTCCGGTGTTTATCATGTTTTAGGAGGTGTACTATCTCCTTTAAAGGGTATTGGATCGGATGATCTTAAGATAAAAGAGCTGATTGCCAGAGTAAAGGTGACAGAGGTTAAGGAAGTTATTTTAGCCTTAAATCCTGATACTGAGGGAGATACTACCTCACTTTACCTGGCCAAGGTGTTAAAACCACTCGAGGTAAATGTAACCAGAATTGCACGTGGATTGCCGATTGGTGGTAATCTTGAATTTGCAGATGACGCAACAATCGGGCGGGCTGTATTAGGGAGAATTAATCTATAATGAATGAATGGTACAAAGAATGGTTTGATTCTGAAGATTATTTACTCGTTTACAATCACAGAGATGATCAGGACGCGATAAAGCTCACGGATCTTATTCTTAGGGAAACGGGGCTGCCCGAAGGATCATCAATTCTGGATGCAGCCTGTGGAGCCGGGCGTCACTGCCGGCTATTCGCACAAAAGGGTTATAAAGTTGAAGGTTTTGATCTTAGTAAAAACTTGTTAAGTATTGCACATAAGCGTGCAAAGGAAGAAAAACTTGAAATAAAATTTAGAATAGGAGACATAAGGTCAATTATCTATGAGACTGAATTTGATCTTGTCACAAATCTATTTACCAGCTTTGGTTACTTTGACACAGATGCTGAGAACTTCTCTTTTGTAAAGAATGCATTCAAATTTATTAAAGTCGGTGGCTATTATGCCATAGACTTTCTTAATAAAAAATATCTCGAAGAAAACCTTGTTAGTAAATCTGAAAATCTTATGGGTAGCTTTCCAATTATTGAGGAAAGAGTAATTGAAAATGGCAGAGTAAATAAAATCATTACACTTAAAAAACCTGGAATTGATAGAAAGTATACTGAGTCGGTGAAGTTATATACTTTTGAGGAACTGCTGGAAAAATTTAACGAAATTGGTTTCAAATTCACAAAAGCATTTGGAAATTACGACGGCGAAGAATTCAACATTAATATTTCCCCACGGGCAATTATTATTTTTAGAAAATGAAAAAAATTGTGTTTATCATATTGACTCTTGTTACCAGTTGCGACTTGCTAAACACGCGCGATCCGGAAGACCCAGTTATAGAAAGGTCTTCCTACATTGTTCCGGTCTCACCCGAAATATTATTCCAAAATCTGATAAGTTCCTTCGAGGAAAAGATTTTGGAGAATTACATTTCCTGTTTTGTTGATCTGAATTATATAGAAAAGCAATACAGATTTGTTCCGGCTGCAGGTTCAATTTCTCAGTTTGCCGAACTGGCAAATTGGAGTCTCGAAGCCGAGCGAAGTTATTTTAATAATTTGCGTACCATACCTGGGGAGAATATCCCCATGTTACTTTCATTATATAATGAAAGATCGGAACCAATAGGTGATAGTGCTGTATATCAATTCGATTATAGTCTTCAGATTCCTGTTGTGGATGAATCAGGATCAAACGAATATCAGGGTAGCGTTTTATTCAGGATTTATCGCGATAGTCGTCAGCAGTGGGCAATTGGCGAATGGGAGGATATTAAAATTGAGGGGCACATCAGCTGGAGTGAATTGAAGGGAAGATATTATTAAACTTAAATTCTTACTATATTGTTTTATTGCTATGCTCCTTTTTAGTTGCGTGAATCCTTTTGCGCCAAAGTTGGATGAAAATCCGGAAAGTTCTGGTTCATTGATTAGTGACCAGAGCAATATACCGGGTGTATTTCAAAATTTTCAATATGCTTATGCGTTTAAGGATACGACTATATATGGACAATTATTGAGCGATAACTTTATTTTTGTTTTTCGCGATTATAATTTGGGGGCAGATGTCTCATGGGGAAGGGATGAAGAAGTACGAATCTCTCAGCAAATGTTTCGTAATACTCAAAGGCTGGATCTTGTATGGAACAACATTGTCTCTATTACATCAGATTCCTCCAATATAGTACGCAGTTTTAATTTAACTATTACATTTAATCCAACTGACATTATTTTTATTGACGGAAGAGTGAACCTTGATCTGAGTAGGGATGAAGAAAACCGTTGGCAGATTGAACGTTGGATTGACGAATCTAATTTTTAGTGGTAATAATGATACTATTTTATATATCGGAAGCTTTTAAAATTTTTAGACGAGCCTCGCTTGCTTCTATTATTGCCATCATTTCCACCACATTTGCCGTCGCACTTATTACACTATCAGTAACATTTTTGTTTTTATCTGATACGATTAACGAACGATTGAAGAAGCATATTGAGATAAATGTGTTCCTTGAATCTGATATAAGTGAAATTGAAATTGACTCCCTGAAAATTCATTTAAGAGAAAATAATATTATTGGTTCTGCTGTTTTTATATCGCAGGAAGAGGCAGTAGGTAGATTTATTGAACAGACAGGGGAAGATTTTCGATCCGTACTCGATCTGAACCCTTTGCCCGCCTCTTTTGTTGTTCGTTTGAAGTCGCAGTATGTTACAGAGAGTAATTTGCATGGTACGATTGATACATACGAGACATTGGAGGGAGTTGATGAAGTTAAATGTGATTTTGAAACCGCTTTATCAATTTTATCTTTTGTGGAAAAAGGGAGTTACGCTATTTATTTTCTTACCACAGTTTTAATTTTAATTGCTTTATATTTCGTATATTCAACTCACAGATTGTGGGTCTTATCGAAACAAAAGCATTTTAACACAATGAAGTTGGTTGGAGCAAAGATAAGCTCAATAAAGTTACCTATTATTATTAATGGTATTCTGATTGGTGTAATAGCTGGAACTTTTTGTCTGATAATGACATTTGTTCTTCTTCAGGTATTTGAAGGTTTTTACAGGTTTAATATTATTGAAACATATCAATATTATCTTATTTCAATAATACTTGTTGGGGGGTTGCTTGGTTTTTTAAGTAGCTTATTATCAACTAGAAGTATATCCCTAAAAATCACACAAACTTAAGTTTAATTTTTCAGAGGAGTTAGATGAAAAATCTTCTTTTATTATTTTTCCTGGTTATGGCTGTTTATTCATCTTCATATGCTCAAACAAAGGACTATGAGTTAGGAACGAGTGTTTTTGACAGGTATAGAACTGTGACAGGGCTTTTTGATTACTCTGATCCGGAATCAGTTAATATGCGTGTTAATGTTTGGGGGTATGTTAGATATCCGGGAAGATATATTGTCCCTGTTTATACAACAGTTACGGATTTACTATCATTAGCGGGAGGGCCCTCTGAGGCTGCCGATTTAGAGGAATTAAGGGTTATTAAACAGGACGCGGATGGTAAGGAAAGAATGATTAAATTTTCATACCAGGATGTATTATGGGAAGACGAGTTGGATGTTAGCTACCGGAATTTACCTCAGCTCGAGGGGGGCGATATTTTATCTGTTCCCGGTGAACCAAAATTATTTTTCAGGGATTGGTTATCAGTATCGTTTTCAATTATCAGCACGCTTGTTACAATCGCATTATTAGTTCTAAATATTACGGGGAATTAAAGCTTGGACTTTGGAAACAACGGAAACAACGGAAGTAATGGAAGTAATGTCCCTTTTAAGTATGATGCACTACAGGAGGGGAAATCTTTCAAGGATATTTATGCCTTAATAAGAAAAAACCTTTTACTTTTTATCTCAATCATGCTTGTAATTTTTGTTATAAGCGGTGTCTATGCTTATTTGAAACCGGATATATATGAGGCCACGGCGGTTATTAAGATAACTAAGTCGAAGGAATCAGTACTTACCAGTCCATTTATGCAAGGTTTTCAATCCATTGGTGAGGATAGGTTTATTGCCAATGAGCTGGAGATACTTAAAAGTTATAGGCTTAGAGAAAAAGCAGCCATGGTTCTTGCTGATTCTTTCAGGATTTCTGAGAGACCGGGAGAGTTTTATTCCATATTAGAGAGTGAAAGTTCGCTCTTTGGCAGTAACCCTATTAATCCTCCTAAGCTGATGGAAAGAGACTTCCTTCCTGATGTTATCGTAAATACATATGAGGCAAAACAGAAGCGTGGACTGGATATTATTGAAATAACTGCCAGTTCAAGATCGGCATACGAAGCCGCTCTTCTTACAAACATTATTGCTGTGTCTTACCATGATCTCAATCTCTCTTTAAACCGACAATTCCTCTCTATGGACAGAGAATTTTTGGGAGAAGTGAGAGATGATAAACTGGATGTTCTCCTTACGGCTGAGCAGCAGCTTGAGGCATACCAGAAAAAGGAAGGAATAGTACAATTAACAGATCAGGCAAAATCTTTAATTGATCTTCTCTCTGATTTTGAATCGAAGAAAAATGCCACGAGAATAGAATTAACCATCTCCGAAAAGAGTCTCTCGAAGTATAAGGAGGAATTAGTTAATCAGGATCCGAGAATTAAGGATTACCTTGAGAGCTTTGCCACTGAACCGTACATAAAGTCGTTGCAGGAGCAGATTGCAAAGCTTGAGTCTCAAAAAGATCTGGCTATGCTTAATAATAAGCTCGTTAATAGTAATTCGAGTATTCTGACAGATTTTGACAACAAGATTAACGATTTGAAAATTAAGCTGAACGAAAAAATTGATGTCTATAAGGCTGGTATTTTTGCCTCCAGCCCGGAAGAAATAAAGAGTCTGACACAAAAGGTACTTGAGGAGGGAATAAAATTCCAGGCCCTCACATCTTCTTTTAAAGAATGGTCTTCGCTGGTTGCGAAGTATGAGACTAAATTTGATGAAATTCCTATGCAGTCAATGGAACTGGCACGACTTGAACGTGAGAAAAAAGCCACCGAAAAATTATACATGCTTGTCGAAGAAAAATATCAGGAAGCTCAGATTCAGGAACAGTCCATTCCCGGTAACGTAATTATTATCGATAAGGCAAGAATGTCTATGTCGCCCGCGAAACCCAACAGGAAGCTCATTCTATTAGTTGGTTTGGTAATGGGATTTGTTGTTGCCTTTGGTGTACTCTTTGTCTTGGATTATTTTGATACAAAATTAAGAACTCCGGAACAGTTGCAGGATAATAATCTCAATTATATTTCCTACGTTCCTCTGGTTGAGGGTGTTAATAAGAACGGCACTTCGGAAGTTGTTTATAACTCCGAGGGACAGAGCACAGCAGGCGAAGCTTTCAGAACGCTGCGTACAAGGATTCGCTTTTCAACCAGATTGAATAAGGAAATGAAGGTTATTTTAATTACTTCCGCTAATGAACAGGAAGGCAAAACTTTTGTCTCTTCAAATCTAGCCTGTAGTTTTGCTCTATCGAATAAAAAAACATTACTTATAGATTGCGACTTAAGACGTCCAAGAGTTCACAAATTTTTTGATTCAAAATCAACCCCTGGTTTAACGGAGTTTTTTATCGGGGAAAAGAGCTTTAAGGATGTACTGAGATCAACGGGCAGAAGAAATTTGAGCTACATTACTTCAGGTGCTCTTCCTCCAAATCCGGCAGAAATTATTGGCTCAAAAAAAATGGAAGAGTTTTTAGAAAAAATCAGACATCACTTCGATCTTGTAATTATTGATTCAGCTCCGATTTTGGCTGTTTCTGATTCAGAAATTCTGGCACGTCTTGTCGATGGTACTTTCCTGGTGACTCACTCGGGTGCTACCGAGTTAGATTCAATAAAACATGCTGTCGAATTGTTAAGCTTTGAGGGCTCAACCTATCAGGGAGTAATTCTTAACAAATTCACACCTCAAAAGGGGAATGGATATTACTATCGTTATTCATATACCTATGGTGATAATTATAAAATTAAGGGTACCAGTAAATCATGAGGAGAAAAACTGCCGTTGTTATGGGTGGTGCCGGGTTTCTTGGCTCGCACCTTTGTGATAAACTTATTGAAAATGATTTGAATGTCGTATGCATCGATAACCTGATTACGGGTAACTTAAAGAATATTGAACATCTTTTCGGGAATGAAAAATTTAAATTTGTTAACCACGACATCACTAACTTTATTCACGTACCAGGTGATGTTGATTATATTCTCCATTTTGCCTCGCCGGCAAGTCCAATCGATTATTTGAAACTTCCTATTCAAACCCTGAAAGTGGGATCACTTGGTACTCACAAGGCGCTTGGTTTGGCAAAGGAAAAGAAGGCAAGGTTTCTTCTTGCTTCAACAAGTGAAGTGTATGGCGACCCCGAAATTCATCCTCAACCTGAAGAGTATTGGGGTAACGTAAATCCGGTTGGTCCTCGTGGTGTTTATGATGAGGCTAAACGGTTTGCCGAAGCGATGACAATGGCATATCAACGGTATCATGGGATTGAGACACGAATAGTTCGTATCTTCAACACATATGGTCCGAGAATGCGTCTGAACGACGGACGTGCGCTTCCTGCATTTGTCTCCCAGGCATTATCCGGGCAGGACATTACTGTGTTTGGAGACGGATCTCAGACACGCAGTTTCTGTTACGTTAGTGATCTTATAGATGGTATTTACAGGCTTCTTTTATCTGACGAAAAAGAACCAACCAACATTGGTAACCCTTCGGAAATTACTATTAAAGAGTTCGCCGAAGAGGTAATTGCGCTCACTGATTCTACAAGTAAATTATCATTTGTTGAGTTGCCAGAAGATGATCCTAAGGTAAGGCAACCTAACATTGATAAGGCGAGAAGAACACTCGGATGGGAACCTAAAGTGAGCAGGGAAGTGGGATTAAAAATCACTATCGATTACTTCAAAAAAGAATTAAACCTTACGTAAGACAGATTTTCAATCTGTCTATTTTTTACCTCTCCATTATCATCAATCATACATATCCTTGATGTGAGCTGAATGCATCACTCCGTCTTTGGCTGGATTCAGTGAATTAGTAAATCTTAGATTCCGGATCCATGCTTTCGGCAGGCAGGCTCGTCCGGAATGACGGTGTGCTTTTGGATTTCGGGCGGAGTATGTCATCCTACGCCGCGGCGCACAGGTGACGCAACTTGCCTGCCGAAGGCGTGGGGTCAGGATCTTCTTTTTAAGGAGTTTTAGATTCCGGATCGGGGTCCGGAGTTTGTGTATGGGTGAGACCTGGAGTCTTAAGTCATATCCTAGGACAAAAAAAGGCGACCCAATTCTGAGCCGCCTTTCTTTTCTTTGCTTTTATCTTTTATCTAGCGTCTAGCGTCTAGCAGTCTGGCTACTAGCAGTCTGATCTTACATCATTCCGCCCATTCCGCCCATACCACCCATACCGCTCATATCAGGCATGCCAGGACCTTTTTCATCCTTCTTCTCAAATACAACAGCTTCTGTTGTTAGTAAGAGGGAAGAAACTGACGCAGCATTTTCAAGAGCTGTACGTGTAACTTTAGTTGGATCGATAACGCCGGCTTTTACTAAATCTTCATAAACTTCAGTAGCTGCGTTAAAGCCATAATTTCCTTCGCCTTCAAGAACTTTGTTCAAGACAACTGAACCTTCTAGACCAGCGTTGTTAACTATTTGTCTTAATGGCTCTTGCAGAGCTTTTTGGATTAACTTAATACCGGTAGTCTGATCCAAGTTAGCACCTTCCAGTCCATCAAGAACTTTTGAAGCTCTAACTAAGGCAACACCACCACCTGCTACAATGCCTTCTTCAACAGCAGCTCTTGTAGCGTGTAAAGCATCTTCAACGCGAGCTTTCTTTTCTTTCATTTCAACTTCAGTAGCAGCACCAATTTTAATAACAGCAACACCACCACTTAATTTAGCTAATCTTTCCTGTAATTTTTCTCTGTCGTAGTCAGATGTAGTGTTTTCAACCTGAGCTTTTATTTCGTTAATGCGGGCTTTAATAGCATCGCTTTTACCAGCACCTTCGACAACAATTGTATTGTCTTTGTCAATAACAACTTTGCTTGCTTTACCTAAGAATTCTACAGTAGCGTTTTCTAATTTGTATCCTCTTTCTTCACTAACAACTGTACCGCCTGTAAGAACTGCAATGTCTTCCAACATAGCTTTTCTTCTGTCGCCAAAACCAGGAGCTTTAATAGCAGCAACTTTTAAAGTGCCGCGTAATTTATTAACTACTAAAGTAGCTAATGCTTCGCCTTCAAGGTCTTCAGCAATTATTAAAAGTGGTTTTCCTGACTGAGCAACTTTTTCCAATACTGGTAGAAGATCTTTCATTGCGCCTATTTTTTTGTCATGGATCAGAATGTAAGGATCTTCTAAAATTGCTTCCATAGTTTCGCTATCTGTAACGAAGTAAGGTGAAAGATAACCACGATCAAATTGCATACCTTCAACGATATCCAATTCAGTTTCAGTGCTCTTTGCTTCTTCAACGGTTATAACGCCGTCTTTACCAACTTTTTCCATGGCATCTGCAATCAAGTTGCCGATAGTCATATCATTGTTAGCTGAAATAGAACCAACCTGAGCGATCTCATCACGTCCTTCAACATCTTTTGATTGTACTTTTAACTGCTCAACAATTTTTTTAACAGCTAAATCAACGCCTCTTTTCAGATCCATTGGATTTGCGCCTGCTGTAACGTTTTTCAAACCTTCACGGTAGATTGCCTGAGCTAAAACAGTAGCGGTAGTTGTACCATCACCGGCAACATCACTGGTTTTGGAAGCAACTTCGCGCACCATTTGTGCACCCATATTTTCAACTTCGTTTTCTAATTCAATTTCTTTTGCAACTGTTACACCGTCTTTAGTAACTGTTGGAGCACCGAATTTTTTGTCAATAATCACGTTACGTCCTTTTGGACCTAAAGTAACTTTTACAGCGTTAGCTAATTTATCAACACCGTCTTTTAGCTGATTTCTGGCGCTGGTACCATACTTAATTTCTTTTGCTGCCATTTTAATATCTCCGTTATTATTCTATTTTTTCAATTTCTTAAATTATTTTACTATACCAAAAATGTCGCTTTCTCTCATAATCATATATTCTTCCCCTTCAATTGTAACTTCGGTACCGGAATATTTGCCATAAAGAACTGCGTCACCTACTTTAACAGTAAGAGCAATCAGTTCACCGCTATCACTTCTTGCACCTGCACCAGCAGCAACAATCTTACCCTGACTTGGTTTTTCTCTTGCTGAATCAGGTAATATGATACCACCCTTTGTTGTCTCTTCAGCTTTGTCAGCCTGAACTATAACTCTGTCGCCCAATGGTTGAATTTTAAAATCTGCCATTTCGTTTTAACTCCAATTAATTTATTAATAATGTGATTAGCACTCTTTTTACACGAGTGCTAATATATGGTAAATATAAAAAAAAGTCAAGATGTCATAATTAACATATCGACTCAAAAATCACTCATTTCAATCTATTTAATGAACATTTATCTGTTGGATGCTTTCTACTCTACAATGATTCATCATGTTCCCTTAAACAGTAAAAATGTTGCTGTCTTAATTTGAATTTTAAGCAGTAATTGAATATTATAAAGTGATAAGATGTCTAATTTAGTGTAACTTTTTTAGACACTTCTGCGTCTAAGTTATGTAATTATTTTAAGAGAAAGAGGTTATCCATGAAGAGAGAAAAACTTATAAAGGTTTCAGTAATTGTTGGTATTGTGGTCCTGGGTTTTACAAGTATGAGTTTGTTAGGATCTGCTGATAAAAAAAGCAGTAAGAGAGAGGCTGTAACCAGTGTGAGAAGTGTTGAGACACAAAAAGTTGAGTTCTCTAATCTTGCCCTGGAAATTAAAGGTAACGGTGTTATCGAATCCCAAAAAACTTTAAAGTACATTTCCGAGGCTAACGGAAAAGTTTTATTTGCAAAGAATAATTTGAAAGATGGTACTTTTGTGGAAAAAGGGGAGCAGATTGTAGAAGTCGATCCTACAGAGGTGCAAAATACTTTGTTTTCACTCCGATCTGATTTTTTAAATGCTGTTGCGTCAATTTTGCCGGATCTGAAGGTCGAGGATCCTGAAGTTTACGATAAATGGTATAACTATTTTACAAGTATCAATATAAACGAAGATATTCCAACTCTGCCTCAATTATCCGATTCTAAAGAAAAGATTAAGGTTAGTACACGTAATATTTTTTCGAAATATTACTCTGTTAAGAACCAGGAAGTATTACTATCTAAGCACTTTATCTCTGCTCCGTTTTCGGGATATATTCAATCGAGGGGAATTATTGAAAATGGCTTTGTCTCAAAAGGACAGGAGCTGTTTACTCTTATTGATGCTGTCAACCTCGAAATTGCAGTCCCTTTAAACGTTGAAGACGCTGAGCTTATTAATTTTTCGGATAGACCGCTTGTTCGAATTACAAATGATAAAGAAGAAGCCAGAGACTTTACGGGCAGAATTGTGCGGAGAGAAACCAATCTCGACAGAAACTCACAAACTCTGAAAGCATATGTGCAGTTCGTTAATAATTCACTGGATCCATATTATCTGCCGGGTAATTATGTGGATGTTTTTATTCAGGGAACTCAGTTAAAGGATGTTACTCTTCTGAAACGCAACTTAATTGATAATGATGGTTACGCGTTAACTATGGTTAATGGGAAACTCGACAGGGTTAAGGTGGATATAGTTGCCATGCAGGGGGATGAGGCTGTTATTAATAACTCCATACCAATGGAAACCAGATTTGTTACAACAATTCTACAGAAACCTTTAATCGGGATGGATATTAAATCTTCGAATGAAGCAGAGGCGAATGTGGAAGAAGTAACCAAAGAAGTAGAAGATGATTCTCTGGTTGCAAATTAATTTTCAGAACTCCTTACTTTAAGTGAAATAAAAGGTTTAAAAATGTTAAAAAATACTATAGAATATTTCATTAAGCACTCGGTTGTAACAAACTGGATTATGCTGGTTATCTGTTTGGCAGGTATATTCGCTCTTTTTAATCTGAACAAGAGACTTGATCCTAAATTTGAATTGGAAAGAGTAGAAGTTGATCTTCCTTATCCCGGAGCTTCTGCCCGTGAAATAGAGGAAGGGATTGTAATCAAGATTGAGGAAAATCTTAGAGGGTTGGAAGGTATTGATAAGATTACTTCATCTTCACGCGATAATTATGGCTCGATAAGTGTCGATTTTATGCCGGATTATGATATGAACAAGGCGCTGCAGGATGTTAAAAATTCTGTAAATTCTGTTAATTCTTATCCATCTGCCGCTGAAAAACCAATTGTTTACCAAAGGACTTCCTGGAACAGGGCAATCATGCTAAGTATTTATGGTCCCACTGATCTGAATACCCTGAAGAAAATTGTTGAAGAATTTCGTGATGACCTCCTGAAAACAGGTGAAATTTCTAATGTTAATATATGGGGTATACCTGCCCGTGAGTTTTCTATCGAGATCTCACCCGATAATCTTATGAAATACAAATTGACAATTCAGGATATTTCAAGTGCCATTCAAAATTCCAATCTTAATATCTCATCCGGTTCTGTACTTACTGGTGATGAAGAGATTCTTATTCGTTCCTATAATAAGAAATACCAGGCTGTTGATCTTGAAGGACTGGAAATTGTCTCCGCCATTAACGGACAGAGAATACTTCTTTCTGACATTTGTACTATTCAGGAGCAGTGGCCCGAAAATCGGTTTTTCTCAGAATATAACGGAAAAAGATCTGTCGGTTTTAATGTAATGTACAATAATAACGAAGATGTACTGAAGATTGATGAGATTACAACGAAACTTGCCAGGGAATATGAGGAGAAATATGCAGGACTGGTTGAGTTCAATACATTTATTAAAGAAGTGGATGAACTGCAGGAAAGAATTGAACTCCTCTCTTCAAACGGATTAATTGGTTTGATTCTCGTTCTTGTAATACTTGGTGTTTTTCTCAATACAAGAATGTCTTTTTGGGTTGCAATGGGAATACCAATTTCATTGCTCGGCATGTTTTTTGTCCTTTGGATTCTGGATATTAGTATTAATCAGTTCAGTCTGTTCGGGATGATAATGGTTATTGGTATTCTTGTCGATGACGGAATTATCATTGGTGAGAGTATTTACACTCAGTGGGAAAAGTATGGGAAAAAACCAATCCAGGCTGCTATTGACGGTACGCTGGAAGTTATTAAACCGGTTACTATTTCCATCCTGACTACCATTGTTGCCTTTGTGCCTTACTTTTATTTTTATGGTATGCTGGGAAAATATGTCTGGCAGATTGCGGCGGTTGTAATTATCTCACTCCTATTTTCCCTTCTTGAGGCTATGATTATTTTACCTGTCCACCTGGCTCATTCAAAAGCGCTTGGTATTCAGGAGAAAAAGAATAATTTCTTTGATAGAGCAAGAGCGAGTGTGGATAAATTCCTTCATTATTTTATGTATGGTCTTTACTCGAAAGTATTAAAAGTTTGTTTGAATAACAGGTGGGCTGTAACGGCAAGCGTGTTGGCTGTTATATTCGTTATTACGGGGCTCTTTCAGGGCTCACATGTGAAGGCACAGTTTTTCCCGGAGATTGAGTCGCCATATGCCAGAATTGAGGCAGAAATGCCTGCAGGCGCCTCAGCAGAGGTTGCAAACAGGGTTAGGAATGACCTTATTGAACGTGCATTAAGTTTTGGCAAAACTAAGGCAGACTCTTTAAATAATGTCCCTAATCCTATCAAAAATTTTACATCCTGGATGAATGGGTCGACAATTAATATCTTTTTTGTACTTCCATCTTCAGCTGACCGCGATTATACAGTGAGTGAATTTTCAGATGAGCTGAGTGAATATATTGGTGATGTTCCTGAGGCGGAAAACGTAACAGTTGGCGGATGGAGTTTTGGCGGTAATCCAATTTCTGTCAGATTCCAGAGCTCTGATTACGCTCAGCTTATGAAGGCAAAAGATTTGTTGAAAGATGAATTAAAACTAATTGAAGGAATTAAAGATATTCGTGATGACACCCCTCTGGGTAATAATGAATTCGTAGTTGATCTTAAGCCGAAAGGAAAGGCTCTTGGATTTACTTTACGGGATTTAACTTCGCAATTACGTGACGGATTTTATGGCAGGGAAGTTATGAGACTGCAGCGTGGGCGGGATGAAATAAAAATCTGGGTGAGATTTACTAAAGAGGACAGGATTTCCCTCAGTCAGGTTGAAAACCTTAAGGTCAGAACACCACAGGGAGATTATGTACCATTCAGAGAAGTGGCAAATTATAGTCTCCAGCGAAGCATTCAGAGGATCAGGCATGAAAACGGCGAGAGATCATTGACCGTTTATGCTAACATGGATTATTCAAAGAACGATCTTGCTGTTGTATTAAAAGAACTGGATGGAGTTATTGTTCCAAATATTCTTCATCAGGTTGAAGGAGTATCCCGTGCCTACGGAGGACAGCAGGAAGGTGTTCAAAAGATGATCGGTTCAATGACTTACTCTATGACAATTGCCCTTGTCGTCATGTTCACTATCATTATGTTTCTTTTCAAATCTTACTGGCAGACATTATTAATAATGAGTCTGATACCTTTAGGAATCATCGGGGCGGTTTTGGGTCACTATATAGTTGGTATTCCCATTTCGATCCTTTCATTCCTGGGAATTGTAGCCCTTGCCGGTATTATTGTTAATGACTCCGTTGTGCTTGTGGATAAGTTTAATAAACTTATCGCGAATGGAGTTGATGTCGGTGAGGCGCTTCACGAGGCAGGGGTTTCCCGGTTCAGACCAATTGTTCTTACAACTATAACAACAGCGGCAGGACTAGCTCCTATTATTTTATTAACAAGTGAGCAGGGACAGTTTTTAGTGCCGATGGCTGTTTCTGTGGCATTCGGACTGATATTTGGAACATTCATAACATTACTGATGCTGCCCTCAGCATTGTATGCGATTAGTGATTTTAGAATATTATTTAATAGAAAAAAATCACGGATAGAACTGGAACCGGCGTATGGGAAGAAACAGTAAAAAAGTAAAAAGTAAAAAGTAAAAAGTAAAAAGTGAAAAGTAAAAAGTGAAAAGTGAAAAGTGAAAAGTGAAAAGTGAAAAAGAATAGCTAAAAAAAAGAGATAAAATTAATTACAAAAAGAAAGGCGCTCTGTGAAGCGCCTTCTTTTATTTCTTAATCCGCTTTTATCATGATAATCTGCGTCATCTGTGTTCTATTGCTTTTAGTCTTTTTCGACTGATCTCGCAAAAATATAATCCACATTCTTAAGCATCTTGCTCTCGTCAAAAATTTCATCAATTTCTTCAGTCGATAAAAATTTTGTAGCTTCTTCAGAGGCAAGCAGTTCTGTTTTAAGATTTTTATTACTATCAGCCCATACCGCCATTGCGCTGGTCTGAACAATCGCATAAGCATCTTCTCTTGTCATCCCTTTCTCAGTAAGTTTTAGGAGTATGGATTGCGAGAAAACCAGTCCTCGAGTAAGGTGAAGATTTTTAAGCATGTTTTCCGGATAAACGAGCAGGTTATCAGATAACTTTATCATCAGATCCAGCATATAATCCAGGGTGATGCAGCTATCAGGAACAATAACTCGTTCAACGGATGAATGAGAAATATCACGCTCATGCCAGAGAGCAACATTCTCAATGGCAGCCATGGCATTACCACGCAGCAGTCTTGCTAATCCGGAAACCCGTTCACTCACTATAGGGTTGCGCTTGTGAGGCATTGCAGATGAGCCCTTTTGTCCCTTAGAGAAAAACTCTTCCGCCTCAAGAACTTCAGTCCGCTGGAGATGCCTGATTTCTATGGCAATTTTTTCCAGTGAAGCACCAATAATACTTAAGGTAGTTAAAAATTCAGCATGACGATCCCGTTGGATTACCTGAGTGGAAACTGAAGCAGGTTTTAATCCCATCTTTTCACATACATATTCTTCAACCTTTGGAGTGAGATGCTCAAAAGTGCCGACAGCGCCGCTTATCTGTCCAACGCTGATGGTCTCAATGGCACTTTCAAGACGCTTTATGTTACGTTTACACTCTTCATACCAAAGAGCAAATTTAAGACCCATGGATGTCGGTTCAGCGTGAATACCATGACTCCTGCCAACACAAATGCTCCGTTTATGTTCAAGAGCGCGTTTCTTTAATACGTCCTTAAAAGTCAATAGTCGTTTCATCAATAACTCACCGGCAGATTTCATCTGGAAGGAGAGCGTTGTATCCAGAATATCCGAAGAGGTCATACCATAGTGTATGTGACGTGACTCGGGTCCAACATATTCAGCAACATTAGTAAGGAAGGCGATAACATCGTGTTTAGTTGTTTCTTCAATTTCCAGTATTCGCTCAACCTCAAAATCAGCCTTATCACGAATTACTTTTACGTCCTCTTTGGATATTTCGCCAAGTTCGGCCCTTGCCTCACAGGCAAGTATTTCTATCTCAAGCCAGGTTCTAAACTTAAACTCATCCTCAAACAACTTGCCCATTTCAGGGCGTGTATATCTTTTAATCATCTCTTCTCTCTAGTTTTAATGGTTTTTTAATAACTTGTCCCTCGCGAACAATTTCAAAAGTAATAACATCGTCAGTGCGGTATTCCTGAAGAATACTGATTAAGGTAGCATCATCATTAATTCTAAAATCCTCAACCTGATTAATTATATCGCCAACCATTATTCCTGCTTTGTAGGCAGGAGAATCTTTTGCTACGACCGTTACGATAACCCCTCTTACAGATTTTAGATTGTAATATTTTGCAATTCTTTCGTCAATTGTCTGGATACTAAGACCGGTCCAGAATTTTCTATCAACCTGTCCCTTGGTTTTCAACTCCTCAATAATGGACTTTATCTTTTGAATAGGTATAGCAAAACCGACACCAACACTCCCGCCTGACTTAGAGTAAATGAGTGTATTCATGCCAATCATTTCGCCAACGGCGTTAACAAGCGGCCCGCCGCTGTTTCCATTGTTTATTGAGGCGTCAGTCTGAATCATGTTCGGGTAGTAGCGATCCTCGTTCGCACCCAGGTTCATACCAGTCGCGCTGATTACACCAACCGTAACAGTTGGTTTATCATTAATGGCAAATAAACCGAATGGATTGCCAAGTGCAATTACCCATTCACCAATTAATAATTCATCAGTTTTTGCGAGAGAAATGTAAGGAAGATTCTCAGCATCAATTTTTAATACGCAAATATCTGAGACAAGGTCGGTGCCAATTATTTTTGCATCGTAGTGTTTACCATCTGTCATGGTTACAATTACTTTTGAAGCGTTACCTGCCACGTGATCATTTGTTAGTATGTAGCCATCGGGTGAAATTATGGCGCCGGAACCAAGTCCCTTTAATTGCCGCTGAACTACCTGATCCTGAAAAAACTGACTCCAAAAAGGATCGGAGGCGAAAGGAGAGCGATATCTGTACTGAACTGTCTCGGTTACATTTATCCCCACGACAGCGGGTGAAACTTTCTGAACTGTCTCAGTTATAATATTTCTCCTGGAAGCATTTATACTGCTGTTGGCTTCATCAACCTGAAGAGCATTAACCACTTTGGCTGAGCCATCGCTGCTATCTCTATTATCATTAACCTGTACATTGAAAATATATACAAGCGCAAATGAAACGACGGCAATAGTTATAATGGACGATAAAATAATTGATTTTACTTCTTTCATAATTCATTATCCCTTAAAATTTGTTTTTGTCCCTTCAAATAGTTCTTAAGCGGCTCAATATGCTTTGTCATAATCAAGATTAAAACTCCTCCCATTATAATGGCTAACCATAGGGGATTCTCAGCAGGGTAAGCGCTCCAGCTATTTATTCTTTCGTAAGAAGTAATTATGATTGCTGTTGTTAACACAGTCGACATAATACTTGAAAGCTGAATATTTCTCCTGAATAGAAAAGAAGCTACCCAAAAAAACAACCATAATAAGAGGAGCGGCAAACTTAATAACAAGGCTCCGCCTGCCGTAGTTGCTAATCCTCTTCCACCCTTAAATTTAAGCCAGGGGGAGTAATTATGTGCCAATACCGCAAAGAAAAGTGATATACTACCATTAAGGAAATTTGTTCCAAAGATCTGCCAGCAAATCCAGACAGCGGCTGCTCCTTTTGTCATATCAATCAGGAGTACCAAAACGCCCAGTAATTTGGATTTGGATACACGAAACGAATTAAGCGCTCCTATGTTTGTTGAACCTTGCTCTCTTATATCAATAGACTTAAACTTTTTGAGAAGAATAAAGGCGGTTGGAAATGAACCAAGGAGATAACCGATAACTCCGCAGAGGATATAATTCATATATTTCCATTATTATTTTGGTAAAATATTTTTATTGGAAACTGCATATTATTAAATGCAAGAAAAACAATACAAAATCAACACAAACGATTGCGCATTTTGTTGCATAACTT
>JAHISV010000009.1 GCA_018818065.1 Bacteroidota bacterium | reverse complement strand
CCCTGCAGTAACATCCTTTGGCTGGACACAGTATTATGTAGATGTGCAGGTACCTGAAGATGCGTTATCACTATCGATGAGATTACATCCTCTAGGTAGATTCCAGGGTACTGTTTTCATGGATGCTATGGAAATCACAAAGATAAACGACGTTACAGAAATAGCTGGCGAACAATTTTTGCCAACCGAGTATAATTTATTCCAGAACTATCCAAATCCATTTAACCCAAGTACTATTATCAGTTACTCAATACCACAAAGTAGTATTGTAACAATTAGAGTTTTTGATATGCTTGGTCGTGAAATCAGAACATTAATTAGCGAAGAACAAAATGCAGGAATGCAAAAAGCTATATGGGACGGTAAAAACAATTATGGATCGAAAGTATCAAGTGGTACTTACATCTACAGAATTGATGCCGGTGAATTCCATATGGCAAAGAAAATGCTTCTACTTAAGTAATATTATTATGTGCCGGGGCTTAATCAGCTCCGGTACTTTTTCTTTTTGTACATTTTAATTAAATGGAAAATAAAATAAGGTGAATGTAATGTTCACTAAAATCATAGAATTATCTATTAAAATGACCTTCGTTTTCTTTCTGGTCAATTCCATATTATTTGCCGGCACTACAGGTAAAATATCAGGAAAAATAACCGACTCAAAAACCGGGGATGTTCTTTATGGTGCCAATGTTATTATTATGGGTACTATTATGGGAGCAGCTGCAGATTTTGACGGAGAATATTTTATTATAAATATCCCGCCAGGCACCTATAATATCAAGGCGTCACTCATTGGATACGGTTCGGTTACCATTAACGATGTACGTGTTTCGGTTGATCAAACTACAAAGCTCGATTTTAGATTATCAGAAGAATCTGTTAATATTGGGGAAGTTGTTGTCTCTGCTGAAAGATTAATTGTGCGGAAGGATTTAACTTCAACCGAATCAAAAGTTAGTGGAAGTGATATTGAATTGCTTCCTTTGGAGGATGTTTCATCTGTTGTAAATATTCAGGCAGGTGTTGTGGATGGTCACTTTCGTGGTGGTCGCTCGAATGAAGTTAAATACCTTATTGATGGTGTATCAGTCAATGACGCATTCTCAGGTGGTTCTTCTCTCGAGGTGGAAATTAATAGTATCGAAGAAATTCAGGTACTCACAGGTACTTTCAACGCCGAATATGGTGAAGCCTTATCAGGTGTAGTTAACCAGGTTACAAAAGTTGCAGGTGATGACTATACCGGCGATTTCTCCTTTCATACCGGCGATTATTTTACTTCTCGGGATGATTTGTTCATGAATATTGATGAAATGAATCCTGCTCATGCACAAAATTTTCAGGGGAGTTTAAGCGGACCAATTCCGGGACTGGAAAATCTTCTTAAGTTTTTCATATCCGGCAGGTATAATTATAATGATGGATATTTATATGGGCACCGTGTTTTTAATCCATCCGACTCATCAAACTTTTCTGCCAATGACCCAAACGATTGGCTGATAGGTTCCACAGGTGATAACGAATACGTTCCCATGAATTCTAATAGAAGGTACACTCTTCACGGCAAATTAGCTCTAAACGTTGGCTCTGGTCGTGGGATCGTTTTAAGCGGTATGTATCAGGATAATAAGTATCAGGATTACAACCATAGTTTTAAACTCAATCCTGATGGAAACTATCATAAATTTGACAAAAGCTATTTAACCAGTGTCGGTTATACTCATGTAATTAGTAACTCAGCATTCCTTGACTTTGTCGGTTCTATGCTTCGGACAGAATATGATCAATATGTTTTTGAAAATCCTTTAGATTCACGGTATGTAAGACCAGAAAGACTGAGTGATGTAAGTGGAAATGCCTTCCTTACCGGTGGAACGGAGAATTGGCAGTTTTTCCACACAACAACGACTTATTCCCTAAAGACAGATTTTACCTGGCAATTAAACAATACTCATCAGCTAAAGACAGGTATTGAGTATAAGTCCCATCAACTCGATTATGAAGATTTTCAGATTGTAATTGATGCAACAACAGGATATCAGCCAAGTCTTCCCGAAGAAGGATCATTCAACAACAATACCTATCAGGCTAAACCTTATCAGTTTGCCTACTATTTGCAGGATAAAATTGAACTGGACTATCTGGTTGTTAATGTTGGCGTAAGACTTGATTACTTTGAACCTGATGGCAAATATTTAAATGACCCGAATCATATTGCCGTTTTAGATGGCTTGCAGACACCATTTCCTGATTCATTGATGAGCGATGCAAGTGCCAAATATCAGGTGAGTCCACGCATCGGTATCTCTTATCCCATAACGGATAAAGGAGCAATACATATTTCTTACGGGCACTTTTTTCAAATACCCGCATTCGAATATCTTTACAGGAATCCTAATTTTAGAATTCCTTTAACCGGCGACTTCCCGGAAAATATAGGGAACACTATTGGTAACGCTGACTTGAAAGCACAGCAGACTATTATGTACGAAATAGGTCTGCAGCAGGAATTAACACCGGAGTTGGGTGTTAATATTACAGCGTATTATAAAGATATTAGAAATTTATTGGGTACTGAAATTCATATTAAAAATGAATTCAGAAAGTTTAGCAAGCTAATTAACAGAGATTATGGGGCCGTTAAGGGGCTAACACTCTCTTTCGAAAAAAGATTTAGCAGCGGCTTCGGTGCAAATTTAGATTATACATATCAGGTAGCCGAGGGAAATGCCTCTGACCCAAATGATGCATTTAATAAGGCACAGGCAAATCCTCCTATTGAAGCAAACAAACAACTTGTTCCGCTTAACTGGGATAGACGACATTCGCTTAATTTTACTTTTACGGGTGGTACTCCGGGTGATTTTATTATAAGTATGGTCGGACGCCTGGGCTCTGGTTTACCGTATACTCCTTCAGTTCAAAATCAAAGAACGGGGCTTGAAAATAGTGATAGCAGACCGGCTATCTTTAATGTCGATTTATACGTTACAAAATATTTCAACTTATTTGGGAAGAGAATTTCCGTATTTGCTAAAGTTTATAATCTGTTTGATACAGCAAATGAACAAGATGTCTTTTCCGATACAGGAAGAGCAGGTTATACACTTGAATTGACGCGTGCGCAGGAAGCCCCGCGTGGTGTAAATACTTTAGAGGAATTTTTTAATCGTCCAGATTATTATTCTGCACCTAGACAAATTGTTGTAGGTGCAACATTAACATTTTAGTTAGTTAATGTGGAGGTGATGGTGCTTTACCAGGCATTTTATATTAAACATTTAGTTTCTGTTATAATTACTCTGATCATATTTAGTAGTAATATTTCAGGACAACGGATTGTCGATAAGAACAAGGGTGACTATAACCAAACCAGAAAAGGGTACATGGATGGTAACCTGGCTGCAACTGTCTATTACAATTTTGGTGAGATTGCTGATTGGGAGAATGAACCAAGCAGGAGTGGAGTCTGGCCAAAAGGCACTAACCATACTTACGTAGATGGTGTTGCTATTATTGTTCAGTCCGAAACTCAGGATCCTTTCGGGAATATTATTCATCCTCTTGAAAGCAATTACTACGAGTTCACACGTTACGACAGATCGACTGGAGTTACTTATGGCTGGTGGCCCTTACCGGGTTACGCGGCTTCATATTCTTCATACCCTGCAAGAAGTGATGATGAAGCAACTTGGCCTTTAACCTGGCCGGACAGACCGAGCGAGTGGAACGGACTTTGGAATGGTTTTTTTGGTAAAGGGGTTAAAAACGCAGATGTTGAGACGTTTTTTGTCTTTGATGATAATGAGGATAAAGAATACATTATCAATAATGGGTTTTATGCTGACGCAGAAGATCACGATCGTGGTGGTCTTGGCATGCAGGTAAGAACAAGAGGCTTTCAATGGTCGCAGGTACTTGCAGAAGACGCTATTTTCTGGTACTACGAAATTACCAATATGAGCACTACAGATTATGATAGAACACTTTTTGCTCAGTATGTTGATTGGGGAATTGGCGGGCATGATAATTCCAGCAATAACGCCGGTGACTACAATGAATTGTTAGATATGTCGTATGCGTGGTCAACCGTTCCAACCGGAAGTCCGGGTAATTGGAGTCCAGTGGGATTGGCCGGATACGCGTTTCTTGAAAGTCCGGGTAAATCATTTGATAGAATTGATAATGATTTGGATGGACTAACAGATGAGAGTCGTGATAATGTAGCGTCAGTGAAAATAAATTCTCCTGATTTAGATCCTTACCTGCTAAGTGTATTTCGCGATACAACAAACTATTATCAGTTTTATGGTAAATCGTGGCAGCCTCATTGGGATGCTGATGAAAACGGTAATTGGAGAAGCTATCTGGATGCAAATGAAAATGGCCGGTGGGATGAAGGTGAACCCTTAAATGATGATGTTGGTACTGATGGTATTGGACCTTATGAAGATGGATACGCGGGCCCTGATTCGGATGAAACTGAAGGCAACGGCATTCCTAACCAAGGAGAACCAAACTTTGGATTGCTTGACAAAGATGAATCAGATCAGCTTGGCTTAACAGGATTTGCCATTTATCCGGTTCACAGATACGAGTTGGATAACGACGAGGAAAACTGGGGTGTATTATCGGGTCTTCCAACCCCGCATGGATCTTCACTAGTAGGTGTAAATCTCGCAAATTATTTCTCCTGTTATCTTTTCCCCATGGATGGTAGATATTCTTTTACTAATTCCAATGACGCAGCTCATGAAGCAGGGCAGACAGAAAGATTTTCAATGTCCATGATTTATGGAATTGATAAAGACGATTTATTTCGCAGGAAAAAGACCGTGCAGCAGATTTATAATGCTAATTATAGATTTGCCAAACCGCCTGAAAAACCAATTATTAAGGCAATTGCCGGTAATCAAAGCGTTACGCTTATTTGGGATGACAGGGCAGAGAAAACATTCGATGCCTTTTATCAGAAATACAATTTCGAGGGTTATAGAATTTACAGATCAACAGAACCGAATTTTTTAGAAGCAAAAGTAATTACTGATGCATACGGTAAAGCAATCTTCAGAAAACCTATAGCTCAGTTCGATTTGGTTGATGGAGTTAAAGGCTTGCATCCTATAGATGTTAATGGAGCCAAGTTTAATCTTGGTACCGACACAGGACTAAAACATTCCTATACTGATACTACTGTTCAGAATGGTCAGACTTATTATTACGCTGTTGTTGCCTATGATCAGGGATTCACGACGACAACTGTTGAAGGTGTGTTTGAAGGAATTCCACCCTCAGAAACTACCGCGATAATTAAGAGAGACATTAATGGAGATCTTCAAACGGATATAAACACGGCTGTTGTTGTACCAAGTTCTCCTGCAGCAGGATATATTGCTCCTGAACTTACATATTTTAATGCAAGCGGGCCTGGCACCGGCGATGTTAATATCTCAGTTGTTGATCCCGATTCAGTGAAAGATAATCATCATTATCGAATAGAATTTGAAGATTTTAGAGCATATCATAATAATCCAAAACCCTTTTATCGTTTGGTGGATTTGACAGAGAATGATACTTTAATTAACCTTACTCAGTTTGTTGGCTCTGAGGTTGAAACCAAATTGATTGATGGCTTATCATTAGTAATGAATAATGATACTACAGTTGTCCTCGATTATGAGAACTCAGGATGGATTGACGGGAACTCAAATTATTTGCCACCAGTTGGGTTTGACTCCAGATTTGCCAGCGCCTATAACACTAAAAAGGTGCTGTATCCGGGTGATTTTGAAATTGAACTTGTTGAAGCAGGACAAGGTGATCTGTCGTACCCGGCAACAACATTTGCTCAACCTATTCAATCTAACATTGTTGTCAGGAACCTTACAGATAATATTGATCATATGCAGTTTATATTTAGAGATGAAGATCATGATGAGTTATTTACTGAAGGTGATGCAATATTTATAACCTTTGGTAACTCAATTAATGAACCTGCAACAAGTGGAAGTAACCTTCATATCAGCTGGTCATTCTCATTAATCAAGGATACTACAATTGCTGAAGTGAATCAACGTCACCCCCAAATAGGAGATGTTTTCCGTTTTGCAACGAAAAAACCTTTCAGAAGTGGTGAGTATGTTGAGTTCTCAACAAGGGGCAAGTCTTTTGACGCTTCCCTTGCAACAAGTGAAATGGAGAATATTGCCGTTGTTCCTAATCCATATGTTGGGGCTGCAAGTTGGGAGCAACTGGGAACTGAAGTGGGTAGAGGTGAACGAAAAATATTTTTCATTCATTTACCAAATAAGTGTACAATAAGAATCTATAGTATAAGTGGAAAACACATTCAGACTATCGAACATGATACAGGGTTACTTGACGGACAAGAAGCCTGGAATTTAGTTTCTAAAGATGGAATGGATCTATCCTACGGAGTTTATGTCTATCATGTTGACGCTCCCGGAGTTGGAGAAAAAATTGGAAAGTTCGCAGTAATTAAATAGCATAAAATAAAAAGTTTATCAGATTTCGCGAGGAAAATAATGGCAAGCAATAATCTCGCAAGAATATTAGCGCTGCTGGTTCTATTTCAGACTGTTTTATTCACGCAAAATGTTTCAAAAACAGGAACAACTGCAGCCGCATTCCTGGAAATATCTGTTGGTGCAGCCGCTACTGGTATGGGAGGTGCATTTGTCAGTAAAGCCGATGATGCCACTGCGCTTTACTGGAACGTGGCAGGTATTGCTGGTATTGAACAGAATGAAGTAGTGCTTGTTCATACTGATTGGATAGCAGATACCAAGTTTGACTACGCCGGTTTGGTTATTCCGCTTGGTGAGTTCGGAAACCTGGGTTTCAGCTTTACTTCTTTAACGATGGATGATATGAAAGTCCGTACTATTGAGAAACCGGAAGGCACAGGTGAATATTTTACCTCTTCAGACATTGCTTTTGGGCTCTCATATTCACGCAGACTTTCGGATAGATTCAATGTAGGGTTTACCGCTAAGTATATTCAACAGTCCATTTGGCATATGAGTGCCACGGCAATAGCCATTGATGTGGGTACAACTTTCAAAACCGATCTCCTTAATGGAATGATAATTGGCGCATCAATATCTAACTTTGGTACTAAGCTGCAGATGAACGGAAGAGATGGAAGGTACTTTATACGAGTTGACGAAACTAAAGATGGTTCGAGCGATCAGATACCTACAAATATTGATATGGATGAATGGGATCTGCCATTAAATTTTCAAATTGGAGTCTCGACCAATGTTATTGAAGAAGAACAGTATCGCTTAACAGTGGCCATGGATGCCCTACACCCCAGTAATGATTACGAGAGTATGAATGTGGGTGCCGAGTTTTCCTTTAGTGATTATATCTATTTAAGAGGGGGCTATCAGTCTCTCTTTCTTAAGGATGCCGAAGGTGGATTATCCTTTGGTATTGGTGCAAATTCAAAAATGATATTTTCTGGTGTTTCTGTTAACTTCGATTATGCTTACAGGGATTTTGGTCGTTTGGAAGAAGTTCATACATTTTCAGTCAGAATAGCATATTAAGGAATTCGTGCAGGTTGAAGAATTTAGTAAAACATATTGCAATACTTATTATTTTTTGCTCTACTTCAACCTGGGCTAATTTTCAAGACTCTAAAATTACCGAGCCAAATGTAATAGCCACTGTTGATAAAATTGTTATAACTACTGACGAGTTTATAAATAGTTACGAATTTGGTCCCTCATTCGTAAAAAAACAACCCGATTCAAAACTAAAGCACCTAAACTATATGATAGACGAAAAGCTGTTGTCATTGTATGGTAAGGAATTAGGGCTTGACTCAACTGCTCAGGTTAGGGAGGTTGCGGAAGCATTCAAGAATGATATAATTACCGAAGCAATGTTTAAGGAGGAAATTCTTCCTAAAGTAGAATATTCTGAAGAAGAAATTGATTCGTTAGTTGTGCAAAAATCTCTTGAGTTGCAAATCAGATGGCTTTTCTCAAATGAAGATGATGAAATTAATCATTTCTATTCTGCTTTAGAATCAGGAGTGAGATTTGATACATTATTCTCAAAACAAATAAGAGATTCCATCTATTATGATATGCGATCGATGAATATCACCAGATATAATCTTGGAAAAAAGAATCCATTGCTAGCTTCAGTTATAGACACATTGCAGGCGGGCAATTATTCTCTTCCCATAAAAACAGGCGATGGTTGGTACATTGTGGAATTGAATAATGTCCTACAGAATATGGTTTATTCCGAATCAGATTTGCTCAGGTTACGAAAAGAGTCAGTTGAAGCAATCACTAAAATAAAAACTGATGAGTTATCAGACGCGTTTATTAAAAAGTTATATAATTCCAGCAATCCAGTAGTAAACAAAAGCACCTTTAATATTGCATTGGCTCATACAGCTAATTTTATTTTAACAAAAGAGTTGTATCAGGAGTGGGAAATAGCTGATTTACTAAAAGAATCTTTATCCGGGATAGGCACTATCGGAAAAGATGAAATTGGGGAATTGCATTTAGTTAATATGGAAGATGGAGTTATTACCCTTAATGAGTTTATGATTTGGTTCCGCACGATGTTTCAAAACTTGAAATTTGAGAAAAGTTCTCTTAATAAATATGGTTACTCACTTTACAGTGTTGTTCAAAGAATGATAAGAGACAGGCTGCTTATCAGGCATGCTTATGAGAATGACTATCAATATACCCCGGGCATTGAATCAGAACTGAAATGGTGGATGGATAAAATTGTTTTTAGTGCTGTAAGAAATGAAATAATGAATTCTATTTATTTAGAAAATAATGAAAAGGTACCAAGTTCTCCTTCTGCTAATGAAAGCGTGACAGAAAAACTTAATACAGAATTATCCATAAAGCTTTACCGGCTTTTGAAAGAACTTCGCGGTAAGTATGATATTTCTATCAACAAAGAATTATTAAAAAGTGTTAAAGTATCAGAGGAAAATAATTTCCAGGCAATTGATTTGTATGCGGTTAAGAAGGGTGGACTAATGCCTCGTACTCCATATCCAACAATTGATAATGACTGGCAATATTGGCAGTAATAAACGGAACAAAAATTGAAAAAACTATATAGTAAAAATATTTCATTTGTCATTTTGGTGCTTGCCATGACTTTTCTTTTTGGTTGCCAGGACTCTGATAATGGCAAAGAAAACGAATTCATTTACTGGTCATCCAACAACTCTAATGAAATTGATTATGCCAGACAAATTGTTAAAAAGTGGAATGATTCTCACGCGGATTATTTTGTTAAACACCAGCCCGTTCCGGAAGGACAATCAAGCGAGGAAGTAATTCTGGCCTCTGTTGTTGGCGGCACAACCCCGGATATATATTCAAACATGTGGGAAGGGGATGTTGAAGCCTATGCACAAGCAGGTGTTCTGATACCACTCGATACTTTGGCTGGATTTATGGAATTTCTTTATGCACGCTGTGATTCATCTGCTATTGAAGAGGTAAGATCTCAGAATGGTCATATTTATCAGATACCATGGAAGATTAATCCAATAATGTTGATATATAATAAAAATCACCTTGCCGCAATAAACCTTGATTCTCCACCCAGGACTTATTCCGAGTTTATGGAAGCAGGTAAAAGGTTTAAGAAAGATTTGGATGGCGATGGTTATATCGATCAATGGTTTGGATATTCTGAAGTTTTGGTTACCTGGTGGCAGAGGTTCTTTGATTTCTACCCATTGTACCTTGCTGCTTCTGGTGGTGCACCTTTAATAAAAGATAATAAAGCTAACTTTAATAATAAGTATGCAGTTGAAGTGTTCAGATTTTTAAGAGAGTTATACAGAAATAATTATTTCCCGAGAGAACGATTATCTGCCAGACAGGATCCGTTTTTGTCGGGAGTAATTGCTATCCGATTTACAGGTCCATGGGAAATTGCTCACGCGGAGCAATATAAACCGGAGGGGTTTGAATACGATTTTACCTCAATGCCTGTGCCTGATAGTAGCGATAGTATTCCATACACATATTGTGACCCAAAGAATACAGTTATTTTTAATACCTGTAAGAACCCTCAGGCTGCCTGGGAATTCTTAAAGTATTCCATGACTGAAGAAAATGATCTGCTCTTTCTTGAGGTAACGAATCAATTACCCCGTAGAAGCGATTTATTGGAAAATGTAAATTTCGATTCCTATTTTGAGAGAAATCCAATGATGCGGACTTTTGCAAAACAGGCAAAGCATGTTAGAGGAACAGACCAAACACCTGTGCTAAAAGAGGTCTTCGATTTAATTTCGCAGGAATACGAAGCTTGTGTAATTTATGATAGAAAAAGTCCGGAACAGGCAATAGAAGATGCTGCCAAGGCCGTTAACCTTCTGTTTTTAGACTAGGGGATTATGAAAAATAAATTAACTCCATATTTGTTAGTGTCGCCATATATCATTCACTTTATTCTATTCGTGGCCTTCCCGGTAACATTTTCTATTGTGCTTACTTTTCACAAGTGGAATATCATTTCACCCATGGAATATACCGGACTGACAAATTATATAAGGTTATTCAGCGACGCCACTTTTTGGAAATCATTGGGTAATACTCTTGTTTTCCTCGTGATTCATATTCCCCTACAGATTATTGTTGCCCTGTTAATTGCCGAAATCCTGAATCAGAATCTAAAATTCAGAGGCTTCTTTCGAGCGGCTTTTTTTCTTCCTGTCGTGGTTTCTGGTGTTGTGGTAACAATCTTATGGCAGCAGCTGTACGGGTTTGATGTCGGGTTGCTAAACAGGCTGCTCGTTAAAATAGGATTGAGTAAAATCGGATGGTTGACAGATCCAGATATTGCCATGCCATCAATCGCCATTATGGCTACCTGGAAGAATGTGGGACTGTATGTAATCCTTTTTCTTGTTGGTCTTCAAACCGTGCCTAGTCATTTTTATGAAGCGGCTGACTTGGAAGGTGCGACCCGCTGGCAGAAGTTTTTCAAAATCACGATTCCGATGATCAACCCAACAATATTTATGGTAGTAATTCTTTCAACTATCGGTGGGTTTTCGCTCTTCATTGAACCGTATGTAATGACTGGTGGTGGTCCGCTTAATAGTACGATTAGTGCGGTCTTATATATTTATAAGCAAGGCTTCTTCTACTACCACATGGGATATGCTTCAACATTAGGAATATTCTTTGCTGGTATCATACTCTTGGTAGTTGTGATTCAGAAAAAATTTGTAGAGAGGGATTAGGCATATGAAAAAGGCGATATTTTATATTGTACTGGTGATTGCAGCCTTGCTGTTCATTTATCCCTTTATTTGGATGATAGCTGCCTCAATAGCTCCGGAAAACGAAATTGGAACTCTGACCTTATTACCATCAGGGTTTTCGCTCGATAGTTATTTCCAAATGTTCGATAAAATCCCTATTGGCAGAGCATTTGTAAATAGCATGATTGTTGCTTCGTCAATCACCCTTGGTGTTCTTGTGCTTGGGTCAATGGTTGGTTATGCTTTATCAAAATTGGAATTTAAGGGACGGGATCTGATTTTTTACATAATCATTTTTACTATGACATTGCCTTTTCAAATAACACTTATTCCGCAATATCTTTTAATCGTAAAACTGGGCTGGGTTGATTCGTACATGGGTTTAATAATGCCATACCTCATGAACGCGCTTGGCATAATAATGTTCAGGCAATATTTCAAGACAATTCCTCAAGACTTAATAGATGCAGCACGTTTGGATGGATGCGGTGAGTTAAAAATAATATTCAGGATTTTATGGCCTAATTCCATTCCAGCTTTGGTTACTATTGGCATCATTACTTTCATGGCTTCATGGAACGAAGTTCTCTGGCCTTTAATTGTTATTCGAGACGAAGCCTTAATGACCATGCCTCAACTGGTAACATTATTTGCAGTTGGCGGCAGAGCAGACTCACAATTAGGAGTAAAACTTGCAGCCGCAGTTATGTTGGCGTTACCAATAATCATAGCCTATCTCTTCTTCCAAAAATATTTCATTCAGAGCATGGCTTCTTCAGGCATTAAAGAGTAAGGACTGTTATGGTAGAAAAACTAAAAATATTTATTAACCCTAATCCTTCAAGAGTTCTACTGCGTTTTCTCCGACTTAGTGATAAGAGAAGTTTACGAATTACAGAAAGCATACTTACGAAAACGGAAAATGAAGTTGCCAAAATATTGGTTTCCGTAAGAAGTGAATTTGAAAGCAGGCATAGAAATTTTGATAAGAGACTTCTTGAGAATTATAAAGTAATTGAATCCAGACTGGCTTTCAATCGAAACATTTCTCAAAATAAAAAACTGCTTCTTGGCGCTGTTTTCAGTATGGAGTATACAACTGAGGCTTCAGCACTTTTTAATCCATCAATAGCTCGTCACCCCATTCAGGATGACTATGACCGGCTTAAGTTCATTCTTAGTTTAAGATCAACAGGAGAGGGGCATATTTCTTCGATCTCATTCAGAGAGGGCTACCTGACCAGCGATGGGATTATCGATCTTTTACCGGGTAATAGCTTTGTTACTCCCGGCAAAAAAATAATGAGTGATTCGAATAAAAGTGAATTGATTGCTGACCAGGATATTTCTTCTAACTATGATGTAGAATTTGGGGACGACACTGATATTAGTGAAAGAACACTTTATCCATACTCAACTGCAGAAAGCATGGGGATGGAGGATGTGAGATTTGTAGAATTTATTGAAAATAACGAATCTACATATTACGGCACATACACCGCTTATAACGGAAGGTCCATCAGAACCCACATGATTGAGACAAAAGACTTTAAGTTTTTCAAGATAAGAAGTCTTTCCGGGGAAGCTTCTGTTGATAAAGGATTAGCTCTCTTTCCACGGAAGATAGGAGATGACTATTGGATGATCTCGCGACAGGATGGCGAGAGTTTGTATACCATTAGTTCAAAGGATATTTACAATTGGGAATCCCCACAGTTATTAAAGTTGCCTGAATTAGATTGGGAAATTACTCAGATTGGTAATTGCGGATCACCTATAGAACTGGATGAAGGATGGTTGCTGCTTACACATGGAGTTGGTTTTGTCCGTAAGTATGTAATCGGAGCCATACTATTGGATAAAAATAATCCCAATAAAATAATTGGTGTTATGGATGAACCACTATTGGAAGCAGTAGGAAATGAGAGAAATGGGTATGTCCCGAATGTTGTCTATTCTTGTGGTTCAATCAACTATAAGGATAATATCATCATTCCATACGCAGTTTCTGATACATCCAGTTCTTTTGCTACAGTATCAATCAAAGATGTACTTGCAAAAATGAAATGATAAATAAATGTTGTTAAGTTAAGGAGATAAGTATGGAGATCTTAAGATATACGAAGAATCCAATATTAACCAGGGATAATGTTCCATTCAGAGTGAATAGCATTTTTAATCCCGGCGCTGTAAAGATGGGGGATAAGTATTTATTGTTATGCAGAATTGAAATGCCAACAGGAAGATCCTCTTTTGTATTGGCAGAAAGCAATGACGGTAATAGTTTTATCGTTTCTGATAAACCATGTTTAACGCCCAAAAACCACGGAAAATATTTTAAATATGTTGAGTGGGGCATTGAGGATCCAAGGATCACAAAAATAGGTGACGAATACTTTATTACATATACCGGGTTTTCCAGCTACATGCCATTAGTGATGTTAAGTAAAACAAAAGATTTTAAAACATTCGAAGTACTTGGTCCAATATCTGAACCATCGAATAAGGACTGTGCAATATTTCCGGAAAAGATCAATGGGTTTTACTGGAAACTTGACAGACCGGCGGCTGAATCACGCAGGGATATTTGGATAAGTAAAAGTACTGATTTAATACATTGGGGTGTACATGAGTTTGTTACAGAACCAATTCAAGGATCTTGGGAACAGGACAAAATAGGTGCTTCTACTCAACCAATAAAAACAGACAAGGGTTGGCTTCTTCTTTACCATGGAGTTCGTGGTTTTGGTATAGGGACACTCTATAAATTAGGCGCAATGTTATTAGACTTGAATGAGCCATGGAAAGTGATTGGTCGTACTACTGAACCAATTTTATCTCCACTACTCGATTATGAGAGAGTTGGTGATGTTAATAACGTGGTCTTCTCGAATGGTTGGATAGCCGAGGAGAATGGAGATGTTAAGGTTTATTACTCAGGAGCAGACAGCAATATTTGTTTGGCGGAAACCACAATCATTGAATTACTAAACCTTTGCAAAAAGAGTTAATTATGCCTTCTATAAAAAAATATCTTGCCGGGTTTGCTATAATCATTAGCATTTTTATAACCATCAATAATTGCCAGAGTGATGTTCCTGAAACATCAAAGTCAGAGGTGAACCTCAACCATCTTGATCATCTTTATGAAGATGTTTTCTTTATGGGGGATACTGTCGGTATTGTTCACATATATTGTGAATACCCGGATTACAAATGGGTTGATGATTCTGATGAGGGAATAGCCTGTATTGATGATGTTGCTCGCGGTGCAGTTGTTTACTTGAAAGATTATGAATTATCAAATTCACAGTCTAGTCTTAAAAAAGCAAAACGGTTATTGAGCTTTATAAGTAAAATGCAGGCGGAGAATGGATGGTATTATAATTTCGTTTTCCCTGACCTTAGCATAAATGAAACGCATCAAAACAGCGTGGCGCAACCTGGATGGTGGTCATGGCGTGCTATATGGGCTCTTCTGAACGGTTATAAAATATTTAATTCAATTGACGCACCGTACGCCCTTGAGTTGAAAAATCAATTGGATTCCACAATGCCTTTAATCAAAGAATATTTGCCTAAGACTGAGTTACTAAAAACGGTTGAGGGAATACAAGTACCAACCTGGCTGCCTTATGAATCAGCCTCTGATCAGGCTGCGTTGATTGTTATTTGTCTTACGGAGTATATGCAGTTGTTTGATGATACGTCGTTGATCCCATATGCCAATAAACTGGCTGATGGAATTGTAGCCATGCAGGTTGGCTCTGAAACTGAATTCCCTCATGGTGCTTTTCTATGCTTTGACAATTTATGGCATGGGTGGGGAAGTTCGCAATCCTATAGTCTTTTGATTGCCGGTGGTTATCTAAATAATCCCAAGTATATTAATGCAGCTCTTTTTGAAATCGATAATTTTCATCGTTACTTGATTGAGAATAAATTTTTACAGGAATTTTCAATTGAGAAAACTGAATCTGGTTATAACACATTATATGAAAAAGAATATCCTCAAATAGCTTACCAATTACGGACTATGCTTTATGCATCTACGGAGGCATATAAAGTTACTGGTGATTCAAAATATCTTAAGTTCTCTGAAGAAATTCTTAAATGGTTTTCTGGTAAGAATTCTGCAAATACACCTATGTATGATCCACTGACTGGCAGATGCTTTGATGGTATACAGAACGAAGGGTATGTGAATAAAAATTCCGGTGCTGAATCTACAATTGAAGCTTTACTGGCAATACTCCAACTCGAAATTGCTCAAAAATAATTTATTAATTATTTGTCGCTGTATCAGGGAATTTAATGCTCAATAAAATTATTGAAGACTATTTGATTTTAGAACCTGCTGATATTGATCTTCAAAGATCACCTCTCAGAGTGGGTATAAAAGAGGAAACATTTGTTCTTGGAACTTTTAATCCCGGAATGGAGAGACTACCTAATGGTAATATTGTGCTTATGGTAAGAGTTGCTGAAGCAATTACAAATAATCCAGAATCAAAGGAACATTCATACATAAGGTGGGACAGTAAGTCAGGCTTTGTGCTTGAAAAATTATCCTATGATGATCTGGATAGGAGTGATCCGAGAAAATTTATTTATAAGCATAATTTGAATAAAACTTATTGCCTCACATCTTTTTCATGGCTGCTTCCCGTTGAGCTTAATAGTAGCGCAAGTGAGATTGTAGAGATTCATTATAACAAAGCCATTATCCCAACTAATGAATATCAGGAATATGGAATTGAAGATGCGAGGATTACGAAGATAGATGAAACATATTACATGACTGCTTGTGCGGTGAGTTCGTTAAGGCATTCAACGGTTTTATACAAATCCGGGAATGGACTTGACTATGAGTATCTAGGTGTTATTCTTGATCATCAGAATAAGGATATGGTTCTTTTTGCTGAGAAGGTTGATGATTTTTATTATGCGTTAACGAGACCGATTGGTGATCATTATTTTTACTCAAAGACTAATTTTGTTGGCCCGACAATTCAGATGTCAAAGTCGCCCGATCTTATTCACTGGGCTCCTGTTGAAGAGTTCAAAATGCGTATTTATAAAAAATTTGGCGATATAATGAAAGTGGGAGGCGGTGCCCCACCGATTAAGTATAAAGATTCATGGTTAGTATTATTCCATACAGCTAATCAAAAAAGTAATGTAGGTATGTATAACACCAGCTATATGCTCCTGGATTTTGCCAATCCCTCAATAATAAAAGAAGTTGATTTGCTTACTCCATTCTTGTCTTCTAATCCCGAACTGACTAACCATCTTGATGAAATAAAGTATATGGATGATGTTGTTTTTACTACGGGTGCAATAATTGACAAAGAAAGTATTGTGATTGCTTCCGGTGAATTAGATCTTTGCTGCAGAATAACGAAAATGATGATTTAGGAAAAAGGAAAAATGATGACAAATACAAGAATTATAGCACTTAACAATGAATGGTATTATAAATTACATAAGAACCATAAAAAATTATCTCTTTCGGATGTATTAGATAAGAAAATAAAACAATTCACAAAGACCAATATTCCAGGTTCGATACTCAATGATTTACTGAAGAACAAAATTATTGCGGATCCATTTTATTCCGATAATGAAAAGATGGTCGATTGGGTTTCGGAATGCGATTGGGTTTATAAAAAAGTATTTGATGCGGCAGACCTCTCTTTTGATACTCTTGTTTTTGATGGTATCGATACTGTGAGCGAAGTATGGTTTAATGGTAAGCTGCTTGGTGTTACAGATAATATGTTTCGGCAATATACTTTTGGTATATCAGAGATAATAAAACCTAAGAAAAATGAGCTCAAGGTTATTCTGCTTTCTCCAATAAGCTATGCAAAAGCAGAAGAACTAAAGTATGGCAAACTGCCTGTAGCACTTAACTCTACCAGAGCATATATAAGAAAGGCGCAATATTCTTTTGGTTGGGACTGGGGTCCCAGTTTACCAAATGCAGGTATATGGAAAACGGTTTATCTGAAAAAGAGTGAAGAAGTAATTATCAGTGAGTTTGCATTCAAGACGTTGCGGATAAGAGAGGATTATGTAACAATCGAAGTTCAGTTCAAACTTCCCAAAACCATAGCCGCTGGTTCACATTATTTGATCGAAATGAAAAGGAGTGGTTTTAAGCAGGCGCTTGATGGAAAATGTATTTCAGGTAATAACAAAGTAAAGTTCGAAGTAGTAAACCCAAAGCTTTGGTGGCCTAATGGAATGGGTGAACAGAACTTGTATAATGTTGAGCTGATTGTGCTAAATGAGAATAAAGAAGAAATTGCCGCTGTTGCCAAAAAGATCGGCATTAGAACAGTAAAACTTTCTTTAAAAGAGAATGGTGAAAAGACTTTCAAATTCATTATAAATGGTAAGCCCCTTTTTATTAAAGGGGCCAACTGGATACCTATTGATTCTTTTTTGGACAGGGGGACAGAGAAGGGATATGAAGAGCTTATAGCACTTGCAGCAAATGCAAACATGAACATGTTAAGAGTCTGGGGTGGTGGTATTTATGAGAGTGACGTGTTTTACGATTTGTGTGACAAATATGGTTTACTTGTCTGGCAGGATTTCATGTTTGCCTGCGGCTCATATCCGGAACATAGGGATTTTTTAAGCAGTGTTGAAAAAGAAGTCAGGCAAAACGTTGAAAGAATAAGAAATCACCCAAGTATTGCTCTGTGGTGTGGTAATAATGAAAATGAATGGATTTGGACTCAGGAACAAACATCTTCATATATAGAGATGCCGGGATACAATATTTATCACAAATTAATCCCGGGTATTCTTAAAGAGAAAAAAATTGGCGAGCCATATTGGCCTTCTTCACCATTTGGAAGTGATAAGGATCCGAACTCTCAAACGTCCGGAAACAGGCATCAGTGGTACATTTGGAGTTTCTGGAAGGATTATACTACAGTTATTGAAGATAGTAGTCTCTTCGTTTCCGAGTTTGGATTCCAAGGCGCCGCGAACAGAGATACTCTTGATGCAGTAATACCTAAAAATGAGAGAAACATTCAAAGTGAGATTGCAGAACATCACAACAAGCAGGTCGAGGGCCCTGAGCGTGTTATCCGGTTTTTATCTGCACATCTCCCCTTAAGAACTGAGTGGGAGGATTATATTTATCTCACACAACTTAATCAGGGACTGGCCTTAAAAACTTGCCTGGAACATTGGCGTACAAATGAAAAAACAAATGGTAGTATCATCTGGCAGTTAAACGATGTGTGGACCGTTATCAGCTGGTCGCTGGTAGATTCCAGCGCAGCACCAAAGATGTCATATTACTTTGTTAAAGACTCGTTTAATAACATTTTCTCAAAAGTCTCGATCACGGATAAAGAAATCATTATCAATATTATCAATGATTCCGAAAAGCAATTTCGTGGAAATTTGAATCTGGAGTCTACCAAACTCCCAGGGGGCGATACAGAGGTTCTTAAGAGAATTAATATTTCCTTACTGGGCAGTAAGACAATCAGACTCCCGCTTGGTAAAATAGACATTAATAATTCGCTGATTACTTCATCAATATATTCGAAAGAGAATTCAATAATCCATCGAAACTATTTTGTTGAAAAAGAGTGGAAACATATAACTCTTCCCAAAGCAAAAGTAGACATAAAACATAATAAAGAAGAGAATGCAATTACAATAAAAGCTAAAACTCCTATAATTTTTGGTGACCTGTATTCTAAAGGAGTTGTATTTGCTAAGAGGGGTTTTATCCTTCTTAAGAATGAATCTGTTATTATAGAATATAAAGCTACTAACAGGGAAGAGCTGGATATTTCTAAGCTCAAGTTATTCACTCTGAACGATTATTTGTCTTCTTAAGATTTGAGGAATTACTTTATGAGATACTTTAGTATAAAGTTATTATTCACCATTTTTATATTGTTATTTGTTTCCTGCGAACATTCGCAGGATATTAAACCAACGATTCCGCTGGAAATATCATTCCAGGGAGATGCCAAAATAGAAATTGGTGGTAACTTGTGCGGGCTGGAATTTCATCATAGTAAGCCTCTGCCCCAAAGAATAAGTTTTTACTATCCGCTGGCTAACAGTATTGATTTTTCACGAGATTACTGGACGCGTGACACTTCCTACACAACTCATGCTTTCCTTATACTTGACAGTGACGAGAAGATTGATCTGACAGAACTGAAATACACAACATTTATTTCACCTTACTCTGCAAAGTTTATTAGCAATGCATCTTCTCTTAATGTGGAAATTGAATATAACTTCATGAAGGAATACGGTGCATTTGCAGTCAAATATTCATTTAAAAATCTCGCTGATAAAAATCAAAAAATATCCTTCAATACTGAGTTAAAAAATATTTTACGCAGTTCTCATTCTTATAGCACATTCTATCCAACAAATATAAGAGATTTGGAAAATGGCAATGGCTATATACTTGATTACTCTCAGGTTGACGTTGGGAACAGTTCAGTATATTCATTTGATCAAAGCAGTAAAAATATTAACGTGGAAAGAGATGGCACTAAATTTCTTTACACCTGCGAAATTAAACCAAACGAGACAGTTTCAATTATTCAGGTTGTGGGAAGTTCCAGTTATGAAAGTGCAATTACTGAAGTGGAGTATCTTAAAAAGAATTTAACTGCCGAGTTGCAAAAGTTTACTGAATTTATGCAAAACGTAGTTACTGATGGGCACCATTTCATGACTGGTGATAGTACCTTAGACCACTCTATACAATGGGCGAAAAGTATGCTTGAGGCAAATCGGCATTACATTGATGGAAGCAAAATTCTAATGCCCTGTCCGGCTGAGTATAATTTCTTCTTCACACATGATGTTTTATTATGCGATCTGGCTATTGTTAATTATAATCCAGGCCGTGTTAAGGAAGATCTCCAGTTTATTACAAAACATGGTAATGAAGAGAAATTAATTCCGCATGCCTATTATTGGAAGGACTCAGCTTTTGCTACTGAATTTGCAGGGGATGATAATTGGAATCATTTCTGGTTTGTGATAGCATCAAGTGCATATCTGCGCCATAGCGGTGATAAAGAATTTATCTCTGAAATCTATCCTTACATTAAAAAGAGTCTCAGCACAGTTCTCGGTAATAAAATTATTGATGGACTTGTTTATTCGCACAGACCAGACTGGTGGGATGCCGGAGATAATACCGGCCCGAGATCGTATATGACAATTCTTGCATACAAGGCACTTATGGAATACATTCATATAGCTGTGGAACTCGATCAGGTTGACGAGACTATTGTTGAAAAGTATCATCAGGCGGAATTGATTAAGAAGAATCTGAGTGAAAAACTCTGGAATCAGGATAGAAAATATTTAATGAATTATCTTGAAGATGGATCATTGGATGAACATTACTACATGGGTTCAATACTCGCTCTTCATTATGGTCTATTAAATCAGGAACAATCTGCCCAAATGTTGACAACCATCGAAGAAAAACTTTTAGATAAAAACATCGGCATCTACAATGTTTTCCCCATGGATATTCATACGATCACAAAAAAACTTGATCTAAAAGGGGGAGAGGAAGGTAAGGTTGGATACTACTTCAACGGTGGTATTTGGACGCATGCTAATGCCTTTTATATTCTTGGACTGATAAATAATGGATTACTCCGCAACGCTGAAGATTATATGAAGAAATTCCTGACAGTTAAAGGTAATATGTTATCACCTGTTGGTCAGCCGGCTATGTATGAATATAGAGTTAGCGCGGGTGATGATTACGGGTTGATAGACAAACCGAACTTCTCCTGGGCAGCTGGCTGGTATATGTATACTCTTTACAACTTATATGGCGTTAAAGAATCAACATGGGATATTACACTGAAACCCTATTTGTCAGATTATCAGAATGAATGCGATTTTAATTTATTCGCCTACGGAAATAACATTGATGTTCACCTGAAAGGGAATGGATCTTATTGTGAAAAGATTCTTTTTGATGATAAAGAGTATAACTCTTTGGTTTTACCAGGGACTCTTAAAGTCGATAAAATTGATGTGGTGCTTGGTAGACCATCAAATCCTTATTTGAGAGAAATATCATCGAAGTTGGAAGTATGTTCGTGGTCCTCTGATCAAAACCTTCTATCTGTAAATTTCGAAGACCCTCTTAATGTCGGGAGTGAGATTAAAATAGTTAGTGACAGAAAGATCAAAAAGGTTGAGTTCATGGGACAAATTTTGTCCGATTATGATGTGACTGAAATTGATGAAAGCATATATGAGATTAAAATAAATATCGCAACGAATAAAAAACATAATGCAGTAGAAGTGTATTTCCATAATAATTAATTACTGTGTGAGAGAAATGAAAACATCACCCTTACAAAAAATATTACTATTGGTCTTCGTGATTCAAGTAAAATTGCTGACTCAACAGATAAGCATTTATCCAGTTGAGCAAATGCCTAATTTTCCTGAGCCCTATTTAATGAGAGACTGGCAGCAGGTAGCTGTGGGTTATGATTCACTTGTTTTTAATTTTGAAGCTGTTGGAGAATATCTGCCCCTGATTGGGCTTAACACGAATACTGATAATTATCCAGGTCATAATAGTTTCGGACTTCATACGGTTGTCGGGACCAGTTCACCTACTTCTGCTGAAGCTATCAATTGTCTACCGGCAGTTATAGGCGCTACCCTCGTTGGTATAGATAAGACCCAGCAGGATGGGAACAATTATGTTTTAATGTGTGAAGAGTGGTTTAACAAAAGACCGGAACAGAATGTGTACAAAAACCATCCGGTCGATGATACAAAAGATGACTGGTGGTACGAAACCATGCCGAATGTTTTCTTCTATCAACTCTATGATCTATACCCCCACACTGGTGATTTTGATTATCAATTTGTTTCAGTTGCTGATAGATGGCTGGAAGCCGTTGTTGCCATGAATGGGAGCGCAACTCCCTGGCAGATTCCTTATATGAACTACACAGGATGGGATCTTGCAACAATGACTCCTGTTACTTCTGATGTTAAGGAACCTGAATCCGCAGGTGCCTTAGCCTGGATTCTTTATAACGCCTATGTTGAAACAGGCGATGAAAAATATAAGATTGGCGCTGAATGGTGTATGGAATATTTGGATGGATTAGAGACCAATCCTTCCTATGAGTTACAACTGGCCTATGGCGCTTACACAGCTGCGAGAATGAATGCTGAAATAGGAACCGATTATGATGTGAAAAATCTACTCGGTTGGTGTTTCTTTGTTGGCCCTCTCAGAGACTGGGGAGCGATCCTCGGCAGATGGGGTAACTACGACGTAAGCGGTTTAATTGGGGAAGCTGATGGGAACAATGATTATGCATTCCTAATGAATACCTTTGAACAGATCGGGGCTCTGGTCCCTCTGGTACGTTATGACGATAGGTTCGCAAGAGCCATTGGTAAATGGGTATTAAATGCTGCTAATGCCGCAAGATTGTTTTACCCAAATTATCTACCTGAAAATTATCAGGATAGTGAAGAATGGTCATATGCGCACGATCCAAATTCTTATATCGGTCACGAGGCAATCCGGGAGGAAATGTATGGTGTAAGCCCGTACGCTACTGGTGACGCCATTAACGGAGGGTGGGGAGAGACTAACCTTGCGCTTTACGGCTCATCTCATGTTGGCATATTAGGCGGCATTCTGGATACTACCAATGTTTCTAAAATCCTAAAATTGGATCTGCTGAAGACCGATTATTTCGGTAAAGATGCTTATCCGACATATCTCTTTTATAATCCTTACGGATCAGGACAAACAGTAACATTTGAATTGGATAATGGCACACATGATATTTATGATGCGATTACTAATTCTATTATCGGTACCAGCGTAAGCGGCAGTGCAAATATTACAATTCCGGCTGATGGTGTAGTGATGGCTGTGCTTATACCGTCTGGGAGTCAAATTAATTATGACTTACAGAAAAGTCTGGTCAACAATCGAGTTATTGATTTCAATAATGGAATTGATTTAGCCAACTATCCTCCAAGGATAAAAAGTCTGGCATCCGCTAATAATCTGATATCGGTTTTACAAAGCGCAAATATTTATTGTACTGCAGTTGATAATGATGTTGATGATGAAATTACATATTTATGGTCTTCCACAGGAGGTACGCTAAATGGTGATGGTTCAAATGTAACCTGGACGGCACCGGGAGAAACTGGCAATTATACCATTGAGTGTATTGTTGATGATGGGGAAGGGCAGGATACTGCAAACGTAACCTTGGAAGTATTGGAGTATCTTAATGCGCCTCCCGTGATAAATAAGTTATCGGCAAGTCCCAGAAAGATAAATGTAAATTCAGAAACCACTGTTGTCTGCACAGCTGAGGATGAGGATGGCGATAACCTTTCTTATACATTCTACTACAATGGTGGATTATTGAGTGGAGAGGGAAACAGTGTTGTCTGGAATGCGCCGGCAAATGAAGGTGATTATTTTATTTCCTGCAGCGTTAGTGATGGCAGGGGTGGAGTGAGCGAAGACAGTATATCTGTTCGGGTAAGAGACTTTTCCTTACATGTTCCGGGCAATCTGGTTGCTTTCTATCCATTTAATGGAAATGCAAATGACGTAAGCGGCAATAATCTTAATGGAATTGTTAGCGGTCCAGACATGATAAATGACAGATTCGGAAATAGTAATGAGGCTTATTATTTCAATGGGATCAGTGATAGAATTACCATTCCGAATGATGCCCTCCTAAATTTTCAGGATGCTATCAGTATTAGTACCTGGATAAAGGTTAGTGAGTTTTTCGAAAGAGAGGCTTATCCACTCTCTCATGGCAGCTGGGAAAAGAGATGGAAGGTTTCAATCACCAATAATAGGTTCAGGTGGACTCTTAAAACATCTTCGGGTGTTAAGGATCTTGACTCTGAGACTTTAATCGAGAAGGGATTATTATATCACCTTGTAGTGCTCTATTCAGGTGATGATTATGAAATTTACCTGAATGGGGAGCTGGATTCCTTTAGCAATTATTCAGGAGCAATTGCTCAAACCAGTTATGATTTTACAATCGGTCAAATACTACCCGGCAATTCTTCATACAATTTTAAGGGTGAGCTGGATGATTTAAGAATTTATGATTACGGATTGTCATATGAGGAGATTCAAAATCTATATGATATGCCCTCATCTCTGGAGAGTGGGAAGGCAGGTGAATTGCCAACCGAAACCAGGTTGTATCAGAACTATCCGAACCCTTTTAATCCCACCACGAAAATAAGATATTCAGTTTCACCAGCATCCGAACATGTAGTAATAAAAGTGTATGATTTACTTGGGAGAGAAGTAACAACATTAGTAAATGAATTAAAAGCTCAGGGCACATACATTGTTGAATTCAATTCAAATTCAATTAACGGGCAATTAACAAGTGGTATATATTTTTATACACTTAAAGTGGGTAAATATAACAGTACTAAAAAATTCGTCTTAATGAAATAGTATCAAACGGCTAATGCATAAAATGAAAACTATTTATTCAATATTTTTTTTTCTCAGCTATCTCTTTCTAAATGGACAGCAGCTTTCCAACTCGGAAGTTTTAAGTATGAGAAAGCAGTTAGCAGTTCAGTATAAAGGTAATTCACAAATTGAAGTGGGCGGACCTTTGGCAGGAATTGAATTTCACAAAGGATTACCGCTACCTCAGAGAGTAAGTTATTTTTCCCCTGTTGCGAATAGTATTGATAATAGTGCTGATTATTGGTTCCGGGATACAACGCAAGTTATAGATATTAAATTAAAAGTAAACAACGGCCAGTATAAAACAATAGCTTCGCAAATATGGAAGTATGAATTAACACCATACAGGGTAGAATTTTGCAACGAAGGTCCGGATTTGCAGATAAAAATCAGTTACGAGTTCTGTAAAACAATATCGGCTTTTGTAATTAAATATAGCATAACTAATACCACAGCTTCGGAAAATGAATATTCATTACAAACACTGCTATCGTCAGGATTAAGAACATGCCACACATATGATTCTGTTAGTCCGTCTCGATCTACATACTCTACCGACGGTTCCACAGCGATTTGTTATTATGATGATTTTAGAACACAGTTCCCTGCTGTATTTGTCACTAATACCGGTGAAATGCCTTGTTATGATTCATCCTCCGCACAAAATTCTTCTTCTTCTGATTATAAGTTTAGGTATGTAAAGACTTTGGCTCAGAGAGAATCATTAAATATCGTACAAGTTATAGGATCAAATAATAGAGATGGAGTTGATAATACAATAACATATCTTAAGGAAAATTATCAGAAGGAAATTGATGATTTAGAAAAATATGTGCTTAATAAAACATTCTCTGAGTCAGAATTTATAACGAACGAAAAATCAATTGACCATACTTATAAATGGGCAAAAGCTGTAATAATTTCAAACACTCATTATATAGATCAGGATACTGTTTTAATGCCCTGCCCGGCAGAATATAATTTTTTCTTTACTCATGATATGCTTGTAACGGATTTATCAAGAGTAAATTATGATATTAAAAGTGTTGAGAATGATCTTCTGTTTATTCAAAAACATTCGAATAAAGAAAATGTGATACCACATGCATATTATTGGAAGGACAGCAGTTATTTCACTGAATATTCCGAGTTGGATAATTGGAATCACTTATGGTTTGTGATTTTATGTGGTAAGTATCTGAAACATTCAAATAATATTCCTCTGCTTAAAAATCTTTACCCGCTAATCCAAAGAAGCATTGAGATAACCCTTGGAAATAAGAAAGAGGATGATCTCATGTGGGCTTCGCGTCCAGATGGCTGGGATATAGGTAACAGCTATGGACCCCGTTCTTTCATGACTATTCTCGCGATTAAAGCTCTGCGCGAATATGTATATGTAGCTGCTAGAATTGAAAAGAACGAAAACAGGCTTTTAGAATATGAAAGCTTATCAAACAGAATGCAAATACAGTTAAATGCAAAATTGTGGAACGATGATAAAAAGTATTTAATTAATTATTATCAAAACGACAGTCTGGATACCCATTATTATATTGGCTCTTTACTGGCGGCACACTTTAATTTAATTGGAAAAGAGAGGAAACTGCAGATCATTGAATCCGCCAGACAAAAATTATTGGACGCAAAGTTGGGAATTTATAACGTTTACCCCATGGATTTTCATTTACTAAAAGACTTTTTAAAGTTTCAGGGCAATGAAGTCGGTCAACCTTTCTTATATGCAAACGGCGGAATATGGTCTCATGCTAATGCATGGTATTTGTTGAATTTAACAGCTTCAAATAAAAATGATGAAGCATATGAATTCGTGAAAAAGATTATGACTTTAGAAGGAATTATCAATAGCCCGAATGGTCAACCTGCCATGTACGAATACCGTTGCAGTAATTATTCTGATAGCTCAGTGTATGGTAAAGTAGATAAACCTCAATTTTCCTGGGCGGCCAGCTGGTACATTTACAGTCTATACCATCTTTTTGGTATTAAAGATAATGATTGGAATATCAACCTTGATCCGTGGCTAAAAAAAGACCAGTTAAAATGTATATTTAACATTGTTATAAATAACAGCCCTGTTGAAGTTACCTTAGAGGGACATGGAGAATATGCCTCAAGTATTAAATATGATGATGTCGAAGAATATTCTTTAGTTATTGGAATGAATGTTAATAATACAAAAAGCATCCGAATAACAATGGGAGAAATGAATGCACCGTATATAACTGAAACGAATTCGATGTTGGAATCCTGCAATTATGATAAAGAAAAAAATATTTTTAAAATAGAACTGAAGTCGTTTCCGGGGCATGAAGGTTTTTTAGAAATAGCTTCTGGGATTGAGCCGGTTGAGATTTATCAAAGTGATAAGAATATTATTGAAGGTAGTACTATAAAAAAGCAAGGGAATGTCTACGAAATAAAAATCCCTTATAAACAGAACAACGAATCTGAAATTATAAAATTGCATTTTTAGAGATGATATATGTTGAAGTTATCTCAAAATTGACTAAGTGAGGACCAAAATGGCCAATGTAAAATTTGAAAATATCTCGAAGGTTTTTGATAATAAAAAAATAGCGGTTGATAATATATCATTCGAAATAAATGATAAAGAGTTTGTTGTTTTAGTCGGGCCATCCGGTTGCGGTAAATCCACTACCTTACGGATGATCGCGGGATTGGAAGAATCTACTTCAGGAAAAATCTACATTGATGGAAAATGTGTAAATGATATTGAGCCAAAAGACAGGGACATTGCCATGGTGTTCCAGAACTATGCCTTGTATCCCCACATGACTGTTTTTGAAAACATGGCATTTGGTTTGAAAATAAGAAAAATGGATAAGGTGAAAATAAAAGAGACAGTGCAGAATGCAGCTGAAATACTCGACCTCGAGGAGTTATTGGAGCGAAAGCCAAAACAACTTTCAGGCGGACAGCGTCAGCGTGTTGCCGTTGGCAGGGCATTGGTCAGGGATCCTAAGGTATTTCTCTTCGATGAACCATTAAGTAACCTCGACGCTAAATTGCGGGTTCAGATGAGGACCGAAATTTCAAAGCTTCATAAAAAACTTGAAGCAACTATAGTATACGTAACGCATGATCAGACTGAAGCTATGACCATGGGTGACAGGATAGTAGTTATGAAAGATGGTGTTATTCACCAGATTGATACTCCTTTGAATATGTACAATCATCCGGCAAATTTATTTGTCGCAGGATTTATCGGAAGTCCATCTATGAATTTTATGACTGGCACAATAACAATTGGATCTGGATTGCAATTTATTCCTAAGGGTGTTTCTGCAAAAATTAGCCTGCCAGAAAAATATGCCAAATTACTGGATAGCTATACCGGGAAAGAAGTGATACTAGGTGTTCGTCCGGAAGACATTGTAGATGCGGGAGAAAAAGAATCGGATTTAGAAGTGATGGTAGATGTTGTTGAACCAATGGGTAACGAAATATTTATTTATTATCAGGTAGATGACAAACAGATGATTTCCCGTTTACATCCATCATGTAATGTAAAACCTTTAGAAAAAATCGGGTTGAAGTTGGATAGAGAAAATCTTCACTTTTTTGATTTAACAACACAATATAGGCTTGCTTAAGCTGTCAGCTAATATTATTGGGGAAACTGTTCTTTTAGGATAATAGTATCCTATCAATCCATCGTGGATTAAGAAATTAACATATCCTAAATTTCTACTTTGTTGTATCAACTGTTTTGGCAATGTAACAGGTCCGCCCATGCCTGACCCTGTTGAAAAGATTTCGAATTTTAACAATAACAATTGATAGTGTTAATTTAGCCCTCATTCCCAGATGCTTTTATTCTAACTTCAAATTTATTAAGAACAGAATTCTCATATAAAGAAAGGTTCATTGTTATACCTGAATACTTAAGCTCATACTCATATGTATCAAGGCTATCAACCTCAAATCCTTTCTGGCAGCATTTTTTTAGCATTTGTGTAAAACTGTTACTTGCGGCATTTTTACCATTATAGAAGACGCATTTTTCAACCTGGTATATCCCGTTTTGATTCCCGACAAAAGCAATTCTATGATCTTTTGTCTGGTAAAAAATACACTCAAGATCAGGATTACTCTTATCATGATAAGTTGGTTTACCAAAAGTTTTGATCACATTATTCATCTTCTTACCAATCATATCATAGACTTCCTTCTGTGCAAGGAGGTCGCTCGTAGAAAGCAGGAGAAGTAGTAAAAGTGTGAGTGGAAGTATTAACCTTTTCATGGTCAACTCCATCAAATATTAATGAGTATTAATTTATAGCAGGCTTATGAATTAACGTAATATTCAGAAGAGGGAGTTGAGTGTAATTGGATTACTAAAATATTAACACATTCTTATGTTAAAATCAATTTATTAAAATGGTAATAAGGAATGGATAATTTTCTGAATATTTTGCAGTACATATCACACTTTTTAGGAAAGGCATACAAACGGAATTCTCTTTATGCTTATAAATTAAATTGATTGTTTGATTTCGTTATGTTAATTTCTACCTAACATGATGGAGAAGAAATGAGATGAATAAAGTGAATGGCTTTATCTTCAACTTAGTAATTTTCCTATTCCTCAGTAGTGTTTCTCTTGCCCAAAGTATTGTCAGCTCCGAAATTGGTATTAAAATAATCAGTGGAAAAAAAAGCCAAAGAACAGAAAGAGCTGCTCTTACACTTGACAGACTGCGATCAGGTGACAATCTCCAAATTTTTCTTTATCCTGAGGAGAATTGCCTGTTATACTTAATTCATAGTGATAGTAAACATTCTTCTTTATTGTTGATGGATAGCCTTAAGAGTAAAGTTCTCTACATTCTTCCTGCCAGTGATTCTACCTACACAATTGATGGTACAAGTGTAAAAGAGGTATTAACAGTTTTAATCACACATCATCCTATAAAAGATGTTGATAAATTCTTTATGGAAAATGGAACCTCCTCAAGTGAATGGAAGAATAAAGAGGATGAATTAATTTCTGAAAGTCAGGTTATGCAGAATGAAGTACCGGGGCAGAGAATCTCTATGGCTGGAAATATTAGGGGAAAATCAGAGTTGAGTCTGAAATCGTATGTGGGGAAGAATTTTCTTATAAAAACGTATACGTTCGATGTTAAAATCTAGCCGCATTGTAAAACATGGACTGATTATCAACAGCTTTACTCTTTTTGTCATTTTAGTTTTTTGGATTTTACGTGGAAATATCTGGACTATACTTGATTTTCAGACGCTCGATATATTTTACGAATATGCTGTTAATAATGGATATGGATCAAAGTCCTCCGAAAGAATTGTTTATTTAGCAATTACGGATGAGACGTACAGAGATTATTTTAAAAAAAACGTTCTTGACAGAAGTTTATTTTCAAAAGTGATTGATACCTTAGATCAATTCCAGCCAGCAGCAACGGCTGCGGATATCATTTTTGCCTATCCTAGTGATTCTACATCTGATAATGCTCTGTCCAAATCTTTTAGCAGAAATGGGAATGTTTATCTGCCAGTTGCCTTTGCAATTACAACTGGAGATGAATCTGATAATATTAAGAATATTATTATCGAGAAAGAAAACCTGCGGGTATTCGAAGCGCCAGAGGAAAATGGTGATGGAAATCCATACATAGCAAGCAGAGCTCTTACTCAGTACACTAATTTTTTTTCTGCTACTAATAAGAGCGGGCATATTAGTATTAAGAATGATGAGGATGGTATATTGAGGCACGCCATCATGCTTATAAAAGTTGACTCCGTTTTTTATCCTACATTCTCACTTTCTATATTTCTTGACTATGTAGAGTCTTCGTTTAGCGAAGTAATCATAAACTGGGGAGATAAAATTACTATTCCAGCTACAGATGACAACTGGCTAAATGAAGATGTTATAATTCCAATTAATGAGAAGGGAGAAACTTACATACCATTCATCAAGGAGTGGAGTAAAGACTTTGCATATATGAGTATTTATCGATTGATGGAAGATATTTCTAATCCATTGCTTTATGGAAATATTTCTACTTTTTTTGAGGGGAAGTTTGTTCTGATCTGCGACGTAGCAACAGGAACATCAGATATTTCTAATACGCCCATTGAAAAAGATTCACCGCTTGTATCAATGCATGCTGCACTGCTAAATTCTTTACTCACAAACCAGTTCTTTCAAAAATGGTCTTTTGGTTGGACACTCCTTTTCTTCTTGATATTATCATTAATCTTGATGACTCTTTCCATATTCAAAAGTCCCTGGGTAATTTACTCGGCAAGTGTTGTCATTTTACTCTTTTTGGCGGTTTTCACTTGGATTGAATTTATTAATTTCAATCTTTTCCCTGTGATCGCCATTTCAAGTAGCTTGGGAATAATGATATTATCTCTTGTTTCGAGTGATTTTTTATTGATCTCCCGTGAAAGAGCATTCATTAAAACAGCCTTCTCACATTACATTTCTCCCGAAGTTGTGAATGAGTTACTGGAAAATCCTAAATCTTTACAACTTGGCGGCGAAGAAAAATGGTTAACAGTTTTATTCACTGATCTGGTGAGTTTTACAACAATATCAGAAAATCTTGAACCTGATAAACTTGTTAGATTACTGAAGCTCTATTTTACATATATGACTGAAATTATAATAAAGCACGGTGGTACGATTGATAAATATATTGGGGACTCAATAATGGCTATATTTGGAGCACCTCTATCTATGGATGACCATGCCACCCGAGCAGTTCGTGCCGGATTGGATATGGAGCAAAAATTAGCTGATCTGAATGTTCAATTGAAAACAGAAGGACTGCCGGAGGTTAAGTCGAGAATTGGAATTAATACGGGTAATATGGTTGTTGGTAATATAGGTACAGAAAGTGTTTTCAATTACACGGTTATTGGTGACTCTGTGAACCTCGCTTCAAGACTTGAACAAGCTAATAAAATGTTTCATACTAGTATTCTTATTTCAAGATTTACTTATGATGAATTAAATAGAGAAGAATTCAAAATTCGGCAATTAGATGTGATTAAAGTTAAGGGAAAAGAGACCGCGGTTGAAGTTTTTGAAGTTTACGACCTGAACCACTAAGAACGCGATCAAATATCTAAAACAGATATGAAAATTAAATATTATTTTGCGTGTATAATTGCAAATAATTGTGTTTCATATCAGTGCTGATTTTATCTAAAAAATTGTATATTCTTTTTATCCTTTCCTGTTAAAGTAGAAATTCAACCTTAATAATAGATTGTTATGCGATTGAAAATCTTACTAAACGGAATCTTTATATTTCTGATTCTCTTCTCGTTCAATGTGCCAGCCCAGGAATATGGGATGGGTCTCCTATTGGATGAAGAGTATTATCAGAATACACCACAGACAGCACCCTTAATGAGAGGTGATTACCAAAACCTGCCAAAGTCAATGAGTATCAAGTCATTTGCACCAACACCAGGTCATCAGGGTTTAACAGGTACATGCACCGGCTGGGCTACAGCATACGGAGGCAGAACAATTCTCTCAGCAATTAACCAAAACTGGGAGAAGGATAAAATTGATCAGAATGTGTATTCCCCTTACTTTATTTATAATCTTGTAAAAGGCCCGACTGACACGAAATGCAGTAATGGAGCTTCTATGGATATGGCGCTTGATGCCTTAAAGGATATTGGATGTCTTTCACTGAATGAATTTGGGAATGAATGCAAGAGAGAAATAAAAGAATCTGAAAAGGTAGACGCCGCTGAGAACAGAATTTTCAAATATCGACAGCTTTTTTATGACAAGAATGAGGTTGACTATAAGATAAACAATGTAAAGAAGAGCATTGCAGAATCATTGCCTGTTGTAATAGGTATGCATTGGCCCTTTGGTAAAGTGACAGGTGACGTAATTCAACCTAAACCGGAAGACTATACAACAAAAGGTTCCACCGGACATGCTGTGGTAATTGTCAGTTACGATGACGATAAGTATGGAGGCGCCTTCGAAATAATGAATAGCTGGGGGAAGAGGTGGGCCAATAGTGGTTTTGTATGGATGAAGTACGCGGATTTTAACAAGTTCTGTTACATGGCTTTCGAGTTGTTTGAAATTCCCCGAAAGGACCTTGAAGTTCCGGATTTATCAGGGAGTATTCAACTCATAACCAAAGAAGGCGCAAAGATGGAACTTAATAACTATGGGAATTTTTTCGAAACAAAAGAAAATTATTTCGAAGGCACTTTCTTTAAAGTACTTCTTAAAAATAATGAGCCCGCTTTTATCTATGCCTTCGGTGTCGATTATTCCTCTGAACCAACGAAACTGTTTCCATTTAATGAACGGACTCTCGCTTATTTCCCCTACAGTACAAGCAACTTTGCCTTGCCTGATGAAGATAATTATTACATGATAGATGACTCAGAAGAAGCGAGTTATTTCTGTTTTTTATACTCGAAGGATGAATTGGATTTTGACAGTCTCCTGAAACAACAAGGCATATCGGAAAACCCTGTAGTTCAAATACCAAAAATCTTACAGGATAAAATTGTGGACAAAGATAAAATGAAGTTAACTGTTGATGATTCAATACAGTTTGAATCCAGAGATTATGAAAGGAGCATTATTCCAATAATAATTAAAATTAAAAAATAAGTTTTGCATTAATTTCTGCTGAATTCAATTCCTGATTTCGTTGAATCTTTCTGTTTGTTATCTCCGAAAATAACTTTTGGACATTAAATAAGAGTCACATGTCATGAAAAAAACATTCGGTTTAATAATTATTTTGCTCTGGTCTTTTTCTTTATTCGGGCAGAATGACTTTTTTGAAAACAATAATGGATCACAACCTTCAAAACAGCTTCTGGTGAATACCGGGTCCGCTTATTTTAATAATAACGCCCGTATCAGAGTATTGGATAGCAGTCCTATTAATCCTAATGCTAATAATTCAGCATATGTAATTACAGGTCATGCCCTCACAATTGAGGCTTGGGTTTTTCCAATTGCACTTCCGGAGCAACAGAGTTCAAAAATAATATTATCCCGTCCATACATTGATGGCGAACCATGGAGAGCCTATGACTTGACAATTGGGAACTGGACAGAAGAAGATAAACCGGTTTTTACCTTTGGAATATCTGATGGCAGTGTTCCTCAAAACGCTGCTTTTGCTAACGACCCGGATCCGGCTTTGGCAGGAGAATGGGTACACATTGCCGGTACTTATGATGGATCTTTTGCCCGGCTTTATAAAAATGGGAATCTTGTTGCTGAAGTAGAATATCATGAAAGTATCGGTGTTGGAGACGCAGGATTTTACATAGGCGGATTAAAAAATGTAGAAAGATATTTTGATGGTTTGATTGATGAAGTAAGAGTTTGGAATGTTGTTCGTTCACAAAATGAAATTAATGCCTCAATGAATGTTACTTTGAATGGAAATGAGCCTGGTTTGATGGGATACTGGCCACTCGATGAGGCCACAGAGGTTAATGGGATATTCCCGGCAACAATCGATAAAACAGAATACCACAACGATTTACAAGTACAAAACGATGCTTCATTTGTTTCATTTATTCCAGGTTCTGAAGTGTCCATCCCGCCAACACTTTCGGATCTTGATAATGTCAGCGCAACTGTCGGCGAAAATTTTGAGATAATAATTCCGAGCGCAGGATATAATTATCCAAATTTTTCTATTAGCAATTTCCCGGATGGAATGTCAATAAATCAACAAACCGGACTTCTATCCTGGACCCCCAGTATTAATCAGGTGGGTTGGCATTCGTTTAATGTTAATGCAGCCAATCCGGCTGGTACTGACGATAAAACATACAATATTTGGGTGAATGCTCATGCTCAGGAAGAATTAGTCCATACCAATGGAAGGATGAATTTATCGATTTTCAATGACGGTGTTCTGGGCAGACATCGGGGACAAGACGGAGTCGGGTTTAATCTTGATGGTATGAATGGGCTGTTTACTGCTAATTTGCTTCTTGGACAAAGTGCAAATCAAGTTTCAGGCCGATTAAACTATGTTGAGTTTGGGCGAACAAATCCCATAAATCAAATTGAAAATGTTTGGGAGGGTTTTGATCAGGTTTATTACACTGAGTATAACGATGCAAAAGCACAAGACCCCATTGATGTGACCATTGCTCAGAGATCTCATTGCATTTCTACTGATGCCACAAGAAATTTCATTATTGTTGAATATGCTGTTATTAATAATAGCGATGCGAAGTTAAATGATCTATATATTGGTATTGCAGCCGATTGGGATATTGGAAGTGCATATAATAATCTTGGCGGTTTTGATGAATCCCGCAATCTTAGTTATATGTATGAAGATCCTGCCACTGTTGCAAATATTTCCAATCCAAATTACTATGGAATTGTCGCCCTTAATTCACAAGTATCTGGTCACAGAGTCTGGTTCAACTCAGTGGACTTTGATGAAAATTCAGATATCAGTTATTTTGAAGCTCTGACAAACAGGTTTGATATTCTGAACCAACCTGGGGACGTACGCGCTATTATTGGAACAGGACCGTATACTATTCCAACAGATGTTATGGCAAAATCTGTATTCGCTCTTGTTGCCGGGGTGAATCTTGAAGATTTACAAGCTCAGGCTGATGACGCGATCAACACTTATGCATCTTTTGCTCCGTCTATAACTCTTAACTCTCCAAATGGAGGCGAAACTCTTGAAGCTGGATCAACTTATGATATTACCTGGGATAGCCAGAATGTGGAAACAGTTGCCCTCGTTTATAGTTCTGATAATGCTGTCACATGGAGTGTAATTACTACTGAGGACGCTAACATTGGAACCTATACCTGGACTGTTCCAAATACACCCTCCTCAGAGTGTTTTGTTGGGATTACGTATGTGAATGATATTAATGTTAATGATGTTAGCGATTCTCCATTTGTGATTAATGCTGCCCTGCCTACATATACTACAGAATATTTTGTCGACGATTTTGAGGATGGGGATGCACTTGGATGGGAGTTGGATAATAGCTGGCATGTTGCTGATGTGGATGGTAATCATGTGCTGGCTGGTGGCGATCCTTCGTGGCAGGGAGCATTCATCGGGGATAATTCCTGGAAGAATTATCAGGTTAGCATTGATTTTAAAATATTATCAGGAGCAATGCAATTAAGTTTCAAGAACAATACGGCTAACAACTATAGGTATATTATTAACGTTGATGCGAGTATTAATTATGTCACCTTCTCAAAGTCGGATACTCAAACTGATACCAGCATTGATGAGATTGATTTAATAGTACAAACAAATCAGTGGCATAATCTTGTTGCTTACTATTATGACGATCATGTTAGAGTCTATTTCAATAACAGGCTTATTTTCTCTTATATGGATCCGGTACCGATCCAATATGGAAGAGTCTGGATTTCGAATGCTCCCAATTCATCCATCTATATTGATAATGTAAGAGTATTAGGAGAGATAAAACTCGCATGCAATCCTTCCAGTTGGAATGTCTCTGCAGGCGCGGGTATAAAACATTTTACAATAACATCAAATGCTCCATGGAACGTTAGCAGCAATGCAAATTGGCTTACACTGGATCCAACTACGGGCTCTGGTGACGAAACAATAGCGGTTAACTACTACGCAAATTTAGGAACTACCAGCCGGTCGGCCTCAATAATTGTCACTTCCATAAATGCATCTGCATCTGATGCTCCAATAACCTTAACAGTGACCCAGGCTGGTAATTCTTATCCAACAACAATAACTCTTTCAAATACAGTATCATTCCCAAACCATGATGACCCGGGGGATTACAGAGATACAGATTATCGACTTGTCGGATTTCCGGGAAATAGCGGTAGATCGATTAGTAGTTTTTTATCCGGTTCTCAGAGTACAAATTGGCAGGTATACAGGGATAATGGGACAAATGGTGACCGTTCATCATACTATGTTGTTTACGATGGGGGCAGCTTATTCAATTGCACAATAGGTCGGGCGTTCTGGATTATCAACAAGGGTACATTAACTATATCTGATGTTGAAGTAAGTGCTGCCGATGTTAACAGTGATGGAATGATATCTGTTCCTTTGGCAGCGTCCAGGTGGAATCTCATTACGTCACCTATCTGGTCAAGTGTTGCATGGTCAATTATTCGAACCATAAATGGAGATGTTCAGGCGCCGACTTACTGGAACGGAACTTCCTTAACTGTTGCTTCCTCTCTTGATCCATATAGAGGATACATATTTGATAACACTGGTTCAACAAGAACTGAATTATTAGTTCCTGCTCCAGGTTTTGAGAGGCTCTACAAAGAAGAAAATATTTACGAATGGAAGATTGACATTGCGGTTTCCAACGGGGAATTTGAGGATAAAACAACCTCTCTTGGTATTTCTGAAAATGCTTCTCGTGAACTTGATAATTTCGATGCACGTAAGGGAAGAATTTTTGGCGAAATACCTATGGCATATTTTTACAGACCCGATTGGGATGAAAACAATTCGATGTTCAGGTCAGATATTCGCTCCAGTATTGAAGGGATTGAAGAATGGGATTTTGTAGTCAGTTCAAGACTCAACGATGAAATTAATCTGACTTTTGAATCAATAGCAGAAGTACCTGACGAATATGATGTTTTTCTTGTTGATAACAACCTGGCTAAGTCTGTAAATCTGCGTGAAGAAGCAATATATACATTCACCTCGTCGCGGACTGAAACCCCGATGTGTTTATTAATTGGGGAAGAAAATTTAATAGAAAATAAACTGGAAGAAATTACCCCAAGAGATTTTGAGTTGATTAATAATTATCCAAACCCTTTCAATCTTTCGACAAAAATTGGAGTGAAAATTCCTGAAAGAGAGGATATCGTTTTAGAGGTTTACAATATTCTTGGGCAGAAAATCAAAACAATTTATAAGGGTAGACTTGATTCCGGGATCCATTATTTCGATTGGGATGCGCGGGACGATTATGGCGCTATTGTAACGAGTGGAATATATTTATGCAGAATGAACACTCTGAAAAATATTCTTTCAAAGAAAATGGTATTGATCAAATAATGGTGGAGAAAAACCATGTGTTTAAGTAAAAATATACTGTTTAGTGTTTTTGTCTTCCTTTTGTTTTTCTATCAAAATGGATTTTCACAAGGGGCTAAGTGTGATAATATTGAATTCGAATGGCTAAACGAGAATGAGATCTTAATTACCTATGATTTATTAGGGGAGATAAACGAGAAATATGATGTTACAATAAACCTTCTAATGGCTGGAAACACACAATTCAGGGTGGAAGTAAAAACAGCGACTGGTGATTTTGGTAGCGGGATAAAAGCAGGAGTTAATAAAAAAGTTATATGGAAAATATTTGAAGATTACAAAAACATTGTTGAGGGAGCAGAGTACTTATTTGCAGTAGACGTGGGCAAAGCGTCTGGCTCAACCTGGTATTATTATGTTCTTGGCGGAGCTGCCGCGGCGGTAGTTGCAATACTAGCCGGCGGGGGCAGTGGAGATGATGGTGGTGGTACAACCACTCCAACGAGTGGTAGTTTTCCTTTACCACCAGCGAGATAATTGTTTTATTTGAGATATTACATGTAAGGTGTAAAAATGAAAAAGTTAATAATATTGATTTCTGTTGTTATGGTGTCAGTAACACTAGCTCAAACGAACAGAAGTATCAGTAAATCATTTACCTTAAGGCCGAAAAAGGAATTAACAAAAACAATTCCTGTAATAAATATGGAAAGGATGAATCTTCCTTCAAGTGGAGTGCTCTCCTCAAAGGAAGAGAGTATTACAATTAGTGGAAAAATTGAGGATGAAAATAAAATCAGAGCGGTATTTCTTAACAACAAGCGAATAAACTTTGCCGATGATGGAAATTTCGAGACGAGTGTAGTTTTATCAGAAGGTGAAAATACCTTCACTATTGATGTCGAGAATGTTACGGATGGTAAGGCGCAAACTGAGTTCACCGTACTTTTCAGTCCCGATTATCTTCCGCCTCAGGTTGAGTTCCCTGGTTTGTATCTGACAGGTTCCAACACGCTAAATTTTTCCGGTGATAGTTATACTTTGAGAGGACGAATTACTGATGAATACGGCCTGAAAAGTTTTGTGGTAAATGATGCATCGGTTGATGTTCAGGAAAATGGAAACTTCAGTATTGTTCTTTCCTTGGTTAAAGGAGAGAATAAGGTATCTGTGAAAGCTGTAAATCATAAAGACAAAACATTCGAGAAGGAATTCATTATTGTTTCCGAGGAAATATTTCCTCCTATTGTAAGTTTCCCTACTCTTAAGCTTTCACCGAATAAAGAACTCGTTGTTATAGCCGATAGAATTGAGATAGTTGGTCAGATAACAGACAGTTACGGCATCAAGTCACTCTATATCAATGGTCAGTCAGTGGAAGTTGCGCAGGATGGAAAATTTAGAGAAACCATTCAGCTTAATGAGGGAAGCAATAAAATTACAGTGAACGCCAAGAATATTAAAGACAAATCTACAATTGAAGTGTTGACAATAGTTTCCAGCATTACCGCACCCGCATTCGATTTGAGTTCTTTGAATTTATCAGAGACAAATGAATTAGTATTTAACAATGACCAAATAACTATTAATGGTAAAGTTGAAGATGCATTTGGTATTTCTAAACTAACTGTTAATGGTATGGAAGTAGAACTTAATAATGTTGGTCAATTTTCATCAGTGGTTAATTTAAAAGATGGAAGAAACAGTATTACTGTGACTGCAATTAATGCTAAGAATAAAAGTACTTCAAAGACATTTACTATTATTTCTAATCAGCTGATAATACCTCCTCAAATAACTATTACTGATCCAGTATTAACAAATAGTATGGAATTAACCTCTGATGATAAATATGTTCGGGTAAAAGGTTTGGCGAGTGACGAATTAGGTATTAAGGAAATTGTTGTAAGTCTGAATGATATAGTTGTACAAAGAACAACCCGAGGAGAGTTTGAAGCCTATGTGAGTCCCGGCGAAGGAGTTAACAGAGTGACAGTTCGCGCAATTAATATTAAGAATACTTCATCAGTAGTTGCTTTCACCATAATTCAACCCGTGGATAAAACCGGACCGGAACTTACCATCTACGAACCTAAAACAACTAGGGGTATTCAGGTCGTTCATAAGTCTGAGATATTATCCGTGAGAGGTAAAGCAATTGACGAAAGCGGTGTTTTTAAGGTTACAGTAAACAATGTCACTTCAAACCTGCTGCCAAACGGAGAATTTCAAACTGACATTCAACTTAAAATGGGCGAAAACAGACTGGTATTGCAGGCATTTGATAATAAATACAACCTTACTTCTGACACACTTTATGTTATTCGCGAATTGGAAGATATTGTAGTGGGCAAATATTATGCTCTTATTATTGGAATAAATAAATACGAGGGATTTTGGAGACCATTAGGCAATGCTGTTAATGATGCAAGTGAGGTTGCTAAAGTTCTGCAAGAGAATTACAAAATTGACAAGATCTATACACTATTTGATGAAGATGCAACCGAAGATGGTATAACCCAAATGCTATATAATATCAGCGATGAAATGTCAGCCGAAGATAATCTATTCATTTATTATGCTGGACATGGATACCTTGATCCTATTACAAATCGTGGCTATTGGGTTCCGGCAGGTTCTAAAATAAATTTAATTTCCAGATATATCTCTAATAGTGATTTACGTGATATAATAGCCGGATTAAAATCAAAACATATTCTTCTTGTTACTGACGCCTGTTTTGCAGGAGATATTTTCAGGGGGTTGACAACTACAAGTATAAAGAAAGATCCTAATGATATGAATAAGTATTACAGACAGGTTTACAGTAAGACATCGAGAATAGCAATGACATCAGGAGGAGTAGAACCTGTTCAGGATGCAGGTAAAGATGGGCACTCAATTTTCACTTATTACCTTATTAAATCTTTGAAAGAAAATAACAATAAGTATATGGATGTTGAGCAGTTGTACAATGAGTTTAAAGTCGCTGTTACAAATAATTCCAACCAATCACCTCGTTTGGATAGGATTAAGAATACAAATGATGAGGGGGGACAGTTTATTTTTATTAAAAAGTAGTCTAGTAAATAAGTGACTGTGTCTTAAAGGCAAAGAGTTACAAAGCCCGCCGTTTGTTTGGCAGGGCACAGAGTGAAAATGTAATATGAATGTTGGTGGAAATCCTGTTGTGATACTACTGATTTAACTGAAAATTCAATAGTGTGTTAATTTGTAATCCAGAACTAAAAAACAATTCCACTCTTTAAACAATTGATCATATTTACAGAGTCCAACTATTTTTCAACTTTACAAACTTTTTTTAATATTCTACCAACGATGTAACAATTAATCAATTTAGCAATTCAGTAATTTTCAATGTGTGAAAAGAGAGAAAAAATCTTTATTTTCCCACAGTTATATCATGAGGAACATTTTTTTATGGATGGAATTAAAAAGCGTGCTCTCACAATAGTTGAAATACTCTCAAAAGAGTACCCCGAAGTAAAACCTGCCTTGGAATATAATGGTGCATTTCAACTTCTTATTTCCACTATACTCTCGGCACAATGCACCGATGAACGTGTTAATATTGTGACAAAGGAATTGTTCAAAAAATATAAAAAGCCACAAGACTTTGTTGAATGTGATATTGAAGAGTTGGAAAAGGATATTTTTTCAACAGGGTTCTATCATCAAAAGGCAAAGAGCATAAAAAACTGCTGTAGTGAACTGATTGAAAAGCACAAAGGAAAAGTTCCAAAAGATTTTGATCAACTTACTCAACTGTCAGGTGTGGGACGCAAAACTGCTTCTGTTGTCGCTGGTAACGCATTTGGAATCCCAGCAATTGCTGTGGATACACATGTAAAACGATTATCAAATTTATTGGGATTTACCGAATCAAAAAATCCGGAAAAAATTGAAGAAGAGTTGAAAGAATTGCTTCCTGATAAATACTGGATCAATACTTCTCATTGGTTGGCTACACATGGACGCAAGGTGTGCATTGCGCGAAGACCAAAATGTCCGGAATGTGTTATAGCGAACTATTGCCCTTCATCAAATAAATAATAATAGTATCAAAGGGAGAATTAATGTCAGCAGAAAATATGAGAGACAGAGAATTTTGTCATAGTATTTTAAAAGAATATACAATGAGCGATGCCTTATTAAAACATGCTTATGCAGTAGAAGCCTGTGTTTTAGCTTACGCGGAAAAATATGGTGAGGATGTGGAGTACTGGGGGAATGTTGCCTTACTTCATGACTTTGATTATGAAAGATTTCCCTCCGAGGAAGAACATCCTGCTGAAGGTTCTAAAATTCTTGCTGAGAAAGGATTTGATGAAGAATTCAGAAACGCGATACTTTCCCACGCTAATTATTCAGGTGTGCCTCGAAACAATCTCCTGAGAAAAGTGCTATTTGCCTGCGATGAATTGGCTGGGTTTATAACTGCAGTTACATACGTCCGTCCCAGCAAGAGTATTGAGGAAGTACAAGTGAAATCTGTTAAGAAAAAAATGAAAGACAAGGGATTTGCCAGGGCAGTAAATAGAGAGGATATAATTAATGGTGCAAAAGAACTTGAGGTGGAACTTGATGCTCATATTGATTGTTGCATTAACGCAATGAAGAGAAAAAAGGATTTATTAGGATTATGATCATAAAAATTGTGATTTAAGCTATATTGCAATTCTGAATTTTGGGTCAGTTTTAGACTTGACATTCTAGTTTTAACTTAGCTAAATTACTACATCAAAAAAAACAGGAATTACCTATAGAGGCTTTGTTACTATTTTAGTATTGACTAATGTTGTTGAATATGTCTAACTTTATCTCTTAGTTGACAAAAAAATAGTAAACGGAGTTTTAGAATGAAGTCAAGATTCTCTATAGTTGTATTCCTTTTTTTATGCCATTTTTTGAGTAATGCTCAGGAAATAAGAGTAATCTCCTCTTCCAATACAAGTCTTGTTTTTGAATACAACCCAATTCTCGTTGATAGATCTGATTCGGATTCTCAAAACCAAAAATTTGTAAAAGTCCCTGTTTTAAATACATATTCCAGCTATGATTTCGATACCGAAACATATCGACTTCCAGTTAAAGAAGTTAACGTAGGAGTTCCTTCAGAATTTGGTACAACCATTTCCGTAATTAATACTGAGTATGATATAATTGAAGGCAAATTAATTCCCGGAGAAGAATTTGGGAAAGATCGTTCAGAAAATTTTGACCGGAATTTTTGGAAAAGTGAGGAATACATTTCTTCAGCTACGCTTGGAGAGTTTGGTCTTACTAGAAATCTGAATGTCCAATCCATCAGACTTCACCCGGTAGAATATGATCATGTTAAGGGGCAAATAAAAGTCTATAAAAAAATTGTTGTTGCTGTTCGTTTCGGACAAGGGAATGATCAGATAATGCGTGGTAATGTTGACAGCAGACTGAAAGGTGCTGTTCTAAATTTTGACGTAGCAAAAAACTGGATTACGTCCTCCGCTAGGAAGAAACTTGGCAAAACTGAAGACTCGGTTTTAGCTTCTGGAACCTGGTACCAGTTTGAATGCCCTAATGAAGGAATTTATAAAATAAGCCGCAGCATGTTATCGCAAATGGGTATTGATGCAGCCACTGTTGACCCACGCACCATTAAGATTTATAACAATGGCGGATATCAACTTCCCGAATCGATATCAAGTGAGAGGCCTGAGGGTTTAGTTGAAACAGCCATTTATGTTGAAGGCGAGAATGACGGTTCTTTCAATAATGATGATTACATCTTATTCTACGGTCGTGGTGTTGATTTTTGGGAATACTCGTCAGGCGAAGGAAAAGTTACAAGGAATAAGAATCAGTTCTCGAAACACAATTATTTTTGGATAACTTCCGGCGGTTCAGTCGGTAATAGAATGGCTGGTAAAAATTCTGTTTCAGGAACGGCAGATGTGGTTCAAAATACAAGTTTAGCTTACAGATTTATTGATAAGGATATAATAAATATTGGTGAAACAGGGCGTGACATGTTTGGTGATAAATTTACACCTACTTCACCCGAAAAGACTTACCTTACTAAACTTGATGGAAGAGTTGCAGGAAGCACAATTAACTATTCTTTCCGGTTTGCAAATAAAGGAAGCTCTAATATACCCTTGACTATATCGGAAACTGGAACAGAAATCTACAATCGTAACTTATCAAGAGTTTATGGCACATATACAATAGCGATTGAACACAGAGGGGTTGCTTCATTTTCCGGTACTCTGATTGAGGGTAGAAGTAACCTTAAGGTACGGGCAGCAATTTCCGGTCAGTCTGATGAAGTCTTTATTGATTTTATGGATATTGAATATTCCAAAGAGTTAAGAGCCATACAGGATTCTCTGTTGTTCTTTTCTAATGGTGTGAACGGGCTTATAAAATATGAGCTTAACAATTTTACCAACAGCTCAATAATGGTTTTTGATATCTCTGATTATGCCAACGTAAGCCTGGTTTCTAACGCTTCAATTAGTGGTGGAAATTTTACTTTTCAGGCTAATGAGACAAGTTCTTCCCTTAGTAAATATTATGGGGTTGCTCCAACGGCCTATCTGGCACCTTCAAATTTTGTTCAGGTTTCAAATTCAAATTTGAGAGGTGATCTGGCAGGGGCGGAATTTATTATAATTACTCATCCTGATTTTATTGAATTAGCTAATGAATTTAAGACATATAGGAGTACCAGTCAGTACAATAGTGTGAGTGCAAAAGTTATTGATGTTAATGATATTTATAATGAATTTTCTGGCGGTTCCCTGGATCCAGCAGCTATTAGAAATTTTTTGCAATTTGCTTACGAAAATTGGAATACCACTCCCTTCTATGTCTCACTTTTCGGGGATGGAAATTATGATTATTACAATGCTCAAGGATTGGATGAGAATTTCATACCTACTTATCAAACCATTCAATCTCTGCATGAAATTAATAGTTTTCCCTCTGATGATTATTACGTTCGGATTTCCGGTGATGACCTAAAATCTGATCTCGCCATTGGGCGGTTAAACATTAAAACTGTAGATGATGCGGAAACCATACTGAATAAAATTCGTCTGTATGAACAAGATACCGACAGAAGTTTATGGAAAAATGTTATAACTCTTGTTGCTGATGATGGACCAACTACTCAGGGGGATGATGGAAGTACTCATACATCTCAATCGGAACGGTTGGCTAACAATATTATTCCCGGTTATTTTATTGAAGATAAGATTTATCTTGCCGCCTACCCAACGGTTATTTCCGGTGCTGGACGCAGGAAGCCGGACGTAAACAGGGCAATAGTTAATGCGGTAAATCAGGGAACCTTGATGTTAAATTTTATTGGTCACGGTAACCCTGAAAAATGGGCTCATGAGGAAGTTTTTACAACTGACGCGAGTATTCCACAACTTCAAAATGAAAAGTATTTCTTTCTTACGGCAGCTACTTGCGATTATGGTAAGTATGATCAGGTTGAAGCGCAGAGTGCCGCCGAGATAATGATGTTAATGGAGCATGGCTCAATTGGTGCATTAACTGCTGTCCGACCAGTATACTCCAGCCTTAATGCCGCACTGAATGAGACATTTTACAGGAATTTATTTGACAATCCATCAAATCCAAACTATTGTGTTGGTGATGCGTTCTTCCTTACAAAACAAACAAGAACGGGTGACAATGATGAAAAATTTCATCTCTTTGGTGACCCGACATTAAGATTGAACGTTCCCCGGTATGAGGCAACCATTGATTCCATCAATTCACAATCATTAGCTCAATCAGTCCAGATTAAAGCCTTAAGTCAAGTCGAGATTAAAGGGCGGGTGCTGAACGAAAATGGTAGTGAAACAGGTTTTAATGGCGAAGCGATAATCACGGTTTTTGATTCTGACAATGTAATACAACTTCCTGAAATGAATTATCAAATGGATGTGCATGGCGGTATTATATTTAAGGGGCGAGCAACTATTGAATCTGGCAAATATGAAATTAGCTTTGTTGTTCCAAAAGATATTTCCTATGCTGATGAAAAGGGAAGAGTGCTGGTTTATATCTATAATGAAAACATCGATGGACTCGGATTTACGAGAAATGTAATTGTGGGTGGAACGAATGAAAATATTGAGAATGACGGAGCCGGTCCTGAGATTGAAATATTTTATGACGATTATGAGTTTGACAATGCTTACGTAGTAAACCCGGATTTTAATCTTCTGGTGACATTAAGTGATGAAACAGGGCTAAATACCACCGGCACAGGTGTCGGGCATCGCCTGGAAGGTATTTTGAATAATGATGACGAACATCCAATAGATTTTTCAAACTATTTTATTGGTGATGTGAACACAGGCGGTAAAGCAGGTAAAGTTGAGTACAGATTTACTAATCTGGAAGCAGGTGAGTACAATCTTAAAATAAAAGCCTGGGATGTTTTCAATAATCAATCAATTGGGGAATCCTTCTTTTCAGTTACAAACGCGGACGGATTAGCTGTCGAAAACGTTGTTAATTATCCCAATCCTTTCAGCGGAAACACAACATTTACCTTCCAGCACAACCTAGCTTCTGCCTTGAATGTTATGATAAGAGTTTATACCATAGCAGGTAGAATGGTGAGGGAAATTGAAGAATTTAACGTATTTGAAAAATTCGTAAGATTATCCTGGGATGGGAGAGATGAGGATGGGAATATGCTGGCTAATGGAACTTATCTTTACAAAGTAAATGTAGAGACGGTTGACGGCGAGTATAGTAAGAATGTCCTTGGGAAATTGGCTATTATTAGGTAGAGAAAAAATTTAATTATGAAAAAAAACATTATTGGAGGTATTATAAAATGAAGCGACTAATGATATTAGCACTCATTTGTTTAGCATTTTTAGGAATGAGTAACAGAGTATATGCGCAAGGCGAAGCCGCGGTTCCATTCTTATTATTAGCACCAGATTCCCGTGCAGGCGGTATTGGTGAATCCGGAAGTGGTCTTGCGGATAATTCTGCGGCAATTTTTTGGAATCCTGCCGGTATTGCCTTTCTAACCGGTTCGGAAGTAAGTATTACACATAGTAACTGGCTCCCACAGTTTAATTTGGATTTATTCTACGACTTTTTAACCTACAGACAGTACATAGATGATTTGGGTGGTAGTATAACTTCCAGTATTACTTATATGAATTTTGGTGAATTTGTAAAAACCGGTGAAATTGATCCTACACCTCTTGGAACATTCAGATCGTTTGATGCCGCTTTAACCGTGGGTTATGCCACAAAACTTCACTCTGACTGGGGTATCGGTTTTAACTTCAGGCTGATTCATAGTCGACTTTCTGATCAGAAAGTCGGGCAGGAAGAAGGATCCGGTACTGCAACTTCAGTTAGTTTTGATGTTGCCGGTATGTGGAGACCTGAACATTTATACTTGCCTTTATTAGGCGATATTGGTAATCAGTTAAGTATTGGTATGAACCTTAGTAACATCGGTCCAAAAATATATTATATTGACCAGGCACAGGCAGATCCAATTCCAACAAACTTCAGGCTGGGTATTGCAGCAAGACTTTTTGAAGATGACTATAACTCGTTAACCTATACTTGTGATTTTAGCAAATTATTGGTTGATAAAGCTGATTCAACCAATTCAGGCGATCGTGCGGAATTTTATGAAGCATTAATCACTGCCTGGGCAGATGACCCTATTAGTGAAGAGCTTAGGGATATTGTTACTTCTATGGGACTAGAATACTGGTATGGAAATATGGAACATGATAAATTTATGTTTGCTATAAGAACCGGTTTCTTCTACGAAGATCCATCATTCGGTAACAGAAAGTTTATGACATTTGGTGCTGGTATTCGTTATGACATGTATGGTTTTGATTTTAGTTATATAACTACTGATTTGTTTGAAGGTGGAGAGAACCATCCATTATCTGATACGTTGAGATTTACATTGTTAATTGGTTGGGGAGGCTCCCCCATGAGTTCACGAGGATTTCCACGCGGAATATAAACTATGAAATTAAAAAGTATTCTATTACAGATAATTTTATTTGGATTGGGCAGCCTTGCTGCCCAATCTTTTGTCGGTTTTGGGGCAAACGAATCGTATCAAAGTATTACATCCTCCGACACGCTTAATATCCTTGCTGTTATGGTTGAGTTTCAGGAGGATAATTATGATGCCACAATAGGCAATGGTAAATTTGGGAGTATATATACTCAGGCTTATGGCGATACTATTCTTGATCCCCTACCGCATAATAGCAGCTACTTTTCAGACCATCTGGAGTTTGCTAAAAACTATTATCAGAAGGTTTCTGGTGGGAAATTAAATGTAGAATATTTTGTGCTTCCTGAGGTTGTTACAGTTAACGGTTTTATGAGAGATTATTGGCCTTCATATGACTCTGAAAGTTTTCTCCCTCTTGCAAATCTTGCTCAGCAAAGCTGGCAAATAGCAGACCAACAGTTTCCTGAAGTTAATTTTGGGGACTACGATTTATTTATTCTATTCCATGCCGGCGTAAGCAACAGTCTGGATGATGGGAGGCTTAACTTAGATAGGAACCTGCCTTCACTCTACCTTGGTGAAAAAACCTTCAAAGATATTTTTGGAGAGACTTTTGCTGGTTTTCCGGTTGAAGGCGGAACTGTTGGAATTACAAATACTATTATTTTACCTGAAACCGAATCACGGGAATATGACCTGATTACAGGCGATAAAATTTTGCAGGAATTGACTATTAATGGTGTTATCGTTACGAACATCGCAAGTCACCTGGGTTTACCTGATTTGTTTGACACTGCAACCGGCAGGAGTAGGATAGGGCGGCTTGGTCTGATGGATTCGCAGGCAGCTATCTCCAATTGGGGGTTATTTCCTCCGGTGCCTTCGGCATGGGAAAAAATCCAAATGGGATGGGCTGATTATCAAACAATTGATAGTGGTGATCATATAGTTACATTAACTGTTCCGCAAATTGCCGCCTTAACAGATACTACCATTCTTAAGGTACCGATTAGTTCAACAGAGTATTACCTTATCGAAAACAGAGCCGTTGATGCAATGAAGGATAATATTATTCTCAAGTATAAGGTTGGTGGTCAGGTTTTTGAAAAGACAGTCTTGCCTAATACTGATGGATCCTATTCAATCAGTAATGATGAGGTTGACGGAGTACTTATTGATGTTGATGAATATGACGCGTCTCTTCCGGGTGATGGAATTATAATCTGGCATATTGATGAAAATGTAATCTGGGCAAATAGTGCTTCCAATTCCATTAATAATGATAAAACCCAAATGGGTGTTGACGTAGAAGAAGCGGACGGTGTTCAGGATATAGGTGAAATTTTCCAGACAATTTTCGGCGATTTATTAGTTGGTGAAGGTACCGCTGATGATTTTTGGTATGCTTCAAATGAAGCAGAACTTTATGAGAATAAATTCTCATTTAACACGAACCCTTCCACACTTTCAAATCTTGGCGGCAGGAGTAACATCACTATTGAAGATTTTTCTGACATTTCAACCAGGATGAGTTTTAGAGTCAAATTTGATTCTGATGAAGTTACAAGATTGACAAAATATAATTTGGGCGATTTTAGCACTAAGTTTTTAACTTCTTCACTTATTTCATCTGAAAAGTATTTTTACCTTGTTGACGAAAATGGTTCATTAAGGGTCACTAACCTGGATGGCAATTCTTTCTATACTATTGGTGCGTTCTCAAAGAATCAACCATGTGTTACTACTGAGAATGAAATTGAGTATGTTCTGGGTAACTTTGGAAACAGGATTAATCTTCTAATTCTAGATAATGGAAATGTAACTGTTGCAGACGTTCAGTTCCCAAAAGAAATTACTGCACCGATAGTTGCCGGAAATTCTGAAAGTGGAGTAATAATTTATCTCGGTTTTGAAAATGGAATTGTTGACTCCTTTGCTCTTTCGGAAATAGTTTCCAAAAGTTTTACTCTTTCATCAGAACTGACTAATACTACATCAGATAATGCTGTCGAATTAATTTCACTCGCCTTTGGTGATTACTTTTGGACGACAGCTGATAGACATCTACATGGTAGTGATGGAACTGCTATGCAGTTTTCAAATAGAATTGTTCAGTTAGTTTCGACGGAAGACAAAAACAGCAATTCCATTCTCTATGTTGGTATCGAAAACAGTGAAGTTTTTTCAGTTCGTAATCAGTCATTGTTCATCCCATTTGAAACTGAATATACCAGAGAGGCGGGATTATTCAGCTTAGGTAATGTGAGCGATTCAGGTGAAAATTCGTTTCTTTATTCGAAGGAATTTTCATTATATGCCATAAGCCCCATTGGTGGATTGATAGATAATTATCCGGGACAGGATAATCATTCTCGTCATTATACTTTTCAACCGCTGGTATATAAAGAGGCACTTACCGATAATATCATAACTTTTACCGAGGATGGACGTATTAATGTTTGGGGCAGCAATCCATTGCAATCCTTTTTTGATTCTCCAATTACAACTGGTGCAGCGCCCTCAATTCAACCTGTTTTATGTCGATATGATATCAATCCTCAAGTTGCAGATGATGACAAACTGTTACTTGCGGTTATAAATACTGAAAATGATTTTTATGTCTGGGATTTGGGACCTTATCGAGAAACAAAATGGTCTTCACTCTATGGTAATCCTCAAAACACCTCTTTTGTTCATCAAGCTGAAGACCATTCAACTTCTACAGATGCAAAATTGCTTGTCGATTCGTATAACTGGCCAAACCCGGTTTATGAATCAACAACTCATATACGGTATAAAGTTACTGAAGATGCTCAGGTTACCATCAGAATATTTGATATGGCAGGCGATTTAGTGGAGGAAATTTCAACGGCAGCAATTGGCGGCTTTAATAATGAATCTACCCTTAATGTTGAAAGTTATCAGAGCGGAATATATTTCGCTTCCCTTGAGGTAAATGGTGTTTCCGGTAAAACTGAAAGTAGTTTAATTAAAATTGCAGTTATCAAGTAGATAAAAGAATTTATGAATATGAAATTTAATATTACTCGCGGGTTTATTCTGACCTTGTTTTTTACGGTAACATCATTTGCACAAATTGATCGTTATGATCCGGATTACGAATGGTATACTATTGAACGTGAACACATCTATGTTCATTTCCACGAAGGTGCTGAAAGAACTGCCAATGTTGTTGCCAGGATAGCCGAAGAAGTCTGGGATCCCATAACAGATCTCTACCAGTATGAACCAGACAAAGTTCATTATGTTATTAAAGACATTGACGACTATTCAAATGGTGCTACTTATTTTTTCAATAACAAAATTGAAATATGGTCCTCCGCACTTGATTTTGATTTACGCGGCACACACCACTGGTTAAGGAATGTAATCTCCCACGAGTTTACCCATATGGTGCAAATTCAGGCTGGTAATAGATTTAGTACGACTATTCCCTCTGTCTATCTTCAATACCTTAATTACGAAGACAAGAGACGCCCGGACATCTTATATGGCTTTCCTAACTTTATTGCATCTTACCCGATTTCAGGCATTAATGTGCCGGCCTGGTTTGCTGAGGGTAGCGCTCAATACATGAGAAAGGAATTTGAATATGAAGACTGGGACACACACCGTGATATGATTCTTCGTTCTTATGCACTGGAAGATAAAATGTTGAGCTGGAACGAGATGGGTGTTTTTAGCAAAACAAGTTTGGGCAGCGAATCTGTTTACAATTCCGGGTTTGCTCTTACACGTTATATTAGCCAGAAATATGGCGAAGATAAAATAAGAGATTTGTCAAAACAGTTAGGCTCGCCTTTCAATTTTACCATGAATGCAGCTGTAAAAGAGGTCTTGGGTATTGAAGGAAGTGAATTATATGATGAGTGGAGTGAGTATTTAAAAGATGATTATAAAACCAGAACTGCTTCTGTACTTGATAATCAGGTTACGGGAAAGAAAATAGCTGATGTTGGTTTTGGTAACTTCTACCCCGGTTTTTCAGATGATGGAAAATCAATCATTTATGTTTCCAACAAAGAGTATGACTACTTCTCCTTATCCAGTCTCTACAAACATAATATTGAAACTGGTGAAGAAGAGACTGTAGAAGATCATGTTCGTTCTTCAACTTGCTTTATTTCCGGTAAAAACCAAATCGTTTATTCAAAACTTAGCAGCGAAAATCCAAAATGGATAATGATTCATGATCTCTATATCTATGACCTTGATGAGAAGGAAGATACACGGATAACTTTTGGATTACGGGCAAACCAGCCTTCGGTTTCTCATGATGGGAAAAACATAGTATTCCAGTTTCAAAAAGATGGTACTACTAATATTGGACTCGTAAAAATTGATGGTAAAGATTTTCAACAATTAACATTTTTTGAGAATGGGGAACAGGTTTACAACCCAAAATTTTCTCCTGATGATAAAGATATTTATTTTGGTTACTCCATGCACAAAGGTCGTGATATTGCCCGGGTAAATATTGAATCAAAAGATCACGAATTTGTTTTTAATAGTGAATTCGACGAGAGAACGCCTGTGTTCTCACCGGATGGAACTCTATATTATTGTTCCGATGAAACAGGGATTTTTAATATTTATAGAACTCATCTAAATGGAAAAAAATCTGAGAGAATAACCAATGTAACTGGCGGCGCCTTTATGCCGGATGTTAATGCCGAGGGTGATGTTGTTTATGCAGGTTACACGGCAGAAGGTTACAAAATATTTCTTTTGAAATCCGATGAGCAAAAAAACATTCCGGATGAATCTAAATATGTTTGGAAAAGTAATCCGCCTTTGGCAACCAGCAAGCCTATCGCTGCTTCGGATGCTTATAATCTGAACCAGTTGAAAAATTTTAATGATGTAGATCTTACTCCTTACGAAGTGAAACCGTATTCCGGATTCTTCTCAAAATTTAGCGTGTTTCCCTTTATTAGGTATGATAATTATTCTACTTCCAGTTCCGGATTGGATAAAATTAAACTCGGTTTTTATGTAATGACTTTTGATTACCTAAATAAATACAGCCTTTTTGCCGGTGCTTCACTTAATAGAAGAATGGAAAGAGATCTGTTTCTTAATCTAGAATACAGAAACAGAGTCCCATTGTTTTATGAACTCGGACTCAGACCTACTTTCTCACTTGAGTTATATAGCATAAGCCGGAAGGCATCTGTTGATTTGCCTTTTGGAATCGACTCCTCGTATGTTCCTAGAAGAATTGATTATAATGTTCCAGTTGATGTGACCTATGATCTTTTCGAATTTGATTTAGCGGCCAAACACAGAATTGTAACTGATGACAACAATATCGAATTGAGATTTGTTTACAGTCAATACTCGGCATTACTTGGTAGTTTTATAATTCCCGAAAGTAATAATACCCTTTATCCTTCATCCAATGACAGATATTTTGTTGGCAGAAAATTGCAGGTAAAGTACGAACACGAAGGATTGCTGCCTTCGGTGGATGCTGATATTAATCCAACCGGACGGGAAATTGATCTTACTTACTCCTACGAGTTCAATAAATTTAACGATAATAATGAGTATGAAGTTGAAGATGGTCTTTTGAAACCATTGTACAACGATTTCAATTTCCACAGAGTTGAATTGAACTGGAAAGAACATACACCAATATTTAAGGATCATGTTCTTACAACTCAGTTCAGAGCAGCATCTGTATTAGGTCCGGAAGTGCCTGACTTTTTCGATTTTTACCTTGGCGGATTGATTGGAATGAAGAGTTATCCATTTTATGCCATCAACGGTAATGAGCTTGGATGGCTGAATCTAACTTATAGATTTCCGCTTATAAAAAATATTGATACTCAGATTGGGAATCTTTACATAGATAAAATTTATTTCTCAGTTCATGGCGACTTCGGAAATGCCTGGACAGGTGAATTCCCGGGCTTCAGCGATTTCAAAAAAGGAGCCGGCGCCGAGATTAGAATTAAAATGACATCTTTCTATCTTTTCCCTACAAGTATTTTCTTTAATGCCTCTTATTCTTTTGATCAATTTACAAGAGAAGTAAGAGGTGAGAACGTTACATACGGTAAAGAATGGCGCATTTACGGTGGTATCCTTTTCGATTTTGCATTCTAATATTAAGAGGAATAACAATGAAATTATTAGTTGTAATAATGATAATTCTGAACATGAGTCTTTTTGCACAAAATAATGATAAGATTGATTTGTCCGGTTCCTTAAATATCGATCAACTTATCGCTAGTAAAAATGTATCCTCAACCGAAGATGAAAAGATGCTTATTGATGCTATGCAAAAGCGCACGCCAATTTTGGCTGCAGTAATGTCTCTGGCTGTTCCCGGCGCAGGTCAGTTTTATAACGAAGATTATATAAAAGGGGGAATTCTTTTCCTGATTGATGCCGCAGCCTTAACAACAGCAATTATATATGATGGTAAAGGAAACGATCAAACTGATTATTTTGAAAGCTTTGCGGAAGCACATTGGGATGTGAGGGCATATGCTCGATGGACGATGAATAACGCAACACGGATAAACCCCGAAGTTGACCCAAGTCAATTTAATGTTTTCAATGGCGATGATGTTAACTGGGGTGAGTTAAACAGGCTAGAAAATGCTGTTGGTAACTATTACTCTCATCAACTCGCCGGGTATCAGGAGCAACAATACTACGAGATGATAGGGAAGTATACACAGTTTAATCCTGGCTGGGATGATTTTACAGAGGATCCGGATGATCCGTTTACATATACTCATACCCGAAAAGACCCCCTCACTGAGCGTTTTATTTACTATGCTGGTCAACGAGGTGAGGCAAATGATTTTTATAATACTGCCTCAAAAGCTGTGTTGGTAATGGTTGTAAATCACATTATTAGCGCGGTGGAAGCCGCATGGACATCTGCGAAATTTAATAAGAAGATTGATGCCGGAATTACACTTGAGAAAACTACTTATGGATTGTTTACGGATATTTACCCAAGTTTACATGTTAGATTGAATTTATAATTTAGGAATGGATTGATATGAGTGTACCAATAGTTGTAATTGTAGGAAGACCTAATGTTGGCAAATCTACGTTGTACAACAGGTTAACAAAAAGTGATGATGCTATTGTTGATGATTCCAGTGGTGTTACCCGAGATCGCTTATACGGAGAAATGGAATGGAACGGCCGCCTTATGCGTGTAATTGATACGGGCGGGTATGTGCCTGATTCAAAAGATCTTTTTGAGATAGCAATAAGAGAGCAGGTTGATATTGCTACAGAGGAAGCCGATGCTATTCTATTTGTTATGGATGGCAAAAAGGGACTAACACCTATTGATGAAGAAGTTGCTAAAATGCTGCGCAGAGCAAATAAACCTACTTATGCCTTAGTTAATAAAGCAGATGCACCCAAACACGAAGAGCTGGTAAATGACTTTTATACCTTAGGTATGAATGATATCAGAGATATCTCTGCACTTAATGGAAGAAATCTTGGTGATTTGCTTGACGACCTGGTTAATAAGCTTGATTTTGATAAGGATGAACCAGAGGAAGATAAGCGTCTCAGGATTGCTGTTCTCGGCCGCCCGAATGTGGGTAAATCTTCTTTAACAAACGCACTTTTAGGTTACGACAGAACTATCGTTACTAACATTCCCGGTACTACACGGGATAGTATTGACTCTGTTCTTAAATATTACGGCGAAGAAATTATTTTAGTTGATACAGCCGGTCTAAGAAAAAAGGCTAAGGTAAAGGAAAATATTGAGTTTTACTCTAATGTAAGAACTTACCGGGCATTGTGGTCTTGCGATGTCGCTATCATTTTGCTTGATGCCGAACAAGGACTTGAGAAGCAGGATCAGATGATAATTTCCGAGGCTGTAAACCGGCGTAAAGGCATAATTCTGGCGGTTAACAAGTGGGATTTAATTGAGAAGGAAACAAATACTGCCAAGGAAAAAGAAGAAGAAATACTGAATAAATTGGGAAGTATAAACTATCTTCCTTTTACAACTATTTCTGCACTTACAAAGCAGCGTATCTTTAAACTTATAGATATGGCCAAAAAGTTGCATGAAGAAAGATCGAAGAAAATTCCAACCAGTACACTTAATGACGTATTACTTGAAGAGATACAAAAAGTACCACCTCCGGCAACTCCAAGTGGGAAAGAGGTTAAAATTAAGTTTATTACACAGGTTGGTGAACATTATCCGGTTTTTCTCTTTTTTGCTAACGAGCCTAAGTATATACCTGAGAGCTATAAACGTTTTCTCGAAAAACAGATCAGAAAACATTATGGATTTGAAGGTGTACCGATGACAATTTCTTTTAAAGAGAAATAAGCCTCATAATTCATAACTAATAAATTAGTTATAAAAACATTATATTTAGCTCGATAAATTCGACTTGAAAATGGTTCATAACGCTAAAAAAATAATAATAGTTGGCGGCAATGCAGCTGGCCCTGCCGCCGCCGCCAAGGCCAAAAGAGTAAACCCCGAAGCTAAAGTTATTTTATTTGAAGCTGGCGAGTTTATCTCAACAGGTACTTGCGAACTCCCCTATCTGATTTCAGGAGAAATTGACGATTATAATAAAATTGTTTTCTTCAATAGTGAATCTTTCCAGAAGCAGAAGGGCGTGGAAGTCTTTACAAACCATGTTGTGAATTCGATAGACAGTAAGCAAAAAAAGATTAGAGTAACATCACTTAAAAATAATGAAACGACTGAACATGAGTATGATAGCCTGATACTAGCTACGGGTTCTGTTTCAAAAAAATACCCTCACTTCAGTAAACTTCTTGATAACGCATTTTATCTTAAATCCATAACTGATTATTTAAAAATCCAAAAATACCTCTCAGAGAATAATGTAAGGAATGTAGTAGTTCTTGGTGCCGGATATATCGGACTAGAAACTGCCGATGCATTTCATAAGCTGGGTATGAAAGTTACCGTTGTTGAGAGAATGAGTGGACCACTACCGGGTTATGATGATGAGATTAGAGGGATTGTCCTGGAGAATATGGTAAAACTCGGAATCGGTTTTCATGGTAGAATGGATGAGCCGAAAATTAATTATTCTGGTGACAGGGTGTCTAGTTTTGTCCTGGATAGCAGAATTATAGAAAGCGATCTGGTTCTTGTTTCGGTTGGTGTTGCCCCCAATAATGGATTGGCTCTCAGCTGTGGTTTGTCTCTTGGTAAATTTGGTGGTGTAAAAGTAGACAAATATATGCGAACCTCTATTCCTAATATCTTTGCAGCTGGCGATTTGGTTGAAATTAAAGAGGCAATTACAAACAAGGATATTTATCTTCCTCAGGCCACCATGGCTCATGCCTTTGGTCATGTTGCCGGTTCAAATGCTGCCGGAGGCAGGGAACAGGTTAATCCAATTATTAAAAACGCTGCCGTCAATCTGTTTGGTAATGTTATCACCACTGTTGGGTTAACACTTGATGAAGCAAAAAAAGTAACTGCAGGTGCTGATTCGGTTATGGGTTCATTGCCTAATCTTGTTAAGGTAATGCCAAATAGCACCTCCGTTTTCGGTAAAATAGTGTTCGATAAAAATAACGAAAGAGTTTTAGGAGCAAGTTTTTGCGGACAGCAGGAAGTGGTTGGGTACGCAGATATTATTTCTCTTCTAATACAAAAGTCAGGAACTGTATCTGATTTAGCTGTAGCAAGCTACAATTATACGCCTCCTAATTCACCATTCGTCAATCTTCTTTCTTATCTGGGAAGAAAAGCTCAAAGGAGTTAGAAATGAAAAATTTAATTTTGCTTGATAATCCTTTAGTCAGAACAGATGTAACTATTTTAAGAGACAAAGCCACTATGGAGCATTTTTTCAGGCTGGCATTAAAGAGAATTTCTTATGCTTTGGCAATTGAAATTTCAAAAACTTTCAGAACTGAAGAATACGAAGTTGATACTCCTTTGGAAAAAACAAATGGTTACAGAATTTCTCATCCTGTTGTTCTGGTTCCGGTTCTGCGTGCCGGTTTAAGCATGATTAGTGCTTTTCTGGAAATGCTCCCGGAAGCAAAGGTTGGACACATTGGTTTACAAAGAGATGAAAGTACTCTAAAGCCTGTAGATTATTACTACAAAACACCTCAAAACCTTGATGTTGCCAAAGTTATTCTGCTTGATCCGATGCTTGCTACCGGTGGAAGTGCCTCAGCGGCTTTCGACCATTTGAAAGAAAGGGGCGCAAAGGATCTTGTTATGGCAAATTTAATTACTGCTCCCGAAGGAGTGAATAAACTTGCTAGAGACCATCCTGATGTAAACATTTATACAGCCGCGCTTGACCGCGAACTGAATGAGAATGGTTATATTGTTCCGGGACTTGGTGATGCTGGCGACAGAAATTACGGCACTCTAAAAGTTTAATAGAACTTTTTTTATCCTCGATTTGTAATAATGAATCGGATCATTAAAATTATTGATTGACTTTTTTACTGAACAAGTATTTTTAATATATAAAGCCACTTAAAATATGACTCTTTCGTCCAAACATACCAGAATGCTTTCAGATCTTTTAGAGGCATGTAATGAGAATCTTCCCAGTGTTGATGAGGAGATGATAAAGAAGAGTTTCATGCTAAGCGCTGAGGCTCATAAAAATCATTTCCGTGCCTCGGGCGAACCATATTTTAATCATCCATTTGAAGTGGCCATGATAATCGCCAGGGAAATCCCTCTGGATCATTTTTCCGTTGTAAGTGCATTATTGCATGATGTTGTTGAGGATGCCGAAATTAGTCTGGATTTTATTGCAAAAGAGTTTAACCAGGAAGTCGCCAACATTGTTGATGGAGTAACAAAAATTGGTGGTGTATTTATAGGACAGGAAATTACCCAGGCGGAAAACTATCGTAAATTGCTCCTCTCCATGGTTAAGGATGTAAGAGTAATCCTTGTTAAATTCGCTGATCGTCTTCACAACATGCGTACTTTGGAGTTTGTGCATCCCCAAAAGCAGCAGCGCATTTCTAAAGAAACCCTTGAAATATATGCTCCCTTTGCTCACCGATTTGGTCTTGGTAAAATTAAATGGGAAATGGAAGATCTTGCTTTCAAGTATCTTGATCATGAAACCTACGAAGAATTAGCAAAAAAGTTAAAAAACAAAAGAAAAGAAAGAGAAGGTTATCTGGCAAAGTTCTGTAAACCTATTACAGAGAAATTGAAGGAGCATAAACTTGAATTTGAAATAGGGAGCAGGGCTAAACACCTCTATAGTATTTATCGCAAAATGGTTAAACTTCAAACTGATTTTGAAAACATTTATGATTTATTGGCTGTCCGGATTATTCTGGAAGATGATGACCCGAACCAGTGTTATTATATTTTAGGAATTATAAATCAGCTCTATCGTCCCATTCCTGACCGGTTCAAGGATTATATCTCAATTCCTAAAAAGAATAATTATCAGTCGATACATAACACTGTTATAGATGAAAACGGAAAGATGATAGAGATTCAGATACGCACACGTAAAATGCATGAAATTGGCGAGTGTGGTGTGGCTGCCCATTGGAAGTATAAAGAGAATATGTCTTCCAATGATACTGAACTTGAAGATTGGGTAAACTGGATAAGAGACATTTTCGAGAACGTTACTAAGGATGAAGCCACAAAGGAAATTCTTGATAGTTTTGAGTTGAACCTCTACCAGGACGAAATTTATATCTTTACTCCCGGTGGTGATTTAAAAAGACTACCCAAAAAGTCAACGCCGGTCGATTTTGCCTACGAAGTACACAGCAAGGTTGGTTATAACTGCATTGGGGCAAAAGTAAATGGTAAAATTGTTCCCCTGGATTCCGTACTACATAGTGGTGACCAGGTAGAAATCATAACATCAAAAAACCAGCACCCAAATAAAAGTTGGCTGCGCTTTGTAAAAACGCATAAGGCAAGATCCAACATCAGGAAATATCTTAATAAGGAAGAAGAGAAGATTGCTGATGCCGGAAGAGAGATTTGGGAAAAGAAACTAAAAAAATTAAAACTTTCATTTTCTTCTGATGATTCTGCAAAAATTGCCAGAAAAGCAAAACATGGAAATTTACAGTCGTTTTTCACAGCAATATATCATGATAAAGTAAACCTTGATGAATTGCTGAAACCAAAAATTGATTCACCGGAGCAGGGTGAAGATGAGTTGGAATTTGAAAAATTTGCTGATATTGCCCGCAACACTGCCGGTGGTGTGGTTGTTGATGGAGACCATAAGGGAATTGTATACAATTACAGTAAATGCTGTAACCCGGTACCTGGTGATCCGATTGTTGGCTACATTACCATTGGTGAAGGGATAAAAATTCATAGAAAAGATTGTGTTAACCTTATTAACATGGCAAAGATAGCCAGCAATAAAATAATTCCTGTTGAATGGCCGGGGCAGCGAGGTTCATTATTCGTTGCTGGTATTCGTATTCGAGGAGAAGACACTCCGGGGCTTTTAAATAATATCTCAAATAGTATTACGACATATCGAAATACTAACATTAAAGCCATTAATATGCATTCGACAGATTCTGTTTTTCATGGCACAATCTCCGTCTTCGTAGAGGATCTGGATCACTTGAATAGACTGATAGAAAAATTGAAAAAGCATAAGGCTATTTTCGCGGTTGAAAGATTCGATGGGGAGAATACACAATCCAATGGATAATTTTTTTGGTAAAGAAGATAGATTACTAGGTGTAGATTATGGTGAAAAACGAGTCGGCATTGCCATAACAGATCCCTTGATGATGTTTGCCTCTCCATTAAAGACTATCAATAATGACCAGAGATTTTGGGAAGAATTCCTCTTATTATTTGATGAATATCAGATAACCAAAATCGTCCTCGGATATCCGCTTAAGGAAAGTGGTGAGGCTTCTTCCAGCACAAGGCTTGTGGAAAAATTTAGGGCGGAATTGGAAAAGAGAGTGAAAGTTCCAATTGAATACTCTGACGAAAGATACTCATCAGATATTGCTATGCAGAGAATAATTGAGTCAGTTCCTTCAAAAAAGAAGCGCAGGGATAAGGGACTGGTTGATAAAAATGCAGCTGCAATCATTTTACAGGATTATCTTGATTTGGGATCATAACTAAATCAATCCATATCCATTCATAATCAGACATTTTTAACTTTATAATTGACATTTTTGGCTTTATAGAGTATTTTCGACAAGAAATAATTCCATTAATTAGGAGCACAGATAAATGACACTTGATGCACTCGGAATGGTTGAAACCAAAGGATTAGTTGGTGCGATAGAAGCTGCGGATGCAATGGTTAAAGCAGCAAAAGTTGAGTTAATTGGAAAAGAAACAATTGGCGGTGGTTTTGTTACCGTAATGGTTAGAGGAGATGTTGGTGCTGTTAAAGCTGCAACTGATGCCGGAGCAGCCGCGGCACAAAGAGTTGGTGAATTAGTTTCTGTTCACGTAATTCCTCGTCCGCATGCCGACGTTGAGATTATCCTTCCTCAAAGATCAAAATAATTTAGAGCATGTTAGCTTTAGGTTTAATTGAGACAAAAGGTTTAATAGGTGCAATAGAGGCTGCCGATGCTATGCTAAAGGCAGCCAATGTTAAACTTGTATCCAAAGAGAAAAGTACTGCTACTCTGGTTACCGTAAAGATTGTCGGTGATGTTGCCGCAGTAAAATCTGCTGTTGACGCGGGAGCAGCCGCTGCTAGTCGTGTAGGGCAGCTTGTTTCAACTCATGTTATTCCACGCCCTTCTGAAGAGATTGAACAGCTAATAACTCAAAATGACCGGATTATTGTAATATCACGCAAAAAGGATGTGAAGCCGGTAAAATCTGAAGAAGCAAATCTTTTTAGTCAGGAAGAAAAACCGGAAGAGAAAGTCAGCAAAGACGAAATTATTAATGCTGCTGCTGTAAATGAGTCTGACGAAATTAATATTGAAGATGACATAGATCCAGAAGAAATTGATTCTGCCCAAATTACTCATGAAGATATTCCCTCTTATGAGGAATTGGAAAAGTTAAATGTGCATGAACTAAGGCATTTAGCGCGCAATTTTGACAAATTCCCTATCAAGGGTAGGGACATCTCCAGAGCTAACAGGCAGGTATTGTTAGAGTATTTCAAATTGATTCAATAATCGTTTGATAAATAATTTTCAAATTAAAACTCCACTTCAGATGGAGTTTTTTTATATTTAGAAGCATGAATAAAAAGCTTACAACAATAATTTTAATAACCTTCTTATCCACTTTGCTATGGGTATTTACTTCCTTGTCGGAAGAATATTTTACTACTCTAACATTACCTGTAATGTTTGTTGATATACCTGAAAACTATGCAATTGGCGATTGTTCCCCCAGGTTTATTGAAATAAGCCTTAAAGGTGGAGGCTGGCAGTTAGCCCAACTGACTTATGGCAGGAATCCGGCATATATGCTTTCGCCGGAATATAGAACAGGTAAGCATAAATACATTTTAAGAAATGCAATTGATGGAAATTCCTGGTTGACATCTACATTGCAGGTTACAGATATCCAACCGGCTCAGGTAAATTATACAGTAGAGCGGGTGGTAACAAGGGAAGTATTAGTTAAACCAGATGTAAAAATAGATTTTAAAGAAGGCTATGGATTAGTTTCAGCCGTTCAGGTTCATAATGACACTGTTAAAATTTCCGGAGCTTCCAGTAAAGTTGACAGTATCAATTTTTTAACTACCAAGTTATTCCATTTTGAAAATCTTGAAAAAGGGGTTTATCAACAAATTGAAATTAAGGCAATTCCGGATATTGTGATGTCTCATAATATTTGTACCATTGAATTCGAAGTTCAAAAAATTGTAGATAAATCTTTTGAAAATGTAGAAGTTGTAATTAATGATGTACCAAGACGGAGAGAGCTTTTGCTTTTCCCAAATAAAATTACGGTTGTCATTAGGGGCGGAATTAATGTGTTAGGGCAATTGGATGACAACTCTGTAAAATCCCAGGTTAGTTTTATGGAAGCGATTACGGATACAACCGGCAGCCTGATACCTCACATCACCATCCCCGAAAATACAACTCTAATTGATTTCAACCCAAAATCACTAGGCTATATAATAAAACAATACTAATATGTTCATAACGTTTGAAGGAATTGATTTTTGCGGTAAATCTACTCAGGTAAAATTATTGAAAGAGTATTTAGTTCAGCAAAATAAAAAAGTTAAAATAATTCGCGAACCCGGCGGGACGAAAATATCAGAAAAAATCAGAAAGATTCTTCTTGATAAAGACAATGAGGGAATGAATATAAAGACTGAGCTTCTTCTTTTTGCCGCAAGCAGAGCACAACTGGTTAACGATGTAATCAAACCTCACCTGGATGATGGGTATTTTGTAATTGCTGACAGATTGCATGATTCATCAATTGCATATCAGGGATATGGCAGGGGTATTGACCTGGATTTTGTTGTCCATCTACAAGACTTTGTTTTGAGCGGAGTTACTCCCGATGTTACATTTTTTCTTGATATTCCTGTTGAAGACTCTGATAAACGGAAACAGAATTCCGGCAGGCAAAATCTGGATAGAATTGAATTGTCTAAAAATGTGTTTTACCAAAAAGTACGCGAAGGGTATTGTAAGTTAACAGAGGAATTTGAACGAATAAAAAGAATTGATGGTTTGAAACCTATTGATGATATACGGAATATAATAGTTCGTGAATTAAGACAATTGGATTCCAGCTTAAAGGGAGTAGATTAATGAAATTATCATATAGATATTTGCTTGTTACTACGGCATTTTTATTCACAGGGTTTTTAACCAGCGATTCTGATATATATTTTAAAATCAATAAGAGTATTGAGTTATTCGGAAGAGTATACAGAGAAACGGCAATAAATTATGTGGATAACATAAATCCAGAGACTTTTATGGAAGAGGGAATTAAAGGCATGCTTTCTTCTCTCGATCCATACACGGTTTATCTCGATCAAACTCATCAAAATGATATCGACCTTATTACAAAAGGCAAGTATGGTGGAATTGGTGCTACTGTTGGGTTAAGAAACGATTTTGTAATTATTGTTGATCTGCTTGAAGGATATTCGGCTCAGCGACAGGGAATGAGAATTGGCGATGTTATCTATGAAATTGATGGCATTAAGATTACCAAAGAAAATTACGCCAAACTAGGTACCTTAATGAAAGGTGAACCGGGTTCAACTCTCACCATGATTATTCAACGTGAAGGTGCAAAAAGTAATCTGATCTTTAATCTGGTACGTGAAGAAATTGAGGTGAAGAATGTTTCTTTTTCCGGATTCATTCCTGAATCAAGTAACAATGCTTACATCAAATTAAGTGGTTTTTCCCGGGCTGCCGGAGAAGAAGTTAAGGATGCATTGATCCAGATGGGTAAAACAAAACCTGTTGAATCGATTGTTCTAGACCTGAGAGGAAATCCCGGTGGATTACTGGATGCCGCTATTGATGTTTGTGAAAAGTTTTTGAAGAAAAATCAACTGGTTGTATCTGTTGTTGGCCGTGATTCAAATGCGGTAAGACGTTATTATTCCGAGGAAGAACCGGTTGCAAAAGATACAAGATTAGCTCTGCTGATTGATGGTTATTCTGCTTCAGCAGCTGAGATTGTTGCAGGCGCAATCCAGGATCATGACAGAGGCATTATTGTAGGGGATAAGTCCTTTGGGAAAGGACTGGTGCAAACTATAATTCCAATGCCTTATAACTCTTCTTTGAAGATTACTACTGCAAAATATTATACGCCAAGTGGCAGATGTATTCAGGAAGTAGATTATTCTGAAAATAGTGATATACTCGAAGTAGGTAGTGAGGACAAGAATAAGGAATTTTATACTGACCAGGAAAGAGTTGTTTATTCCAATGGAGGAATTATTCCTGATTCGACTGTAAGTGGCGAATCAGAATCTGAGTTAGTTAATCAATTGGTTGCCTACGGAATGTTTTTCAAGTATGCAACAAATCTTCTTTCTGATGAAGAGAATCATGCATTAAATTTACAGAGTAAAGATGACTTATTTGTTGGATTCAGGAAGTATCTTGAAGACCAAAAATTCGAATTTAATTTTGAAATCGATAAAATATTCGAAAGACTTGAGACAACAATTGCTACACGGAAATACAATTCTAATATCCCTGAAAAAGTAGCCGAATTAAAACTGCAATTCGAGTCAGAAAAAGTAAAAGAACTGGATCTTTATCGTAATGAAATTACGAAAGAAATTAATCTTGAATTGATCAACAGGAAAGAAGGACGGATAGGCAGAATAAGATCATCACTGGAAGGCGATATACAATTTGAAACTGCCTTAAAAATATTATCAATGAAAGAAAAGTATAACAGGGTTTTAAATAAACTTGATTGATCCAATATACTTTGTTTTATATATAGTAATAGGACTGTTCACCGGGATAATTTCAGCATTGTTTGGCATCGGTGGTGGAATAGTGTTTATTCCTACACTACTGTTTACTTTGCCTGCTCTTTTACCAGGGAGTGAGATAATACCTTTAATTGCTATCAGTACATCCTTGTTTGCCGGCAGTTTTGCATCTACTTCTTCTTTTTTCAATCATTTCCGTATAAAAAACATTGATTTTAAAGCTGCAGCGTTACTTGCGGGCGGAACAGTTATATCCGCCATATTTGTACCAAGGATTCTCATTACAATTCCATCGGATGCAATTACAGGTATTTTAGCCTTAATTTTATCTGGAGTAGCAATTAAAATGCTGCTTGATAAGGGAGATAACAGTCCTGTAAGAAAACTGAATATTTATTTTATTACTCCAATGGGAATTCTGGTAGGGGCAATTTCTGCAGCAGGCGGACTGGGTGGAGGAATTTTCTATTTACCAATACTGCATTATCTCTTTGGATTCGATATTAAAAAGGCTGTTGGAACATCAATAATGACTGTATCGATAACCATGATTACTGCCGCTGCTTCTTATGCAACTGCGGATTGTCCTGAAAGCTTTGCAATGCAATTAGGATTCATTCATTTTGGGGTCGGACTAGCCCTTGGTATTAGCGCTGCTGTGGGTGCTTTTATTGGAATAAGATATGTTGATAGATTTAAAAGCAGTAAAATGAAAAAGTATTTTGCCATTTTAATAATAATCATGGTAATAAAACTAATGTTTTAAGGTGAACCTTAACCCTGTTCACATCATCAAATACAGAATGAAAATTATTTATAAAATTAATATTTTTGTTGGTTGAAAAGTCAACTATGAATAAAATCTTTAGGAGAATATTATGACTACAGAGAATAATCAGTTTGAATTTAAGGCTGAAGTAAAACAGCTATTAAATATTCTTGTTCACTCACTCTATACAAATCGTGATATATTTTTACGGGAACTTATTTCTAATGCTTCTGATGCTCTTGACAAGTTGAAATTTGAATCCAACAGAGGAACTGAATATCCGGATAAGGATTTACCACTCGAGATTTCCATAAAAATTGATAAAGAAGCAAACCAAATTATTGTTTCTGATACCGGGATTGGGATGACAAAAGAAGATTTAATTAACCATATCGGTACTATTGCCAAATCTGGCAGTGCTGAGTTTCTGCAGCAGCTGGCAAAAGACAAAGACTCTGCAAATAATATTATCGGAAAATTCGGTGTAGGTTTTTATTCCGTATTTATGGTAGCAAAAGAAGTCACGATTAGAACAAAGTCGTTTAAGGCAGAAGAAAATGCTATTGAGTGGGTTTCTGATGGATTAGGAAGTTACACACTTAATGAATTAGAGGAGCTAAGAAAACGTGGTACTGAAATTGTAATATCACTTAACGATGAATCGAAAGATTTTGCTGAAAAATACAGACTTGAAAACATCATTAAAACTCACTCTAATTTTATTACTTTCCCTATTAAGTTGGAAGGCGAACAGGTTAATAAGGTAACTGCCTTGTGGCGCGAGCCAAAATCATCTATTACAAAAGAGCAATACAAAGATTTTTATAACTTCCTAAGTTACGATAGTGAAGAACCTCTGGAAACCATCCATTCATCTGTTGATGCACCAATTCAATTTAACAGTCTTATGTTTATTCCTGCAAAAACTTATGACCTTTTCGGCTTTAACCGTGACGATTATGGTTTGGATCTATATGTTAGAAGAGTGCTGATTCAACATAAAAACAAAGATCTTTTACCTGAATTTCTTGCCTTTGTTAAAGGTGTTGTTGACAGTGAAGATTTGCCTTTAAATATTAGCCGTGAGACTTTACAGGAAGATTTAATTTTTTCAAAAATTTCTCAGAGTGTTACAAACCAGGTATTTTCAGCATTACAAAAAATGGCGGATAAAGATAGTGAAAAATATCAGTCATTCTGGAAAGAGCATGGAAGAGTATTTAAGCTAGGTTATGGTGACTATACGAACAGAGATAAATATTCAAAATTACTCAGATTCAATTCTTCATATAATGATGATGAGAAAGGTTTGCTCTCTTTGGAAGAGTATATTGAAAAAGCCAAGGAAAATCAGAAAGAAATTTATTACGCTTTTGGGGCCAGCAGAGCTGCTATAAATATGGATCCTCATCTGGAAATTTTCAAGAGCAAGGGTATTGGTCTTCTTTACCTTTACGATCCTGTTGATGAATTTGTAATGAGTTCACTTCGTAACTTTAATGATTATGAATTCAAATCTGTTGACCAGGTTGACCTTAAAAAACTTGAAGAATTTGAAACTGTAACTGAAAAGAAAAACATTGTGGATGATCTTAGTAAGGATGATGAATTACACTTGAGTAGTTTGTTATCGAATATTAAGGAAATTCTTGGTGACAAAGTTACAGAAGTTAGAGCATCTACCAGATTGACTGACAGCCCTGCCTGTTTGATAAATCCGGATGATTCAATGTCTTCAACTATGCAGAAGATTATGAACCTCTCTAATAAAGATAATTCTATTCCAAAACGAGCCATGGAAATAAATAAGGATCATAAATTGATTCGAAATTTATTACATGTATTCAAAAGCGACACACAGGATCCATTTATTAAAAAAGTTGTTGATCAGTTATACGATTCTTCATTATTGTTAGAGGGATACCTGAACGACCCTCATAGTCTGGTGCAAAATATTAATTCCATGCTCGAAGAATCGAGTGGCTGGTACGTGTCACTGAAGAAAAAGTAGTTATTGATATTTATTGAATTATTCCTTAATTAATGAGCTATACCGTGACAATATCGGTATAGCTTTTTTATTGTGGAGCCTTTTATGGAAAACATTCTATTACCACCAGACGCAAGTCTTACTCTTTCTGAATTAATGTTCAGAATAACTATTGCAATATTAATTGGTCTCTTTATTGGTATTGAAAGAGAGCGAAGAAAAAAAGATGGTACCAAGTCGTTCGCAGGAATAAGAACTTTTCCTCTAATCTCTATACTGGGTTTTATCGCGGCCTTAATTGCCTCCATAACTCACATAGGTGTTTTTATTGCAATCTTCGTCGTGTTTGGTATTTTGGTTTCCATCTCATATTATCTGTCATCAAAAGATGGCGGATATGGTGGTACTTCCGAGATAACTGTTTTAATTATTTTCACACTTGGTGCATTAACCTTTTACGGATTTTTATTATTAGCAGCTTCTGTTTCAATCATTCTGGGCATATTTCTTACCTTTAAAACACAGTTCAGGGCGTTCGCTGGCAAAATTGAAGAAGAGGATATGTATGCTACCATCAAATTTGCCATTATTACATTAGTCGTTTTACCTCTACTCCCTAATGAATCATTCGGCCCTTTAGATGCATTCAATCCACGAAAAATTTGGTTTATGGTTGTACTAATAGCCGGAATCAGTTTTATAGGTTATGTGCTCTTCAAACTTATTGGTACTAAACGCGGAATACAATTGCTTTCAATTCTTGGCGGGTTGGCATCGAGCACAGCTGTAACCCTATCTTTTACTCAAAGAAGTAAAGAAGTTGTATCTCTTTCGCGTAACCTTGCTGCAGGAATTGTTCTGGCTTCAACCATAATGTTTCCAAGGGTTTTATTGATAATTTACGTGCTAAATGCAAAACTGGCAAATATGCTTTTGTTGCCGGTGGGTATTTTTACCACTGCCGGTTTGTTAACAGGGCTTCTTCTTTGGAGAGATAAAGGCGATGTGGATTATAAGAGCATCAACCTGAAAAATCCATTTAAGCTTTTCATGGCATTTAAATTTGGTGTAGTATTTGCCATAATACTTTTATTGTCAAAAGCTGCACAAACCTTTGTTGGTGATCAGGGTATTTATCTGACCAGTATATTCGCGGGCTTTGCTGATGTTGATGCTGTCGCTCTTTCAATTGTGGATTTAGTGAATAATGAGTTAGCGTTAAACGTTGCCGTTGTTGCCATAATTCTTGGCGCCATAACAAATTCTGTTGTTAAAATGATGATTGCATATTTCTGGGGATCGAAAGAGTTGGGTCGGTACACAATTATTGGGTTCTCAGGAATTATTATTAGTTCACTCGTTTATGTGGGGTTCCTTGTCATTTAATGAATTTTAGAGCTTTGTAAAATTCAGTTATTGAGTTATAGTTTTTAAGGTAATAGAGCTTAACTGAGGTTCGGTTTTTAAGTAACCAATTCAGGGTGATTTTCGCTCTTTCCAGATCTTTTTCTTCAGCCCCGGGAGAAATATTAATCGTACCTGCAAAATAATCCTCAAGTGCCTGAGTGAAGTAATCATTATCATCAAGAAAATAGTTTCTTATAAAGACCTTTCCTTCAATCATCAAAATCATATCCAGAATTTTCTCTTTGCCTACTTGTATAACAACTTTTGAAGTGTTAATCGGTTCTGACAATATTGACAATTTGTTCAATTGGTTCATTAAAAGATTAACAGTATCTCTAATGCTGCCAGCCTCTTCATACTTTTTCCGTGCAGCTAACCAGGCCATCTTTTCCAGAAGTCTGTTAACAACAATCTGATTATTGCCAGCGAGGAATTCGTAAACTTTTTCAAGTTCGGATTTATAAGATTCTTCAATATTGGTATCAATGCAGGGAGCCAAGCATCTTTCAATATCCAGAAGGTAACACTTTTTCCCTTTCTTGAATTCTTTTTCCGTACACTCCCGCAATTTGAATGATTTATCAATTACTTCTATTAACAAGTTTGAGGAATCACGGTTATTGTAAGGTCCAAAATAGTCATTACCGTCAAAATCAAATGTGCCGGTTGATTTTAAGGTGGGGAAGTCGGTTTTACCTTCCACACGTATAAAATAATTTTGTGAGAACTTTTTAAGCAGAGTGTTTAATGGCGGTTTATGTTTTTTTATTAGCTCAGCTTCACCTATAAGGGCAGTCAGTTCAGAACCCGTAACCTGAAAACTTAGACGGGATGATTTTGTAACAATTTTTTTTGTCTTTCGCGCGGGTGCGCTGGCAAAATAATTGTTCACCCGTTTTCTTAAAGACTTTGCCTTGCCGATATACTGAATTTTATCCTGCGTTGTTTTGAAGAAGTAAATTCCGGGAGAATCCGGAACATTATCATAATCATCAGCAAGTTTTTTCTTTGTAATGGTAAATTTTCTGGTCGATTTCTGATATTCGAGCAGATCAGCTACAGTGTCGATGTTTTGCTCATCCTTAAGCCTTTTTGCCATTCTTATAAGAAGCTTGGCAGTCACTAATGCATCTCCCAAACCTCTGTGAACATCCTTATGCCTAATTCTGAAATGACGTGTAAGGTTTTTTAATGATTTGCCTCGCAGTTCAGGTAAATATCTCCTTGCAATTTTTAAGGTACAAAGTGCGGGATTTGGAGGCATCTCCGTTTCAGCGAGATAAAATTCATTCTGCATGAAGGAGAGATCAAAATTGAGGTTATGCGCTACAATGATATTCTCATCAATGAAATTTCTAAAATGGTCGATCTGATCAGCAAAATATGGAGCATCCTGAACGTGATAGTCGGTGATTCCTGTAAGCTCGCTTATATAAATAGGAATCTGAGTACCGGGGTTTATAAAAGTCTGGTAAGTGTCCTGAATACGTAAATTCTTAACTTTGACTGCTCCAATTTCTATTACGCGATTATTCTGAGGAGATAATCCGGTAGTCTCGAAATCTATTATACAGAATTCGGCTTTTTCGATTGGAATAGATTTTAGTTCTATATTTTTCATGGAATCAGTAGTTACTCGTAATGAAATTTATGTATTTTTGTTAGAATAATCAGAAGTTTATTCTTCGGGCTTTTTTAGGTATATTTGACATTCAAATTAAAGAAAGTAAATATGACAATAAATATTCTTTTTATCGGTGATGTTGTAGGAAAGCCAGGCTTGAGTCTTATTGAGACATGGTTACCAAGTCTGGAAAAAAAGTACAGGGCAGATATTATTATCGCGAATGGCGAAAATGCCGCCGAAGGCAAGGGATGTACGGAAAAAGAGGGGAAAATCTTATTTAATATGGGTGTGAAAGTTATTACCGGTGGTAATCACACCTGGGATAAACATCAATCCCAGGAGTATTTGAAAGTGGAATCCCGCTCCCTTCGCCCCATGAATTATCCCAAAGGCACATATGGAAATGGCTATTATATAGCGGATACAAAAAAAGGCAAAGTTGGGGTCTTAAATCTCCAGGGCAGAGCCTTTATGGCAGCTATCGATTGCCCGTTTAGAACGGCTGACGCGGTTTTAGCAAAAATTAAAAATGAAACGAAGGTTATTCTGGTTGATTTCCACGCTGAAGCTACAGCAGAAAAAACGGCACTTGCTTATTATCTTGATGGCAAGATCAGTGCCTTGATCGGAACTCATACACACGTACAAACGGCGGATGAGAGAATTCTTCCGAATGGAACCGGCTACATAACCGATAGCGGAATGACAGGGCCTTATGACTCTGTAATTGGAATGAAAACCGAGGCAGCAATAAACAGGTTTATTTACCAGACACCACAGAAGTATATTACAGCAACAGATCAAATGCATTTATGTGGTGTTTTCCTGAAGGTAGATACGGAAACCGGCGCAACAGTTGAAATAGAGAGAATTATTTTACCTGAATTCGATAAAAAAGTTGATGTGCAAAACGATTCGTTGTCGCAAGATTAATTTTTGGAATTCTGCGAGACCATGAATTCGTTATCGATAATTGTGTTATACTGAACATCCAAGTACCCATATGTTTTAACAAGAAGTAGGAGTGGAAATGAACCTCATTGATGGTAAGAAGATTTCTGATGAGATAAAAGTCGAATTGCAGGAGAAGATAAAAGTTCTTATAGATTCTGGTAGGAAAGTGCCTGGTTTGGTAACAATACTTGTCGGTGATGATCCCGCTTCGCAATCATATGTGGGGTCAAAATCAAAGGGGTGTGAACAACTTGGTATGCATTCCAAAATTGAAAGACTGGATGCATCAATAAGCGAGGATGAATTATTAGCGGTTGTTGGAAAGTATAATGCAGATCCTGATTATCATGGTATTCTGGTTCAGCTGCCGCTTCCAAACCATATTGATGAAGACAAAGTAGTGGAAGCAATCGCGCCGGAAAAGGATGTGGACGGCTTTCATCCAATAAGTGTTGGAAACCTGGTAATCGGAAAGGATACATTCTTCCCCTGCACACCTTATGGAATAGTTGAATTATTAAAAAGATATAAAATTGAGACAAAAGGGAAGCACGTTGTTGTAGTCGGCAGGAGCAACATAGTAGGAAAACCGATAGCGAATATGATGCTTCAGAAAAAAGAGGGAGCTAATTCAATAGTAACTATCTGTCACTCTGCAGCCGAAGATATTTCAAAATATACTATGCAGGCAGATATATTGATTGCAGCTATCGGGCGGGCTAATTATATTACTTCTGATATGGTTAAAGAAGGTGTTGTTGTGGTTGATGTTGGTATTAACAGAATAGATGACCCTGAGAGTGGTAAGGGATATAAAATAGTCGGGGATGTTGACTTTGATGATGTGGCTCCAAAATCGTCTTACATTACACCGGTTCCAGGGGGTGTAGGAAGAATGACAATTGCGATGCTTCTTAAAAACACTTACGAAGCTTACTTAAAAATTGAACAATAATTATTAATACAGGTCTTACTATGAATCCATCATTAATTGATAAGGTTGTACATCAGGTTTTTACTGAAAAGGCACTATTAAAACATTACAAAATTGCTGAATCCTGTGCCGGCTGGGAGAGGAACGTTGTTGATCAACCGGTTGCTGTAAAAAACATTATCAATGTCGGGGCCGAGAGAATTGCCGCCGGTATTGGTGTGGGCAGCCAATTAACTGACAAAAGTATTGCCAGAATGATTGACCATACCATGCTTAAAGCCGATGTAACAGTTGATGACATTAAAAAATTGTGTGCTGAAGCCAGAGAATATGTATTTGCATCAGTTTGTGTCAATCCGTCCTTTGTGCCCTTATGCAGCAAATTACTTATGGGTAGTAAAGTAAAGGTTTGTACAGTTATTGGTTTTCCTTTAGGCGCAACAAGCACTCAGGCAAAGAGGGCAGAGGCAGAAGAGGCGCTAAAAAACGGTGCTGAAGAAGTTGATATGGTTATTAATATAGGTTTATTAAAATCCAAAGATTACGATGCTGTTTTTAACGATATTAATCAGGTAGTCCTGATAGCTAAGCGCCACAATGCTGTTACAAAGGTTATTATTGAGACAGCATTATTAACTGACGAAGAGAAAATAAAAGCCTGTTTGATAAGCAAGAAAGCAAAAGCTGAATTTGTAAAAACATCTACCGGATTTAGTACCGGAGGTGCTACAGCAAGCGATATCGCACTTATGAGATACGTTGTTGGCAGTTCTGTTGGTGTGAAGGCTTCAGGCGGCATCAGAACGAAAGAAGACGCTCAAACCATGATAGATAGTGGGGCAGATAGAATAGGCGCCAGTGCGAGTGTTAAAATCGTTTTGGGGCAAGAGGGAGCTGAAGGCTACTAGTGATAATTGACCTCATAATTACCAGTACTGATGATGGATTTAATGCTGATGTGCCTTCAATAAATGGTTTTGATTGCTGGTCTGCTGATGAAGATGAACTTATTCAAAAATCGCTCGAATTGGTTTCCTTTTATTTAACCCTTTCTGAAGAACAGACAATTACCGTGGACAGAGTCCGCAGGGAAGGGAAAAAAACGACTTATAAATTGATATTCGAGAAGTAAATTTAATGCGACAATTTAAAACCGAAAAAAGATTAAATAAAATTACAAAGACGTTGGTGGAACGCCAGCATTCTCTTGCAGTAATTATAGAAAATGTACACGATCCTCATAATGTAAGCGCTATTTTTCGCTCCTGCGATGCCGTTGGAGTTCCGAACGTTTCATTGCTCTATACTAATGAAGATTTTCCTAAGATTAATCGAATAACTTCCGCTTCTTCCCAAAAATGGGTTACTAAGGATACTTATAGTTCAGTTAAAGAATGCTTTGACGACTACCACACAAACGGATTTAAGATTTATGCCAGTCTATTATCTGAGGATGCCGTGGATTTATATGACATTGATTTTACTGAAAAAGTAGCAGTGGTTCTTGGGAATGAACACAGGGGTATTTCAGATGAAGTTAAGGAACTTGCTGATGCGGTATTTTATATCCCCATGCATGGAATGATCCAGAGTTTGAACGTTTCAGTAGCCGCGGCTGTAACTCTTTACGAAGCCCAAAGGCAAAGGAGAGAGAAAGGACTATATGAAAAATCGGAGCTTCCAAAAGAAGAATTTGAAAAATTGGTAGACGAGTGGTGTAAAAAATGATTCAGCAATTTTCTCATGTTAAGAGTGTTAATGGCACTCTAAATCTACCTGGTGACAAATCCATTTCTCACAGATCAGTTATGTTTTCGGCTCTCGCTGAAGGTACTTCTACAATTTATAATTATTTAGAGTCGGCCGATATTAACTCGACAATCGATTGTTTTCGGAAGATGGGCTGCGAGATTATTAAAACTGAAGAGAAAATTGTTGTAACAGGAAAAGGGAAGGGTGGTTTACAGGCACCTGCTGAAAAATTGGATTGTGGTAACTCCGGTACAACTGCTCGTTTGATAACAGGTATTTTAGCGGCACAGAACTTTGAATCGACTTTAGTAGGAGATGAGTCCCTTTCTTTACGCCCAATGAAACGTGTGATTGATCCATTAACACTTATGGGTGCAAAGTTTGAAACTAATGATAAATTAACACTGCCATTAACCATATTACCATCTGATGATTTCCACGCTATAGAATACATACTTCCTGTTGCAAGTGCTCAGGTTAAAAGCTGTGTCCTGCTTGGTGGACTATTCCTTGATGAAACTACAACTGTAATTGAGAAAGAAGCGACCAGGAACCACACTGAAAATCTACTGGGATTGGATGTGCTGGAGAAAGATGGATCCCGCTCTATCTCCATTTCGAGTAAAAACTATCCAGTTGCCGGGATATATAATGTTCCCTCCGATATTTCAACAGCTGCATTCTTTATAGTTTTAGCATCCATATTGCCGAACTCGGAATTAAAATTAAATCATGTACTGCTAAACAAAACACGATGCGGCATAATATCGGTTCTAAGAGACATGGGCGCTGATATATCCATTGAGAACGAGAAGATAAGCAACGGAGAATCATCAGGAGATCTGATAATTAAGAGCGCAAGACTAAAGAATTGCGAAATTAGCAGTGAGATAATTGCTAATATTATTGACGAAATTCCAATTTTATCAATAGCAGGATTATTTGCCGATGGTAATTTTATTGTAAGAAATGCCTCTGAACTAAGAGTTAAAGAGACTGATAGAATTGCCTCTGTTTGCAGCAATCTAAGACTGCTTGGTTTAGAAGTAAATGAATATGAGGATGGTTTTGAAGTAGCAGGAAGAATTGATAATAGAAGCGAATTGGTTTTTGATAGTTATGGAGACCATCGCATAGCAATGGCCTTTGGAGTATTGTCTGTAATTCTGGAACAAGGGGGAGCAGTCAAGAACTTTGGGGCTGTTGGAGTTTCTAATCCAAAGTTCCTGGAGCAGTTGGATGTAATTTCCGACAAATAATCAGATCTCAATAAACTGATGTTTAAAGATATTTATAGAAAGATTATTATATAAATCAGTTAAAAAATCCGGACCATACTTATTAGCAAAGTATATATAATTTATCTCTCTTTCCTGCAGGTTACTGCCCGGATAAATCATCGTAACTGCTTTTTCAATCTGCCTTAAAGCTGTTTCAAATCTTCTTTTATCAGCGTTTTCAGTCTTCGATTTCATGTTTTCTGTCGTTTGCAAAATTCGCTGCTTCGATTTTTCGACAAGGTCTGTCAGGTTTGGATCTATCCCACTAAGCTTTTCGCTAAGTTGATCCAGTAACCTTTCTATTTCCTTGTCAGTGTTAGAGAACAATGATTCAACATCAATGTCAGAAAGTTTTTGTACAATGTTTTTATTTAATTCTTTTGCATCAGCGTAAGCATCTTCGTAGCTCATTTCGTATTTATCAAGAATACTTTTAATGTTCTTTTCTATTATAGTCGCCGATGATCTTGGATAAATAATTGGCGGTTCGATACCAAAGTTATCATATATAGATAGAACCTGAGCAAAATAACTTATTTCACCCGGACCCCCTATATAAAAAGCGGTAGGCAATAGATAGTCCTGACAAATTGGTCTAAGAATTACGTTTGGACTAATCTTATCAGGTCTTTCATTGATTATGTTAGTTAGTTCATTTTTAGTAAGTATTTTTCTTTTTCCCTTAAGCCGATATCCCTCGTCTGCAGGTTCAATTGCAAGTCGTTCCTTATTATCTAAAATGAACAAATTGATCGGTCTTATTTTCACCTGAGCATGATGAGTTTCTTCTAGATCGGCACTTCTAAGAACTAATTTGTCCGCATTTTTTCGGTATTCGTCAAGCTCTTTTGTAAAAATAGGGATCAATTCTTTTTTAACAGAAGCGTTAAGCGGATCAAAAATAATTAATCCCTGCTCATCAAATAATGTAATAAGAAGATCGAAGAAAGCGTCTTTAAAATTTGCTCCTTCAAAATATGCATTCTTAAATGTTTCTATCAAATTGTCGGTAAATTCAGTAGGTCTGAGAGTCTCTTTCAGATCAGAGGCAAATTTTTCTATTGTACCATTAAACTCCATAACACCGACACTCCCGCGGTTACTCTCTTCAGGGAGGTCATCATTATACTCAATTGATTCCAGATTATTTGCCTGGTTAAAGACAGTTAAGGAGCGTACTTCATTAAAATCGTGATCGTCGCCTTCCAGCCAGAAAACAGGCACAAAATTGTACTCATTAAAGTTTTCTTTTAGGTGACGCGAAAGCTTTATTGCCGTCATTATCTTATAAATAGTGTACATTGGTCCGCCTGAAATTCCTAACTGCTGCCCGGTAACAATCGCAAGGGTATTATCTGAACCAAGAAGGTCAATATTGGTTTTTGTAAGATCTGAGCATTTTACATCAAAATACTGCTTTGAAATTAGCCCATATAATTTTGAGCGCTCAAGTTGATATTTATTCAAGACAGCCTTAAAGTGAGAGTCAAATTCTTCGACTTTTCTGAAATTTTTCGAAAAGTATTGTGAAACCTTATCAAAATTATAAACATAATCTAAAAAGAGGTCTTGATGTCCGGGTATATCTGAAAAACTTAAATACATTCAAACTCCGATTGAGTTATAAAATGAATATTATGGAATATTCATAAAAATAAATTATAATAAAATATGATTAATAATGAAACAATGTGCCTAAATCAGTAAACGAATTACCAAGATTTTTTGTTCTTATTTTTTTATGACTATTTTGTACTTGCTCTTCTAAAACATTTTAACAATAGCATCAATAACAAGTTTCAATTTTGTATATCCGGAGAAAAATGAAAAAATTTACAATGACCATTGATTTGGGGGGAACCAAAATTCTATCTGCATTAGTAGATGACGAAAATAACATTATAATGAGAGAAAAGGTTGCAACCAATATTGAGAATGGAGCAGAGGGGATAGTTAAAGACATTATTGGAACCATCGAAAATCTAATTAAGAATGCAGATGTGGGTATGCAGGATATTAAGGGAATCTGTCTAGGTGTGCCTGGCATTATTAACCCGTTTGAGGGAATCATTTATAACGCTCCCAATCTGCAACTGAAGAATTACAATATTAAAAGTGAAATTCAAAAGGTAATTGACTTACCGCTATTTCTAGAAAATGATGTTAATCTTGGCGCCCTGGGGATAAAAAGGGTGGAATTCAATAACAAGGTTAATAACATGTTGGTAATATTTATCGGTACCGGTATTGGTGCGGCACTCATATTAAAAGGCAGTTTGTACAGAGGGTCGTCTTTTTTTGCCGGGGAGATTGGGCATATTGTTCTTAATATACAGAAGGAGAGGTCCAAGAAGAATAATTCGACTTTTGAAAATTTTGCCAGTAGAACTGCTGTGGTATCCAGGATAATTGAAGCAATTCAGGACGGGGAGCCAAGCGTATTAAAAGAATATGTTGTAAAAGGGAGAAAGATTAAAAGCCGGGCTATTGCAGAAGCTGTTGAAGCAGGAGACAAGCTTGTTAAGGAACATCTTTATGATTCATCAAGGGTTATAGGCAATATGCTGGGTAATCTACAAACATTATTGAACTTTGATACCATTGTTTTAGGGGGCGGAGTTATTGAAGCCGCTGGTGATTTCATGATGCCGATAATTAAAAAATCATTTAAAAAATCTTACTTTGATGTTACGGGTGAACAAACTAAAATTGTCAGCACAAAAATTGGTGATGATGCACCATTATTTGGAGGTTGGGAAGTTATAAACGAAGGTCTTAGCTTAAATATCAAATAGCTCTTCAACATCGCTTAATTCTTCACTTTTTATAGCCCACTCATCGTAGACTTTTTCCAGGTCATTTTTAACCTTAGAATAGTCCTCATTCTTTTTCTTGCTCTTTTCAGGATTGCTGAAAATAGTGGGATCGGCAAGTTCTGTTTCAATTCCGGTTTTTAAGTTTTCCAGACGATCCAATTCCGTTTCAAGTTTCTCAACTAGTTCTCTAAGTACCTTAGTGGCTACGGATTTCTTTTGTCTCAGTTCGGCTTCCTGCCTTTTTTGAGCTTTTCGGTTAAATTTATCCTTCGAATCATCTGCCTGCTGATTGTTTTCATCAGCTTCTTCTTTTTGTTTGAACAAGTAGTAGTCAATTCCACCATGGTAACCCTTAATGCTCTGATTCCTTACCTCATACACCTTTGTTACTAATGGCTGAAGGAATTCAATATCGTGGGAAACGAGTATTAAGGAGCCGTTGAAATTTTTAAGAGCTTCCTGTAAAATTGCTTTTGAATTGAAGTCGAGATGGTTTGTTGGTTCATCAAGTACGATCAGGTTGGCCTTGGTTAATAGAATTTTGGCAAGCGCAACTCTGCTTTTTTCTCCGCCGGATAGTACAGATACTTTTTTAAATACATCCTCTCCGGTAAAAAGGAATGAACCCAACACGGTTCTTAACTGGGGGATAGTGAGTTCATCTGATATATCGGAAACGGAATCGATTATATCCTTATCCCCATCAAGATTTTCAGCAACTTCCTGCGCATAATAAGAGATAGCTGTATTATGGCCAAGTTTGATTTCACCGCTATCCGGCTCTAGTTTATTCGCAATAATTCTTGAAAGTGTAGTTTTGCCGGCACCATTTGGTCCAACAAGTGCAATTTTTTCACCTCTCTCTATTACGAGATTGATATTTTCAAAAACAACATTATCACCAAATGCTTTCGAAATTCCCTTAAGCTCCATGGGAATTACTCCACTTCTTGGAGGTTCAGGAAAACGTACTTTAATTCTGTCCTCACTCGAAGAGAGTTCAACTCTTTCTAATTTCTCAAGCTGTTTTATTCTACTTTGAACCTGTTTTGATTTCGTGCTTTTATACCTGAATCGCTCAATAAATCTTTCCGTTTCTTTTATTTTTTTTTGCTGAGTTTTTTGAACCGATTCTAATTGCTCAGCTCTTTCCTCACAATACTTCAAGTAATGGTCGTACTTGCCGTTGAAGAAAGTGACGTTTTTATTGAAGATTTCCAAAGTTTTTTGAGTGACAGTATTAATAAAATATCTATCATGCGATACAACGATAATTGAGCCTCTATAGCGTTGCAAATATTCAACTATCCACTGAAGCGAGTCAATATCTAGATGGTTAGTGGGCTCATCCAAAAGGATAATATGGTTTTCTGCCAGTAGAATTTTTGCAAGCTGAATTCTCATCTGCCATCCACCGGAAAACTGACGGGTAGATTTAAGGAATTCGCTCTCCTTAAACCCTAATCCGATAAGTATTTTTTCAATTCTGGAGTCAACGGAATAAAAATCTATATCTTCCTTTATGTGATGGATATCTCCCAATTGAAACAATAGGGACTCTTTTTCATCATGATCAACAATTTCACTATTTAATTTATCAAGAATAGTTTCTTCCGTATCAACAATTCGTTTAATGTCATCAAGTGAGGATTTCACTTCGTGAAAGAGTGGGCGATCCTGGAAGTGCAAAAACTCCTGAGGCAAGTAACCGATTCTTAATTTTTTTTGTTTATTAATTGAGCCGGATTCAGGTAATTCTTGCCCGGCAAGAATTTTTAAAATAGTAGATTTGCCGGTTCCATTGGAACCAACCAGAGCAATCTTATCCTCTTTATTAATTTTTAGATTTACATTTTCAAAAAGATAATCACCCGTAAACTGAACAGAAAGATTTAAAAGATCTATCATAACTAATTAGAATTCCTCGAAAAGCTATTTATTAAATACGGCCACTTTGGCTTTTGCCACATTATCAACACCTTCGTCGTAAGCTATTATTATATAAACTCCGCTCGAAACAAACTCTCCATTCTCATCTCTACCATCCCAAAAAGTTAATCGACTGGCAGTGGTTGCAAGTTCTCTGATTAATTTCCCACTAATGCTCATTATTCTTATAGTCGAGTTTTCTACAAGCCCGTCAATTGCCAGATCCTGTTTAAATGAACTTCCAACAATAAAAGGGTTTGGGAATATTTTTAATTCACTATAACTGTCTACAGGAGCAATTGAAGAAGTTTCAAAAGCTGTAAGTCCAAAATCCGTTCCGACGTAAACAATCCCCTGAGCGTTATCAATAGCTACACTTTTTATCTCATCTGATGGAAGTGCACTGTTTGAGCTTTGGATAAATTCAAGCGCAGAAATGCCATCAGAACTCATTAGGAAAAGTCCCTGGTTCGTACCGAGCCACTTGCGGTTAACAGGATCTACAGCTATACAATTAATATTCTGACCTCTTACGGGTCCACCGGTAAGCGTATTTACAATTCTTGAAGAAGGGTTAGGAATGATACTAATACCTTGTGTTGTTCCAACCCACAACTCACCTCGTTTATCTATTGCTAAGGAAGTTATTGCATTATTTCTTAATCCATCGGATTCTGTAAGTCTGCCTGATACGTCATCATTTTTGTTTTCAAAAGTGCCATTTTCATTAAAGTAGTAGAGTCCTTTGTTGCCATTTGTAATAGCGAACCACTTATTATCAAATTGATCAATTACAAAAAACTGAGCATCGTCATTAGCGCTAACATAGGGCTGGTCAATAGAATATTGATACCACTGACCATTTGTTGTAAGAACATTTAGATGGGCCCGGTTTGCAGACCTTAGCAATAATACCCAAAGATTACCACGCGAATCTTTTTGAATTCCTGTTACAACTAAAAAATTTTCACTTCCCGGTATTCCAACCATTGGAGAATTAAGTGTTGAGACAGTTTCGAATGTACCATTTGCATACTTTGTGTAGCCTTGTCCCCAATTCATAAAATAGACAGTGCTATCCGGGAACGCCTGTACCTTATGAAAAGAATTAGATAAGAATTCAGGTGTTGTTGACGTACTGAAATTATCCCACTCAGTTCCGTCAAAACTGAATACACCAACGCCAAATTGATCCTTACCCGAACCTACCCAAAGTTTTTGACTATAATCAACTGTTAAACTTAGAAAAGAATTGGCTGCCGGGCCATCGGGAGCAAGTAATTTATTAACTTCGGTTCCAATTTCCAATATTCCGGAATCTGAGCCTAATATATATTTTGAATTACTCGTAATTGCGAAATCAGTTAAATTTGTTTCATTATTAATATACAGTCTGTTTAGGTCACTTCCATTAAACTCGTAAAGACTGTGATCCAAAAGGAAATAAATTGAGTTGTTGCGTGAGACAATATCAATGACATTCTCACCTTCAAAATATACCGGAATCCACGAGCTAAGTTCCAACTTGAAGACGCCCTTGTTTGTAGCCGCATAGATATTACTGTTAAAAGTTGTTATGGCATTAACCGAATTTGCCGAGGCAAATTGACTAATGTTATAAGATTCCCAGGAATCGGGTGAAGAAAGGTTTAATGCCCCTTCTTTTTGAATGGCTACACCAGCGTCAAGAGCAAGAAAAAGTCTTGAATCGAAGTGTGTGCTGTTTACCTTAGATTCTGCCGGGAAACTGCCAAATCTTAGTATTGTTTCATTAAAACTTTCACTCGTAGAACTAAGAATGGATACACCAAAATTAGTGGCTACAAAAATATTATCACCATTGCTAGTTATGTGATTAATCTGTTTTTGATTTTTGTCAGAGTTATAAATGTCCAGAATTCTTCTTATCTCACCACCTGATTCCAGATCATAAACGTTAATAATACCTTCCATTGTACCAACCCAGACTTTTCCGGTTTCATCAACAGAGAGTGATGTAAGGTTATGACTACTTAGTCCCTCTACTTTGGTGATGATAATAAAGGATTCGTCGTTGGTATCGTATATGAACAACCCACCGCTGGTTGAAGCAAAATATAAATTTTCAATTGAACCGACTGAGGAAACATTTTGCATGTTTGCGTAATTTTTCGTGGAAAGAATATTTTGCGCAAATAAACTACCCGAGATAATAGTTATCCAAATGACTATACAAAGTTTTTTCATGATTGACCTGCTGTGTGTTTGGCGAAAAGGTAGAAATGTTTCCAGAAGTCTCCGGTTTATTTATCGATTTTTCTGATCAGTAAAAATAGTATTTTTTTTGTTGGCAGGAAGCACAAAAATTTCTCACCTCTAAAAGCAGATTTATTAAAAATTAATTCAGGCACTATTTTTTACAAGCATATTGCGCATGGTATCAACAGATGAGGAAGGAATTACATGTTTCCCAAGATTTTCATAATCATTTTTCAGCCCGCCATGAAAATCAGAACCACCGCTGCCTAACAAGCAGTATTCACTTACAATTCCATTATAGAATTTAACCTGATGCTCCTGGTGTGAGGGGTGAACAACCTCTATACCATCTATACCAGCATCAATTAAATCCAATAACAAATGTTCCTTCATTTTATTGGGATGAGCAACAAAGGCTAATCCTCCGGCATCGCCAATAAGTTTTACGGCACTTTGCACAGATACATGTATTTTTCTCTCAAAAGCCGGTCCATTATCACCTAAATACTTATCAAACGCATCGTAATAATTTTCAACGTAACCCTGCTCAATAAGAGCTTTAGCAATGTGGGGACGACCAAGCGCAGATAAACTGGCGTGCTTTAAAACATCATCCATTCCAATATTGATTCCCAGGTTTTGAAGCTTTCGTATTATTCTTTTTGCCCGATGAAAACGCTCATCTCGGAAAAAAGTAAGATATTTGTTAAACTCGCGGTCATTATAGTTAATGAAATAACCAAGAAGATGGACTTCTGAATTGTGAATGTCAGTACTAATTTCCACTCCGGGAATTACCTCAATCCCTTTTTGTTGTCCGTATTCAATTGCCTCAGGAAGAGCATTGATACTATCATGATCAGTTATGCTGATAATATCAATACCTTGCTCACAGGCTTTATCGACAACCTCTTTTGGAGAATGTATACCGTCTGAGTGGTAAGTGTGTATATGTAAATCTGCTATAGAATTCATTGACTAAATGAAATACTCCTTGAATTTTTCATAATTAAGTATACGCAATTTTGAGCCATCAAGTTCAACTAAGCCTTTTTTGGCAAAAGCGTGAAGGGTTCGAGAAATAGTCTCGCGCGATGTGCCTGCCATATTTGCAAGATCCTGTTGAAGCGGCAGTTTATCTATTTCTACAATACCATGTTTAATTTTGCCAACATCATCTGCCAATTGAAGAATAACTGTAGCTACCTTCCCCTCGGCATCTTTTAGTGATAACGATTTTATTTTCATATCCGCCGCACGAAGTCGAGTGGTTAATTCGTACAACAATGAAATTGAGACTTCAGGATGTTCCCTCAGTAAATTTAAGAACACAGCTCTTTCAATAATGAATAATTCTGTATCCTCGGTGGCTGTAACAGTAGCAGATCTTGTTAAACCATCAAGAATTGCCATCTCACCAAAAAAGTCAGAATCGCCAAGAATAGAAAGAATAACTTCTCTTCCATCGTTACTTGTGCGAGCTACTTTTACCTTACCAGTGATAATTACAAACAGAGCAGATCCGGCCTCTTCCTCCAACAAAATAATGCTGTCTTTTGGATACGACTTTTTACTTCCAATATTAGATATTTTCTCAATTGCTTCGTTATCCAGATCAGCGAAAATTGGTACGTACAACAAAAAATCAGCTAAAGATGCCATGTGCCCTCGAAGAATTGTAATAATAAATACTTAACGCTATATTTATAAAAAAAAACTTCTTATTGCAAGCTTATTTACTGAATTGTTAATTTGCTTATCGTACATTAAAAGGAGTTTATAGCCGATTTTAGTTTCTAAAAATTGAAAATTTTAGGTTTATTCGGTATATTTGTTGTTCGAATTTACAAATTTTTTTAACGGAGGCGGTTGTTATGGCAATTAAAGTTGGAATTAATGGTTTTGGGCGAATCGGGAGATTGGTGTTTAGAAGAAGTCTCGAATTAGGTGATATTGAAATAGTTGGTATCAACGACTTGACCGATGCTGCAACCTTAGCACATTTACTTAAATATGACTCAGTTCATGGGCGTTTTAATGGTGATGTTGCTGTTGAAGGTAATTCAATTATCGTGAATGGACAGAAGATTCAGATAACTGCAGAAAGAGATCCGGCAAACTTGAAATGGGGAGAGTTGGGCGCTGAGGTTGTTATTGAATCGACAGGTGTGTTTAGAACCAAAGAGGCATGTGAAAAACACATCCAGGGTGGAGCTAAAAAAGTTATATTAACTGTGCCTTCAAAAGGCGATGTTGACGCAACTATTGTTTTAGGTGTAAATGAAGAAGTTTTAACTGGTAAAGAAGTTGTTTTATCAAACGCTTCATGTACAACCAATTGTTTGGCACCTATCGCAAAGGTGTTAAACGATAAATTTGGAATCGTTAAAGGGTTTATGACTACTACTCACTCTTATACAAATGATCAGCAACTTCTGGATTTACCACATTCTGATCTTAGAAGAGCAAGAGCTGCAGCAGTTTCTATTATTCCTACTACAACAGGGGCTGCAATTGCTGTTGGAAAAGTAATTCCAGAGTTAAAGGGTAAACTTGATGGTATGGCTTTACGCGTTCCTACTCCAAATGGTTCAGTTACTGATTTAGTCGCTGAATTGAAAATAGAAGCTACAGTTGAAGAAATCAACGCAGCAATGAAAGAAGCTGCTGAAGGTTCTATGAAAGGGATTCTTGAATATTGTGTTGATCCAATCGTATCTGCTGATATTATTGGAAACCCTCACTCAAGTATTCTTGATTCACTCTCAACTATGGTAAATGGCAACATGGTTAAAGTTATCAGCTGGTACGACAATGAATGGGGTTATTCCTGCAGAGTTGTTGATTTAATGAAAAAGATTGCATAATTAGCTTTAATTACAATTCTTATTTTCAAAAAAAAGACGCAGGGAATATTCCAAATGCGTCTTTTTTTTAATAATTAAAAAGATTGGGGTCAAGATGAAAAAGTTAACAATTGATCAAATGGATTTGAAAGGCAAAAAAGTTTTACTAAGGGTTGATTTTAATGTGCCCCTAAATGAAAAATTAGAAATTACTGATGATATTCGAATTGCTGCTGCTTTACCTACTATTAAAAGAATAATTGAACAGAATGGAAAAGCTATTTTAGTGAGTCATTTAGGACGTCCGAAAGGTAAGGTAAATCCTGCGATGAGTCTAAAACCAGCTGCAGTTCGTTTAAGTGAATTGTTGGATAAAGAAGTTAAATTTGCCCCTGATTGCATAGGGGATCAGGTTGAAAAGATAGTGAATTCACTGAATGACGGGGAAGTTTTATTGCTTGAAAACCTGAGATTTTATGAGGAAGAAACAAAGAACAATGAAGAATTTGCTAAGAAGCTTGCTGCTTTTGGCGATGTTTACATAAATGATGCTTTTGGATCAGCACATCGGGCGCATGCATCGACTGAAGGCGTAACGCACTTTATAGAACAGTGTGGTGCCGGATACCTTATGGAAAAAGAATTGGATTATTTGGGCAAAGCAATCTCTTTTCCTAAAAGACCGTTTACGGCTGTTTTAGGCGGAGCAAAAATATCCGGTAAAATTGATGTGATTGAAAACCTTTTGCCCAAAGTCGATACACTTATTATCGGTGGCGGCATGGCATTCACTTTCTTTAAGGCAATGGGATATGAAATTGGGAAATCCCTGCTCGAAGAGGAAAAAATTGACCTTGCAAAGGAAATATTAGAAAAAGCGAAGAATAGTAAAGCCAGACTTTTACTCCCCGTAGATATGCTTGTAACCTCTGAATTCAGTAATGAGTCTGAGGCAGAAACCGTGGATGTTAAAAATATGCCATCAGATAAACTAGGTTTGGATATTGGACCTAAAACCATTGAGTTATTTAACGATGAGATTCTGAAGAGTAAAACTGTTATTTGGAATGGTCCGATGGGTGTATTTGAATTTGACAACTATGCCAAAGGCACAATGGCGATGGCTCAGGCACTTGCAAAAGCTACTGAAACTGGAGCAATAACAGTTGTTGGCGGCGGTGACTCTGCAGCTGCAATTAAAAAAGCCGGGATGGAAGATCAGGTCTCTCACGTTTCAACCGGTGGAGGTGCTTCATTGGAGTTTTTGGAAGGAAAAGTTTTACCGGGAGTTGATGCATTAAATAATGCTTAATTGCGAACCTTTTTGTTGCTAGGTTTGTCTAATAACTTATACAAATCTTTCCTAAATTAATGGAAAGATTTTTTTCAGGATAACTTTGAGAAGGTACTTTTATGGGTTTAGGCGATCGTGACTATTATAAACCGTCCGGTTTTGGTGGGTTTAGTTTTTTCCCTCCGATAATTAAAAACTTATTAATAATTAATGGCATTGTATTTTTCATTCAGGTGATATTTGACAATTTGATGTTTGGCCAATATCCTGGATTTTATATAATTAGCAGATATTTTGCCTTGAATCCCATTGGAGGTGTGAATCAGATTGGAATTGAAAACAATTTCCAAATCTGGCAGTTAATTACCTATCAGTTTCTCCATGGTAATTTTTCCCACATTCTTTTTAACATGTTTGCTCTTTGGATGTTTGGGATGGAAGTTGAAAATCAAATGGGCTCAAAAAAGTTTTTGATTTTCTATCTATCAGCCGGCGTTGTTGGCGGGTTGCTTCAGGTATTCTTAGCACCTTTAATCGGTGGTGGAGCTCCTACTATAGGTGCCTCAGGATCCGTTTATGGTGTGCTTATTGCGTTTGCTCTCTTTTATCCGGATCGATATATTTTTCTCTTATTCCCACCAATCCCGATAAAAGCGAAATACTTAATTGCTGTATACATGATAATGGAATTTATGTCGGTTGGTGACGGAAGTGTGGTCGCGCATCTTGTTCATATTGGCGGAGCTGTTGGCGCTGCTATTTTTGTTCTTTGGGATAGAAAAAAGAACTTTAACTTTGAGGGAATATTCAGAGATATTAAACAGAAAGTTCATGAACAACGGACAAATGAAGATTCACAATTTAGAAGGTCTGCACAACGTTTTAGGGGTGATTCGGTTAAAGAAGCTGAGTTTTATGATATAAATGGGCAGCCAAAAGAACCCGAAGTCAGCCAGGAAGAAATTGATAGAATATTAGATAAAATAAGTAAAAGCGGTTATCAGAACCTAACAGATGGCGAAAAAAGAATACTATTTGAGGCGAGTAAAAAGAAATGAAATTGATTTTTTTCTTCTCACTTCTTCTATTATTAACTTTTTCATGCAACCAGGAAAAAGTTGTCGATCGTGAAGTAATGGTTGATACCTATGTTAAAATTATGATTAATCAGGAAACCTATAAGAATTTTAAGGATTCTCTTGATATAAAGATTAATGAGATATTTGAGACCAGTAACATCACGGAGGCTGAATATCTCAATACACTTTACAGTTATTCTGGCAATAAAGAGTTATGGGATTCATTCTTTAATGAATCCCTGGCTTATCTTGATAGTCTTAGAGTAAAGAACGGGACTGTGAAATCTTCGACTTCGCCAGGACGATACGAATCTTTGAATAACTGATTTCATTTGGAAGTTCTTCTTTTAATTCCTTCATTTCGGTAAACCCCTCCTTAATTTTGCTATATATCAGCTCTTTCTCTCCTTTGGTCATGAGCTTATCAATATTTAACTTGGGATCAAGATGTATTAGGGTATCTATCTGAATTGAGATAAGGTGATCGGATAGCTTCATCAAAGAAGAAATTTCGTCCAGGTTGTATCCTTTTTCCAGGAGCTTTAGTACAGATGAAAGGTTTTCCGGTATTGAATTGCTGCTAATTTGAGTCGATTTCCGGTTTCTCTGAAATTCCTTGACCGTACTTATAATATCATCCCCAATTTTATTTATTAGTCTGTTCGTAATTCCCTCAACTTCAATCAGTTTTGAATGACTCTCGGGTTTCAGCTCAGCAATTTTTTTCATGATCTCATCGCTGCATATCATTTCTTCAGCCTGCGAAAATTTCTTCGAAGCTTCCTTTCTTACCGCTTTAAGCTGATGAAATAAGTCCATGGTTCCGTCATTATCAGCAGAGTCAGAAATGTCATGACTTTCAGGAGTGGTCATTTTAATGAAATTAGATTTCCCATCATCTGACAATACCAAATGACCGTCAAACTGAGTAATAAGTCTACTATTAACGAGAGAATCGATTGATGCCTTCAGCTGGTCTTTGCTAAAGTGTTCACAGGTACCGAAGGAAGAATAATTTTTAAACTTCCCGGAAGGGGAGTGCCCGCGTAAAATGTTCACTAAATCATTGGTTCTAATTCTGGTTCTCGCCTCATGAAGAGTATTGAGAATAATTTCTTCGAGGTAATCCATAATCTCGGAAGTATCTTCAGTTCTACCGATGCATTTATCACATTTGCCGCATGTATAGTCACTTTCAATTTCACCGAAATACTCAAGGATAAATCTGAAACGACATTTTTGAGTTTCAACGAACTTGATCATCTCATCTAATTTTAACAATGCATTTTTCCGGTAAGTATCATAATCTTCATTCAGCTTAATATACCGGGTTTCAATTCTGGTTTGCTTAAGTTTAATCTTGCTGTTTGAAGTTGGTAACTGATACTCGATTATTCCAATGCTGGAAAGAGTCAGCAGCTGATCCTTAATCTTATTTCTCTCCTCACCAGTGCTGTTGGTTATGTCAGTTAGATCAAGCTTTACTTGTCGAATAAAAGAATCACTTCCATATAGGCGCAGAAGTGATATAATTATTTCCTTTAAGGCGCTATTCCCTAATTGTTTTACATAGGATTGTAACTGAATAGAAGAAATAGAAAACTTGAAATAATAATTTTGCTTCAAATCAGACGCCGATTCGATGTAACCTGAATTCTCAAGTATCCTGATTGCGGCTACAATAAGTGGTTCTGAAAGATCCTTCGCCTTCGTGATTTTGAAATAATTATCGTCGAGTTCAATTAAATCATCCCGAATAGAACCGAGCGCAACCTGTCCATAATCGTAAAGTGAATTATAAACAACTGCAATATGCTCACGCGAGGGGTAGGAGTTATTTATAAGAAACTCCTGTAAGGATTTATCCTTGCCCTCGTAAAAGAGAAGGATATTTGATTCCATACCATCACGCCCGGCGCGTCCAATTTCCTGATAATAATTTTCCAGCGATCCCGGAATATTTGTATGAATAATTGTTCTGATATCCTTTTTGTCAATACCCATACCAAATGCGTTGGTAGCACAAATCACTTCCGTTCTGTCATTCAGAAAGTCATCCTGAATTATAGTTCGTAATCCTGAGGCAAGTCCGGCATGATAATGAGCAGATCTCAAACCGTTCATTCTTAAGAAATAGCTGGTCTCCTCGGCAAGTTTTCTGGTTCCCGTGTAGATAATTGCCGGAGTACTATATTTTTTTAGATATGATAAGGTTTTTTCCTTTTTCTGCCTGGTTTTAACAATTTTCAAGGCAAGGTTAACACGCTCAAAACCCTTAACAATAACATCAGCTTTATTAAAACGTAGTTGCGCTATTATATCTTTTCTGACAGTTGGAGTTGCTGTTGCCGTAAAAGCGGCAATATTTTTAATCTCAAGATGGTCAATGAACTCAATTATTTTTCTGTAACTGGGTCTGAAGTTATGTCCCCATTCGCTAATACAGTGTGCTTCATCAATGAATAAATAATCCGGTAGTTTTTGGCTTATTGTGTCAATAAACGATGGGTTTGTCAGTCTTTCCGGGGCTACGTAAAGTAATTTAATTTTATTATTATTCAGTTTGTTCAGAACTTTTTGTGTCTCGCTGAAGTCTAATGAACTGTTAATATAAGCTGAGAGTTCTTGATTTTTATTGAGTGCGTCAACCTGGTCCTTCATTAGAGCGATTAAAGGCGATATGACAATGGAATAATTCGATCCCATAAGAGCCGGTATTTGATAGCATAACGACTTACCTGCACCGGTCGGCAGAACGGCAAGAACATCCTTATTCGCTAAGATCGAATCAATAATTTCTTCTTGTCCGGGACGGAAAGAATCGAAACCAAAATATTTTTTTAGTATATCGTGTTTAGTCATTATCTGTTTCTTTGGAGAATTACTTTCACATCAGTATCTTAATTTATTAGAAATAAAAACGCTGGATTATCACAGGTGACAAATTACTCTTTTCCAAATAATTATATAAACTAATTTTCAGAAAACCACATGAATATTATTGAAGTGAATAACTTAACAAAAATTTACGGCGGCAAATTAACCAAACGAAAAGTAACTGCCCTGGATGATTTTTCCCTTCAAGTTAAAGAGGGGAATATCTTTGGATTACTTGGGCCTAACGGCGCTGGGAAAACCACTCTTATTAAAGTACTTCTGGGTATTGCCTTTGCAACACATGGAAACTGTAAATTATTCGGAAAAGACATTGCGGAATATAAGCAAAAGAAAATGGTAGGTTATTTACCGGAGAATCACCGTTTTCCATCCTATCTGACTGCTGAAGATGTTATGAAATATTTTGCCGCATTAAGTGGATATAGAAACTCAAATCTTAATGGACGCATTGATGAATTACTTAAAATAGTAAAAATGGATCAATGGAAAAAAGTTAAGGTAAAAAAGTATTCGAAAGGAATGATGCAGCGGCTTGGATTAGCGCAGGCGATGCTTCACGATCCGAAATTGATTTTTCTTGATGAACCAACCGATGGCGTTGATCCGATAGGCAGAAAAGAAATTAGAGAAGTGCTGACAAACCTGAAGAAGGATGGTAAAACAATATTTCTGAATAGTCATTTGCTTTCTGAAGTTGAATTGGTGAGTGACAGAGTTGCCATTCTGAATAAAGGCAGATTATTGCAAGAGGGGAGTGTTGAAGAGCTAACAACCACTAAAGAAACTTTCCATCTGGAACTTGAAAATGAAATCAGCGATGAGGAATTGGAATCAAAATGGAAGGAATTTAATCTTTCCAGAAGGGACGGGAAATATATCGCACCCGTTGGGAGCGTTGATAGATTGAACGTGCTAATTGATCAGTTGAGAGCCGCCGGAAAATTTATTAAATCAGTTACGCCAATGAAGCATTCGTTGGAAGATATGTTCATATCCTTAATCAATGAATCAGAGGGACGCTAAAATGAGAAATATTCTAACAATCACTCAATATACTTTTAAAGAAGCGTTTTCCCGTAAAATCTTCCTTACATTCTTTGGGATTTCTTCATTTGTTCTATTAATATTCTCACTCATCTTTTATTTTGTGGGTTTTGATAATCTTACCGGAATGGCGGGCACCAGTAACGAAATGACAGATAATGTTTTGACTCAGGTTGCCGATTTCTTCAAAATGATGATTGTAATGCCGCTTTTTGGAGGTGGGTTATTCCTATCAATATTTTCAGCTTCCAGTTTTATTCCAAACATGCTGGAAAAGGGCAATATCGATTTGATTCTCTCTAAACCTGTTTCCAGAAGTCAGGTTATTTGGGGCAAGTTTTTGGGTGGAATTTCGATAGTTCTCTTGAATATTGCTTATTTGGTTCTTGGAATATGGCTTTTAATTGGGCTTAAATTTTCTGTTTGGGGTGCATCCATTTTAGTTACTATTCTAAGTATTACGTTTGCTTTTGCGGTTCTTTACGCTTTAATAATTTTGATTGGAGTCCTAACGAGAAGTTCACTTCTTGCAATGATGATGTCCTATCTTATATTTTTCATTTTATCACCCATTTTAGCAACCAGAGAGCAATTTTATGACTTTCTTGATAATAAATTTGTTGAGCACATAATTGACGGGTTTTACTACTTTTTACCAAAAACTTCGGAAATTGCTTCAATCACTGCCAGTCTGGCTACGGGAGGTGGAATCGATTCCTACCAGCCAATAATTTCCTCCTTTTTATTCATGATTCTCAGTATTGGAATAAGTATTTTTATTTTTAGTAAAAAAGACTACTAGGCAGTAACAATTACTCCAAATTGCCACAATTTAATTGGTACAGATATTGTATCAATATCTGGTATTATTATTGGACAATAAAAGATAGTTACTCTATTTTATTCAGAAAAAATACTGGAATCGAAATGTCAGATGAAAAACTAAGACTAGAAGATCTTCTTGATGACGTTAAAGCAGCTCCGGAGCAGGACAGGATTGAGTATGTTGCAATTATAGGTTGCGGAAGGATGGGGCAAGGTATTGCCTGGACTGTTGCAGCTTCAGGATTAGATGTTGTCATTATTGAAAAAGATCAGTTCCATTTAGAAAAAGGGCAACAACAGCTCGAGGCTCAGATGGAACGTGAGATAGCTCGTTGGGCTATGACAAAAAGTGAAATGAAATCAATCCTTAGCAAGATACAATGGAAAACTGATTTTAATGAACTAAAAGATTGTGATGTAATAATTGAAGCGGTGGAAGAAAACTTTCAGCTTAAAAGATTATTATTTAAGAAATGCGATGAAATTTGCAAACCAGAAGCCATTTTCATTTCAAATACTTCTACACTTAGCTTAACCAAAATAGCAGAAATTACAGACCGCAAAGATAGAATAATTGGTATGCACTTTTTGCACCCGGTTCAAAAAGTGCCTCTTGTAGAATTAATAAAAGCTCTTGATACTTCTGATGCAACTGTGGAAACAATAAAAGGCTTTGCAACTACAATTGGAAAAACTGCCGTTGAAGTTTATGAATACCCTGGTTTTGTTACTACCAGAGCAATAGTACCCCTGTTAAATGAAGCAATGCACATACTTTTGGAAGGGATTGCGTCTGCTCAAGACATCGATATCGCCATGAAACTTGGTTATAACTTCCCAATGGGTCCGCTGGAAATGGCTGACACAATGGGCTTGGATGAAGTTTTAGCCTGGATGGAAACCTTATGGAACACACTTGGAGAACCAAGGTACAGACCATGTCCTTTGCTTCGAAAACTGGTTCGTGAAAGAAAACTTGGTAAGAAGACCGGCGAAGGTTTCTACAAGTATGATCAAGATGACAAAATTGTTTAACAATATTTTGCAGGGGCAAAAATGAAAGTATTAGTATTAAATTGTGGCAGTTCTTCTATTAAATATCAATTTATAGATACAATAACAAGAGACTCCTTAGCACAGGGCTTGGTAGAAAGAATTGGAATGAGTAGTGCTGTTCTTACTCACAGGCCTTTGGGTAAAGAAAAAATTAGAATTGTTGGTGAAATTCTTGACCATACGATAGCCATTGAGTACGTTATTGCAGTTTTATTAAGTCCAAACCATGGTGTAATAAAAGATAAAAGTGAAATTGATGCTGTTGGTCACCGGGTTGTTCATGGTGGTGAAACATTCTCAGGATCTGTATTAATTACTGACATGGTTATGAAAGCCTTAAAAGATAATATTGAGCTGGCTCCTCTGCATAATCCGCCAAACATAAAAGGTATTGAGGCAGCAACTAAACATTTAACAAACACACCTCAATGTGGTGTTTTCGATACAGCTTTCCATGTTAAGATGCCTCCTCATGCATACCTTTATGGAATTCCATACGAATTATACAAACGTTACAAAATAAGAAGGTATGGGTTCCATGGTACTTCTCACAGATATGTATCTGAAAGAGCCGCTGAGTTTTTAGGCAAGCCATATAGTGAATTAAAAATAATCACAGCTCACCTTGGTAATGGCGCTTCAATGGCTGCTATTAATGGTGGTCGTTCAGTTGATACTTCCATGGGTTTTACTCCTCTGGAAGGTTTGTTTATGGGTACCAGATGTGGTGATATTGATCCTTCAATTCCATTGTACATTATGGGTAAAGAAGAACTTAACTTAAGTGAAATAAACACTCTCTTAAATAAACATAGCGGCGTTGTTGGATTAAGTGGTGTTAGCAGCGATATGCGCGAAATTGAAGAAGCCGTGCTTGGTGGTAATGAGAGAGCTAAAATTGCCTTTGACGCATACAACTACAGAATCAAAAAATACATTGGTTCATATGCCGCCGCACTTGGCGGTGTTGATGCAGTTGTCTTTACTGGCGGTGTTGGCGAAAATGCTCCATGGACCAGAAAAGATGCTTGTAGTGGTCTTGAATTTATGGGACTTGAAATAGATGACGAAAAGAACAATAATGCTAAAGGCGAGTGCGATATAGCAACAGAAAATTCGAAAGTTCGTGTTTTGAGAATACCAACTAACGAAGAATTAGTTATTGCACTTGATACTGAAAAAATTGTAAACGAACAAAAGTAATACCTACATATATAGCACTGCTTTATTTATGTAACTTATCCTGCCTGAACCCTACCAGGCAGGATTTTTTTTAGAAATTTTTCTATCTTTATTCCACAACTGTAAACTAATTGAATCTTAATCCTGTTTTTATAAAGCGTGGTTAATAATAGAAGAGGGCATACATGGATTTTGGAATAAGGGGAAAAACAGCTTTGGTTGTTGCTTCAAGCTCCGGTATTGGAAGATCAACTGCTGAACTGCTAATTAAGGAGGGCTGCAAAGTTGCCTTATGTTCCAGCAATGTGGAGAATTTGAAAGAGGCTACAAAGGAAATAAAGCGGGCATATGGAATTGAACCTTATTGGTCCAAATGTGACATTAACATTCCAAGTGATATTGAAAACACTATCAAGGAAGTCGAGTCAAACCTTGGCGAAATAGATGTCTTGGTGAACAATTGCGGTGGGCCGAACCCCGGAACATTTGAAGAACTTGATGAGAGTAATTGGGAACAGGGTTATAGTCAGGTTTTAATGAGTAGTGTAAGGTTTTCAAGGCTTGTACTCCCCGGCATGGAAAGAAAAAACTGGGGAAGAATTATTAATATTACCTCGATTTCAGTTAGGGAACCAATCATTAATTTAATGCTTTCAAATGCATTCCGCAGCGGAGTAACGGGTTTTGCTAAATCATTGAGTAACGAAGTAGGAAAATTTAATATAACCGTAAACAATGTCGCGCCCGGCTATACTCTCACTCACAGATTATACGAGCTGGCTGTTGAGCGCGCAAAAAGTAGTGGTGATTCTCACGAACATATGCTGGCGGAGATGGCTGGTAATGTTCCCCTGAAACGATTAGCAAGACCAGATGAAGTTGCTTCGGTTATTGCCTTTCTGGCCTCAGACCAGGCCGGTTACATTACCGGGCAGACGATTACCGTTGATGGAGGTTTATCAAAGTCTTTAATGTAGATTATTTGGTTTTAAATCCAGCATTTCGTAAACATTTATGGGCAGATGCCGCATCATCAGCAGATTCGAAAGCAATCCTGAATGTACCACCCGAACCCTCACGAATTTTTAGAAGTTCGATATCTTTGATGTTAAGATTTTCCTTTGCCAGTGTTGTAGAAACCCTGCTGATTACGCCCGGTTCATCCTTTACAAAGATATACAGATCATGCAGAGGTTTTAAGAAACCCTTGGTATTTTTCGGGATTTCATCTCTTCGTGTTCTTGCCAGATCAAAATATTTCTCAATTTCTTCAGTCTTGTTTTCGGAAATTGAGTTTTTTAATTTATCCAGCTCAAATTGAAATTTTTCAATAGCTGTAATAATTTCTTTTTTGTTTTCCCTAATGACGGGTTCCCAGATCTTAAAATCACTCGAGGCGATTCGTGTCATATCTCTAAAGCCGCCGGCGGCTAAATCCAGGAAATTATAATAATCAGTTTTTAGAGCAGCTGTGTTCACCAGAGCAACGGAAACTAATTGCGGGAGGTGGCTAACACTTGCCGCAATAAGGTCGTGCTGTTTCGGAGGAACGAAAAGAATATTTGCCCCAAGTAATTCAATAATCTTCCTGAACTCTGATAGTTCTTCATTTTGGTTAAGATCTTCCGAAAGTATGTAAACACAGTTTTCAAAGAGGAGGGGATCGGAATTTTCATATCCTCCAACTTCTTTCCCAGTCATTGGATGACCACCGATGTATTTACCGGTTTTTCCCTTGGCATCCCAAATTTTTTGGAGCGGAAATTTTACTCCGCAAACGTCAGTAAGAATAGTATTCGGAGAGAGTTTACCGGCAATAGAATTAAAAATGGAAATTGAAGCATCAACAGGTGTACAAAGAAAAATCAGGTCAGAAGCCAAGACACATTCTATATTGTCTAAAGGAGAATCAATAACCCCATCCTCCATCGCTCTTTTAAGTATATCCTCTTTATCAAAAGCAGATATCTGTATATCCGCTTCAGAATTTTTCAATGCTTTGGCAATAGATCCGCCCATCAGTCCTAAGCCGACTATACTTACATTCCGGATACTCAATTACAATGTCCTTCCAATGGCTGTGGCAATCATTCTCAATTCTTCAACCAATTGTAAATATTGATCAGGAAGAAGGGCCTGAGGACCATCCGAAAGTGCATTCTCAGGATCGTGATGAATTTCAATCATGAGACCATCGGCGCCAGCCGCAACAGCCGCACGTGCCATTGGAGCAACCTGATCGCGTAAACCTGTGGCATGGGATGGATCTGCTATGACCGGTAGGTGACTCTTCTTATGCACCATAGGGATAGCGGATACATCAAAAGTATTTCGGGTATATGGTTCAAAAGTTCTTATACCACGCTCACATAACATTACCATGCTATTACCGTTTGAGAGAAGGTATTCAGCCGACATCAGCCATTCTTCGATAGTTCCTGATAATCCTCTTTTAATCATGCAGGGTTTATCAGTCTTCCCAATTTCCGTGAGGAGTGCGAAGTTCTGCATATTTCTCGCTCCAATCTGAAATATATCAGCATATTCATAAATTAACTCAATCTGACTGATCTGCATTACTTCAGTTATTACCAGTAAACCAAATTCATCGGCGGCTTTTCGCATAAGTTTCAATCCTTCAACACCCATACCCTGGAATGAGTATGGAGAAGAGCGCGGTTTGAAGGCCCCGCCACGAAGTATTTTTGCCCCCGATTTAGCAACTACCTCAGCCAATCTGAATATCTGATCTTCGCTCTCAACAGAGCAAGGACCAATCATCATAGCTATTTCATTGTCGCCAATCTTTACTGCTTTAATATCAAAGATAGATTTCTCTTCCTTGAAACTTTTGCTTGCCAATTTATATGGTGCCGTAACACGATAAACGTCAGATACTCCATCGAGTATTTTAATCTTCCTTGTGTCGAAATTAGGTTTAACCCCAATGGCGCCAATTATTGTTCTTTGCACTCCGGTCGATTTATGTATTTGAAAACCGTAATCTTCAAGATGCTTAACCACATTTTCTATCTGTTGTTCGGTCGCATTATTCTCTAATAAGATAACCACACTGTACTCCGTAAATTAATCATGAAATTTTTGTTCGCCTGCCGTAATTTCCAGGTCAATATAATCTTCCTTTGTTGGTATTGCGCAGGAATATTCTTTACTATAGGCACAATATGGGTTGTAAGCCAGGTTAAAATCTATCGTGTATAGATAATGAGGGTCATTTTCTACTTCGAAATCAAGATATCGCCCTACGCCATAAGATTCCTTATTGGTAGTCTTGTCGGTATACCAAATCATGTGGTAGATTTCACCATTTCTGGATGATCCCTGGTATACGTTAACTTTGTACAAGGTCTCATGATATTTAAATTGTACATAGCCATATCTAACGGCTGTACGTTCTTCTCCTTTTGTCCCGAAATAAGTAATAGTATCTTTGGGCTCATATTCAAATAACTTGCTCTTAAAGGCAAATTCAGGATCCACATCAAAATATTTCAACGAGTGAAATTCTACTTTTCCCTTATAATTAAATGGGGAAGAAGGGGAGCTCTTAAATGAAGAATCTTTTTCAGTTCTGTAATTCTCTATTTTTTTTATGTATTCTATTTCCTCCGGCGTATGCTTATCATACAATGACATCAGAAGAATTAATACTGCAACTAGTATAATTGCACCTAGGCTAAGATTCCTTTTCATCGACTTTCCTTTTTAGTTCATTCAATTTATGAAGTGCGTCAAGGGGAGTAATATTATCAATCGAAATATCGGAAATTTCTTTTCTTATTGCATCATCTTTAAACTCGAACATGCTTATTTGCAATTCATCCTGTTTAAGTTTGGCTATTTTTGCTCTTTTCATCTCGTAGGGAGTAAGCTCTTTACTTTCCAGATTTACTAGAATTTCTTTTGCCCTGTTTGTTACTGAAAGAGGAAGTCCTGCCATTTGTCCAACCTGAATACCGTAACTATGGTCGGCGCCGCCAGGAGTTACTTTGTGTAAAAAGATAACCTTATCATCGTATTCCCTGACTTCAACTTTAAAGTTCTTAATTCTCGGGAAAAGCGAAGCCATCTCATTGAGTTCGTGATAATGAGTAGCGAATAAAGTTTTTGAAGCGACGGCAGGATTTTCGTGAAGATATTCTGTAATTGCCCAGGCGATAGAAATTCCATCAAACGTGCTTGTGCCTCGGCCAATTTCATCAAGCAGAATAAGACTTTTATTTGAAGCGTTATTCAAAATATTAGCGGCTTCCTGCATTTCAACAAGGAAAGTACTTTCACCGGCTGAGATGTTATCACTTGCCCCGACACGCGTGTAAATTTTATCTACCAGTCCAATTTTAGCCTCTTTAGCGGGCACAAATGATCCAATCTGGGCAAGGAGAACAATCAAACCAATCTGGCGCAGATAAACTGACTTACCAGCCATGTTTGGTCCCGTAAGTAGAATTATTTGAGAATCATCACAACTCATATGGCAATTATTAGCAGTAAACTTTTCACCGGAAGGAAGCATCAGCTCAACGGTCGGGTGGCGTCCTTCTGTTATCTCTAGAATATCAGAATTATCGAGCTGAGGTTTTACATAATTATAAGCTTCAGCACAATCGGCGAATGAAACAAAACAATCCAACATGGCTATCAGCCGCGCATTTTCCTGAATTGCTTCAGCCTCGTTTGAAACGAATACCCTTACCTCATTAAAAAGATTATATTCCAGCTTGGCAATATTTTCTTCGGCATTAAGAACCTTGTCTTCGTACTCCTTCAGTTCAGGAGTAATATACCTTTCGCTGCTAACCAGTGTTTGTTTTCGTATATAGTTCTCAGGTATCTTGTCTCTGTGAGTATTACTGATTTCAATATAGTAACCAAAAACTCTGTTATAACTGACCTTCAAAGAGGAAATGCCGGCTCGTTCCCGTTCAGTGCGCTGTAAATTTGCAATCCAGTTTTTTGCGTTTAGGGAGAGATTACGTAGTTCGTCCAGTTCTGCATTATAGCCGGCTCTAATTACGTTTCCATCCAAAATAGTAATAGGCGGATTATCTGAAATTGACAACTCAATTTTTTCAACCAAATGATCAAGATCCTTAATCCTGTTACATATTTCCAGGAGTGTATTGGAAGAGGAATTTTCGACCAATTGCCTAATAAGCGGCATCTTTTTAAGAGAACCTTTTATGTAACCTAACTCTCTTGGGTTCACTTTGCCCGTACATACTTTCGAAATTAATCTTTCGAGATCACCAATTTCTTTCAACTCGCTTATCAGGTTTTCTCTTAATTTCCGGTTTTTATATAACTCCTCAACAGCCACCTGTCTTTTAGTAATAGCTTCAAGTTTTCTTAAAGGAGCTGATATCCAGCGTTTTAGAAGTCTGGCTCCCATGGGAGTTTCGGTTCTATCCAATATTGAAATCAGCGAACCTTCTCTTTCGCCATCCTGCATTGTAAATGTTATCTCAAGATTTCGCTTTGTTGAGAAATCCAGCAACATGTAATCTGTGGGATTAAATAAAGAGAGTTTATTAACATGACTTAAGCTTGCCTTCTGAGTTTCTTTCAGGTAATTAAGAATAACACCAGAGGCAATTACTGCTTTATCCATCTCTTCAACACCAAAACCTTTAAGTGTCTTGGTTTGAAAATGATTGAGTAAAAGTTCTTCGCCATACTCATGTGAAAAAATCCATTCATCCACGTTAGTTATACGGGCCGAGCTAAAAAACTTTTCTATGGTAGGAACCAACATCTCTTTTTGTCTTTTAGATATCAGGATTTCCGAAGGATTAATTAAACCGTACTGCTGGGTCAAATCTTTTTCGGGTACTTCATAAGCATGAAATTCACCTGTAGAAATATCACAAAATGATACTCCGGCTATACCGTCTTCAAGATAAACCGCTAAAAGATAATTGTTTTTTTTATGGTCAAGCAATTTATCTGATATGGCAACACCAGGTGTTACAACTTCTACAACTTCACGCTTAACAATACCTTTAGCGAATTTAGGGTTTTCAACCTGCTCGCAAATTGCTACCCTGTAACCAGCTCTAACCATTTTAGGCAAATAGGTATCAATTGCATGATGTGGAAATCCTGCAAGAGGAACACTGTCGGCTTTTCCGTTCGACCGCTTTGTTAGAGTGATACCTAAAACTTTGGAAGCGGTAACGGCATCGTTTTCAAAAGTCTCAAAAAAATCTCCGACTCTGAAAAGTAATATTGTATCAGGGTTTTGCTCTTTTATCTTATGATACTGAACCATCAAAGGTGTTACTGACATATCAGCCTATAAATTTTGAACCAAAAATATACCGGAATATACCCTTAATATCAATTTTGGAAACGTTTGCGAACTATTTTCAGTTATGATATAACACCAATTGTCTCTGCGATTGATTATATTTGACTTATTATAAGGCACAGATTTATTCATAATTATATAGATAGAATATGTTATCAAAATATGAATTTCACGTGGCAGGTCATATCAGAAGAGTTTATAACTTTGCTGAAGAATTATTTTCTATATCCGGTAATGTAATCTTTGCGAATTTTCATCAGGTGAGGAATTTTGTTCATGAGTTAAATAAGAGCAGAACGGCTGAAAACAAATTAAATCCCGCTCAGGTTAACGCTGCCGGATTGCTTGATGAAATATTTCACTTTGTAATTAAAAGATATCGTGAAGAGATTAATCCCGGGGCTATTGACAATGCTTTGGCATATTTGAATGAAAAGTACGGGCATGATCAGATTAATGATTTAATTTTTGATTTTGTTACGGTTTTTCCTCCCAGTGATGTTTATAAGAATAAGATTTCTGTATCAGAATACCTTGACACGAAAAAGGATGGTAAGGCAAATCGATTGGTTGCCCTTGAAGAGTTAATTCTGCTTCACCTGAGTAATTTTAATTCTGCTAACCTGAAACTAAAAGAGTTGCTGGATGAGAACTATATTTCCAATGCTGAGCTATATAAAAAGGTTATTGTTGATTTAGAAATATTTTTCAAGACACAGCCAAAATTTGGACCGGAAAACCAGGATTTGATAACACTCTTAAAAGCTCCAATTATTTCAAATCCGGATGATATAGAGGCGCAATTATTATTCATACAGGAAAAATGGTCAATTTTGATTGATGAAGAATTTCTGGGAAAACTTCTTAAGAGTAGTGATTTCATTAAAGAGAATCGTCAATTGACAATCGGTTTTGGTGGCCCGCCTCCTTCTGTTGTTCCAAAGTATAAATCAGATGAATATGGATTTGGTTTTACTACTGTTGGTAAATCAGGTTACGATTACGGTAAAGAAAGTCTTGCGGATTATGAAGAAATTGAGAATTTCACTAAAGATATTGAATGGATGCCAAGGGTTGTTCTTATGGCAAAAAACATTCATGTGTGGCTCGATCAACTCTCTAAAAAATATGGACGTCATATTCATCGTTTGGATCATGTTCCTGATGAAGAACTTGATATGCTTGTAAACTGGGGTTTTAACGGACTGTGGTTAATAGGATTATGGGAACGAAGCAGTGCATCAAAAAAGATAAAGCATATAATGGGAAACACAGATGCAACAGCTTCTGCCTACTCACTTTTCGATTATGAAATCGCCCATGATCTTGGAGGTGAAGAAGCATATACCAATCTTAATGAACGTGCAAAGCAAAGAGGTCTGCGTCTTTCCAGTGATATGGTACCCAATCATACAGGAGTATTTTCTAGATGGGTTCTTGAAAACCCGCATTATTTTATTCAATCAGATTTTTCACCCTTTCCTAATTACACTTTTACAGGGACCGATTTATCGGATGATGCCAGAATTCAACTTCGTATTGAAGATGGATATTGGAATAAAACAGATGCCAGTGTTGTCTTCCAGAGAATAGATAATAATACAGGAAATGTGAAATATCTTTATCATGGTAACGATGGAACAAATATGCCCTGGAATGATACAGCACAACTGAATCTTTTGGATGGGGAAGTGCGCGAGGCAGTTATCCAGAAAATATTTGATGTTGCCAGAAAGTTTTCAATCATTCGTTTTGATGCTGCCATGACGCTTACCAAAAAGCATTTTTCCCGACTCTGGTATCCAAGACCGGGCACTGGCGGTGATATCCCTTCACGTGTTGATCATGCGATGACCAAAACTGAATTTGATAATCAGTTCCCGGTTGAGTTCTGGAGGGAAGTTGTTGACAGGATAAATAATGAGTTACCTGAAACTCTGTTATTAGCTGAGGCATTCTGGCTGATGGAGGGTTATTTCGTACGAACTCTTGGAATGCATCGCGTTTACAACAGTGCCTTTATGCATATGATGATGCGTGAGGAAAATGAAAAATATCGCGACCTGATAACAAACACTCTTGAATACGAACCTGAAATATTGAAACGCTACGTCAACTTTATGAGTAATCCTGATGAAGAAACTGCTATTAAGCAATTTGGCACTGAAGATAAGTATATCGGCGTTGCGTTAATGATGATAACTTTACCCGGGCTGCCAATGTTTGCTCATGGGCAGGTTGAGGGGTTTACCGAAAAGTATGGTATGGAATACCAAAGAGCTTATTATAATGAAACTCCCAAGACATGGTTGATTGAAAGACATGAACGCGAAATATTCCCTCTGATGAAGAAAAGATATCTCTTTTCAGATGTTGTAAATTTCTGGCTCTTTGATTTTCTTGATTCGTTCGGATCAATCAACGAAAACGTTTTTGCTTTTGTAAATACCCATGGGCATGAAGGAGCTCTTATTTTCTACAACAATAAATATGAGCGTGCCGCTGGGCATATAAAAATGTCAGCCCCAAAATTAATATTGGACGGAGATGGTAATAAGAGTACCACAAAAAAATCATTGGCTGATGCTTTGAATTTATCAAATGATTCCAACATATTTTATTCTGTTCGTGAACACCTGAGTGGAAAAGAATTTTTGTTGAATGGAAGTGAAATTCACAACCAGGGTATTGGGTTGGAACTGAATGGGTTTCAATCCAGGGTATATATTAATTTCAGGATGTTGGATGAAGATGTAACCCTGCTTTATAAAGTAAGAGAAAAACTACCTTTTGAAGGAGTTGATGACCTAAACAGTTTTGTTAAGTTTGTTAAATACGAATCAATTTATAATTCTTTCACCCAGTTATTAACACTTGGATACGAGTCATTTAAGTTGATTGAAGAGGAGACTAAGGTTTCTGATTTAATTACCATGACTGGCTCCATAGTAAATGAATATAATGAGTTCATTAATGTACTTGAAGCAGATGCCGGACTGGGAGTCGAAAAGCAGGATGAAAAAATTCGTCTTAGTATCTCTACTCTGTCATGTTTCTTCAAGTGGCTGAATAGTCGTAACGTTGCTGGTTTGGAAATAATTAAATTAATGAAGAGAAATAGTGTTGAAATAATCAAGACTCAGTTTGTATTCTCAATTTTAAACGACCTCAAAACTGAGTTGAAAGGTGACTTTAATAAATTATTCAGTGAAGTTTATCTAACAATCCCCATTAATAAATATTTTCTTAAAATGGGTAAAGGCGATTTGTATTTAAGGAAAAGAGAAGCAATTATCTCTACTTTTATTAAATACAGTGATGAGTTTCTGACACTTGTTCAGATTAAGAGCAAGGAAACGGATAAGAATAAACTTTGGGGATACACAACAAAACTAATGCTGCAATTACTTAAAGAAAAAGAAATCCAATCTTATTTGGCAGTAAATGAATACCAGGAAGTTCTATATTATAGTCGTGAAGGATTCGAACAGCTACTTTACGAGGTATTCTCATATCTGCTTATCAACATTTTTATAGACGAATCCGAGCAATGTGCTGATTTAGAAAAGCTTAGCGTGGAAAATATAATTCCTGAGCAAATTCGTTCTGCGGCAATTTTTTATGATGATGTTTTTGATAAAATGAAAGTTTTGTCCGGTAAAAGTGAATATAGATTTGAGGAATTAATAAATATCCTTGATGAAGTGATCGAGTAGTGTTGTCTAAAATTCGATTAAAATTTCATCAGTTGAAATTAAATTGGTGAAATAACTTCTAGTAATTCTACTAGAAGTATAATTGCGATTTTATTTAGATGAAGAATGTCAATTATTTACCCGGTAGTATTCCAGGGCCAGGCAACACACTTATTTATTTCAGGGAAAATCACAATATCAGCCTTCCCTTTAAGAACGAAAGTCGTTATCGTAGATCCTGCCAACAATGATTTTGCTTTTATCAGCGTTTTACCTGATACAGAGACATCATCAACAAGAATAATTTTTTCCCCAGCTAAATCATTTGAAATATTTGAAAGGAGTTTTGGCTCATCGTAAATTGGATTGTTTTCAGGATCTCTAAAATTCAGCCTAATCATTATAAGAGGTTTGCTAGTTTTATAGGCAAGTAGGGAAGCGGGGATACTGCCTCCTGTCGCAATGCCAACTACTATGTCAAATTCAGGAAGAACAACTTCTTTTATTCTCTTGCTTATCTCTTCCATTGAAAGTATGACTTTATCACTCAATAATATCACCTAAACAATAAATTCCAATTCTATTTATTTTCAATTTCAAAAAAGTCTTTCATTTTACTTAATATCTGAGAGGCTATATTATTCCTATGTTGCTCACTTTCCTCTATTGATTGAAGAGTTTTAATCCGTCTCTCCGCGATAATATTACTAATTCCTTCGGCAGTTTCCGGGCGCTTTTTAATTATTTCCTCAACGTGATCTTTTGTTACAATGTAAACCAAACAATCCGTATCAGCTATCACCGTAGCGGAGCGAAGTTCACCGGTAAGCAAGGACATTTCACCAAAAAATTGCCCGGGGGATATTTGACCAACATTTATTTGCTCACTCTCATCATTATCCGCGTAGACATCACAAAGACCTTCAACCAAGATGAACATTGAATCGCCGCTGGCCCGCTCAGTAACAATTTCTTCTCCCTGAACAAATAACTTTTGAATGACTGAAGTAGCCAGATAGTCCAGTTCATCTTCATCCAGTAAGCCAAATAACTCGATGTTTGCCAGTAAAGCTTTCCTGTCGGCAGCTGAGGCTGTATCTGCCTGGCGCAAAGGCATTTCCTTATAGAATACATCTTCTTTAGGGTAAGCTAAACTTAATCCGGCTTTTGAAATATGTTTTAGAATGGAAGAAGTAATAATGTCATTTGCCTGTGCGGGGGTAAGACTCTTCCAGGGATTTATCCAATAATATACAGAATACTCAACACCCAGTTTCCCTGTATTTTTTATAAGAACCTCGGGGTGTTTCTTTTTTAAAAACCCGCTATGTTCAGTTGCCTGCAAAGCACCAGCAAGTAAAACTCTTTTTGCTCTATCAACCGGTACAGAAAAATCTAAGATAAATGACGAATCAAATCTGGTTCTTGCTTCAGGTCCACGATAATTAGTTATTATAAGATCATTAAGAAGCTTGGTGGGCACCATGGTAATTGTGTTAGATTCACACATTACAAATATTGACTTTCGGTTTATATCAACTATTTTACCGATTATTTCAGACGTATAGATGTTTGCATTTATTTTTATCCAGTCTCCAATCTGAAGAGGTTTGTTGAAGTCGAATGAAAGAGCGGGAAAGAGTCTGAATAATTCAGTTCTTAACACCATTCCAACAACTAAAGCAACACCAAGGATTAATATCCAGAAACTTGTTATTGCCTCTCCAAAGACAAATCCGATTATCGCAGCAAGTGCAACAACGTAAATTAGGATGGTTACCAAGTCAAAAATAAATCCACGAGTGACTTTCTCGAAGTCCTTCTCTTTTCTTGTGGAGCGGAGAAGTCTTTGAACAATATTATTTAGAAGAGCAGCGGCAAATATCCAAAATCCAATTTCAATCAAATAAATAATTAGTGCTGCCCCGGGACTTTCAATTTCCGTAAGTATATCAGAGCCAACAATTTTTAAAAGCACAAAAATTAAAAATATTATAGAAAGTGAGATAAATTTCTTATTGATGGGCGTAGTCATTATACTCTCAACTAGTTTAGTTTTAGAGAAATAATAAGTTAGAAGATGGAGTAAAAGTTATCAGGCTTATTGAGCAAAATCAAGTTTTTTTATTTAAAAGGACGGCAGGTAAAGTAGGGGCTCACCTGCCGTATATTATGAGTGGGATTATTACTAAAATACAGACTAATATTTATTTACGGTCTTAAAATGAGTATCTGAAGCCCAGACTATTACTCCAACCAACAAATGATAATCCATCAGTATAAAGTCCTAAATCGGCATTTAGTGAAATACCACTGAACACAGGATAATCTACTCCTAAGCCAAACCTTCCGTTAAATATAGATTTTGTTTCTTCAAAAGAATTGTCATATTCAAGTTTTCTGTTAGTATATACAACTCCGGCCGATATATATGGGATTATTGTTTCCAGTTCAAAAGGAGTAATATAAGCAGATATGTGTGTACGGATATTTTTTTCCTGACCTCCTACGCCTTCAATATCATCTTTAAAGTATTCTCCTGTGAATGCTACAGAAAGGTTATTGTTAACTTTGTATCCGAGAACTAAACCATAACCGAATGGATTATCAATTCCTGATATGCGGTCATCTCCATTCAGGTTTGCAAAATGAGTTCCGACAACTCCAACTGAAAGCTTATTTAGTTGCCCAAAAACAGGTGCAGTGAATATTAGCACTGCCAAAAGTATTGCGTATTTTGATGATGTTTTCATTTTTAACTCCAGATATATTTATTGTTTGTAATAACATTCGAGTTTGATGGAAAATGGTGAATGTTTGGTTTTATTTTCTATAATGATTAATGAATCATAATTCATTAAATCTGCAAAAAATTTATGCCACTAGCCCATGTTTCATTAAATACTTAACATTTTTTCTGATGGTATTAAGGTTGTATTTATCAGGATTTTGAGCCCAAAGGTGAAGTAAATTTCTTACTGCGCCAAAAATAAAATACTTAAATATTGTCAGATCAACCTCGCCCCAAAACTCTTTGCGTTCAATACCATTACGGACTAATTCAATTCCTCGATCCAGAAAACGCTGATAATTATTTGTGAAAGGATTTTTATCGTCAAATAACAAATGATTTTGCTCATTCACAAAAACTATAGCCAGGGAAGGATTTTCAATAAACCTGTCAAAAAGAAGATCAATCATTCCATCAAGTTTCTCAGCCGGAGATAATTTGTCATTCGATGTAACGGTATCAAACGTTTCAAATAAATTATTCCAAAGCATGTCGAATATGCTTTGTAATATCTCCTTTTTATTTGGAAAATAGAGATATATACTTCCGGTCGCCACACTGGCCTGCTCGGATATTTGAGCCATTGTTGATTGATGGAAGCCGTTTTGTGCGAATACTTTAATGGCAGCTTCTAAGATATCCTTTTCTTTATTTCCCTCTTTAATTCTCATATCACATTGCTAATAATGAATAATAATTCAATAATAGAGAGAAAAATATAGTTTGTCAAGTAATATTAATAAATAAGCAGAACAATACTGTTTATTAATGAAGAATACTTCAATAATCTTTTGTGTTATGAATAAATAGGGGGAAGACCTTTAAAAAGAGGACGGCAGGTAAGAAGAGGGTCTTACCTGCCGCATACTAAGAGGAGGCTCTAACCAAAGAGCCTATCATCACTTCACATTTGAGAAGCTTTCACAAAAAAAATATAACAAAATGTATGTTGAATCAATATTCAATAAAAGGCAAAAAAAACTAATTCTTTATTCCATTCATAGTTAGATACTTAATATTCTGTCTGATGTTATTCAAAGTGAAATTTCTTGGCTCTTTCGCCCAATTGTGTAATAAATTTCTGATGGCGCCAAATATATAGTGGCGGAAAATAGCAAGGTCAAGGTCTTTTGAAAAAGTCCCGTCACTAATACCTTCTTTTATTACGAAAATTCCTTCATCCAGGAACTTATCATAATTCTTGGTGAATTGATCCTCGTTTGTTAGCATCAGATGATTTTGTTCATTTACAAAAACCATAGCTAGAGCAGGATTTTCTGTGAATAAATCAAAAATCATATCAATCATTTTATCAAATTTATTTGCGGGCTGTAATTCTTTGCCCCTTGCTATTTTTCTATATTCGTGGAATAGTTTTTCCCAAAGTTCTTCGAAGATGCGTAACAAAATGTCTTCTTTGTTCTTGAAATAAACGTAAACGCTACCGGTTGCCACGTTAGCAACTTCAGCAATTTTTGAAATTTTTGATTTATGATATCCATACTCTGCAAATACTTTAACTGCAGCTTCAAGTATATCTTTATCTTTATTTCCTTCTTTTGTGCGCATAATACCATAATTGAATAATGATTCAAAAATAAATATAATTCATTGAATGGGCAAGGTAAATTATTAATTAACTATTTTAAAATCTGTATGTAAGATTGAGAAAAAGCCTTGAATAGGTGTTGTTCTCTTGAAAAGTACCTTCGTAATTCGCGGAAAGGAAGAGTATTTTTGATAAGGTCGTCGTCAAATCAAGGGATAAAATATTTTGCTTTAATCTAGAATTATTGCTGTAATCATACAATAAGTGCCTGTAACCAAAAGCAGTAGAAATAGTGTTAGAAAAAATATCTTTTGAAATTCTTCCACCTATTATCTGCCCTTGGAAATAATTACTGGTGAAATTAGTATAGCTGAAATATACATTGCTTTGGAGCAGAGGAACCTTACTTGATGACAATGATATGCTGTAATTACTGGAAGGATTGGAATCATCTGCCCTGAATCTATAGCCATATGTCACACCCACATTCACACCACTCAGCGGACGAAAATTCAACCTTAGTCTTGCCCCTTGTCTTGTATTAGATTCAAGGAGGCTATCTGCATATGATTTGTATGTCTCGTAATATACGACGTTTTTTCTGGCGTCGTAGGAAGTATTTATCGAAAACCATCTTACAGGAGCATATCTGATAGAGGCGTACAAGCCAGTTATATTTATTTTGTTTTCACCCGATCCATTATGCCTTGCGTATAAATCAATTTCAGTCGATGCAAAGATATTAACCTTCTCGATGCTACTGTTGCTATGTTGAATGTATATGAAGCGCCGGTCAATTTTATAATCATTAGTTTGCTGAACAAAGGCAACTGAATTTTGCATGATTCCGGAACCAATTGTATCAGCACGTCCGACGTAGCCGCCGAACTGTAACAGTTTCATATTGTAGCCGTAATCTGATAAGTTAGGGCGAGACCCAATAACAATTCCTGTATAGAACCCGCCGAACTTATTTTCTAACTGAATCCCGTCCATGGTTCCCATGTTCGAAATCCATTTATTAAAAGTTCTGCCCAGCGTTAGTCTGTGATCTTCATCGAAATTATATTTGATTGCCAATGAATAGATTTTAGCCGCCTTACCCACATTGGATGTAACTTCTGACCATTCTGAGTTACGGTATTTAAATGATATATAGGAATCGATAGAGAAAGGACTGTTGTAAATTTTTTCACCCTTCAATGAAAACAAGTATCTCCATCGCTGATCAGTACTTTTTAAATGATTAGAGGTGGTTGAATAGGAAGACACTGATAGTCTTCCACGTAAATTTGAATTGTTCTCTAAATTTTGGTTCTCCACATCAATAGGAAAAACTTCCTCTTCATTTGATATAGCATCTTCTGAAACCAGGGCGCCTATTTTAGTTTTATTGATTATTCTTGCAAATAAAGTATCTCCTTTTGAAAAAGAAAAATTACCGATAGGTGATCCGGCAACAGAACGGGAGGAGATATATTGAATGATCATAGCAGCTTTTATTGTCGTATTAGTTCGCTGGAAAAGTGTATCCCCAATAGCAATATTATTCTGATTGTTAAGAGAAACATATATGTTTTGAGAGGATACATAAGATACCATTCCAGGAATGTATTCAACTGAATAGGACTGCGCCTGATAGTTATTTACGATCAGCAATAAAATTACTAAAGTAAGTAATTTGTTTCTAAAATCTATTTTGGTGGACATACTATTCTCCGTCAATCTTCTGTTCCGTTTGGATGACAAGTGAAACATGAAGTAGCTGTGTATATGTACCCATTCACTTCACGATGATCTGAATCAACTTCATTTTTATTATCATGTTCATGGCAATCAATACAAGTAAACACTGAATAATTTGATGAAACATTATGGCAGTCAGAACATGCGTCCCATTCACCACGATGTTTACCCGAATAAATTGGAAAATAGTTACTGTCGTGCTCGAACGTAGCTGGTTTCCATGAATTTTGAGTATGGCAATCATCACATGTTACAGGGAAGGTAGGATCATGTTTAGGATCATTTACGTTTCGATAATCGGTTTCATGACACCCGAAGCAATTGTTGGGAGTATTTGTATAAGATGTTTCATGACACGAACTGCAGTTATCAGCAATGGACGCATGGGCACCAACCAGAACATAGAACAGATCGTGGTTGAATGAAGCCGGGATCCATGCAGTTTGTGAGTGACAATCCTCGCATGTGGTTGGGAAATTAGGATCATGTTTTGGATCAATCACTCCTGTATAATTATTTTCATGACAGCCATAGCACAAAGTAGGCGTATTTGTATAAGTGGCATCATGACAGTCAGCGCAATTATTAGAAATATTAGCATGAGCTCCCAGCAATGGATAGAACAAATTATGATCAAAAGTAGCAGGCGTCCATGCAGTTTGAGAGTGACAATCCTCGCATGTGGTTGGGAAGTCCGGATCATGTTTAGGATCGGTTACGTTTTTGTAATTATTCTCATGACAGCCATAGCACAATGTAGGCGTATTTGTAAAAGTAGCATCATGACAGTCAGCGCAATTATTAGAAATATTAGCATGAGCCCCCAGCAAAGGATAGAACAAATTATGATCAAAAGTTGCAGGTGTCCATGCAGTTTGAGAGTGGCAATCCTCGCATGTGGTTGGGAAATTAGGATCGTGTTTTGGATCTGTAACTCCTTTATAGCTCTGCTCATGACACCCAATGCAGGTATTTGGAGTATCCGTATATGATGTTTCATGACATGTTGTGCAATCATTTGCAATTAGTGCATGTGCACCAAGTAAAACATAGAATTGGTCGTGATTAATTGCTGCAGGTGTCCATGCAGTTTGTGAGTGACAATCATCGCAGGTTGTCGGGTAAACTTGATCGTGTTTCGGATCAATCGTATTTACATACTCTTCTGAGTGACATTCATAGCATGTACTTCGATTGTTAGTATATGTTTCGTTATGACATTGGAGACAATCATTACTTATCAAGGCGTGGGCTCCAAGTAATTCGTAATATTCATTATGAATTGGGAACAGCGCTGGTGTCCAACCGGGTTGCGCCGTATGGCAATCAATACATCCGGTTGGGAAATTGAGTGTTGCATGATTTGGGGATTGTGACGAATTATAATCATCAACATGGCAATCATAACATAGAGCACTATTCTGTGAATAATTCCCCTGATGGCATTCGTTGCAGTCTTGCGATATTGCTTCATGGGCACCGGATAGGGGAAAGATCTGATCATGATCAGGGAAAAGCGCCGGTTCCCACCCTTGCTGTGTTGTATGACAAACTTCGCAATCATTGGTAATCAATAATGATTGGTGGTTAGGATTAACAGCAGCGTTGAAATTTGTAAGGTGACAATCAACGCATTGGTTTTTAGCACTTATATAGTTTCCTTCATGGCAGTCATTACAGGAAGGGGAAAGGGTAACATGTGCCCCCGTTAACATGTAATATTCATTGTGAACAATAAACTGTGCAGGTTGCCAGCCGGCTTCTGTTGTATGACATTCTTCACAATCTGTCGAAAGAAGTAATGTCTGATGATTTGGATTAGAGGCAGCGTTATAATTATCTATATGGCAGTCATTGCACTGGTTCTTCGTTGTTACATAATTTCCCTCGTGACAATCATTACAAGAAGGTGACAAAGCAACATGCGCCCCGGATAACATATAATATTCACTGTGAATAGAAAACTGAGCAGGTTCCCATCCGGGTTCGTTCGTATGGCACTCATCACAGTTGCTACTCAGATTCAGCGCTTGATGGTTCGGATTAGCCGTCTGATTGAAATTGGTTTGATGACAACTCACACATTCAGTTGATGTGCCTGTATAACCTGCAGTATGACAATCTGCACAATCATTGGCAATATGAGCTCCTATTAGCGGAAAGTTAGTTAGGCTGTGATTAAAGGAATCTCCTTCACTACCAGTTGGATGACAACTTAAACATGCTGTGCTAGTGTATGAATACCCATTTATTCCGGAATGTTTACTATTCATGTCAGTCTGGTTATGTTCATGACAATTAATACAGGAAAAAACAGAATAATTTGATGCAGTAGTATGGCACTCAGTACAATTATCCCACTCACCTCTGTGCTTTCCGGAATAGATTGGGAAGAATTGTGAATCATGATCGAAAGTAGCCGGAGTCCAGGCAGCAGTTGTGTGGCACTCAGTACAATCACTACTAAACCCAGCAGCAAGATGCTGTGGATTCCGGGTAGCATTATAGTCAGGTTGGTGACAACCGATGCATTCCTGAGTAGCGTCAGAGTAGCTGCCAGTATGACATGAAGAGCATTCTCCTGCAATACTTACATGGGCACCGGTAAGAGTATAAAAATTATCATGGATAGGGAATTGAGCTGGCTGCCAACCAGGATTTAATGTATGGCAATTACTGCACTCAGTAGGAAGTGATAATTGAGCATGATTAAGTCGGGATGTCGACTGATAATCCGATATATGACAACTGCTACACTCTTGCGATAATCCTGCATAACTATTCTGCGAATGACAGGCAAAACAATCCAACAGACCATGAGCCTGAACAAGCGGAAAGAAGTCGTGGGAAATCGAATTGGAAGACCATTCAACGGCATCAATTCTATGACACTCTTCGCAATTCGTTGAGTAGTTTGCACTGACATGATTTGGGGAAGTCGTGCTCTCAAAATCAGCTCTGTGGCAATCAATACAATTTGCACTAATAGGATCAAAGAACAATTGAGAGGAAGAAGTATGACAGTCTTGGCAATCCGCTGTTAGATGAGCACCTATAAGAGGGAAACGTTGTAATTCATGAAGACCACCAATATTTCCCACAAGCCAACTCGTTGGTGCGTGGCATGACTCACAATCTTTACCGAGACTATTTTGATGAACATCAGTATGACATTCAAAACAATTGTTTTCCGCCTTATCAAAAACGAGAGTTGTATGGCACGATGTGCAGTTAATGGCAGTGTGCTGACCTTCTAGAATAAAGTCTGTTTTATTGTGGTCAAATTTTATCTTTTCAACCTCAACTTTCCAGCCATCTGCTGAGTGGCAATTCTCACACGCAATTTTAAAATTACTACCATGGGGCGATTGTGCAACTAAAACATTACACAAAACGAGTACTGCTATGAATGACAATCTGCGCATTTGAAACTCTCAATTTTATATTTAATAAATTTCCCTTTCTCATTTTCAACTTCTTTGTGACATTTTGAACAAGTAACATTTTCATGCTTACCTGTTAACGCAAATTTTGTTTTACCGTGATCGAAATTTTGAATTTTCCAACTCTCTGTATTATGACAATTTGTGCAAACAGTCGATCCTTCTTCAGTAAATTGTCCCATATGCTTATCATCATGACAGGTTGAACATTTACTGCTTAGGTCCTTGAACAGGTGAATAATTTTTCCACTAAATGTTGTTTTGATGTGACACTGCCGGCATGCAACGTTCTTATGTTTACCATCAAGGATAAAGTCAGTAGTTGAGTGATTGAATGTAACATTATCCCATGACTCTACAGTATGACATTTGATACACTCATCATTACCAATAAACTTAGAGCTGATTGATGAACCATGTACATTTTTATGGCAATCAATACATCGGGTTGAGAGAATATCAAATTTCCATTCAGTATTTGTTTTATGGCAGTCTTCACAAGGAACTGCAAGGTGACTCCCTTCCAATAAAAATCCAATCGAATTATGCTGTTGAAGAGTGTAGGTAGATGGAATAAAACCTTTTTCGTTGTGGCAAGCAATACAATCTACTCTCAGTCCGTTTCTGTCCATCTCGCCCTTGTGAAAATCAGAGTGGCAATTGTAGCATTGATCATGTCTCAACCTGACAGTCATAGATGTAACATGACATTGCCTGCAATCTGTCTTCTGGTGTTTGCCCATTAGAACAAAATCAGTTTTTGAATGATCAAAGTCTTCCTTATTGACAATCTTTCTGAAAGAAGTAGTTGAATGACAACTAGTACAATTCTGTCCAAATTTGTTTTTGTGAATATCTTCGTGACAGGATGTGCATTGACTGAATTCAGTTTTTGTAAAGGATTGAACTTTGTTCTCATTCTCGCCTTTAACTGGATGGCATTTGTCACAATTGATTGTTTTATGCGCCCCGGTTAACTGATACTTTGCTTTATTGTGATCAAAGCCCGGAGCTGGTCTGAATGACTCCTCATTATGGCAGGAGGCGCAATCATTACTCAGTTCACCTTTATGGAAATCTGTATGACAATTGGCACACTTTTTATCCAATCCTAAAAATGTTTTTGGTTTCTTTTTTAGTTCATCATTAGTTATAAAATCACCTTTGTGGCATTTTTCGCATTTCAAAAAAGTGTGCTTCCCGGATAATTTATGACCTGTTTTGGAATGATCAAAATTAGATTCATCGAATCTGACTATTTGAAAATTCCTTCCATGATGTTCACTATGACATTGGATGCAATTTTTTGAACTTACTGCTTTATTGGAGTGATAGCCCTTTTTTAGAAAAACCAATTCCTTGATCTCTTTATGACAATCCAGACATTTATCGTCATGAACCTTATCCCCGATTTCATGGCATTTAGTGCAATTGCTCATCCCCTCAAGATTAGAATGAGCAGTTGTTAGCTCTCCGGGAGAAATCTGTCCACTAATGGCTCCCAGGAATCCTAAAGTAAATATCAATATGCCGGTTAATGTTTTAATACGACCTCTCCGAATTTTTTAGAAATACTTATACCAGACTTCATCAAAAAATCAGTAGGCAGTTCGCCGCCAATCATTACATATACCAAGTCATTTTTCAATTCCAGGGAACTGCCATCTTTCAGTTTAATTATTGCCTGTGTATCTGTTATGTTATCAACCTGACTGCTGTAGAGCACTTGCAGATTATCAGAGTCAATTGCGGAATTGATTCTCTTAAAATTGTCAGGTTTTATTCTGTTAAAATTTTCACCCCGATAAGAGAGAGTTACTTTATTTGCCCCTTCGGCAATGAGAAGGGCAGCTTCAATTGCGGAGTCCCCGCCGCCTACCACAAGAACATTCTGCTTTTGAATTAATTCCGGCTCCAATAGTCTGTAATAAACTTTTGGACTTCTCTCTCCCGGGACTCCCAGCTTTCTGGGTGAACCTCTTCTACCAATTGCGAGCAAAACATTTTTTGCATTCAACTCACCTTTGTTAGAGTGGACTATTAAACCAGAGTATTTTTTTTCTATAGATTCTACTTTTACATTTTCATTTATTGCGATACTATTTTTTGTGAGAACTTCATTCCAAAGTTCTATTAATTCTGTTTTGCTTGTTTCGAAAAATTTTACCTTGCCATGCAAAGGTAATTCCATTGGGGAAGTCATAACAATTTTAGCTCTTGGAAAGGAAGCCACAGTACCACCGAGAGTATCCTGATCGAGTATTTTGAAACGGAGGTTGTTTTTGGTTGCAGTTAATGCAGCGCCGATTCCTGCGGGTCCTGCGCCGATAATTATCAGGTCAAGCTCTGAGTCATTAGATCTATCAATAGTTTTTGAAATATTTTCTACAGCCTGCTTACCTTGTTCGACAGCGTTTTTAATTAAACCCATTCCTCCCAACTCACCGGCTATATAAATGCCAGGTACATTAGATTCATATTTCTCATTTACGTGGGGAAGTTCAACTCCTCTTTTTTCAGTACCCATGACCAGTGAAATGGCTTCGACGGGACAGGCATGAAAACAGGCGCCATGTCCGACACAATGCGCCGCGTGAATTATTTCACCTCTGCCGTGTCGCCACCCAAGAATGTCCTGCTCCGGGCACGCCGATACGCAAGCCCCGCTTCCGATACAAAGATTCAGATCGATAACCGGATGGAGTGACATCGGTTCGTGAAATCCGAATTCCTTAGCATGTTCAATTTTTTTTGTTACCTGATGCGATTCGCGATTTCTTTTCCGCAAGTAGATATAAAGCACTCCCAAAGCTAGTATTCCAACAATGGAATACGTCAGGATTTCTTCAATAAGAGTTTCCATTCTTTACCAGTTGTTCGTTAAAAAATCCACCTGTAACCAAATACAATTGTAATGGCAACATGAATGACCATAATGATTAACATGACCAACGCAAAGGGAAGATGAACTATGTGCCAGTAATTGAATACTTTTTGCATCACACTTAAAAGCCCAATTCTCCTTACAAGAACTATCTTATTAGAACTTAGCCTTAAAATATTTTTTTGTTCCTTATTCCCAATGTTGTGCCGAGTTAAATTTTTCTTCAATTCTTTAAGTAATCTGCGTTTAAGAAAAAAATCCTTTACAATTATTGGAAGAAGAACAGGTATGCTAATCGATTTATATGAGTCTACTTCAACAAGTTTTTCAATCTTATTGAGCAGAGAATCATTTATTTGGTATTTGTTTTTTAACTGATTGGATAAGGCAAGGTTTTGAGTTTGTAACTCCTCAAAAGTAAACTCGTTACCTTGAATAGATCTGGGGATCTGGTTATATATAAATCTTCCAAGAACGCCACTGATGAATACTGCAACCATACTCCAAAAACTGATAGAAACAATTCCGCCGAATTTGAAAGCAGTATGGAATAAAATGAGTATTGGACCAATGGTACAAAGGAAAATATGGAATTCTAACCAGTATTTTAACAGCCCTACTCTCGAAAAAATCCGGTATCTTTTCCGAAGCATATAGAGGGAAACACCCAGAATGATAAATAACGTACCCACAATACCATAGCCGTGTCCTAAAAATCCACTTGGTTTTAATGAGACATGCATATCGTGAAAGAATCTGTTTTCGATAGGTGTTGTGTAGTATGAAAAGCCGGTTTTGACTAATATGACAAGAAGGGCAACAACTGTAAAGGAATAGAATCCTAATACAGTTATTCTTATAAGCTTTTTCATTTATCGTTTTATCCTACTTAAATAAGGTCAGTCTATAACGATAGAATACCTTTCGTCTGGTTTAAGATGTATACTAAATTCAAATACTGTTAATTTAGTTCCGTCAGAAAAGTGCATTTTTTAAGTTGCAAAATTATGTGATAGAGGTCACTATAGAAAGTCCCGGACAAGCCGGGACTAATTTGAGAGGAAAAGAAGCTAAGGGTGTCTAAGTCTTAGATAATCCTCTCTAAAACCAATGCAGAAGCCTCGCCACCTCCAATACATAAAGAAGCTAAACCAGTTTTAACATCTTTTCGCTTCATAGCATGCAACAGTGTAGTTAGTATTCTTGCGCCGCTGGCGCCAATAGGATGACCTAGTGAAACCGCTCCGCCATCAATATTTATTTTGGATGAATCTAACTCAGCTATTTTATTCACCACAAGTGAAACAACTGAAAATGCTTCATTAATTTCGAATAAATCAATGTCGTCTTTAGTAAGACCTGCTTTATTCAATACTTTGCTGATAGCATCAGCCGGAGCAGTTGTGAACCAGTGAGGAGCTTTTGCCGCAGAAGCCTGAGCAACAATCTTAGCCATTGGAGTTAGATTAAGCTCTTTGACTTTTTCACCGGACATTAATAAAATTGCTGCGGCGCCGTCATTTATTGAAGATGCATTTGCGGCAGTAATCGTTCCTTCCTTGTCAAAGGCTGGACGAAGAGTCCTGATTTTATCAAATTTCACATTACCCGGTTCTTCGTCTGTGTCGACAACTATCGGGTCGCCTTTTCTTTGTGGAATTTCGACCGGTACAATTTCTGCCTTGAAAGTCCCAGCTTCTATGGCGGCTAATGATTTTTTATAACTCTCTTCCGCAAATGTATCCTGATCTTCACGGGTAATGTTATATTCCTTCGCGGTCATTTCAGCTATGCTTCCCATATGCTGTCCGTCGTAAGGATTACAAAGTCCATCTTTAATCATACCGTCAATCAGCTTCTGATCACCCATTTTATACCCGGTTCTTGTACCCATAAGGTAATGAGGGATCTGACTCATGTTTTCCATGCCGCCGGCAATGATTACGTCGGCGTCACCTGTCATAATAGCTTGAGCACCTAACATAACAGATTTTAGTCCGGAACCACACACTTTATTAATAGTCAAGCATTGTGTTGACTCATTCAAACCGGCCCCAAGGGCAGCTTGTCTGGCCGGCGCCTGGCCAACACCCGCTTGAACAACATTTCCCATAATTACTTCATCAATAATGTCTTTGCTAACACCTGTTCTTTCAAGTAAGGCTTTAATAACAACACTCCCGAGTTTTGGAGCTGATATTGTACTTAGCGAACCCATGAAGGAACCAATAGGTGTCCTTACAGCATCGACAATGTATACTTCTCTTAATTCAGCCATTATAATCCTCATTCTTTGGTAAAATCAATTATCTCTTTATTTACAATCTCAAATTTTTCGAACTGTGCAAAATGTCCGCACTCTGGTATCATAACGAGTTTACTATCGGGAATAGTTTCCTTGCCGATATTGCCAATAGAGACAGTATTGCCGCCATGCAAATAAGGATTTGGAATCAGTCCATCATTCTCCCCAAATATAATAAGAGTTGGGTGAGAAATCAGCTCTAATTTATCCCAGACCGGCTCATCAATCATGGAAGTTACATTTTTTGAGACTGCATAACAATACTTCTCAAAATCCTTTGCGCCTTTAACCTGAATGCGGTCTGTAACCATGAACAGCGCTTCATCAGGAGTATCATAAAAATTCGAGCGAAGATTCATATCAATGCTGCGTGTCGGCGTATCCTGTATCAGTTCAACTGTCATTACCTTTTTCATCCACGCGCCTTCGCCTTCATCAAACTTTTCAAATCCGGCAGGGGAGATGAGTACAAGTTTTTCAACTCTGTCAGGATATTTCATGGAAGTGATCATGCTGATTTGTCCGCCCATGGAGTGACCGACAAAAATAGCTTTTTCAACATCACACTTTGTTAGAAATTGAGTAAGAACATCAGCATAAAATTCCAGGGAGTATTTATAGTATTCTTTATCGGATTTACCATAACCCGGGAGGTCTATTGCAAGAACACGCCCTTCTTTCGACAGTGCATCAATATTCTTCAGCCAGCCTTTTGCATTGGAGCCAAGACCATGAATTAAGAGGAAAGTCTGGTCGCCAGAGCCCTCATCAATATAGGCTAGATTTATATTTTTGATTTTAACTTTTTCTACCTTGTACTGGTAATCAATTTCATCAAACTCTTTGGATTCCATGTTGTAGAAGTAGGAAGTCGAACATCCTGTTACCATAATGGTTGCCAAAATTATTATAGATTTTATTAAATTTTTCATTGGTGTCCTCCTTAAAACATTATCCATTTTAGTGATGCAAAGAACACCCATGGGTTCTCTGGTCGGGTGAGAGAATTACCATTAACGACTTTCGAATCGTAAAAATCACCAAGGCTTAGATAAGCTGCATGGAGTTCAAGATCCATAAAAACCTTTAGCTTGTAGAGCAGGTTGAAGTTTATTTCTGTTCCAATTGTGCTTCCACCGTCAGTTGGTGATACTGTTGCTATCCCCATACCCAAACCGGTTTTAGCTTTTAACTTATTTGGGATTATATCATACGATCCAACCAAGGATGCCGCGGCAAGACCATAACCAACATTTTGAATGTCTATAACTGCAGCATTAAAGCGGTTTACGACGTTACCATGAGGTAGAAGTAAGTACAAACCATGACTGAAAAATACTGCACCGGGCGCCGTCCAGTTATTACCAGTTAGAACACCATTATATTTACCGTCACGAATGTTTTGCTTATCTCCTGTTGTAAATGTACCATCGAGTGCAACAAAGTCATTCCGATTTCTGCCGTATTTGTATGCTAATCTAAGATTCGCACCAAAACCCAAAATATCAACTTTCTGAGTAGCCGTCTCAGCAGTTCCAAGGTTGGCAAAGGCAAAACCTCCGTATCCGAAACGACCTTGTTTTAAGGTTGGATCGCCATGGAAGTGTGTTCCCAGCCAAAGTACATTTGCTATGTAATCTTCGTTGCCAAAATCGAAATTGAAAACACCGTTGTAATTGCTTAGACCGGAGTTTAAACCCTGTCCGAGGATTGAGACACCACCTTCGCCATTGCCATGATCTTTAAGATAATAAAGTGAAAGTCCTATTGAATTTTTAATATCGAGATCATATTCAAAATCAAACTCGAATAACCCGACATCATCATTTTCATTTACATTATTTTCGTAGAGTTGGTAAACACCTGCTTTAAATCTCATATCATCCAACAGATAATGCGCTGCCGCGCCTGTAGCATCAGATCCGAAAAGGGCTAGTCGGTAGCCGGTATGAACGAGATCCTCGGTAAATGTATATGCCGGAACTCTGATATTATCAAATAGTCTCGTCAAACCCACATTCAGAAAGAAGTTTTTCTGCGGTCTGAATTCAATAAATAAATTCTGTGTCTGCATGTTCACAAAGTCAGCACCAAATGCTCCACCAAAGTTACCACCTGCGCCATAGTTGGCATCACCCCATGTCCAGTCAAATTCGAATGACATGCGCATAGTAGCGTAGCCATCGAAGAGGCGTGGAGAGTATGCGATAATTGGTATAAAGCGCTGTTCAGTAAATCGTGACTGCTGGCCCGTTTGAGTTGAATTCCCCCCGAATAACCGTCCCACTACCTGTCCTTTGAGGAATTCATTTGTCGGGTAAGTATTTGATATTTCGGAGCGGACAAAATAATAGCCAATAAATTTAAACTCGTCTTTGTCCGCAATTTCTTTTTTAATCTCATAATCCTTTTCCGTTTGTGCCAGAAGAGGTGAAATAACGAAAAGTATTAGTAATGGTATATAGATAATTTTTTTCATGATTAGTCCCATACTTTTAAATCAATTCAAGGGAATTAAAGGGGGAAGATGAACTTCCCCCGGGAGTAATACTAATTAATTCTAACATATGTTTGGATATTTGTTGTCCCGATGGTTGGATCCGATCCAAATCCACTTTCAGGAGTTCTTGGTACAAATCCATAATCCGGTATTACCTGAACTGCTTCTAATTTGAAAGTATCTGGATTTCCTTCAGTAATTTCGAATATACCTTCTTGCTCAAATGCAGCATAGTTGAAACGTACTTTATGAACATTACCTGTTGCAGATCTAGTAACAACATAGACTCCAGTAGTTGTGGACCATGCCTGGTCTGTAACATGCTGTTCAGTAATAACTGTTAAATCTTCGTTCATTGTTACACGTACACTGTCAATACTGAAATATGTGGCAAGTACTGGGGCTACATTTGCGCCCGCACTTATCCAGGTTCCAATCCATGGATCTGTTTCAACTACTGGTGTTGAACCACCGTCATCACTGCTGCAGCCAACAAAACCAATTGTAAGTGTAAGCATAAGTAAAATTGCTAGAATGTTTTTCATTGTAAAGCCTCCTTTGAATTAATTAATGTATGGTTCCCCATTGTATAATATTTGCAGCCCAGGCATACCCTATGCCGGCAGCTATCATCGCAATTACAGTTCCGTCTTTTATTTTCTTTTGTTCCAGTGCAATGTGTATGGAAATTATCTGGTCAATTTGACCAACATGCCCGATATTTTCTAAATAAATTGATTGTTCTTCTGTAAGCCCCAACTCATTTAGCATGTAATGATACATGGAACGCTTGAAGTGGAGAACAGCCAGATAGCCGAGTTCCGATTTATCTATTCCGCTTTTCTCAAATGCCTTGTTTATGCATAGCATCCAGTTATCCATGGAAATATCATTCAACCTGTCCTTCATATGCTGCGCGTTGAAAAGTCTAAGTGATTTTGACGCTTCATTTATGTTCTCACATGTGATCGGTTTTTCCGTGCCGCCAAACTCTACTCCAGCATCACGCGCCATGCTGCCATCGGAGATGATATGTGAACCGAGAAGTAAATTTTTTCCTAAATTCTTTTTCAGGATGATTGCTCCACCGCCTGTGCCCAGATTATACATCATTGACATGTTTGGATCGGCATAGTTTACAAAGTCACCATTGCGGTAACCACCAGCGATAAGAACGGTGTTAATATCATTATCAGCTATCATCATATCTTTGGCAATTTTCATAGCCGTGATTGTTGTGCAGCATCTTTGCTGTAGGTCTATTGCCCACGCGTTTGTTGCGCCAATCTTTTCCTGTATGTAAATGCCCGTTGTTGTCAGTGGATACTCTTTCCACTCTTCGCCTACGCTAAGAATTAGATCAATTTTAGCCGGATCAGTCCCGGTATTTTTAAGTGCATCCAAAGAGGCACGGACTCCCATTTCCTGAGTACCATCATTTTTGCCCGGAATTGTTTTTTCAACAATGCCAAGTTTTTCAATGATGGCTTCCTTTGTCCAATTGCCTTTCGTGCTATCAGCAATTTCTTCAGCTGTCACTTTATTGTTAGGCAAATAGATTCCGGTGCCTAAAATTCCTATATGTGTTTTTTCATTTACCACTTTTTACCTTTGTGTAATCTTTTTCGGTCGATTTTCCCAGCAACATTTTTTGGCAGTTCGTCAATAATCTCAAGATGCTTGGGAATCTTATATTTGGCTAGTTTATCGAGACAATACTCTGTCATTTCCTCAAGTGTGAATGTTTCATTCTTCTTAAGTACTACAAATGCTTTCCCTGTCTCGCCCCATTTTTCGTCAGGCACGCCTATTATGGCTACATCATCAACCTTGGGATGCTCACGGATTACACACTCAACCTGAACCGGGTAGACATTTTCACCCCCCGAGATATACATGTTTTTTATACGATCCACGACAAAGAGGAAACCATCCACGTCACGTTTTACAACATCACCCGTGTGAAACCAGCCATCTGTTATTGTTTCTTTTGTGGCTTCCTCATTCTTCCAGTATCCTGGTGTAACGTTTGGTCCATTCAACAATAGTTCACCGGTCCCTTCTCCAATTACTTCGTTTCCTTTATCATCAACAAGCTTAGTATTTATATAAAAGTTTGGAGTACCAATGGAACCTTGTTTTGAAACAGCGTGCTCAGCGTTCAGAGATGTTACATTCGGTCCAACTTCAGTTAAACCATAACCCTGACGAATTAGCACGCCCTTCTTATGCCATTTTTCAATTAATGGAATTGGCATGGCTTCGCCACCGACAATAAAGTAGCGTAGGTTGGTTAGTTTTACTTCATCGAAGAGAGGGGAGTCAGACATCATTTTTAACATGGTAGGAACAGCCCACCATATTGTTGCTTCTTCATCCTCAAGAGCTTGCAAAACTTTTTCAGAGTCGAAGTTCTTTACAATTAGTGTGTAAGCTCCATGATGAATGAACGGGGAGGCAAGCACATTCCAAAAGCCGGTATGAAACGCCGGTGTGGCAGTTATCGACCTGTCTTCTGAAGTAATATCAAGTCTGATTTCAGAGTTCAGACTATTCCAAAACATCATTCCGTGGGTGTAATATGCTCCTTTAGGAAAAGCGGTAGTACCAGCAGTATATAAAAGCAGAGCAGTATCATCCGCTTCGACAGGTGCGCCAATATATTCGGCAACATCACTTGTAAGTAATTCTCTGAATTCCACCAGTGAAAGTTTTTGAGAAACCTTTTTGAACGAATTGGTATTGTTCAGTTTATCAAAAAATATATCTTCGTAAATAATTAGTGAAGGGTCGCCATCAGAGATTATAAAATCTAATTCGTTTGCTGTCAGTCTGTAGTTTAAGGGAAGGATGACTATCCCGGTTTTCTGTGCTGCACCAAGAAGCATGTAGAACTCAACACAGTTCTCAGCCAGTATTCCAACCCTGTCGCCTTTTTTTATACTATACTTAGTCTGTAATATATTTGCAATCGAGCTCGAATATGTATTCATCTCTTTGAAAGTAAACTTTCTGCCGGATTCTAATTCCTTAAAGGCAATTTTATCAGGTGTATAAATATTCCATTTTGAAAACCAGTCAAATTGACTCATGCTACACCGCCCGCTTTGTTAATTTATGGACAATAAATCCAACCAGAGAAGAAGTTACGATTGCGCATGCAGAAGCAATTGCCGGATTTCTTACAATGCCTGTTAGATACTTATCAAAAAATCCAAAACTGAATCCGAACTGTTCGACTAAAACCGGCAGAAGGTAATAGATGCCGAAATGCACAACGAAAGCTGTCAGGGATGCAATTATCGGTGCTCGTTTATCAACATCCTTTATAAATATCCCAAAGAGGATGGGTATAAACGCGACTGAGAAATAGGCGTAAACACCATTCTGAGCGAGAATACCAACACTTAGTTTTGGATTGATTAATTGATCGTATGAAATAATTATTGAGATGACAGCCAACGCTGCAATTGTTAACTTGTTTATGGTTACCAGTGCTTTGTCAGTCTTTATCCTGTTTCCAAAAATAGGCTTTATAATATCAGAAGTGATTGTTGTAGATACGGACTGAACCAATCCTTCCAGTGTTGACATACCAGCGGATATTAGACCAAGAACAACGAGAAGACCAACCGCAACTCCAATTCCGCTTCCGGAAAATACATTAACAACATATGCAGGAATGATCCCGTCATTTCTAAGTTGCTCGCCTGCAACTGTCAGGTCAGGGAAGGTGAATCTGGCATATAAACCTGTCAATACCACGAGGAAGAATATAACCTCTGCAATTACAGCCACTATTAAAAATTTATTTACATCACTCTCTTTTTTTAGAAGAAGCGATTTCGTAATAATATGTGGTTGACATACTACTGCGAATCCGACGACAGCCTGACAGAAAATTATTTCAAAGAAATCCCTGAATAGTGGACTTTGGGGATTTGTTGTTTTCGCCAACACCGGACTGATAGCAGCTAACTCATCAAAGAAAGCTGAAATGCCATTCTGAAAATGTTCATATCCCGAGCCTAAGAGAATGAAGGCGACAACCAGCATTATAATTGCCTGGATGGTGTTTGTATATACCATTGAATTCGCGCCGCCGAACATCATGTATCCGAAAACGAAAACAACAATGCTTATCAAAATATATAATTCGTCAATATTAAGTGATTTTGAGAGCACTTTGGTTAGCGCAACAATAATCAATACAATAAAAGTAATAAGCAGCAATGAGAGGAAAGCCATGAAAAGTGAATAGCGTTTACTCTGGTATCTTGTTCCAATCCACTGAGCAAGAGTGAGTGCTTTTATGGTATCTCCGTATTTCCTGAAACTTTTTGTTAAAACGATCAATGAGGTTACGGAAGCGATTGGGAAAACAATACCAAAAGAAATGAAACCGCTAAACCCGTAATTAGCAATAAAGCCAGGGTTAATTACGAAAGTGGCCGCGCTTGTCATGGAAGCTGCAAGTGAAAGACCGACAGCGTATGGTGAGAAGGAAATATTTCCCACGGCATAATCTGACATATTCTTAATCTTCAAAGCACCTTTAACAACAAAGTAGAGAATAAATACTGAGTAAAGTGTTATTAGTATCCAGGTGCCGATTATCTGTTCACTTGATGCCATAATATCCCTGTGTATTAATATCTAAACGCAGAGCCCGCAAATGCGAGTCCGCCGCCTGAGCCGATAAATAAAACAATATCGCCTCTTCCAAATTTATTTTGCTTTAGTGCATCCTCAAATGCAATAGGTATACATGCCGAGCCTGTATAACCATAGTAGTGCATGCTGGTCTGCGCTTTCTCTCTGGGTTGTTTTAGTAATTCCATTGTTTCCCAGATACTATTGATATTTATCTGAGTGAAGAAAAACATTTTCACATCATCCAAAGTTATCTTAGCCTGAACACATAAGTCCAGGGCAATTTGAGACCATGTGTTAGGATTTATTTCCGGTGGAAACTTTTTGGCGATAGTAAGCAGATGCTCATTCTTCTCAATTATTTCATTTGTTATTGGCTGATTGGTCCCGCCCGCATAAATTCCCATATAAGAGTAGTATTCACCCATGGTAATAAGTTTGCTCGCAAGATATCCCTGATCTATTGAACCAGTGGATTTAAGAACTACCGCTCCGGCTCCATCGGCAAAAAGGTTTGCAGTTTTTTTATCAAGTTTGTTCAGAAACTTGCTCATGGCATAAGCGCCGACAACCAGAATTGTTTTATATCGCTCATCAGCTTTAATATATTTGGCAGCTGTATCAAGTGCTGTTACAAACCCGGCACAGGCTGTATTAATGTCGAAAGTACCAGCATTTATTAAGCCCATTTCATACTGCACTTTTGATGAAGTAGAAGGGGAGATGAACTCCGGCGTATCAGTAGCGATAATTAGAAGATCAACATCCTCCGGATTAACGTTGCCTCTCTCAAGTGCCTGGAGAGCGGCTTGTTTTGCAAGAAAAGATGTTGATTCATTTTCACTGCACCATCTCCGCTCGAATATTTGAACATGCTTCTCAAGCCAGTCACTAACGTTTTCGTTTAGTAATTTATCGAAGTAATCATTCTTAATTACCTGTTCCGGTACAAAGAACCCGGATGAATGTATATATGCATTTCTCATATTATCCATTAATTAAATTACCAAGCCGCCGTCAACACTAAGAACGGCTCCATTTATAAAAGATGCTTCATCACTTGCAAGGAAAGCATATGCATTAGCGATATCTTCGGGTAACCCAAGGCGACCAACTGGTGTTTTGTCTTTCATTGATGCAAGGATGTTTTCCGGCATTTTCTGAACCATTTCAGTTGCTATGAAACCGGGGGCAATAGCGTTAACAGTAATTCCTTTACGTCCCAGTTCTCGCGCCCAGACTTTTGTCATTCCAATTACGCCAGCTTTTGTAGCCACATAATTTGTCTGACCGAAGTTACCATATAATCCGACGACTGATGATGTATTTATAATTCGGCCAAAACCATTTTCCAACATAACAGCAGAAACAGTTTTTGTGCAATTAAACACACCTGTCAGGTTTACGTCAATTACCTGCTGCCATTGCTCGGGTGTCATCTTTTTCAGGGAAGCGTCACGGGTAATTCCGGCATTATTAATAAGAATGTCAATTTTACCAAAAGCCTCAACTGTTTTGTTTGTTGCATCTGTTACACTCTCAAAAGAGGCAACATCAACAACCTGAACAAATATATTGTCTGCACCCAGTTCTTTTTGGATACTTGCGCCTGCTGCCTGGTCCACATCCCATATTGCAACTTTCGCACCTTCAGCCACAAATTTTTCTACAGCAGCTTTACCTATTCCTCGTGATCCGCCTGTGATTACTGCTATCTTGTTTTCTAACTTCTTCATGTAATCCTCGATTAACGTTTGCAACGTTTGAAAAAAATCAAACGTTAAATTCACAAAAAAGCACCTGATTAACAGGGCATATAATTATTTATTGTTTCTTTCTAATTCCCATTCATCAAGAAAGTTTTTATAGTGCTTATCCATTAACTCATAGAATCGTGACATTTCAGTTAATCGTTCGTTTAGCACCTCAAGATCTTTAATATCTTCCTTTTTTATTCGGTCTTTATATTGTTTAGCTAAGTTCGTGTTATTTCTTATAAGGTCAAGGTTATTTCGGAAAGCATTTTCAAATATCTCAGGTTGAATCTCGTAAAAATCTTTTCTGGAAGTCGGCTGCCATACGCGGCGAATTAAATTCTTATCCCTCAGTCTCCTGGTCAACTGACTTATTGGTCCCTTACTTCTGTTAAGGGTTAAGGCAATATCTTCGAGTGCGACAGGTTTTGGAGAAGAGATAAGGAGAGCAACAACATGCCCCATTAGCTTACTTAACCCAAAGGATTTATAAGCATATCCAAAATTCATTATGAAGTCATTCTGAAGTTGTTCTTTCTTATCCATGATCGTTTTGATTGTTTGAAAAATTTGAAACGATTGAAAATAAGAAAAAACTGACCTCATTGTCAATTAAATAATTTTGAACTGGTGATATTTTTATTGAGCCAGGATGTACTGAAGCAGAGGATCCTTAAGATTGAAATAGTCTTCGGAGTCTAACTCGATAAATATGTCAGGCTCAAGAAATTCTTCGTCAGCTTCAGAATTGAGCACCCGAGCCGTGGGGGAGTAAATTATATGACGGTAATTAGGAAGTACCATTCTTTCAATGGCAGTGGAATGATTTATACGTCCGCCAGTTGGTTCACCTATAACTGTAGAGCTGAAAGTATTTTTCAGTTTGTATGCTAAATCTACTCCACAGTTAAATGTTGAGTTATCAATCAGTGTATACAATTTTGCATTGGAGAGCGAATATTGGGTTAAAGCATCCATTAGATACTCAAGAGAAATATTGTTCACACTGTTTTGTGCTGAACGCAAATCAATAATTACTTTTTTTGTAGCATTCAGGGGAGTATAGCTTTGGAGAATAGTGTAGAATGAATTGTAAACTGAACTATCACTCTCTGTATCGTTAATTTTGATATAAACATATTGCTGTTCTTCATTTATCTCAAACCAGATTGCTTCAGCCCTGTTCTGCAAATAAAGCGGCAGTTGAATGTTTTCGAAAGTGAAGAAGGAATGAAAATCGTCCGTTGGCGCTTCAAGAATTCTTTGCATGGGAAAACCAGAAAACTCAAACCCAATATTATAGTATAACTGACTGATACCAAGATAAATCAGATATTCAGGAATATTAAATAGGTTTTTGGTTAGATATCGACGGCTAAACTCATTATCTGCTGAGACGCAGCTGCTGAATAATGATAATGCTTCATCAATATTGGTATCTTCAATGGAAAGTACTTGCTGACCGAATAAGTAATTATAATTGCTACCCACTCCCGTTACAAATAGTCCATCTGAAAACCATTCCATTTTTATGGGTAGTTGTGAAAAACCAAACTGAGGATAGATGTAAGTGTTTACATCCTGAACTTTGGAAAGTACTTCAGCTATTTGAATAAGGATTGTTTTGTCGGATTTCCATTCCAGATCTGGTTTTATTTCATCAAGTCCGGTCAGAAAAAATTCCTCATTCATTCTTAAATATAAATCCGGATGGAGGCGTGGGAGGTTCTCCTTAATAAAGTCAATATCCTCCATCCACAACTCTTCTCTTGTTTTCTCTCCGGGGGCAATCGCAGATTCATTACATGCAGAAAAAGAAAACAACACTAACATTAGCCCTATTGAGAGTAAACAATATTTACAGGCTGACTTCCACATATTATTATTCCACTTTGTAATCATAAGGCAATGCATCTGCTATGCGCTGATTTGCCCAGTAACCACTTAGCTGAATTTTTTCAGGATTTAGCAGGATTCCATCATAATTGAAAATCAGACAATCCTGAGGAACAATTACACAATTCTGATTTCGAATCAAATCGAATCTATCCATTTTTAAGTAATTATTACGCACGAGATATGGCTCAGGAAGACACAGTCGAATATAATCCTCACTGCGTTCTACGGGCATTTCCTTTAGTTTCACTGGAAGTTGATCATTAAACTTGAAATCTGCAACGGTTCCCTGGAAGAGCACATACTCCGATTCAAGTAAGGAATCTTTTACAATCGTTCGTAGAAAATGCCGTAACGAACCAACATATGCTTTCTGACGGTTATTCTTCCACATCAGCTTTTGGTCTGCGTCTTCGGTCTGCATCTCCTCAAATTTTGGATAAAATGAAAATGAACCAATATCTGTAGAAGTATTCCAAACAAAACGGTTGATTAGTAAATCAATTTTATAACCCAGTGCATTATTGTGGATTTCAATCAGGCTATCTGATTCAGCAACAAAATTATCATCATTATCGGTCGCAAATTTGATGTTTTGTGGATTCACTATCTCACATGATTCCGCAAACATTGTTTTTCCAAAAAGTTTTTCCTCGAAAGTTTCAAGGTTTTCTTCCCAATCATCATCATTAATTACAATTACTTCGGAAAGTTGTACTGCCTGCTTTTTCATTTCAAAATTTAATTGTGTGATTTTGTTACCCTGTATTTGTATGGTTGACTGTTCTCTACCATAACCAACATTTGTAACAATTATAAAATACTTCCCAGGGGGTACATTCTCAATAGTGTATCTTCCGGCATTATTGGTTGCCGAACCGAGTGTGGTGTTAACCAGATAAACATTGGCATTTTCCAAAGGCGCGCCTGTTTGCTTATCAAGAACTCTTCCTGTAGCTTTCCCAAATTCTTGTGAAAATGAATCAATTGTAAGGAAGGATAAAATTAGAAACATAATAGTGAAGGGATGTTTTTTCATTAGCCGTTTACACTCATTTTGTTGTAGAAACGATAATAATTAAACTTAATGTAAAAGTTCATCTGTTGCAATGACAATTCTAGTCCCTGTGCTAATAAATTTATATTAGATAAATAATAGGTTGAAGGAATTATCGAGAATAATTGAGCGGGAGAAAGGCTAATTGAATGAAAAACGATCAAGAGCAGGATCAGGAGCAGGATCAGGAGCAGGAGCGTGAATGTGTATGCACTCGAATAATGATTTAAGTATATTTGTCAAAATCAAATACTGAATGGTGAATGGATAAGAGAAGAATTAGAAATTTAGGAATACTGGCCCACGTTGATGCGGGGAAAACCACATTAACCGAACAGATGCTGTTCAACAGCGGCAGCATAAAATCAGCAGGGAACGTTGATAAAGGAACAAGTCATACTGATCTGATGCCTGTTGAAAAAGAGCGTGGTATTTCTGTGCGAGCTGCTTCTGTTTCATTCGAGTGGAAAGGTGTTCAGATTAATCTTATTGATACACCGGGACACGTTGACTTTTCCGCCGAAGTTGAGAGATCATTGCGTGTGCTGGACTGTGCTGTTCTGGTCATCTCTGCCGTCGAAGGTATTCAGGCGCAGACAGAAACGATTTGGAATGCACTTAGGGAAATGAAAATTCCCACTATGATTTTTATTAACAAGGTTGATAGAATTGGCGCCTGTACTCAAAGAGTTATGAATGATTTAAAGCATGAGTTCAGGGAAGATTTTATTCTTCTGAACTATCCTGTTAATGAGGCGGAATCACACGCCACAACGAAAGATAATTTTACACTTGAGAATGAATCATTGATTGAAACCATTTCTGAGCATGATGACATTCTTACCGGGAAATATTTGAACGAGGAAAAAGTTGAATTACATGCATTGAAAACCGTTCTGAAACAAGCGACGATATCCTGTAAAATATTTCCGGTATTATGTGGTGTTTCAAAAAATAATATTGCAGTTGAAGAGTTACTGGATATGATAATTGAATATTTCCCTGATGCGGTAAACGATGTGGATGCACCGGTTTCAGGAGTTGTATATAAGATTGAACACGATCCTAAATTGGGCAGGATAGCAGGTGTGCGACTTTTTGCCGGCACATTGAAGAACCGTGATATTATTAAAAACTATACCGCCAATCGCGATGAGAAGGTTAGTCAGATTAAAAAGTATTTTTCTGATCGATTTGAGGATACTTCTTTACTGGAAGCTGGCGACATTGCGTTTATTTCGGGAATGCCGGAAGTGATGATTGGAGATATTCTTGGTGACCCATCAAAAGTGCCCGGAGGTTATTCTCTTGTTGAACCATTGCTAACTGTTAAGGTTATGCCGATGGAAGATAAGGATTATTCCGAGCTCGCCGAGGCTTTACAAAAACTGAGTAGTGAAGATCCACATCTTAATTTTACCTGGTTCAAGGAAGACCGTGAAATGCAGGTTAATATTATGGGACCTATCCAAATTGAAATCCTGACAGAACTTCTTCAAAATAAATTTAATCTTGGTTCACGCATTACACCGCCTACAGTTATCTATAAAGAGACACCCGCAAAGAAAGGTTACGGGAGTGAAAGTTATACCATGCCAAAACCCTGTTGGGCCGTTGTAAAATTCGAAATAGAACCAGGCGAACCGGGAAGTGGAATTTCATACTCTTCGGAAGTAGGCGTTAATGATATTGAGCGGAAGTACCAGAATGAAATTGAAATGATTTTGCCTGAGGCGCTTAAGCAGGGAATTAAGGGATGGAATGTTACAGATATAAAAATCAAACTTGTTGATGGAGAACATCACGTTGTACACAGCCGACCTGGAGATTTCAAACTTGCGACCATGATGGGCATTATGCGAGGACTAGAAAATACTGACACTAAATTGCTCGAACCGATAATTGCATTCAGGATTTCTGCTCCCGAAGAATACTTGGGAAAAGTAACGAGTGATATAATTAATATGCGCGGATCATTCGATCCGGTGGAGATTGGTAACGGTTCTTTCACCTTGCGAGGGAAATATCCCTTATCAACATCATTGGATTACTCAATTCGTCTTAATTCACTAACTAGCGGAAAGGCTAAACTATCAAACAATTTTGATGGTTATGAACTGTGTCCTACTGACCTTGGAGTTGTTCGTAACTATAAAGGAATAAACCCGCTTGACAGATCGAAATTTATTTTGAAGTGGAGAGGGGCGATAAGAGAGTAGTAGAAAGTTTATCAAGTTTGTAAAGTTCATAAAGTAGAAAGTTTATAAAGTTAAAAACATGCTCTGCGCTAGCAGAAGGATAGATAAATTATCAAGAGTGAGGTTTTTAATCATGCTATTTCATGATAATCATGACTATCCGTGTTCGATTGTCTTTGAAATAATAAATTATATTTAACTATTCTGAAGGTTGATATGGAAATTAACGGAGTAAAATTACAAACCTGCCACATCCCGACGCAAAATACTCATGTTCTTATCCTTGCTGCACCCAAAGGTTTTCTTGCCTGCGGTTATTTGAAAGTTGAGACAGCTGACAAGGTTGGTGATGCATGTGCAATTGTTACTGGTGTTACTAATTTTGATGAACTACTTGCCGCTGAGGTTAAGTTTGTTAGCAATGCTGCTAAGGGATTCGGCGTTAAAATTGGAATGAGCGGGAAAGATGCTTTACTTAAAATGGCTTAGGAAGTTATATGTCCAGAAAATTAATTGTTGCAACCTGCCAACACCCTGTTAGCGCAGATATCAAAAAGAATCTTGATTACCTTAAACGATTCATCAGGCAATCCGTACAAAAAGGCGCTGACATTATCCACTTCAGTGAGTGCAATTTAAGCGGCTATGCGGGGGAGGATTTTAAGAGTTTGAATGGGCGTCCTGAATCATTGCTTGAACAATCCTTCGAAAAAGTTAAGAAACTCGCCGCTGATTTTAAAGTTCACGTGATTGTTGGAAGGCACTATTACGGCAAGGGAAAGAAGAAACCTTTCAACTCGTTGTTTGTAATTGACGATTCCGGAAAAGTAATCCACCGTTATGACAAAAGATACCTGATGGGCGGACCTGAAGAAGTTGAGCAGTTACACTACTCGTTGGGTGAAAAACCTCTCACTTTCACTATAAAAGATGTTAAGTGTGGACTGCTTATATGTCACGAATGGCGTTACCCTGAATTCTATAGAGAATATAAAAAGATGGGCGTTGAATTGATTTTTCAATCCTGGTACGATGGCAACTACTCTTCCGCAAAATTTAAGAAGGAGGGAAAGACACTTGGCGAGGTGATTGTTGGCACCATTAGAAGTATGGCTGCTAACAATGCGCTCTGGATTAGCGCGAGTAATACGAGTATGAAAGAAAGTAATTTTGCAAGTTTTGTTATTCGTCCCGATGGATTGATTCTAAGTAAGCACAAAAGAAATGTGGCAGGAGTAACTATCACTGGAATTGAACCGGATAAGAAATATAATGACCCTTCGGAATACTGGAGAACCCTATTATTGAGATAATGCAGTAGTCTTTCCAACTTTAAAGCCTCATTCATTACAGGGGCTAGCCCCTATTTACTTTAAAACCAGACCATTATATATTCAGCCCTACACAATCCGAGCAGTGACCGCCAGCGTAAGTACAAGAGGAGAAGATGAAAATTTTTAGTTTACTTATTTATCCTTCTAATAAGAAATACGCGAACATGGATCCGGTATATGATTATGAAAATGATTCTTATCTCTTTCAGCATGACTTTAAATTGAAAAATTTATGGCTGTTTATTTTAATGCTTCCAAACGCCGCCTATATTATTAATTACCTTTATGGATTCAGAAGTATTCACGATAATATCTTTATGCATTCAATTATTATAATATTAGATGTCTATTGCATCTTTCAAGCATTTTTACATCTCACAGAATCAGTGAAATTTGTTTCAAATTCCGAATTAATTCTTTCAAAATTTCTCAAGAGAAGTGTAATTAAAATAAATCACATTACAAGCATCTGCTATCCCGGGGGAAACGGCTCCTTCTTGTTAAAGACTGATAAGGGGGAGACTTATAGAATAAGTAGTTACCTTGTTGGTCTGCCTAAACTGCTGGGAATAATTGAAAGAGCACACCCTGGGATATTTGATGGGACACAAAGAAATTATTTGTCGGTTTTAAAAAAAGCATAATAAGTGGGTATACTAAATACTTTCCTTCCCGGAATTTGGGGTTGTTGTCATAGCTCAGGGGTTAACCAAATTCTGTTAAAAGCAGCCAATAAGTTCTTAAGGCTGCTTTTCTTTTTGTAGGTTATAAGCAGACATGCTAACCAGTAAACCAGTTTCAATAAAAAACCCGGACTAAATTAGTCCGGGCTTATCCTCCCAAAGTTCAGGACAAGTATTTTGATTCCGGACATATCCGGAATGACAGTTACTTCACGGAACTGTCTTTATTTACCAGCTTCGATTTCTTCTTTTAGTTGTTTATTAATTGCCGCGGCGGCACGTCTTCCTTCGCCCATGGCAAGGATAACCGTGGCTGCACCAAGGACAATATCGCCACCTGCGTAAATTTTATTCATCGATGTTTTTTGGCTTTCATCTACGGTAATATTACCCCACTTGTTAACCTTCATATCTGGTGTGGTCCTGCTGATCAGCGGATTACTACCGTTACCAATGGAAACCAGAACGGTATCAACATCCATTATATACTCGCTGCCTGGTATAGCGATCGGTCTACGGCGTCCTGATGCATCAGGTTCACCCAATTCAAATTTGGTTACTTCAATAGCTTTTACTCTGCCATCTTCAGTCCCAAATATTTTCTTGGGGTTACGCAGGAAGTGGAATTGAATCCCTTCTTCCTTAGCATGGTGAATTTCTTCATTACGTGCCGGCATTTCATTTTCTGTTCTGCGATAAATAACGTAAACATTTTCCGCGCCCAGGCGTTTAGCCATACGGGCGGCATCCATTGCCACGTTGCCACCGCCAACAACGGCAACGTTTTTTGATGGATAAATTGGAGTATCGGCAAAATCTTTATCGTAAGCACGCATCAGGTTGGCACGGGTTAAGTATTCGTTTGCTGAAAATACACCAACAAGGTTTTCGCCTTCAATGCCCATGAATATTGGCAAACCGGCACCAGTACCCAGGAAGACCGCATCAAAACCGTCTTTCTCTATCAGGTCGACTAATTTTCTCGTTCTGCCTACCACAAAATTGGTTTGAATCTTAACACCCATCTTATCGAGCGTATCCAACTCCTGATCAATAATGCTGTTTGGCAATCTAAATTCAGGTATACCATAACGCATTACTCCACCAAGTTTGTGGAACGCCTCATACATAGTCACATCGTGACCCTCACGACGGACATCGGCGGCCACAACAAGTCCTGCCGGACCCGATCCAACAACGGCTACTTTTTTGCCTGTTTCAGGTTTCACATCGGGAATTTTAACAACGCCTTGCTCTCTTTCCCAATCGGCAACAAATCTTTCAAGCCGACCGATAGCAACTGCCTGATTCACATCCTTCAGTCCTTTTCCAACAGTGCAGTTCATCTGGCATTGCGCTTCCTGAGGGCAAACACGTCCGCAAATAGCGGGGAGAAGGCTGGTACGTTTTATAACATCAATTGCTGTTTGAATATCTCCATTAGCAACGTGCTTAATAAATTCCGGTATATCAATTTCAACGGGACAGTCGGCAACGCATTGTTGTTTTTTACACTGCAGGCAGCGCATGGCTTCAACTCTTGCCTGTTCCATGGTGTAGCCAATTGCTACTTCTTCCAGATTCTTGTTCCGTACATCGGGGTCTTGCTCGCGCATTGGCTGAGCCGGAATAGCCATCTTTTCTTTTGGTTTCATCTCATCGTAACGTGCAAGATATTCCACCAATAGTTCTTTCGCTTTTTCAGCTAACATTTCGGGTGATTGATGACTCATAATTGTCCCTCCTTCTCATTAGCAGCTTTTTCCAGATGGCAATCATGATCTTTACGTTCAATAGCCTTGTAGGAGTTTAAGCGCGAAATCATATTGTCGAAATCAACTTTGTGTCCGTCAAATTCAGGACCATCTACACAAACGAATTTAACTACTCCACCAACGTCAACCCGGCATCCGCCGCACATACCTGTGCCATCAACCATTATTGTATTGAGTGAAACAAGAGTATGAACATCATAAGGTTTTGTGGTTAAGGCGCAAAATTTCATCATAACCGGAGGGCCAATAGCAATAGCAAGATCAGGTTTTGGTGATTTTTCGCATTCTTCTTTTAATGGGGCTGTAACCAAATCCTTTCTACCATATGAACCGTCGTCGGTACATACAATAAATTCATCGGCAATTGCCTTCATTTCTTCTTCAAGAATAATAAGCTCTTTATTTCTAGCTCCAATTATTATTGTCACATGATTTCCTGCATTTTTAAGAGCTTGTGCAATTGGATGGAGCGGGGCAACACCTATGCCGCCACCAACACAAACAACACGTCCAAAATTTTCGATGTGAGTTGGTGTACCAAGAGGTCCAACCAGAGTTGGTACATTATCACCTTCAACCATTTTGGATAATTCATCGGTTGATTTACCGACGACCTGAAATATAATTGTGATTGATCCTTCTTCCTTATCTGCGTCAGCAATAGTCAGAGGAATTCTTTCACCGTAGTCATTATCTACCTGAAGCATAATAAACTGGCCGGCTTCGCGTTCTTCCGCGATTAGGGGCGCTTCCAGTCTCATCAGGTAAACATCCTGCGATAATCGTTTTTTGAAAAGTATTTTGCTCATGATTTTTTCCCTGTAACATTCATGATTATTGTGAAGAACAAACTTGTATTAATTACGAATATAAGGCTTTCACACCTATAAATTATCAAATTATGAGAAGGCGCCAAAGTCAAAATTATCTGAAATCAGCCCTTTTTATAATTTCACAGATATTGTTAGGGCTTTGTAATAGAAATTGTTACACATCTAACAGATTGTTGATATCTATTACACCTCAAAAATAGAAAGGTTTTATTTATTGAAAATATTTTTAAAAATGATTTACGCTAAAATATTTTGATGAGAACTGATTTCTGCTATTTTTGAGTGATGGCTATTAATAAATGCGGAATATTCTTTTGCTGAAAAAAACGAATTCAATTATTTTTTTACTGTTGATGATTTCTTCACTTTTTGTCGGATCATCTATATTTGCAGCCGAAAGGGATTCGATTTTTAATGATTTGTACCAAATTAAAAAGCCCTCAAATGGGAAACTATCCTTAAACGGAAACCAGTTTATTTACACCCTTTCGTCAGTTGACAAGGTGAAAAAAAAGTACTTATCGGATCTTTTTCTCGTTGATTTTTCAACAAAGAAAACTGTTATGAGTGTATCTGCCAATAGTGAAACTTCATATAATTCTATAAGCTGGCTGGATAAGAATAAGATTGCTTTTATGAGCAACAAAGGCTTAGGGACCCAGGTTTACAACCTGGAAATTGGCGGGAAACAAACTCAGGTTACAGAAAATCCTACTTCCATTCAACAATATCAATTTAACTTGGAGAAGAAAATTGTCTATTTCATTGCTGAGGACACAACCTCTGCTAGGGAAAAACTGGATGGAGTAGAAAACTGCAATTCTTATTATTTTGAGGAGAACCGTAAGCATTCATCGTTGTATGAGTACGACCCCGAAAAAAAACTTAGAAAAAAACTTACTTTTGGTATCACAGTTAAGTCATTCATTTATTCTCCGGATAAGCAATTAATAGCTTTTACGGCAACTTCTAAACCATATTCTTCCTTCGAACAGAGTACAGAAATATATCTTCTTGATCTTGCAACAAGAGGAGTGAAACGCCTAACAAATAATTCAATTATTGAAAAGCAATTGCAACGGGGAAATAAAGGTAACAGCATATTATTTGTGTCCGCCTGCAGCAGTGATCTGCAACCCTATTATCAGGAATCAATTTTCAGGATTGATCTAAAAGAGAATCAGGTTGTTGATATTCTTCCTGATTTTGGTTATCAGGTAGTCTCTTATATTCAAAACAAAGATAAAAACAAGATATTCTTCATCGCTAATCTTGGGGTTACTCAGCAGTTATTCTGTTTTGATATTGAAAGGAAAACTTATTTACAATTAACCACCTTCAAAGGAGTAGTAAAGGAAATTATTGCCAATGGTGAAAAGCTTGTAATGTTATATTCTGATCCCAAAACACCCGATGATTATTACATCTCTGATATAAACAAAATAAGTTTCACAAGAATAACGGATTCTAATAATGACATGGATATGTCCAAACAGCCAGTTTACCACGTGCAGGAATGGCGGAGTAAAGATGGGACAAAGGTTTCCGGGGTACTTATAGTACCGGCTAAATATGACCGCAAACGTAAATATCCTCTTGTTGTTCAACTTCATGAAGGTCCAAATTCAAGCTGCCAGATGGACTTCTCAAACTCCTGGGTAACATATCCAAAAATTCTTACTGACAGAGGGTATATGGTATTTCAGCCAAATTACAGAGGTTCTGCAGGATTTGGTGATAAATTTATGCGAGGCATTATTGGAGATTTTTTTGCTAAGGCTACTGAGGATATTCTTTCCGGCACTGAATATCTTATAGAGAATGGTATAGCTGATGAATCAATGCTGGCCATTATGGGCTATAGCGCGGGAGCGCATTTCACCAATTGGATTATAACGCAGACAGATATATTTAAAGTGGCTATCTCACATGCAGGCCTGGCAAATTGGCTAAGTTTTTATGCCCAAACAGAAGTCCCTTATCTCCGTGAGATTTGGCTTGACGGCTTGCCCTATGAAAATACTGATTTTCTTCTGGAGTCTTCTCCGGTCACTTATATTTCCAGTGTAAAAACCCCGACACTTTTTATTTGTGGCGAAACTGATAAACGGGTGCCGTACACACAAAATCTGGAAATGTACCGGGGGCTGATGCGGTATAATATTCCCAGCCGGTTTCTTATTATTCCTAACGAAGGGCATGTTCTCACAGATGTAAAAACTCAGATATATAAAATATCTCAGGAACTTGAATGGATGGATAAATACTTTAAGTAAGTAGATATTTTATATAGTCAAACTAATTCTCTCTATCCTTCCTCCAATTTACCCTATTTCCTATTATGGATTGCCATACAAGGCAAATACGCATATTTAACAATTATGCTCACCATATGATAAGCAAAAACAGAACGTTTTTTCTTAAAAGAGAATTTTTTAATACTAAAGTTGTGTTTACTTATTGAACTAAGATGCATCATATTCAGTTTAGCCTTATCGATTATTAAAACAAAACTTGAGGAGTGACCATATGGTTATCGGTGTACCACGGGAAGTACTACCGGGAGAAAACAGAGTTGCCCTCGTTCCGGATGTAGCCTCAAAACTTATAAAAAAGGGTTTCGAAATTATCGTTCAAAAGAACGCTGGTTTTAATGCTAATTTTACAGATGAAGCTTACACGGCAGCGGGAGCAAAAATAGTTGAGACAGCTGAAGAAGCATTCTCAGCAGATATTATATTAAAGGTTCAACGTCCCCTGGAATTTGAGGGGAAGAAAGAAATCGATCTGATAAAAAAGGGGTCGTTACTGGTTACATTTATGTATTCGCTTAATTATCCGGAAGTTGCTAAGGAATGTGCAGATAAGGGTATTGACGTCATTGCAATGGAAGCTATTCCGAGAACGACACTAGCTCAGAAAATGGATGCTCTCTCATCGCAAGCCAATATTGCCGGCTACAAATCAGTTTTAGTAACAGCAAACGAACTTGGAAAAATATTCCCATTAATGATGACTGCTGCTGGTACCATTCAGCCTGCGAAAGTTGTGATAATGGGTGCCGGTGTAGCAGGACTTCAGGCGCTGGGAACAGCAAAACGGCTAGGTGCAATTGTCGAAGTTTCTGATATTCGTCCTGCCGTTAAAGAAGAGGTTCAATCTCTTGGCGGAAGGTTCATAGAAGTTGATACTGATGAGGATATGCAGGATGAGGGGGGTTATGCTAAGGAAGCATCTGAAGAGTTCCTGATGAAACAGAAGGAATTACTTTTTAAGCATATTACCGGAGCGGATATAGTTATTACAACAGCGCTCGTACCTGGTAGAAAAGCACCAATTTTGGTTACAGAAGATATGGTAAAGAATATGCGTCCCGGATCAGTGATCCTGGATATGGCTGTTGAATTTGGCGGAAACTGTGAAATTAGTGAACTGAATAAGACGGTGAAAAAGTATAATGTAACCATTGTCGGTGAATCTAATCTACCAAGTCTCGTACCTACAAATTCCAGTGAAGTATATTCTAAAAATCTTCTTGCTTTGTTGGACCATATTTCCACTGATGGCAAAGTAGAACTTAACATGGAAGATGAAATAGTAAAAGGATCGCTCATCACTAAAGATGGGGAAGTAATAAACGAGAGAACTAAAGAAAAATTATTATAGAATTCAGGAGATAGAATGTAGGAGGTAGAAACGAATAATTTACCTAACTCCTAAATTCTAAGTTCTATCTCCTAAAAAGGGAGCTTTTAATGGAATTATTAATGCTTATCTACGTATTCGTTCTGGCAATTTTTGTCGGGTTCGAACTGATAACAAAAGTTCCTCCTACATTGCACACCCCTTTGATGTCTGGTTCCAATGCAATTTCGGGTATAACCGTTGTTGGTGCCATTTTAAGTGCAGGGATGGAGGATTTTACAATTAGTACGATACTTGGTGTTATTGCCATTGTATTTGCAACTATTAATGTGGTTGGTGGATTTGTGGTCACCGACAGAATGCTAAAAATGTTCAAAAAGAGGTGAGTGAAAAATGCAAATAGTCTTATATTTAGTATATCTGGTTGCCTCAGTTTTGTTCATTTTCGGAATAAAAAAACTGGGTTCGCCAAAAACAGCCCGTCAGGGAAATCAACTAGCTTCCCTGGGTATGTTCCTTGCCATAGTTGTTACTTTACTTGATCATAGAGTTTTAACTTTTGAATGGATAATTATTGGTCTGGTAATTGGCTCTGCTATTGGTGTAATTATGGCATTAAAGGTTGAGATGACCGGTATGCCTCAAATGGTTGGTCTGTTAAACGGATTTGGTGGTGGAGCTTCAGCTCTTGTTGCGCTTGCCGAGTATTATAATTTATTATCACACCATAATGTTGTTAATCAGGTTGCCGGAGTTGGCGGCCCCGAGGTCTCAACACTGGTTACCATTATTTTATCAATTCTGATTGGTTCCATAACGTTTATGGGTTCATTTATTGCCTTTGGTAAGCTGCAGGGATTTGTAACAGGAGCGGTGGTTAAATATCCAGGTCAGCACGCTATTAATGCACTATTGATTCTTCTTGTCCTCGGTGGTGGTGTATTATTTGTTATGGATTTTGCTCAGCCGGAACTTGTTTTGGGAATAGTAGGTGTTTCTCTTATACTTGGAGTTTTGTTAGTTCTGCCAATTGGCGGTGCTGACATGCCGGTTGCTGTTTCACTACTTAACTCATATTCCGGTATTGCCGCATCAATGACTGGCTTTGTACTGAATAACAATATGCTGATTATTGCCGGCGCACTTGTCGGGGCATCGGGTATTATTTTAACCCTTATTATGTGCCGCGGAATGAACCGGTCTTTGATGAATGTTCTTCTAGGCGGTTGGGATTCAGCAGGATCCGGTGGTACAGGTGAAAGCAGCGGATCTACTCCTCAGGGGGATGTAAAATCAGTTGATAGCGAAGAACTCGCAATGATATTTGATGCCGCGTCCAGTGTTATTATTATTCCCGGCTATGGAATGGCCGTGGCGCAGGCACAGCACGCGGTGCGTGATTTAACAAATATCCTTGAGAAAAAGGGTATTCAGGTTAGGTTTGCTATTCACCCGGTAGCTGGTCGTATGCCAGGTCATATGAATGTATTGCTGGCAGAAGCACAGGTAAGCTACGATAAATTATTTGCCCTGGAAGATATTAATGATGATTTCAATAATACTGATGTTGCCTTCATTGTTGGTGCAAATGACGTTGTCAACCCCGCCGCCAGGCATGATAAATCCAGCCCGATCTATGGAATGCCGATACTTAACGCAGATTATGCTAAAACTGTAATTATGAACAAACGTTCTATGAATGCCGGTTACGCGGGCATCCAAAATGAGATATTCTACTATCCAAATACACTTATGTATTTTGGTGATGCAAAGGACGCAATTAGTAAACTTAATAATGAATTGAAAGAACTATAAGTTACTTTGAATAAATTGATAGAGGAGGCACTTTATTTGGAGTGCCTCTTTTTTTATGCATTTTAAGAAGTTAGTTGGGCAAAAAGGGCGAAATTAGCAAATTTGAAAGCAAATAAGATTAAGCAAGTATTTTTTTAGAATTCTGAATAGAATTTGTGAACTAATTCAGTTAAAAAAGCATTAGCAATTATTCACGGCAAGTTTTTCCTTCCTAATTAATATTCATTTTCTCTTTTGAAATCAATTCTTACTGGGCGCAAATATTCTCTAAATTTATATTCAAAATTAAGCATGGGGTTAATTGCTATTTGTAGGTGTAAAGACATGAAATATCATTAGTTCGATATGGCGCTAAAAAGTTAAAGATTAGCATATGTGAAGTGAAAAGCAGGATAAGCTTACACCTCAAAGAAAAATTACCCCTGTATAAAAAAGCCCTCACTTTTAGTGGGGGCTTTGCTATTATCATTATTAATAAGTTCGACTTTCTGAGATGTTGTTCCAGAAGTATATTAATAATCTAAAATCGAAAATATTTGTTTCTAAAACTGAATTCTATGAATATCTTAGTTGTTGTAATATCAAGATGCTATTCCATAATTTATCTTTGGAAATTCGAAAATGAAAACTGATGTGTTGATTATTGATGAAGGAAATAGAATCAATAGTATTTTAACTTCCGGCAAAAATGATCTTTTGGGAAAATATGAATTCCACTTAGTAGACAATGTTACTAAAGTAATGGAAGCCATTCAAAAATCAGAAATTGAGATTGTCGTAAGTAATCTCACTCTTGACGATAGGAATGAAATTGAAATTCTCACAAAGATCAAAGATGAGTACCCACAGATTTTTATTGTTACAATTGTAAGTCAGGAAAACAAATTAAGTGTAAATGATATATACAGATTCGCACACCAAATACTTTCTGCCCCATGTGATTTTGACAAATTGATTTTAAGTTTTGCCAGAAGGGATAGAATGGTAAAGTATCTGCACGACGGCAAACTGATGGGGATTATTAATAAAGTTAATGATTTACCCACAATACCCGAGACATACATTAGGCTGGAAAATGAGCTGAATAGCTCTAACATGTCCTTACAGAGAATCAGTTCAATTTTATCCGAAGATCTTTCGTTTACTGTAAAGATTCTCCATATAGTAAATTCACCCTTTTTTGGGTTGAAATATAGAATAAATAACGTTCTACAGGCAGTCAGCCTTCTTGGTGTAAACATAATAAAATCACTGGTCCTATATCATCATACTTTTTCTATCTCTCCTATTGGTCCCAGACATCAAAAATATTTTGAAGAATTGTGGCTTCATAGTAACAAAGTAGGCCGGTATGCTGAACAAATATTATTTGATACAACCAGTAATGAAATTGAATTGATGGAAGAAGCTTATATTGCCGGCTTGCTTCACGATATTGGTAAGATTGTCATGCTATCTGTAGATGGTTATCCAGACAACATTTTCTCAATGGTTGAGAATAAAAAAATTCGTTTTACTAACGCTGAATACAATATCTACGGAACATCTCATTCAGAAATTGGTGCCTATTTTCTTACTTTATGGGGGCTTCCGGAAAGGACAGCTAATGCTGTTTTTTCACACAACAATCCAACAATGGTTGACTTTAATAAATTCACGGTGGAAAATGCCGTATTTATTGCAAACCTTCTGGCGCATGATAAGAATCTTGATCTTCATGATATGCAAAAGTTAAATCTGGGAGTTCACCCCCAGGATTGGGTGAATTATCTGGAAGAACATAACCTTATGAAAGAACCGCCGGAAAAAAATGACTAAATTATTATTTTATTTTGCAAACCAATTTTACCAATGGTGATAGGTAAGGTTTAATATTGTCACATTTTTTTTTTGCTACTCATACTTTATTTATAGCACTTATAGCTACTAAAACTGCTATTCGGTTTTTACACTTAACGTAATATTATATGTAACTAATCCTGTTGCAGGGACAGCAGCCGATTCAATAGTGCCAATGAAATCACCAATTACAGGATTACCACCAGGTGTACTGACAACATGCACCATAGCTCTTATTTTATATGTTCCGGTCGGAGTATGATTAAGGTAGTATTCCGAAGTTAAACTGGTACCACACATCCCGTAAAAATCTTCATAAACCCCATTCGAATAATCCTCGTCATCATCAAGGTAAACGCTTATCTCTTTTCCATTTGCAGTCCGCGGCAGAGTCAATGTTCCGTAAACGGCAGAATTTTTCCCTTCCGGATGTGAGTAAGTAACCATGGTAATATCTTGTGCAACAGATCCGGTTGAAGGAACAACTATGTTGGATAATACAGTGTAGTAATCGCCGCCAATCGGTTCTCCAATCCTTAAACCGACTACATACACCGTGGCTTTTATATTATATGTACCAGCGGCAATATCATAAATGCTATATGGGATGTTTAATGCGCTGCTGCAATATCCCTCAGATTCCGCGGTTATTCCGTTATCTCCAATAAGATCATCGTCAACAAGAACCCACCAGAGTGAACCGGTTGATTCAGCCGGTAAAATCAAATTGCCTCTTATTTTTTCATTTTCACCAATATTATCACCTTCCCAGACAAAAAGAGTGATATTAAAAGTCACTTCACCGGAATCAGGAACCACGGCATTTGGCGCTGAAGGTGGATCTTCATTTTCGTTCATACCATAAATACCTATTAAATCACCTTCCTGTGGTGATCCTGTATTGTTTCCTGTAGCGTACACAATAACAATAATATAGTAGGTGCCGCCGGGCACCTGTTCAATTGAATATGGTATCTCGGTGCCGGATCCACATGTACCTCCGGAACTTGCCGTAAATCCATCAACATCAGGGTTCCCGTCAACATCAATGGTGATTGAGTATTCACTTCCGGTCACATCATATGGAAGTATTAATGTTCCCTTTACTGTAGTATTGCCACCCCAGTTATCTTCTTCATCCGGACTTGATAGGTCGCAACTGTTAAAAAACATAGCGATAGTTATTACTATTACAAGAGAAGCTATAATTGAGAAAGGGTTTTGCTTGTTCATCTTTACCTCCAGGTTGAGAGATTTAGATAATAAATTATTCAGCAGATAGACTAGAATGGATGAGAGCTTAAATAGAAGAGTAACAAATGACACTTAAGTTAATTTTTAGGCTATTTAATAGCAAGTTCCTTCTGGAATACACATTTAATATCAAAAATAGTTGGTGCTCGTTTGAAAAAGATTATTGAATGCGTTGAATTACTTTTTAGCCCTGGAATTGAAAAGCACCTGAAATTCTGTTCCTGTGCCTACATTACTTTTTACGCTGATCTCAGCGCCAATTATTTCGCAATACCTTTTTACCAGAGACATGCCCAGTCCATTGCCATCAAATTTTCTTGAATAGCCCTGCTGTTCTTGAGAAAAAGGTTCAAATAAGTAGGGAAGGTATTCTTTAGATATCCCTTGACCAGTATCTTGAACTCTTGCGAATAATGATCCATTTAAAGATCTATTCAAACTAACACTGATTTCACCCTCGTTGGTATACTTAATAGCATTGTCAATAAGATTTGCAAAGATTTGATTAGCTGCATACTCATCAGTATAATGAACAGTCTCACTAGTGGTGATATTCAGTTTAAGAGAAAGATTTTTTGTAGCGGCAGTTCTTCTATATTCAGCCACTAATCTTTCCAGCATATCTTTTATATCGGTTTTTCTAAAACTCTTTTGATATGTTCCCAATTGCAGCTCTGACATATTAAGTATTGCGTCAATTGTTCTGATAACCCTTTTACTGGAATTATCAATACTAGAGAAACATTCTTCCAGTTCATGGTTACCGTAGCCAATTGTTAACTCTTCAACCAGACTTGTGAAGTTCAGGATAGAGTTAATCGGGCTCCTTATTTCATGGGACATTTGAGCCAAAAATTCTGACTTTAATTGATTTGCTTTTTCAGCTTTTTCTTTCGTTTTTATGATTTCTTCAATCATCATCTGACGTTCTGAGATGTCACGCCAGGCTGTATGAATTATTTGTCGTCCCTGGAAGGGGATAATTGTAAGAGAAACTTCAGCATAAAAATCTTCACCATTTGATCTTCTGTGTACCCATTCAAATCTGTGGCTTCCTTTGGTTTGTGCAATTGTCATCATTTCTTCAGCTTTCTCGAATGATGCTCTGCCATCTGGCTGAAATGGAGGAGACAGTTTTGAAGGATGTGTATTCGCCAATTCCGATTTCGATTTACACTTTAGAATTTCTAAGGCTGCATTATTACAGTCAACAAACACATGATTATCAATAATCAAAATAGCATCATGGGATTCTTCAAAAAGGGTTCGATATTTCTCTTCACTTTCTTCTAATTCAATTGTTCTTTGCCTTAATTCTGTTTCTGCAATTTTACGCTTTTTTATATCGTTTGCGATTCCTAAAAATCCGGTTATAGATCCATTATTATCATACAAACCTGTAATTTTCAGCAAGACAGGGAATTCACTTCCATCTTTGTGGCAGTATGTCCACTCCTGTTCATTCACCAAATTCTTTCTTGTTTGATAGACAGTTAATTCAAAAGCAGATTTGAAACTCTCGTCTGTATCAATCAATAATTTTTCAGCTCTTGCTTTTACATCTGCAGGAGAATGAAATATATCTGGCGAGGTTTTGTCTATTACCTCGTCAGCTTTATATCCTAACATTTGTTCAGCTGCGGGATTAAAGGATTTTATAACCCCCTTCGTGTCTGTTGTTATTATTGCATATCCGGCACTATCGAGTATAGCTCTTTGAAATTCATTTAAGTCTCTAAGCTTTTCTTCATTCAAAGAGAGTTTTTTATTTGATTCTTCAACTTTTGTGTTTTCCTTCTCATAATTTTTGATTATCAGGTCAATTAAAAGATATATGAATACAAAACATACTATAGTCCCAAAGAAATAATGGGCATATCTCTGACTATCATTCATAAACCCGATAATCGAATCTGGAAAAAAGTGCTGAATTAATATAAGACCTGAAACCATAACGATAAGACAGGCAAAAACCCAAAATCTATATTTTTTGTCAGTAATTGAATATAATCCAACAAAATAGGCAATAGTAAATATGATCGATAAGCCATCAATTCCGGCGTTAACAAACCATGCAACAAAAAGGAATGGGAGTGAAATAATGAAAAAAGGAAACCTCAGTTTTGAAAGGTTTTCGAACTTTCTGACAATCAAAAAATAAACAGCCGCTGTTAGGGTTGAAACAAGATTAATGAGAACCAGAATTTCCGGAAGTATGTAAATGATATTTATTATTGTAAAACTAAGCAGAGTTAAAGTGGTAAGAAATGTCATTAAAACGAAGATTCTATCCTCAAATGGGGAATTAATCTTATTCCCAAATATTAAATCCTGAATCTTTTCCTTAGCTGATTTCTCTGACATCGCTAATTCCGCCTGTTCAATAAATTATATTTGCTTACTCCACTTTTTGAAAACGGGGTTTTGATGTAATTTGTTCACAATAATAAAATATAATCGAATATTTATTCGAAGTCTTTAATGTTAAAGGGGATAAATTTGGAAGAGTTCAGTGATTAAATAAACTGCTCTGAAATAATCAGAGCAGTTGTATTGAAGTGTAATTTTTACTAATCCAGTTGAATTTTTTCTTTGTTTTTAACGAGCCAGCTGTTAAAGTCCAGGAGTTCGGGATTAAGTTTTTTTGATAAGTCAATATCTCTTATACCACAAAAATAATCTTCGTAATCATGTTTGAATTGAAACATGTTTCCAAGATCGGCAGCACCCGGAAAATCGAAGCTCCTATAAACATCAAATGGAATATGATTATATTTGATATCCTTATTAAGTATTGAACTTTGCTTAGCAGCCATTTCCAATCCGGTAAGATGTTCACCAGTTATCCCAATGGTTTTTCCAATATACTCTCCACCAGCCTTAAAAACTCCATACGCGCATTTACCAATATCTTCCACAGAAATACCCGGCAATTTTTTATCACCCATTGGCAAGTTAAAGTTATATTTACCTTCTTCACCTTTTTGAGGTCCCATTTGGAAATAGATTAAATTTTCCCAATAGAAAGATGTTAACAGGTTAGTTGTAGGCACTCCCTGCTCCGCGAAGAATTTATTTGATTCGCCCTTTGCATCAAAATGCGGGACTTTGTAATTGTTCATTAGAGTCGGCATTGCATTGCTGGATAAAGGCACCCAAATTCTTGTATCTTCTAAAGTAGACCAAATGACGTGGTGCAATTCAGCCGCTTTAGCGGCTAAGGCCATGTTTTTAACTTGCCGGACTTCTTTTTCAGGAGAAAAATGTTCCCAAAAATTTGTAACGCAATATGCCCCGTAGGCGCCCTTAAATGCTTCTGTAATACTCTCAACATTATCGATGTCAGCTTTTACAACTTCAGCACCCATTTGTAATAATGTCTTAGCATTTTCGCTTTCCGGGTTTCGCGTAATGGCTCTCACTGAAAATTCTGAGTTCCCGTCATTTAATATTGCTCTTGCTAAACCACCGCCCTGAGCGCCTGTAGCGCCAACAATGGCAATCAATTTCTTTTGTGCCATGATATTACCTTTCTGGTTATTATTAAATTATTATATGGGGAAAAAGTAGGGTTTTGAACTTCTATAATATTTGCATGGGCTAAACTTCTTTTCCAAAAATAAAGTTCACCAGGAAAGAAGTTGAAGGGGAAATCATTATTTAATACATTAAAAGAAAATGTTAAGAATTGTTAATTTCTTCCCTTATTAAGATTTTATATTAAAAATGTTGTTACCTTTCTTTCAATTAGTTCGTCAAATAAGAGGCAAAAAAGAGCAAATAACAATTTATGTTTACAAAATCCCAGGGGGGGAGATGAAAAAATACTTGCTATTCTTATTACTTATATCTTATGTGCATTTTGCGCAAACACCAACTGTAATTACTTATGATGTTGATCTCACTAACTATCTTGATGACTTGTTTCATGTAACTGTCTATCCAGTCAGTTTATCTGCTGAAAATAATATGTATCATTTTCCTGCCAATGTGCCGGGCACCTATGGACGTGAAAATTTTGGACGTTTCGTACATGACCTAAAAGCACTGGATGTAAACGGGAATGAAATTCTAACCGAAAAAGTATCTGATAATTCCTGGCTGCTTAATGAACCCGAAAAAATATTTAAGCTGACCTACAATGTTGAAGATACTTACGATTCTGAAGTTGATGGTGGGAATGTGATGCCTATGAGCGGAACCGGAATCGATTCAAATTATGTGGTTTTGAACACTCATGGAGTAGCCGGATATTTTGAAGGGCAACAATTTGAGCCTCTTCAGATAAAAGTGGAGTATAAGAGTGAGTGGACTTTAGGCACTTCTCTTGAAGAGGGAAGTAATGGTTATTTTATTGCTGATAATTATAATGAACTTGTTGATAATCCAATTCTAATCGGAGAATTGACCCACTCAACTTTTATGGTGAATCAGGTTGAAGTTAACATTTATGTTTACTCCACAAATGAGGGCATTAACGCTGCTAAACTAGCGGAAGTATCAAATGATGTGTTACAAGCTTCCGAAGAATTTATCGGCTATTCTCCGGTTGCCAAATATTCTTTTTTAATGTGTTTTTGGGATATGGAATACGCCCGTTCATTAAACTTTAGGGGTTTTGGAGCTCTTGAACATAATACCAGTTCGCTATATGCGTTACCGTTATTTGGAGACCCAGAGAATCAACTTCTTGATGTAAGAGAAACCATGACTCATGAATTTTGTCATATTCTTACTCCACTTAACCTGCGTAGTGAAAAGATTAGTAAATTCAACTTTATTGAACCCGAGGCTTCGGAGCACCTATGGTTATATGAAGGTGTAACTGAATGGGCCTCTAATATATTGTTGATGAGAGGAGGGAAAATAACCCTTGAAGAATACCTGAAAATGCAATCGCAAAAAATAGAGGAAGGCCAGGAGTTGGATCAAACAATAAGCCTGAGTGAACTGAGCCTGAATATTTATTCTCCTGAGTATGCAGTTAATTTTATTGATTTTTACAGACGCGGCGCTATTGTAGCTGCCTTACTTGATATTAGATTACTTGAATTGTCGGGTGGTGAGCGGGGTTTAAGAGAAGTTTTTATGGAGTTAATAAAGGAGCATGGAGAAAACAAGCCCTTTGATGATAAAACCTTTTTTGATCTATTGGTAGAAAAAACATATCCGGAGATTAAGGATTTTATTGATAATTATATAAAGGGAACCAGCCCGTTACCAATAGCTGATTATTTTAGGAAAATTGGGATAAATTATTATCCAAGTCGCATTTCAAAAGATCCAAGACCAACATTCGGTATTTGGATTGCCTCAAGACCAGACAAGTATAACTTTATTAGAAAAATATATGATGAAGCTAAAGTCTTCGGATATCAGGTTGATGATACTGTGCTTGAAATGCAGGGAATTAAGCTCGAGCCAAGAAACATGCCTGAGGTATTTAAGGAGCTGTATTCAAAATACAAAATGGGTGACGATGTAAAAGTAAAGGTAAAACGAGGCGATGAGGAAATTGAACTTGATGCGAAGCTTATCCAGCGTCTCGACTTCTACGTGTTTGAGGTTGATGAAAACCCAACGACTGAACAATTGAAATTAAGAGAAGCCTGGATGAAAAATTTATAAAAATAAAAATTAACCCCGTTCACGCGGGGTTAATTCTATTCAGTTAATTTTCAGTTATTGAAGAATATAATCTCTTATTAGTGCAAGAATGAAATCGCCCTGATAATACGCCTGGTTTAAATCGATCTCTGTATCACAGGTTGCGGCAACAACCATATTCAATTCTGGAACAATTAATATAACCTGGCCACCAAATCCCCGAGCCGAATAAGTTTTATATCCATTTAAAGTACCTATCCACCAGAGATACCCATATCCAGCTTCATCATTAAATGAAGCTCTTACCCAGTTTTGAGAAATAATTTGCTGCCCATTTAAATTTCCATCATTCAAAAAAAGATAACCAAATGCCGCCATGTTACGAGTGCTTAAAAATAATCCGCCGCCGCCAAAGTTATTCCCCTGAATATCCTTTTCCCACCAGGAGATTGAAATACCAAGTGGTTCACACAAAAATTCATCAGCAAATTCCTTTGCGCTTTTCCCGGAGACTTTTGCAATAGCCGCCGTTAGCAAAGTGTTGGAATTTGAGGAGTAAATAAACCGATCGCCCGGATCAGCCTGCATAGGTGCATTGATAATGTACTCGATAAGTGTTTGTTGATCAGATTCTACATTTTCGAAATAAAAATCTCCTCCGATTCCGCTTTTCATCTGCAAAATATCTTTTATTGTCACATCATATATCCTTGAGTCGGCTTCAGCATGAACAGCCTCATGGAGGATTTCAGCAATTTTATCATTCAGCCTCAAAAGACCTTTGTCAATTGCAATTCCTACTAGTGCTGAAGTAAAACTTTTTGTAGCTGAACGTAAATCGTGCCACGATTCAGGGCGCACATAACCGTAATACTTTTCCGCGACAGCTTTCCCATCTTTTATAACAAGTATGCTTCTTAAAAACCCGGCTGAATCGGCAACTGCAAATGAGGACTCAATCCTTAATGAGTCGAGACCAACAGAAGAAGGAGATGCTGTATCCCATTGGTAATTCCTTTCTGTGGAGGGTATTTCGATATCTACAGTTTCCGTTGTGCAGGATGGGAATATAAATAAAACGGAAGTTACTATCATGCATATATATTGGTGTCTCATTCAAATCCTTTCTTCTTTGTAGGAGTAAGAATAGAGGAATTATTAATCTCTTTCAATAACCCGTTTGGGGCATTATGCAATTAGTTAATAAAATTAACGTAAGGTTATTATTATTTCTTGATTATAGTAACAAATAGAAATGAGGCTGCAAATTTGCCTCCGGATTTCAGAACTCTTAAAAGTTCATTCATACTTTTTAAAAATTTCTCTTTTTTTTCGAAGTGATCGAGTGTGGAAACCGAAAGAATTATATCAAATGTGTCACGTTTAAACGGTAGTTGTAAAACATCAGAGCAAAGAAAAATGTTCGCAGAGTTTTCATTTCTCAATAAGGCAGATTGAACCAGAGAATGGGAGATATCAATACCAATGTTTTTGATAAAATGAAAATCTCTCTGAATAGCAATTGATCGCTGCCTTTGGCTTCTTCATACAAATCTGTTTTCAGTAATGATTTATTAGCAAGATCACCCAGATAATTACTCAAATAATCGATGACAATCTTTGCCTTGTAATCACCAGTGAACAGATTATAGTAATAACTATCCTTATCTAAGAACTCGGCTACATTATCCCAATATTTTGAGGAGATACCACTTTTCATTGACTATTCATTTTCGCAAAAACTTGCTCAAGTTTCAAATTGTGGATCCTCCAAATATGATTTTCGGATACCTACTATTTTGTAAACACTATTACATAAACAAGGTTCACTAAGCTTAAGTGGAATTCCCTTATTTACATTATTAGTTGACTCTTTGTAATAATTCCAACTACACGATTTAGCAAAATCTATTACACCCCTATAAACATTGTATAAAATTAATGTACATATCTCTGTTCAGGTGCTAAATTTCTTTACACCAACTAAATCGTTTCATTAAAGGGAGTTAGCCATCCACTATAAAATTTCTTTACAGTAACCGTGGAAACGTGGAAACGTGGAAACGTTGAATAAAGAGCGAAAAGGCAAGAAAAGTACTTTGGCACGTTGCTTGTATAATAGGAGGCAGAAAACTTATTAAACAAGATTACATAAACGGAGTAAATAGACATGCAAAAAAGAATTCTTTTAGTCGATGACGAGTCATCCTTAAGAAGATCTCTTCAATTAGGTCTTAATCAAAATGGCTACGATGTTGAGCCTTGCGAGAGTGGAATTAGCGCGTTACACAAATTAGATACTTATGAAAAAAATAATATCGAGCTTGAATCAGTTGTTGTAGATATAAATTTACCCGATATCGATGGTATTAAACTAGGCAAGTTGATCAAAGCCAAATATCCAAATCTTCCCTTGATTTATATAACAGGTTACGCTGATAAGTTAAATGAAAATGAAATAGATGATCTTAAAGCAGAAGGGCTTTTAGAAAAGCCATTTAGCGTGGAAGACCTGGCGGCAATCTTCAAGAAAATTGAAGCAAAAAAAGTAACAAAAGATTTTGAGACTAAGGATGAAGAAGACACAAAAACCAAATCATCATTCTTACTCCTCAATGTTGATGAAAAAGCTGACTTCATTCAGATTTACAGAAAACTATATTACATGGATAACGTTTTGTATTGCGACGCCACACGTGGCGATATTGATATTGTATTATTAATTCAAGCTGAAAACCAGGCGGAATGTGCAAAATTCCTTGAAGAAAAAATCAGATCAATTGATGGTATTACTGAAGCTCAATACCTGCCAGTTGGCGTACCTGTCTTAAACAATTCAATTAAAGAGATTATTGAGTCTGCCGGTATAACATTTAGCGATGACATGCAGGGTACCGAAAAGGGAAGAAATTCCGAACAGTCAGTATGTTCATACGTTATGCTGGATGTTGAAAGAGAAAAGATGGAAGATATTTATCCTGTGCTCAGGTTATATGAAAACGTTCTTTACTGCGACTATACAACAGGCAAATACAATCTGGTATTAATGGTTCATGGAACACACTTTGCAGAAATAGATAAATTTATTGAAAACAAAATAATCAATCTTAATGGTGTGCTAAAGGTTAAGGAATACCCTGTAATTAATATTTTTGAAATGTAAATACAAGAAATACATATATGATTTTCCCTGTTACATTAGAACTGATCACGGATGCCGGGTTTTTACCGAAAGGTAATTACACGGCATTCGTGCGTTCTATTGAACAAAATTTAACAGAGCTATTCACAAAAAAAAGATTGCTATCATGAGTGAAATGGTTATTGAAGAGGTCAAATCGACCGATAGAAAAAAAGAAATTTTGAATTTCAAAATCGACTTAATTAAAAAACGCAAAATGAGCGGTTCTTTAATTCCTCTCTTACAATCCGCTCAGGATTCCTATGGTTACATACCTGAAAAAATAATTTATTATATCAGTGAATTAGTTGATATACCTGCCGCCGATATTTATGGCGTAATTACCTTCTATTCTCAATTCCGTCTTCAACCGCTTGGCGAGAACATTATAAGAATCTGTGAAGGCACTGCGTGTCACGTAAATGGCGCTAAAGGTATTCTTAGTGTTCTAAAAAACCAGTTGGGTGTTGGTGTGGATGAGACATCCAAAGATGGTAAATATTCACTACAGTCAGTTGCTTGTATTGGTTGTTGTTCTTTGGCACCTGTAATAACAATCAATGATGAAACCTTTGGTAATCTTACTCCCGATTCATTGAGAAAGGTACTTAAGAAATTTACTAATGTTGAAAAAGAGCAGGTGTAAAATGATGAAAATTAAAGTTGGACTAGGTACCTGCGGTATTTCAGCAGGGGGCGAGTTGGTTTACAACAAACTCGAATCAGTGATTAAAGAAAGAAATTTGAATGTTGAGCTTTGTGAGACAGGCTGCATGGGCATGTGTTATGAAGAGGCTTTAGTAGAGATAGAAGAAAATGGCGAATCATTTCTCTACGCTAAAGTGACTGAAGATAAAGTTGAAAGAATTGTTGAAGACCATGTTGTTAATAGAAATCCTGTTGAAGAATGGATTATAAGAAGCAGTGAAATAAGCAAAGAAGATTCTTTTCTTAAAAACCAGAATAGAATTGTGTTAAGAAATTGCGGTGTAATCAATCCTTCTGTGATTGATGAGTACATTGCTAAAAAAGGTTACGAGGCAATTAAAGATGCTGTGAAAAATAAAACTCCTCAGGAAGTAATTAATATCATTAAAGAGTCCGGGCTCCGCGGTCGTGGCGGCGGTGGATTCTCAACAGGTATGAAATGGCAATTTGCCCATGACGCTGTTGGTGATAAAAAATATATTATTTGTAATGCGGATGAAGGTGATCCTGGTGCATTCATGGATCGTTCCATTCTTGAAGGTGATCCTCACTCAGTTCTTGAAGGGATGTTGATTGCAGCTTACTCAATTGGCGCTGACGAAGCTTACTTTTATGTAAGAGCCGAATATCCATTGGCAATAAAGAGACTTAAGAATGCTATCAGTCAGGCAGAAGCGAAAGGATTTTTAGGCAATAATATCTTTGGCTCGGACTTTAGCATAAAGATAAATATTAAAGAGGGAGCCGGTGCTTTTGTCTGCGGTGAAGAAACTGCCCTGATTGCTTCCATTGAAGGGAAACGTGGCGTTCCAAAACTTCGCCCGCCGTTCCCGGCAATTAAAGGTTTATGGAACAAGCCTACCAACATTAATAATGTTGAGTCGTTTGCGAATGTACCATGGATAATGTTAAATGGCGCATCAGCATATAATTCCCTCGGTACAGAAAAGAGTAAAGGCACAAAAGTATTCGCGCTTGCCGGTAAGATAAGGCGAAGCGGACTTGCCGAAGTACCAATGGGCACAACAATAAATGAAATCATCTACGAGATTGGCGGCGGCATTAAAGAAGGGCGTGAATTTAAAGCTGTTCAAATGGGCGGTCCTTCCGGTGGTTGTATACCTGCTTCAATGGGCGAACTAAAAATTGACTACGATGAAATAAATAAAACCGGCGCTATTATGGGTTCCGGTGGTTTAATTGTTCTTGACGAGACGACTTGCATGGTTGACCTAGCCAAGTTCTTTTTGACTTTCACGCAGAATGAATCTTGTGGTAAGTGTACCTTCTGTCGTATAGGTACAAAAAGGATGCTGGAGATTTTGGAACGCATTACAGATGGCGAAGGCAAACAGGGTGATATTGAATTACTGGAAGACCTTGGCGGAAAGATTAAAGCTGCCTCATTATGCGGTTTAGGCCAGACGGCTCCAAATCCTGTTCTAACTACAATTAAATATTTCCGCGAAGAGTACGAAGCACACATTAATGATAAGAAATGTCCCGCTCATAGTTGTCCTTCTCTGCTGGTTTACAGCATTCTTGATGATAACTGTAAGGGATGCGGATTGTGTATTAAGGAATGTCCTGTTGGGGCAATAACAGGGGATAAAAAGATGCCTCATAATATCGATCAAATTACATGTATCAAATGCGGTAAGTGTTTTGATATATGTAGATTAAATGCTGTTGAAAAAATATAATTCCGGGGATAATCTATCATGAAAGAAATAAAAGTAATAGTAAATGGAAAAGAGATTACTACAACTTCAGATAAGACCATCCTTGAAGTTGTACACGGCAATAAAATAGATGAAATACCAACTATGTGTCATGACCAAAGATTGGAACACTTCACCTCATGTTTTTTATGCGTAGTGGAAGTTGAAGGTCAGAATAAAATGATTCCTTCCTGCTCCACCTATGTTTATGAGGGCATGAAGATAACAACGAACAATGAAAAAATTCGCGGGTCTCGCAAAACCGCTCTTGAACTGCTTATGTCAAACCACAACGCAGATTGTGTTGGTCCATGTAAAGACAACTGTCCTGCAGATGTTGACGCACAGGCATACATCGCGCTTATCTCTATTGGTAAGTATGAAGAAGCTTTAAAGCTGGTAAAAGAAAACAATCCGCTGCCTCTTTCAATAGGGCGTGTTTGCGTGCGTGATTGTGAAAACGCCTGCCGCAGGCATCATGTTGACGAACCTGTTGCGGTTAACTATTTAAAACGATTTATCGCCGATTTGGATAATGAACATAAGTGGGTGCCTGAAGTTAAAGACCGTAACGGCAAAAAGGTTGCAATAATTGGCGGCGGACCTGCAGGTTTAACAGCAGCATATTATCTTACGCTGGAAGGTTACTCTGTAAAAATATTTGAAAAACTACCTCAGCTTGGCGGTATGCTTCGTTATGGTATTCCTGAATATCGTCTTCCAAAAGCAATTCTTGATACCGAAATTCAGTGGATCCTTGATCTTGGAATTGAAGTTGAAACGGGCAGGGAACTTGGTACTGATTTTGGACTTGATGACTTAAAAGCTCAGGGCTTCGACTCCGTGTTTGTTGGCGTTGGTGCTCATAAAGCGAGCAAAATGAGATTAGACGGTGAGGACATAACAGAAGGCGTTTTCCGCGGTATCGACTTTTTGCGTGAATTGATTCTGAGCTACATTCCGGAACTAAAGGGAACCGTTGTAATTGTTGGCGGTGGTAACACAGCAATTGATGCAGCAAGAACGGCTGTTAGATGCGGAGCAGATAAAGTTAAATTGGTTTACAGAAGAAGCATAAAAGAAATGCCTGCTCATATTGATGAAATACATGCTGCTCAGGAAGAGGGTGTTGAGATGTTGTTCTTAACTAATCCTACTGCCATAGTTTCTGAAAAGGGCAAGCTTAAAGGCGTTCAGTGTATCAAGATGGAATTGAAAGATGCCAGTGATGGTTCTCGTCCTCGTCCGGTTCCCATGGAAGGATCGGAACATATTATCGATTGCAACTACCTTGTAAGTGCAATTGGTCAGGGTGTTGATACAACTTTTGTTAACAAAGACGGCAAACTTCAGCTTGAAGACTGGGGTACAATCATCGTTAACGAAAAAACTCTTGAAACAGCTATCCCGGGTGTGTTTGCCGGTGGCGATGCCGTTACTGGTCCTCTTACTGCCGTTGCATCAATTGGTCAGGGTAAACAAGCTGCTCGTTCAATTATGAATTTTCTTGACCCGCTTAACGAAGGAAAGAGAAAAAGCAACTTTGTCAGTCTGCGCCATAATCTTGGCACACTTGCCGACCGTGAATTTGATCAGCATGAAAAAGCGGCACGCTCGAAAATGAAAGAGATGAAAGCTGAAGAGCGCATCAAGAATTTTAAGGAAGTTGAACAGGGACTAGACTTTGAAGAAGTAGCCTGTGAGACTGGCAGATGTCTTGAGTGCGGTTGTTCGGAATACTACGATTGTGATCTGGTTCGTTACTCACAGGAATACGATGTTGATATTTCTGAGTTCGTGGGAGAGACTAAAAAATATATGGTTGACAAAAGTCACCCGTTCATTTCACTGGATCCTAATAAGTGCATTAACTGTGGTCGTTGTGTTCGCACCTGCGCTGAAATTCTTAAGGTATCGGCTCTTGGGTTTGTTCATCGTGGATTCAAATCAATAGTTATGCCTGCTATGGAAAAACAATTACAGGATACAAATTGTATTGCTTGTGGCAATTGCCTGGATACCTGCCCAACCGGGGCTATCAGCGAAGTATTCCCGTTCAAAACATTGGGTACTTTACCAAAAGAAAATTACGAAGGCGTTTGCAGTTTCTGTTCAATCGGGTGCAAGGTTAACTACAAAAAAATATCTGATGATATTGTTTATGTTGCTAACTCTACTGAATCGATTAAGGAAACCCATAATAGGGGGTACTTGTGTGTAAAAGGCAGATTTGGTCACAGGTACCTTGGTACGAGAAATAGAATTGAAGAATCCTTAATTAGAGAGAAAGGGATATTTAACAAAAAATCAACTGAAGAAGCGCTTGAGTATACTTCCGCCAAAATAAAAGGAATAGTTGAAAAGTATGGCCCTGAATCGGTTGCTATATTTGCTTCGCCTAAACTTTCTAACGAAGATCTTTACAGCATCCAAAAATTTGCCAGAGCTTCCGTTGGGACTAATAACATTACCAGCTGGTCAAATTTGCTCTATAATGATAATCTGCACGAACTGGATAATTCACTTGGTATGACAGTTTCAACTGTTTCCATGGATGATATTCAGAATGCCGACACAATTGTTGTTGTGAACAGCAACTTATCCGAAGAAAACCTGGTAATGGAATTGAAGATAAAAGCTGCACAGAAGAAAGGTGCTAAGCTTATTGTGGTAAACTCTTCTGAAATTAAACTTACTAAATTTGCTGACGAGTGGATTGATACGAAGAAAGGAACTAACACTGCGCTCTTCAATACTATAATCAATCAGTTGATAACAGATGGCAAAATCAGCAGCAAATTCATTTCGGAAAAAACCAAGGGTTATGAACAGTTGAAAGAGATGGTATCCTATTTTGATGCCAAAGACATTCCGTTACTCACGGAAATTATGAAAGAAAAGTTCGATAAATTATATAATGAGTTGTCAAAGTCCGATTCTAATACTATTTTTATCTATAATATTGATTCGCGTTCAGATAAATCAATTAATGATTTGAATAGTATTTCAAATTATCTGATGGTTACTGGACGAATTAACAAAGAGAATAATGGTATTTTGATATTGAGGGAGTTTGCAAATTCCACTGGATTGCTTGATATGGGTGTGAATCCAAACTATTTGCCTGGGTATGTTAAACATAATGATAAAGAGGAAATAAAGAAGATAGGCGATAGCTGGAAGGTAAATCTTGATGATGTATTCAAACCTACGAACATCTCATCACAGCTTCTAAAAGGCAATATCAAAGCCTTGCTAATCTTTGGTGAAGATCCTCTTTCTGCAAAAGAAAACCGTAAATATTTTAACTCGGCGGAATTTACTTTTGTAGCAGATACATATAATACTGAAACTACAGATGAGGCTGACGTTCGGGTTCCGATGGCTGGTTTCATCGAAAAATCAGGATCTTATACACGTTGTGATGGCACTGTTCAGCAAACAGTTCAGGTTACCAATGGCAGAAATGTTCTGGCACCGTGGCAAATGGTATCAAAACTTTCTGAGGATATGGATGACAAGTTAAGTTATTCGAGTCAGGAAGAGCTGAAGGATGAGATCAAAGTAGTTAACAGATACTACAAGGTTAACAATGGATCATGGTCTAAGGCATTATTTACAAATGGATACATTAGCGAAAAGAATAAGGTTAGTTTCTCGGTTTATGAGATTGATTTTTCAACTGTTGCACCTGAAAAACAAATTATTGATTACGCTGAGAATTATTATATAAGAAATGTTAAACGAAACCTGATATAATATGAGAGAATACTCAAATTCAAAAGTTATTTACGATCTGGTAGATAGTATAGTAATTTTTGACTCTGAAAATAATGTAACATTTAATGGTAGTAAAATTAGTGAGGTCTTGCTCCACGCGGGTATAGACCTCGCTTTTTTTTCCGGAAACAGGAATGATCTGGGCAAAAACCACGAAGATCTGATTAAGATTGTTGAAGAAGTCCGTGAGAATATGCAGCCCCAGACTACTACTCTTGTAAACACGGATAAAAGCTTTGTTGTATTTCCTGCAAACTTTAATGGCTCCTTTGATGTTATTTTTGGACTCCGGGAAGAGGTCGTACAAATCAATAGGATGGAGCACGATCTGGAAGAACGTGTGAAGGAATTAAGATGCCTTTACAAGATTACCAGAGAGCTTGAATCCGGAAAGACACTTGAAGAAGTATATGAACAAATAGTGATGATTATTAAGGAGGGCTTTCAGTTCCCGGCTTACTCCCGCGTATCGCTAACGGTGGGTAAAAACACTTTTGGTTTTAAGGAATTACTATCAGATGAGAAATTTCATTTTCTGAGTAGCGACATATATCTTGGTAAAATTAAAAGAGGTGAATTAAGGATATATCTAGACAAAGGGTACAGCTTTCTTGATGAAGAAAAACATCTCATTGAAGAAGTTGCGGGCAAAATATCCAGGGCAATTGAAAAACACAGAAAAACCATTAACCTCGAAAAACAAAAAAAGATTCTAACTATAAAGAATGAATCACTCTTAAGACTAACGGAAGTCTGCAATAGTCGTCGGGAAAGATTACGCACCTTTTTTAGTGCTATTACTGATCCAATTATTGTAATTGACCAGGAATTTAATATTACTATGTCCAACAAAAATGATATTGGTGATAGTGGAAAGTGCTACGAAAAATTATTCAGCAGGCTTAGCAAGTGTGAGAACTGTCCCGCATCTTTAACTTTTGAAGATGGGAAAAACGCGGTTCACGAATTTGAGGATGACGGTTTTAACTATATTCTCCGATCCTACCCGATTGTTGATAAAAAGGGAAGAGTAGATGGCGTTCTGGAAGTTTGCCGAGATATTACTAAGCAGAAAAAAATGGAAGACCAGCTGATTCAGGCTTCCAAACTCACTTCGTTGGGTAAACTGGTTGCAGGAGTGGCTCACGAAATAAATAATCCGAACACCTTTATACTTGGTAACCTGAAAATAGTTGAAGAATCCTTCCATGACATTTTCCCCATTCTGGATGAGTATTACTCGAAAAACCCCGATCTTAAAATTGCACGATTGAATTATGACATATTCAAGGATAATATTGAAGTACTTGTTAAGGATATGATAAACGGCGCTAACAGAACGAAAAAGATAGTGGGTGATTTAAGAAATTTTGCAAAGAAAGATGAGGGCTTGCTGACTGAGAATGTAGACCTAAATGATATTATAAGTAATCATCTTACTATAACCAGGAAGCATGTAAAAAAGCAAGGTAACTTCGAAATTTATTTGGAGGATAATCTTCCAACTTTCAAGGGCAGCTGTCAGAAAATGGAACAAGTGTTAATTAATTTGATTCTCAATGCTACTGAAGCTATTCAGAATGGTGACGGTGTTATTTCCATCCACACTAAATTCAATAAAGAAAAGAATATGGTGTGCTTGATAATAACCGATAATGGATGCGGTATGGATGATCAGACCCGGCGCAACATTTTTGATCCTTTCTACACTACTAAACGCGATAAGGGTGGAACCGGGTTAGGATTATCGATAACTTACGGTATTATAGAAGATCACAAAGGTATAATTGAAGTTGACTCACAACTTGGTGAGGGGACTACTTTTAAAATTTCAATTCCGGCAAATGGCACTTAAAAAATGAGAAAGATTCTTTTAATTGATGATAATCAGGCAGTATTAAACTTTTTACAAATTTTCTTTTTGCAGACTGGCAAGTATGAAGTGACGACTCTGCAAGATAGCACTAAGGCTTACGAGCTTATCGAAAAGAATGAGTTTGACATTCTTTTGCTCGATATGGATATGCCGAATGTCACCGGTTTGGATATACTTAAGTATATGAAAGAGAAAGAAATCAATCTAACTACAATAGTACTGACTGGTGTTGAAGACATAGATTTAGCAATTGCAGCTATGAAGCATGGTACTTTTGATTATATGCTAAAACCAATTGAAGAGGAAAAACTTCTCAAGAACATCGAAAATGCAATCTCAGCCAAAGATATAAAGACGAGAGAAATTGATCTTGATCAGGCATACGACCTTTCACTGAAAAACCCCGAAGCTTTTGGCGGTATCATAACCCGTGATGAAAAAATTATCAAAATATTTCACACAGTTGAAAAATTTGCACAGACTGATAACTCAGTGCTTATCTGGGGTGAAAGTGGTGCCGGTAAAGAATTGATCGCTCAGGCAATACACAAAATAAGTAACCGAAGAGACAATAAGTTTGTTGCTGTTAACGCGGGCGCCTTCGCCCAGGAGCTTTTTTCATCAGAGTTTTTTGGACATGAAAAGGGCGCTTTTACGGGAGCCTCATCTACTAAAACAGGATTTCTTGAAGAAGCCAATGGAGGAACTCTCTTTCTTGACGAAATAGGGGAGTTGTCACTTCCAATTCAGGTTAAACTTTTACGCGTTTTGCAGGAAGAGGAATTTTACAAACTTGGTTCAACAAAGAATCAGAAAGTTGACGTAAGGATTATTGCCGCAACAAACAAAGACCTGTTTGAAGAAATAAAAGAAGGTCACTTCCGTAAAGATCTCTTCTTCAGGCTCAATATAAACTCGATCAATCTTCCTCCTTTGCGGGAAAGAAAAGAGGATATCGAACTTCTTGCTTATCACTTTCTCGAAGTCTTCAATAAAAAATATGGCAAGAATGTTGGGCGTATTACAACACCGGTTCTTAATTGCCTTAAATGCTACCCGTTCCCCGGTAATGTTAGAGAGTTAATGAATATTATTAATAGCTCTCTTATTGTAGAATCTTCAAACGAATTACGGAAGAAGTCACTACCCAATTATTTCCTGGATAACAATAACAATGGTTATAGCGATTTTGACAGCGATATAGTTCCTCCATCACTATGCGAGATTGAAAAGAAGCATATAAAGATTGTCCTGGAATACACAAATAATAACCGCTCAAAAGCCTCTGAAATACTCGGAATTTCAAGAGTTAATCTTCTTTCGAAGATTAAGAAGTATGAGTTGGAGTAGTCCCCGTCTCCTTCTTATCCTTTTCGCTTTGTTCAGCTAAAGCTGTTAGCCCCCCAATGGCACCCAGGTTCATCGATTCCAACGCTGAACTTGGCACAATAATTAAAGAACCTTTCTCCTTCAATCCTTCAAAGAGCATATTCATTCCTCTCAATTGCAATGCAACAGGATTGTTCTTATAGTTTTCACTTGCCAATGCGAATTTCTCAGCGATTTCTGTTTCAGCTGTTCCCAGAATAATTCTAGCCTGTCTTTCACGTTCAGCCTGTGCCTGCTTACTCATAGCATCATTTAGATTAGCGGGAATAACGATATCTTTTATTCCAACGGATTGGCAGGTAATACCCCATGGATTTGTATGTTCGTCCAGGGTTTTTTGCAAATCAGCGGCAATTTTATCACGGTTTTGCAGAAGGTCTGCCAGTTCATGTTTTCCTATGGTATCACGTAATGTAGTCTGTGCCACAAAAAATACAGCCTGAATATATTCCTGTACTTCCAGGGCAGCCTTTTCAACATCCCAGACCGTCCAGTAAACAACTGCATCAACATTTACGGGAACAGTATCTTTTGTTAAGGTTTCCTCTGCTGAAAACTCAGTAACACGTACTCTCTGGTCAATAAAATTATCAACTCGTTCAATTATTGGATATACTATAAACGGTCCCGGGCCTTTCAGTCCTTTAAATCTTCCGAGTCTGAGAACTACTGCTTTTTCCCATTGGTCAGCGATTCGTATTGAAGTAGCAAGTAAAATTGACAAGATAGCAAGAATGATTGTTACGGGATAGGGAGTTATTTGCAGGATTTGGAGTATAAAAACACCTGTCGCTAGAATAATAAGAACAGTAAAGGAGAGGGGATTAAAAATAAGCTTTCGGTTAACACTTGAATACATTTTATCCTCCTTAATCTTGTTTTAATTCGTTTACTAATTCATTAACAGTAAACCCATAACTTGAAGCGATAGCAAGAAATTCCGTGCAAATATTCTTCAGCTTGGCTTTTTTCTCCTTATCCGAAATTTCAATTTTCGCTGATCCAATAAAAGTGCCGGTACCTTGTTGAGTTTCTAATATGTTCTGAATACCAAGCTCATTGTAAGCCTTTGTTACAGTATTTAAATTAACTTTCAGGTGTACAGCCAAAGCCCTTACAGTAGGGAGTTGTTCTCCTATTGTTAATTTTCCTGTTGCGATACCAAATTTTATCTGGTCAACTATTTGGCGGTAAAAGGGAACGCCACTTTTGGGATCGAGTTTGAAGTCAATCATACTCTTATCCTTTTATTAATTTAGATTATGTTTAATTGTAATATTGCACTATACAACTAGTACAATGGTAATATAAGGCAATAAGCTAAGTGTGTCAAGTAGAATTTTATAGAGGGAAAGAAATATTTATGAGTGGAGCGGGCGGCTCTTCATGTGGCATCAGTTCATTTTTTTTATGAAGTTCAGTCAAGTATTTTGCCACGAAATAGCCTATAGCTGCTCCCGCAAATACGTCACTCGCCCAATGTTTATTTTCATAAATACGCGCAAATGCTGTTGTAAAAGCTGGTAAATAGCAAAGTACTTTCAGCCAGTCCGCTTTTACACTTTGGGCAAGTGTGGTTGAAAGGGCAAATGCAGAGGTGGTATGGCCGGAAGGATAAGACCAAAAATCGTCCGGCGCAAAATACACAGGGTTAAAATCCCAGGCTCCCTTATTCATGTAAGGTCTTGCGCGTCCAAACAGCATTTTACCAATTTGAGTTACAGATGTTGCGTAGAAAGTCGATTGCAGAATCTCGAAAGCAGTATTCTGGTTTCTCTGATTATCGGCTAAAACACCATGGAGAAAAAGTAAACCACTCATTAGCAGTGTTGCACTTGGCTCTCCCCACCTTCTTCCATAATCTATGGGGAATGTTCCCAGATAATTCTGCTCGGTTTGTGACCAGTCTTTTATATCCTCATCAAAGTTCATTAAGGCAAAACTACCGGCAGCTACAAAACCAACCTTTAACCAATCTGCCTCATTCCATTTTGCAGGTTGAGAGTAAAGATCTCCGCCTTCAGAAAAGAACTGTTTTAGAGTATATCCGCCCTGTGCATTTACAGAACCCTGCGCCAGCAGTAGAAAAGTTGTAAGAATGAAGAAAGAGAGCTTTGTAAGTTTCAATGCTGCCTTTGATATATGAATAATAGAAATCAATTTATTTTATAAAAGTACCTCAAAATTCGTTGCAAGATAAATATTCTTTGCAACCTTTTCAGAAAAAATGAGTCTAAAACTCCAGTTAATCGAAAAACGGTGGAGGAATTAATGAACAATCTTAAGAGTAAATTCTCATTTGTTTTAGCTGCAGTAGTTATTGTGGTATTCTCATTCTCATCTTTAAACGCTCAGAAGCGCATAATTGTAGAAAAAACTTTTAACGTATCTGCAGGTCAGCAGCTTAAAGTTGAGGCTGAAGGTTGTGATTTGAAGGTTGATACATGGAATAAAAACATTGTTGAAGTGAAAGTTTACGGCAACAGCAGGGCTGAAGATAAATTAGATTTTGAATTTGAACAGACATCAGATGGGGTTGAAGTATACGCTGAAAAAAGAGGGGGATTTTTCGGCAGTTGGTTTTCATCAATACAATGCCGAATTGAAGTAATGGTGCCGGAAAAATTTGACGCTTACGTAAAAACATCCGGAGGTGACATTCTTCTTGATAATCTCGAAGGCGAAATTGAAGTGAAAACATCTGGTGGTGATATTGATCTTAAAAATACTATTGGTAGTCTTTATGCCGGAACATCCGGGGGGGATGTTTTAGCAAATAACCACAAAGGGGATTCAAGACTTTCAACAAGCGGTGGGGATATTAAAGCCAGAGACCTTGTAGGTGATGTTAAAGCTTCTACTTCCGGTGGCGATATAGAGCTTTTTGTAAAAAACGCAAAAGTTGAGGCACATACTTCCGGCGGCGATATAGATGTGGATTTAGCCGGACCAAATAAAGGGATCGAACTGGGCACTTCGGGTGGTGATATCAATTTAACGGTTCCAAAGGACATTAAAGGTGATTTTGACCTGAAAGCCTCCGGCGGCAGAGTTTATTGTGATCTTGATGCAACCAAAGTTTATCGTGATTCAAAAAGAAATTTTGAAGCTGAGATTAATGGGGGCGGAGAGAGAGTTTACTGCAAGACTTCCGGCGGAGATGTCGAAGTAAAATAATTTTTCATATACTTAGTCCTGTTAAAAAAGGTCGTGCTTTCCCGCTCAATGGGACTCAGCACGGCTTTTCTATTTTAAAGACTCTATTCTTTCATTTTGATAAATTTTGTTTTTTGGGTACCTTTACTCTGAATAATTTGATGAATGGATTTTTAAATCCCAAAAGGAGATCTAAATGAAAATGGACTGGAGCAAATACATTGATCGCACTATTAATATTACTATGAATGAGAATTATGGAGTCGTTTACGGTTCTAAAGAAGATGAGCAGCCCACCTTTTATGAAATCGTTTTTAAAACCGGTAAATTAATTGAATCTAATGAGGAAGGACTTGTCATTGAAGCTGTAAGAGAAGGACAATCATTTCTAATTTATGTTCCCTATATCTCAATAAAATGTGCTGAAATATTTTGATTAAAATCCTTTTCTTTTCGCTTACTTTTTTCTCTCAGGTATTTTGTGTTTTTGGAAGTGATTTCAAAATTAAAAGTCACCGCACCTACGCAAACGAGAGTGAAGGCTCTTTCCCGATTGTTATTATTGATGAGAATGGAAACAATGAGCTTGCCATTGAATTTGATATTGAGTCAAATTTCCAGCCCGATTTAATAATTGAGTTTTATTTTTGCGATAAAAACTGGAAACCTTACGAATCATATTTTTTTAGTAATCAGGGGAGTAATATCGCCTATAATCTATGGTACGACACCCTGCCGGTTTCTGTTGAAGGGGCAAATTATCATTTCAAAGGTACTTTTCCCAATTTCGATGTGACATTCCCGTTTTCAGGCAAATGGATTTATTATGTTGTTGATAATACAAATAATACTGCGCTCGCTACAGGCAAATTTTTTGTTGTTCAACCGGAGGTTAAGCTTCAAGGAAGACTTTACCAAGACCGTTTAAATGACCTGGATATGGCAAATAGCCTTCCCGAAAAAACCTTTCGTGTTAGTGTTGATTTTAATTTGCCTGATGAATTGTTTCCCGGTGAAGTTGATTGCGTTGAGATTATTGAAAATCAGGTTATTGACTATCCTTATATTATTGATAGATATGAATACAATAATCTCAGGTACATTGAATGGGATGCCAGCAAAAGGTTTACATTTGTTGCAAAAGATATAATTGCGGGAAACGAATACAGAACTACCGACTTTAGTGATGCAAGACGATTTTTTCAGCCCGTACTAAATGCGAATATTGATGGATTTGATATCAGCAGAAATTATTTTCATGCCAGACCGGACAATAATGGCAGGTCACGATTAGTTAATTTTAGCAATGATAATGCGGATTACATCCCTGTTAATTTCAGATTACAACCATCCGAAAGAATTAAGGATGATATTTTTCTGATAGGTTCATTTAATAATTGGAAGGTTCTTCCGGAATATAAACTTGCCAGGGATGATGAGAGATTTGAATTAAATATTGAGCTAAAGCGGGGAAGATACGATTATCAGTATGTAACGGGTAACTTGGCAGACGGATTTGTCGAAAATGTAAATTGGAGCAGAATCGAAGGAAATTTCTGGGAGACAAAAAGCGATTATCATATATTTCTGTTTTATAATTCGACTGAGTTGGGCGGATACGATAAAATAATTGGGTATTACAAATTATCTGGTGGAGTAAAATGAGTATTACAAGAATTGGTGTTGTTGGAACCGGGCATTTAGGAAAAATTCATACAAAATTGCTTAAGAACATTAAAAACGCTGAACTGGTTGGTATCTTTGATATTGATACCGCAAGAGCGAAAGAGGTGGCTGAGGAGTTCGGTATTGTAAATTATAGTTCGTTAGATGATTTTTTTGATAATGTGGATGCTGTTTCAATTGTTGCAACAACAAGTGCGCACTATGAAATTGTAAAAAAGGCATTTGAGAAAAATGTTAACGTGTTTGTAGAAAAGCCAATTACAGCAACTATTGAAGAAGGCGAAGAAATTGTTAAGATTGCCAGGGAGAAGGGGCTTAAGCTACAGGTAGGGCATATTGAAAGGTTTAATCCGGCCCTGTTATCTGTAGATTCTATTGAATTAAATCCGATGTTCATTCAAACTGATAGGTTAGCTCAGTTCAATCCCCGTGGAACAGACGTAGCCGTCGTTCTCGATTTAATGATTCATGATATTGATATAATTCTTAGTTTAATTAAGAGTGAAGTAGTCGATATTAAGGCGAATGGTGTTGCGGTTGTTTCTGACAATATAGACATTGCAAATGCCCGTCTGGAATTCGCAAATGGTGCAGTAGCCAACGTAACAGCCAGCAGAATATCCCAAAAGAAAATGCGCAAAATGAGAATGTTCCAAAGGGATGCATATATCTCCCTGGATTTCAATGATGGAGTTGCGGAAGTTTTCAGATTGCTTGAGGATGGTAGTCCTGATATGGCAAATAAAATATCATTTGGCGAAATGGGCGTTGGTGAAAAAAAGAAAATGATAGTTTACGAGCAGCCACCACAGAAAGAAGTTAACGCGCTTCAACATGAACTTCAACTTTTCATCGATTGTGTTAATGATGATACAGAACCTGTTGTAACCGGGGCTCAGGGATTGAGAGCATTAATTGTTGCTCAGCAAATTCTAAAAGAAATTGAAAAATCTAAAATAGTGTAAATATAATTAGCGATACCGGTATTACCCGGTGTCGCTTATATTCCTGCCATTTTATGCATTTTACAAATAAATTTGACAAGTATTTTGTAAATTCACCCTTTAAAAGTAAATTTATACGCGATTCTGTATCATCAATCTTCGGAGAAATTAGTGACAAAGATCAGATATTCCTTGGGCGTTGATTTAGGCGGCACTTCTATTAAAATTGGTATCGTTTCTGAGAGTGGAAAAATTAAAAAGAGGCTTACTCTTGAAACCCATGCAGAAGCAGGACCAGAAGCGGTTGTACAGCAGATAAAAAAGGGAATTCATAAAATCCTTAAGAATAATGATAGACCGATTGAAGGAATAGGAATTGGTTCGCCTGGTCTTGTAACCTCAAAAAAAGGAATTGTGCATAACCCTCCTAATTTTCCCGGCTGGGATGTTCTTCCACTTGGCAATATTATTAAAAAAGAATTTAAAACGAATGTGTTTGTTGAAAATGATGCTAACGCTGCCGCTGTGGGAGAATTAATATTTGGAGCCGGTCAGGGTTTTGATGATTATGTTATGATTACACTTGGAACTGGTGTTGGCGGAGGTATAGTTTTCAATAAAAAACTCTTCAAAGGTTCTACAGGAGCCGCTGGTGAGATCGGACATTTGAAAATAAAATCTGATGGTATAAAATGCAAATGTGGCGGAACTGGTTGTCTTGAGGCTTATACCGGCATCAATTATCTGATAAAAATTGTTAGCGAAAGATTGAAAAATAACCAGTCTTTACTAAATGAATGGGTTAATTCCGGAGAGCACAATCTAACTCCAAAATTGATTCATGAAGCTGCCCTTAAAGGAGACGAATTTGCCCTTGGTATAATTAACGAAGTCGGCTTTAATGTTGGTTCGGGACTTAGCTCTGTTGTGAACGTTCTTGACATCACAAATATTATTATAGGTGGTGGTGTTGCTGGTTTTGGTAAATTTCTTTTTGACCCTCTCACAAAAACTTTGCGGGAAAATGTGATGGCTACAATGAGGGAAAGAATTTGCGTTAAACCTGCCAAACTGAAAAATAACGCAGGAATTAAAGGAGCTTCAGGGCTGGTTTTCTATAAGATGTAAACTTAATATTACTTTGGAAACATTACTGAAGTAAAACTTTATAAAGGTTTAACCGAATAAACTTATTTGATGAAATTAATTCTCTGCATACTGTCCCTTGTTACCTTATCCATGTTTGCTCAGCCAATGGATGGGGTAAGTCAGATTAACCCGGATTCTTCTTCCGTTAGTATTGCTGATTCCCTTTCGATCCTGTCTGAATTATCTACTTCTGATTCCACTAAAAAAAAGAATAGCGTTGATATAAATTCTGTTATTTATTCTAAAGCCACTGATTCCTTACGTTTTGATATTACTAATAAAAAGATGTTTCTTTACGGTGATAGTGAATTAAAGTACGAGAAGGCAATTCTCAACAGCGGGGAAATAGAAGTTGATTTTACCTCCAACGATATTAACGCCAAGGGTATAGTTGATCCAAAGGACTCGACAGGGATAAATATTATTCAAACTCCGGTACTTTCTGAAGGCGGGCAAACGTTCGAGGGTTCCCGACTAAAATATAATTTCAAAACGCAGAGTGGTTTTATATCAATGGCGAAGAATAAAAATTCTTCAACTAGTTATCGTGGCGAAAAGGTTAAAAAGGTTGACAAAGATACCTACTTTATTGAAAATGGTATATTTACTTCCTGTGAAAGCGATACACCACATACCTATTTCAAATCTTCTCAAATGAAGGTTATTCAGAATGACCAGATAATTGCAAAATGGGTATTCATGTATATCGGCGGTGTCCCCCTTCCAATACCACTCCCGTTCGGTGTATTTCCTAATGAAAAAGGAAGAAGAAGCGGATTGATGGTTCCCACATTCGGATCGGTTGCTAATCGAGGACAATATTTCAGAAATTTTGGTTATTACCTGGCACTTAGCGATTATATGGATTTGGCGCTTACAGGGGATTATTATACCCGTGGGGGTTATGGCGCCAGGGCTAATTATCGGTATGCCAAACGATACGATTATAGCGGAAGTATTAATCTTGGCTACTCAAATCAAAAAATTGGAGAAGACAGCGATCCTGATAAATCTGAATCTAAAGATTATAAAATTGATGTGAATCATAATCAAAAATTTACTCCAACAACCAGTCTGGATGTTCGGCTCAGTTTTCAAACAGGGACATACCTGAATAATAACAGTCTTAGTTATAATGAATTGCTGCGTCAGAATGTGACATCGAACGCGTCTTTCAGCAAAAGGTGGGATGACTGGGGTGCAAGTTTAAATGTGGGATATAGCCGTAATCAAAACCTTCAGTCCGGGGATATCAACGAGACTTTACCAAGCCTCAGGTTTTCGAAGCAAACGTTTTATCCCTTCCGTAGCGATAAATCTTCGCGAGGCGACCAGAGATGGTACGAACTTATTGGAATGAATTACAATGGTCAGTTTCAAAATACTCGCAAAAAGGTTGCGGGAGACTTAAGCATTCGCGGTGGTATCCAGCACACAGCCAGTATTAGCGCTTCTCCAAAAGTTGGTTTTTTTAATATTACTACCTCAGCTAATTATAATGAAAAATGGTACAACAAAAGCACCAGAATAAGAAGTGAATATCTTGAAAGTATTAACACCACTACTGGTGATGTAACGTATCGAGATTCCTTAGTATACGATGATATTCACGAAATAAATATGGTTCGAACTTTCAGCCTGAATCTCTCTGCCTCAACAAAAATCTATGGAATGATGCAGCCAAAAATACTTGGGATTGAAGCTTTCAGGCATACAATTATTCCTCAGATCACTTACAGTCTTAGTCCTGATTTTTCTGATGATCAGTGGGGCTATTACGATTCTTATGTGAATGCGGCCGGGAAAGAAATAAGGTATGACAAGTATCAGAGAGAAATCTTTGGTGGAGTTGGTTCTGGGGAAAGTCAAAATATGAATTTTTCAGTGGGCAATATTTTTGAAATGAAAACAATGAAAAACCCGACTGATACTACTTCTCAAGAGAAGAAGATTACTCTACTTAATCTTAACCTCAGCTCGGGCTACAATCTGGCAGCAGATAGTCTAAGGCTTAATGATTTACGGGTAACCTTCAGAACCCAAATTGGAGACTTACTTAACTTCTCCGGATCCACTGCCTATACGTTTTATGATTACGTGGGAGGTAGGAAAGTAAACAGATTTCTTTCGGATGAAGGGAGAGGAATATTCCGTTTAACAAATCTAAGTTTTTCTCTTTCCACAACCTTATCTGGTGATAAGTTAAAAGGAAGTAGTGAAAAGAAGAGCAAAGAGGAAGAAGAAACTGAGGCTGAATATGATGCCTTTAGAGAAAGTGAATATATTTCGATTTATGATGAGAAGCCACCGGATTTTGAAATTCCCTGGAATTTGAGCCTTAGTTACAATTACAACATGAATAAAACTAATCCGGAATTTATTAATGAAACTTCCAGCATTGGGCTTAATCTAAGTTTCAGTCTTACAAAAAATTGGAAATTTACTGCACGAAGTAATTACGATTTTATCCGCAAGGAATTTTTGGCACCTGCAATTACTGTATTTCGAGATCTTCATTGCTGGGAAATGAATTTTTCCTGGTATCCTTTGGGTACATACAGGGGTTTCCGATTCGAATTACGTATGAAAGCACCTGAATTCAGAGATATAAAAGTTGAACGTAGTTCAGGCAGATTCTCCGGAAGGTAGAAATAATGATTAAGCAATACCTGATTGATGGAAATAATTTAATTGGAAAAATGCCAGAGTTATGGGAATTGCAAAAGAAAGACAAGCAATCCTCCAGGGAAAAGCTCGCCTACAAAGTTGACAATTATTTCATTTCAAAATCCCCAAACGCTAAAATATTTTTTGACGGGTATGGTGCTGAGTCCATTCCCACATCAAAAATAAGACTGCAATATTGTGATAAACGAACTGCTGATGATGATATTAAAACGGAAATAATGCGTTCAAATAATCCAAAGCTGCTGGCTGTTATATCTTCGGATTATAGTGTAATGCAATTCGCGCAAAAGAGCAGTTGTAAAGTAATTAAGAGCGAAGATTTTGCCCGGCAATTAGCGGGGAGTAAAAAATCGAAGACTGAATCGGATGCTATCAAATCGATTAAGAATGACGACATCAAAAAATTGTTTGGTGTTTAATAATACCCGGTCTTAATTTGCCAGACGGCACTTTTATTCCTATTCTCTTGTTAAACCTCAAAACTTAATATCGCATATCAGGAAAATTAATGAAGAAAAAAGTAGTAATTGTCGGAGGTGGATTCGGCGGTCTCAATGTCGCTAAATCACTTGCAAAAGCAAATCTTGATATTACTCTAATTGATAAAACAAATCATCATTTATTCCAGCCGCTCCTTTATCAGGTGGCTACTGCTGCACTTTCGCCTGGTGATATCGCCACACCAATCAGGTCTATACTTAAAAAGCAGAAAAATGTACGGGTCTTACTGGGTGAAGTTGTTTCTATAAACAGGGAATTAAAAAAAGTAAAACTGCATCATGGCGAACTTGATTATGATTATTTGGTTTTAGCTCCGGGAACGCGCCATTCTTATTTTAACAATCCTGAATGGGAGAAATATGCCCCCGGGTTAAAAACAATACAGGATGCTCTTCAAATTCGTGAACGTGTTTTGCTATCTTTTGAGATGGCAGAGCGATTTTACGATGAACGAGATATTGAACCTTATCTTACTTTTGTTGTTGTTGGGGGCGGGCCGACAGGTGTTGAGATGGCAGGTGCAATTGCTGAGATATCCAAACAAACCATGTTAAAGGATTTTAGAAAAATCAATCCACTTAAAACAAAAATTTACCTGGTAGAGGGCCAAAACAGGATACTATCTTCTTATGATGAAAAACTAAGTATTCATGCCAGAAATGATTTGATTCATCTTGGTGTTACACCCCTTATTGGACAGAAAGTTATAAATATTACATCTGAAGAAATTACAACGGATGAGAGAACGATAAGAACAAAAAACATAATTTGGGCTGCCGGAAATTCTGCTTCGTCAATATTAGCAACGCTGGATACTGAACTGGATCGATTTGACAGAGTAATGGTAAAAGGTGATTGTACAATTCCCGAGGATGAAAGAATATTTATAATTGGGGATGCCGGCAATTATAGAGATATAAAGGGAATGTCCTTACCCGGTGTTGCTCAGGTAGCAATTCAACAGGGGAAGTATGTATCCAAAATCATTAAAAAAAGTATTCCATCAGAAAAGAGAGAAAGATTTATTTATAGAGATAAAGGGAGCATGGCTACCATTGGTCGGGACAAAGCGATTTGTGAAATTGGCAGATTAAAATTAACAGGATTTACAGCCTGGGCTGTATGGAGTTTTGTTCACATTCTTTTTCTTATCAATTTTAGGAATAAATACAAAGTAATGGCTGAGTGGATTTACAACTATCTTTTTCAGAAAAGGGGTATTCGGTTAATTACAAATAAAACGGATTTGTAACACGAACTTTCTTACGGGATTACTTTGGAAAGTTTTGTGTCATTTTATGTTTGTACTTATGCACAAGGTACTCTATCTTCATTTTAAATAAATTTAATAAAACTGAATGCATGAGCAATTTTAAGATTAGTAATTCCTCAATAATTATGACAACCCTTTGTCTTCTTTTACTCTTTGTTTATGGAGTAATAGAAATTTATGATTTTACTCTCGATAACTCCAAGCTGAATCATCAGAAAAAGCAGTTCGAAATTGTCAAGTCAGCCGGGTTGGGAATTAAATCAAATATTGAACATCTTGTCAGTGATCTGAATCTTTTTGCACAAATAAATCCAACCGACCCTGAGCAGAAAAGTATTTTCCTAAACAAACTTTGGGGCGAGGGGATAGAGTCTGTTTTTTCTCTAGATGAGGGAATAAAAATTCTTTCAATCGAGGGAGAGTCTCTTTCAGTTTGGATAGAAGATGAGTTACGAAACTCCACAGTTATTTTTGATTCATCAACGAATTCGTTGGAAATCAACTACTGGCTCTCGCAAGTAAAACCAAAAAGCCAAAACAATTCTCATGAGGACTTCATTCTATTATTATTGATTAAGGCTCCTGATAAACCCGGAAGGGGAAATACGAGCACAGGCAAGCGGTTTATTGGTTGTGTGCTTGATTTTGACTGGTTAATTGAAAAATATATTTCACCACACAGATTATCTGAAAGTGATTTTGTCTGGGTAATGGACGGTGAAGGAAGATTAATCTATCATCCAAACCATAGGGAAATGCTCTTAAGAAGCACTAGAGATTTATCGGAGGATTGCACGGATTGTCACAAATCTTTTGAAGTTCAAAACGATATGCTGACAGGGGCATCTTCAATGGGTGAATATTATATTGAAGGAGAGCCGGCCAAAATAATGGCTTATGACCCGGTTAATTTTCCTAATCAGAAATGGATTCTGGCAATTTCGACGTATCTCCCTCAGGTTGTTCAGGATGTTAGAAATAGCTTCCTGATTGTGTTTGCTTTATCGGGAGTTTTTATAAGTCTCTTAATCGTTTTAGGTTATTCGGCTTATTACATCAATTTAAAGAGAATACGGGCTATGGAGTCTCAAAAGCACCTGGAGCAATTACAGAGCTTTCAGGAAAAACTTAACCACGCGGCAAAACTTGCATCAATAGGTGAACTGGTGGATTCTGTAGCTCACGAAATAAATACACCAGCCGGGATAATTTCTTCGACTGCTGATATTCTTTTACTCGATGACTGCACGAAGCTCAAGTGTGCAAATGATCTTAAGGTAATTAAAGATCAAACCAAACGGATTGGCAAGTACACTAAAAGTCTCCTTCGGTTCTCGCGCAGGCTTCCATTTTTACCTGAGCTTAATGATGTTATCGATTTAATAAACGAGTGTGTCTTCATTGTTGGTCCTAAGTTAAGAACCAATAGAATCAAAATTCAGCAAATACTGCCGGAATTTTTTCCGAAATTTACTTTTGACAGAGGACGCCTTGAACAGGTTATTATTAATCTGCTTAACAATGCTATAGATTTTGTTGATCATGATGGATTGATAGTTATTAAACTTGATAATTATGAAAAAGATGAAAATGAGTGGGTCTTAATTTCTGTATCCGATAATGGTAAGGGTATACCTCCTGAAAATTTAGAATCGATTTTCGAACCATTTTTCAGTACAAAACCAATTGCTCAGGGAACAGGACTTGGTCTCTCAATTTCAAAGGCAATTATTGAGCGGCATGAGGGAATATTGGAAGCCAAAAGTGATCCTGTTTCTGGTACAGAGTTTTTAATTCACCTTCCAATGAAAAGAGAGAAAGGGGAAGATGGAAAACAAAGTTAAAATACTTGTAATCGATGATGAAGAAGAGATGTTGAATCTCAGTTCGAGATTATTGACAGCCTTCGGTTATGAGGCTATTCCGGTTAAAGATACTGAGATTGCTCTGGATCTGATACGCAACAATAACTATGATCTGGTGCTTTGTGATTTATTGATGCCCGGAGTAGATGGCATACAGATAATTAAGGCAGTAAAGGAATATTCATATCCTACTCAAATAATTATTTTTTCTGCTTATGGCACAATTGACAGAGCTGTTAATTGCATGAAGGCCGGGGCGATTGATTTTCTGGAAAAACCTTTTGAGGCTGACCATTTAAAAATTGTGGTCGAAAAAGCTCTTGAGTACAAAAAACTATTTGTCGAACGGGATAACCTTCTTAAGCAACTCGAGACAAAGTTTCAGTTTGAAAATATAATTGGCAGAAGTAATGCAATGCAAAAGATATTTGATACGGTTGAAAGCGTTGCCGATTCTGAGGCAAATATTTTAATTACTGGTGAAAGCGGTACAGGAAAAGAACTGATTGCCAGAGTAATACATGCCAGAAGCGGAAGAAAGAAGGAAGCTTTTGTCCCAATAAATTGTGCGGCATTTCCCGAAAATTTATTTGAAGCAGAAATCTTTGGTTCTGAGAAGGGTGCATTTACAGATGCTACTCATCGCAAAATAGGTTTGCTGGAGTTTGCTGATAAAGGGACCTTCTTTTTTGATGAGGTTTGTGAATTGCCTGTCAATCTGCAGACAAAACTTTTAAGAGTGATACAAGACAGACAATTAAGGCGGGTTGGCGGAAATGAACTCATTAAAGTTGACATCAGATTAATATCTGCTACTAACAAAGACCCGAAAGTCTATCTTGAAAAAGGATTGTTAAGAGACGATCTCTATTATAGACTAAACGTGATTAACATTGACCTTCCACCTCTTCGAAAAAGAAAGGAAGATATTATTCTTTTAGCTGATTATTTTCTCAAAGAAAATAATCAACGAATGAAGAAGAATGTTAATGAAATATCTAATGAGGTAGTTATAGCACTTGAGTCGTACAATTGGCCTGGGAATGTACGAGAACTTGAAAACGTGATTGAACGCGCCGTTACTTTTTCGAAAAAGGAAGTGATAACCATGGAGGATTTACCTCCACATTTACAGAGTAACTCAAAAACTTCACCTCTCTTTTATGGTTCTTCATTAAAAGAGGCCAAGCAAAAGGCTCTTGAAGATGTAGAGAAAAGATATTTGCTCAACTCGTTAACTCTTCATGAAGGCAACATTACAAGAGTAAGTGAAGAAGCAAATATGACGAGAAGAAATGTTTACAGATTAATTACCCGCTATGAAATATCGCTCGATGCCTGGAGATAAGCTTATTTAAGGCGTGTCATTCATTTCACTGTGAAATCCAATTTCACACATCCCTAACCTATTGGTTTATAACAACTTAATCTGCTGCCTGTCAAATTCATTCCTAGTTATGGAACAGATCTTACAATAGCAAAGGACTATTTATCTGATTATAAGTGATGAATAGACCTTAAAATCCTGTTATTTATCTTCATCAGAAAGAAAACTCTGTTTGGTACAAACCTTGCACTAGAAACCATAGAAACACCATTTTAATAATAAAAGGAGTCATTTATGAACGGCGCTAATGATGACCTGGGAAATTCACAGATTATAAATTATCTCAAAAGCCTGGATAACAGGATTTCAAACATTGAAAATAAGTTAAACATTTACTCCGAATTAAAGGATGAGCAGGTAAGTGATACTTCAATTGGTGAGGATACACCAAACCTTGTTGAATTAAATCTTGGTGAACATTGGTTTGCAAATATTGGAATATTAATTTTAACTTTTGGTTTTATGCTTTTACTTACACTTAAGTATGAAAGTTACGGCTCATTTATACCGTCAACAGGTGGTTATGTAATAACTGCAATATTCTTCCTGCTGGCCAATATTCTTAAAGTAAATTATTCGCTAGTCAGTAAACAACTATTTGCCTCCGGATTTGCACTCTTTTATTTAACCACACTCAGGCTTTTCCATTTTACGAGTGAACCATTTCTATCAAATGTAATTCTGGAGTCTATTCTTCTCATTGGTGTTGCTTCAATAGGGCTTTTTATCGCATACAGACGTGATTCCAATTATCTATTTGGCTTGAATCTTGGTCTATTAATTCTTACCGGACTTATCATTAATACTCCATTCCTATTTTATTCTCTTTGTATTGTAGGTTCAGGATTATTTCTTTATAGATTTACTAAAAATACATCCACAAGTTTTATTCTATTCGGAATAGCTTTTGTCTTTTTGGCAATAATGTTCTGGACCATAAATAACCCATTTATAACCGGAGAAATAAAAGTTGGTGAATTTGCCAGTACCAATATTTGGTTCGCGATATTGGTCTGTATCATTTTTTCATTTTCCAATATATTCCACAGGTATGAAGAAGGCGAAACAGAACGATCTGTTGTAATATCTTTGCTTAATGGGTTTTTCGCCTTCGCTCTCTCGATAGTAAACATTGTCAGCAATCCTGATATGGATTTGATGAAATACCTGATAAGCCTATTTGTTTTATTTTTACTAATAGCTGTACTTCACTGGAAATATGGATCGGATCAATATTCAAAGGCTATTTACGCTATCATTGGATACGCGGCTCTTTCAATCGGTATTATATTCACAACTGGTATACCAGATGCTTATATTTTCTTGATTTGGCAGAGTCTGCTGGTGATTGGGACTGGAATCATGTTCAAATCAAAAAATATTATTGTTGCAAACTTTTTGATTTTCCTACTGGTTTTTGTAGCCTATCTGGCTAGTGTTACTTCTTTCAGCATCATAGGAGTTAGCTTTGGTATTGTTGCATTGACTAGTGCCAGAGCTCTCAATTGGCAAAAGGACCGACTAACATTAAAAACCGAAATGATGCGCAATACTTACCTTATTGTTGCTTTCTTTTCAATTCCAATAACTTTGATAGAAGCTCTCCCGCTAGAACTTGCAGGGCTATTCTTAATTGGCGTTACAATAATTTATTACGTGCTAAGTATAGTGTTAAAAAATGCCAAGTACAGATGGATGGCACATTTCTCACTCATCTTTGCAATTATCTATTCTGCATATGCAGGACTAAAAGAATTTGATTCAACCTGGACAGTAATAACTTTTCTCGCCTTAGGAATAGTGCTAATTGCAGTATCAATACTTTTTACAAAAAATAAACAGAAAACAACCGGGAGCAAAATTCAAGAATAACTGATGTGCAAATAAAATAATTATAGGAATAAATCAGGAAAGGATAATGCTAAAAAAGTTAAAATCGATCCCGGAACAGGTAATCAGACTTGCTGTGATTTTGGTAATAATTGTTGTAGTCTTTGTTATTGTCCGAGCTGAACTTGTACCTGATGATTTTGGAGAACTTGGACATTACAGAAAAGGTGCAGTTGATGAAATTGCATCACTTGAACTGAAGTATGCGGGACAGGAAACTTGTGAGATGTGTCATGATGACATATTGGAAACGAAGAGCAACGGATATCACAGATCAGTTAATTGCGAAGTTTGTCATGGACCTTCGGCTAAGCATTCTGAAGCACCTGATGAATTTTTGCCATCTGCTCCAAGAAAGCGTGATTTTTGCCCGGTTTGTCATGAGTATTTACCCTCAAGACCTACCGGATTTCCTCAAATTGTATCGGCTTCGCATAATCCTGTTAAGCCATGCATAACCTGCCATGAACCGCACAATCCGGTTCCGCCAGAAACTCCGCACGAATGTTCGGCATGCCATGCTGAAATATCAAGGGTGAAGTCAATTTCTCATCACGCCTATCTGGAATGCAAAACCTGTCATGAGGTACCTGAACAACACAAATTAGATCCTCGCGGTAATGCAGCCAGTAAGCCTGCTACGCGGGAATTCTGCGGGAAGTGTCATGCTGAAGAAAATGAAGATTATCCAGGTGTGCCTCAAATAGATCTGGCAGAACATGAACCAAGATATGTTTGCTGGCAGTGTCATTATCCACATATGCCGGAGGCGAAATGAAAAAAGTTATTGAAAACTCGATTGAACGGAAGGCTTTTTTTAAGCTGATATTTCTTTCAGCCTTTTCCATTTTCTTGCCGAAATCATTGACGGCAAAAAATAGTTCTCCAGAAGAGAGTCCAGTTCAGGATGAAAATTATAATGCTTACGATCATAAATGGGGGATGTGCATCGACATCGATAAATGTATTGGATGCGGCAGATGTGCTAATGCATGCAAGGAAGAGAACGATGTGCCACGTGAACCCTTCTTTTTTAGAACCTGGGTTGAGAGGTATAAGATATTTGGAAAAGGCGAAGTTGTTATTGATAGTCCGAATGGCGGTGTTGATGGTTTTCATAATGAACATTCAGAAAGAAATCCGGAACGCAGTTTCTTCGTTCCGAAATTATGTAATCATTGCGAGAATCCTCCCTGTACACAGGTTTGCCCTGTGGGGGCAACTTTCAAATCAGTTGATGGAGTAATTTTGGTTGACAAAGATTACTGCATAGGTTGCAGCTATTGTATCCAGGCATGTCCTTATGGTGCAAGATATTTACATCCGGTTACTAAAACTGCGGAGAAATGTACTTTTTGTTATCACCGACTTGTAAATGATAAAAGCCCTGCCTGCGTTGAAGTTTGTCCGACTCAGGCAAGAATTTTCGGAGAGATGGAAAAGAAATCTAGTCCGCTCGTAAGATTCAGAAGAATGGAAAAGATTGGGGTTTTAAAACCGGCACTGAATACAGAGCCCAAAGTATTATACGCTCATCTTGATATGGAGGTAAAATAAATTGGAAGAGATTATACAACATTTAACTCCTTTGCTAAAAGAAGTAAGCGGATATATTTTCCCGAATGAGATAGAATTACACTGGGGATTGCTGGTAGTTATCTATCCATATTTAACCGGGTTGGTTGCAGGGGCATTTATTCTTGCATCACTTGTAAAAATTTTTGATGTAAAAGAATTGTATCCAACTTATAGAATAGCATTACTTACAGCGCTCGCATTTTTAATTGTTGCGCCACTTCCACTTCTGGCACATCTTGGGCATCCTGAAAGATCGTATGAAATTTTTCTTACTCCCAATAAATATTCGGCCATGGCTATGTTCGGGTTTGTTTATGCATGGTACCTGATGGCAGTGCTGCTTTTAGAGATTTGGTTCGATTACAGAAAAGATCTGATTATCTGGAGCCGAAGTGAAACAGGAATTAAAAAATGGATTCTGAGGACAATATCACTCTTCTCAAGTGATATTTCGGAGAAGGCGGTTAAGTTTGATAAAAAAGCTATTCGAATAATAACTTTGATAGGGATTCCCTCGGCATTTATTCTGCATGGTTATGTCGGCTTCATTTTCGGGTCAATAAAAGCAAATCCCTGGTGGTCGAGCGTATTGATGCCGATCGTTTTTTTATTCTCAGCTATAGTATCTGGTATTGCTCTCATTCTTATTGTTTATATGTTTGTCCTGCCTATCAGGAAAAAAGAGATAAATATGCTCACCCTTGATAAGTTGGCTAGTTATCTTTTTTATGTAATGATTATAGATTTTTCTCTCGAGTGTCTCGATTTTATTCACAGAGTTTACGAATCTGAAGAATCAATTAAAATATTGGGCGAACTTGTATCAGGAAAACTTTTCGTCTCTCTCATAGTTGTTCAGCTCATTATCGGTATGCTGATCCCTCTGGCAGCAATAGGAATTTTGAAAATAGTTAAAGTACCTAACGATTTGAAAAAGCAAATCTACTTTTTATCTGCAATTCTTGTACAAGTGGGAATTTTCTCTACACGCTGGAATGTTGTAGTGGGAGGGCAGCTCTTCTCAAAAAGCTTTATGGGACTCACTACTTACAAAATGACGTTATTCGGGATGGAGGGGCTTTTACTTTCTATTCTACTTCTTGTACTGCCACTTGGTATTATGTACGTTTTATTTAAATTTCTGCCTCCCTGGGAGGAATCCAGAAGTAACTAATTCAGGTTTAATAAGGGGTTATGATGAAACAAGACAGAAGAGGTTTTCTAAATACACTGTTGGGCATCGGAGGTATCGGAGCAATAGCCTCAATAATTTATCCGGTATTCGAATTTTTACTTCCACCCGAATCGAGAGAACCAACGGTTAGCAGTATCAAGGCAGGGGCAATTGACCAGTACGAAGTGAACTCGGCGAAAATTCTAAAATTCGGGAGAGAACCTGTCATACTAATTCGTAAGGATAGTGGTGAGTTTTCTGCTTTCTCGGCTACCTGTACTCATTTGGATTGCATTGTTCAATACCGTCAGGATACTAAACAAATATTGTGTGCTTGTCACAATGGACACTATGATCTAAAAGGAAGAAACGTTTCAGGCCCGCCTCCAAAACCACTAACCGAATTCAAGGTAAGTGTTATAAATAACGAAATTACGATTTCAACAATGGAAGGTTGACAATGGCAAAGCTGACTGATTCAAATGTATTTAAGTGGCTTGATGAAAGAGTCGATCTATCTCCTTTAACAAAGCTTTTATATCATAAAAAAGTCCCGGTTCACAGCCATACAATCTGGTATTATATGGGGGGCGTAACACTCTTCCTATTTATTGTGCAGGTATTTACCGGCATACTACTCTTAATGTACTATGTCCCGGGTGAAAACAGTGCCTACGAAAGTGTGCAGTTTATTCTTAACAAGGTCAGTTTCGGCTGGCTGATTAGGAACATTCACAGCTGGTCTGCAAATCTCATGATTTTGTTTGCATTTATTCACATGTTCAGCGCTTTCTTTACTAAAGCACTTAGAAAGCCCCGTGAACTTACCTGGGTATCTGGTTTTATTCTCTTACTGCTAGGGATGTTTTTTGGATTTAGCGGTTATCTTCTTCCCTGGAATGAATTAGCTTTCTTTGCCACAAAGGTCGGCACAGATATAGCAGGAGCTGTTCCTTTTATTGGTGATTGGTTAAAAATTCTTTTACGGGGCGGCGATGATGTAACAGGTGCCACACTATCCAGATTCTTTGGATTCCATGTGGCTATTCTCCCGGCGGCTTTTACAATTTTTCTAACCTTACATCTTCTTTTAGTGCAGAGACAGGGAATGAGTGAACCTGACTCATTTACCAAACTTCCAGATGAAAAGAAAAAATACATTTCTTTCTTTCCCGATTTCGCTTTGAGAGATTTTTTGCTTTGGCTAATTGTTCTTATCGCTCTGCTCGCGCTTACGGTTTTTTCACCCTGGGATTTGGGTATAAAAGCTGACTCCTTAGCCTCAGCGCCGGAGGGAATAAAACCTGAATGGTATTTCATGTTTATGTTCCAGACCTTAAAATATCTTCCGCCTCACATATGGTTTATAGAAGGAGAAGTATTTGGACTGCTCGCCTTTGGTGCTGCAGGTGTTATCTGGATGGTATTACCTTTTATAAAAATTAAAAAGAAGCTCTTAATTGAAAGTAAGTATTACTTCTATATTGGTGTATTTGCCATAGCATTTATCATTATTATGACATTAATAGGTTACTTATCATGAAAAATATAATTCGCAGAGCGTATGTCTTATTTGTCGGTACTGTGATTTTTATAAATCTGCCCTCCACAGTTCGGGCATATACATTACAGGACAAGGTTGATAATTGTTTTGTCTGCCATCAGGAAAATGAAATGCTGCCCGAAGGATTTTCTGAAAATGATATCCACTTCACATCTGGTATTGGATGTGTGGGTTGTCATGGCGGCAGCGCAATTGAGGAAGATGAAGAAATTGCAATGAGTTCAAAATTCGGTTTTATCGGTGTTCCTGATAAAAAAGATATTCCGGCAACTTGCGGTAAATGCCATTCTGACATAGAGTTCATGAGGCAATACAGACCCAGAATTGCTACTGATCAAGTAAGCCAGTATTTCGAGAGCGTACATGGTAAGAAATTGAAACAGGGCGATAACAAAGTTGCTGATTGTACCAGTTGTCATAGTGCTCATAGTATTTTACCTGTAGACGATCCAAGATCCTCGGTCTATCCGCTTAACTTACCAGAGACATGCAATCACTGCCATGGTAATAGCGATTTGATGTATACCTACAAACTTAAAAGCAATCAATATGAGGAGTATTCGAAAAGTGTACATGGTGTAGCTTTGTTGGAACACCGTGATATATCGGCTCCGGCATGTAATGACTGTCATGGCAATCATGGAGCCACTCCTCCGGGAATACAATCAATTTCCCATGTGTGTGGAACGTGCCACGTTAATAATCAGCAGTATTTTGAAAAGTCGAATTTGTCCACAATATTTAGTGAAGCTGGTTTTCATGGGTGTGAAGAATGTCATGGATATCATAGCATTCCCAAACCGAGCGATGATATGCTGGGTGTTGGCGAAAAGTCTGTCTGTATTAAGTGCCACGATAGCGGCGATGTTGGTTATGACGCTGCTCTTTCCTGGGGCGGAAAGCTTAATGAATTAAGAACCATTCATGAACATGCTGCCGAAGTGCTGGCAGAAGTGGTAAAAAAAGGGATGAATGATGTTGATATAGATTTTGCTCTTAAGGATGTGAATCAGTCTCTAATTCAATTAAGGACTTTCGTTCATACTTTTGACTCAAAACTAATAGTTGAAAAAGCTGACGAAGGAATTGTTTTAGCAAATAATGCCCTGGAGTTAGCCGACAAAGAAATTGAAGAATATTACAACAGAAGAATCGGATTTGGGTTTGCAACACTTGCATTTGTTATCCTGGCATTTGGGGTTTACCTCAAGATAAGGAAGTCCTCAAATGTGAAACATGAATCGTGAATCGAAAAGGATTCTTATTCATAGTCCTAATCTTACTATGCAAAGTTAAATCATCTTCATGTCTTTAAGGAACGGGAGATTCTCGCGGGTCTCCTTAACTTTTGAAATATCGATCTCAACTTTTATAACTATCTCATCCTGTTCGACCATAACTATTTCTTTCCCCAAAGGATCGTAAATCCCACTGCATCCGCTGTAATTTAGCTTTGGGTCATCCCCAACTCGGTTTACTCCAACTATGAAGCATTGATTTTCAATGGCACGAGCTTTCAAAAGAGTTTTCCAATGATCTACACGAGTTACCGGCCAGTTGGCAGTATTGATAATTATGTCAACGCCATCTTTCGTGTATTTCCGGTATAGCTCTGGGAAACGAAGATCGTAGCAAATGGTTAATCCAATTCTGGTTTGGTCAATTTTAGTTACAACAATTTCTTCGCCTGCCGCAAAATGTTCATCTTCTGTTGACATTGAGAAGGGGTGGACTTTTCTGTAACGGGCTTTAATGAGTCCAAATGAATCAAAGTGGAATAAGGTGTTATAAATTAGTCCGTCAAACTCTTCAATTATTCCTGCGAACACATTGGTCTTACGTATCCTTGCCATTTCCATAAAATATCTAACAGATGGACCATCAATATCTTCTGCAAATTTTTTCGATTCCATGGTGAAACCGGTCAAGGTCATCTCAGGAAAAACCAGCATATCCTCATCACCGTCTATCGATTCGAGCATCTTGTCTATTTTAGACATGTTAGCTTCTTTGTCTTCCCAAAGAGGGGAGTATTGTATAAGTGCGAGTTTCATGACGGTCTCCATAAACGTTTTTAGAAAGATACGGATAAAAAGAATATGGTGAAAAGTCAGAATTGAAATGTGAGAAGGCTTGCCAATAATCTGTTGTGCCTCGTTCTCTCATTGAAATAATTTCTTATATTAAAACTGTTTTCAAAAAACCTCACAAAGAAGATAATCAATTAAAAATATTAGTATTATTGTAAAAGTTATAGACCCGATTTTGGAAAATGATTTTATAGACTCTAAAAAGGGAAATTGGAATTACTCGATTTTGTTATCACAACTATTGAAAATAAAACTGTTGCCTGGATGTTGAATGCCTGAGAAATCAAAACCAAAATTAGCACGCCAATTAGGATTAGTAACATTAACTGCAACTGGCGTTTGTTCTATGCTCGGTGCTTCTATAAATGTAGTGCCATTTATGATCCAGCGTAATGTCCCCGGAATTGGTCCTTATGTTTTACCGGCATTTCTTTTTGCTGCCATACCTGCCATCTTTGCTGCACTGGCATATGGAATTTTGTCTTCTGCAATGCCACGCGCAGGCGGAAGTTATCTATATGCAAGCCGAGGTCTTAATCCTTACCTTGGTTTTATTGCAAGTTTTTCACAATGGTTCGGCTTGTCTATTGTTATTGGTGTCATTGCCTATATCTGCGTCCCTTTCCTGCGGGATGTAACTTTAGGTCTGGGGTGGGAAGAGGTGTCGGCTTACCTGGAGACGCCAATCATAAGGGTAGGACTTGCCCTCGCACTCATTTGGTTTTTTATATTTATAAATATTAGGGGGGCAAAATCCTACGAGAGAACACTGCTGCCAATGATGTTTTTGATGTTTGCCCTGGGGGTTATAGTAATTGTGGCAGGATTTAGTTTCGATACTACTTCTTTTATTGAAGCACTTAAGGTTAGTGAAAATAGAATTATACAACCCGGGCCATCAGTGGAATTTGACTGGCTCACCTTTTTCTCTGCCTCAGCATTACTTTTTTCAAGTTTTATTGGTTTCGATTCAATTGCTCAGGCCGGAAGTGAAGCTAAAAATCCAACCAAATCACTCCCAAGGGCAATTCTATTAGCAATACTTTCAGTTGGGATCTTTTACTTCCTATTTACAGCTGCCGTTTACAATACAGTGCCGTGGAGTTTTGTGGCCTCTGAATCTATAAAAAAAGATATAAGTGCACCAGGACTTTTAAGTTATGTTTTGCCTGCATGGTTGGGTGTAGCTATCCTTGTGGGTGCGGCTATTGCTTTGATAAATGATTTGCCTGCAATGCTGCTTTCGGTATCCAGACTAATGTTTGCCTGGGCGGAGGATGGCATTTTTCCATCAGCAATATCTAAGGTTCATCCTAAAAATCATACTCCTCATATTGCATTAATAGTAGCAGGCTCCATGGCCAGTTTAGGTGTCCTTGGCTCCCATTTTGCAGGTGATTTTTTCCTGGGCATTGATATAATGGTTACTTCTATGATGGTTAACTTTCTTTTAATGTGCATTACGTTAATCACATTCTCAAAAGTAAATCCTGTATTGGCTAAGGAGATCTCAGTCATTAAAAACAGAAGATTACAATTATTGATTGGCTGGCTGGCTGGGAACTATCTTCTTAATCTTATTTTTAGTAATTCATACCTATAAGGATCTTAATGCTCAAGCAGAGCATTGGTATTTTCACTCTACACCAGTCTGGTTAATAGTAATGACATTGGCGAGCATATTATTCTTTTATAAATGGCGCCAGTTTGCGGCTGAGGGTACTGAAGGAATTAATAAATTTAAAACACTTCCGGAAGAGTAAACATGAAAACAACAACACAACTTGCACCGGGTCTTGAAATCTCCCGTATAGTAACTGGTTTATGGCAAATAGCTGACATGGAACGAGATGGTACTAAGCTAGATCCTAAAGAAACTGCACTGCATATGGAACCATTTGTAAAATCGGGATTCACTTCTTTTGATATGGCGGATCATTACGGCTCCAGTGAAATTATTACCGGTACATTTAAAAATACAAATCCACTTGGAGATCGTGTTCAGCTTTTCACTAAGTGGGTTCCGAAACCAGGAAAAATCAGCAGAGAGGATGTGAAAGCGGCCGTACACTTGGCATTGGATCGGATGCAGCAGCAATCAATAGATTTAATGCAGTATCATGCCTGGCATTATCCTGATTCCAGTTGGCTGGATGGTCTCTTTTATTTGAATGAATTAAAAGAAGAAGGATTAATAAAACATTTAGGAGTCACCAATTTTGACGCCGCTCATTTGCGTATAGCCTGTGCTTCTGGTATTCCATTGGTAAGTAATCAGGTCTGTCATTCCCTTATTGATCAACGAGCGAGTGGTAATATGGTCCAGGTATGTGAAGAATATGGTGTAAAGATATTAGCCTTTGGAACCTTGGCTGGCGGATTTTTAACAGAAAAATGGTTGGGGAAAAAAGAACCTTCGCAGGATATGCTGGAGACCTGGTCTGAAATGAAGTATAAACGTTTCATAGATGTTGCGGGTGGTTGGGATGTTTATCAACACCTCCTGGAATCTGTTAAAAAAGTAGCGGAGAGGCAACAGGTATCTGTTGCAAATGTTTCTACAAGATATATGCTTGAAAACCCTTCGGTAGCGGCAATTATTATTGGTGTTAGACTGGGTAAAAGCGAGCATATAGCCGATAACAAAAAACTATTGGAAATTGAATTTTCTGAAGATGATTTGAACCTTATTAAAGATGCACAGAAAGAATTAAAACCTGTACCCGGAGATTGTGGTGATGAATATAGGAAACCTCCATTTCTCACCGCTTCCGGTGATTTAAGTCATCATATAGAAAAAATTCCAAAAGCCTTTGAGCCGGTGAAAACAGGCGAAGATCGTGAGCAGGTATTTAGCGGAACCGTTTGGGAAGATTTTGCAGGCTATTGCAGGGCTGTAAAAGATGGTAATCGTATTTATGTGTCAGGCACTACCGCCACCCATGGCAGTGAAATGATCGGGGGAAAAGATGTTACTGCCCAAACTCACTTCGTTATTGATAAAATTGAGGGTGCTATTGAATCGTTGGGTGGTTCACTCAATGATGTTGTAAGAACGAGAATATTTGTGAATAACATTAATGACTGGGAAATAGTGGCCCGTGCTCATGGTGAGAGATTCAAAGGCATTAATCCGGCCAATACTTTGGTGGAAGCAAAATTAGTAGGTGAAGGGTACTTAGTTGAAATTGAAGCTGAAGCTGTCGTTAAATAATTTGCTTTATTTACAAGAAGCCAATTGATCATGTTTACCAATCATGGGTGAAAGGATTATTCAACCCCTACGGGGTTGTGATGATATTTTGGTTTTGTGTACCACAGACTGTGTCTGCGGTTATAAATATTTTACCCCGCTGGGGCAATGGTTTTAATATTAGAGCGCCAAGCCTATACAAAACTTTGAACCCCGGAGGGGTTTCATATTTGTAACACCGGGACTTTAGTCCGGTGTGAAACCAACAGAACAAACTCACAACCCCGTAGGGGTTGAATGCATCTCTGCTATCATCTCTATCTTGTCTTCTGTTGTTTCTGTGCAGTCTCTCCTGGGACTGGGCCGTCACGTCCTCGATGTGACGCTTCGTAACACGAATAGTATTTGTGACTCCATGTTAGTTCCCACGTCACAACAGGGTCATGACGTCTGAGGATCTGTTGTTTCTGTGATGTCTCTCAAGCACAGGGACGTCACGTTCGCAACGTGACGTGGGCGTGGCGAGAATAGTTTGCACATGATTATGCCTTGAGTTTCCTCGTCATGACGCGGTCATGACAGCCTGGGTAGTAAGTCCCCTCTTTACGACACGGTCGCAACGGCCAGGGAAGGGTGCATTTTTTGTTCTGCGAAAATAATTTCTAAACCAAGTTAGCAATCCAGCAATTTAACAATCCCTCTCTTCCATTTTGCACCTAATTAAAAAATCTTTAACTTTATCTCCAACGTAAATTGATATGGACTCTTAATGCTAAACTACATCTGGTTTGCTCTTATTATCCTCGGTATCGGAAGCGCTGTTACTTATGATGTTTTAGACAGCACTAATAATAAGTATGGCAATGGTGAAAGACTCGAAGCAAGAGTCGAGTTTCAGGATGATAATTCCAAAGAGGCTAAGGTCACCGTTTCACAAAAGGAATTCAGTGAGTTCTATGGTGTTAAAGTCAGTGAGAATGTCATCACAAATGCTCGCTTATCAAAGAGCGATGATCATTATACACTATTCCTAAAGGTGGATGATTCTTCTCCAGCTATCTGGCGGGAAATGGCCGCCGCTGTAGGTAAGGAAGATGATTTGCTTGGTAAGGTTTTCCTTAAAAATAATTATGGAGCTGGTGGGCAATCTGCCACCATGGAATTTGAGCCCATTCTTTTCGTAAAGCTTAAGAACGTAACAAATTCACTATTAAATTATGCCGGAGTAGCGGTAAACATCGCCATCGGTTTAATCGGTATTATGGCACTCTGGCTGGGAATAATTAAGGTTGCCGAAAAAGCGGGTTTAATAAATTTAATCGCGAAGTCAGTAAGACCAATCACAAAGTTTCTTTTTCCGGATGTGCCTCATGATCATCCGGCTGTAAGTTCCATGGTGATGAATATATCGGCGAACATGTTAGGTCTCGGTAACGCGGCAACTCCTTTTGGTATCAAAGCGATGGAAGAACTCGACAAGTTAAATCCTGAAAAGGGTACAGCCACAAACGCCATGTGTACATTTCTTGCAATCAACACTGCCGGACTAACTCTTATTCCCACAACAGCAATAGCGGTTAGAGCTGCTGCGGGGAGTAGTGACCCTACAATTATTATCGGTACTTCAATTTTTGGTGCGACCTGTGCGACCATAACGGGAATAACAGCCGCAAAGTTGTTTGAAACATTTTCAGGTTCCGGACTCACTTTCAGTGAATGGTTGAGCGATAATTATAGAAAGCTGATAGGTGTTTTAGGCGGACTAGCAGTTTTGCTATTCCTCATACTAAGCGGTGTATTTACAACCATTTTTTCATTTGTTGATCCTGTCGTTCTGAAAACGATAATTCAAGTCGTTTCTCTTGTGGCAATACCACTGATTATTTTTTCGTTTCTGGTTTACGGGTTGTTGAAAAAGGTCAACATTTACGAGGAGTTTGTTGAAGGGGCGAAGGAGGGGTTTAACATCGCTCTGCGAATTATCCCGTACTTAGTTGCCATGCTGGTTGCTATCGGAATCTTCCGTGCGGGCGGCGCCATGGAAATTTTGATTGGTGCCTTAACTCCACTGACTAACCTTATCGGAATGCCGGCAGAGGCTCTCCCAATGGCTCTTATGCGTCCTCTCTCCGGTAGCGGTTCTATTGGTGTGATGACAGAAATTATTTCCGTACACGGACCTGATTCATTTCTGGGTGTTTTAACCTCAACATTTTTAGGCAGTACGGAAACAACACTTTACGTTTTAGCCGTATACTTTGGCGCTGTAAACATTAAAAGAACACGGCATGCTGTGTTTGTTGGTCTGCTAGCCGATGTGGCTGGAATTCTGGCGGCACTTTTTATAGTAAACTTATTATTCGGGTAAATTATGAAAGTATATATAACGAGAAAAATATCACCCATAGCCGAATCATTATTAAAGAAGGAAGGCTATTCAGTTTCAGTTTTCAAAAAAGATTGTGCTATTTCAAAAGATGAATTGATGAAGAAGTCTCGGGACGTTGACGCTCTAATTTCTCAGGTTACGGACACTGTTGATGCGGAAGTAATTACTAATCTGAAAAACTGCAAAGTAATTGCCCAGGCTGCTGTAGGTGTAAATAATATAGATTTATCCGCCGCGCGAGAAAGGGGAATAATTGTAACGAACACGCCGGATGTTCTGACTGACGCTACCGCCGATTTGGCTGCGGCGCTTATTCTCTCCTGCGCAAGAAGAATTGTTGAAGGTGATAATTATGTTCGGGAAGGGAAGTTTGACGGCTGGAAACCACAGCTAATGCTTGGGATGGAATTAAGAGGAAAAACTCTTGGGATAATTGGTGCTGGCAGAATTGGGCAGGAAACTGCCAAACGGATAAAAGCCTTTGGTGTAAAAATCATTTACTACAATAAATCCAGAAAGGCTGATTTTGAAAAAAAGACAGATGCCCAAAAGGTTTCATTAAAAGTACTTTTAAAAACTTCTGATATTGTATCAGTTCACCTTCCCCTGAAAAAAGAAACATATCGCATCCTTAATAGTGATAATCTAAAACTGATGAGGAAGGGCGTTGTATTTGTAAATACAGCCCGTGGAGAAGTAGTGGAAGAAAGGGCATTGATTAAGCTGATTAAAAGCGGACACATTTTCTCTGCCGGATTTGACGTTTACGAAAATGAACCTGATGTAAACAAACAATTATTCAAACTTAAAAATGTGATCCTTCTTCCTCACATTGGAAGTGGTACGGTCGAAGCCAGAAGTAAAATGGCTGAATTGGCTGCGCTTAATGCTATAAAGGTACTAAACGGCAAAAATCCGCTCACAGAAGTAAAATAAATGCTTATAAAGTTTGATATACAAGGCATTTATAAGTAATTTTTGGTCAAAATAAACAAATTAAAGTGAGTATTATGAGAATTGGAATACCAACTGAAACTCATTTCGAAGAGAAGCGTGTCGGATTGACTCCATCTGCAGTTGATGTGCTGGTTAAGTCAGGGCATAAAGTTTTTGTGCAAAGTGGAGCTGGATTGGAAAGTCACTTCACTGATGAAAATTATAGAGATTCCGGTGCCGATATTGTTTACGATGTAGAAGAGGTTTATCACAGAGCAGAGATGCTGGCAAAGATAGCGCCACTTTCGGAAGCAGAAGCTGACCTTCTTCAACCTGGGCAAACACTCTTTTCTTTCCTGCACCTGGCAATTACCAAAAAGAATATTGTTCAATTGCTCCTTGATAAAAAAATTACAGCAATTGGTTATGAATTAATTGAGCATAATGGTGAATACCCTGTACAACAGGCCATGAGTGAAATTGCAGGTCCTGTAAGTATCCAGGTAGCTGAAAGATTTTTAGGCAGTGATAATCCTGAGAGTAGGGGTGTACTTCTTGGTGGTTTAACTGGCGTAGCACCTGCTGCGGTTGTAATAATAGGCGCCGGTGTTGCAGGTTATCACGCCGCCAAAGCCGCTCTTGGAAGAGGCGCGCAGGTAATTATTTTGGATATTGATCAGCGAAAATTAAGAAAGGTTAAAAGCGATTGCGGTGATAGAGTCACTACAGTATTGGCAAATCCTTACACTATTGCCAGAGGGGCTAAATTTGCTGATGTATTAATCGGGGCAGTTCAAGTGAAGGCTGAGAAGTCACCACATATAATAACTGAGGATACAGTCGCATCAATGAAAAAAGGTGCTGTAATAGTAGATCTTTCTATTGATCAAGGTGGTTGCGTTGAGACGAGCAGACCCACAACTCTCTCCCAGCCTGTATTTGTTGAACATGGTGTACTGCACTACTGCGTACCAAATATGCCTGCCCTTGTTTCACGAACAGCAAGTTACGGTTTGACCAATGCTGCTATTCCTTATATTTTCAAAATAGCTGAAGAGGGATTGGCAAATGCCATTATGGGTGATAGCGGACTCGCAAATGGTGTATGTACTTACAATGGTTTCTGCTCTAACACAACAATTGCAGATAGTTTGAATATTGAGTACAGAAGACTGCATCTTTTCCCAACAAATTAAGGTAGAGAATAAGTAATGTATTCAGATGATATAACAGTAAAGACGAATTTAAGTGCTTCATGGCTGCACAAGTATAAAGAGAAAGTTGTTTCTGCAGACGAAGCCGTAAAGGTAATTAAATCAGGTGATAAACTGGTAATTCAACCAGGCTGTTCGTGCCCAAACGAATTAGTAAGAGCCATGGTTGATAGAAAAGATGATTTATCTGAAGTAGAAATTTATCACATTCTAATTACAGGTGAACTTCCTTATGTTCAGCCTGGTATGGAAAAACATTTTAAGCACAAAGCCTTTTTCATTGGTGGTAACGCAAGGCAAGCTGTTAACGAAGGACGGGCTGAATTTATTCCTATTTTTCTTTCAGAGGTAACAATGCTCTTTAAGAAAGGTGTACTGAAAGCCAATGTAGCTTTTATTCATGTATCTCCACCGGACGAACATGGATTTTGCAGTTACGGAATTGACGTTGGAAATATTAAAACACCTGCTGAGAAGGCTGATATAATAATTGCCCAAGTAAATAAAGAGATGCCCCGTGCGCTTGGTAACTCATTTATTCATGTCAATAAAATTGATTACCTGGTAGAGCACGATACACCTCTTATGGAATTGCCTCAGGTTGACCCTAATGCAACTAAGGATCAATTAGATATTTATGATAATATCGGGCATAATATTGCTGACCTAATAGAAGATGGTTCAACCCTGCAAATGGGTATTGGAGCCATTCCTGATTCTGTTCTTAAATACTTGAAGAACAAAAAAGATATCGGTATACATACTGAAATGTTCTCGGATGGATTGATTGATTTAGTGACAAACGGAGTTGTTAATGGTGAGAAGAAAACACTTCACCCCGGCAAAATAATAGCGGGTTTTGTGCTGGGCACACGCAGAGCATATGATTTTATTGATAACAATCCAATATTCGAATTTCACCCGCAAGAGTATGTTAACAATCCATTCATTATTGCGCAGAACGCGAAAATGGTTGCAATAAATTCTGCTATTGAAATTGATCTTACTGGTCAGGTATGTTCAGATTCTATTGGTACTAAATTCTTTAGTGGAATTGGCGGTCAGGTAGATTTTATAAGGGGCGCGGCGCACTCTGAGGGCGGTAAGCCAATTATTGCTTTGCCATCGACAACTAAGAATCATACAATTTCCCGGATTGTTCCTATGCTTAAGCCTGGTGCCGGTGTTGTTACTTCCCGTGGCGATGTTCATTATGTTGCTACAGAATATGGCGTTGCTTATTTATTTGGTAAAACTATTCAGGAGCGTGCAAGAGCTTTAATAAGTATTGCACACCCTAATTTTCGTGAAGAATTAGAAAAATTTGCTAGAGATAATTATAAGATATAATTTCATATGGTAGCAGTTATAGGCGATATACACGGCTGCTTTTTCACATTAGTTGAGCTTTATAACAAGATTAGAAATAAATACCCTAAGGTTCCCATCTACTCCGTTGGGGATTTGATTGACAGGGGTAATTTTAGCTATGAAGTTGTAAAGTTTTTTGTGGAAGAGAATATCAGGTTTACACCAGGAAATCATGATTACATGTTTTTCCATTTCTTTAAAGATCCATCCAGTGTATTTGCAAAATCCTGGGTTTTTAACGGTAATGAATCGACACTTGTTTCATATGAAGAACACGAAGACGAAATATTCAAACATATAGACTTTATAAAACATGCACCTCTTTTCTATAATCTTGATGACTGTTTTATTACACATGCCGGAATTTCCAGTGTGTATAAAAATGAGCTCCCCAAAAATTTTAGAAGTGATCTTAATATTCTTGATAGTTTTATAAAGCAAGACTTTAAAAACGAAGATGGAGTACTCTGGACACGCGCCAATTTGCTGGACTTGGGTAAATTACAGATTGTTGGACATACAAAGAATCAGGCTGTTATACTTGATGAAACAGCGAATGCATTATATATTGATACAGGGGCATGTGTAGGAAACAAATTGAGCGCAGTAGTTGTACATGAAAGTAAGATAATAGAAACTTTCGAGCAGCCTACAAAACTTGACGATATCATCTAGTCCACAAATTAAAGTACATAAAAAAAAGAATTGTATTTATAGTTCAAATTAAATAAGTTTTTGCACTGAATTATTTGGCTTGGGAGGTAGTATAGAGGCTTTTTACGGTATTATTTATCTATAGGCAGGAACGATTTTGAATATTATCTCTCGTTTTAAATATCTCAAAAAATTGGGAAGCAATTTAATTGTTATTCCCATTTTTGTTTTTATAGCTGCGTTAATTTCGGGATTCACTTCTCACAGCTCTTTATCCTCTAATATTGGTATGGAAAATAGCGGAGGTGAGAAATCTTCTATTAGTGCTTTCGAGAATCTTACCGAAAATAATGATGTTGATTTATTTTCAATTCTTAACGTTCCGCCAGAATCTGATTCTATTGCCATAACATCAAAAGTTAAGATTAGACACAGTAAGTTCAGACCATTCAAAAATGCTGAAGAGACTATTGTTACAAGCCGCGATACAATTTCATTCGGCACCTCAATAATGGATTCTCTGAAAATTGATTCTCTTGCGCTGGATTCAACATCACGAATAAAATATTTTACCTATAAACGTAAAGATCATCTATCATCCACTGTTAAACCCGAGAAAAAGTTCTCCTTTTTTGCATATCCCTCCGATTCCAGAATAAGAAGAATAGTAAAACTAGACTCTTCCGGGCAGTTTGTTACTATAAATGAGAAGTTGGGTAACATTGACTATAAGGTTGGACTTAAGGTTCCTCTTGACGATTACATTGAAATGCAAATGGAGGCGCACGAGCGCAGAACCTGGAATGAACTTACAGGTAAATATGAGCTGAAAACCGGCGAAGAAGATTTTAGCCAGCTTATGAAAGGAATTACCAATATCGAAATTCCGCTTCCCAGTTCTTCGATTTTCAGCATTTTCGGACCTCCTAAAATAAGTCTGAGGGTTAATGGTTCTGTTGATATTCATGGGGCATGGCGTAACGAAACAACTGAAGGCGTAACAGCATCATTATTAGGCAACACAAGAAACGAACCTGACTTTAAGCAGCAGGTGCAAATAAATGTTCAGGGAACAATTGGTGATAAATTAAATCTATCTGCTGATTGGAATACTGAAAGAGACTTCTCATACGAGAACCAGCTAAAGCTTAAGTACACCGGTTACGAGGATGAAATAATACAAAGCATTGAAGCGGGTAACGTATCATTGCAGACTTCTCCACTGGTTGGTGGTAGCGAGGCTTTATTCGGAATAAAGGCCGAATTTAAGATGGGACCATTTAAACTGACTGCATTGGCTTCTCAGAAAAAAGGTGAAACTGAAGAGGTGTCATTAACCGGCGGTTCAAAATCACAGACTTTTGAATTTCGTGCTTACGACTACTCAAAGAACCACTATTTTTTACACGAAGATTACTCTGATGAAACATTGAACATTTTTGAAGATTTTTATGGAAATAATCCTTCTATAGTTAACGATAAATATAAAATAAAGGATATTGAAGTTTGGAAATCGATCGTAGGGCTTAATGATCCTAATGAAAGAAAGGCAAATGCATTTATTGATCTTGAAACACCAGACAACGGTACCCGGTTATATGGTGATGATTTAAGAAATAATTCTTTGGAAGCTGTTGCTGGTGAATCTGTAATTGGAACGAGATTTATTAAATTGGAGGAAGGCACTCACTACGAGATCAATAAGGATGCAGGTTTTATTTCATTTAAAACTTCAATTCAAAGTGAGGAGATAATAGCCGCTGCCTTCATTATGGAAAATGGCCCCGGCGAGGAAAATGATAAATACTATGGCGAGTTTTTGCAAGATAATGGTGATATGAATAAACTACTTGTGTTAAAACTTATTAAGCCGGCAAATTTGCAACCTTCCTTTAAGAAAGCCTGGCGTAACCAGCTAAAAAATATTTACCCTATTGGCGGCAAAGATGTTAAGAAAGAAGATTTTGTTCTCGATATATACTACCAGAAAGAAGGTTCCGAACCTCGGAACGATTATGAGGGAACAAATTTACTTGAGGCATTTAGACTTGATAAGTTAAATGAAAGTGGCGCGGTAGGTACTGACGGTGTTTTTGATTATCTGCCCGGCAGGACTATTAATACCGGAACCGGGGAAGTAATATTCCCTGTACTTGAACCATTTGGCAAAAATTTACCGAGCGGACCAACCGGTTTTCCTGATTCACTCAGATATCAGGCTGTTTACGATACTACATATAATATAGCCAAGAACGATAGAACAAAAGATAAATTTATCATTAAGGGTGAATATTCTGCTTCTGTTACTTCCAGTTTTAACGTTGGATTTAATGTTGTAGAAAATTCAGTTAAGGTGTTTTTAGCGGGTAACGAACTTAAAGAGGGCTCGGACTATACTGTTGATTATCTGCTTGGGCAGGTGCGCATCAGAAAGGATGAAGCCCTTGTACCGGGCGCTGATTTAAGAATTACTTATGAGAAGAATGATCTTTTCCAAATGGCTTCCAAAACAATGCTGGGACTTAGGGGTATATATGAATTTAACGATAAAACCAGTCTCGGTTTTTCTTATCTCAATCTTAATCAACAAACTCTCAGTGATAAGGTGCGCATAGGTGAAGAACCTCTGAATAACGTGATCATGGGTACAGATTTTAAGTCCAGCTTTGATTTGCCTTTTATTACCAAAGGTCTTGATTATGTAATGTCTACCAAGGAAATGTCTAATTTTTCATTGAACGCCGAATACGCCTATATAAGTCCCGAACCAAACACAAAGAAAAGTACTATTGAGGGGGATAATGGAAAAAGTATAGCCTATATAGATGACTTTGAGGGTTCGAAAAGAAAAATACCTATTGGTGATGGATATTCGGGCTGGACAGATATAAGCGTGCCTAATAACATGTTTTCAATAGGCAATATGTCAAAACTAGATCAAATGAATTTCAAAGCCAAAACATATTGGTTCAACCTGATTCCATCTGATGTTACAGTTCAGGATATATGGGGTGATTCCAAAAAGGTAGCTCGTGAAGATCAACAACAAACAGTTCTTGACCTGGTTGTTGAGCCTTCAGTTACAGGAACATATAATCAAAATTCACTTGATGAACTTGCAAGTAACCCAACTTTAGGGTGGGGTGGTATGATGAAAAGGCTTTCAGCGTCTGCCAGCAACCTTATAGATGAAAACATTGAGTTTATTGAATTTTGGGTTAATATTCAGGGCGCCCCCGATGGAACAAATCTGTATGTTGATCTGGGTCAAATTAGTGAAGATGTAATACCAAATGGTACTCTTAATACAGAGGATCTGAACTTTAATGATCAGATTGATAAGCCCCCTGATGTTGCGGTTGATGAAGATTTGGGTCTTGATGGTTTGGACGACATTCAGGAGGCAGTATTCTATCTTAATCCCGGACCTGATCCGGCAAAGGATAATTTTGTTTATCAGGCGCAATCCGGAGATTATTCAAAAATTAATGGTACACAGGGGAGTGCGGCATCTGTTGAAAGACTCTTCCCGGACTCTGAAGATCTTAACAGAAACTCTAATCTTGATCGTTTGGATAGTTATTTCAGGTATAAGGTTCCGTTGGATACAGTTTCAAGTCCATTCCTTATTGGTGGTGGATTCGGCAACAGCGTGCGGGGCGGATGGTTTTTATTCAGGATTCCACTTAAAGATTATACCGATAAAATTGGTGATCCAAGTCTATCCATTGTTGAATCTATTAGGATTTGGACAAACGGATTGAGTAGCCCGCTTCATATAAGACTTTTTGATATTAATCTTGTTGGTAACCAATGGAGAAAAGTTCTAACGCCTGGTAAGGTAACAGAAGAAGATGAAGTACTTACCATTTCAACAATAAACGTGGAAGACGATCCCGAATACTACAGTCCGGCTGGACTTAAATTGGAAAAAGATAGAACAAAAACAGATCAGGACGTTTTTAAAAACGAGCAATCACTCAGGTTAATTATTAAAGATCTTGAAGATGGCGACACAAGAGAAATAGTAAAGTATTTGTTCAGACCTCTGGATTTGTTCAATTACAAAGAAATGAAGATGTTCTATTGGGGTGACACCGTTGCCACCCCAAAAAGTCTGGCCCAACTGGACACCTTAAACGGACTTGAATACAAATCTGAATTATTCTTTAGATTCGGTACCGACTCCCTGAACTACTATGAATATCGGGCTCCAATTGGAGAGCGTTGGAATGAAATTGATATTAAGTTTGAAAAATTAACAGCTATTAAACAAAAGAGAGAAGAATTACCTATTGATCAAAGGAGCATAATAAGTGAGCGAGTAAGTGATGATTGGCTTCCCGGGCACTACTATAGTCTTCGTGGAAATCCTACCTTAACCAGAGTTACGTTTTTCTCAATTGGTATATATAATCCGCCGGGAGAAACATCTACTGATCCTTATTCAGGCGCAGAAATTCCGGGAGTAGATCCCATATCAGGTGATTTATGGATAAATGAGCTGCGTGTTCTTGATGCCGATGATTCTCCGGGTTGGGCCTATAGCTCGAATGCTACTCTTAAATTAGCTGATTTTATAAAGGTAGATGTAAACTCAAGTAAGCGAAACCCGTTTTTCCATAGGATTTCTGAAAGATTTGGTAATAGGATTGATGCACAGGATTGGGGTGTAACTGCCAGTCTGAACGTTCTTAAGCTAATACCAGTCAATTTATCCGGTAGCAATTTTAATATTTCATATACCAGAAAAGAATCCACTTCAAAGCCCTTGTTTTTACCTGGAACTGACATTGCCATAAGTGAGGTGGTCAATAGTGCTACAAGAGGTCTTGGAGATATTCCGGCTGACTCTTTAAGCAAGATTGAAAATGATATTCGATCAACAACTGAAACTTTAATGTTGAGTGAGACCTTTACTGTTTCCAATTTGAAAATCAGAATTCCCTCTAATTCATGGTATGTTCGCGATATTATAAATGGTTTTACTTTCTCATTTAGTCTTAATAAACAAAGCAGCAGGAACCCAACAACGCAAACAAGTAATACCTGGCGTTGGGATGCCAGTGCTAATTACGCACTAAATTTGGGACCGACATTATATGTTCAACCTCCCAAATGGCCTTTGCTGGATTATTTGTTCGAATATTTCCCTGATTATAAGAATTTTAAAATATTCTATCTTCCGCAAACCTTTAGCCTGGGAGTAAATACAAACAGGAAAAGATCTTTTGTTCAAACAAGAACAGAGGGCGTTGATCCTAAAATCCAAAGAGATTTTCTTGCTTCCAGAGATGCTTCCTTCAACTGGAGAATAACAGAGGGAGGTTTGTTAAATACAACGTTAAACTACAGAGTTACGGTTAAGTCTTCGCTCGCACATCTTCTTGTAGAAAATTTTAGTGTTGTAACGGACACTAATTTAGTAGATGCCGGTGACATGATTGAAAGTTCGGAAAGTGAAATCTGGAATAGAATTTTTGGCGGTGGAATTAATTATATTTTTGGAAATGATGTCGACTATACTCAGGTTGTTGATTTTAAGGTGACACCCCGTTTACCGAAATGGTTTGATCTCGACAGAAGTGTTCAAATAGGAGGCGGTTATACAGTTACTTATAACTGGATGAATAATTTATCCCAACCCGTTCTTGGCAGGAGTGCAAAATATACAAGTCGGTTAAGCGCCAATATTACTATTAAGTTAAAACAATTATTTGATCCTTTACTCGGGGATTCTAAAGAAGAAAAGGACTCAAAATCTTCTGGGAAAGGATTTGGAAGCGGCCCTGCGCCAACTAAACCGCGTGCTGGCCGAGTCACTTCTATAGATCAGGAAGGAAATAATGATACAACAACTCCTTTTAATCTTGAAACTTCGCTAGCTGATTCTTCTGTTGCACTTACGGATTCGCTTGTAGTTGAGACCGAACCAATATATGAAACTGCATTGTATTATCTGAGACATGGGATTAAGTGGTTACTCTTTGATTACGATCAAATTAATTTTACCTTCTCAAGAGATGAATCAAGAGGTATTTCAGGTATTCATTCCATGAACACTGGCTTTAATAATTTTTGGACATTTGGTTCAGACGAGGATCGGGGTCCCTCTGCATTATTCATGTTAGGGCAGGATTATGGTGCACCAAGTGCCTCTGCTTCTGACACAACTGGTTTGATTAATGGTCCCTTAAGAGCACCGAATGGGAATCTTTCGGATAACTATTTCAGGAAGTTTAATTTTGATTTAAAAACATCCCGAGATCTCTGGCCAGGCGCCAAAGTTAACCTTTCGTGGCACTTCGATAAAGGCGAAAATAAATCCTTTAGATTAAAAACGGACGAATCCGGATTTATTATTTCCAATGAAATTTCTGGCACTAAAACATTCAACAGAACATTTATGTCATTCCCTGCGTTTATACCTATAGGTACAAGTATTGACGAAGTGAGGGTATTATATTCTGATACAACCAATACTATCTCTACTTCATTTGTTGAGGGATTTGAGGCAATTTCTTTTGTGAATAAGATTCCACTTATCGGAAACATACTTGAACAGTTTCCACGACCAAACTGGAGTTTTACCTGGAATGGTATTGAGAAAATCGGTTTCCTTAGTTTTGCTGATAAGATATCTTTAACACATGCCTATACATCAAACTATTCTGAAGGAATAAAAGTTAAAACCGATGGTACTGAAGAAATCCAGTCACAAAAAATTGATTATGGCTTTAATCCTCTTATTGGTATAAACTTTGGAATAAACAAATTATTTGACGGTAGTTTTACGTCAAGTGTTAAATATTCAACAAAAGCCACGTATAGCCTAGGTGCTTCGACAAATAACATTACCGAAGACAATTCTGCTGATATCAGCATCTCATTCTCATATGCCAAAAAGGGATTTGAATTACCGATGTTTGGAATAAATTTTAAGAATGATCTTGAATTTTCATTTACATATACTCAGGGTGACTCTGAGACGGCAATTTACAATCTTGATGAAGTTGATGATTCAAAGTGGAAAACCACTCAAAATGGTCAGACACGTGTACAACTGGAACCAAGATTGAAATTCCAAATGAGTCAGACTGTTACCGCATCAGTATTCTACAGGCGCACTACTTTTGATCCGAAAGGAGCAGGACGTAAACCCCCTACCACAACAAATGAGATGGGGCTGGATATTAATATTCAAATTAGATAATGACTTTTTTTGTATCTATAATTTTCTTTGGAGACAAGTATGTCGAAAGGAAGGATTCTATGGGTCGATGACGAAATCGATCTTTTACGTTCACATATATTATTTCTTACTCAAAAGGGGTATGAAGTAGAGACTGTAACAAATGGCGAAGATGCTATTTCGCTTGTGAAAACAAAAACTTTTGATCTCATTTTTCTCGATGAGATGATGGCAGGTTTAGGCGGCTTGGAAACACTGGCGCGGATAAAAAAAATAAATCAGAATGTTCCTGTAGTGATGATAACCAAAAATGAGGAAGAAAGCCTCATGAACGATGCTATTGGGAGTCAAATTACTGACTACCTTATTAAGCCGGTTGTACCTTCCCAGATTCTGCTGATATGCAAAAAGATTTTAGAGAGCAGGAAAATTTCAGGCGAGTACGTAACAAAAGACTATCTACAGGATTTTGGGAGTATCTCGAGAAAATTAATGGAAGATCTTGACTATGAAGATTGGGTAGAAATTTACAACACCCTTGTTAAGTGGGATCTTACTTTTGATGAGCATTCTGAAATAGACTTAAGAACAACACTTAATGAGCAAAGAAAAGAGTGCAATAAGGAATTTTGTAAGTTTGTTGAAAATAACTATCTAACATGGTTAAATAATCCCGGTGATTATTATACGCCTATCTTATCGCCACAAGTGGTTGAAAAGTATGTGCAGCCTCATCTCGAAAATTCAACCGGACCGGTATTCTTGTTTGTTCTGGATTGTCTAAGATTAGACCAGTGGCTGGGAATGGAGCAATATCTTCTGGAATTGTTTACCATTAAAAAGGATTATTATTTTTCTATTCTTCCCACAGCTACTCCTTATGCCCGAAATGCGATTTTTAGCGGGCAGTATCCGCTTGATATTGCCAAAGAGTACCCTGAAATATGGGATGGTTCAAAAGATGACGAGCGCAGTTTAAACCAAAATGAAAAAGAATTACTAGAGAAACTATTAAAGCGAAAAGGCATTTCGCTAAGAAATGAACTTAAATATTTAAAAATCATTAATCCTGAAGTTGGAAAAGGATTTGAACAAAATATATTTTCGCATAAAAAAACTCATTTCATGGCAGTAGTTGTTAATTTTCTTGATATGATTGCCCATGGACGTTCTGATTCCGAATTGTTGAAGGAGATTGCGCCTGAAGAATCTGCTTACCGATCCCTCACCAATAGTTGGTTTCAACATTCCTCTTTACTGGGTACTTTGCGGAATATTGCCTCCATGGAAAACGCCAAAGTTATTGTGACAACTGACCACGGAAGTGTTAGAACGCTGCGCGGAGCTAAGGTATTGGGTGATAAGGAAGCATCTACAAACTTGAGGTTCAAATTCGGACGGAATCTTAAAGTTGATCCAAAACATGCTATGACTTTTAAAAACCCTGAAGAATATCGATTACCAAAAACCGGAATCGCTTCAAGCTATATCATATCCAAGGAAGATTATTACTTTGTTTATCCTACTGATTATCATAAGTTCTTAAGTCACTATAAAGACACTTTCCAACATGGCGGTATATCTATGGAAGAGATGATACTACCGGTTGTTACAATGGAGACAAAAGCTTAATGGAACTACCTCTGGTTAAAGAATGTACATTAGAGGTTGAAACTAGAGAATTAGCGCAGGAATTTGCCTTATTACTTAAACCAGGGGATGTTGTTGCGCTTAATGGCAATCTTGGTAGTGGAAAAACTTTTTTTGTAAACTCAATATGTAAAAAATTTGGTGTTAATTTTGTTAGTAGCCCTACTTTCTCAATAGTAAACGAATACGAGGGGGAAGTAAAAATATACCACTTTGATTTTTACAGAATTGAAAATCCGCTGGAACTTTATGATATTGGTTTTGAAGAATACTTAAATGATCTTGAATCAATTATCTTTATCGAATGGGCTGGAATGATTCCAGGTGTATTGCCAAATTCCAGGTATGAAGTTAATTTCGATTTTATTGATCAGCAAACACGAAGAATAAACATTAGAAAATATGAATGATATTGCTCCTATATTAGCGATTGAAACATCAGGTGATTTATGCAGTATTTGCTTATATACCAGTGAATCTGATTTCTCTGAAGGAAATGTATTAGGAAAGCATATTCATTCGGAGAGAATATATACAATAGTCGAAAATGTATGTAGATCAGGCAGTGTTTCTCTTGATGAAATAAGATCAGTTGCCGTTTCGATTGGACCAGGTTCATTTACCGGTTTAAGAATAGGATTAACAGCATCAAAGGCAATTGCCATGGGTAAGAACTTACCTATTATACCAGTGCCATCATACGACGCCCAGGCAAATGGGATAGGCAAGTTTATCGACATCGGGAAGGAATTTATTATTGCCAATATGGTAAACAGAGATGAACTTTATTTTGCTAGATATAAAGTTGCAGATCAAAATGTAAAGTGCCTTAGTGCGCCTCAATTAATGTTTCTTAAGGATATTGATAATCACATAAATGATGATGATACAGTTTTTGGTAAACTAAGCTCCATTACCAGGGCAAAGTTCAGACCCCTTACAGCTCTTGATATTGCAAGATGGGCTTATATTTTTGGAAATGAATCATTAACTTATGAATATGATTATCTTGAACCGAATTATTTAAAAAACTTTGTTGCAAAGGTGAAAAAATGAAAAAAGCTCAACTAGCATTCCTATTCCTGTTTTTTATTATTTCAGTTGTAAATTCTCAAACAAAAGCTCCAAAACTCGAAGTACCAAATATGACTCATGATTTTGGCGACCTTACTGAAGGTGTAATAGTCAGTCACTCTTTTACCATTAAAAACATCGGTAATGATGTACTAACTATCGAAAGAGTGAAAGCTTCTTGTGGATGCACAGCTGCTCAACCTACTAAAAACAATCTGCAACCAGGCGATTCAACTGAAATAAAAGTTACTTTTAACACAAACCATAGATCTGGGAAACAAAAAAAATATGTTTATGTTTTTACGGATGATCCGGAAAATGCCGATATAAGATTGACTTTTTTTGCAAACATAAAAGCTAAAACGGAAACAGGAACTTCCTCATTAGTCCCGGCAATAAGACTTGAAAAAAATTACCATAATTTTGGCGAAGTTCAGGAAGGATCATTATTAACCTTGAATCTTGATCTGAAAAATGTTGGTACTGCGGATCTACATGTTAAAAATATAAAATCTTCCTGCGGATGTACTTCAACTTTTTTAGATACGAGAACACTTGAACCCGGCAATTCCGGGGAGTTACGAATTGATTTTGATACTTCAGACCGATTCGGTAAAATTACACGCACTGTTACTGTTTATTCCGACGACCCTTCAAATCCTGAGAAAACTATTACTCTATTTGTTAACATTTTAAGGCGTGATTCTTAATGAAATGGTTCAAGCGATCAAAAAACAATTTCTCAACCACAAGTATTAAACGGGAAGTCCCGGATGGTCAGTGGATTAAGTGTGATACATGTAATGAAATTATTCATGTTAAACAGATGGAAGCTAATTCTTTTGTTTGCGAGAAATGTGGGTATCATTTCAGAATTGGCAGCAAAGAATATATTGATATTCTGTTGGATAAAAATTCCTTTAAGGAACTTGATAAAAAAATGAAGTCAGGTGATCCGCTTGAATTTGTGGATACTAAAAATTACAAGGACCGGATCAGAGATACTATCAAAAAAACCGGTTTGAATGATGCCGTTGCTACCGGGGTTGGTAAAATAAATGGGCGCAAGGTTGCCTTTGCCTGTATGGACTTTCGTTTTATTGGCGGCAGTATGGGTTCAGTAGTTGGTGAGAAGATTGCACGGGCAATTGACAAAGCCTATCAACAAAAAATTCCTATGATAATAATTAGTCAAAGTGGAGGCGCTAGAATGATGGAGGGTGCATTTTCTCTAATGCAAATGGCTAAAACAAGTGCCCGCCTTGCACGTTTAGCGGATGCTAAACTCCCCTTTATCTCTATCCTTACTGACCCTACAACAGGCGGAACTACTGCAAGTTATGCTATGCTTGGCGACATAAACATTGCTGAACCTGATGCCTTGATTGGGTTTGCCGGCCCAAGAGTAATTAAGCAGACAATTGGAAAAGACTTACCAAAAGGATTCCAAAAATCCGAATTTCTTCTGGAACACGGTTTTGTTGATTTTATTGTTAAGAGAACAGAGCTTAAACAAAAATTAGATGACGTACTTAGTTATTTAAATCAGGATGCAAATTGAATCTGAGAGTAATTAAATCTCCTGCGGAAATGCGCGCTTATTCTGATTCGATACGAGCAGCCGGGAAAACTATTGGATTGGTGCCAACAATGGGGTACCTGCACGAAGGTCATTTATCTCTTGTGAGAAAGGCTAATGAATTAGCTGATATAACTATTGTCTCTATTTTTGTTAACCCAACTCAATTTGCTCCGGGTGAAGACCTGGATAGTTACCCAAGGGATTTTGTGAGAGATAGAGAGTTACTAGTTAGAAATAATACGGATGTGATTTTTTATCCTGAACCGAAAGACATTTATGGTAAAAATCATAAAACAGCTATTAATACTAAGGGGATTACAAATATTCTTGAGGGTAGCACACGACCCACTCACTTCCAGGGTGTAACCACCATTGTTTCTATTTTGTTTAATATTATTAAACCTCACGTTGCCATTTTCGGGCAGAAAGATGCTCAGCAGGCCGCGGTAATTAAACGTATGACACAGGATCTTCATTTTGGGATAGATATTAATATTCATCCAATCGTTAGAGAAATTGATGGATTGGCAATGAGTTCCCGGAACATTTATCTTTCAAAGTCCGAGCGCGAGGATGCATTAGTACTTAGCAAATCGATACAGAGAGCTGAAGAATTAATTAGAGAAAAGATTAATGATGCTGTGACAATAATTGCAGAAATGAGAAAGATTGTTCATTCAGTGAAATCATCGGATCTTGATTACATCAGTTTTGTGGAGTCTGATTCCTTTGAAAAAGTAAATAATCTTGTGGAAGGGAGAGAGTATTATATTCTCATTGCTTGCAGAATAGGTAAAACGAGGTTAATTGATAACAGTCTTATTACTTTCTAAATTTTTCAGCCATTTTTTTTATGATCTCCAGAGTATATTCAGCCTCTTCTATTGTATTTTGACTTCCAAAAGAAAATCTAATTGTTCCTTCAGCATCTTTTTTGCTTTTCCCAAGCGCTTTAATTACATGTGAGGATTTAAGCGTTCCTGAAGTGCAGGCTGATCCGCTTGAGACGGCAATCCCGTTTAAATCAAGAAATATCAGCATCGCTTCAGAATCATTTTTGTAATAATCACTGCTAAAGGTTACACTTGCTATATATGGCGAAGAATCCTTACCTCCGTTTAATACAAGTCCATTTGCATCAATGGAGTTTATGCCATCAACAAACATCTGTTTCAAATCAATAGCGTGAGATAGATTACCAATGCTATCACGCTTTGCAAGGCGTACTGCTTGTCCCAGCCCAATAATTCCGGCAACATTTTCAGTTCCACCACGGCGATTCCTTTCCTGAGAGCCGCCAAGAATCAAAGGAGAAAGGGGAGTGCCACTTTTAACATAAGCAATACCAACTCCTTTGGGTCCATAGATTTTATGAGCGGAAGCGGTTAAAGCATGAATACCCAGCTCATTTACATCTATTGGGAATTTGCCGAAACTTTGCACGGCATCTGTATGAAGCCATATATTCTTGTTTAAAATGAAATTACCAATTACCGCTAACTCATTAATAGAGCCAATTTCATTATTTATGTGCATGCAACTAATAAGTGCTGTGTTTTGGTAAATTGCTTCTGAAATATTATCCGGATCAACTTTTCCATCGTGATTTGGAGAGATCTTTGTTATTTCAAATCCTTCACTCGCAAGGTTGTCAATTGTCTCAAGAACAGCCAGATGTTCAATTTTGCTGGTAATTATTGATTTTCTTCCTGACTCAGCGTGTTCGGTTTTCGCAATTCCACGGATAATGAAATTATTTGATTCCGTTCCACCACTTGTAAAATAGATTTCACTGGCATCAGCATTTATAAAATCCGCAATCAATTCCCTGGTTTCTTCAATTGCAACTCTTACTTTGTTTCCAGCCCAATGAATTGATGATGGATTTCCGAAATTTTCTTTAAGATAAGGGAGCATTGCTTCAAATACTTCGGGATGAATTGGTGTTGTTGCGGCATTATCCAGATAGACTTTATTCATTTTTCAAAAGTCTCTAATCGGGTTATAAGACTGTTAACTCCCCGGAGCACTAAATCTTCAATATTCCTGTGCTCGAAAGATAAATGAATGCTAATTAATTTGGCATTTCCACCGGTTGTAAAAATTAAAATATCATGGGAATTTTTATGAATGAGAAACTCTAAAGTTCTCTCAATCATTCCAACCGTGGCATTAACAATACCATTTGCAATGCATTGATCGGTATTAGTGCCAATTATGTTTTCAAAATTCGAAAAATCAATGGCTGGTAGTTGAGAGGTTCCGGAACTGAGTGATTCCGACATTGTTGTCATTCCGGGAGCGATAAGACCACCAACAAATTTAGCAGGACTTTCAATAATATTGATTGTAGTGGCGGTTCCGAAATCAATAGTAACCAGAACTTTATCCTTAAAGGTATTGTCGCCGGTTTCGTCAAAATAAATTTGCATAGCTCCTTCAAGCCCGCACAATCTATCGGTACCAACAGTATCCGGAGTACCATACAAATTTTCAAATTGAAAGTGTGATTCATGAGTAATCACAAAAGGCGTAATATTAAATTGAGTTTCAAAAAGCTTTATTAATTTTTGAGACCTTTCAGGTACAACTGAAGTAATTCCAACTCTATCAAATTCCAACTTGGAGAGAATAGCATTGCTGAAATCACTATGAGCAATTTTATGGAAAAATTTTAATTCACCGTTAGTATATAACCCGAATTTGATAAATGAGTTACCAATATCGCAAGCTAGATAACTCACCTTAATATAATATCCCCGGCATGTATCAACTCTCGTTTATTACCGGAATTAAGGATCATGAATCCATTTTTATCAATGTCCTCAAATACTCCAAACTTTACCACTTCGCCATCCTCAATCCTGATTTTCTCACCAAGCATTTGACACCTCGATTTCCAATCTTCAAGAATTTGTCCGGGATTAGTCTGGGAAGCTTTAAATATTTCTTCAAAAATATTTAATACCTCACTAAGCAATCTTTCTCTATCAGCAGAGTTTTTAAATTCTTTTTTTATTGATGTTGGGGGGATGTTAAATTTACCAGTGAAATTTGGCTGATTAACATTTATTCCAATCCCGATTACAAGTTTTTCAATCTCCGATCCCATCGATGTTGATTCAAGCAGAATTCCGGCAACTTTTTTCTGGTTTACTAAAACATCATTTGGCCATTTAAGTTCGCAGGGTAATTGATACTGGTTCTCAATTGCCTGAGCCACGGCAAGTGAAGTTCCAAGATTAATGATATTAATCGTTTCGTGTGAAAAATCCTCTTTCAGTAGAATAGAAAAAGTTAAATTCTGATCTGCTGCACTAAGCCAGATTCTATCTTTCCTTCCTTTTCCTTGAGTTTGATTTTCTGACAATAATACAGTGCCATGTTTATCGTACTCTTTTGTGTTAATTAAAAAAGAATTTGTAGAATCAATTTCTTCACAATAAACAAAATTCCTTCCAATTACATCGGTATCAAGCTTGATATCAAATTTCTCAATATTGAACAAAATAAACCTCTTATTATTACTCAGATAAAATGACGCGTATTGCGCCATTGTGACACAAACCCAGACATGTAGACTTACTGTCAGACTAACTGACTCAACAGAAAATTAACTCAAAATTCTATAACTTGTTTAATAATAATGAGTTAATGATGCTAAACGTCTTGGCACAAGTCTTGCTTCAATGCTACTTGTTTGTTATGAATTTCAGGATTTATTCATGCTTATTACAAATAAATCCAAAACTCGTTGGAAAAGTTGCAAAGATTAAAGATGGAATTCAATAAAAATATATTTTAAAAAGAATATGAATTTTAAACAGAAAAATAACATTAGGAAATTGGTACGGAAGTAAACCGTGCTGATTCTATAAGGAGAATTGAAATGGGTAAAATAATTGGAATTGATTTAGGTACAACAAACTCTTGCGTTGCGGTAATGGAAGGGAATGAACCTGTAGTGATACCAAACTCTGAGGGTGGAAGAACAACTCCTTCGGTAGTGGGTTTTTCAAAAAATGGTGAAATTTTAATAGGGCAGCCAGCTAAAAGGCAGGCAGTTACAAATCCGACAAACACTGTATTTTCCGTAAAGAGATTTATGGGAAGGATGAGAAAAGAAGTTGAAACTGAGATTCATGAAGTACCATATAAAGTCGTTGAAGGTGACAATGGTTCAGCCAGAGTTCAAATTGGTGATAGAATGTATTCTCCACCGGAAGTTAGCGCCATGGTTCTTCAGAAAATGAAAAAAACGGCTGAAGATTATTTGGGACATGAAGTCACCGAGGCTGTTATTACAGTTCCTGCATACTTTAATGATGCTCAGAGACAAGCTACAAAAGATGCTGGTGAAATTGCCGGGCTTACCGTTAGAAGAATTATTAACGAGCCGACTGCTGCAGCACTTTCGTATGGATTGGATAAAAAAAATAAAGAACAGATTGTTGCTGTTTATGATTTTGGTGGTGGTACTTTTGATGTATCAGTATTACAGCTTGGCGACGGTGTTTTCGAAGTAAAATCAACTAACGGTGATACTCACCTTGGTGGTGATGATTTTGACCAACGAATTATTGATTTTCTGGCTGATGAATTCAAAAGACAGGAAGGAATTGATTTAAGAAATGATCCGATGGCATTGCAAAGGTTAAAGGAAGCTGCCGAGAAAGCTAAAGTTGAGCTTTCATCTTCAGTCCAGACTGATGTGAACTTACCATTTATTACAGCAACACAAGACGGACCAAAACACCTAAATCTCAATATTTCCAGATCAAAGTTCGAACAACTTATTGATGATCTGATTGAAAGAACTATTAAGCCTTGTGAACAAGCAATTAAGGATGCGGGATTAACTCCTTCTCAAATTGATGAAGTAATTTTGGTTGGTGGTTCTACCAGAGTCCCTAAAGTTCAGGAAATTGTAGAGAAAATTTTCAAAAGAGAACCACATAAGGGTGTTAACCCGGATGAAGTTGTAGCAATTGGTGCCGCTATTCAGGGTGGTGTACTGGCTGGTGATGTTAAAGATGTTCTTTTGTTAGATGTAACTCCTCTTTCACTAGGTATTGAAACACTTGGTGGAGTTATGACAACTTTAATAACTGCCAATACAACTATTCCAACGAAGAAAAGTGAAACATTCTCTACAGCTGGTGATAATCAGCCTTCGGTTGAGATACATGTTATCCAGGGTGAACGCCCCATGGCTGCAGATAACAGAACCTTAGGTAGGTTTCATTTGGATGGCATTCCTCCTGCACCTCGTGGTATTCCGCAGATTGAGGTTACTTTTGATATTGATGCAAATGGTATTCTTCATGTATATGCAAAAGACAAAGCTACCAGCAAAGAACAAAGTATTAGAATTACCTCTTCTGGTGGTTTGTCGAAAGAAGAAATTGAAAAAATGCAGCAGGCTGCCAAGGAACACGCTGCGGATGATAAGAAAAAGAAAGAGGCAGTTGAGATTCGCAATCAGGCTGACAATTTAGTTTTCCAGACGAAGAAGCAAATTGAAGAACTGGGTGAAAAAATACCTGCTGATGTAAAAAGCCGGATTGAATCAGAAATGAAAAAAGTTGAAGATGCTGTAGCTACAAATGATTCTGAAAAGATGAAAACTGCTACTGAAAGCCTTACCAAGGTTTGGAATGAGGTTGCACAAGACTTGTATAAGGATCATGGGGCTCCTGGTGATCCAGGCGCCGCTCAAGGTGGACCTGAAGCTGGACAGCAAACATCCGGGGCCAAGGCGTCCGATAAAGGCAAAGATGAGAAAGAAGTCCAGGATGCATCTTACGAAGTAGTAGATGATGATAAATAATTAGTTAACACTATGATAAATGTAAAGCCCTTCACCTAGTGAGGGGCTTTTTTTTTTATTCAGATCCTGTTACATAAGGCAGATCAAATATATCCTCTGGTTTAAAAGCATCCTCCCTGATTAAAGGATCTTCATGATTCAACATTCTATTGTAACCAAAAGCATTGACTCCAAACAACATCGATTTAGCGTCATAACCTAAAAATCTCAAGAGTCCCATAAGGTAGGCACTATCAAGTCCGTTTGAACTGTATATTACTAATGGCCCAGAGTTTGGGAGAGTCTGTATATGGAATCTGGTTAACGGGTTAAGGTTTATAGGGATATCATACCAAAGAGATCCGATTGGATGATTTGGTGTATCTGCAGGGCCTGTTCGTCCGTATAATCGGTACAGATTTTCAATTCCGTAACAGACAACTTTGAAACCGCGGAAGCCAGAAGCTGGATAATCAAGGAAATTGTAAACAGTATTTAATTTTGTAAATAATACAGTATTCTCTGTTGGTTTTCCAATTGTTGTATTAGCGGATTCCAAAAGATTCGCTATTCGTTTTTTAACCTTTTCCTCTATTGAATTTCCTTCAATCTCAGGAATGGAAGGAAAAGGGCTGGCAGTAGAGTTCCTAATGATAGTATCGTTCATGTAGTATGTAGTATCCTTGTATATCCACACACAGTTATCTTCCCAAATTTCACTGAATTTACTGTTCCATGATGCCATACCGTATTCTAGTGTGGTTATATTTTCAATGCCATATAAACCCAGCAGACAATTTATATATGAGGAAAACTGACCTGTTTGACAAACCAGTACTACTTGTTTATTTGACGTTGATCTTGAAGTACTAATTTCATTTAAGATTGAATTCGGAGAGACATTTATGGCTCCCGGAATGTGTCCAATTGTGAACTCATCTTCTGATCGCAAATCAAGGATGATCAGATTTGATCGGTAACTATAAACTTCGTAGGCAGAAATTGTTGGAGGTCTACCAGCAGATTGCTGGTAATACCCCTGTTGATCAATGTACGCAAGAAAGTCATTCGCATTGGAGTTCTCACTAATTCCTTCATTATTAAGGGGTGGTTCTACCAGACAACCTGATATATGGAGGGTGATAAAAATTAAAACATATCGAAATTTTTTCAATGTAAACATACTCTAAACCCTAAGTTTCTTGAACACCTAAAACAATATTAAATATGTAATTTAAATCCTGCTTGGTGCATTTTATAGTAAGTAATTTAGTCACCACTAATAAATAAAATCATCAATTTCTCATTTGGCAAATTAAAAAATTGCTGAACTCCGAATAAATTATATCTAACTTCTTTTGAACTAACTTGCATTTTGTAACCACCAAAATCATTTGCTCCGAGCAGCCATGATAAATGCTTAAGAACAAAGCGGCAATAAATAAGTCTCTCAATGAAATCATAAATTCTCAATAGCTGATTAGACAATTATTCACCCGTTATATATGGTAAACTTCCATACATTCCTCTGAAAAAAACATCGTTTAAAGTTTCGAGGTCAGGCATTTCGAGGTCAGGCAGCTGCGGATATTCAGGCGGTAGCCGTCTATTCCTAAGTCCATCGTAAGAAAAACTGTGAACACCGTATTGAAGTGATTTAGCATTAAATCCGAGTAATCTTAATACCGCAACAAGATATGCGCTTCTGTGATGGCTTCTGCTATAAACTATCACTGTTTTATGACTTGGAACTCTTTGGATAGAGCTTTGCAGCCTAAAATCAGTCTGAGCTGGTAATTCTATAGAATTTGAATGGATTGGATGTGATTCTTTTTCGGCAAACTTGGTTGAGTACAGGTAATAGATCTGCTTCTCATCATAACAAATTATCGATATCCCGGGGAGTGTCTTTGTAGATTGATCGTAATATGGTGACATCTCATTAAATTTGCAGAAATGTTTAGTCATATCATGAATATTTCCTTCGGCTGTTATGTTCTGAGACAATAAATACCTGACTCGATTTTTTACCCTGTCTGGAATGAATTCCCCTTCAACATTTGGGATAATTGGTAAAGGAGTAATTTCATCCCATTGGTAGGCTACTCCATTTAATTCTATAAATGCATATTTGCCAAGGGTTTTTAGATTAGCCGCCCATTCAGAAGCAAAGTCAGGATTCCAACCAGCCATTCCAAATTTCAAAACACTTGTATTCTCAAAACCATACAATCGTAGCAAGCAGTGAACATATGAAGACAATGACCCATCTGCGCACACAAGTAAAATTCGTCTATCCTCCAGATTATTCAGATTGGAGAGGTAGTCAATTAATTCGGGAACCTGTATATTTATTGCCTCATTAATGTGTCCTGAGGCAAATTGCTCTTCAGTTCTAACATCCAGGATGATAAAACTATCAGGAGCAAAATAGACTCCAATGGGTTCGACTAAGTAAGGTACTCCCTCATTGTCACGAAAGGATCCCTGCATATCGATATATGCAATTGCTTCTGCCGGAAATGTGGAGTCCGGTATATAGCCGCTCTCATAAATAGGCGATTCCAAACAAGACGAAAGAATAACCCCTAATACCATTATTATTAATCTGGGTTTAATGCTCATTATTTATTTCCCCATTAATTTAATTCAATTAAGGATTTAGCCGAAGCGGTAAATGCCCCAATTACATTTTCTCCACTTACATTGGTGAAAATTGGAGAGCCGCCTTGTGTAAGTGCGTTATCTACAGAAGAATTTTTTGCTTTAGAATTAAAATATCTGGCAAAATCTTTATCAAAGGCGTATAGATAAATGTAAAGATTGTCCGAAGAATTTGAATCCATCACATCATCTGGAATTATTTTTGTCCGAACTGTAACAACTGAACCATCTCCCGGGCTTTCAATAAGTGAATGTATTTCATCTGCCTGAGTTATATAGCGCCCGTCAATGTAAACCCATAAAGCACCGTAAGACTCGTTTGCCCTTGTATTGACATCTAGACTTATATAGTTATCTATCAATTCAACTCTTCCTGCAGTTGGAGGCTCAGGTACCTTAGATTCTGCATAGAACCGATTTCCGTCAATTTCAATGAATAGTTCATAAGTTTGTCCCGCTTCAGGATAAATCGAATTAAAGGGTTTATATTTACCGGCGCCACTAAATCTTAGTGGAATCACATTCATTCCATCCAGAACAAAGTATGCTATAGCATTAGGAATTGAAGCATCTTCAATATTAAATGTCTGATTGAGCGGGAGAGTTCTTGTAATCCAGACTTCTTCAAAACTTGTATCGGCCTGCATATTGCCATAGACTACAGTGAACTCTGTATATGGTAAATCAACTTCAATTATTTTGGTATCCTGACATCCGATTATTAGTCCGAGCACCAAAATATTTATCAGGTAAAACAGTTTTCTCAATTTCATCACAGTCCTTTTATAAGTTATATTTTATTCCGAAAGTTGGTATGAAAGGGAATAGCACAATTTGTTTGATCTTTGGCGTTGTTACACTCTCCTGAGTATCAGGATTTGTTTCCTCCTCAAATGAAACGAACTGAGCGAATATATTCTGTCTGTTATAAACATTGTATAAACTCATATAAACGGTCAACTCTGAATCATCAAATTGAAAATCGTATGAGGCACTAATATCAAGCTTGTGATAGTCAGGTAATTTGTGACCATTTCTTTCTGAATAAAAAAGTAGAAGTTCCGAACCGGTTTGATTTCCTATCTTTTGACCCTGGTATTGAGCATAAGGCATGGTCATGCCCTGACCGCTGGCATAGTTCCAGGTTGCACTAAGAGAAAAGTTTTTGGACATTTTGTATGATAATACTACAGAAATATCATTTCGCCTGTCATAACGTGGATAGTAAATTCTACCAATGTTCAAGTCATCAAATAATCTGCGGGTAAAGGAATATGTGTACCCAATCCATCCGGTAAAACTGCCAACTGTTTTATTGAGGAAAAATTCAATTCCATATGCTTCACCTTGTCCCTTGGTTAACAAGTCAACGATTGGTGTACTTGGACTGAACTTCGCGTTCTCTTTGAATTCATAAATATCTTTCATGTCTCTGTAATAGGCTTCGACAGAAACGAGATATTGTTTGTCAAATAATTCGGATTCTAATCCAACGACGAATTGCTGAGAGCGGCTTGGAGATATCTCTTTAGTTGAAGGGAACCAGAAGTCAGTCGGCAATGAAATATCATTACGGAACATTAAATGAATGAACTGATGAGTTAGGGAATAGGCAGCTTTGACTGAGAATGCCTCGTCGAAGGAGTACATAAATGAAACCCGTGGTTCAATGTTAACCCGCTTTTGATTCTTAAAATAATATATTCTTGTGCCAACATTCGATTTCAGCTGAGCGGTTATTTGAGATTCGAGCTGCATAAATGCCGATGATTCTATGGAAAGTATTTTGGTTCTTAAATCAGAATCATTTTCAAGAGCATTGTGATAGATATCGCTCGCTATCAAATCATAATTATGCATAAATATTTGCAGTCCCGTTTTCATTTTATGATTTTCATGCAGAAAGATTTCAAAGTCACTGCTTAAGTTAACATCACTTAGTTTTGAAGATGCAAAATAATCCGAGGCTTGTATGCTTTGTAATCCGTTATCCAGCTTGGAGTCAAATTGATATTGAACATAGCTTATTGCTGTGTTTGAAATGTATTTCTCACTGGATCTCATCCAATTTAACGAAACACTGCCATTCAGCCAACTCATTTCATATTCAAGGTCTCCGGCATTATCCGGGCTGTATAATTTATCCCTACTGTAAAACGCACTAAGGGAAAGAGCGTCTTTATCAGATAATTCGTAGGTAAACTTTGCATTCAAATCATGAAAATTGTAGTAGGGGTTTTCAGAATCACTAAAAACTGTTTTTTGTACCAAATCATAATACATGCTTCTTCCAGAGAGTAGAAAAGTCGATTTATCATTAAGTGGTCCCTCCAGAGTTACATAGGAATTAAGTGTACCCAGACCGAAGTTAGCCTTCTCTTTTTCCTTGGTTCCACTTCGCAATTTTATGTCCAATACGGAGGATAATCTCCCCCCATATTCAGCCGGGTATGCCCCCTTAACAAGAATAATATCCTGTACTGCATTGGAATTAAAAGTTGATGCAAAGTTGCCAAGATGTGAAGGGTTGTAAACCATCATGTTATCTACTAATGTGAGTGTTTGATCCGGAGAACCGCCTCTAATGTATAATCCACTTGAAATCTCAGTTGCTGTCTGAACACCGGGCAATAAAACCAGCGACTTAAAAATATCAACTTCACCACTCATGGTAGGAAGTGATTTCAGCATATTGTGTGTCAGTTTTATTTCACTAACTATAGCCTTTGATTCTCGCTGTGCACTTACGGTAACTTCGCTTAGTAGAATGTCTTCTTCATCAAGAAAAGCATCATATTTTAGACTTCCGCTTGATACGCTTATAATCAGAGTATCTCGATGTGTTCTGTAACCAACATTTCGGAACTCGATATAGTAAGTCCCTGAAGCAATACCGGGCAAAGCATAAAAACCATATCGGTTTGATGCAACTCCCCTGAAGTAGGAGTTATCATCGCCAGGTAAATAGAGTATAATATTCGTTCCGATAAGCTCTTCTCCGGATGAAGCGTCTTTTATGAAACCAGATATCGTAACATCTCCATCAGGCAGATTATTGGCAATTGAATATCCGTACAGTAAAAGAAAGGCAAGTAAAAAAGAAGTGATTCTTATGTGCATTTATTATCCGGGGTTTATTTTAATAATAGAGGAGATGCATATACAGCACGCTACGACAATCTCCCCCCAAATTTTGCAGTAGTTTTTACTAAGTTTAATATAACTGAGCGTGTAGCAATTATATTCAATTAAATATTTATATTATAGTCAATAATTTGGTACTGTATAAAACAAGCTAAAAGATACATGAAGAAATACTTATTGCTCATATTATTCCTTGTTCTTTGCGCATTGCTTGCGGTAAATGGATTAATTTCCAAGAAAGAATTTTACGAAGACTCGCTTGAAGCGCAAGGTTATTCCAATGGACTGCTAAACTCTGTTAGTGAAGAATATATATCCACAGCAAAATATGACATTAAAGCCATTCTTGAAAATGATATTAACAAAATCAGAGTTAAAGAAAAAATTTTATGGTACAATAAAACTGAATATGGTACCAATAAATTATTTTTTCATTTGTATTTAAATGGCTATTCGGGGAACCATACAATTTTTTCAAAACGATACCCGGTAGATGCTGAGACATCAACACGAATTGAAATTGAAAGACTCTCCATTGATTCTGAAACTGTTTCGTTTAATTACTTCAGCGAAAATCCGGAATACCCTGAAGACAGTACTGTTGCTTTTATTTCTCTTCCAAAAGATATTTTAACAGGCGACTCAGTATTTATTGAAATAGCTTACAGCTTTAAGGTCCCAAAATCACTCAAACGTTTGGGATACGCTGCAGGGCGTAATTTCTATTTCATTTCGCAATGGTATCCAAAGCTTGGTGTATTTGAGAATGGCAGGTGGAATTGCAGCAGCTTTTACCCAAACACAAATTTTTACTCAGATTTTGCTGACTATGAAGTAGAGTTGTCTGTACCTGCCGGTTATAAGGTTGCTTCAACAGGAGTAGTTATGAAATCAGTTACGCAGGAAGATCGAGAGATATACTCCGTAATACAAAATGCAGTTCATGATTTTGCCTGGATGGCATCCGATGAAATAGAATCTTATTCAACCACATTCTATCGAAATGATTCGTCTCAGGTTGTAATTAAATTATTCCTTCAACCCGAACATGCTAAATATATGGAGCGGTATTTTGATGCAATTAAATATGGCATGAAATATTTTGAGGATAACATTGGTTCCTACCCCTACGAAACCCTTACCTGTATCGATCCGCCCAGAACTTCACAAGCCGGTGGAATGGAATATCCAACATTGTTCACGGTTCGATCAGAATTGTTCTCAAGAAAGAAAAATCTTAGAATTGAATCGATTGCTTTGCATGAGTTCATTCATCAGTACTTCCAGGGCATGGTTGCAAATGATGAAGTTCATGAAGCATGGCTGGATGAGGGTATTACAACTTTCTTAACATCGAAATTATTATACGAAAAATATGGACCTCAATATTCTACTTTTCGTTTTCTGGATTACATCTCAATTGAAGGGATCAATTTTTTGCAGTACAATGAAATACCACTTATTTATACTTTGGGCGACTTCGCCTTAGAAAAGGGTTACAACAGTTTTGTGAATTATTATAAAAGTAAGGCAATAGGAGCTATTGCTGATGCTTCAAATGAAATACTTCGAGTAAATGCATATTATAATAACGCCTATCATAAACCTGAAATGATGCTTATGTCCCTCGAAAAACGTATTGGGCAAAAAGTGATGATGCAGATAATTAAAAAGTTTTTTGAGGAGTACAAGTTTAAGCATCCAAAGGGAAGTGATTTCATCAGACTGGCTGAAGAGATGAGTAATGAGAATTTATCGTGGTTTTGGGATGCATTCTACAAAGAAAACAGATCATTTGACTATGGCATTACAGATGTGAGGGAAATAAAGAATAATGTATATGAAGTAGATGTAGAAAGATTTTTGGGAGGCATTGTAAGAACCGATATAGCATTGATAACAGAAACTGACACTTTGTATAAAAGCTGGGATGGAAAAGACCGATTTAAAATTATAAGATTTGAAACTGACAAAAAAGTATTGGGTGCGGAAGTTGATCCCTTAAGACTGAATTTATTTGACCACGATTTCTCAAATAATTCTTTTACAATGGAAAGAAAATATGGCGCATCTCTTTCATTCTCCATGAGATGGTTTTTCTGGATCCAAAATGTTCTTACTATTTTGGGGAGTATTGCATGAAACTATCTGCCAATAAATTGTTTGTTTCTGCCTTTAGATCGGTGTTCTATAATTCAAAATTTGTCATTCTCCTTTGGGCCCTTAGTGCTATTACTTCTTTGGTAATTACTATGCCCCTGTATCATATTATGCTCGATTCGCTTGGGAATTCATTTTTAAGTGACAAATTGGCCAGTGGTATGGACATGTTATGGCTTACCCAGTTTCTAAATATTCATGATAAACAATTAGATGGAATTCTATTCCTCTTTTTTGCTGCAATGATCGCATATCTTGTTATACAGAATTTTTTCTCGGGAGGTCTAATAGCCATATTTAATTCTCCCAAAAAAAATCACATTCTCGATTTTTTTTACGGGTGTGTTAAGTTCTGGTTTAGATTTCTTAAGGTGCTGCTTATATCAATTTTTTTCTACGGTGCAGCTTTTTTACTTAATGAGCTATTGGGGAACCTGATAAGTATTGGTTTTGCTAATTCTGAAAATGCAATGATGGAATTCATTCTGAAGGGTGTGAAATATATTCTTCTTATCTTTCTCATCGGTCTGACAGCAATAATTGCCGATTATGCAAAAGTGATTATGGTATCCCGTGATGGTACAAGTGCATTCCAATCAATCTTCATTGCAATTATCTTTATTAAGGATAGTTTTAACACTTCCTTTTCAATTTTTGTTGCTATCTCGATTATCGGCGCCCTTGGGGCAATTGTCTATAATCTGATCGGCCGCTTTATTCCCAGTACGCCTTATTATTTTATGATATTAACCTTTATTCTGCAACAAATGTTAATTATTTTTCGACTACTAATTCGGATGTTCTTTTATTCTTCTGAAGTACTCATATTTAATGATATGACTGCAGAAGTGATTGAACAGAATTTATAAAAGCTATGGAGTGGAAGATGTCTGTTTTGCCTATTACTGTTTATGGTGATAAAATATTAAGTAAAAAAACGAAACCTATAAAGCAGGTTGACGATAGAATAATTATTTTGATCCAGAATATGTTTGAAACGATGAGGAATGCACAGGGTGTAGGTCTTGCCGCTAACCAGGTTGGAGTTGACAAATCAATCTTTGTTATGGATATAAAACCGGTTGAAGGGTATGAGGATTTTAAGCCCTTGGTAATGATTAATCCGGAAATAGTTTTGGAATCAGAAGAAACAGTTTATTTTGAAGAAGGATGTTTAAGCCTTCCTAATTTGCGTGCGGAAGTGGAAAGACCGGAAATTATAAAAATCAAGTATCTTGATACTGATGAAAAGGAACAGGAAATTGAAGCTGATGACTTTTTTGCCAGAGTTATTCTTCATGAATACGATCATCTGCTTGGCAAAATGATACCGGATAGAGTGGATGCTGATATTAAAGCTTCGCTTAAAAAGGAATTAATATTAATTAAAAACAGAGAAGCCATTATCGACTATCCTGTAACTAAAAAAGAGTAGTCTATATACTCTTTTCTTTAATGGCAGAGGTTTCTGCCAGGAATATAATCAATATGAAAATTATTTTTTTTGGCACGCCTGATTTTGCCATACCTTCATTAAATATATTATTTGAGAGTGAGCACGAAGTAGTTGCCGTTGTTACTGCACCGGATAAAGAGCGTGGCAGGGGAAGAAAGGTTTCATATACTCCTGTTAAAGAATATTCACTTGCTAATAACATTCCATGTTTGCAGCCAGTCTCATTAAATGATGAAAATTTTCTGAAAGAAATTGCAAAATTTGATGCCGATCTTTTTGTTGTTGTTGCTTTTAGAATATTGCCAAAGAGTATTTATACGATGCCGAAGTATGGGTCCTTTAATTTACATGGTTCTCTTCTGCCAAAGTACAGGGGCGCGGCACCAATTCAATGGGCGATAATTAATGGAGATAATGAGACAGGTGTCACTACTTTCTTTTTGGCTGATAAGGTAGATACCGGCAATATAATAGCGAAAGAAAGTTTGGCTGTTGGCGAAGATGATAATTTTGGTGCAATTCATGACAAAATGAGTATTCTTGGCTCCGGGTTAGTATTGAAGACAGTATCAATGATTGAAAATGGAAACATTAAACTTCTGCCTCAAGATGATTCAATGGCTACTCCTGCTCCCAAAATAACGAAAGAAACCTGTAGAATTGATTTTAACAAAAATGCAAGATCAGTAAATAATCTTGTACGTGGTTTGTCGCCGTTCCCTGGGGCATACTGTATAATAAATGAAAAACATTTTAAGATATACAAATCTAATATCAGTGAAATGCAACTTGCGCCTGGTGAAGTAATGCAAACCAAGAACGAAATATTTATTGGATGTGGTCAAGGCTCACTACAAGTACTCGAAATACAACCCGAAGGAAGAAAAAGAATGACGGCCGCTGACTTTCTGCGTGGATATACTCTAACTGATGATAAAGGACAATAATGACTGATCAGAAATTTGACAATGTTTTAGGTGCAATTGGTAATACTCCCTTAGTGAAGTTAAACAATATAACCAAAGGAATAAAAGCCAATATTTATGCTAAGCTTGAATTTATGAATCCGGGCGGAAGTGTGAAAGACAGAATATCCAGATATATGGTTGAAAAAGCCGAACGTGAAGGGAAATTGAAACCTGGTGATACCATCATTGAAAACTCCAGTGGAAATACTGCCATGGGTTTGGCCATTGTTGCCAGGCAAAAAGGCTATAAATTAAAAATAGTTATTCGGGATACAACCAGTAAAGAAAAACTTAAGATGCTTGAAATACTGGGTGTCGAGCTTATCACCGTAGATGCGAGCCTTGATCCAAAAAATCCCTGGTCATATAACAACTATGCGGAGTCGCTCTGCAAAGAAGATTCTTCTCTATACTACGTTGATCAGCATAATAATCTTGATAACAACGAATCTCACTACACAGGATTAGGTCCGGAAATATGGAATCAGACCGGGGGTAAAATAGACTACTTTATTGCCGGAGTTGGAACAGGTGGTACTCTGTTCGGAGCAGGTAAATACCTTAAGGAGATGAATCCAAATTTGAAGCTCATTGGTATTGATCCCATAGGTTCTGTTTTTTATGACTACTTCAAGACAAAAAAACTTATCGAACCGTCAAGATATATGATTGAGGGGATAGGGGACGAGTTTCTTATTAAAACTGCTCAACTTGAGATGATGGATGATATGATGCAGGTTACTGATAAAAAAGCCATTGGATGGACAAGAAAACTGGCCAATGAAGAAGGCATACTTGCCGGTGGCTCCAGTGGAGCAAATATTTATGGCGCCATGAAGATCGCCAGGGAATTGGACAAAGAAGTAAACATCGTAACACTATTTTGCGATTCAGGCTATAAATATTTCAGCACAATCTATAACGATGAATGGCTCAAAAAAAATGATTTGTTATAACTTATGAAATTCATATTAGTCATATTGCTGCTCACGATTGTTTGCCCAATTTTCCCTCAGAGAATGGTTTCAAACGATCTGAATGAAACTGTTATTGGTGTTATCCTTTATGGAAATGATACTTACCTTGTTACACCGAGGGGGTATATAAATGTTGCTGAGGATGATATTAATAAACAGTCTGAAAACTACTATCGTCAAGTATATGGTGATTCTACCATTGTTAATCCGAATTTAATTATCAACCCGGCTAATGATTCCAACATTTTACATTTCATTACGCCCTTTATCGGACTGGACAGTGAAAGTGAATATTTAAAAAATCTGCCTCAGGGATGTAAACTGATTGATTTCATGTCTGTGAATGAAAACGGGGAATTTGTATTCAGGCGGGGTATCTACGGATTAATCAATAAGATGCTTTCTGATGAGAGAAATGAGTAGTCATGAAGTATTCACGTGTTCCACATTCCTAATTTAAAAGTAATAACCATTTATTCATATAATTAGTCCTCCATGAAAATTATTAGAAGTAAAATATTTTCTACATATCCAGAACTTATATTCGGATTCTCTACCAAAGTGGGATTGGATAGAAAATCCCCTTACTACTTCAACATGTCCCATACCGTAGGGGACGATAAAAACATTGTAGAGGAAAACAGAAAAGCTTTTTATTCAGAGTTGGGATTAAGCGAGGAAAGGGTTGCTTTCCAGTATCAGATTCATAGTGAGATTATTTCCACTGTAAATTCGGGTGGCACGGTTGGTGAAAGTGATGCTTTAATAACGAGTGAGAAAAATCTTGGACTTGCAATATCCTCAGCTGATTGTGCAGCTATTTTTTTGTACGACAGAGCCAATAAAGTGATTGCCGGAGTTCATTCTGGCTGGCGAGGTTCTGAAAAAAGAATACTGGAAAAAACCATACAGAAATTGATTGATGAATATGGATCGGACCCCCAAAATATTATTGCTTATCTGGGGCCCTCTGTCAGTCAGTTCAATTATCAGGTTGGCGGGGAAGTTGCTGAAAAATTTGACAGCAAGTACATTTTAAAAACTGACAACATGCTTTTCCTTGATGTTGCCGGCGCTAGTTATGATATGTTGTTAAAGGCAGGAGTTCCAAAGAAAAATATTGAAATGTCGGAATTATGTAGCGTTGAATCATACGATTTACTTCACTCGTACCGTAGAGAAGGTGCCAGGTCTGGCAGAGCCTGGGGAATAATTGCCATGAAGGAAAACTAATCCTTGTCTGAGAACTTCAAGATATCAAGTGGTTATATTCTAATTTGCATTTTGTGGGGATCCACCTGGCTGGCTATTCGATTTGGTTTAGATTCATTAACCCCCTTTATATCTTCCGGGATAAGATTCGTAATTGCCGCCGCCATGATATTGGTAATTATGAAATTGAAAGGTGTCAGGTTGCAGACTGATCCACTTTCAATTAAACTCTATTTTTTCATGGGATATTTTTCATTTGTAATTCCATTCGGACTTGTTTACTGGGCAGAGCAATTTATTCCTACAGGATTAGCCTCTATCCTGTTTGCAGCCTTTCCATTTTTTGTGATCATTTTAGCCAGGTTTTCTTTCCCCGGACAAAGAATTGATCCATATCAAATTATTGGTGTAGGACTTGGTTTTATAGGTTTGCTATCTATATTTTCCGAATCGATTTCATTTGAACATGGCTATAATATTTGGGGTATAATTGCAATCATTGTCAGCGCTGCATTACAGTCGGTTAACATCATTGTTATGAAAAAATTTGGGGGACATCTCAATCCTCTTTCAATGAATTTTGTTCCGCTTTTTGTGGCCGGAGTTTCACTGGTTTCTATTAGTCTGCTTGCTGAAGATAAAACGAACTGGGTTTTCAACGAACGGGCAATTTTATCAATCCTTTATTTGGCTTTTTTTGGCTCGGTGATTACATTTACAACTTACTATTGGCTGCTGAAACGCATAAATGCGGTTATAATATCATTATCATCTTTTATCACTCCCATAATTGCTGTTCTATTAGGGTGGATAATTCTTGATGAATCATTATCATTACGTGATTTGATGGGAAGTTCTTGCGTGCTAATTGGGATATTATTTGCTAATTTAAAAGGCTTGAAAAACTACTATATTCTGAAGGTTTCTAAATAGTTATATGATAAATATATTAAGAATAAAGAATGCGTCTTTCTATGCCTATCACGGAGCTCTTAAAGAAGAACAACATATTGGCGGCAAGTTTGAGGCTGATGTTGATCTTTATACTGATTTCAATGAGGCGGCAGAAAATGATAATTTGAATCTAACCGTAAATTACGTTGAGGTTTACAAGTTTATCAATAGAATAATTCACGAAAAAAAATACTATCTTATCGAAACTTTGGCTATGGTTATTGCCGATGAATTATTGAAGCATTTTCCGGGTATTCAAAAAGTTGCAGTAAGAGTTCGAAAAAGTAGTGTACCTGTTGGCGGACTTATTGACTGCGTTGAAGCAGAAGTGATAAAGGAAAATGGTAAGTAAAGTTTTTCTTGGTCTTGGATCAAATGTTGGTGAGTCTGAGGTAAATCTCAGAACCGCTATTATGCTAATTGAAAAAAACAAGCAAGTTGTTCTTATAAATAATTCTTCTCTATACGAAACAAAACCTTATGGACCGGTTAGTCAGAATAATTTTTATAACATAGTTGTCGAAATTAAGACTGAATATTCTCCCACTGATCTATTTTATTTTCTAAAAGAAGTTGAACAAGAAATTGGGCGGGAGCCTGCCGAGAGATGGGGACCAAGAAGTATTGATATTGACATACTTTTGTATAGTGATGAGGTTGTCTGTAATGACATAATCACCATACCTCACAAGGATATGCTAAACAGGGATTTCGTTATATTACCATTACTTGAAATTGAACCGGATATAGTTCACCCAGAATTGCATGAAAAGGTGAATGAAATATTGATCAGTAGTATGGAAAAAACAATAATTTCCAAGAAGGAATTTAGATTATAAAAGAAATTGGAGTCTTGCTTTGAAGGAAATTAGATTTATTGCCATTGAAGGTGTTATTGGTGCCGGGAAAACTTCACTTTCCCGTAAGCTGTCAGATAGACTTGGTGCAAATCTAATACTTGAAGAATTTGAGAACAACCCGTTTCTTGGAAAATTTTATGATGATAGAAGACGCTTTGCCTTTCAGACTCAAATGTTTTTTCTCTTTAACCGATACAAGCAGCAGCAATTGCTTAACCAGGAGGATCTCTTCTCTGATTTTATTGTTTCTGATTATATTTTTGATAAGGATAAAATATTCGCGTATCTGAATCTTGAAGGCGAGGAGCGAAAGTTATATGAAAATATTTACCCGATTCTTGAAAGGGACTTGCGCAAACCCGATCTGGTAATTTTTCTTCAGTCCAGCCTTGACAGGTTGATGTATAATATAAAAAAGCGTGGAAGAAAGGTTGAGCGAAGTCTGACCAGATCATACATAAAAGACTTGAGCGAAGCCTACAATAATTTTTATTTCAAATATAATAGTACTCCTTTGTTAATTGTTAATACAACGGAAATTGATTTTGTTAATAATGATGAAGATTTTGAAGAGTTGTTTAATCAAATCTTTAGAGAGGATAGAGGTTTTATTGAATATTTTAATCCCAGTCCTCGAGGATAATAATTATGTCATTTATTAGATTTGTTGTTTTTGGATTATTGTTCTATTTCGTTTTTAAACTCATTAAGTATTTTTTTGCAATCTTGCTTAGCACGGGGAAAAAACGGGAAGAAGTTAAGGTGAATACCAGTAAAAGTAACATTTCGAGCAAGATTAACAAGGACGATATAGTAGAAGCCGAGTTTGAAGAAATTAAGAATAACGATTCATAACAAACAATGAATTAGATGTCAAAAACCAATCCTATTTCCCGATTACTTTTTTTTATTCTTAGATTAATATTTGCAGTAAAAGAATCTGCAGATAAAGATTTAGGCAATCCAAAAAAGATACTTGTTATCAGACAGCATAATCAATTTGGTGATCTTCTGGCCAGTGTTTCTGTATTTAGAGCAATAAAAGAGACCTATCCTGAAGCTGAACTTTCTGTATTGGTGAGTCCGGATAATTTTTATGCCATCACCAAAAATAAATTTATTGACCGTTATTTTGTTTTTAATAAATCTGCAATTCTCACCTGGCAATATTTAAAGAATTTGAAACAATTTCTCCATGCTGGTTATGATGTTGTAATCGTTCCTGCAACAGTTTCTATCTCCGCCACAAGTTGTATGCTCTCTCGATTTTCCGATGCAAAAAAACGTATTGGTCCTGAAGAACTGGATGGTAAAATAAATAAATTGAATTTCCTCTTTCATCATAGAATAAAGCTTAGTTGGTTACAGCACCCTGATGCTCATGTCTCTGATTTTAGTCTCGACATACTAAGACCGTTTGGTATTAACACCCACAATTATAAATCGGAAATATCCTTTGATGACACTGACAAATTCTTTGCACAGGGATTTATTCTTGAATATATAAAAGCCGGTGAGAAACCAGTCATTGGGTTCCATGTTGGAGCAGGTAAGCCGCCAAACCGATGGCCGCTTGATAATTATATCAGATTAATAGAAGAGCTTAAGTCAGAATTTAGTGCTGCTGTTTACCTTACCGGAAGCAGTAGTGATAAAGAAGAACTGGAATATGTGCAGAATAAGCTTACTGATGAAATAGTAGTATTTAAGAATAAAACTATTCCACAGTTGGCAGCCATTATTAGTGAAAGCACTTTGTTTATTACCAATGATACCGGTGTTATGCACGTAGCGGGGAGTACTAGTACTCCGCAAATCTCTATATTTGGCCCGACCAATCCTTTCAACTGGACTCCAGTGGGTGATAATAAACTTTTTGCGCATAAGTCCGAATTTATTAGTGATGTTACATATGAAGAAGTTTATGAAATGTGCAATGTAATTTTAACCGAGAAAATTAAGAGTAATAATGAAAAATAATATTCTTGCCGCAATAGATATTGGTACAAATTCATTCCATTTGATTGTTGCTGAAATATTGAGTGATGGAAACTTCAATATTATTGATCGTGAAAAAGAAGTGATTAGGCTGAATGAGGGGAGTAAGTTTGACATAAAACAAATTTGCCCTGAAGCCACTGAGCGTGCCATAAAGACCATTCGGAGATTCAATGGTATAGCCGAATCCCATGAGGCAAAAATTAGAGCATTAGCAACAAGCGCTGTAAGGGAGTCCCGTAATAAACATGATTTTATTGAAAAAGTTTTTAATGAAACAGGCGTTGAAATAGAAGTAATTGACGGTCTTGAAGAAGCCCGTTTAATATACCTTGGGATTTTGAAAGCCGTTCCTGTATTTACAAAAAAAGTACTGTGTATAGATATTGGCGGTGGGAGCACAGAATTCCTAATAGGTTACAGGGGTAATGTCCTCTACTCTAATAGCCTTAAATTGGGCGCTGTTAGATTAACACAAAAATTCTTCCCTGATTACAAGATTACAAAGGAACGAATTCAGGAATGCACTGAATGGGTTGCAGGTGAAATATCACCCGTGATAGAGCAGATAAAAAAGATTGGCTATGAACAATGTATTGGTACTTCCGGCACAATAATGAGCGCCGGAATAATGATTCTTTCCAAACAAAAAATGCAGATTCCCAAATCCAATATTCTGAATAATCACGTAGTTAGTTTTAATGAGTTGGATGATATCTACAAATTTGTGCTTGAACATACCACATTTAGCGCGAGAAAAAAAATAAAGGGATTGGATCCTAAGAGAGCTGATATTATTCAGGCCGGGATGATTATTTTTAGAACAATTCTAAAGAACCTGCTGCTTGATAAATTTACAATTTCGGGATATTCCCTTAGGGAAGGAATTGTAATAGACACCTTACAAAAAGAACAGAATGATAAGGCGCTTCCAAAGCTTCGAGATATAAGATATGAAAGTGTTAAACATTTGGCGGATATTTCTAATTTCGATCAAAAACATTGTGAACATGTTTCAAATTTATCTCTGCAGCTATTTGATCAACTTGCTCATCTTCATGGTTTGAATAATTCTCACAGGGAATATCTTGAAGCTGCTGCCTTATTGCATGATATCGGGTATCACATTGGTCATGCCAGGCATCATATTCACTCGCATTATATTATTAAAAATAGTGAACTCCTGGGATTTAATGAAAAGGAGAAAACTATAATTGCCAATGTTGCAAGATATCACAGAAAAAGTCATCCAAAACCAAGTCATACTGATTATATGGAATTATCAAGTTTAAGCAGAATTGTTGTAGATAATCTTTCAGCAATTTTACGTATTGCCGATTCGCTGGATAGAAGACACAAAAAAAATATACATAAAATTTCGGTTGAAGTTCTTAACAGTGACGTAATATTGCATCTGGATTATGAAGGTGAGCCACCTGATGTAGAACTTTGGAATCTGGGTAGAAGGCAGGGGATGTTTGAAGAGGTCTTCAAAAAAAATATTGTTGTTCGAACCTAATAAGAAAAAGTCTATTTCTAGGCAATTATTTAGAAAATAGTTAAATTTGCCCATTGAAATTAATCAAAACAGAATAGAGAAGAGATTATTATGCTAAAACACGTTTACATTAACAAGTTATCGCAGCATGTTGGCGAGGAAGTAACACTAAAGGGCTGGTTATACAATAAAAGAGCCAGTGGGAAATTGAAGTTTTTAATACTACGGGACGGTTCAGGCTATTGCCAATGTGTGGTCTTTAAGGGGAATGTAAGTGAAGAAGTTTTTGAATTATCCGGTTCATTCAGTCAGGAATCTTCTTTCCAGGTAACAGGAAAGGTAAAAGAAGAAGCAAGATCTGTTGGAGGATATGAGCTTGATGTAACGGATTTAAAGATCATTTCGTCTGCTGAAGAATATCCAATAACACCAAAAGATCATGGTATTGAATTCCTCATTGATCATCGTCATTTATGGTTACGTTCTAAACGTCAGGTAGCTATAATGAAAATTCGTCACCGTATTGTAAAGGCGATAAGAGATTTCTTCGACAGTAGAGATTTTACATTGATGGATCCGCCAATAATTACTCCTAATGCCTGCGAAGGTACTTCAACATTATTTGAAATGGATTATTTTGATCTTGGTAAGGCATACCTTACACAGTCTGGGCAATTATACGGAGAAGCCGGTGCAATGGCATTGGGCAAAATTTATACTTTTGGTCCAACTTTCCGGGCAGAAAAATCCAAAACTCGCCGTCACTTAACAGAATTTTGGATGATTGAACCTGAAATGGCATTCTATGAATTAGAAGACAATATGGACCTTGCTGAAGAATTTTTGGAATATGTTGTTCAGTCCGTATTAAAAGATAAACAGGAAGAGTTAGAGGTATTGGGAAGAGATACATCTAAATTGGAATGTGTTAAGAGACCATTCCCACGTGTTTCTTACGATGAGGCTGTTGAAATCCTTAAGAAAAATGGTGTTGATTTTGAATGGGGTAATGATTTTGGCGGTGGTGATGAAACTATCATCTCAAACGAATTCGATCGCCCTGTTATGGTACACAGATACCCATCTGCCATAAAGGCTTTTTATATGAAGAGAGATCCCGAAAGAGACGAGGTTGCCCTTGCAGTTGATGTACTTGCACCGGAAGGTTACGGTGAGATAATAGGTGGCAGCCAAAGAGAAGATAATATGGATTTATTACTTGAAAGAATTAAGGAACATGATCTACCGCAGGATTTCTTCGAATGGTACCTGGATCTTAGAAGATATGGGTCAGTACCTCATTCTGGTTTCGGGCTTGGTCTTGAAAGACTTATTACATGGATTTGTGGTATTGAACATATTCGGGAAGCTATTCCATTCCCAAGAATGATTTATAGAAATACTCCTTAATTTCGGAAAATGAGGAGTTAAGCAGCAGTAATTCAGAGTAAATTGATTTCTCAATGAATTGTTTAAGAGAAAATCTATTACTTAATAATCATATTTATAGGTGGACATGAAAAAGATTTTTTTAATATATATTCTCTTTGCAGTATTTTCTACTGTATTTACAAGCAATTCATCCGCGGAAGGGTTAACATCAGCCAGCAATACTATTGAATTAGTACAGGAGCATTCCACAGGCGGACATCATGTTTTGCCCAATCCGATTATGGTTTTACCATTTGTTATACTTTTACTTATGATAGCAACCGGGCCTTTATTTTATCACCACTTTTGGGAACATCATTATCCTAAGGTTGCAATCTTATTAGGTGCTGTAACAAGTTCTTATTATTTGTTTTATCTGCATGATTCAATAAGCCTGCTCCATACAATGGCGGAATACTTATCATTTATTGCATTATTGGCTTCACTTTTTGTTGCTTCTGGTGGTATTTATATTAAAATAGCCAGAAAATCTACTCCAATGCTTAATACTCTTATTCTTTTACTTGGTGCAGTTATTGCAAATATTATTGGAACGACTGGTGCATCAATGTTGTTAATCAGACCATTCATGAAAATAAATCAAAACCGAATTAAGCCGTATCACATAATATTTTTTATTTTTTCGGTAAGTAATATTGGTGGTGCATTAACACCTATTGGTGACCCACCGCTATTCCTTGGTTTTTTACGCGGTGTTGATTTCTTCTGGTTTATTACCAACATATGGTATATTTGGTTGCCAACCATTTTATTGTTACTGACTATCTTTTATATTGTCGATATGCGTAATAAGGAAGAGAGTGAAGCCAACAAAGACTATTCGGGTAAAATTACTATTAAGGGAACGAAAAACTTTATTTATTTAGCAATCATTTTGATTTCCGTATTTATTGATCCTGCTGTTATTAGTTGGGTACCAAGTTTAAGCCCGCTTCCTTTTGGTATTAGAGAAATAATAATGTTCAGTGTTGTGTACTTGTCATTCAAAACTGCTGATCAGGAATGCCTTAAGGCGAATGAGTTTGATTTCGAACCGATTAGGGAAGTAGCGTTTTTATTTGTTGGTATTTTTGCAACTATGATTCCTGCATTACAACTTATCGGAGCAACTGCAAAGGAAATGGGCGCACAATTAAATGCAGGAGTTTTTTATTGGGCGACGGGATCACTATCTGCCTTTTTGGATAACGCACCTACATACCTTAATTTCTTGAGTGCTGAATTAGGCAAATTTGGTATGGATGTAAATTCTATTCCTGATGTTAGAGCATTTTCTCAGGGAACGGTCGATCCGGTTACTCCTTTGTTCTTAAGGTCAATATCTGTGGCTGCCGTTTTCTTTGGAGCAATGACCTATATTGGTAATGGCCCTAACTTTATGGTTAAAGCCATTGCTGAACGGGCCGGGGTTAAAATGCCAAGTTTCTTTGCCTATTTAATTAAATATGCAATTCCAATATTGCTTCCAATATTTGTACTTGTTTGGTTGATATTTTTTTCCTAGGAGGATATAAATGAACACAATTGATAAAGCTTTGAAAGAGGGGAAGGGAGGGCTATACTACGGTAATAGAGTACTGCTTCCATTTATTGTGGATATATTAAAGTTGGGTATCGAAAATGATATAATCAGTGATTTCAGAGCTACAAAACATGGAGCTCAGTATATTCAGCAGGATAGTTTCACAGAAGTTTATTTCGAAGATTATTCCAGTTTGCAGGATACTGTTACTAAATATGAATCAGTAAAAATGATCGTCGTTGAAAAGGGGAAAGATATTTTTGATTTGAAAAACCATGTTAAGCTTATTCTTCATTTCAAGGAACATCACATGCTTGAATTAGAAATCCCGGATGATGATGTTTTGTTTATAGAGTAGTTTTACTTTGGGTGTTACTAGTGGCACCCAATTCTCTTCTTCCATACTTATCTACCAATATATTATTTGTTTTACTATACAGGGTGTGAAATGATTCCTCTTTATTCCATACAGCAAGTTCGAAGTGCAGACGACTATGGAATTAATAAATTAAAAATTCCTGGTGTTGTTCTTATGGAAAACGCTGCAATAAATATATTTCATTCAATACTGGAAGATTTTTCGTGCCTAACCAAAGATGATGTTATTGGGATTGTTGCCGGTAAAGGAAATAATGGTGGTGACGGATTTGCTCTTGCACGTCATTTTATCAACAATGGATATTCTGTAACGGTAATTTCAATCGCCCGGGAGAATGAACTAAGTGGCGATGCAAAAACTAACTATGTTATTACAAAGAACTTATTGATTGAAGTTGGACGAGGAAAATTTATTGATTACAAAAATAAATCCGATCTTAATAAACTTTCTAACTGTTCAGTGATTGTTGATGCTTTATTAGGTACTGGAACCAAGGGCAACATTCGGGAACCATTTGCATCTATTATATCGAAATTAAATTCTTTTAATGCATTTAAAGTAGCGCTCGATATTCCTTCGGGGCTTGATGCTGATAAGGGAAGTGGAAAGATAGTATTTGAAGCTGATTTGACTATAACACTTGCTGAATACAAAAAAGGATTATTCTTTGGTAAAGGTTATTTATATGCCGGGAATGTTGTTAAGGGTGGCATAGGACTTGGGGAAGAGTTCTTTGAAAGTTTGAGTGTAGGTGAGTTTTGTATTGAACCTGAAGATGCTTTCCTGGCTTTGCCAAAAAAAGAGTTGGACCTTCACAAATATTCGGCAGGAAAAGTATTAACCGTAGCCGGCTCATCTTCATTACCGGGAGCGGCATTTTTAACTGCAAAGAGTTGTTTCAAAACAGGTGCAGGATCCAGTGTACTAGCGTTCCCAAAATCATTAAAAATGTTGGCTCAGGAAAAACTGGACGCCGCTACAGTGGTTACATACGAGGATGGTGAATCTGGCGTTCTTTCTGGAGCAAATTTTACCGAGCTAAAAGCAAAGCTTCTATGGGCAGATGTTATTGCGATTGGGCCAGGTCTCGGGCGAGCCGACTCGACACTGGAATGTGTTCGTGAAATAATAAAAGGATTCACTGGGAAGAAATTCATCATTGATGCTGATGCCATTTATGCACTTTCCAAGAAACAATACCGAAAGATAAATCTTTCAAATTCCATTTTAACACCCCACCATAAAGAATTTGCTGAGATGTTGGGGATATCAATTGAGGAATTGCAGGAAGATCTTCTAAAATTTGGTAAAAAGTTTTGCGACGAAACAAAATCAATATTAGTTCTAAAGGGAGCCCCAACTATTATTTTTAATCCTGATGGCTACGTTTTTATTAATACAACGGGGAATCAGGGAATGGCAAAATTTGGCACTGGTGATGTTCTTACCGGCGTGCTTGCCGGTTTAGCCTGCCAACAGAATGATTTGGGGGCTTCAGCAATTGCCGGTGTATATATTCATGGAATGGCGGCTGATTTATTAATGAACGAAAAAACTATTTATGGCTTTACAGCCATCGATTTACTGGAAAAGATACCATATGCAATTAAAACACTTATTGATTCGTTTATACGAGAAAATTAGCAGCAATTCTAAAATGTTTGTTTTTGTGCCGCTCATTTTCTATTGGTTTACGATATTTGTCCTCACTACTTGGCCTTCGCCGGAGTTTCCTCCGGTCTTGGCAATTGGTGATAAAATACAACATTTCCTCGCGTATTTTGTTTTAGGAAGTATCCTCTTTTTTGCATTGCATTTTCAGGAAAGGTTTCCAATGTTTAGGAAGAGGATCTTTTTGAGTGCGATTGCAATTTGTTATTTATATGGCATATTTGATGAAATTCATCAAATATTTATACCCGGAAGATCTTTTGACTGGTTTGATTTACTCGCAAATTACACTGGTAGTTATCTGGGAGTTTCAGTTTCATATATTTATTTAAAATTTATTAAAGAAACAACAGTATCAAAATTCCAACAATTGGAACAAAAGAGTTAAATTTTTGTAAAAAAAGTTGATACCTTAATTTGACAATGGAACAATCATTTTTTATGTTTCAGTTCGTTATCAGCGTATTTAGGAGGAAAACGTGGCGTTAAAAAAGAACCCGAAAGTAGATCTCAAACTCAAATATAGAAGGGTTTATGAGATAAGTATGATATTGGCTCTAGCTATTCTCATAGTTGCCTTTAAATTCTTCCCTAAGTTTGAGAAGGAAGAAGTTGTATTAGATGGTACACAGGAGCTTGTACAAGTAGAAGAGGTTGAAAGTACGAAGCAGGAGAATTTACCTCCTCCACCTCCAAAACCACCTGTCCCAATTGAAGCTCCAAGTGATGATGTTCTTGAAGATATTGAAATAAGCGACACTGAAATTGATCTTGACGAAGTTATTGAAGCTCCACCTCCACCTCCACCAGCTGAAGAAGAAGAAACAGATCCAGTTTTCTTCGTAGCTGTTGAACAACAACCACAACCAATTGGTGGTATTGCGGGTATTCAAGCAAAAATTGTTTATCCCGAAATCGCTAAAAGAGCTGGCGTTCAAGGCAGAGTGTTCATAAAAGCATTCGTAGATGAAAAAGGTGATGTTGTTAAAGCCGAAGTTCTAAAAGGCATCGGTGCCGGTTGTGATGAAGCTGCGGTTGCTGCAGTTTTGAAAACTAAATTCAAACCGGGTAGACAACGTGGTAAACCTGTTAAAGTTCAGGTCTCTATACCTGTCGTATTTAAATTGCAAGGTTAAAAGAAAAAAGCGCCATTTGGCGCTTTTTTTTTGCCCAACAATATTCTGCAATTATTTTACTCATCATTTGCTCACGGGATAATTATTTTATAAGTTTTAACCATAACTATTTTATTTAATATGCCTATCCTTGAATTAGAAAATGTGAATTTTGTCTACCAGGGCAAAAACGGAAGTAGTGAATTCTCACTTAATAATGTTGATTTGAAAATCAATAAGGGCGAGTTCATTTCTATATTAGGTCCTAACGGTTCAGGTAAATCTACTCTTCTAAAAATTGTTTCAGGTATCTTTCAACCTGCCCGTGGGAATGTATTGCTGGATTCTATTCCTGTTAAAAGTTACTCTAAGAAAAATTTAGCAAAATTCATGGCATATGTTCCACAAACCTTTTCTGTGGCTTTCCCATTTTCTGTTTTTGAAATTGTAATGATGGGCAGAACACCATATATGAATATGTTTGGTTACGAAAATCTAAAAGACATAGATGTTGTGAATAGTTCCTTGGAAAAAGTTGGCATTTATCATTTAAGAAATAAGGGGATAAACGAAGTGTCTGGTGGAGAAGCACAGAGAGCATTTATAGCCAGAGCACTTGCACAGAACCCGCGAATTCTTTTGTTGGATGAACCAAATGCTCATTTAGACATTGAACATCAAATAACTATATTCAATACCTTAGATCAACTTAATTCTGATTCTGAATTAACTATTCTAATGGTATCTCATGACCTTAACCTTGCTGGATTCTATGGTGATCGTATCCTTTTTATGAAAGAAGGAGAGATAAAAATGGATGATGCTAAGAAAAATATTTTAAATGAGGATAATATCAGGACAATATTTAACGTAGAAAGCAGAGTGGAAAAGTCACCTGGCGGGGATTATTTTTCCGTGAATATTGTTCCCAAATAATATGAAGATTGCAATTAATAAACAGCGCCCACTTATAATGTTAGTTATGATAATGACTTTGATAGATTTGATTTCTGTTATCTATTACAAATTATCTGTTAATGGTATGAATTTATTGAAGTTTGATATCCTCTACGTTGGGAATCTGATAACTATTTTTATTTACGGCTTAATCTTCGCGGGGTTATTGATTAAATTGTTGAGGAATGGTTCTGAAAAAAGTCATTACCGAATCCTCTTTTTACTTTCCCTTCTTTCTTTTGGTATTCTGATCCTTGTAGTTCTTATTGGAAATTTAGGGCTACTTAGTTCTGATGAATACATGCTTGGATTCCCGGCAATAAGACTAGTAGTAACTGTACTGCTCCTAATTAAGCTGTTTCTTTCTTTTTATTTAGCCACTTTCATCTGGTCTTCTGTAATCAAATCTGATAACTGGAATATATTAAGATCAATGATATCTGCGTTTATCGCCTGTGTAATACTTTTTGTTTTTGCTTTTTTATACTCTAAAAAGGAGTTCCGTTATAAGGTTGAAGAAGGTAGAAAGTATGAAACAGCTGTTGTACTTGGAGCTGCTGTTTGGAAAAAGGACCAACCAACACCACTTTTTGCGGCCAGGATAAAGAAAGCTTATGAACTCTATAATGAATTTGTAGTATCAAAAATTTTGGTAACCGGAAGTAATGCCCCGGGGGAATTGAGTGAGGCTGAATCAGCTCAAAAATTGTTACATGAATTAGGTGTGAAATCCCAGGATATTATCATTGAAAATGATTCTCGTACTACCATTGAGCAATTAAATTATCTTAAGTATGAATACCTCCCCAAAATCAATACAAAAGAGGTTGTAATAATTACAGACCGCTTTCATCTGGCCAGATCTACTGAAATATGCAAGTTTTTAAAAATTGAGCATCTGGGGATAGCCTCAAATTATGATGTAAGTTTGCATAAATTACTTTTCTACAAAATAAAAGAAACTATTGCTTTGCTAGTTTTTTGGCTCTATGGGATGTAATTAATACGCTTAAGAGACTAAATTGATTTTGATCTTACTTCCAGAGTAATTATTATTGTTTTTTAAATTAAAAATCATTCATGCCTTCGCTAAAATAAACTCGGAAAGATGAAAAAATATAATAGAAGAATACTAAGAGAGAAGACGCTTCAGGTGTTGTATGCCTTCGAAATGCATAAAGATGGATTGACAACACTTATTAATGGTGTGTTTTCTGATGTTGAGAACAAGATTGATAGAGATTTTGGTGCCGAACTTGTAAATAAGGTAGTTGCCAACAGAACTTTGCTAGATGAAAAAATCAGTGAACGGGTTGCTAACTGGGAAATGGAAAGAATTGCTCTTATTGATAAAATACTCTTAAGGATTGGTATCACGGAAATTATGTACTTCCAGGACATTCCCCCAAAAGTATCAATTAATGAAGTTATTGAAATTGCCAAGAATTATAGTACTTCGAATAGTGGAAAGTTTATTAATGGCATTTTGGATGCAATTTTAACAGATTTGAAAGATTCCGGGGAATTAACCAAGAGCGGCAGAGGGCTGATTGAAGAATCCATTATTAAAAAAACAGAATAGTGATCTAACCGACAGCAAATCCAGAATTTTTATCTGGACACTCTTCGATTTTGCGAACACATCTTACTCAATCGTAGTCGTAACTTTTATTTTCGCCGTTTACTTTAAGCAGCACATTCTGCAAGGGGAATCTATTGGCGATTTTTATTGGAGTATTGGAACAAGCGTTTCGATGCTTATTACGGCAATAATTTCACCTATTCTTGGTGCTGTAGCTGATCATTCAGCTGGTAAAAAAAGATTTCTACTTGGTTTTACGCTTCTTTGCATTGTTTCTACTTCACTTCTCTACTATGTGGGGGTCGGTGATGTTTTCTGGGCACTTCTACTTTTTATTACTGCTAATATTGGTTTTGAAGCCGGACTCGTATTTTATGATTCCTTTCTCCCTGAGATTACCAAACCTAAAAACTATGGCAGAGTAAGTGGTTACGGTTTTGCGATGGGCTACATAGGCTCGTTCGTTGCCCTAGCCCTTTCCTTACCCTTCATTAAGAATGAAATGATTAAAGAAACTTTTCCCTTAGCCGCTCTATTCTTTTTAGTGTTTTCTTTGCCGGTTTTCCTGTTTCTTAAGGAAAAGAGAAAAGTCACGAGTGAGAAAATATCATTTTTCGAAATTGGTTTTTCGAGAGTAGCATACACCATAAAAAATTTGAAGAACTATAAAAACCTGGGATTATTTCTCTTAGCATTTTTCTTTTACATTGAAGGTGTTAACACTGTAATATATTTCTCAGGTAATTATGCAAGTACTACTCTTAACTTCAGCATGGAAGATCTTATCTATTTTTTCATTATTGTCCAAACAACCGCAGTTATCGGCTCGGTATCTTTTGGTTTGCTTTCTGATTCCATCGGGCAGAAGAAATCAATTTCAATTTCACTTGTTGTTTGGATTATAACTATCGTTTTCGCGTATCAAACAAGTTCCACTGATACATATATTACCAAAACACTTGCCACGTGGTTTGATACTACTCCTGAATCAATGATTAAAATTTGCTTCTATCTGGTCGGGTTGATTGTGGGAAGTGTAATGGGAGCAACTCAATCCACAAGCCGGAGTTTAATGTCAAAACTAACCCCACCCGAAAAGAAAACTGAATTCTTTGGGTTCTATTCCTTCTTTGGAAAGAGCAGTGCGATACTTGGGCCACTTGTTTTCGGATTAGTGAGTTATGCTTTCGATAGCCAGAGACTGGCAATACTAACTATTTGTATCTTCTTTATTGTTGGACTCGTTATTCTTCACTTTGTACAGGAACCGGAATTAGCTGAAGAAAACTGATTATTTTTTATTGAATGTGTACCATATTAATCGTGCTACTACCAGAAGTGAGATTAACAACCATAAAAATCCCCAGAACCCGGCTGAAACACCTGTTATTTCTGCAATAATATGAGCGTCATTCCTTATGAAAATATCTGAAAAAATATCCTGTTTTATATCAATTACAACATAAAGACAACTTATCAGACCAAGGGTTCTCCACAAATAAGCATTGTAAACTTTAGGAATATATCTGGGTGATAGGAAAAGCAAAGCCGAGAATAATATCATCATTATTCCGCCTGCGGGGCTGCTTACAAAATTTGCAGCAAATAGTATCATAATAACCGCTAAAGTAGTTAGGAGCCACTTACCGGCTTTAGGATCGAAAGAGGTAATGAATATGCCATACCCAATGATTAAACTGCCCAGGTAGCCGCTGGAAGCCACCAGGAAGGGGATCCCATCTTCTGTTGTGCATAGTCCTCCAAGTTGAAACGAAATTGATATCTCATGAATTCTGCCACCCGTAAAAATAGCGGCAAAACCATGGGCTATTTCATGCCAGATGACTACAAACAGTTTGATGGGGTAAATTAGAAACGTATCCCACAAAAGAATACTAAACAAAACAATCGTTAAAAGGATTGAGAGTTCTTTATATTTATCCGGAATTCTATTGCTTTGCTTCTTCTTTGCCATATATTCTATTTATTTGAATAGTGAGCATTAAAATAAAAAAAAATAATTGAAATAGGTCTAACAGTTTAGTAATTTTTCATACTTGTTTGCGGGTGTAGCTCAGTTGGTAGAGCATCAGCTTCCCAAGCTGAGGGTCACGGGTTCGAGTCCCGTTACCCGCTCAAAAGAGTTTTTTGGTGATTCTATAAATTAGTTGTATTATTCTTTCTCTTAGAATATTAGTTTTAATATTTCCTTTATCTTCAAATAATATATTTGATCCTTCCTTTGTTTGATTTTTGCCCACAATTTCCTTGAATTTTTCCTTTTATCCAGTTTTAAGGATTATCAACAATTCTCAAAAATCCACTTTTATTACTTTAGGGCATAAACTAATACTACATTTTTTCGATAGTCTGGATAACAAAGTGTTTTTATAGAAAAATTATAGTAGATAAAAAAAATAATGTTCGGACATATCTTACATATTATTTACCTCTTGCAACATTTAAAGTGTAAAATTGCATTCTCACGCTTGCTTAACAACTCAAAATCCAGTTTTAAAACCAATATATTTTCGTTTATAGAAAAAATTAGTCTGTGTGTTGATTTTCCTTCATTCAGTAAGGAAACTATATATAAGCCAACTCTTCATTATAAGTGGAGCTAGCAAGTAAAGAACAAGAAATGCTATATCGTAAAATACTTTTGAACTAAACTGGTAAATATTATGAATCTATCTCAAGTTGTAAATGTAGATGAATCTAAATGCATTAATTGTCATCAATGCATCTCTGTCTGTCCGGTAAAATATTGCAATAATGCTAATGGAGATTATGTTGAGTTAAATTCTGAACTGTGCATTGGCTGCGGACAATGTATTGATGCCTGCACACATGGCGCACGAACCGGAGTTGATGATTTTGAATTATGGTTGAATGACCTGCGTAAGGGTGTTAAAATGGTCTCAGTTGTTGCCCCTGCTGTATCTTCTAATTTCCCGAATATGTATTTGAAATTTAACGGGTGGTTAAAATCACTGGGGGTAAAGGCCAACTTTGATGTTAGTTTTGGTGCGGAACTCACCGTTAAATCTTATCTTGAGCATGTAAAGGAAAATGGTCCCAAATGCATTATAGCACAGCCGTGCCCTGCAATTGTAAGCTACGTTGAAATTTATAAACCAGAATTAATTAAATATCTGGCGCCTGCTGATAGCCCAATGATGCACACTATTAAAATGGTGAAGAAATATTATAAAGAATATTCTTCACACAAAACTGTTATTATCTCACCTTGTATCGCCAAGAAGCGTGAATTTGAAGAAGTTGGAATGGGTGACTATAACGTTACAATGAAAAAGATTAAAGAATATATTGAGAAAGAGAAAATAAATTTAAATCGTTTTGCAGAAGTTGATTACGATAATCCATCAGCAGAAAGAGCGGTATTATTTTCAACACCCGGTGGATTATTACGGACTGCAGAGAGAGAACACCCGGGAATTGAAAACCTAACCAGAAAAATTGAAGGACCAGAGGTTATCTACCATTATCTGAACGAATTACCAGAAAGTATTCAAAAAGGATTCAATCCTTTGCTGATCGATTGTCTGAATTGTGAAGCTGGATGCAATGGTGGAACAGGTACAGACAGAAGTAAGTCAATGGATGAGATTGAACATCATGTTGAAAAACGAAATCTACAAATGCAGGAAAAATATAAGACTAAATACAGTAAAAAAACTGATCTTAAAAAAATTAGAAAGTTAGTTGATAGCAGATGGGAAAAAGGACTTTATGACAGAAAATATGTTGATCATTCTCAAAAATATTTATCAGAAATAAAAATTCCGAGCAAGATTGACTTTGATGCGATTTACAAGGCATTAAATAAACGTGAAGAAAAAGATTATAAAGATTGTGCCGCTTGTGGGTACGATAGTTGCGAAAAAATGGCAATTGCCATCCATAATGGTCTCAACAAAAAAGAAAATTGCCACCATTATCTTGAAAATATCCAGGAATTTATTCTCTCAAATATGTCAATGATACACCAGTTTGCCAAAGGCGATCTTACAGTTAGATTTTATGACGAGGGAGATAGTGACGTAGCTGGTTTGTTTAAGGAATTTAACGAGGCAGTTGGACATTTTCGCAATTTAGTTGGAGAGTTGAATGAGGTTGTATTAAGAACAGAAGATACCTCCAATGAGATAGTTAGTACATCAAGACAAATGGCAGAGGGAAATCTGGAGCAAAATACTAAGTCGCAGGAAGTTTCAGCTTTTATAGAGCAGGTGACTTCAACAATTCTTGATACACATGCCTCGGCAAGTTTGGCAGCTGATGTAGCTGGTAAAGCTGGACAATCTGCCGTAGAAGGAAGTAAGATTGTAAACAATACAATCGAAGGAATGATAAAAATTGACAGAGTTGTATCAGAAGCTGCTGCTATAATTGAGCGACTGGGCGGAAGTACTGATAAAATTGGCGAGATAATTCAGGTGATTGATGATATTGCTGACCAGACAAATCTTTTAGCCTTAAATGCCGCAATTGAAGCAGCACGCGCTGGCGAGCAGGGAAGAGGATTTGCTGTAGTAGCTGACGAGGTAAGAAAACTTGCCGAGCGAACATCAAAAGCTACCAGTGAGATATCTAGTATGATTAAATCGATAATTGATGAGACTCATACTGCTGTTAAATCAATTGAATCGGGAACAGAGGAAGTTTCAAAAGGTAAAGATGAGTCAATATTGGCCGGTAAATCACTCGAAGAAATATTGTCTGGTTCTTCGAAAGTAGTTGAGGCTGTTAGTAAAGTAGCAAATAATAGCGAATCTCAATCTCAAAGAGCTGATCAGATAAACACGAGTATCGAGACAATAGTGAATATTACCAGAGAATCCTCTGCCGGTATTACTCAACTCTCGGGTTCCGCAGAAACATTGAATGATCTTACCTACAAACTGAGGTCACTTGTCTCTGAATTTAAGATTGATGAGGTGAAGGAAAATCAGCTGGCTACTTATAATAATTAATTCTTTCATCATACCCTGCCTAAGCAGGGTATGATGATTACTAAGAACTGAATACTTTATTACCTCTTTAGTATTGTTTTAAGTGAGAATTATAATAGATTTTGCAAATTTTCTCTTGCAAAATTTTTCTAAAAGCTATATAATTAGGCTCGTTATTTTTTACATTATGACGCAGGTAAAACGGGAGCTTAGCTCAGTTGGTTCAGAGCATCGCCCTTACAAGGCGAGGGTCATAGGTTCGAGTCCTATAGCTCCCACAAAGAAAAACCTTTCCAGATTTGGAAAGGTTTTTTTGTTTTAAAGAAATGAAAAAAAATAGTTAAATGTAAGCAAAGCTGGTTTTGTTATGCTATCAAAGACCTACTCCTGCTGCAACTTCTTGCGTAAAATTTCAATTTTTTCAAATACGATTCTAAAAGTACTTCCTTTTCCTTTGACGCTTTCAACAAAAATTTGTGCATGGTTCAGTTCGCAATATTTTTTTACCAGGGCAAGCCCAAGTCCGTTACCTTCAAACCTTCTTGTATAGCCCTGGTCTTCCTGCGAGAACGGTTCAAAAATATTGGGCATATAGTTTTTTGCAATTCCAATACCCGTATCACTAATTTCAATGAATAATTGTTTTTCAGAATCTCTACCAAGATTAATCTCAACTCTACCCCTGTGGGTATACTTAATAGCATTATTGATAAGGTTGTTAAATATTTGAGAGACTGTATATTCATCGCCGATAACAAGAGAGGAATTAACATGATTATGTATTATCAGTGATAATTCTTTCTCTTTTGCAGCTGATAAGTACTCAAGATATAGATCGTAAAGAACATCATCGAAGAGATGAATCTCTTTCATAAGCGGTTCATAAGTCCCCGTCTGAACTTCAGACATATTTAGTATCAGGTCAATTGTACGTATTATTCTTCTGCCGGCATTGCTCATTATTCCAAAACTGGGGCGCAGATCTTCCGGCATAATGTCGTCCAGTTCCTCGGAAATAAGTCCCGAGAAACTTAAAATAGTATTAACCGGTGTTCGTATCTCGTGTGAGACCTGAGCGAGGAACTCAGATTTAAGCCTGTCTGATTTTTCAGCTTCTTCTTTTGCAGCAATTATAGCCTTCTCAGCTTCTATTCTTTCGGAAATATCTTCAACAATCCCCTCGAAATATTCAATCTGCCTTCTTTTATTATTAATTGCCTTAGCGTTCAGTAAAACAACTATTTTTTTCCCGCTTTTCATTTTTAATTTTGTTTCCATACCATGTATTTCGCCCTTTGCAAGCAGGGTTTTTCTTATGAGTTTCATATGTTCTTCGTCAATAAAACATTTCAACTCGTTATTGAACATTTTTAAGTCCTCGAAAGAATCGAAACCAAGCATCTTAACCATAGCTGGATTTGCCAGTAAAAATTCACAATCGAGTGTTGAACTGAAAATTCCAACATTGGCATTTTCGTAAAGGCTTCTGTACTTTTCTTCGCTGGCAATCAGTGCTACTTCAGTCTTCTTTCTGTCAGTAATATCCTCGTTTATCATCACCACGAATTTAACTTTTTTGCGTTCATCCTTAAGCGGGTAAATCTTGCAATGAAGGAGTCGTTCCCTGCCTGGCAGATTACTATTTGCAGGTATATAATGCATTTCGGGTATATCAATTGAATGTCCGTTGCAGGCCTTCAGAAAAGCGTCCTTAAGTCCATTAGAAGCTGCCTGCTTGTCATTAAGCAGATCGTAACCCTCAATAATTGCTTCACTCTCTTTCATATCCCATAAATCATACCATGCTTTATTTACTCTTAGCAGCGAACCATCCACATTGAATATTTGCATTGATACTGGTGATTGTTCCATAATCATACGAAAGCGTTCTTCACTGGCAGAAATTGCCGCCATTGAATTTTTTGTATCTGTTATATCGATAACCTGAGCAATAGTAGAGGGAATTCCATCACGGGTTTTAATTATCGTTGAAGTCAATTCTAACCATCGGAGAGCCCCGTCTTTACGAACTATTTGTAATTCGTATTGATTCGGAATGTTTTTACCTCTCTGCCTTTCTTGATATCGATCCGAGACAAGTTGTTTATATTCCCTATCGAGCAATATCCTAAAATCCATACCTGATAATTCGTCAAGTGAATATTTAGTTATTTGGGATAGCTGTTTGTTGGCATAGGTTATTTTGAACTTATTATCAATAATCATTATTCCGGAGAGCGAATTTTCAACTATGCTTCGGAATTTTTCCTCGCTGGACATTAACTCATTCTCGGTATTAGCCAGATCAGTAAAATCCTCATTAACAACAACCACATGGCTTACTTTTTCATCATCGTTAAATATTGGATAGAAATTTGTACGAAGCACTTTTTTAACGGGCAACAGATCGGGTAAGTCAACCATAGTCAGATCAACAATTCCTTTTATTCCGCTATATGCCTCTTTTAATCTGGGCAGCAGTCCCAATTTTTTTGATATAGGATCTTTCAGAATATTGTATTTATTTATGTAGGCTTCCTTATCACGTAACCACAATTCTTCCCAGGAATGGTTGGTGTGAACCATCATACCCTTGTCGTCGTAAATTTCAATAGAAAAAGGGGACTCATCAATAAGTGTTCTGAATTTACGTTCACTTTCAAGAATTTTAGATTGAATCTTTTTCCTTTCACTCACATCGCGGGATATGGAAAGCAAGACCTTCCTTCCATTTTGTCTGAATGTTCTCACACTTATTTCAACGGGAATTCTTTTCCCGGATTTGGAAACATGTTCTCCCTCAAGAAATCCTTTCCGTTTTTTTGACAAAGTGGATAAAAATTCCGTTAAATTTTTATGATATTTTTTAGCCAGTATATCGAAGGGAGTTAATTGAGAGAATTCTTTCTTAGAATATTCAAGAAGCTTACAAGCTTTCTCATTTACTTCAAGGCAGTTACCAGCTTTATTATTTTCAAAACTCCATAGGTAGATGGAATCATCTGTATTATTAAAAATTTCCCTCATTTTTTTATCACTCTCTTTTAATAAAGATTCATAACCAGAGAGTTTTGTAATATCTTCCATAAAAACTACTTGTTGTCCGGATTCGTCAAAGATAACATTGAACTTTATCTGTTTAACGGTATTATCCTTGGCTCGTACTTTAAAAGTTCTGGAAGGAATAGGATTTTGTCCAGCCTCCTCAACATCTTTCCTCCAGGCATTTAATAGTTTTGTTCGATATTTACTATCGGGGTACGCCAGTTTAAACCATGTTTTAGCGTCCGGTACATCTTCAGATGTGTAGCCAAAGAGCGTTGTGAATTGCGGATTGGTATATTCGATATTACCATTAGCTGATATAATGAATGTTGCCAGTGGAGATTGATCAAAAAGATCATCCACACAATTACTGATTCCTGGACTTTTTAATGATTTTTCCCTTTGCAGTTCATTCCTTTTTCGTGTCAAACTTCTTTTAAGAGAAGTAATTTCGCTAATTAGTTCTGCCTTGCTTTTACTTTCGTAATTGTTTGACATTTCTCATCTAATTTGATTCTACAGTAATAATTTTTTTTTAAAGCAAAAAGTTCAACATTAAGTGTCATCTTAACTTTTAGATTTTTTAACATAGGTAAATACAATTAGTTTTTGGGATTTTTATCCCCGGAATTTGCTAATAAAGGAAGATTTTTTTTATTTGAAATATCTTTTTAGATTGATAGTGGGATTTCTTTTTTTGACGGAGGGACATTTGTTCAAATTCATTTCAGTATTTATTTTGTTTTTACTACAAATCTCAACTTATGCTTCAACACAGGATCTAAACTCCCCAGATGGATCAATTTTTCTCAAAATTATAGTAAATGATCACGTAGCATTCTCTCTGTTTGTCGACAATAATGAAGTCATTAGTAATTCTCATCTCGATCTTAAAATAGGGGAAAAAGCAGGACTTTCAGAGGAGTTAACAGATTATAACTTTGAGAAGACTACAGTTGATGAAATACTACATCCGGTTGTCCCGAGGAAGAATTCTGAAATAAGAAATCATTACAACGAATTAATACTTTCTACCAAACACTATATTGCTCGATTTAGATTATATAATGATGGATTTGCTTACAGAATAGAATCAATGTTGGATGGAGAAATTATAGTTGAGGATGAAAGGGTAGAGATAAATTTTACTAAGAATTCAACTATTTATTTTCCTGAGGAAAAAAGTTTTATTTCGCATCAGGAGCGGATTTTTGAAAAGCGTATTCTGAGTGATTTATCGGACAGTCAATTTTGCAGCCTGCCTGCGCTTGTTGTTCATTCTGATTCATGTAAAATATTACTTGCTGAGGCTGATCTGGAAGACTATCCTGCACTCTATTATTCCGGTACCGGTTCATCCTCATTAAGGGGATTGCATGCAAAAGTTGTTAAGGAAGAGGGATTAAAAAGGGACAGAGATCCAATTGTTCTCAGCCGTGAAAATTATATCGCAAAAACCAAGGGTACAAGATCTTTACCATGGAGGGCATTTGTTATTGCGCGTGAAGATAAAGAATTGGTTGAATCTGAGTTGATCTTTAAACTTGCTGCCCCAAACAGAATTGAAGAGACTTCATGGATAAAACCGGGCAAAGTTGCCTGGGATTGGTGGAATTATAATAACATTTCCGGAGTGGACTATAAGGCGGGACTGAATACTGATACATATAAAAATTATATTGATTTCGCTTCCGAAAACTCGATTGAATATATAATACTCGATGAGGGATGGTACAAACTTGGCAACCTTCTTGATGTGAATCCTGATATTAATATTCCGGAACTGGTTAAGTATGGCAAATCTAAAAATGTTGGTATTATTTTATGGGTAATCTGGAAAACATTTGATGACCAATTATATGAAACTCTCGACCAGTTTCATAAGTGGGGGATTAAGGGAATTAAAGTTGATTTTATGCAGCGTGATGATCAATGGATGGTTAATTACTATTATAAAGTTGCCCGGGAATGCGCTAAAAGAAAATTACTTGTTAATTTTCATGGTGCTTACACGCCGCGTGGTTTGTCCAGAACCTATCCAAATGTTATAACACGAGAGGGAGTTAAAGGGCTGGAGAATTACAAATGGAAGAGTGAGATGTCTCCGGATCATGAACTGATGCTGCCGTTTACAAGAATGGTGACAGGTCCTATGGATTTCACTCCCGGTGCCATGATAAATGCTGCAAAGGACAATTTCAACTTTGTATTTAAAAAACCAATGAGCATGGGAACAAGATGCCATCAATTGGCTATGTATGTTGTTTATGAAAGCCCTCTACAGATGCTCGCAGATTCACCTACGAATTACAGAAAAAATCAGGAGTGTACTGACTTCATATCTTTAGTACCAACAGTTTGGGATAGAACAATTGTTTTAGATGCAAAAATTGGTGAGTATATTCTTATTGCAAGGGAGAAGGATAATGTTTGGTACCTGGGGGCGATGACCAATTGGAGTAAAAGATCTATTGAGGTTAAGGTTGAGTTTCTGCCAGATGGTAATCATGAAATGTTGAGTTTTCAGGATGGTATTAATTCCGACCGGAATGCAGAAGATTACAAGAAGCAATCAATGAATATTAAAAATGATGACACCATTAAAATTAATATGGCTGAAGGTGGCGGTTGGGCAGCGATAATTAAAAAGAAGGAAGCAAAATGAGAAAGATATTTTCTACAATAATAATCCTTTTGTCTTTTCTGTCAAACAATATTGCTCAGAGTTCTGTGATGCATTTAAAACCTGAGCTTAAGATTGAAGGTGCTGTTGAACCATTCATGGCAAATCTCAATTTGATTTCGGATGTAAATGGAATTCTAACATACAAGTTTGAGCTAATTTCAGATAGGGAGGCAGTCCCCGGAGCTATAACGATTACCTGGGATGTACCTGTGATAAACATCAGTACTCTCTGGAAAAGTAATTCGTCTTATCAAAAATTTCTTTATCCAAATTGGAGTAGTAACGCAAAAATAACTTCGAGAACAACAAATAACGCGCCGGTGATGTCTCTTGTAAGTTATGATGATGAAAACCAACTTACCTTTGCCTGTTCTGATGCCCTTAATACAATTACCTTATCCGCAGGTTTAAGGGAAGAGGATGCTACATTTGCTTGTGAAATCAAACTCTTTAGAGAGAAAACGTCTCCACTGAAAAGTTATACTACTTACATTCGATTAGATACAAGAGAAATTCATTTCAGTGAATGTCTTCAGGATGTATCAGACTGGTGGGAGGAATTCCCTGATTGTAAACCCGTTGCAGTCCCGGAACAGGCAAAACTTCCCATGTATTCCTCATGGTATTCATTTCATCAAAATCTTGTTGTTGAAGATTTGTTGGAACAATGCCGTCTGGCAAAAAGACTTGGTTACGAAACTATAATTATTGACGATGGCTGGCAAACCCTTGACAGCAACCGAGGTTATTCCTTTACGGGAGATTGGAAACCGGAAAGAATACCAAATATGAAAGAATTTGTTCAGAAGGTTCATGATATTGGAATGAAGTTCATGCTCTGGTATTCGGTTCCATACATTGGGGATAAAGCTGAAAATTTTAAAAAGTTTGAGGGAAAGTATCTCACTTACTGGGGAGGTGAATGGGGTGGAAGCTATACTCTTGATCCTCGTTATCCTGATGTCAGGGAGTTTCTAATATCAACCTATGAGAATGCCGTAAAAGAGTGGAATCTCGATGGATTCAAACTCGACTTCGTTGATGAATTTATCGCTTATGATGATACTGAGTTAACTATTGATAATGGCAGAGATTATGCCTCTGTTAATGAGGCAGTTGATCGTTTACTCACCGACATTACGAGCAGTCTTCACAAATTGAACCCCGATATTCTTATTGAGTTCAGGCAATCATACATTGGCCCATTGATGCGTAAATATGGTAACATGTTCCGTGCAGGCGATTGTCCTGATTCCTATATTTTCAATAGAATAAGAACCACAGATTTGAAATTGACTTCAGGCAATACGGCTGTGCACTCTGATATGCTGATGTGGAATAAAGATGAACCTGTTGAATCAGCAGCGTTACAAATGCTTAATGTTATGTTTAGTGTACCACAGTTGTCAGTAAAGATAAGTGAATTATCGGCTGACCACTATAAAATGGTGGAATTTCTTACAAAGTATTGGTTGGATAACCGCGAGGTACTTCTATCGAGCCAATTTATTCCTTATGGTGCTTCACTTGGGTATCCTCTCCTCTCGGCGCAAAGTGAAGGTAAAATCATTTTCGGACTTTATTCGGATAGAGTCATAAATTTAGACGAATTCTATTCTGAAATAAATATTCTAAATGGAAAGATGACGGGCTCAGTAGTCCTTAACATCGCTAAAGATTTGGGAAATGTTTCCATCAATGTTTATAACTGTCTTGGTGATCTGCAGCTTTCCTATTCAGACAGACTTAATAAAGGACTGGAAGAGATTAAGGTGCCGGTTGCCGGTATTATTAAAATTAAAAAACGATAACAATGGAAGTGTATTCATGAAAAATCGAAATATTTTTTGGGCAAGTTTCAGTTTTATAGTACTGATTCAATTAACCAGCTTAACGATATTTGGAGAAAATTTCCCTTCTGAAGTAAAATCGCCTAATGGGAAAATCATTGTCTCCTTCCAACTGACTAACACAGGTCAACCAACCTACGAGATTCACTATGTAGATCACATGGTAATACAGCAATCCAGATTAGGTTTTGTTATCGATGATGGGTTTAATTTTGCAAACAACTTTGTCATATCGGAAACCAATAAAAGATCATTTAGTGAAGATTGGGGACCACTGTGGGGGGAGAGGAATAGTATTCAAAATGAATTTAACGAGATAGTTATTGGGCTAACTCAAGCCGAATCAAATAGGAAACTGAATGTGATATTCAGGGCATTTGATGATGGCATCGGATTCCGGTATGAATTCCCCGAACAGGAAGAATTAAATAATTTCAAAATAATGGATGAACTAACAGAGTTTAATTTTACTGGTGATCATAAATGCTGGTGGATTCCGGGGGATCATGATAGTTATGAATATACTTACCAGACGACAAAAATTTCTGAAATTGATATTAGCAAAACCGAGTATTCACCACGCGGGGACAGGTTTGTTTCTAACCCCAAAAGCGTTAATACACCCATCACTTTAGAAAGTGAAGAGGGAATATATTTCAGTATACATGAAGCTGATCTTACTGACTATGCTGACATGACACTCGTAGTTAAGGATAAATATAATTTTGAGACTGACCTTGTTCCATGGGCTGATGGGACAAAAGTTAAAGCCGTCACTCCATTTAAAACACCATGGAGGACAATCCAAATAGCCGATAGGGCGGCTGACTTGCTGACATCAACTTTAATTCTTAATCTTAATGAACCTGTTGTTGAGGGAGATTTCTCCTGGATAGAACCAATAAAATATATTGGGATCTGGTGGGAGATGCATATTGATAAGAGTTCATGGGCAAGAACATATATTGAAGGGTCATGGTCAGGCAAGGATGGTTTGCCTCATGGCGCAACGACTGAGAACGCTAAACGATACATTGACTTTGCCGCTGAGAATAATATAAAAGGTGTACTCGCTGAAGGATGGAATACCGGATGGGAATACTGGGGTGCGGATACAACTGGCTTCTTTGATTTTGTAACGCCCTATGAGGACTATGATTTGCATGGATTAATCAATTATGCCAAAGAAAAAGGGGTTGAGATTGTAGGGCATAATGAAACAGGTGGGGACGTTGAAAACTACGACTCGCGCGTTGAAGATGTTTTTAAATTCTACAATTCCATTGGTATACGGGCTGTTAAGACCGGCTATGCAGGAGCTATCAGACCGGTTGGGGAGCGCCATCACGGGCAGTATATGGTAAGGCACTACCAGAAAGTTCTTGAAGTAGCCCTCAAGTATCATATTATGATTGATGCACATGAGCCAATAAAAGATACAGGATTGCGCAGGACATATCCAAACATGATGACGCGTGAGGGAGCCAAGGGAATGGAATGGAATGCATGGAGTGCGGGCAATTTGCCGGAACATACAACTATTCTGCCATTTACAAGAATGCTTGGCGGACCAATGGATTACACTCCCGGAATCTTTGACATCTCTATTGATTCGAAAGAGGGTTTTAGTGTTCATTCTACAATTGCTAATCAGTTGGCATTAATGGTTGTCCTCTATAGTCCGCTTCAAATGGCGGCTGATCTTGTTGAGAATTATGATCACCCGGCTTTTCAATTTATCCGTGATGTTCCGACTGACTGGGATGAAACTATTATTAATAACGCAGCAATTGGTGACTATGTGACTATCTCAAGAAGAAGAGGTAATGATTGGTTTGTTGGCAGTATTACCGATGAGAATGAAAGAGTGCTTGAACTCTCTCTTGATTTCCTTGATAAGGAGAAATCATATACAGCTGTTATTTATAAAGATGCTGCAGATAGCCACTATGAAATTAATCCTGAAGTTTGTGAAATTGAATCGGTTAAGGTTTCATCCGATACAGTTTTAGAATTACGCTTAGCTCCGGGTGGCGGACAGTCAATAATGATTACTGAAGATTAAAACTAGATTGCCAATGGATCGATCTTCTCAAAATGATTCGGCAGGATATATATATCATTAATAAATAATTTTTAATATCCTTTTAATTGAAGGGAAGCACTGTGAAAAAATATACTTCAAGATTTATTTACCCGACAATACTATTGCTCATCTCATTCTCTATTATCTCTGCTCAGAAAAAGCCTGTTACTTTTACTGATATTATGAAATTCCATCAGATAAAGAATCCAACTATTTCCTTTAAGGGAAACTGGATAACGTATGAATCCAATCCGGATAGAGGTGACGGCGAAGCTGTTATAAAATCAGCGGATGGTGACGTTGAATATATTTTTGAGCGAGGCAGTAAACCAGCAATTTCTCATGATGAAAAATGGGCATCAACAGCTCTTATCCCTGAGTTTATTAAAAGGGAAGCCGCTAAAGAAGATGCGAAACTTAAAAATGATTTATTGTACCTGAATTTAAGTACGGGCATAGTTGATACTCTTCTCAAGGTTAAGGAATACTCGTTTTCCGAAAACTCGAATTGGCTTGCGGCTCATTTCTATGCTGAGGTGGATACTTCTGATGGGAAGAAAACAAAATCAAAAAATGGGAATTTTGGCTCCAATCTGAGTCTGGTAAATTTAAAAAACAATGATCAGTTTAAAATCGAATGGGTTTCTTCATTCGCTTTTGACTCGCTATCGAACTACTTGGCGTTATTTATCGCGGATACATCCGGAGAACAGAATTCTCTTAAGTTATTCGATTTAAGGAATAACACTGAAGTAAATATTGATTCTGCTAAAAACGGAAATTTCACAAATCTTACCTGGCAAAAAGATGGGAAGCTCGCCTATTTGAAATCCATTTTTGATGAGGAAGGCAAAGCCGGTGAAGCAGAATTATTTATTTGGGATAAAAAACCATTATTAGCAGCCTCTTCAGAAAAGGCTGCTGAAGGCTGGATGATACCTGCGAAGAATAAATTGCAATGGACGAAGGAAGGAGATAAGCTCTTCTTCGGTTATAAACAAAAAGAAGTTATTGCAGAAAAGGATACTTCGGAAAAAGATATTTATGATTTTGATAATATCCTCGCAAAAAAAGAATTAAACGTTTGGCATTGGCAGGATCCTAAAATAAAAACGAATGAAGTTTTTGACTGGAAAGAGGTTAAAGATCAGACATACGCAGCAGTATATCATGTTAATGATAAAAAGTTAGTCCGGCTTGCAGATACTGATGTCCCTCACATAAAGTATTCTAACAACAAAAATTTTGTCGCGGCTACCAGTGAGCTCCCATATTTATGGTCAGCTACATGGGATGATATGTATTATGATAATTATATAATAAACATAAATACGGGTGAAAAAACCAAGACAGCGGAAAAGGTTAGAGAGAACGGATATTTATCACCCCAGGGTAGATACTTAGTTTATTATAAAAACGATCATTGGTATTTGTATAACATTTCCAGCACTAAAACAATAAACCTCACTAAAAACCTGCCGGTTCAATTTTCTGATGAAGATCATGACTACCCGATTGAAGCCGGGAGTTATGGAATTGGAGGATGGACAGAGAATGATAATAATTTATTTATTTATGACAAGTTTGATATCTGGAAATTTAATACCGAGACAGGAAAAGGAGAAAATCACACAGCAGGATTGGGCAGAAAGAATGGACTTATGCTGAGGATTGTAAATCTTGATAAAGAAAAGGAATTCTTTAAAAAAAATGAAACACTTTTATTAACCGCATATAGTGATTTGGAAAAGTACACCGCCATCTATTCTGCTCCTGTAAGTAGTAAAGGAATAAATAAAATATTGGACGGTGAGAAGCAGTATTCTTTCCGTGATAGATCGAAATACGGAAATAAATATCTTTTTACCCGTGAAAGCTTTAGAGAATATCCGGATTTGTGGATGGCGGAAGCTTCATTTTCTGATCCGAAAAAATTAACAGATCTGGGAAAACAATTCGAAGAATTTAAATGGGGAACGCCGGAATTGATAGAATGGCTAAATATTGATGGAGTCCCGATACAGGGATTAGTCATAAAACCTGATAACTTCGACCCCGCGAAAAAATACCCGGTATTTATATACTTCTATAGATTCATGACACCTGAAATGTATAGCTTCCCTGAAATTGTAATAAATCATCGTCCTAAAATTCCGGTTTTTCTTGGGGATGATTATGTTGTGTTTTATCCGGATATAAGATTTGAAATCGGACGCCCCGGTTATTCCGCAACCAAATCCCTCGTACCCGGTGTACAGAAATTAATAGAATTGGGAATCGCCGATCCAAAGGCAATCGGTATTCATGGTCATTCATGGGGCGGATACCAGACAGCGTTTATAATTACACAGACGAATATTTTTAAATGCGCAATTGCCGGAGCGCCGGTATCAAACATGACGAGCGCTTACAGTGGAATCAGACTGGAATCCGGTTTGGCCAGACAATTCCAATATGAAAAATCTCAAAGCAGAATTGGAGGGAGTTTATTTGAATATCCCGAAAGATATATAGAGAACTCTCCAATTTTCTTTGCCGAAAAAATTCATACTCCTCTTCTAATTCAACATGGTGATATTGATGGAGCAGTTCCATGGGAACAAAGTATAGAGCTTTATCTGGCTATGCGCAGACTTGGTAAAGACTGCATATTTTTACAGTATGAGGGGGAACCTCATCATTTGAAAAAATATCCAAACAGACTTGATTATACCATCAAGATGAAAGAGTATATGGACTATCACCTAAAGGGAGCGCCGGCTCCTGACTGGATTGAGAAAGGTGTTCCTTATAAGGGGAAATAATTAAAAAGTAAAACGAAATAATAATGGTTGTCGGACTCATCTTTAACGGTGAGTCCAATTTATTTTAAAGACAGCTAAAAGGGTAAAAATAGAATACTCCCTCCATCGAACAATGGCCCATCATATAATTCAATAATTTCTACATTCAGTTTATCAAGATACGGTTTCAATTTCTCAGAGTCGGAATAGTGTCTTAGACTTCCAATCAGGAAGAGTTTCCCATCCATCAATCCGCAAGTCCCGCCGAATAAACCATTCGGTAAACCGTTTAGTATTATATCCTTATCAGAAATTAATAAGGTAACTTTTCCACTGGCTACCAAAGTTTTATGAATACCCGCATCGGAGGTAATGAAATGCTCTGATGATATTGCCAGAAGGCTGCAGCGTGTAAGTCCCTGTTTTACATTAAAAAAACTAAAGTCTTTGCAGGAATCCAGAATTACTTTATCTGTTACTTTGGAATTGTGTATTAATGTATCTTCAGTAACGACGGCGTTATAACGAGCACAGCCGGGATACCTATTCTCAACAGGCAAGATACCTTCCAGAAGTGTAATACCAAACTCTTTCAACTGTTCAAGAATTAATCTTGGCGTGTTAGGGGAATATACCAGAGTGTTATTAATTCTACAGAAGAAAACATCAGGATGACCGGAAAGGTAATCAAATGTCACTCCTTCGGTTTCAAGTTCAATAATATCAGCATATGCTGAGAGCTTAATTTTAGCTTCATTTGGAATTCGATTATCAACTATAGCTAACATTGAATTCTCTTTTTATAAGTTTAGCATCAGGGATAAATTTAACAGACCTAAATTTATTCAGTAACATATCCCTGTTTTTTCCATGGTACCCAACAGCATAGTTCAGTTGGTAGGGATTTACGAATATGCATATCCTTTCAGAAGTATTGTTTTGCGCCAGATGTTTTAATTCTTCATGCCAAAGTTCTGTTAGCACAAGCTCCCGGTATGATTGATGAAAGGGTCCGGCAATCAATTCGCCGCCATGCAGCAACCCTTCGCTAGGGTGCAGACCAACGCGAAGAATTTTAACCCCACCACTCTCAAATATCTTGTAAACTTCGCTTGTCCACCTGACGGATTCATCAAGTGTTAGGGGACTAAATTTCTGCTCTGAATGCAACTCCTCTAATTTGGTATCCTTAATAACCAATGTTGGATAAATTCTTGTGTTCGTTGCTCCCAGAGTAATTATTTGTTCGGCAGTAGTAATAGACTTTTCCATGGTATCCCCAGGCAAGCCTATCATCATTTGTAAACCCAAATCGAATCCCCAGTCTTTTATCATTTTAGAGGCGACAATAGTTTGTTCCACTGTATGTCCGCGGCCTGATCTTTGTAAAACCTCATCATGCATAGACTGTGCGCCAAGTTCAATTGTTTTAACTTTGTATTGTGAAAGCAAACGCAATATGTCGTTACTAATATAATCGGGTCGGGTTGAGAGTCTGACAGAGTCGACTACTCCTTCCTGAATATACTTATGAGCTATTATTAAATATTCAATCTGTTCTTCTTTTTTAAGTCCGGTAAAATTTCCACCAAAGAAAGCTATTTCAACATTACTGTTATTAGGATTAATAGTAGCTAAGTGTTCCTCAATGGTCTTAACTACTTCAACCGGACTGGGGCTTGAGACTGCCCCCGAGATTTTTTTTTGATTACAAAAAATGCATTGATGCGGGCAAGCCAATTCCGGAATAAATATCGGTATGTTAACGTGTTTTATTTTCAATTGATCTATTAAATTAAGTATCAAAACATAATCATATTTTCATTGAATCTCCTTTCCTGAATATTCACCTGATCGGCATTTAATAAAAACAACTAGCATTCTTATAATTATTTATGTGTAGCCTACTCAATAATAATGGTTCATTTTCGACTATTATATGAGAAGATAATTTCATCAGGCATTAATTTTCTATAAATGCAATATGAACGATTGATGTCTGAGTAATTAAACAGACATATTGTCTTACAGAAAGTATTATCCCTTTCTGAAATTATTATTTAGAAAGTTACGTTATTATATCGGTACTGCTAAATACACTGATTTTGAGGTTATCATCAGATCCATTTTATACATAATAATTTGCCTGAATTTAGTGGTTTACTCACAAGGTAAATTACCTGGCAATTTGCACGTAAAATCATTTTCCACAGCCAATGGGCTTTCGCAAAATACTATAAATGATATTCAGCAGGATAAATCCGGTCTTTTATGGATTGCGACTGATTACGGATTAAACAAATATGATGGAAGAGAATTCAAAATTTTTCAAACCAAACTGAATGACAAAACAAGTATTCCTTCTACGTATGTTTACCAGATAGCTGTAGACTCAGCTAATAATATTTGGGTGTCAACAGATATCGGAATCGCTTCTTTAAACAGGAAAACAGAAGAATTTAGGCTTTATCAACCAGATTCAAGTTATAGAAAAGACTACAATGTAAATAATGTTTTGGGACTGGTCTATGATAATAGCAACAATTTTTTATGGGCAGCTCACCCCGGGTTTGGTCTTTACAAATTAGATCTGGAGAGGGGTGCTTATAGCAAATATGATTTCCTACCCGATAGTTTAATCAATGATAACTCATCCAAAGTTTGGGTTCTGTACATTGACAGCGGGAATAATCTATGGGTAGGAACGGGCGCCGGGGCATATGTTTTAAATGCTGACAGAAAATTGGAAAAATATTATTCTGCTAATAATTTATTACAAAATCACCTGACTTATAGAGAAATAGCTGCCTTTTGTGAATCAGGTGACTTGATGTGGATAGCTACAACAAACGGACTAAATAAGTTAAATCGTCTTACTGGTAAAATTTATCATTACATGTACAATAGTGATCCTGTAAAGGCTATCTGGATTAATGACCTGCAACTTGATAGCAAGAACAGACTTTGGATGCCAACCACGAGAAATGGATTGGCACTTATGGATACTGATACTGAGGATATAAAAATATATGAGTTTAATGTCGACGATGCTTTTGGGCTTACTCAAAACGAATTGCTTAGTGCCGAAGTGGACGAAACAGGGATAGTGTGGATTGGAACAAGGGAAACGGGATTGAATAAAATTGAAACAATGCGTAAAGACTTTAGGAGTTACCGCGTTGATTCTAAATCCAAGAATTCTCTTTCGACTAATAATATTTTTGCTCTTCATAAAAAAGGGGATATCATCTGGTTTGGAACTTCGAATGCCGGAATAAATAAGTTGGATCTTAAAACAGGGAAATATTCACAATTCAAGTATAACAACAAGGATAACTCTTCAATAAATGATAACTACATTGCTGATATAACTGAGGATATATATGGAGACATATGGTTTGGTACAAATTACGGGTTAGCTAAGAAAATTAGAAATAGTAATGGTTTTATAAGATTTGAAAGTGATTCAACAAATAAAAACAGTCTCTCCAGTGATATAGTTATTTCGTTAGAAGCAGATGATATTGGTAATATTTGGGTGGGTACTTTTTCCGGACTTTCTAAATACAATATAAAATCAGGTGACTTTACAAACTATTTTTCAAGCAGTGATGCGAATTCATTACTTTCGGATGACATCATCAGTCTTGAATATTATAATGGTGAGCTCTGGATTGGAACCATGAAGGGATTGTGTAAGTATGACATCTCCGCTGATAAGTTCATAAGATATTTTCAAAAACCAAAAGAAAAGGAAGAATTTCCGGGCATTTATTATTTGCTACACGACTCAAAAAAACTTCTTTGGATGGGGACAGAACATGGTGTTTATATTTTTGACAGTAAGAATGATTCCCTTGTTCACTTAACCGTAAAAGACGGTTTATCAGATAATCTTGTTGTGAGTATACGGGAAGACCAGAGCAGCAATATTTGGTTGGGTACAAATAACGGGTTAACCTTTTATAACAGAAGTGATAAGACATTTAAAATTTTTAAAATCCAGGATGGGTTGCCTGAAAATGAATTCAATCCTGGAACAATTATCGACGAAAATGGGACATTATATTTCGCAGGAATTGGCGGTGTTACATACTTCAATCCCGATGATATCACGATGGAGGATTTTCAACCCAGGGTAATTATCTCTGAGGTCCTGATTCATACAAATGATGATCTGAACGCACAAGGATTAAATGGCAAACTGACTGGTAATAATTTCATTTCTATAGAGCCGGATTCGCTTTTTCTTAATTATGATCAATCTACTTTAACCATTGAATATGCTTCGTTACATTTTGGTGCTCCAGAATTAAATATGTATGAGTATAAAATGGAAGGTATTGATGAAGATTGGATTCATATCGGGAATATAAATCGGGTATCATATAATAAGCTGGCGCCCGGCGAGTATCTTTTTATGGTGCGTGGAAGTAACTCGCACTCGGTATGGAGCAATGTTCCGGCAAGAATGTTTATTGATGTCTACCCTCCATTTTGGGGGACTATTATTTTCAGACTGAGTTTAGCATTTCTTATACTTCTATCTGTTTTGGTCATGCATAAATTAAGAACAAAAAGGTTAAGGAAACGTGCTGAAGTTCTTGAGGCTGTTGTAAATGAACGGACAATGGAACTAAGAGAAATTAATGCTACAAAGGATAAATTCTTTTCCATTATTTCGCATGACCTCAAAAATCCCTTTTCATCCCTGATTGGAAGTAGTGACCTGCTATTGAATGAGGGGGATCAACTAAATGAAAAGGACAGGGAAATTCTTATACGAGATATAGCCGTTTCCTCAAAAAGCACCTACGAGTTATTAGAAAATTTACTTCAATGGTCAAAGACACAACAAGGAATAATGGAGATTGTACCGGAAGAGTTTGAGATTAAGGAATTTGTCACCAGCATTATCCGATTGCACACTCATATTTCTCATAAAAAGGGAATTGAGCTGCAAAGTTTTATCCCCGACAATTTAATTGTTTCAGCCGATAAAAACATTCTTACTTCAGTAATTTCAAATTTGTTAACGAACGCAATTAAGTTCAGCTTTATGGGTGATCCTGTAAAAATTAAAGTTAGTGAAAAAGAAGATGCTGTTATTTTCTCAATTATTGATAAGGGTATTGGCTTAAGTGATGAAGAAATTACGGATCTTTTTAAAATTGATAAAATGAAAACAAGACCGGGTACTAACCGCGAAAAGGGGAGTGGTCTGGGGCTTATATTATGCAAAGAATTTGTGGAAAAAAGTGGCGGAAAGATTTGGGCTAAGAGTGAAGAAGGAGAAGGGAGTACATTTGAATTTAGCCTGCCGAAGCTTTCAACAAGTTAAAAAGATTCTGCCCTCAGAAATGCTTACTTGCTTTATACCTATCATTTTAAGACATTTGTTGCACTTGATTGAAGATATTTGCTCAGTAGCTTGCCTACTTAAAAGAACTGCGGCGAACTGGCAGTGGATAAAACATATTGTTCTTTGTCTAATTCTAGAATCTAAGTTCTAATAATCTAAATTGCCCCCGTAGCTCCCGTCTTTGCAAAAGAAGCTAAGCCGGGCAGGCACCCGTCTTCTCCGACAAGTTTATCTGTCTAAGGCTGAAGCGGATACGCCGGGCAAGGTGGATAGAAAAGCTCTTTGTCTTGGTTCTAATGTCTAGATTCTAATATCTTAGAATGCCCCCGTAGCTCAGTGGATAGAGCACTGGTTTCCGGTACCAGGTGCATAGGTTCGATTCCTATCGGGGGTACTTAAAAGAAAGTAAAAAGTATAAAGGTAAAAGTAAAAAGGGAGGATGATTGCATCTTCCTTTTTTTATGTCTGATTTTAAAAAGTTTCTCATTAATCTGATAGGAGAGGTTTTCAATATTGCTGACATAGAAAAAGGGGAGTGTTTTTTGTTAATAAAATCCCTATGTTCAATGTGTGGTGGGGAAACTTAATTTTTAATCTCAGTATAGAAACATAACAGAGAATCCGTATGGGTTTCGTACTTCCAAAATTTGAAGAGATTGATTTATTCGAAAAAATAAAACCACTTCAAAATTGTGCAAGAGTGGTCACAGCTTTTTCCAGCCAGTTTATTCACTACAACGAGATCAGAAAAGAAAATACCCTTAAGGTATCACACAGAGGTTTAACCACTCAATCAATTCCATACTTTCATAATGATGAGTTAATCTACTTTGAGATGGAACTCGATTTTATACTTCAAAGTCTCTGGATCCGCATTGGAGAAGAAGAGAGACAAATACCCTTCAACCTAAAATCTGAAGAAGAGTTTTATTCGAAGACACGAAACCTTCTTAATGATCTTGGGTTTAGTGTTCAGGTTAAGATGAATACTTTTAATGATGAGACAGAATACTTCTTTGAACAAGATATTATGGAAGATGTACTTAAGGTCTTACACTTTTCAGTATATTCACTCAAAAAGTTTAGAAGTGAGTTAAGTGAAATAACATCTTCTGTACAATTTCGTCCTCATTATTTTGATCAGATTATTTCTATAATTACCGATCGGGTACTAATTCACCAAGGAGAGGATAATAACGAAAGAAGAGAAACTGTAGATTTCGGTTTTTCATTAGGCGATGATAACCTTCATGAACCATATTTTTTCGTTACTGCCAATCCATTTCCTGAGAATTTGATTAGCAGAAAATCATTCAGGAATGCATACTGGAGAAAAACCGGAAACAGACGTGCTGTGTTAACTTATAAAAACATTGCCGACTCACATGACCCCTTCCATGAATTGAATGAATTTTATCGTTTTATGTATGCCAAAATATTGTCTGGACTATCCAAATAAACCATTTGCAATATTAATATTTCTTGTAAAAATAGTCAGAATTCTAAATCATTCAGCAGACAGATGAGCTTCAATAATGAACTAATCTTTTACAAATCTTTGTTTACCAGCAACAATTTATTATAAAGGAGAATGATATGAAGGGTGGACTTTTATTGGTTTTAATTTTGGCTTTTTCATTTTGTCTGTATACTCAGGAAGGCGGTCAGGATATGTCGCCCGAAGAAGAAGCCTGGATGAGTTATATGCAACCGGGTGCTGAACATGCTATGCTGGCAAAAATGGTCGGGGAATGGAAAGTTGAAACCAAAATGTGGATGGATCCCATGGGTGAACCGGAATTCTCGGAAGGGAAGAGTGTAAACGAAATGATACTGGGCGGCAGGTATCTCTTACAAACTCACTCTGGCGCAATTACCATGGGTATGCCAATGGAAGGTGTTGGAATTGATGCTTATGATAACGTTAAGAAAAAATATATTAGTTTGTGGATGGACAATTTTGGTACAGGTGTTGCTTACGCCGAGGGGGAATGGGATGAGGAAGCTGGTGGTATAGTCTGTTGGGGTACCATGACAGATCCTATGACAGGAAGTGACTTAGAATATAAAATGGTAATTACCCATCATGATGAAGACCATTCTCAAATGGATATGTATATGGTGATGGGTGATGAAGAAATAAAGAGCATGGAAATGCACTATAAACGGGTTAAGTAGTTCTTTAAGCCTCATCTAATTGGTGGGGCTTGCTTATCCTCCATCAAAACCACAAATATTATTAAGAAAGCAAACCTTGCATTATGGTGTAACCCATTATTATATTTATTTTGTCTGTTAAAAGAACAACTAAGAGGATACCATGAAAAAGCTCATTTTTATTTCTGTTATGATTATTGCTTGTCTATTTAGTGCATGTTCAGAATCAACAGAACCAGCCAGTGAGGAGAACATTGAGAATACAAAGCAGGCATTAGCCGAAATTGACCAGACATTTGGTATTATGATGTCAACTCCAATGTTCTCAATGCTGGAAACTATGCCTGACCTTACAGGAATTCTTGGTACTCCAAATCTTATGAATTCAGGATTGGCAAATCGACTTTTGAAAGTTGAGATTATCAACAAACTGGTTATTTCAGAGGATGATAATCCCTTCCTGTTTCTCCTTATATTTAGCCAGATTACCGGAACATTTGTTTATGAGAACGAAGTATGGGTTCATTCCGATGAACCGGCAAATGAGCTAATTATCGAGTACGATTTTCTAGATCAAACTGACGGCAGTTCAAAGAAGGCTAAAATAAGGGTGTTTGATTTTACAGTAACAAATACTCTGGTGGATGCCAGTGTTGAGATTTTTGTTGATGATGTAAGAACTGTATGGGCAAATTTGTCAATAGTTGGAAGTGATCTTCTCTCAATGGTAAATGACCCGGTTATTACTACTGTATCTGCAGATGGTGGAGTTGTAGTTGGCGGATTGGGGACAATGGTTTTTGATGCTTCTCTTACTGATACGTTAATCTCTCTTACTTTTGGTTTGAGTGGCGGCAGCTCCACAATAACAACTATAGAAGGCAGTGAATTATTATCTGCAAGTATGACTAGTATGGAGGACTCCGCATTACCAATTACAAAAATTACTATTAAAAGGAATTCTCTTACCCTGGTTATTGATAATTTTATGGCTGAGAGTGGCGACATTGGCGACATACTTTATGATAATATAAAAGTTGCTGATTTGATTGTTGAGAATGAACAACTAAATATTGTATTCGTAAATGGTGATGAAAATACCATTAATGAATTATTACCCGTAATGTTTAGCTTCCTGGAAGGAGCATAGTTTCAAACAGGCTGTAGATCTGCATCTGCAACCCGACCCAAATTGCTTATTCGGCATGTTTTCTGTTGTTTACTATTTGTAAGCAACGATTCTGATGATGAAGATATTTGATATAATTGGGCGGGCAATTTGATTTCAAACAGTATAAATTTGGCAGTTGAAAAGAATGAATTATTGGAGATTAAAGAATTTTATCAGAATGAGGTTTTTATGGGCACAACACTTCATCCTGGGAATAAAATTGGTGGTCTTGTGTTTTTGCCTATACTGCAATCAGTAAGAAATTTTATCCTGATAATTCCGCTCAATTCAACTGATCATGTTCATTGTTTTGTACAAAGTAGAAGATAGATTCCCCTTTATCTATAATCGAAAGAAAGATCCTAATTTTAACTTCATGTGAAACTTATTAAGCTGGATTAGTTGTTGAGCTATTGAACGAGATATAACATCTAAATGTCCATTTATTTTTAACTGTTTCGCTTGTTATTATTAAACTATATGGTATTCGAAAAGCAAGAAGAACCCCTTATGGAAAAAATTAAAGTTATGCTTGTTGAAGACAACAGGTTGTTAAGAGAAAGTATTTCCAAAATACTATCATTGGAACCTGATATTGAAGTTATTACTGCTTCAACCAGTAGCATCTTTGAATCATTTAACTCTAATGGTAACTCCCCGGACGTTCTATTATTAGACATGGCGTTGAAAGATCAAAATTGTTTCGAAATAATGAAATCTTTAATAGCCAAGTCGCCAAATCTTAAAGTAATTGCACATGATGTTACACCAGATTATACAGATGCATTTAATTTTATACAAACCGGTGGAGTTGGGTTATTACTATCCGACGCTTCTATTGATGATTTTAGTCAGGCAGTCAGAAAAGTAGCCTCTGGTGAAAAGGTTCTCCCAAATGAGTTATTTGATTCGCTTTTTACTCAAATATTTGCTAATCGTGGTGAAGGAACCTCAAGTATTGAGGAATCTCTCTTAACAACTCAGGAGAAAAAGATCGTAAGTTTAATTGCCGAAGGTTATGCAAATAAAGAAATAGCACTTCAATTGAATTTATCCACACATACTGTAAAAAGTCATGTTCATAATATTTTGAGTAAACTCGGACTCAATTCCCGCTTTCAAATTCTTAACTACACAAAAGAATAACTCAAAAAAAATAACAATAATTATTATTAGCTCCGAAATTATTTTGATTATAATGTGAGAGTTATTTGTCCCATTTTATCTGGAAATAACCGAAGGACTACACCATAGGACTAGATCCCCTCTAAACAGAACAAGACAAATACTCCATAAACACTCGAAATGGCAACTAAATAAGTCATCACGTCCCATTTGCACTTTGAATCAATATAATTAGGACGCACTATCCAATTAAACAAATAAGAGAGCTAGTCCGAAAATCAACCTTATGTCTATTTTATAATAGGAGCAAATGTGTTATTTAGGGTACATAAAAATGGAAGAAGTCTAAATGCACCTAAGCACTCATTATTATGTACTCTTATTAAACAAAGAATCCTGGAGATTGTTTGAGGCTTTTAGAAATACACTTATTGAAATTAAAAACATGACATTCCCTTTTAACTTCTCTCAAAATACATCAACCTTTAGCAATCTTTTCAAAAAAGAAAATGGTCTTGAAGATTTCTTCAAAAAAGCAGACAGTGAATTTTACAAATTTTATAAAGATGATCCCCTTAAAGTTGTTTTAGCGGGAGATTCTGAGCTTCTGGAAGTGTTCCAAATTTCCTCGCAATCAAATTACGAAATATTAGGACAATGCGAATTTGACTATTCTACTAAACAATCTACCGAATTAGGTGTAGTAGCCTGGAATGTAGTGAAAGCAGAATTAGTAAAGGGCAAAGAGCTTCCCCCCGATCAATTACTAACTCTAATGAAAGAGAATAACTCTGTTTCTGGAATTACCGAAGTCTGGAAAAAAATTAAAAAAGGGGAAGGGGAATTACTCCTGTTAAGTGAAAACTATCACGTGCGTGGCAGCATTGAAGAAATTGATGAGGAAGCTGTTATCTCCACTCATGTTTCCCTTACAAATGTATTTGATGATATCACTGATGTGATAGTTGAATTGTTCTTAACTAACGGAGGTTCGGTTCAGTTTTTACAGCCGGAAGTTTTAAAAGAATATGAAAATATACTTCTTATTACAAAATAGTTTACAAACAAAAGAAAGTACTAAAAATGAACACAAAAAATAACTTTTTAATTAATCAACAAAAGGGAGCAGAAAATGCTTAAGAAAATTCTACAAAGCGGGTTTTTAAACCGCATATTTTTTCTGTTGGCACTGGTTGCCTTCAGTGGGGCTCTGACGTTAAGTCAGGCTCAAACAGGTCCTACCTTTAAAATCCAGAATCCAACTGGTGTTGCCTGGTTACCTAATGGAGCTAATCCTGTAGTAGCAGAAGATCTTGCTATTGACCAGCCAATTGGTACTGTTCAGGCCTCTGATCCAGACTTTGAAGGTAATCCCGCACTTACATATTTATACCAAATTATTGGAGGTGTAGACGCTGGCGATTTCTATTTTACTGGTGCTGTTCTCTTTCTAAAAAATCCCCTGGATTATGAAAAGTACGCAGATCATACGTATAATATTACAGTTAGGGCAACAAGTTCTGCTGCAGCTTCTTTTGATCAAGCAATGTCTATTACAATTACTGATAAAAATGAAGCACCTACTAATATTGCATATACAGCTGCTACTGGGCTCGATGATCATCTTTCTTCTGGCACATTGGCCTTTACTATTACTGGTAGTACCGACCCTGATAATACCGGTGCTGGTAAAAAGACTACTGCTGATACTTTTACATATTCTATTAATGCAGGAGGCGAGGCTTCATCTTTCCAATTCAGATCCGGTAGTAACCTCCTAATTGAAACAACAGGGTCATTAAGCTCTGGGCCTCACACTATAAGTATTAGGGCTACCGATTCTGGTTCTCCTAGTCTTACTTATAATCAGGACTTTACTATTAACATTTCTAGCTGGGTGGATCCAACACCTAGTAACTCTGCACCAACTGACATAGCATTAACTCCCTCTAGTATTAACGAAAATGCGGGTGCAAATGCTACTGTTGGTACTTTGAGTGCTACTGACGCTGCTGGTACTTATAGCTCCGGTATTAGCGGGTATGCTTTAGTTGCTGGTGCTGGAGATACAGACAATGGTTTGTTTAATATCTCTGGAACTACTTTACAAGCTACTGCAAGTCTGGATTATGAAGCTGCAACTACTCGCAGTGTTCGTATTCGTGTTACTGATAATGGTAGCCTTACATATGAAGAATCATTTACTATAAACATTAACAACCTAAATCCAACAGGTATTAGTTTAAGTAATAACAGCGTACCTGAGAATACTGCTAATAATTATGCGGTTGGTACATTTACCACTACAGGCGGTTACGGTAGCTTAACATACGCATTAGCTACAGGTAACACTACTAATGACCGCGATAATGGTTCTTTTACTATTACTGGTGATACGCTCAAGCTCAATTCGGGAAAAGATTTTGAAACAATGCCTTTTAACCCCTTGAATATCTATATTAGTTCAAATAACGGAGAAGGGGAATTAACATATGCGGCATTCACTATTGACATTACAAATGTTAATGAAGCCCCAACAGGTATTACATGGCAATCAAGTGACAACGACATTAATGAGAATAACGACCCAAATGATATTGTTGGTACTTTAGTAGCAACTGATGCAGATGCCGGTGGTTCTCACACTTTCTTGCTTGAAGCGGGCACAGGTGGTGCTGATAATGACAGTGTAACTGTTGTAGAAGCAACGGGTGTTGTAAAACTAAACGGCCGCTCAAATTTTGAAGCTGATCCTTTATACAACATCAGAGTTAAAGTTACAGATCAGGACGGAGCATTTACATATGCGGCTTTAACAATTGATATTATTGATCAAAACGATCGCCCAACGGCTGTAAAAATAGATGATTCTTTCTCAGATAGTATTCCAGAAAACAGTACTTTTGATGTTGAAGTTGGAACATTAACAACAGAAGATCAAGATGCCGCTGATACATGGACGTACCAATTATCAACAGATGGCGCTGCTGCTGATTACGCTGATAATGGTAGGTTTTACATTACTGGTGATAAACTTTATACTAAGAATCCAGCCGATTTTGACTATGAAGATGATAATGAATTAAAAATTCTGGTCAAAACTACGGATAATGGTGCAGGAAGCTTAACATTTGATCAGTCATTAACGATAAATTTGACTGATGTTACTCCTGAAGCAGCAACTGACATTTCTTTAACACCATTAACTGTTGCAGAAGATGTTGCCATAGGAACAACGGTTGGTACATTTACCGTTACTGACCCTGATGCAGGTGAAACACAAACGGGAGCAAACATTGTACATACAATGGAATTGGTATCAATATCATCAAGCTCTTTATTTAAGACTGAAGCTAATCCTGATGGAAAGAGATTATTTAAGATAGAGAATGGTGTTCTTAAAACCGATTCCCTACTGAACTTAGAGTACCATGGTGCTTCTCTCGATATTAGAGTAAAAGTAACTGACCCTATCAGTGGTGGAAGTTTAGCCAAAACAAACCTCGGATCTCTTACTTACGAAGAAACATTTACAATTACTATTACAAACGTAAATGAAGGACCAGTACTTTCCGGCTTGACTGGTAGTTTAACTTACATTGAAAATGGTACTGCTGCAAATATTATCACTGGCATTACCATTACTGATGTGGATGATGGCGATATTGAGGGAGCGACTATCTCAATCACAGGCAACTATGATCCCAATGATGTACTATCATGGACATATGACCCTGATTCGAATAACCCTTCATCATTAGGCAAGGTGAGTGATGGAAATCCAATAACTATTGCATCTAATTCCGGCGGAGTATTGGTTCTTGAAGGAACTGCTTCTAAGTCGTTATACGAATGGAATCTTACTCGGGTTCAATATAGTAGCACAAGTGAGTATTTTGACCCGGCAAAACTGACAAGAACAGTTAGTTTTACTGTTAATGATGAAACTTCAGCTCCTGTTGGTAGATTATCTAAGACTCAAATTGAAAGTAGCCCTCTTACAGCAACAATTAATCTTGTTAATGTTTATGATCAAGCATATGTTGATGATGTTGAAGACGAAACAACTAATATCTTAACTTATAATGATAATTCAGGAGCGGTTGCCATTACTTCTACTTTGGGTGTTTACAACGATGATCCTAATCTAGTAGGTGCTACAGTGTACTTTGCAGGAGGTCAACAAGGAGCTCTTAATAAAACTAATACACCTGCAACATACATTTATGTGCCGGCTGAAGATGAACTTGTGTATACTGCTATAAATGGTATAACCGGCACTTTTAATTCTGGTGCTGGAGAGCTGGTTTTAACTGGTACGGCTACTAATGAGCAATACCAAGCGGCATTAAGATCAGTTAAATATAAAAATTCATCTCAAACACCTACTGAAGGATTACGTGGTGTTGTTTTTGTGGTAGATGATTCAAATCCTGCAAATAGTTTATTCAAAACTAATGGAGGTGGTGATTATATAAGAGCTATCGATGTTGTTGATAGAGAAAACGCTCCTTTTGTTACGGCTCATGGACCAATTGAAGTTGCAAAGGGAGGAACAAGAATTCTCGCTGATGCGGATCTTAATGCCCATGATCCTGATTCTCCAGTAACTATTGGTGATGGATCGCTTACTTATAGTATTACTGGTCCATCTCATGGTCAACTGTTGATTGGTGGACAGAGTGTTAGTTCATTCCAACAGAATGTTATTGCAAACCGTTTGTTAAGTTATAAGCATGATGGTAGTGAAACAACAACAGACTCATTTACATTTACTGTTACAGATGGTCAGTATATAACTGATGTTGAAACATTCAACATTACAATCACGGGTGTTAACGTTGCTCCGGTTCTTGCAGATATTGAAGCCGGTCCGGTTGCATATACACTTGGAGCGAGTCCTGTTAACTTAACCAGCGCTCTAACTGTAACAGATGGTAACAATACTTTATTGGCAAGTGCAACAGTAACAATTTCAGAGGGTTTTGTAGCAACTACAGATCCGTTATCTCCAAATGATGGTTTATTTGTATCAAACCTTACAGCGCCACTTACATCTACTTTTAGTGTTAGTACAGGCGTTTTAACAATTACTGGTAGTGGAACAGTTGCGGCATACCAGGCTGCCCTTCGTGGTGTTGGTTTCTCTACAGGAGCTGCTGGAGCAGATGCATCACTTTCCAGAACAATTGTGTTCCAGGTTAATGATGGAGCGCTTGCTAGTAACACTCAATCAATAGGTATTAGTATTACTGCAGCTACAGGTACATTAACTCCTCCTACTGGTCTTACCAGATCATTAGATGCCTTTGGTAATACAGTTCTTACCTGGACAGTTGGTACAGGTGCTACTGGTAATCAGGTTTGGAGACAGGTTGTAACAGCTCAAAGGAACCCTGGAACACTTTACAAAACAAGTGGAACAGAAACTTATGAATTGATTGGTACACTAGCTGGAAATGCATCTACTTATACTGACCTAACTGCTGAAGAAGGCGTTGCCTATGAGTATGCTGTAACAGCATTCGACGCAACCGGCTCAACAGCAATTCCTCCAAGTAGTGGAACACCTCCTCCAGTTTCTCCACTTAAAACTCCTACTGGTCTTTCTGCAGTTGCTGGAACAGCTAAGGTAGTTCTAACATGGACTGACAATTCATCTGTAGAAGATGGATATAAGGTTGAAAGATCTACTAATGGAACGACCTGGACAGTATTAGCTACAACAAATGCTAGCGCAACTTCTTATTCTGATAATGGTTTAGCAGATGGAACTTACAGCTATAGAGTTAGAGCTGTTGATGCAACAGTTCCTGAATCAGCTTACAGTAACACGGCTTCAGCTACTGTTACAACTGTAGTTACAGGAGTAAGTGATTTAAGTGGCACACCAACAGAATTCGCGTTGATGCAAAACTATCCAAATCCGTTTAATCCTAGTACAAAAATCAGGTTTGCATTACCAAACTCTGCTAATGTTCACATAGCTGTTTACAACCTTATAGGTCAGGAAATAGCACAATTGGCAAGTGGAGAAATGAGTGCAGGTTACCACGAAGTTGTATGGGATGTCTCAAATGTTAATAGTGGAATTTATTTCTACAGAATACAAGCTGGTAGCTTTACAGAACTTAAGAAAATGATCTTAATGAAGTAATAGCATTAAACAGAATTCAGAAGATCGAATTCAGGATTCAAAATAAGTATTCAAAGGTCCCCAATTTTGGGGACCTTTTTATTTTAAAAAGAATTAATAATACTATTTGGCTGGTTTGAAGTGCTGGACTATTTAAATGAATTACTGTTCGGGTTATTTTGCTTCAAAACATAATCCGCAGGAATAAAATCATCTTCATTAACAGATGGAATAGTGACATTACTTTTGCTTTTCACTATAATTAACACCGTGAAATATTTATGGCATACATTTATTAAAGTTGCTAAATAAAAACTGATGAACCATTTGATGAAAGAAATTGAAATAAAACTTAGAAAACTTATAACCGGTATTTTTCTCTACCTAATTAAAGCTGAAAAATCCACGGGCAAAGTTACAATTAATTCTGAATCAAGAGTTCTTTTCATTAATCTAAATAGAATCGGGGATGCTCTTGTTTCTACTCCATTAATCGGGTTGGTAAAAAGAAAAACTAACTGTTATGTGGGAGTTTTAGCAGGAGCCAAAAACCATTTCGTTTTTGATACCAACCCTTATGTGAATAAGACGATAAGATACAGCAAAGGAATTGTAGCTTCGATAAAACTAACAAGGGAGATCTCAAAAGACTATGATGTTATTGTCGATCTACATGACGGGATCTCTACAACAGTCTCTCTGATTATCGGGCTATCTAAGGTGCCCATCAAAGTGGGATTGGAAAAGGGAAACGAAAAAATATATTCTCACACGGCTCCCAAACTTGACCCAAGTAAATCTCATGTTGTTGACAGAATTCTACAGCTTTCATCTCTTATGGGTTTGGATTCGGATTTGGAAAAGATGAAAGTTGATTATAATTATTCAGAAATTTCTGAAGAAATAGTAAATAATTTTATTTCTGATAATTTTGATAACCCTGCCTTCCTTGTTGGAATAAATATTTCTGCTGGAAGTGATGCAAGGTTCTGGGGAGTAAAAAGATTTAAGTCACTGCTTGGATATTTTGAAAAAGATAAAACTCCTGTCGTCATAATTTCAGCGCTCAAAGATTTATCCAAAGCTGAGGAGATAAGTAATAGTAAATACGCAGTATTTTGTTCGCCCAGTTTTGATGAGTTTGCGGCATTAATCTCAAAGCTCGATTTCTTATTCACTCCTGATACTTCAGCGGTTCATCTTGCCTCTGCCTATAATGTTCCGACATTTGCTATCTATGCAAGGTACCAGACTAACGATTTAATCTGGACGCCGTACAATACAACTTGTGAGACTGTAACGATTGAAGCTCCTGATTTTTCCGAACTGAATTTTGAAACTGTTCAAGAAAAATTGAAAATTTTCTACAGAAAAATTAAAGACTCAAATGCTTCAGATAATTCTCTCTCTGAAATTGTAAACTGAATTTTGGATGTGAAATAATTTTATCCCTAATATTTTGTAGTATTTTTCTCTCCGCAACAAGATCTTTAATTATCTCAGAAAAGTTATTGGTGTTATAGCTAATACCAAAATCACGTAAGTCAGAAATAAGCGAAAGATCTTCATGATAGAGTAAGGGGATTCCGAATCCGAAAGAAAGGTTGTATGAACCGGTTATTTGTGAATACTTGTAAGTATTATAAAACTCATTGCCGGGTTCAATGGCAGGCATAATCAAATCAGCGTTCTTTATATAGGCAAAGTATTCTTTGTTGGAGATAAATGAATCGAAGTAGATAAAATTTTTCTGCAAATTATGTTTAACAATCCTTTTCTCAAATTCAATTCCATCGCCGTTAAAGTGTTTACTGGATCCGAGCAAAATAAATTTAATATTATGTGGTAATGGTGAATGCACCAGGTTGTCAATAATTGAATAGTAATTTCTTCTCTTCTGCTCCAAAACACCTGGAATAACAATCCAAAAATTATTCTCAGATTTGCTTATACTTTCTAATTCCATTTGAGGGAAAAATATTGGGTAATAGACACTAATAGGTGGGGAGCTGGCTTTTTTTTCTATAAGATAATCTTTAACATAATCGTTTAACACGTAGTAGCCGCTCATTCTTTTACTAATCGATTTCTGTGTTGTACTTTTAACAAGTTTTCTGCCATCATGGATGGAGCCATAACACTTAATATTTTTTGGAATGAATAGAAGTAACTCCTGAATTATTCGTCCAGTAGTTGTATTAAATATGATCGTATCTATCTTGTTCGACTTTAAATATTTTCTGATTCCCAGATGGGTCTGAAATCGGCTCAAAAATTTGTTCTGGTAAGATATAAGATTTCTGTGGTAGTTATTAACCTTAAAGCTTGTTTGATCAGCAAGCTTTTCATGGCATATAAGATGAATCTCTTTTACACTATTTTCTAAAAATAACGCTTGGGAATAAAGGCACTCACCATGACTTTCAGACAGCTCGATTAATGCCACATTTCGCATAATATCCCCTTTAATGAGTTGATAAATTAGCTAATCTTGCAGCGAGATACAATTCATCAAAAGTTTCTACAAAAGAATAACAATTTTGGATAAAAAGTACAGAAAGGTCTTTTATATTAATATCAATCGTATTAAATTTGCTTGTAAATGAAAACCAATCCTGAGAAAAGTGCAAAGTAGATCGATAAAAAAAATAAGTGCCGTTGTCCTGATACTTCTACAAGTATTTTTCATTTCGGGCGAACTCTCTCATCACACTCATCATCTTGAATCTCATCACTCAGATGTTATTAAGACAATTAATTGCAGTTATGGTTTTCAGGGACACAATGAAATTATTATTCCATCTTCGAATGGTAGTAATCATACTTGTTGTTGTGGAATAGAGTTCTCTGATAATCGATATCTGGAAATAAAATCCATAAGCACTTATAAAAGTAACTTATTTATTAAAGATATTGGATCAAGTGATTATTTAGTAATCGAAAAATCACAACCAATCTCCATTCCCGTTGAAGTTACATTACCCAACTATTATATATATAACCTAACCCCCGACAGAGCACCCCCTCTGGCATAATAAACTAAACTATAACTTCGAGAATAGTACGAAATTTTATTGCTTTAACATCCATTGCAATAGATTTTGTATTGATTTAAGGATTAAAAATATACTAAAAATGATTATGTCTATTCAGGCATAAGAACCATTAGGACATAGATCGTGAATAAGAATGCCGGTAAGTTGATTTAGGAATGTACTTAGAAAGTGTTGAAGGCATTGAGTAGAAGTAAGTGATGAGAGTTGGATGTATTAAATCAAAAAATTAATTGGAGAAAGTATGAATAAATATTTTGTTTTGTTCGTAGCGGCATTTTTGTCGAATTGTGTTTACGGACAGACTGAAATTAAAAAGCTTAGTTTGCTTGATGCCGTTAAAATTGGACTGAAGAATAACCCGGAAGTAAAAAGTGCAAGGGAAAATATTTCAGCTTCCAAAGGACGATTTTGGAATGGAATATCCTTGCCTCAACCAGAAGTAAGTGTCAATTATGAATATGTGCCTGTCAATAGTGGCTTTAGCAGCTTTGGAGAAAAAACGATAGAGGTAAGTCAATCTTTTGAGTTTTTAACTAATTACTTTTTGAAAGGGAGCAAATTCACCGCCGAAGAGGAGATTGCAATACAAAAGCTGAATATGGCGGAGAGGTGCGTTGCCACCCAAGTAAAGACAAGTTATTATAAAATCTTAGCTAAAAAGTATCAAATAAATTCAACTGAAGAAAACCTAAAAATATCAGAAGATTTTTTTAAGAAAGCTGAGATAAGACAAAATGTTGGTGAAGGGACGAATCTTGAAAAACTAACGGCAAGAGTTCAATTTATTGAAGCACGGAACAGCCTTGAAGTTGCTCAAAACGGGTTTAAAACCGCACTTGCGGAGTTTAATTTTGCGCTTGGTTTTGGGAATCAAAATAATTACTCAAACTTCGATTTGGCGGACTCTCTGACTTTCGTTGATTATGAAATTAATTTTGACAAAATGAGTAAATCACTGGAAGCAAGTAATCCGGAAATAAAAATTGCTGAATTAAATTGTGATATTGCCTCAGTAGATAAAACTCTTGCCTGGTCTTCACTTTTACCAAATTTTAATGTCTCATATTTCAGGCAAACTATTGGAGGAAATAACGGATTCTACGGAGCCTCTTTTGGTATTTCAGTACCTTTATGGTTTATGCTCGATCAAAGAGGGAAAATTCAAGAGGCGAGCGCCAATGGATCAATATTTGAATCAGAACTGCAATTAACAAAGAATGTAATTTTTCTGAAATTAAAAAATGCTTTTACAGAATATGAAAACAGTCTGACTCAGGTGCGTCTTTACAATAATGAAATTCTTCCGCAGGCTGAAGAAATTTACAGAACGGCTATAAAAAGTTATGATGCCGGGGAATTGACCTTTCTCGAATTTTTGCAGGCTAAACAGATGCTGATCAACTCGCAAAATAGTTACATCAGCGCCTTATATGACTATTATCAATCGGCATTTCTGATTGAGGAGATAACCGGACAAAATATTATTGACAATTCAGAAGGGGAGAAATAGATGAAAGCAAGTATCAAATTATTAGTTGCCTTAAATGTATTGGCTTTTGCTCTTATAGGCTGTGGCGATAAGGATGAAGCGATAATGGAAGAACATCATGATGAACATGCAGAATTTGTTAAGCTTAATATTGAATCTGTGAAACAAATAAAATTGGAGACGGAGACGGTATCGTTGCAACCGTTTACCGGTTATCTGGTAATTCCTGCAAAAGTAATTACGAATCAAGACAATGAAGCACAGGTTGGTTCACTTGTTCAGGGAAGGGTGCATGAGGTGTTGGTTAAAGTCGGTGATTATGTTAAAGTCGGGCAAATATTAATGTATGTGGAAGGATTGGAGATAGGAGAAATAAAAGCCGATTACCTAAAATCGAAAGCACATTATGATTATTGTAAAGCAGATTTTGAACGTCATAAATTACTTCTGGAACAAAATATCGGATCGAAAGAAATGTATTATACAGCTGAAGCCGAATACAAAAAAGCTTATGCTGAATTTAAGGCGGAAGAAAAAAAAATACAATCTATTGATCTTGCTGATGTAGAAGTAATGGATGCAAAGAGCGACGAGGACTATACATTCGGCGCTTTGCCGATTAAAGCGCCAATAAACGGAATTGTTGTTGAAAGAAATGTAGTGATCGGGCAATTAGTAGATGCGACAACAAATGCTTTTAAGGTGATTAATACTAATTCTGTTTGGGTTGACGGTCAAGTATACGAAAAAGATTTGGCGAAGATAAATCAAAAAACAAGCGCCGTATTTACCTCAGTCACTTATCAGAATGAGAAATTCGAGGGGAGAGTAATATCTATAGGGCAAACCATTGATGAGCAGACAAGAGCTATTACAGTGAGAGGGGAGTTTAAAAACTCTAATAGTAAACTGAAACCTAATATGTTCGGTGAATTGAAAATCCCAATTGGCGAATATTCAGAAGCTATTCTTATTCCTAATGAGGCTTTAGTAAGAGAAGCCGGGCAGGAATATGTGTTCGTTCAGATAAGCGACGCGACCACACCAGAAAGCGATCAGACTTTTGAAAAGAGGATAGTAATTACCGGAACTAAAGTTGATAGCCGTATTGAAATAAAAGAAGGATTATTTGAAGGAGAAAAAGTTGTTTCGAAAGGAGTGTTCTATTTAAAGAGCGAAATGAAAAAAGATGAAATAGAGGGGGATGAACACTGATGTTAGAAAAAATAATATCCTTTACTTTAAAGCAGAGGGGAATGATCATATTTCTTTCGCTGCTGATTGTTGCAATCGGTTCGTATTCCTACTTAACACTACCGATTGACGCATTTCCGGATGTAACAAATATTCAGGTAGAAGTGGTTAGCCATGCTGATGGCCTATCAGCTTTGGAGATCGAAAGAAATGTAACTTACCCTATTGAGATGGCTATGCGCGGATTGCCTGATGTTGAGCAGATGCGTTCTGTTACAAAGTTCGGACTTTCAATTGTAACGATAATATTCAAAGATGATGTGGATCTCTATTTTGCCAGACAGTTGGTTTTTGAGCGTCTCGGAGAAGCAAAGGAAAGCGTACCTAAGGGCGTTGAGGTGGCCATGGGTCCGATTGCAACAGCGATGGGAGAGATATACCAGTATACCCTCGAAGGAAATATGCCTGCGGATTCGCTTCAAAAAATATTATACCTGACTAATTTACGAACAATACAAGAGTGGATGATTACACCGCTGCTAAAAAGTGTTCCGGGTGTAAACGAAATAAATTCTTTCGGCGGTTACTTTAAACAATACCACGTAATTGTTTCGCCTCAAAAACTACTTAAGTATGGTTTAGCTGTTGAAAATGTCTATACGGCGATTGAAAATAATAATCAGAACGTAGGTGGCAATATTCTTGAGAAAAATTCCGATCAGTATATTGTGCGCGGAGTTGGATTAATAAAAGATATCAGCGATATAGAAAACATTGTTCTGCAATCATACAAAGGGACGCCTACCTGCATAAGAGATGTAGCCCAGGTAAAAATAGGACAAGCAGTACGAATGGGGGCAGCCATAAAAGACGGAGAGGATGAAACGGTTGGCGGTATTGTGATGATGCTGCGCGGTGAAAATAGCCGTGATGTTGTTGAATCTGTTGTAGAAAAAGTTAAAGAGATTAACGAAAATAATATCCTTCCGGATGGGATTAAGATGGTCCCGTATTATGACAGAAGTGATATTGTTAATACAAGTGTAAATACGGTGAACGAAGCTTTAATTCAGGGAGCAATTCTGGTTCTAATTGTTCTGTATTTATTACTAAGAAGTTTTAGAGGCAGTTTTGTAGTGTTGATTGCTTTACCTCTATCTCTTTTTGTAACATTTTTTGTTATGAAGGTTGTTGGCTTAGGTGCAAACCTTATGTCGTTAGGCGGACTCGCGATCTCGATAGGAATGATAATAGATGCCACTATAATTCAGGTGGAGAATGTACAGAGGCATTTAAGTAAAGAAGGAAAAGAGCACTCTAAAATTATGACTGTTCTTAAAGCTGTGCTCGAAGTTCGAAAACCAAGTATTTACGGAGAGCTGATAATTGCTATTACGTTTATCCCTATCCTTTCTTTGGAAGGAATTGAAGGAAAGATGTTTGCCCCACTTGCTAAAACTGTTGCCATTGCTTTACTATCTTCAATGTTTCTTTCAATATTTGTTATACCGGTACTCTGTTCAATGTTTTTGAAAGCTCAGCCGGAAAAAGAAAGTATAATTATGAAGTACGCAAATAAAATATACATACCGACCTTAGAATTTGTGATGAAGAGAAAAACACTAATGCTGAGTATTGCGGGTGCATTCTTAATCTTCTCGTTGTTCTTATTCACAAAGCTAGGAACGGAGTTTATCCCAACCATGAATGAGGGCGCCTTTGATGCCGACGTGGCTTTATTACCGGGTGTATCATTGAGCAAAGCCCTGGAAGTAAACGAACTTATCGCGAAAAAAATGAAGGAGTTTCCTGAATTAGGAACTGTCGTTGGTAGAGTTGGGCAAACGGGAGTAGCTCTTGATACACGTGGTGTAGATCAAACCGGGTATGTTGGAATATTAAAACCAATGAGTGAGTGGACACGCGATATTACCAGAGAAGAATTAACAAATGAAATGCGTGAATCTTTGGAACAGATACCCGGAATTGCTTTCGGTTTCAGTCAGCCCATACAATGCAGAATTGATGAACTTGTTGCCGGAACAAAAGCACAATTGATTCTTAAACTGTTCGGCGACCATATTGAAATTTTGAAAAGTAAATCGGATGAGATAGCAAAAATTCTTTCTTCCATTGAAGGGGGAACTGATTTGATGAAAGAAAAAGTATCCGGACAGCCATATTTGACAGTTGAGATTGATAGAAATAAAATTGCCCGTTACGGGTTGAATATCAGCGATGTTCAGAGTGTTATTGAAATTGCTGTTGCGGGGAAATCCGCTTCTAAATTGTATGAAGAAAACCGGAATTTTGATATTATTGTTCGGCTGCCGGAAGAAAAACGAAATTCTATGGAAGCGATTGAGAATATATTTGTTCCTACAAATTCGGGCGCAAATATTCCACTGGTTCAATTAGCCGAAATAAAGATGATTGAAGGGCCGGTTCAAATTAGCCGGCAAGACGGTATTAGAAGAATCGGAATTGAGATGAATATAAGCGGAAGAGATATCGGCGGTTTTGTTGATGAAGCAAAAAGTAAGATTAAGGAAAATGTTAAACTACCTGCAGGATATTATTTAACTTGGGGTGGCCAGTTTGAAAATCAACAAAGGGCAATGAACAAACTAATGATAATTGGTCCGGTAGCAATCGGATTAATTCTGCTCCTATTATTTGTGACTTTCAAATCAATTCGCCTGGCATTGCTGGTAATTTCAAATCTGCCTTTTGCTTTAATCGGCGGGATATTCTCTCTGTACATTTCAGGTTTATATTTATCAGTTCCTGCCTCAGTTGGATTTATTGTTTTGTTTGGCGTTGCGGTATTAAACGGAGTAGTCCTGGTATCCCGTATTTCACAGTTGCGCGAGGAAGGAATGGAATTACCTGAAGCAATAAAGCAGGGAAGTCTTAATAGATTACGTCCGGTATTGATGACGGCTTTGATTGCCATATTTAGTTTAATACCAATGCTGTACGCAACCGGTGCCGGGTCAGAAGTTCAGAAACCATTGGCGATAGTTGTAGTTGGTGGCTTGATAACCTCTACTCTTCTGACGCTTTTGATTATTCCATCTGTATACGGTTGGTTTGAAAAGAGAAAAGTTGGAATTGAAATGTAATTAATGTTTACCGGCTTATTATCTATGAAATAAGCCGGTCTATCAATAGTTTTTGTGATAATATAATTTAACATTGTTGAGGTGGAAGAAATTTCAGATAAGTATAATGATCAATATCTGGAAGTCTCTTCATCTTTGATATCATATGAAAAGAAGCTTCAGAAAAAGATATGGGAAGTTAGCACAATGATGGTAACTTCCCAATAATTAATTTTTAGTCGCTGGCCATAATAAATAAGGGCTTGTTTTCGAAGCTCTTGTAATTTGGTCTCAGTCTTTCTGTGTTATAATGTTTATCGACATCTACAAGCTTCTTATAGCTGGTTACGATATCCAGAGGTTCGTTGCTATATCTGCCGTTTTTCAATACAACCAATCGACCACTTTTTCCGTCAAGAATTAAATCTAAAGCAAGATTTCCATAAGCCATCGGTACGATTGAGTCAATTGCATCAGGATCTCCGCAGCGTACTAAATAACCCAGCTTCTGACTTATTGTATTCACCTTCACACCTTTATTAAATTTAGGTGATAAATCTTTAATGCCAGTTGCAATTATATCCCCAATTCCACCAAGTTTTTTATGTCCAAACATATCTGTTTCATTATCTTTGAAAACCATCTCACCACCCTCGAACATAGCACCCTCAGAAATAAGCACTACCGAATAATGACTTGGATTTGTAAACCGGTCGGCAACAAGCAGTTCTGTTAAATGTTCTATATGAAATTTATATTCAGGAATTACACAACGATTGGCGGCACCAGCCATTGCAGGGAGTAAAGCCGTATAACCAGCGTAGCGACCAAAGGCTTCAATAACCAGTATCCTTTCGTGTGATCCTGCTGAAGTTCTGAGGCTGTGCGTAAGTTCAATGGTACGTGTGATGCATGTACTAAAGCCAATACAGTAATCGGTTCCGGGAACGTCATTATCCATGGTCTTAGGGATCGCAATTGTCTTAACTCCCTCATGATGCATCCGTACACTATAACTTAGTGTGTCATCGCCTCCAATCGGAATAAGAAAATCAATACCCAGATATTCGAGGTTTTTTAGTACTTCGGGTGTAAGATCATTTATTTCCTCATTGTAGGTGGATTTAAGGTGTTCAGGTACAGCATCTTTAGGAACATGACTAGCTCTCGTTCTAGAAGTATGCAGAAATGTACCACCAGTTCTTCCAACTTTATTAACCAGTTCTTCTGTTAAGTGAAGATAATTGTTTGAATTATCTGCTTTGGGATCTCTAACTAAATCAATCAAACCTGCCCAGCCTCTTCTAAGACCAATTACCTTATAGCCTTCTCGAATGGCTCTTATAGTAACTGCTCTAATCGCAGGATTCAATCCAGGTACATCACCACCACCAGTTAGTATTCCAATTATGCCTTTGGTTTTAATAATATTTGCCACAACAAATCCTCCATGTTATTTCTTTTCCCTGATTTTATATTCTCCCAAGGTGAAAAAATGAAATTCTAAAGTGAGTAACAATAATAGTTAGAAAATCATAAAAATCAATACTTCATAATGTTTTAAATGAAATATTTTTTTCATCACAAAGTTCTTTTGTATGAATGCTTCATTACATCTAAAATTTTGTATTTTTACAATAGTAGTAAAATTGATGGATGAAAATGAAAGAACTATTAACAAAACCAATAAAACTTTATAATACGATTCAGCACTATGAATGGGGGACGATCAACGAAGAGGCGTTTATTACTGATTTGTTAGGGATTATGCCAGAGAAAGATAAACCTTACGCCGAGTTGTGGATTGGCGCTCATCAAAAATCTCCGTCATTATTTGAGTATAATGGCAGATTAATTGATCTTAATTTCCTCATTGATGAATTCCCTGAGGAAATATTGGGTTACAAGGTTGCTGAAATGTTTAATAACAAACTTCCATTTTTACTAAAGGTATTGTCAGCCAGAAAAGCCTTATCAATACAAACTCATCCAAATAAAGAACAAGCAAGACAGCTGCACAAAGAGTCACCGGAAAATTATCCTGATGAAAACCATAAACCGGAAATTGCAGTTGCATTGGATAGACTTTATGCTCTGGTTGGCATTAAGCCGGTCAGTGAAATAAAAAAGGTGTTTGAATCATTCACATTCCTGAGTGATTATTTTTTACCAAAAACACTTTCCGAGATGTTCCAATCGGAAGATGTTGATAAGGAAAGACTTGTTAAAAATTTTATGTCAGAACTCCTGCAAATTGAGAAAAGCGGAAAAATTTCGGAAGTATTGAAATTAATAGAAGAAAGTTTAACTGCCAGGCAGCATTTGTCAATTGATGAAGAGCTTTTTCTTAAAAACAAAAAACAATTTTTAGATGATGTAGGGCTACTGGCTTTTCTATTTTTTAATTTCGTAAGTGTTGATGAGGGAGAGGGGTTTTATACCGACGCCGGAATACCTCATGCTTATCTGCAGGGAAATATTGTAGAATGTATGGCTAACTCCGACAACGTTGTAAGAGCCGGGTTGACACCAAAATTTAAGGATGTTAAGACGTTATTAAATATATTAAGATATTCCAACGACCAGCCGACTGTTATTCCCTCCAACAGTTCTGTACATAGATATATTACCGATGCAAAAGAATTTGAATTAATACGATTCTCATTACAGGCTGATGATAGAATTAATTATCCTGTCAACAATAGAATTTGTGTCTTTATTATTATTGAAGGAGAAATAGAATTGGAAATTGATTTTGATGGGAATAAATATCAATTTCACAAAGGTGAATCTTTTATGATTCCGGCTATCAATAAGAATTTACTATGTTTGTCTTTGAGTTCAGCGACTCTGTTTATGGCAACTGTTCCTTAAATATTAAAATATACTATTTGAAAAGTAGCTATAGAAAATCTGAATTATTTTATTTAACATTATGTTGCATTAATTGTATAACGCTAATAAATATTATGGCTTATGAAAAATTTTAATTTGATAGAACAAGGCGATGTTAGAATTATCGGAGTGGAAGTATCAAGGGCAACTTTAGAGTTTGCCGAAGAGTTTAAAAACTTAGTTGCTGATATAATTAAAAATGGCAACAAGAAAATTATTGTTGATTTGTCGAGTGTTCAATTCCTTGATTCTACTTTTTTAGGGTCTCTTGTTGTCAATTTAAAAAGAGTTGCAACTGGCGGCGGGGACCTCAGACTAGTAGCGTGTGGTCATTGCGAAGACACTGTTGTATGGTCTATGTTTGAGGCAACCCGTATGAATAAAGTTTTTCGTGTATTTGAAGATCTTAATACAGCTGTAAAAAGCTTTGAATAAATTGTTAGCCTGCGGAAAATTAGAAATTTGCTAATTGCGAGACATAATCAATTTAAGAAATCCTTCCTTTTTTAATTACACAACACTTAACTAGTTTGATAAAACTTAATTTCCACCTGGTAATTTGTGTATTTAATTTTTTGAAATAAGTATTCTCACACTTCGTTTATAATGTCGGTTAACTACAATAGGTTTTGGAACGTTTTGCTTTTTACAATCGTTGATGAAATACTTCTTATCCTAATTTAATTCTCCAAGACTCAATCTTTGCAATACGATATTTACTAAATTAATTATGAGGTTAGAATGAAGGCTACCGATTTTGATTTATCGAAAGATATGAATTTCGATATAGATCAGGGTATTACCTCTTTTAAAGATTCCCGTCTAGTAATTTTTGATGCTAATTCAATTGGACTTCTTCGGCAAATGTTAATTGAAACCGAAGGAGTTGAAAAAGCGAGAGATCTTTTTTTAAAGTTTGGGTATCAAAATGGATACTCAGATTTTCTTCAAATGAAAACCAACTATGAGTTTGATAGTGAAATGGATCTCCTCGCCTCTGGCCCAGTGATCCACACCTGGGAGGGAATTGTACATGCTCAGCCTAAGGAGGTCAAAGTTGATCCGGTAACGAGAGAATTTTTCTTTACTGGAGTTTGGTCAAATTCGTACGAAGCTGAACAGCACTTGTCTTTCTATGATCATTCTGAAGATCCAGTTTGCTGGACACTTATGGGATATGCTTCCGGTTGGTGCACTGCTTTTTGGGGATCACCTCTTATTGCGATTGAGCCTGTTTGTGTTGGTAAAGGCGATGATCATTGCGAGTGGAAAATTCAACCACCTGAAAAGTGGGGATCTGAGGCAGATGTTTATATAAAAGCTTATGAAAAATTTTGGAGAAAATAAAATGGCTGAAAAACTATTACAAATATATAAGTGTATGGCTGAAAAGAGCGGTATTCAAGGTAAAATGGAACTTGCAAAAATGACAAAAGTTCCATCAACAAAGGCAAGCTTGGAACCTGATTCAGCGGAGAATATCAACATGTTTAGAGAAGCATTTAAAAAAATCACTGGTGAGTTTCCTTCTGTCCGCTAAAGTTGTAGTAATCTTGCAAGGGGCATAGTCTTAAAAGATAATAACTTATATTTGCATATAACATGTATAAAAAAGATCGATCCAGTTTTGGATCGATCTTTTATTATTTTCGTTAGTTTCTGCTGTAATTTACAAGTTCTTTTCTTTCTTCACCAAGATGAAAATTTCCACAAATTTTAAGAATGTTGTGTGCAAGACCATTTAATGTTTCTGTGGCATGTGCAACTTGACTTATCCCTTCGGCATATTGAGTCGTAACACTGCTTACTGTCATTACACTCTTACTAATTTGTTCTGCTGCGGTTGATTGTTCTTCGCTTGCCGTTGCTACATTTTGAATGGCTGAGACGACTTTTCCTGTTTCTGAGATAATGTTATTTAATGATTCACCTGCTTGCTTGGCTAATTGCATACCCTTCTCGGCTGCAACATTGCCATCCTCAATTATTGTAACTGCTGAGTCGGTATCGGTTTGTATCTGCTTAATCATGTCAGAAATCTCGTAAGTTGCTTTTGAAGTACGTTCCGCCAGTTTACGAACTTCATCTGCAACTACTGCAAATCCGCGTCCTTGTTCTCCCGCTCTGGCTGCCTCAATAGCGGCATTAAGAGCAAGTAGGTTTGTCTGATCAGCAATGTCATTTATTACCTGAATTATCTCACCAATTTTTTGACTGCTTTTCCCTAGTCCGTTAATCATTGTTTTTGCATTACCAATAACCTCAACAATTACTTGCATTCCGTTTACCGTTTCTTTTACAACATTTCCGCCAGTTACTGCTATTGCTGAAGTGTTATTCGAAGTAATTGAAGCTTCATTTGCATTTCGTGTTGTTTCTAATATCGTGGCAGTCATTTGTTCAATAGCAGTTGCAATCTCATTTGTTTGATTACTTTGTTCATTAGCCCCGACTGCCATTTGTTCCGTGGAAGAAGCTATTTCGGTACTTTCGTGAACAGTATGGTGTACAGCCACAATTGTTTCTTTTATAAGTTCTCTTATCTTTGCAACTGCCTCATTAAAGCTGGAATACAGTTTTCCAATATCATCATCAGATCTTTCAGGTATTATTGAAACACTTAAATCACCATTTGAAAATTTGTCCATTTCTTTTATAAGTCTTGAAGTTGAACGTGCGAGATACTTTTCAATTTCTTTTACTTGAGATAAGTCAGCAACAAATTCAAGAGCGCCGGAAATATTACCTTTTCCGTCCTTAATAGGAGCTCCGGAATACATTATTGGTAGACCACCATTGATATTCGCGATTGTCTCACCAGATCGAATTTCATCATACGCCATAGCCTGATGTAAACGACATTCATCGGTCCCACAATGGTCTGTTTTAAACAGATCACTACATTTACTGGAATAACATTCTGTTTTTGCACGTCCGGTTATTTTTATTCCGGTTTCGTTAAGGTATTTCACGTTGTATTCTTTGTCTATTATCATAACCGGAGTAGGTATTTTGTCAAGGTAACTCAACTGAACAGACATAGTTTCTATCATAATGTTTAATGACTTAGAGAGATCTGTTATCTCATCATCACCATCAGCATCGATTCTATGTTCAAGTTCACCCCTTGTTATTTTTTCAGCAATTGAATTAATTTTATCCAGTCTCGAGGTTACTGTTTTCTTCAAGAGGGTCATAATGATGTAAAAAGTCATTCCCACCGCTAAGAATAGAATTAGAATCCCAAGCAATCTCATATTAGCTAAGTTCTCATGAGTATCACTCATATTGTATCTTAAACTCATTACTGCAAGGGGACTGCCGATTTCTACATCATGACATTCAATACAATTTTCACTTGCATTGATTGTGCTAAGCGCCCTGAAAACTCTTTTACCTTGCCAATCTTCTTCAAAATAGTTGTTTGATTTATTTTGAAGAGTTTCTTTTTCTATTTTATCAAGATTCGATTCACTTCCTTCTTCAATCGAATTTGTTGGTATTACTCTTAGATCAACTAAGTGTTCCGATTGCACATTGTCTGTTAGTGGTTTTATATCTGTCAAGCCTTCAGACATAATGAATGATATGTTACTCTTCAGTATTTTGCTTAATTCCTGTAGGGTATTCGCAGAATTTTCCAGCGCTATTGATTCTTGTTCGTAGATTAAAATGCTTCCGAGCGTTCCAAGAATTATTGTCAAGGCGGTTACTACTTTTAGCCCAATTACTTTAGTTAATTTCCCCTTCATTTCAGCCTCTACTTTAAGTTAAAGTTTTTTCTAATTAATCATGAATTGCTGTAATTAATTATCGGATATTAATGGTTGAAGTTTAGACAATAAGTAGGGGATATTTTTTGCACTTGTATGATATAGAATATATGATCAAATAAAATAAAAATAATATAATATTTAATTAATGTGTTGCAGGATGATTTTTTGAATTTCGTTAATATTTACTACTTTGTGAGCAATTTTGAGGTCGATGACAGATTTTGGCATTGATGCTATAACCGCAGTGGCGGGATTTTGTGCAATTACTAAGCCGCCGGCAGTTCTTATATACCCTGAGCCGAGGGTGCCGTCATGTCCCATACCGGTTATTACAACACCAATACTTTTCTTACCGAAAGTTGCGGCAATACTTCTGAAGAGGGGGTCGGCTGATGGTTTTACATAATTTTCAGGAGGGGTGTCAGAAAGTGCAATTTGCATTTTAAGCGGATTTATTATCATGTGTGATTCACCAGGCGAAATATAAACCTGCCCTGGTTTGATATCCAGTCCTTCTCTGCCTAGTTTAACTGGTAACTTACAATTCTCTCTCATCCTGTCAACGAATGATCTTAACATCCAATCAGGGCCATGGAGGACGATGAAAAAACTCAATTGTTCTGTTGGTTCTAATTCGTTAAGAAAACTTGTTAAAGTCATTGGCCCCCCGGTACTGGCGGCAATTCCTACTCCATAAAATCCGGGTAAGACTCTAGGAGGCGGTTGAGATTCTATTTCTCTCTGTGCTAAGTCTTGTCCTCTTCGCTCGAGAACATTTTTCAAAGTGCTTAGAACAGCTTCCTTAGAAACAGGTTTTGGAAGATACTCGTCAGCCCCGGCAGCAAGTGCTTTATCAAAAGCTTCTTTTAAAGCCAGTGCAGTTATTACTAAGATTGCCGGTGGTTTATCGAATTTTTCCCTTATAGTTTTTACTAATTCCATTCCATCCATATGCGGCATCATCCAATCTGTAAGAACGGCGTCAATGTTCTCACTGTTCAGAATCTCCAATGCTTTTATGCCATTTTCAGCGAGGAAAACCGTATAATTTTCTTTCATTAAAATTTTTCGAAGGAAAATTCGGAATGGTGAATTGTCATCGACAACTAGTATATTCATAAATCAAATCTGATTTTATGTTGAAAAATCCGTGATAATTACATATGATAAAAAAACCCCTCGTCTCAAAAATATTGAAATGAGGGGTTAAGCTCCTTCCCCCGCTTTACAACGGGCTCTTCCAAAGAAGAGAGGTTAATTAATCCTCCCGGACGTTTCGCCTTCAAGCTGTTTTTTTCGGTGCTTTTTTATTGCAAACCCATTTAGCAATTATAGGCTCCACATCTAGTGGATAGATAGTAAAAAATAGCAATTATGTCAAATTAAATTTTATGCTGGTAGTTTGAGTGGCGTCACAGGAATCAAAAATTATCTTTTGGAATTGGTTTTTATTTGAAAAAGTTACTATAATATACAGTTAATTCAATGATAATATTCCAATTCACTAGCTCTGGATAATGCTTATTTTTTGGAGAATATATGCAGATCATACTTTATGGGACAAGGGGTTCTATACCAGTTTGTGAGTCTGAGTATCGCCAATACGGTGGAAATACTACATGTATTTTCGTTAGGGTTAGAGACTGTATTTTTATCCTTGATGCAGGAACAGGAATCAGAAATTTGGGGAAGGAATTAGCTAAGTGTAAAAAAACTGATTGCCCAAATGTCTTCCTCGGATTTTCACATTTTCATTGGGATCATATACAAGGTTTCCCGTTTTTCCTACCTGCATACGATAATAGTAGAGAATTTACTATTACAACAATTAGCCGTGAAGCAAAATTTAAAAATGTGAAAAACATTTTTAAAACTCAGATGCGCAAAGAGTATTTCCCAATACCCTTGGAAAAAATGGGAGCGCAATTAAATTTTCTCTATGAGGATAGTGATAATTTTTCTGTTGATAGTATTAATATTACAACTGCTGAGCACAATCATCCAGGTGGAGCTCTTAGCTACAGAATAGAAGCTAATGGCAAATCATTTGTATTCTGTACCGATGTTGAACATGGGAATTCATATGATGAGAGAGTTTTGGAATTAGCGGATGGCGCTGACCTTCTTATTCATGAAGGTATGTACACGAAAGAGGAGATGATTGATCGTGAAGGTTGGGGGCATAGTAGCTGGCAGCAGGCTATTGAGGTCGCAAAACTGGCAAAGGTTAAAAAACTTATCATCACACATCACGACCCTGATCACGATGATAAATTTATTAGAAAACAGGAAAAACTTAGCAAAGATCTGTTTGATGATGTTGAATTTGCCAGAGACAAAATGGAAATCAATATCTAACAATTTCATCAAACTTTTCTTTGGTTTTTGTATTCAATCTTTGCACATCCATATATAAATACACAAAAATGCTGTTTGTATCAAACTTAATCGAGTATTATTTTGTAATCGTTAGTTCATGATTTTATAGCTTTAATGGAAAAAAAATTATGAAGAAAAGCTTTGGTACAGGTCCTGTATTTTTTACAGCCATTTCAACAATTTTAGGTGCTATTCTATTCTTGAGATTTGGATATGCTGTTGGAACACTTGGTTTTTGGGGTGTACTTTTTGTCATTCTTCTGGGTCATCTTGTTACTATTCCAACAGCTCTGGCTATTTCTGAACTGGCTACAAACAGAAAGGTTGAAGGTGGGGGAGAGTATTACATTATTTCTCGCTCTTTTGGACTTAACATAGGTTCTACAATTGGAATTGCACTCTATCTGAGTCAGGCAATAAGCGTCGCCTTCTATATTATTGCTTTTACTGAAGCCTTCGAGCCTCTCTTTAACTGGGTCAGTGAAAATTATCAAATTAACCTGCCAAGACAAGTTATCAGTATTCCGTCAGTAATTGCTCTACTATTTCTGATTTTAAAAAAAGGCGCAAATCTGGGTGTAAAAGCTCTCTACTATATTGTAGCAATACTGGCAATATCATTAATAAGTTTTTTCCTTGGGTCTACAGAATATTCAACTAGTGGTGTAAGTTCCATTTTCAATGAACCATTAAGGAACACGGAAAATTTCTTTATTGTTTTTGCAATTGTTTTTCCGGCATTTACTGGAATGACTGCAGGAGTAGGACTTTCGGGTGATCTAAAAAATCCAGGTAAATCAATTCCGATAGGAACTACGGCAGCAACTATAGTTGGAATGGTTGTCTACATATTTATTATTTTGAAATTTACAGGGGCTGCCTCTGCAGAAACATTACTCTCAAAGCAACTGATTATGAGTGACATTGCTTTATTTGGATTTATTCTTGTCCCACTCGGTCTGGCGGCCTCAACAATTTCGTCTGCCTTAGGATCAGTTCTCGTTGCTCCCAGAACACTGCAAGCTCTTAGTGTTGATGAGGCACTTCCGATCAAATCATTGAATAAAACTTTTGCCGTCGGTAAAGGTGAAACCAACGAACCTCTAAATGCGACAATTGTAACCGGGATTATTGCGTTAGTATTTGTCATTATAGGTGATGTAGACATTGTTGCTCAAATTATCTCAATGTTTTTTATGGTAACTTATGGATCTCTATGTCTCATATCATTTCTTTATCATTTTGGGTCAGATCCCTCATATCGACCGACATTTAAATCACGATGGTATGTATCATTAATTGGTTTTTTACTTTGCCTCTATATAATGGTTCAAGTTAGTTTGTTGTATACAATAATTGCAGTTTGTTCCATGGCATTACTCTATTTAGTAATAGAAAAAATTCACACTGATCGCAGCGGACTACAAGACATCTTTCAAAATTCTCTTTATCAGATGATTAGAAAATCACAAGTATTTCTTCAAAAGGCGAAGAAACGTGATCAGTCTTCGAACTGGAGGCCTTCAGCCGTTTGTATTTCTCAGGATTCTTTTGAGAGGGATAAGGCCTTCAAACTGCTTAGCTGGATTTCTTATAAATATGGCTTTGGCACGTACATACACCTTATTGAAGGATACTATTCAAGGGTGTTAAACGAAAAGGCAAAGAAAGTATTATCCAAACTTGTTGATCAGACAACAAAACTGGAAGAAAATATTTATGTTGACACTTTAATATCACCCTCATATACTTCTGCAATTGCACAGGTTGCTCAATTACCAAGTCCTTCCGGGATGGAAAACAATATGATCATGTTTGAATATGACAAACGTGATACCAAAAACCTGAAACAAATAATGGACAATATACCACTTACCGAGGCTGGTGATTTTGATGTTTGTATTTTAGGATCTTCATCACGTTCGATCAAGCATGAAGGTGAGATGCATATTTGGCTTCGTGATACCGACAAGGAAAACTCAAACTTAATGATTCTACTTTGTTACATCATACTCGGTCATCCAGATTGGAGGAATGGCAAGATTAAGATATTCAAGATTAGCAAAAAAAATGAAAAACAAAATGACTACGAGGCTATCCGGCATCTGGTTATTTCCGGTAGGCTGCCCATCAGTGAAAAGGATATACAAATAATTGAAACCACAGGGGAGTATAAATTTAACGATGTTGTAAATGAAAATTCATCCGAAGCCGGGCTTGTAGTCATGGGATTTCATGAGGGCCGGATGAAACGAGAAGGCGAAAAACTTTTTCAGGGATTCGAAAATCTCGGAGATTTATTGTTTGTTCGTTCTCATAAATATAAGCATAAGGAGATCGAATAAATTATCCAATCTCTTTCTCTTTTAAAAAAGCGCCAAATTCCATATCGGTGCCAAGGATATGATTAATGGTCCAGTCTTTTAGAAAGTCAATGGTTTTAAGGCTCAGCAGCAAGTTTCCTTTTCGCCCTTCTTGTTTTAAGTCGGCAATTTTTCCAACAAATTCTTTATGTTCACTCATGTGATCATCTTTCTTTGGATAGTTACACTGAACAAAAAGATCTTCTTCCATGGAAAAGTGATAAATAGTATAATCTACTAATTTTTCCAGTGTGTCTATTATTACTGTCTGACTGGTTCCTTGGTGGTGAGCATCATAAATTTCATTTATTATGGAAATCAGTTCTTTATGCTGATCATCAATTTTTTGAATACCGACTGAATAGGTATCACGCCATGTTATTGTTGACATATAAACTCCAATGATTATTTCTTGATTATCGAAAAAAAAATAATAAATTGAATGCCGATACAGTATATGGAATCTTTACGAGTTATTCTTCATCATATTAGATAAATAATGGAGACCCATACAATGAACAAATTAACCCTGGTATTTAGTTTAATTTTTATTTTGAGCTTTTCAGTAAAATCTCAATCTAATTCTTTCTTTGTCCAATCTGAAAGCAAATATTCAATTGAAGAAACAATTGAAATTATAAAAACAGAGGCTGCTGAAACCGGATGGAAAGTACCTATAGTTCACGAGTTACATAAATCAGTTGCAAAAGCCGGGTACCATGTATTACCAGTATTTGTAATTGAGGTTTGTAATCCGGAGCTAGCCGGACAGGTTCTTAGTAAAATTAATTTAAGAGTTATTACGCCCTTAATGCCAATAAGATTTTCTGTCTGGGAGTCTGAGGAAGGGAAAGTTATGATAAGCAGAATGAACCAGGATCTTATAGGACAAATGTTGGAAGGAGAAGATAAGGATTTAGTTCTTAAATCCTGTTCCTCAGCAGATGATTTATTAAAGGATGTTCTTAAGTAACATCCTTCTTCATTTTATTGGATATTGTTGTAAAAACCCTTTTGAGTAATAAAAAGAGTAAAATACCTAGGAATGGCGCTGTAACAAACCATGCACCTATTCCCTGCATAGAAACGGACCAAAGCATTTCAATTGTCCCGCCAAGATCATTAGAAAGCATTTCAATAATTTCAGCAAAACTATAATTAAGGGTGGCATAACGAAAGATGTGTTCACCCAACTTCATAAATGGTATGAAGAATATAAGTTGCAAAGGATAAACAGAAAAATTTATCAGTTGAATTAAAGGCAAATTCAATCTGAATACCAGAGCAAATGCAGTTGTTAGTATGGTTGTTGATCCAAGAACCGGGAATATGCCAAGAGTTATTGCCCCGGCAACTCCCAAAGCAATTTCTTTGGGAGTTATACCTTGCTTAAGAAGTTTAATAAGTGGAGCTAAATATTTATTGTTGAAAAAATATTTAATTCTATTCAGGAGTTTTTTCATACTATAGCTTTCTGTTATTTGGTTTAGTATAAATTACTTGTACAACCCCAATATTTCTCATGGCAAATGCCGCTTCACAATAGCTAAGATAGTAGTTCCACTTTCGCTTAAATGCTTCATCAAAACCCAACCTCTTAACATCCTCTATTTTTTCATTGAAAGAATTTCTCCAAACTTTAAGTGTCTTTGCGTAATCGAGTCCAAAATTTTTCAAATCATGTAAATGCATATTTGATGTTTTATTAATTGACTTGTTAATGGCACCAACAGAAGGGAGAAGTGAGCCAGGGAAAATATGTTTTTGAATCCAATCCACATTTTTACGCAGCTCATCGTAGTTTGTATCATGCGAAGTTATAACTTGCAAAGCAACTGATCCATCACTTTTCAGGAGTTCATTAACTTTGGCAAAGTATGTGTCCAGGTATTTGTGACCAACTGCCTCAAGCATTTCAATGGAGACAATTTTATCATACTGACCAGTAAGCTGTCTGTAGTCTCTTAAAACTATTTCAATTTTATCATCGAGCCCTAACTCAGTAATTCTGTTAAGAGCAAACTCATATTGTTCTTCTGATATTGTTGTTGTTGTGATTTTGCATCCATAGTTGGTGGCAGCATAAATAGAAAAACCACCCCATCCACTGCCGATCTCAAGTATATGATCATTTGCATTTATTTTTAACTCTCTGCATATTCTATCATATTTTTCAATCTGAGCATCTTCCAGGGAAATATCTTTCCCTTCAAAAATGCCAGAAGAATAAGTCATGGTTTTGTCCAGCCATAGTTTGAAGAATTCATTATCAAGATCATAGTGAGCTGAAATATTCCTTTTACTGCCCAGCAATGAATTATTATTAAATTTGTGAAATATTTTATTGAGTGAATTTAACCAACTGATTGGAGAAAATTTCTTCTCTGAACCCGATATACTTGGATTGCTCTCAATATTAAGTATCATCCAGGAAATTACGTCCGTAATGCTATCGGTTTCCCAATCACCATCTACATATGACTCGCCAAAACCAATATCGCCGTACAAAAAGCATTTTCTGAAAAATGAGTTGTCAATAATTTTGATTCTTGCACGAATCTCATTGCCAGTTCCAAAAAGATGGGTCTCACCATCGGGGAGTTCCAATGTAAGATTTCCCCTGGTCATTTTTTTTAACATCGATATAACAACAGTTTTATAAAATGAGTAGTTTTTTTCTTTTATGCTGACAGCCTCTATATAACCTATCTTTTCCATTTTACTATTGCTCCTTGTTGAAGTTCTAAGTGTTCATCTTTCTTTAAAAATTTTATTTTTTTTACATAAAGCAAAAATGCCTGCCAATGTATTGCTGTTATCACTTTTAGAGTTACAAATGGGAATTTTATGAAATTCCAAAGTAAGGCAATATCGCTTAATTTTTTTGCCTTACCACTAAGAGAAGTCATAAATATTCTATTGTTTTCTTTGTAGTCATCGATTTTAATGTTCAAGTTCTCTTGGGGAACTCCAAGATTGAAGTTGAAATAAATATCATGTTCGATGAATGGTGAAACATAAAAGTTTTTTTGTTGTGTATCCTTGAAGCGATTATCCAAAAAGTTGTTTTTCCCAATGAAGTAAGGTTTTAGCTCACCAAAAGTATTTCCGACTTCAGGCACAACGCAGACAGGATTATCATTCTTATCAAAACAATAATAGAAGGAGACAGGATTAAAATTATACCCGAGCGTTGCTACATTTGTTAATAGCATTATTTTTTTTACATGCTCATTAACACCTTTCTCAGTCAAATACTTTCTAATATTTTCTTGTACTCCTGGTTTCTCATAAGTCAAGTGGTCTCTGTCTCTGAAGGCAAATAAATTAAATCTGTTTCTGCTCATCAGGAACATTTCGCTATCCAATTGATCAAGTTCGTCAAGGTCAAGATAAAACATGAAATATCTGTAGTGGAAACTTCGTTCAATCTTCTCTTTGCGTTTATGCATTACCGTACATTCATACAAGCGTGAGTTCATGGCTCTTCTCCGCTATTAAATGTTTACTTAAATTAAGTCCGCTCGTATAAGCATCTTCATGAAACCCGTACTTGAAATAACTACCGCAAAAGTATGTGTTATTACTCTGCTCATTCAATTTTGAAAGTTCCTTCTGGGCTTCAATTGTGTCAACGGAAAATAACGGGTGATGATAAAGAATATCTTTAATGATCTTTCTTTCGTCAATACTGCCCGGATCATTTATTGAAACAAAATAATCCCTCTTTTCAGAAACCTGTTGAAGCATATTCATATAATAAATTGTGGAAGATTTTAACTCTTCCTCTTTCTTTTCTATTCTATAATTCCACGATGACCATACTCTTCTCAGTTTTGGCATCACTGTTATGTCTGTATGTAGTGTTGCCCTGTTAAGTTCGTATTTAAAAGGTGACAACAGGCGATTTTCCAATTCATTCGCATCACTTAGCATGTTTAAGGTTTCATCAGCGTGGGAAGCGAAAACAACCTTGTCAAACTCATGTTGCGAGCCATCATCCGTAACAACAATGATTTTCCCGTTTTCCCGTCGAACAGTTTTTACACCGTTGCCGACAGAAATCTTATCCCGAAAGCTGTCAATCAGTTTTTCCCTGTAAGCTTGTGAGCCATTAACTACCGTGTACCATTGGTGCTGAGTATCGAGTCCTAAAAATCCATGATTATAAAAGAACCGAACAAGAGTAGAAGCAGGGAAGTGCAGCATTTTATCTGGAGGCGTAGACCATACTGCAGAACTCATAGGGACAAGGTACTTCATGAGAAAATCATTTCCGTAACCCTTCTCATCAATATATTCCTGAATTGTATAGCCTGCAAATTTATCTGTATCAAGTACTTCCAGGCACTCCTGGTTAAAACGGTTTATTTGAATAATCATTTTTATGAAGGAGGGATTAAGAATGTTCTTTCGCTGACTAAATAAACCACTAATTCCTGATCCATTGTATTCAAGTTTGGAGGGAACATGTTGAACGGAAAACGACATATCCGTTTTTTTTATCTCAACATTCAGCTCCTCAAAAAGTCTGGTAAGATTAGGATAAGTGATTTTATTAAAAACCATAAATCCAGTGTCAACAAATACATTGGCCCCATCTTCATCAATCTTTATGGTGTTTGTATGCCCGCCCACATAATTATTTTTTTCGAATAATGTCAGGTCGTAATGATCTTTAAGATGATAGGCAGCGCCCATACCTGCGATACCTGTTCCAATTATTGCTAGTCTTTCCATTGTCCATCCTCCAAAGTAAAATCTATTTTAACATCATATATTTCAGAGTTACTGTCATACACATTTGAGATACCTTTATAGTAAAGAATCTCCTTCGTCTCAAGATCATAGGTGATATGAATTGAACTGAAAAACAATCTCAGAAAAAAACTATCAGGTTCCAGAATTAGCTCCATACCTTTTCGCCCGCCGACTTCCACAATGTCATTTTTATAAACGCGGAAGGTATAATAGTCGAGTTGAGAGGGTGCAATGAAATAGAAATCAATCATTTCGCCTGACATTAATCGCTTCCAATTATTGCGGAAGTAATGATTAAGTCCGGCATCTATAACAAAATTATCTCCTAGCTGAAAGATTGCTTCTTCTTCCTTTTCACCTGAATTCTTCTTATATACTCTTATACTATTAGCGTCAATGAGTTTTACTCCCTCATAGTAATCTAGATCAAAATGCTCAATTTTGAAGTCGGGTTTTGTCAGATCATTCGAAAAATCTAAAACACGTCTTGCAAGTAATTTCCCATCTTTACTGACGTAATCTGTTACACTACGAACCAGACGGTTGTCAGATAAATCTTCTTTGTGTACTTCCTTGTAAAGGTATTCGCTAGATTCAATATCAAAAGCAAAACTTTCGAAATTCCTTGAAGCATTGTTAACTACCGATGAATTGAAGAATGCCACAAATAAAAATGTAAAAAGATAAATCATCATGATCCTAACCTCTTGAATAAATAATGACTAACAAACCACTCGTTTCCTTTTTGGTAACCCCACAACTCTTCGCAGGACATGAAAAATATTCGCCAGTAAGCAAACCATTTAAGAGCGTGTTCTTTTCCATAAGTTTCTTCAAAAAGGTTTAAAACTTCTTTCTTATTCTCATCCATGTTATTCAGCCATGCCCTTGCGGTTTTTTGGTAATGCTCACCGTTTACCACCCAGTGATTATTAAGCTCAAAGCTTTTAGAAAAATATAATAGGAGATGGTCATTTGGCATAATTCCGCCTGTAAAGAAATATTTAGACATCCAATCGGTTTCGTCTTTTACTTCAAAAAGGTATGCACTTTTCTGATTGGAAAATATATGCACAAACAATTCTCCTTCTGGTTTCAGCCACTTAGATATTCTTTGAAACAGAATCTCATAGTTTCGCATATGTTCAAACATCTCAACGGAAACAACGCGGTCAAACTTCTTGTTGATATCAAACTGATTCATATCAGAAGTGATTATTTGAAGGTTTGTAAAACCTTTTTGTTTTGCTTCTTCATCAATAAATTCTTTTTGAGTTGATGAATTTGAAACTGCTGTTATTTTTGAATTAGGAAAATGTTCAGCCATATAAAGTGATAGAGATCCCCATCCGCATCCAAGCTCAAGTATTTCTTCTCCATCGGTTATGTTAGCACGTTTACAGGTAAGCGCAAGCATATTTTCTTCAGCAGAATCTAAACCGTCGGTGTCAGCTTCCCAATAGCCACAACTATATTTTAATCGTTGCCCAAGAACAGTCTTAAAAAATTCTGTTGGAACTTCATAATGCTGCTCGTTTGCTTCAGTTGTATTAACTGCTAACGGACTCTGTTTGAGAAATTTAACGAGGTTCATAAAATTCTCTTTATGTTCGTTAGAGCTAAGTCTGGATTCCTGATTTATCCTTTCCTTAAGAAGCTTACGAATGCCGAATCTGATCAAAAAATCGGGCAGCATGTTTTTTTCTAATACTCTATCTAATGTGTTCATATTATTTCCCTAATTTTCTACTTGTTAAGAATGCATTACTGACGGGTTCATCCGCTGACAATTTGAATAATTGGAGTAGAACATAAAACGTGGTTGCCGCGCTTCCTAATAAACAAAAGGCAATAAACCAGACAATAGTTTTTGTGATGTGTTTTTCCTTAAATGCTACCCATACTGCAATTACAATAGTATTAATGTAAAAATCTATTAGTGTAGCCTGCATCCAGGGAATTGAGGCAAGAAAATCCCACTCAGTGAATAGATTGCTCTCAAGGCTGGTTGCCACGATGGTATAAATTATATATATAAATAAGAAACCAAATATTGTTATTAATATATTCTTCATGTTTGTTCCTAATTGACATTGTTTTTAAGTTTAATAATTCCCATCCAGTGCATTAATTTGATTACTGGATAAGTCGGATCGAATTCAAAAAAGCGTGTGGCAAAATTTGCTCTGCTCGGGAATTTGTGATGGTTGTTTTGAAATAACTCGCCCATGGTCAAAAAATCTACAAATAAAGTGTTCTGAGAATGATCATGAGTGTCATTAAAATTTCTGTATCCGTACTTATGTCCAAACCAATTGACTATGGCTCCATGGATGGGTCCCATCAAAAAGTGTATTGGAAGCAGCGCGAACATCCACCATTCTGTAGCAAAAACCACATAAAACAAGGTGTAGATGGCTCCCCATAATATTCTTGGTGTCCAATTATCAGCAAATCTATCAAGGGCTGGCCAGCTTACTACGTTTTTTGCAAAATTTTCGCCAGGTTTAATCCTATTTGAAATCAAATCCATGTAAACATTTTTAGTGTTTATCATAAGCCCAAAAACACTTGAAAAGTATTTTGGTGAATGTGGATCTCTTTCGGTGTCACTAAAAGCATGATGCATTCTATGCATTATTGAATACGCTCTTGGATTGAGGAAGGAAGACCCCTGGAACAAATAAGTAAGTACGTAAAAGAACCTTTCCCAGAACCTGCTCATAGTAAACATGCTATGTGAAGCATATCTGTGAAGAAAGAAGGTTTGAAAGAATAAAGATCCAAACCAGTGTACTATAAAGAATATTAATATTACCATTTCGCTCTCAATAAAGATGTTATGTCTTTTAATGACATGTATAACTATTGTCTAAGCAAAAGAGTTCCAAAGTTCTACAAAAAATATACAAAAAATATTATCATTGGTATTTTGTAAAATAAATAAAGAAAATGAACTAAAATTTCATTATTTTTGTATAAGAAATGTATATTTGATCAACAATTTAAAAAGGTCACGCGGTAATGTCAGACAAAACCTATACAATTAAGTCAATATCTAACCTTTCAGGCTTATCGGAATTGGTTATTCGTGCCTGGGAAACAAGATATCATGTAGTAACACCAGATAGAACGAAAGGCAATAGAAGGCTCTACTCTGAGGAAGATCTTGAAAAGCTCTCTCTTCTGAAGAAAATTACAGATAATGGTCATAGGATTGGGAGTATTGCAACCCTTGACTTAGAACAATTGCAGAGAATAAGAAATAAACAGGAATTCAATGATTTATCAGAAGTAAAGGGTAGAACCTTAGATTTGTTACCACAAAGTCTTATTGACTGCATTGAAGCGATAAAGGAGTTTGACGGTAAGAAGTTAGAAAACATTCTAATGGATGCCTCTCTGTTATTAAGTCAACCCAAACTGATAGAAAGCTTTATTTTACCCCTAATGGGAAAGGTTGGCATTTTCTGGCGTGAGGGTATTCTTCGCGTTTCTCATGAACATTTTGCCAGTACAATAATTAGAAAGTTCTTATTAACTCTTTCGGACGGATATAATATTAATAGTAATGCTCCTAAGCTAATTGTTACAACGTCTCAAGGGCAATACCATGAAGTTGGTGCGCTTATTGGTTCTGCTTACGCGGCATCAGATGGGTGGAAGGTGATTTATCTGGGTGCAAGTCTGCCCGCCGAAGAAATAGCTTTTGTTCTTAATGAAACAGAAGCTTCAGCTGTTCTACTCAATTTCATTTATCCACACGATGATCCTTCAATTAGGTCGGAAATGAATAAACTTAGAGAACTGGTCGGAGCTATACCAGTTATCGTTACCGGAAGCGCAGTTGAATCCTATAGGAAAATATTTGAAGAGAATAACATGACTGTACTCAATGATTCCGAATCATTCAGACAGGAATTGTTGAATTTAAGAGAAGTAAAAGCCGGGGAGGTGTAGAATGAACATTTATGATTTTAAGATGAAGACTCTTGAGGGGAAAGAAATAGATTTTAAGCAATACAAAGATCATGTTCTTTTGATAGTTAATACTGCGAGTGCGTGTGGTTTTACCCCGCAGTTTACAGGACTAGAGAGCTTACACAAGGAATTCAAGGGCAGGAACTTTGAGATACTTGGCTTTCCCTGCAACCAATTTCAGAATCAGGATCCGGGTAACGCCGATGAAATACTCAATTTTTGTCAAAGGAATTATGGTGTATCATTTACCATGTTTGAGAAGATTGATGTAAATGGCGATGATGCACATGAGCTTTATAAATATCTCAAAAGCGAAAAGTCAGGTTTGATTGGAAAAGATATCAAATGGAATTTTACAAAATTCCTTCTTAACAGAAACGGGGAAGTTGTTGAGAGATTTGCTCCATCCACTAAGCCGGAAAAAATCAAACCATATATTGAAAAATTATTATAAGAGAATGATATGCTTGAAGTTATTATAAATGCATCACTGACTGTGCTGATATTCATGCTGATTGTATATGTAATCGCACAAATTATTAAAAATAATTCTATTGTGGATATTGGCTGGGGAATCGGGTTTATCCTAATTGGGCTCTCTCTTTGGATTACCAATTCGGTTGTTGACTCGGTTGATACTTTGCTTTTGCTAATGTTAGTCATTTGGGGAAGTCGGCTTGCGTTCCATATATACTTGAGGAGTAGGGGAAAAGGTGAAGATTTTCGCTATGCTGAGTGGCGAAGAGGATGGGGTAGAAGTGCCCCGATTCAGGCTTTAGTAAAGGTGTTTCTCTTTCAGGGCATTTTGATGCTTATTTTCAGCAGTCCCATTCTTACTGTTTTCGCCTCTAAAAATGATTCCTTTGGCCAGCTGCAATTTTTTGGATTAATGATTTTTCTCACGGGGTTTATTTTTGAAACTGTTGGCGATTATCAGTTGGTTCAATTTAAGAGAGAGCCAGCAAATAAGGGAAAGATTATTTCAAAGGGATTATGGAAATTAACCCGACATCCGAATTATTTTGGTGAAGCACTTCTATGGTGGGGTATCTTTATCTTCTCAATTGGAGTCGCAAACTGGTATTATGGAATTATTGGTCCATTGCTGCTTAATTTTTCACTTGTAAAATTTTCCGGCGTACCAATGCTTGAAAAAAAATATGAGGGCAGAGAAGACTGGGAAATTTACAAAAGAAATACTCCCGCATTTATTCCAATAATTGGCAAAAAGGGTTAGTAATATGACTGAGCTTACATTTCGGCAATTCCTTCCTATTGAAAAGGAAGAATGTTGGGAGTTTTTTTCTAATCCGGAAAATCTGAATAAAATAACACCCACGGATATGGCATTTGAAATATTGTCCGATAAATTGGATAAGATGTATCCAGGACAAATAATTGCTTATAAAGTGAAGCTACTGCCATTAGTAAAAGTAAAGTGGGTTACGGAAATCACCCATGTTATTGAAGGAAAATACTTCGTTGATGAGCAGCGATTTGGACCCTACAAATTTTGGCATCACGAACACTTTTTTAATGAAGTTGAGGGCGGGATAGAAGTGGTTGATAAAGTAAGTTACATAGTTCCACAAGGGTTACTTGGACTGTTAATAAATGTGTTATTCATTAAAAATAAAATCAATTCCATATTCCGATTCAGATCCAAAATACTTACCGAAATGTTTCAATAAATTAATATCTTCTGTTAGTCTATATTTTCAAATCTTCGAAATGAAAGTGCGGCTCTTTTGTTCTCCGCGGGAAACGAAATTGTATCGATAATCATATTGCTGAGAGGGAAGATCATGAAACGAAATTATTTTGTTGTCGGATTGGTGGTATTAATCTTTTTTGTAATCTCCTTCCTTACTAATATTTTAGGTCCGCTCGGTCCTGAAATTATTAAAGGATATGATTTATCATTAACAATGGCGGCGTTCCTGCCCTTTGCGTTTTTCATTGCCTATGGTGTAATGTCAATCCCGGCGGGTGTTTTAGTTGAAAAGTATAAAGAAAAAGCTGTTATGGTAGCAGCGTTTGTTCTGGCTTCCCTGGGTGCGTTCATCTTTGCTTTATTCCCATACTTTCCTGTTTACACGGTTTCCTTGTTCATGATTGGTACCGGTATGGCCATGCTGCAAGTATCAATAAATCCCTTACTAAGGGTAGCAGGAGGCGAAGAGAATTTTGCGTTTAATTCAGTTCTGGCTCAGTTATTCTTCGGTGGAGCTTCGTATGTTGCCCCTCTCGTCTATAGCTACATAGTACTAAATATGAGAAATGGCGCTGATGACTTTTTGATCGTGACACTGAAAAGTCTCGTCCCAGAAAACTTGCAATGGGTTTCACTCTATTGGGTATTTGGTGTTGTTAGTGCTGTTATGGTTGTTGTAATCGTATTTTTTAGACTGCCAAAGGTTGAGTTAGCAGAAGGTGAGAAGTCTGGTTCCTGGGAGGACAACAAAAAACTATTTAAAAATAAAACCGTGATTGCATATTTCTTTGGTATTTTCGCTTATGTTGGTACCGAGCAGGGCATATCATATTGGATGTCACAATTTCTCTATGAGTATCATGGGTTCAATCCCGAGACTTCAGGTGCTTCGGCGGTATCATATTTTTGGCTACTGATGCTATTTGGGTGTTTACTCGGGTTATTACTTCTAAAACTTTGGGATAGCCGAAAGATTTTGGTTTCATTTAGCGTTGTGTCTATATTCCTTCTGTTTATCTCTCTTGTTGGTTCTGCAGATATGGCATTATATGGACTACCAACATTAGGTTTTACAATTTCAATCATGTGGTCTGTAATATTCAGTCTTGGATTAAATTCCCTTGATAAGCATCATGGGGCATTTTCCGGGATACTTTGTACAGGAATAATGGGCGGGGCTGTAGTACAGTTAGTAGTAGGAGGACTTGGCGATTTATTTGGGTTAAGATTTGGGATGATGTTTGTATTAGTTACTTTATCTTATATTCTTAGTATTGGAATATGGTCTAAACCATTGGTGAATAACGATTTTATATTGATGAAGGATATTCTTAAAAAAATAAGAGTATATAAAGAGAATTAATCAGTCAACAAATTGGTTGATTATTAATCTTTTTGAGAAGAGTACTTAACTTAATTTAAAGAATTGATTACAACTCTGTTGTCAATACTTATTTTTCTTAGTTTAACAGACAAATTTTAGTGGTGGTGTTATGGATTTTATGGAATTAGTAAAACTTAGAAAGAGTACACGACGATATATTGATAAAAAAATCTCACGCGATTTAATTGATGAGTGTGTTGAAGCAGCTCGCATGGCTCCCTCTGCTTGTAATTCTCAACCCTGGTCATTCATAATTGTTGATGATCCAAAAACAAAAAATGAAATAGTTGAAAAATCTATGACCGGATTATATTCTTTGAATAAGTTTGCCTTTTCAGCTCCAGTTTTGATTGTTGTACTTAGAGAGAAATCCAGATACGCTGCACGCCTTGCAGGGACACTTAGAGATGTTAAATACAGTTTGTTAGATATTGGGATAGCATGTGATCACCTTACATTAAGGGCAGCGGAACTGGGTCTCGGAACTTGTTGGATAGGCTGGTTCAACGAAAAAAACATAAAGAAAATTCTTGGACTCCCCAAGGCCGTTCAAGTAGATGTTGTTATTAGTATTGGCTATTCTGAAGATGACTTACCGAAAGTAAAAAGCAGAAAAACACTCGATGCTATTAGGACGTACCACGCACCTAAAAGTTAGCTCAAAAATTAGGCATTTATTTCTCACTTTTTTAACAATGCTTCAATATTCATATTTACACTACAATATTTGAATAATATACTTCTGAATGGGGGGGTCCATGAGAAAGTCTACTCTGCTTATCATTTTCTTTTATACACTCTTTCTTTTTGCATTCTTTGGATGTCAAGGCGAAGAAGGGATTGAGCCAGTTGTTGATGACATTATTGATAATGAATTCCCGGAACCTCAAGACCAACTCGAAATTTTGTTTATAGGTAACAGCTACACAGGTTTTCATAATATGCCGGGTATCTTTGCAGAGTTAGTTGCTAGTTCAGGCAAGGATGATGTTTATGTTGATTCTGCTCAAACCTACAATAAAAGATTGCCATATTTTCTTCACGATCTTGCAACTTTAAGCAAATTGCATCAAAGAAAGTGGGATATAGTAATAATTCCACAGTCGCAATATATAGTCAGTAATGAAATAAGCCGCTTTCATCATCTTGATGTCTCTATAGAATTTGAACAACTCATTCTAGAAAACAATCCAAATACAAAAGTAATGTTCTTTATGGAACAGGCGTTCAAGAAGGGAGATGATACCTATAGCCCTCATGATAACTTTGAGTTAATGACAGAGAGAGTTATTGAGGGGTCCGTTGAGTGGGCAGAAAGAATGCCAATTAAAACTCCAATTGCTCCTGTTGCGGCAGTTTGGGGAGAATTCCAGAAAGTAAATTCGCGAAATGTTCATCTGCATATGCCTGATGGTTATCATGCAAGTGTTGAGGGTGCCTACGCAACCGCTTGTACCTTTTTTGCATCAATATTCAAGGAACCGGTGAACGTTGAATACTATCATGAACTCGTTCCTGTCGTTGCACAGAAAATGCAGACTCTTGCCTCAAAGGTTGTTTTGGAGAATTTAGAAAAGTGGCAAAATGATTAGGGATACTATTTTGAAAACTTTATTCAAATCTGTTTTTATTCTATTTGTTTTGCTTATTGGTTTTGCCGGGTGCTCTGAAAAATCAATAGATCCCGGCAATGTAGATCCCGATAACCTGGGAAATGCGATTAAAATATTATTTATTGGCAACAGTTATACCTATTACCATAATATGCCGCAAGTATTCGATTCTTTGGCTACAAGATCTGGTAAAGAGGTTTATGTTGATCAATCAATTGCCGGCGGAAAACAGGTAACATTTTTTGTGAACGATTCAACCACGCATCAAAAACTCAGGGCCCAGGCATGGGACTATATAGTTTTTCAACAATTTCAACTGATAATGGAATCTGAAGACAGATTATGGCAGCACCTCCCCAAAGCAGTAATGATGGATAGTATTATACACTATTATCAACCACAGGCAAAAACTGTATTATTTATGGAACAAGCATACGAAGGGGGAGATGAAACTTATGATAGAAATGACACTTTTTTAGCCATGACGGAAAGAGTGAAGCGGGGTTCAATTAGCTTTGCCCGACAAATGGGAACCCACCCCATTATTGCACCAGTTGCGGTTGCCTGGGGAAATGTTTTCAGAAACGATAACACTATTCAATTGCATGAACCAAACGATGGTGCGCACCCGAGTATTTATGGTGCGTATATTACGGCTTGTGTGTTTTATTCAACAATATTTAAGGAGAACATTAGTACAAATTACTATAACGGTTTAAGCGAAACCTTTGGTATATCTGCTCAACAAACTGCTTCCAGCACAGTTCTGGATAGTCTTGCCCTTTGGAACAATAATTAGCCCCTTGTCAAAGATAAGTGGATAGAATATCGTAAAGTTGAAAATCCTTTCTTATAATCTTATGTTAACATAAACGTTTAGGATAACATAATATCCTTTTGAAAAGTCCTGGTTAATATTGAGGCATTCTAATGATGTTCATTTTGTTTTCGTAATTATTTTTGATGAAAAAAAACTTTAATATACATAAATGGAGAGTTATTCATGGATGCTGTCATACTGGCAAGAATTCAATTTGCAATGACCATTGGATTCCATTTCTTTTTCCCCCCTTTATCAATAGGACTTGCCTGGCTTTTAGTAATAGTTGAGACCATTGGCTGGAAGAAAAAGAGCGAAATCTATGAGAAGATAGGAATGTTTTTTGGCAAAGTATTGGCGCTAACATTTGCTGTTGGGGTTGCTACTGGTATTGTAATGGAATTTCAGTTTGGTACAAACTGGGCGGAGTACTCCAAGTTTGTAGGGGATATTTTTGGTGCACCTTTGGCCGCTGAGGGAATTTTCGCATTCTTCCTTGAGTCAGGGTTTTTAGGACTTTATTTATTTGGAAGAAATAAAGTTTCTAAAGGAGTACATTGGTTCAGTGGACTTATGGTAGCAGTAGGTTCAACAATGTCAGCCTTCTGGATACTAGTAGCAAATTCTTGGCAGCAAACCCCAGCCGGTTTCACAATAAATGAAACTCTTGGAAGGGCAGAACTGACCAGTTTTTGGGATGCGGTTTTCAATCCTTCAACCATGGTTCGTTTTTGGCACACATTTGACGCAGCTATTATATCAGGTGCTTTTATGATGGCAGGTATAAGCGCATACTATCTTTATAAAAACAGAGATCTGGAATTTGCAAAATCAGCTATGAAAGTTGCTGTTATTGTAGGACTTGTTGCTTCATTATTAGAACTATTTCCCTTTGGGCATGAGCATACAAAGCAAGTGGCTCAAACCCAGCCTGAAAAATTTGCAGCAATCGAGGGATTATATTCAACGGACCACTCTGTACCACTTGTTCTTTTTGCCATTCCAACAGATGAACCACCGGAACTGAAGGGCACTATCGAAATACCGGGATTATTAAGTTGGTTAGCTTTTGGTGATGTAAATGCAAAGATCCAGGGTATTGATGAATTTCCGGAGGACGAAATTCCACCTCTTTGGTTAACGTTTGTCTCTTTTCATAATATGGTTGTGCTTGGGATGTATTTTATTACACTAATGAGCTGGGCCGCATTTTTAATGTGGAAGGATAAACTCTGGGAGAGTAAAAGGACTCTTAAGATTATGATATGGTCAATTCCACTGCCGCTATTTGCCTGTCAATTAGGTTGGATAACTGCTGAAGTTGGCAGACAGCCATGGATTGTATATAAGTTTCTGAGAACAAGTGATGCCATTTCGGTTACCGTCCCGGCAATAGAAATATTAATATCAATTATCATGTTTGCTATTATTTACCTTCTTCTTGGATCTTTATACATCTTTATTCTAAGGAAAAAGGTATTGGCTGGTCCGGAAGCTTTACATGTATCAGAAGGAGGTTTGTAATGGATTTAAATATCATTTGGTTCTTACTTGTCGCCATACTTTTAGTTGGATATGCAATCCTTGATGGATTTGACCTTGGAGTTGGAATACTTCATTTTTTCACCAAAAATGAAAATGAAAAACGAACCAGCATAAATGCAATAGGACCTGTTTGGGATGGAAATGAAGTCTGGCTTCTAACAGCCGGCGGTGCCTTGTTCGCGGCTTTCCCAATAGTATATGCTACTGTATTTAGCGGGTTTTACCTCGCTTTTATGTTGCTTCTTTTTGCCTTAATTTTTCGTGCAGTTTCATTGGAATTCAGGGGAAAGGTCGATTCTCCGAAGTGGAGAAGATATTGGGATTTTGCTTTTGTTATTGGAAGCCTGTTGCCTGCAATACTATATGGCGTGGCAATCGGAAATATTCTCAGAGGTATTCCATTAAATGAGAATGGACTATTTACAGGAAATTTCTTTCAGTTACTTAATCCCTACTCTGTTTTAGTTGGTATACTGAGTTTAATATTTTTTGTTATGCACGGTGCAATATATTTGGCAATGAAAACTACCGGAGCCCAGCAAGAGCGAAATTCAAAAATTATTCCAAAAGTATGGATAGCATTTGTAACAGCATATTTTATTCTAACACTATATACAATATTTGAGGCAAAATACCTGTTCGTGGGGATTATTAACAATCCATTATTTTATATCCTGTTTATACTTCTTATCATATCAATTTTGTATATCCCGGTTGCGGCCAAAGCTGAAAAATATGGGCGTGCTTTTATTGCATCCTCTCTTGTTATTGCTTCTATGATAGGGCTAGTTGGCTTGTCTCTCTTCCCAAGATTGGTCCCGTCAATAACAAATTTGGATTATAGTCTTACAATTTATAATGCTTCCTCCACGCCTAGAACATTGGAAACTATGTTAATTATGGCATTAATCGGGATGCCCATGGTAATAGGATATACAATTTTTATATATAGGGCTTTCAAGGGGAAAGTTGTTCTTGATGAACATAGTTACTAAGAAGTTATTGATTCTAAGAACTTTTTTATTGTTTGAAATTTTTGAGTGATAATTTGAGATTACATTGACATGATCGGTATTCATAACCCCAATGGGGTATACTTATAGGCACTTTTAAGGCTATAAAAATAGTCATTTTGGATACTTGCTAATCAGTGAATTGTTTCCAATGTTTGAATCTAAAATTTTATGGAGGAGTGGTGAACTTTTTAAAGTTCTTATTTGTGGCACTATTATTTTTAATTGTAACTCCCGGACATGTAAACGCCCAAAAGATTACAGTGAAAATTTTTAATACCTCTGATTATCAAATTAAGGAAGTTTATCTAACTCAATCAGAAAACGAGCAATGGGGTAAAAATCTTCTAGGGAAAAAAGTCCTCAAATTTGAAAAAGATTTGGACGTTTCACTGAATGTAAAGGGGGATGCCCTCTGGAACCTTCTGATTGTTGATCAGGAAGGAAACGTTGTTTCCAGCAATGGTTTAGCTCTGTTTGATAAATGCGTCCTCGAGATTTACAATAATGAGGGTGTTTATGAGTTTTATGTTTTTGATCCTAATGAAGCCGAACACGATTCTGATGAAGAAGGATAAAATATAATTTAATATTATTTTTTCTGAATAGAACCGGAGATGATTAAAATTTATTTTTAGTTACTCCGGTTTTCTTTTTCTTCCGTATTTCACCAACCTAACGAATTTACCTGAAAAGACGGCTCTCACGAATAACTTGACATGCTCGCTAATAAAATTTAGTTTCAATAGTAAGTTTTCCTCTATTTTATCAAAAAAGGAGTGGACATGTTAATATTTCGTAAGATAGTTTCATTTTCCGTTATAACAATAATTATGATAGCATTTTCCAATACAAATAATTTCGCACAAAAAATTGCCATAAAAGAACCAGTTTTAATTACCTCTTGTGGTCAAAGCCCTGGTGCTCTTAAAATGAAAGTTTTTATGAAGAGGGATAAATATGATTTTCAGTATGAACTTCGGGCAACTGCTGATATGCTTAAGAAGAATAAATTCAACTCAATTATTATAGTTACAGGTGCTAGTTTAAAAGGAATGGGAGCCGCGGGAGTTTCAATTAAGGATGAACTGGAAAGAGTTAAAGCTATTATCCAAGAGGCAAAAAAACAAAACATTCCAATTATTGCTGCTCACATCGAAGGGAAGGCAAGAAGATCAGAAGGAGCCGATTCGGGAGATAACTCGGATGAAATTTCGATAGATTTGGTATGCCCTCAGGCAGATCTCATTATTGTGCGCAGTGATGGAAATGATGATGGAAGATTTACAGCCATTGCAAAAGATAAAAAGATACCCCTGAAATCTTTTGAGAAAAACCTCGATTTAGCGCAGGTGCTTTCAGAAATTTATAAAAAATAATGGTGGTGTAAGCATGGACATGTTTTCTTTTACCGAGATTGTTCTTGGTATAATGGTATTGGTCTATATAGTCTCCAAAGTGTTCAGGGTATCCACAGAACTTTCAATGTTTTTTTCGGCAGTCGCCGGAAGCCTTGCAGGTGGTTTTGGTTTGCAGCCCAGGTATTTTGCTGAAGGTGCAATAACATATCTTGATATAAACCTTATTTTTATTACCGCCACATTTTTTATGAATATTTTGAAAGAGTCCGGAGGCGTAGCCTTTGCTGTAAGAGAAATACTCAGCAGGTTTCACAACCACAGGATTCTTATTCTCGTTCTAATGACAATTATATTGTTGGTGCCAGGAGCACTTACGGGAGCCGGAAGTGTTACTGTTCTTATTGCCGGCGGGATGGTTTCTGTCGTTTTAAACCATATGGGAATAACCAAGCTTAAAACTGCTGCAATCATATTTATAGTCGCCGGTTTAAGTGCAGCGGCACCACCTGTAAGTTTGTGGGCTATGATGACAGCTGCAGGTGTTAACATGCCATATATTGGTTTCTTTTTGCCGCTCCTTATACCGTGTGTGCTTGGTGCATTAATAACTATGTTTTTACTTGGCTGGAAGGGTGAGAAGTCAAACATTGAAGAAGCATTTGAAGAATTGCCAATACCGCCTGAAAGGATGAGTTGGATATTAATTGCATTACCTTTTTTGGTTTTTTTCGGTCTGATAGCAATGGGAAGGTTTTTGCCATACTCATCACCAATTGTAGGACTGCCTTTAATGTTTCTAATAGCAGGTGCAACATCATATTTTGTTTCCCCCACCAAAATTAAAATTCTGCAAGTATCCAGGGATACTATTAAACAGCTTCTACCTTTAATAGGAACTCTTACTGCTGTGGGCATACTCGTCGAAATTATGACTTTAACGGGGGTTAGGGGATTACTGGCAGTTACAACAGTCACTTTGCCGGTAAGTGTTGTATTTGGAATTTTGTTCTTTGTGCTTCCACTTTCTGAAGCAGTACTTATGTGGGGAGCCGCACCGGTTATTGGGGTGCCCCTCGTTCTATTATTCAACACTATTGGATTAAATCCAATTATTGCACTTGCTGGTATGAGTATGATATGGCCTCTTGGTGATGCGCTTCCTCCAACCGCTCTTATCGGGCGTCTTACTGTAGATGTTGTTGGTGTGGATGAAAGCTATTCAGCTTTTTTGAGAACATGCATTCTGCCATCAATAATTATAATGGTGATGGGAACATTAATGGTAATTTTTAGCAGTCAGTTGGATTTCTTAACTGCATTTTAATTGAGGTCTTAATGGAATTCGTTAATAGCATTATCAATTGGATCTATTATGGCATAGTTGGTTTCACTGCTATAATCATGATTTATAATTTGATCAAAGAAAAATCATGGGAAAAGGAAGTCTTATACATTCTTGTGATCATTCCGTTTTTACTAAGACTTTTCGGATTAAAATAGGCGCTGGCATGAGAGATAAATTTATTGTTATTCGAAAAACCATTTTTATTCTGCTTGGAATGCTGGTTATTATTTTTGCGGGCAAAAGTTTTTACGATCACAGAAATTTTAATGAGCCTGTCGTAACGAACGAGGGTGTTACTGAAGTTAAAAAACTTGGAGACTATTTTACAGGAATATCCGGCACAATAAATGACTGCAACATTTATGTTTTTGAAGGGGAAGAGGAAGGATCGAATATGCTGGTTATTGGAGGCACTCATCCCGAGGAACCTGCCGGCAGATTAGCTGCTTATCTTTTTGCTGAGAATGGCAAAATGAAAGCAGGGAAGCTTTTTCTTGCTATAACTGCGAATAGAAGCGCTTCAACAGGCACTAAACTTGGAGGCGCTTATCCACCGGATTTTAGTATAAAAACCAGTTTTGGAGAAAGAAAATTTAGGATGGGGGATAGATGGTCAAATCCGCTCGATCAATGGCCGGATCCGGAAGTTTATATACATTACCCAAGCGGTCAGAACCTGGCATATGTTGACACACGCAACCTGAACAGAACATGGCCAGGCAGAGAGAATGGAACACTAACAGAGCAAACTTGTTATGCTTTTATGGAGTTGATTAAAAAAGAAAAAATTGATGTATTTATTGATTTGCATGAAGCTGAGCTTCAGTATCCTGTTATCAGTACAATTGTAGCCCATGAAAACGGTGAAGAATTAGCCACGTTTGTTTCCATGATGTTAACGGATATGGAAGGTTTTAGAATGGGTGTTGAGTTCTCACCAAAGAATTTACATGGACTCTCTCACAGGGAAGTTGGGGACTATTCCGATGCAGTCTCACTTCTGTTTGAAGCCCCGGAACCATTCCTGGATGCAACTCGCGGAACAACCTCACGGGAACAATTACTAACGGGTAAAGATGAATTCGTAGTAATGGCAGGAAAGCATGGTTTGCTTTTTGAACAGATTGACGAAAATGGGTGGCCGATAGCAAAAAGAGTTGGAAGGCATACTTCTGCAATTTTAATGACAATGGAAATCTGGTCAGAGGATTATCCGGATCGACCGCTAATTTGCGAAGGTGTACCAAGGTATGAAGAGGTTATTGAGAATGGTGTAGGCTATTACCTCAACGACCCAAAATCCGCTTTGAAAAATAGAATAGTACTTGAATAGTATTTAGGATAAGCTATAGAGTAATCTTCAATAAAATTAGTCTGTTAAAAAAAATATAGAGATAGGAAAACATTATGACTGCAATATCTAAGGCAATAAATAAAATGGTTTTTTTTGCTTTCGTTTTTTTAATCAGTACTTCAGTTTCCATGGCGCAATTTTCAGCTGAGCCAGAATACGACGCATGTACAAGCATACTCGTCGGTAGAGAAGCCACAACTGATGGTTCGATTATGGTCGGACACACATGCGACGCCCATTACAGAACATGGCTGAACATGATTCCACATAAAAAACACCACGAAGGATCTATAAGAAAAGTATTTGAAGGAAAGCTTCACACCGAAACTCCCTGGGATACCAGAGGACTTGTTGAAAAAGGGGAGATTCCGGAAGTCGCGGAAACTTTCAAATTTCTTAATGTTGCCTATCCTTGCCTCAACGAAAAACAGCTTGCAATGGGTGAAACAACCTTTGGTGGTAAGGAAGAACTGAGAAACGATGAAGGTATGTTTTACATTGAAGAACTTCAGGCAATAGCCCTTGAAAGATGTAGTTCAGCCAGAGAGGCCATAAAGCTTATGGGCGATTTGGCTACTGAGTACGGCTATGGTGATTGGGGTGAATGTTTGACAATCGCAGATAAAAAAGAATTGTGGCAATTTGAGATTATGGGTGCCGGCCCTTTTGAAATTGGCGCTGTTTGGGCTGCACAAAGAATTCCTGATGGACATGTAGGTATTTCCGCAAATAGGAGTCGCATCGGTGTCATAGATTTTGATAATACAGATTATTATATGGCTTCAGATAATGTTATCCGTTTAGCTGAAGAAATGGAATACTGGTTAGCAGATAGCAGCGAGGCTTTTAAATTCTGGAAGGCATATACTGACGACGCTCCATTCTCTATAAGGGAATATTTTGTCTTGAACAACGTTGCACCTTCTCTAAAATTAAGTTATGATGCTGAAGAACTTCCATTCTCCGTAAAACCAGATGAAAAAGTTTCTCTTGAAAAAGTTTTTGAACTTTACAGAGAAACTTACGCCGGAACTGAGTGGGATATGACAAAAGATATGCTCGTTACGAAAAACGAAAAAGATATGTATAACGAAGGACTTGAAAGTGAAGAACTTGTAAAAAGTGTTGTCGCGAATCCATGGATCAGTAAAGAGACCATTAAACTTTTAAATGCAATCAAGCCGGGATTTCTGGAGTATCAAAGAACCATTTCTGTTGCAAAATGTTCCTATTCTCAAGTGGTTCAGGTAAGAGACTGGCTGCCTGACGAAGTAGGAGGAGTTGCCTGGTTTTCTTTCGATAATCCAGCCCTTACACCACGGATTCCAATATTTATTGGGGTAAATGAATTACCGGAAAGTTTCCATATAAGCGGTCGTAATAAGTATCGCGAAGATGCGGCTTCCTGGTCTTTTATGCCTGCAGCAAGACTTGCGACATTAAGATGGGATAAGGCTGAGGATTACATCAGAACAGCCATAGATGAGTTTGAGAGCAGGGAAATACAGGATGTTAAGGATATTGACACTCATGTTAAACAAATGCTTAAAAACGATCCTGAGAAGTTGGAGCAGGTTAAAAAGTTTTTAACTCATTACACTCACAGTATGGCTCATGCTACTATGGGAAAATGGAAAGAGCTTGAAAAAACATTTTGGGAATTTTTTATTCTCGGTTTCTAATAAATTACGCCCTGGGACTAACGTTTCGGGGCGTAATTCCTTCACATGTAAAAAGCATCCTTCTATGAAGAATTAATTATATTTTATCCATAAATTTACCTATCTAATTTCAGTCTTTCTAAAACTCATAAGAATTCTATGAAGATCACTCCTGATACAAACGTACCTGAAAAATATAGAGAACAAGTAGGCCTTATAAAAAAGGGTCGTATAAAACTTAATATCACTAAACCTGCAACAATTAATGACGGCATCATTAGCCTGGAGGAATCCAATCACAAAGATTTGTTAAGACTTTTTGAGAATGCTGCCATTGCCGGTCGCTTTATGAAATTTATACCTGCATCAGGTGCTGCAACCCGAATGTCGAGCAATCTATTTTCAGTATTTAAAAAAGATTGTTCACTTGCTGATCTTGAATTAATGGCTAAAGAAGGTGATCAAAAAGCAAAGTTTGCTTCTACATTCATGAATGGAATTAGAAAGTTTGCTTTTTTCCCGCAATTAGAGTTAGCAATTAAAAAGTCCGGACTCTCTGTTGATCAACTTCTATCCTCCGGGAATTTTCATGATCTCTTTGACTTTGTACTTACTGAAAAAGGATTGAACCTCTCCGAGCTTCCGAAGGCATTACTCAGGTTTCATAGATATGAAAATGAAGTAAGAACAGCATTTGAAGAACATCTTGTAGAAAGTATTAAGTCAATTTCTTGTATTGAGAAGAAAGTTATCCTACATCTCACTATTTCACAGAAGTTCCAAAAACAATTTGAAGAATTACTCAAAGAACTGAGGGCAAAATATTCCCAATATCAGCTTGAAGTTGAATTCTCGAGCCAGGACGAAAACACTAATACAATTGCCTTAAGCTGCGACTTGCAAATGATATTTGACGAAAATGGTAATTTGCTTACAAGACCGGGTGGACATGGCACCTTACTTAAAAATCTTGATAACCTAAAGGGTGATTTAGTTCTAATCAAAAATATCGACAATATTCCTTTTGATAGAAATGATGAAGAATCAATTAAGCCGAGAAAGCTTTTGTCAGGGTATCTTGTTCATCTGCAAAAGCAAATATTTTTCCTAATTAATAAACTAATTGACGAAAGTTCACCTGAGGAAACGCTGGGTTTAGCTGAACAGTTTATAAAAAATTACTTATGCTTCAGTATTAGGGAGTCTTACAAGAATTATTCTAACAAACTCAAAAAAGATTATTTACTGAAAATACTTAACAGACCACTACGGGTATGCGGAATGGTTAAAAATGCTGGTGAACCGGGTGGCGGACCTTTCTGGGTATTTGATAAAGAAGGAAATGAGTCGTTGCAAATTGTTGAGCAATCACAATTTACTGATGACCAGATGGATATTCTAAAAGAATCAACTCATTTCAATCCGGTTGATATGGTCTGTGCGCTTAAAAACTATTCAGGAAGAAATTTTAATTTATTCAACTACAGAGATGAGTTGGCCTATTTCATAGGCAATAAAACATATAATGGGGAAGTGATAACCACTTTTGAATATCCCGGATTATGGAATGGCGGAATGGCAAACTGGAATACAGTTTTTGTAGAAGTACCAGCCAGCACTTTTACTCCTGTTAAAGAGGTAAATGATTTGCTAAAACCAGTACATCAACCCGATTGAGATTTATTCCCAATTTTGTTTTAAATGAATAATCTTGTTTAAAGTTCAGCCAATAATTATTAAGTTATAACATTAATTAATTGTTAAGCAAGAACTGAGGACCAGATTATGGATTTTCCACTCTTTCATCTTGATCTATTTGGCGACCGACTTTTAATGGCAGTTATCGCAGTGATCCATGTAATTATTAACCATGCCCTCGCCGTTGGATTCATTCCTCTTGTGGTTCTTTTTGAATACCGTGGATACAGGGAAAGTAAAACCAATCTTGCTGAAGGGAAAAAGTGGGATGATCTTGCTTATAAATTAATGTTCTTTGCTTTTATCGTTACCACTTCTGTTGGAGCAATCACCGGCGTAGGAATATGGTTTACAGCCGCGCTTATCAGTCCGGCATCAATAGGTAGTTTGATAAGAGTTTTTTTTGGAGCATGGTTTACTGAGTGGATAATTTTCGTTTTGGAAGTAGTATTTATCATGTATTATTTCCTTACATGGAAAAAGACCAAAGATGATCCGGTTCAAAAATGGAAGCATATAAAAACAGGCGGCGCTTTAGGTATATTTTCCTGGTTAACAATGGCCATAATTGTCGGTATTCTTGGATTCATGATGGACACGGGCGCTTGGGCTGAAAGCAAGTCATTTCTCGATGGCTTTACAAATCCATTTTACATCCCACAATTATTTTTCCGTACACCCATGGCGTTTATTATGGCTGCCTCAATCATTTTGTTTCTAACAATTTCGTATACCAAGGATGATATAAAATTCAGAGGCAAGGCTTTAAAAAATATTGCATTGTGGATGTTCTTATGGACTCCTCACGTTCTTGCGGCCGGGCTCTACTATTATTATAAAATACCCCGGTTAATGGAGGGGAACGTACCCGTAGCCATAGGAACACAACGGTTTCAAAATTGGTATGAAACTATTTTATATTTTCTCATTGCCACAATAATTGTTTCAATGCTGACTGCTGTCTGGGCAGCATTTAAACCAAAACGAATATCTAAAACCGCGGCTTTCATTACAATCATAATTACTTTTTTAACGTTGGGTACATTCGAGAGAGTAAGAGAGTTTATTCGTAAGCCATATGTGATAAGCGAGTATATGTATTCGAATCAACTTCGTGTTGAAGACTACGATAAATATAAGTTTGATGGAATATTGAAACATGCCATCTACACTAGTACTCCGCAAATAACAGATGCTAACAAGCTTGAAGCAGGGGAAAATATTTTCGGTCTTGCATGCAGCCGTTGTCATACAGTTAGTGGAGTAAATTCAATAGTTACAAAGTTCGAAAATCTTTTAACGCCTAATGGTGGGGACTTACCCAAGGACAAAATTATTGAATATATTCCGGTTATGAATGCGGGGAGATATTATATGCCTCCTTTCCCGGGGAATAATGATGAGATTGACGTCCTGGCAGATTATATCATTGAAATGCAAAGCAATCCAATTAAGCATTTAGGTGTTCAGAATAAAGGGGTAACTATATCACCCGGGCACGCACAATAGTAATTTAGGAGATATTATGTTATTATTTCAAATTCAGCCGATTCCAAGGGATATTCCTCTTCCTCTTCCATTGCCGGAATGGATACTAATTTCACTTTTGATAATATCATTTCTTGCTCATATTTTATTTATTAACCTTATGCTGGGTGGGTCGGTCTTGACGGTAATATTTCAAATTATGGGATTGAAAAAGGAAAAGTATGATAAACTTGCCTACGAAATTGCAAATACAATTACCGTTAATAAAAGTCTCGCTGTTGTCCTTGGTGTAGCGCCTTTGCTGGTAATCAATGCACTCTACACAATTTATTTTTATTCTGCGAATGCACTTACGGCGAATTTATGGATTTCCATCATTCCTCTTCTAATAATTGCTTTTTTAGTAACGTACTATCACAAATATAATTGGGAAAAATATAAGGGTAATAAAAGAACTCACATTGCTATTGGCTTGGTTGCCACATTAATATTCCTTTTTATTCCGCTCATATTTCTCACAAATATCAACCTCATGATTTTTCCGGAGAGGTGGGCAGAGGTAAGGGGTGCATTTTCTGCTATGATTTTCTGGAATGTCATTCCACGTTATTTGCATTTTCTTGCTGGTACCACAGCGATTACCGGACTATTTATCGTGGGATATTTTGGACGAAAATCTTTTCCATTCGAAGAAAGACTTTCTGATTTTTCTAGAGAAGAAATAAAAAGACTTGGATACAAGCTGACTTTTTATGTCACAATTTCTCAGATCGTTTTCGGTCCATTTGTATTATTCACTCTTCCCTGGGGGAGCGTTAGCTGGCACCTGATTGGAGTCGTTACAACTGCGGCATTGATCGCATCAGCTGCAGTTTATTTTTTATGGAAAGAAATCAGACCGGCAAATATTAGTCCTGGAAAGTATTTTATTACAATTGTACTTCTCTTATCTTTGACAGTACTTTTGATGGGCTGGGGGAGGCATGTTTACCGGAGTGATACCCTTGCGCCTCATCAGGAATTGATGAAGGTGAAAACAGAGGCATACTATAATTTGAATGATTAGGTTTATTTCCCATAATTCATTTGAATTACTTTAGATTATTCATTTTTTAAAACTGAAGTTTTATTTAAAGAAACAATGATTTATTGAAACCTGAGAATCAGCCTTCTGATTGATTGGGCAGGCTGATGATAAATGTTGATCCTTTCCCAGGTTCAGATTTCACCGTTAATTCGCCTCCGTGTTCATCAATAAACTCTTTGCTTAGTATCAATCCTAAACCTGTCCCTCTTTCATTCTCAGTCCCTGGAGTTGAGTTTTTATCAATTTCAAATAGTCTTTGAATAGTAATTTCATCCATTCCAATTCCATCATCAGTAATACTAATTATTTTAGAATTCTTTATGGATTTGGTAAAGACGCTTATTTCTCCTCCAAATTTTGTATACTTAATGGCATTTGTAATTAGATTTCTCAAAACAACGGAAAGCATATTCTGATCTGCCCAGACAGACTGATCATCACTGATCGTTGATTTAAACTCAATATTCTTTTTTGAGAAACTTGGTCTATATAATTCTACCAGTTCCATAAGCATGTCATTGATATTAACCCAAACTGGTTTGAAAGCGATCTGCCCGGTGTGTAATCTTGTCCATGCCAAAAGATTATTTAGAAGAAAATCCATATTCGATGCACCATTATTTATAGCAACTAGAAGATCTTCTTTTTCATCATCCGTCAGATTATTGGTGTCAGTTAGGAGGATCTCTGATGAAGCTTGCAAAGTATTTAATGGATTTCTCAGGTCATGAGCAATTATTGAATAGAGTTTATCCTGATGTTTCATGGATCGATCTAACTCGTTTGAATACTCAGATATTCTTCTATTTGTTAATTCTAATAATTTTTTCTGAGATAGTAATTCCTGGTTTGAAAACAGCATTCCCAAATGTGATTCAAGAACTTCTCTAAATTGTGTAAGTAATTCCCTATGAAGATCGGTAAAATCAGTCTCTTTACTATCAAGGATACATAAAGTGCCAAAAACTTCTTGATTTGGCCAATGAATTGGATAACCCAGATAAGCAATCATTCCCAATTTAATATCCGGATTGTTATCCCATAAAGGATCCATAAGCGCATTTGGTATTTCCAGTTTAGATCTTTTGTTAATTACAGTTTCACAATATAAACCGGTTAACTTTTCCTTATCCCCTTTGTGATAAGGGTTCCTATCCGAATTGTTATTTGAAAACACTTCAATAAATGGGGCATTAACTTTCATAATAAGTGCAACAGGTACATTCAGGACTTTTGAAATTAAGTTAAGGATATTTTCCCATTTTTTTAATAGTTCTGAGTTTTCACCTAACTGTGAGAATAGTATTTCGTTAGTTGTGTTCATTTTGGGTTGGATTCTCCGAGGCTCTAATTATTTTTCAATGAGATTGTGACTCCGATGCCTCTGTTAAATATATCCAAAAGATATTCAAGTTTCATATGTAAGGTAACTTGTTATTGACAAAGAATCACACTAATTGAGTGTCTTATTGTAACATTTACTGAATGGCTAGAGTTTCAGTGTGTAAATATAAAAAGCTAATCAATCAGTAAGTCCAAACCGTTTTTATGAACCTATTAGCTATTCTTAAAAGTATTTTACTTCGCTAAACAGAAATATTTACCGAAATTATCTTGTCTCTTGCTTTCATCCAAATCCCATATTCACTATTATTACTCTCGAAATTAAACTATCAACCTAAAATTCCACGGGGGATTTTTATGAAAATATTTTTCAACACATTACTAATAATTATTATGACACTAAATTTTATTGGTTGCCAGCAGGAGAATCCTTTAATAAAGGATTTTGATACGCCATTTGGAATGCCTCCTTTTGAGAAAATCAAAGTTGAACATTTTATGCCTGCTATTAAAGAAGGCATTAATCAGCATAAGGCAGAAATTGACGCAATTATTAACAATTCCGAAGCGCCAACATTCGATAACACGATTGTTGCACTAGAAAGAGCAGGAAGTTTATTGAATAGAGTGAATATGATATTTGGGAATCTTAACGCAGCTCTTACAAATGACGAAATGCAAAATGTAGCTGTAGAAAGTTCACCAATTTTAAGTGCTCATGGTGATGATATTTCCATGAACGCCAAATTGTTCGAAAGAATTAAAGCAGTCTATGATATGAAGGAAACACTGGGACTAAATCCTGAAGAGACAATGCTGCTTGAGAAGACCTACAAAGGATTCGTAAGAAGTGGTGCTAATCTTAATGAGGAAGATAAATCCAGGTTAAGAAAAGTAAATGAAGAATTAGCCTTGCTATCACTTAAATTCGGCGAAAATGTTCTGAAAGAAACAAATAAGTTCGAACTTGTAATTGAAAATGAAGAAGATTTGAACGGACTTCCTGAAGGTGTAATCGCCGCTGCTTCTGAAACAGCAACTGCTCGCGGGCATGAAGGCAAATGGGTATTCACTGTTTCTAAACCAAGTATGTTACCCTTCCTGGCCTACTCCTCAAAAAGAGAATTAAGAGAGAAGATATATAAGGCTTATACTAATCAGGGAAACAACAATGACGAACTTGATAATAAAGAGACGTTATTGAAAATTGTTAAATTGAGAATTGAAAGAGCACATCTGCTTGGGTATGAATCTCATGCTGCCTTTACACTTGAAAACAGAATGGCAAAAACTCCCGAGGCTGTATTTAATCTGCTGGATATGATATGGGATCCGGCTCTTAAAGTAGCCAAGAAAGAAATGATGGAAATGCAGGCTATTATTGATCAGGAAGGTGGTGGATTTAAGTTGGCTGCCTGGGACTGGTGGTACTATGCTGAAAAAGTTAAAAAGATAAAATACGATTTTGACGAGGAAGAAGTTCGTCCTTATTTGAAATTAGAAAATGTTATTAATGGCGTGTTTGAAGTTGCCACAAAACTTTGGGGATTGAAATTTGAGGAGAGAACAGACCTTCCAAAATATCACCCTGACGTAAAGGTTTTTGAAATAAAAGATGCAAATGATGAACATCTTGCTATACTGCTCACCGATTACTTCCCAAGGGATAGTAAGAGAGGTGGTGCATGGATGGATAATTTCAGCGGTCAGTATATTGTAGATGGCAAAAATGTAAGACCTGTAATTTACAACTGTGGAAACTTTACGAAACCGACTGCCGATATGCCGTCTCTTATTAATATAGACGAAGCCTTAACACTATTCCATGAATTTGGTCATGCGCTCCATGGGATGCTTTCTAATGTTACATATGAGTCGTTATCTGGCGCAAATGTGCAGTGGGATTTTGTAGAGCTGCCATCTCAGATTATGGAAAACTGGGCGATGAAACCGGAAGTACTGAAATCTTATGCATTGCATTATGAAACCGGTGAACCAATTCCTGACTCATTAATTGAGAAAATGGATAATGCAGGTAAATTTAACCAGGGCTTTGGTACAGTTGAGTTTATTGCAGCAGCTTATCTTGATATGGCATGGCATACCTTGAAAGAGGGAAATGTTGAGGATGCCCTGGCATTTGAAAACGGGGTTGCCGAAAAACTTGGTCTTATTCCTGAAATTGCCTTCAGATATAGAAGCACTTATTATAACCACATTTTCTCCGGCGGATATTCATCCGGATATTATAGCTATATCTGGGCGGAAGTATTAGACAAAGATGCCTTTGAGGCATTTACTGAAAATGGGTTATTTGATCAGGCAACTGCTACTTCATTCCGTAAAAATATATTGGAAAGAGGCGGTACTGAAGATGGTATGACTCTTTATAAAAGATTCAGGGGAAGAGAACCACGGGTTGAACCTCTGTTGAAGGGAAGAGGTTTGTTATAAGATTTGAAATATAACTATTAGAGAAAGGCAGAATTGATTTTCAATTCTGCCTTTTTTATTTACTTTCGCAATGCTGCTTTTGTAAACATATAATCAGGTATGTCAACACCAAATTCAATCTCATCGATAATGTATTCGGTTCCTTTACCATTGGAAAGCACATCCTTAAATGTCATTCTTTTCGGATACCATCTGTTATCGATTTTGAATATTTCTTGAATTTCTGTTCTTTTTAATAGCTTCCCGCTTTTTGCAAATCGTTCTTCTTTTCTTGGCAGGAAGGTAGATTTTTCAACCCATACCTTTCTGGAGTAGTAGGTAACATCTTCTGTTTTGGCAGTCAGTTCCAGAACATAACATTCATTTTCATTATAGACTTCTTCACCGGAAATCACGGCATCATACATCTCACTCATTTTATCATTCTCAGTCATATCTTCATATGAGAGATCGGAACCCATAACAGACTGCTTAAGAAGGTGCCCGGATATGGTAATGATTCTGTCTGTTGGTTCAGGGATATAATTCCATATTTTGTCGTCAAGTCGCAGCATCTTTTTGCCGCGCTCCCTAACAGGATTCAGGTATTCAACAAATGCTTTGTTTTTCCCCTTTATCCACGATTTAGACTCAATAGTTCTTGTTCCAGTCCTTGCATGTATAATCATGGTAGCACTGCTTATAGCTTCATCAATAACCAAATTTGCGTCAATCTTATCCAGAATAATTTCTGCCGTTATTGTCTGAGCTCTTAATGACAGGCTTAGGATAATTGTCACCAGCAGATATTTTGATATATTCATCATACTTCTAATTCCTTAAATAATGTTGCAGTCTGTCTTCTGAAAATTCCGATACCTGATATTGCCGTTCCGAACAACATTGCCAGAACACCGGGAATAAATCCAATATAGTAGCTGGTAAAAGTCACCTGAGCCCTTACAACATCATTTACCATCATTGTGGAATTCTTAAATGCACCGGATATATCCATGCCATATTCCTGGAAATAATACCCGCCTGCAACTCCAATTACTGTCCCTATGAAAGACCCCATTAGTCCAATTAAAAATGCTTCAACAAGCATAGTTTTGTAAATATGGCTCTTTGTTTCCCCCATAGCAAGGCGGATACCAACTTCACCGTAACGCCTGATACCTGACATCAGTCCGGTATTCCATAAAACGATTGACATAGCAAAAACAAATATTCCAACAATTAAAAATCCCGCGGCTTGAGCAAACACAAGGTATTCACCTAATCCGTTCTGGTCAAGCAGAGTAATCATATAAGGTGAGTACTCGTCCTCAGTATTCGACATTTTCTTATTAAATTCTTCTTTAATTGAGACAGCCTGTTCCTGATCGAATACCAAGTTTTTCTTGAATCCTAAAATTTCACCTGTCGCATTTTCCATGTCTAATGCGTACTGAATATCAGATATGTCAGCAATCATCGCACCTCTGTCCAGAGCTCCCATTCCAAATGTGACTGTACCACTTAAAGTGAAATTATGAATTGCCATTCCACCGTTTGCAGATACGCTAATCAGGGTGATTGTCTCGCCAATTCCAACTTCAAGTTTCTGCGCAAGTTCATCGCTTATGACAATTTCTCCTGCTGAATTTGGAAAACTTCCTCTTACAATTGATTTGCTTATTTGCAGTCTTTCATCTTCGATAGAGTGATCGCTAAGCAAATCAACCGCAAAACCCATAACCGGTGCCTGAGCCCGTGTTTCTCCATTCTCATCAGGCACATCCGCTAACCCGGCAAATTTAATTCTGGGAGTCCAATCATATCCAGGATAATCTTTGTCCAATTCATTTAGCAGAGTATGAACTTCAGTCAGACAAAGATCATTAGGCATTTGCGACGCAATCTCATTATAAGCTCTGGTGGTCACTTTTACATGTCCGGTATCGAACCTTGCACCACCTTCAATTATTTCATTAAAAACGCCAAGCATCCATGAGAAAAGCCAGGTTGTCATCATAACACCCGCGGCAACAATTATAATAGGGAAGAGGCTTCGTTGTTTATCTCGTATTAGTCCTCTGAATAGAAAATTAATCATGCTATTTTCCCCCTAAGTGCATCGGTTGGGTTTAACCTGGCAATTTTTCTTGTTGGAAGAAAGCTTACGACAATAACCGAGATAAACATTATCAGGCTCGTGCTCAGAAATAGGCCAATTCCATAAACCGGATATAATGTGGAGTTCAAAGATAATCCTACCTGCTCAACAGCCTCAGGCATAGCAATGCCATTTACAGCTGAAAAATAGAGAATCGGTAATCCGTAAATAGTACCAATAATAATAGCAAGAATTCCGTGCATTGTTCCTTCAAGAGTAAATAATCGTATCACGCCGCCACGTGTCATTCCCAAGGCCATCATTGTTCCCATTTCTTTTCGCCGCCGGAATATCGCTAGTACTTGCGTATCAAATATTGCCAGTAATGCCATAGCCATAAGCAACCCATACATAATAGCCGAACCCATGCCTTTGCGGTCAAGATAATTATAAAAATCAGCAAGGAGAAAATTATGATCCTTGAATTCCCATAAAGGAGAGCCGGATGGTATGGTCTCGATATCTTTATGAAGCACAATGACCGTTGCCACGTTAGTTGCCCCAATCATCTCTTGCAGGGATTTAAGGGGTATCCAGATCTGTCCATTGTCGATGGTTTGAACATAAGATGAAATAACGTTTACTATTTCTATGTCAGTTGCATCAAAAGTACCATTAACATCCTGCCAGCGAACTGTAACAATATCACCGTTTTTTAATCCAGAATTTTTTGCCATTCTTGAACCTATTAATCCAGGTATATAATCGCTTTCACCGGTATTCAAATATTCCGAGGGGAATTTGAGTACTTTTTGATTCGGGTCAATTCCTTTTAGAATAGCCGACTGTACTCTTCCCTGAGGGAAAATAACGCTTGCTCTAAATAACACCGGTGTTGCTTCATTGTTTTTTACCAATTCCTCGAGGTTTTCCGGAATTGGAGCATAAGCATCATCAATAGTAAAGGGATCAAATTTATCGTAATTTCTCTCCCAGAATTGACCACCGCCAATTTCCATGTCAATCATATCCCCAACAACCTGTTTAGACATACCATCGTACAAGCCGTCAGTCCAGATGATAAGTACATAGGCGAAGGAAAGTATCAGAACATTCAGCCAGGTTCTTAATCCCGCCTTTGTAACATTTTTAAAAGCTAATTTAAGAGTCAACATTTATTCCCCCATGTTTAGTTAACTAATATATCATCAACTAATTTTCCATCATTTAACATTATTTTTCTTTTCAGATAACTGATCACTTTTTCATCATGAGTAGAAAAGAGGAAAGTTGTATTTAATTCTTCATTTAATTTCACCATGGTTTTTAGAATGTGGTGAGAATTATCCGCATCAAGATTGGCAGTTGGTTCATCCGCTAAAACAATTTTTGGTTTCTTCACCATGGCGCGTGCAATTGCCACTCGCTGAGATTCGCCGCCGGATAATTGGGAGGGTCTTGATTTTGCTTTGTTTGTTAAACCAACCCATTCCAGCGCCTGCATAACCATCTCTTCACGCTGTAGTTTTTCAATCTTTTGTAGAAGAAGAGGGAATTCGACATTTTCGTATACATTATATACCGGTAATAAATTATACGTCTGAAATATAAACCCCAGAAAATTATTCCTCAGATTCGCAGATTCTGTGTGAGTCATATTTTCAACTTTATTCCCAAGGACATTTACAGATCCATCCGACGGGGTATCCAGCGCGCCAATAATATTTAGCAGGGTAGTTTTCCCCGAGCCGCTAGGCCCGATTATACCGGAAAACTCGCCTTGTTTTACTGACAGGTTGATGCCATCAAGCGCCCGGAAAAAATCACCTCCAATGGGATAATCTTTGGATAAATCTTGCGCAATTATCAATTCTTCATTTGTCATATAATTCCCTCATTCGAGACTAGTTATCAATGATTATATATTATAGTAAACTGAAAGCCGTATCCCTGATTTGGTACACTGCCGGAGTTTCCAAAGGAAGGTAAATTTCCCTCGGGATAGTGAAACATACTTAAGCTGAGGATAAAATTATCATATGTTCGCTGCCATTGAACGAACTTGTATAATTCATGATCCTCCCACGAGAAGAAGACCATTCCCATCAAACCATCAAATAGCCCAAGAGGGTAGTTTGCCATTATTGCTGTCATATGATAGTGGACCTCAGTCCCGAATGGTTTTTCCGACGCAGCGAAAAACATATGTTCGCCGATAACATGAAGTCCGTTACCGATTTCAAATGTGTAGTCAGTTCCTAATGTTGTCATGCTGTTCCATTTGTATGGAAGCATTTCATGGTCATTTTTTTGCAAGACAGATTCGAACCACAATCCAACTTCAATATCCCATCGTCCATCCAGAGCCACTTTCGTTTCGCGATATTCGAAAATACTAGCGTCAACTATTCTTGAATGAATGGTAACTGCAGATTCGCCATCCAAAAAGGGGAGTTGGAATCTGCCGCCAAGTTCCGGTTTTTTAAGAGACGTAGGTAAAATATCGTATCCCTTTGTCCCTGAATTCCGATATAAACCCCACAACCAAATCTGGGCATTGTTAAGAAAATTATACTTATATCTCAGGGCGTAAACACCATCAGTCAAACCAAGAGCATCCCTCGGATCAAGTTTATCAAACCACCGAAGCGGGCGGAGTATGTATGCAGGACCGAAATTGATTTTCTGCAATCCTATCCGTAATTCTGACTGTGTTGTTGCAAACCTGAGTTTTAACCTGTATAGCTTAATATTATATTCCGGATTTGTAAAATCATGACTGAAAAACATGTTAAGATGCAATTCCGTATCTATGAACATTTCATCATTGAGAATTTCGGTATGAGTAATTTGGGGGATATAACGGAGTCCTAATAATTTATTCCAGCTATCAGAAGAATAGAATCCAAGTCCGGTGGCCGATAATTGCCCTCTAAATTCCAAATCACCTGCAATAAGGTGAGAACCGATAAAGAACGAGAGTAGAAGAGACAAAATGATCAGTTTTGAAATATTCATTTTACTCTTCATTATTTTTCTCATTCATTAACTTGGGCGCGGGCATTATACCATAATACATGAAGTTATTTACTTCCATGGCAAAATCCTTAATTGAGCTATAACTTTCAACTAACTCTCTATCCTGGGTTAACTCCATCAATTTTGCAATTGCTTTAAGAAAAAAATCGGGTCTCATTTCCGCTCTTACTTCTCCGCTCTCCTGATGCACCTTAATAAAATCAATAAATCGTTCCATACTTTTTTGATATTGTAGGGAATACTTTTCCATGAATTCAGGAATCATGTCAACATATTCTTTCGCAAATTGAGGTCCTAATTTTTTTGTGTTTTCCTCTTTCAATTTAAGCAGTAGTTGCACTTTTGTTGTAAATGGAGCTTCCATATTTTCGATCTCTTCAAACTGAGTCATCCCATCATCAAAAGCTTTGCACCAAACCTGGTCAACCAGATCAGCCTTATTCTTAAAAAATTTGTAGAAAGTCATTTTACTAACCCCTGACTTTTTACAGATTTCCTCCACACTAATTTTTTTAATTCCATAATTTCTGAAAAGTTCTAGTGAAGTCTGGACAATCTGGATGTATTTTTTTGATTTGTGTTTGTTCATTATAGTTGCTTTCTAGTTTACGGTTTACTTAATAAATTGCTTTAATCGTCTAAAAATTATAGAATTGAAATCTGATTGTCAAATAAATAAATACGAATTTATAATTAAATTACGAAAAGCGTATAATCACAGTGAAAAAGTAAATAAAAAATTATTTTTTTGATCGAACAAAGTAAGCTGGAAGGATGTTGTATTTGTAGGATAAATGTTTAGTTGTTATTTTATGTTACATTGAATACAAGATAAGTCAAGTTTATGAAAAGAAAAATTCAAATAGTCGTCATTGTTATAATTTCATTCATTCTGCAAGTTTCCGGACAATCGATAAAAGTTGCCGGAAGTATTTACGAGGGTGAATTCACTAAGGATAACAAGATTGCCGGGTTATTTACTTACATGAATAATTCCGATAGGAGTTTAATTTTGGAAATCCGTAGAACTACCTCGGCTGGAACTGAAACAGTTCTATCCCAAACAATAGCAACGAGACGAGGAAAGCAGATTCGTGTATTTGAGCAGGAGTATTCTGCCAGTGAGTCTCAGGTTTTTGGTGATTATCAGGTTTCTTTCTACGTGGAAAATAGTGGTGAGAAAGGTATGTTATTATTCTCTTATGATAATAAAAGCAAATTCGCACCTAATCTGAGAGTTGTAAGTGTTATGTTTAGTGGTGTTAATGATGACGATAATGGAAAATATTTTGAAGTAAGAATTGATTGGCAGACTATTAGAGAAGGCACGGAAACTGATATCAGAAAATGTTACGTTGGGAAATTATAAATGTTCAATAATATTCCGGATAGATAATGGATCAAACACAATTAAACCAGCCTGCTGTTGATATAGATATCGCTCAGAATGAAGAAGCCAGGGAGAGAATTTTCCGGTTCAGACACAGAGTTGAAAAACCGGATTCAGGTGATGGAGTGCTTAAGGACGACCTCGATGAGAATGCTATATTAATCTACGCAGAATCTCAGGGTGAAATAGTTGCTTCTTATCGTATTGTTGTAGCAAACGATATGTCGATTACCGCTGAATTTACTAAAAACTATGGACTGGATAATTTTAAGGATTTTGAGAATAAGGATTTCAGTTTTACTTCTATGCTGCATATTGATCCAAAATGGAGATCAACAACTCTGCTAGGAAAAATACTAAACATCAGTTATAGAATTTTACGTCAGAAAAATATAAAGTTTAATTTTAGCGATTGTTCACCGGCACTGGTTCAATTTTTCGAACATCTTGGTTACAGACGTTACAGTAATAATTTTTCAAAACCCGGCGAAGGGTATAGAGTTCCATTACTATTAATAACTGAAGATCTTAAACACTTACAGATTATCAGATCACCATTTCTTCCTATAGCAGAGAAATTTGAAAACTCTGAAGCAACCCGTGACTGGTACACTGATACATTCCCTGCCTACATCGGGTATGTAACGGAACGCCTTATACCCATGAAGGAGTTTTGGGGATTTCTTTCCAACAGACTTAATGAAGCTAGTACTGCATTATTGAATGATTTATCCGATGAAGAAGTTAAAAAATTTCTCTCAGCCGGAATAGTTCTTCATTCCAAGCAGGGAGATATAATTGTAAAAAAAGGTGATCTCGGTAATGAAATGTTCATGATATTGAAAGGCTCAGCCGAGGTTTGTGAATTTAAAAATGGTAAAAAGTATTCTCTTGCAATTTTTAGTGAGGGAGAAATATTTGGCGAAATGGCATTCTTAAGTGAGACACCACGTACTGCGGATGTGGTTGCCCTTGCCGATATGGAGATTTTAGTACTTACGCAAGCTTTCTTAAAAAACTTTATGAAGATGATGCCTGAAACAGCTAATAAGGTTTTGTTTAATTTCTCATTAATTCTGATTGAGAGGTTAAAGTCCAACACTACAAATCTGGTAACTAAACTTTCTGATGAGAATTGATTTACTTAAAGAAGAGTAGTTTCTCATAATAAGATGAACTACCGTTATCTATAATTTCCTTTATTATTCTCTCGGTAACTTTGCCTACGCCTTTAATTTCCCGAAGTTGGTTTCTCATCTGTCCGATTGGAACTTTAAGATTTGATATCCCATAAGCGGCATAGCCATAGGGAGAATCCTGCCCCCTGATTTTTAGCATGTAGTCAAGCTGTTCCAGTATAACTACAACGCGATTATTATCATCAAGAAACCTGTTGAAAATTGTTGGTGGTATTCTTATAGGCATCTTAAATTTGGAAGCCATGAACAAAAAGAGCTGGTTAACCTGATTATTATATTCTTCTGTTGGCTGCCCCCATTTGCTTCCGTTATAAATGACATCGTAGTTAATTGAAAGGTCGGGATAATTACTGTCGAAGTTTTCGTGGAAATAATCTTTTTGCCTTCCTTCCTTTAATGTCATTCCACCGAATACCACGAAATCAATTCCTGATACATAAGCAGAGTAAAGAGACTTATATATCATTTCCGGAGTATCGGTAAGGAAGGGGATAACAGGCATTAAAAACATGCCGCAGGAAATACCCCGACTCTTCAAATTATCAATTACTTTTAATCTTTCACTTGGGGGTGCGACACCAGGTTCAACCTTTCTGCTTATATCATCATCAACCGATGAGAAACTGAAACTTACAATTACTTTTGTAGTACGGTTGATTTCTTGAATTAATTCTATGTCTCTCTCAACAAGTGTTGATTTAGTAAGAATGTGTACCGGAAGATCGTATTTGCCCAACAATTCTAAGGCATTTTGAGTGATTTTATATTTTGCTTCAACTGGCTGGTAACTGTCATTTACACCGCCTCCGAGTAAAATAAAACCTGTTTTTCCGGTTTCTCTTTTTACAAGTCTTGAAAGTTCAGAGTCGAGTAATTGTGGGGCGTTAATCTTTACGGAGAGGTCTTTCCCAAAATCATCTTCAACACGATATTTTTCATCACGCCCATCGCAGTAGATGCAGTTATGCTGACAACCCCGGTATAAGTTCATTCCATATTTTGAAATGAACCAGGAATCAATTTTTTTGCCCTTCCTGAGTATAGTTTTGGCAGATATTTCTGTAATATTCAAGGTAATAACACGAATGGTTTTTGGATGAAATTAATTACTATAAGATAAGCAAATTGTTATCGTAAATTTGCCAGCTGCTGCTGATATTTACGAACTTCCTGCAATGATTTCTCATAAGCATCCTTCGCTTTATTAAAATCGCTTGGTGTTATCAGATTTCTGTTTCGCATTTTTTCAGCATGTTCGAATTTTCTCTTTGCATCCTTCGCTTCAAGTTCAGCCTGAGCAAGTTTTGTTTCAACTAATTTACGCTTCAATCTCAGTTGAGCGGCCTGGTCAATTTCCTGCTGAGTCGGCCCAGTTGGTTTATCATCCTTTACCTTTTCAACCGGCTTCTCAGTTTCTGCTAAATCAGGCTCATGTGTTTCAGGACTGCTCTGGTCGCTTGAATCAGCAACCGGTATAACAGTCTTATTGTTATCAGTTGTTGTGGTTTCAATTTGTTGTGCGGGTGTGTTTGAGATGGTGTTAGTAGCAGCAGACTCCTGCGAAGGAGCATAAATACCAAAATAATATCCAGCGCCAATAACGATAACAGCAAGAACCGCAGCTACAGAAATCATCAATCCTTTTCCGGTATTCTTGTCCTTGCCGGCAGTTTGAGTTGAAGACTCCATGGACGATAACTGTTCGGCTGATATTTTCTGTGTTTTATTACTATCAAGTGAAAAACTTGCCGTGACGTCTTGCTTAGTAGGCTCGCCAATAATAACTTTTTTCTCTTTGATACTTTGAGCAAGGTGGTGACCACTTTGGATTCTATCTTTCGGTGCCTTTTCAAGACACTTCATAATAATCTCATCCATCCATTTAGGTATGCTTGGATTTAATTTCCGCGGGTTAACTGGTTTTTCGTCAATAATCTTTCTAATCAGGGTAATAGGATTATCGGCTTTAAAGGTTACACTGCCTGTTAATGCTTCGTACATAACAACAGCTAAAGAGTATAAGTCACCACGCCCATCAACTTCAAGACTGTCGGCCTGTTCGGGACTCATATATTCCGGTGTCCCGATAATAGACCCAACTTGAGTAAGTTTGGTCTTGCCTGCGGTTTTGGCAATGCCAAAATCCGTTAGAACGGATCTGCCATTTTTTAACACAAATATATTTGATGATTTTATATCCCTGTGAACCAGTCCCTTGCTATGTACATAATCAAGAGCCTCAGCCATGGGGGACATAATGTTATTTACTTCTTCTAATGATAAAGTCTTTTTCTCTTTAAGAATATCGTGAAGGTCTTGTCCGGCTAAAAATTCCATAGCCAGATAATGGTAGCCATCAATTTCACCCTCGTCAAAAATTGTTACAATATTCGGATGATTCATTTTTGCAACTTCTCTGGCTTCGCGGTGGAAACGAATAATATATTCTTCATCATGCACAAACTGCTGGGGCAATACTTTTAAAGCGACTTCTCTATTTAAATTTTTCTGCATGGCACGGTACACTACAGCCATACCACCACGCCCTACTTCCTCAATTATATCATATTTTGCTGAAAATATTGATTTGGTTAATTCCAGGGGATCAGTTTCAATGTTTCTTGGGGTATCTGAAAGTTTAGTCTGACCTCCAAGTCCGTCCCAATATAGGTTTGTGGCTAGTTCGCCAGTGTCTGAATCATCAAGAAGTGATTTGCCACAAAATTCGCATTTAAGGGCAATTGCAGAAATATCTTTTTCACAGTTAGGGCATTTTTTTGTATCGCTCATAATCGAAGCACAGTAAGTTTTAGGAAAATTAGAATTAAATTAAGAGCAAAAGAATAATTGCCAAAATAAGGATTGCTCCAACAATTAGGTAATATTTATAATCGAAAATTTTGTTCATAATATAAGCAACGGGAGGGTAGAAGTGTTTATTAATTTTAATGTTTTTTCTTTCACAAGTTCCAAATTCTGCCAGAACCACTGAAATATTATCTTTAGAATCACTGTGAAACGCATAGCTGATTAATTGTTTTGCCGCTTGTTTAAGTGTCGATGTCCCAAGAATGAGATTTTGCATCAAATCAGTATTTGTGTTCACCTTGTTAGTTATTAGTCCATCGGAGCAGACAAGAATAATATCTCCCGGTTTAAGAGTATCATAATCAGCCTTATCCGGAAAAAGTTCTGCATCGTCGGCTCCGCCATCTATTGCACGCGTTAGATAATGACTGTACTGATCAATGATAGATTGCGGAATATCATCTCCTTTAGTTTTTCTATAATCTTCAATATAAGTATGGTCTGTTGTTAATTGAAGAAGGTCGCCTTGACGAAGAAGATAAACGCGACTATCACCGATATTGCCCCAGACGATTTTATCATCTTGTACAAGTACTGCTGAAAGAGTAGTACCCATACCTGATAAATCTGGTCTTTCCTTAACTTTGTTTCTAAGTGCCTGCTGGGAGGTTCCGAAAACAGCACTTAAAGTTTCTTTCAATTTCTCAGGAGAAATATCATCGAAATTGATTTTCTGCAAAATTGACTTTGCATTATCAAGAATATGGTTGCTGGCAACCTGCCCGCCGGCAACGCCTCCCATACCATCAGCCACGGCAAAGAAATAAGTGGAATTCCCGAGCTCAATAACCGTACAGGCATCTTGATTGTTATCCCTTCTCCCGGTAAAGGAGATTGCATGATATGTAGGCTTTTTCATGTCATTCTAATTTTAGTTATAGAGAATAATCCGGTAAATTATCTAAGGATATATTTCATTCTTATTTCACCGAGACGTAATTCTGAATCTAATGGTAACGAGACTTCTTCGCCAACCTTAATCTCAACATCATTAACTTCAATAGGATTGGTTTCACTTAGATTCTTAATGAATAACTGTCCATTCTTAAAGATAAGTTCCGCATGTTGACGTGAAATTGTTTGAACATCCAATTGAATGTGAGCGAAAGCCCGTTCGCCGGTAACAGGATCTCTACCAATTGTGATAATGCTCCCTTCGGGTGTTGGAAAACCAGCCACACGAAAAGGTTTACCCCGATCTTTACCTGAAAGCATAATAAATTGCCCGGGTATAAACTTTAATGTTTTATCAGATGTTGGTGCCAGCTTAACTGTGTGAAATTCTTCCTCGGCCGGGCTTGCTGATTTTGATGGTTCATCACTTTTGCCAAACATCTTGCTGAAAAAATTTGCTGCCATGTTAAAATCCCCTTATTTGTCTAAATCTATTGAATTTCCAAAATAGCTGAGTCAAATTATGTAAGAAAAGGTGAATATTTATTGGGTAGTGATTTTATGCTATAATATTCAAAATTTATGGGAGATAATCAATCAAATCATATCAACTTTGCGCCAGCTAACATTTTGGTCATTTAACATTGATATATGATTTTCGACAAATTGTAACCGCTTTCCTGTCTGATTGATTGCCATTCAACTTATGAATATTTATCTTCTATTACTTGTAAAAAGGGAGTTGTAACAATGAGAAAATTAGTTTTTATCTTCTTTATTCTAATTTCAGTCTTATTTTCTAATGAAAATGTATTATTCAAAAGTGCAGTTCCTAATTTTACTACAATATCCGGTATGCAAAAGGTTGCAGATTTTGACTTCGACTCCAAATCGAATATTTATTTTCTCGAAAGTACTCAAAAGAAAATATTTATTTATGATCAGAGTGGAAACTTTATTGATGATATACCACTTCCTAATCTGAAGAAACCTGTTGCTATCAGAATCTCAGCGGAGGATAAAATATATATTCTTGACTCTGATAATGCCAATGTTATTGTAATTAGTAAAACCGGCGCTATAATTGATGTTTTCGGAAATAATGGAAGCACTGATACGGGTGTTCTTTCAGAGCCATATTATATGTATTCTGATTCAGAGGATAACCTGTTTGTTTTAGATAATAATCAAAAAGTATTAAAATATACCAGTGAAGGTTTATTCCGCGGCAGCAGTTTTGTTGACAACGCAATAGCTTTAACTGTAGACAGGGAACAGACCATTCACATCCTGAAAAGAGGGGAGGACAATAAATATTTTATTCAGTCACTTACAGAGAATTTTCAAATAAAAGATCAGATCAATATTTCTAATCTTTATAACCCGGTAGATATTGGAGTAAATTATTTTGGTGAATACTATATAGTTGATGCAGAAGTGGCAAAAGTTTTTCGATATGGAAAGCTGGGCAATATTATTGGAGAGCCTATTGGTAAGAAAGGCAATTCAAAGGAGCGTGGGCAGTTTGGAGAACCATACAGAATTAAATATAAATATGTGAATAACGAAACGGATAATATCACGATACTTGATGCGAGGTTTTCTTTAACTCAATCCTTTGATGTGAATTCCTTTCATGAAAGAGAGAAACTTGCAGATAGAAAAACCTTTCTTCCAATTAATTTCGATTCAATAACAGAGAGCATAAACTTTAGTAAATACTTTTATAGCAAGGGATATGAATTCTTTCAGGAAAGAGATAATAAGATTGTTGTAAGGAAGGATGGCGTAGAATTGTATTCAATTAGCGGTTCTGGTTTTGATGAAATTGTGGGGATTAGTTGCTCTCATTCTGAAATTTTTATCGGGGATAGAGGAACAGAAAAGGTAAAAAGGTATAATCTGCAAAATGGCTCTTTTATTTCTGAATTCAATTATTCTTTCTCTGAAATATTGGGATTGCAAATAGATTCGCAGAATAACTTGTATGTAGCTGTTGAAGGCGAACTTCTCATTTTTTCGCCTGATGGAAATCTGGTTTTTTCTACAAAGGACAAAGGTCTGGGATATATTGGGAACCTTCAATCCATGAGCATATCAGGAGATGATATTTTGTACCTGAAGTTTTCAGAAGATAAATACTATAACACCTTTGATCTGAGAACGAAAGCATTCACCCAGACCAAAATAAATATCACAGACATTTCTAACATTGACTTGATATATGCTTCAGCGCCAAATGGATTAGTGTTTGCCTATGAGGCTAATTCCGGGCAGATTCTTATTCTTGAAGACGGGTTTCATGTTGATCAATTTCTCTGCAAGGGAAGTGATAAATTACAAATGGAGCAGGTTGATAAAATTTACTTTGATAGCGATGCAACCAAATTGTATCTGGCTGATTATAAAAACTCTGTTAGAAAATGCTTTAGAATATCCCTGCCTTCAATACACAATTTAAGGCTTGAACTTGATGATTTGGGGTTTGCCAAACTTGTGTGGGAAGCAGATAAATCCGGGGCAAAGGGTTATAAACTTTTTAGAAGACAAAACAGCTCCCAGGTTTTTCAGCAGATCGCAGAGGTTTCTGAAACTAACTATACAATTCTGGAAGAAGTTAACCAGGTTTATGAATATGCCATTAGAACAGTCTATCAATCTAAAGGCGATGGACCTTTTTCAAATAGTGTTACTGATGAATTCACTTATGCTAAAACAATTCGGTTTAAGAGGCCTGAAGAAGCTATAGATATTATGATGCAGTTTCGTGATCTTAATAGAGGAATTATTGATAACCAAATTCTCTCCGTGTACAGAGATCTCGTAAATAAATTTAAGAATGAGGAAAAGTACGAACTGGCACTGAATAACGTGACAAAGATGAAGGTGATAAATCCTCAGAATTATGCTTTCTACATTGAGAGAAGTGAATTACTCGAGCAGCTTAGAAAGTATAACGATGCAATGGATGAACTGGAGACTGCGAAATCGAAGTTTCCTAATAATGCGAATATCTATTACCATTTGATAAATTTATACAAGCTGCAAAATGATAACCGAAAAATTATTACACTTGCTAATGAGGCTTTAGCTCAATTTGCTTCAGATGAACAGATTCTATCCGCGGTTGCTCAGGCATACTATAATTTGAAAATATACAACGAATCAGCCAGGTATTATCGTGTACTTTACCAACAAACCGGGAACTCGGATTATTCAATTGAAGCGGGCAGAATATTTGTCGCACAAGGTAAATACGATGAGGCTCTAAACTTGTATGAACAAATGAGAGGTACTGGGAAAATCTCTGGAACCCTTTCCTCGGCTATTGCAGAAGCATATATTGCAAAGAATGATTTGAATAGCGCAGTTGATGAGGTAAATAAGGGATTGGCTATTGATGCCTCGAGTGCAAATTTATATTATTTGCTCGGTGTAATACATGAGAAAAAAGGTGATCTAAACTCCGCTGTTACAGCCTACAAAAAAGCAATTAATCTTGATGACACTAAGGCTTCCTATAATATTGCCCTGGCGGATATTCTCTATAACACAAGCGCAAAGGATGACGCAACATTTTATTATGAAACTGCAGTTTTATATTCGCCTGAGAATACAGATGCATTATTAAAACTTGGGAGTATATATCTTGAAAACAACCAGTTGGATTATGCTTACAGACATCTTTCCAAAGCATACCAGTTGAATTCCGGAGACAGAATTATTAATGAAAAATATAATGCTGCTAGGGAAAAGAGAAAAATACAAAACGCTTTAAGAGAACCAGTTGAGTTCAATTATATTGATATGGGAGACGTTGATTTTAGTTCTCTGGAATCTTTCAATTCAAGCAATTTTGGGTCAGTAACAATTTTCAATACAAGGAATGAACCTATATCAAACATTTTAATTGAAATTACTTGTGCTGATCTGCTAGCTCTTCCTCTATTGATAACAGTTCCTCTTTTGCAGCCGAATGAGTTTATGGAAAATTATTTCAATTTTAAGGTTGATGAAAACTTAGGACTGAAACTTCCTGCATCCCGCAAAGAAACTGATGTTATATTTACGATCTCTTACAACTATGAGGGAACGAGTAAAACCTTTAGCCAGAGGAAAATAATAAAAATAATTCGTTAACAATCCCCAGCCCCGATAATCAATTTTTTACAAAAATTCGCCGTGACCAATTCCGTGGTCACGGCAAATAAAATATTATAATCTATTTGATTAGCAGCATTTTTCTTGTTTCAATAAAATTACCGGAAGTTAGAGAGTAGTAGTAAATTCCACTGGATAATGCCTCAGCCGAAAAGTTAATTGAATAACTCCCTCTGTTAAGAGATTCATTTACGAGAATTGCGATTTCTTTTCCCAGAGAATCATACACTTTTAACAAGGTATGCCCTGAAAAGGGAAGTGTAAAATTGATACGCGTAGATGGATTAAATGGATTTGGATAGTTTTGTTCCAGAGTGAAATCTGCCGGTAATGAATCACCGGATTCCAGACTTGTAACTGCAATCATTGCACTTGATTCATTACTAAAAGCTGAAACAGTGTTGCCGAGATAAGCTGCAACGCGATAACTATAATTGGTTCCTGGTTGTGCGCTATTATCGCTGTAAGAAGTGGTACCGGAACTAACTTCAGCTATTTGAGAATACTGACTTGCTCCACTTACTGAGCGTTCAATTCTAAAGCCGTCCTCATTATTGGATGCATCTGTCCAAGTAAGATCAATGCTGTTAGTAGCAGCTGTTGCTATTAGGGCGGAAGGGGCAGTCACAGTAACTATAGGTGGAGAATCAATCCCGTCCCCGGTTGTCCAACTGATTGCATCGATATTTACTACACCTGAATTATCTGTTAATCCTTGTGCAAGAGTTATCGAAACTGATTCACCGGTTTTTGTTAAGATATGGTATATAACCATATTCTGATCAACTCCCTCACCAACAAGGTGATTTTCTTCTCTGATCCTCAGCGCGCTTAGGTTTTTGCCATCAGGCATGGTAACTGTACCATAAGCATCGACTAAATAACTAATTGTACGTTGTTGTTGAATTGTGGTTGTAATGGGACCAACGAAAGGTACAGTAATTGTTGTCGCGATTGTTTGCTGTGCGGCGTAACTCCACGTTCCGCCGAATACAACTGGTAACTTGTATTGGTTCCAATCAGAGCCGAATGTGATAAGAGTTGTAACATCACCTGCCACAGAATTAGCAACAGTTCCTGTTCCGTGCGTAATAAAGTCATTGCCAATTGAATTATGAACCCATGTATTTGAAAACGTTCCTTCAAAGGTACCCTGATAGTTTGAGGCATATTGTGCGGTGGGGAAGTCGGATGCATATGGAGAAGAAGCCACAGCTTTACTTTCTGTTACGAATTCATCCGTGGCAACCAAACCTACAAAATCCCAGGAAGTTGAACCTGTTGTTCCAAGATCGATTGAGGTAGTTACTCGGTCATTATATGTTGTTACAGTTTTACCTAATTCTAATTGTGCTCTAAAATCATCTGCAGTGACTGAGATTTGAGCAAAATTAATTTGAGAGAAGAAAAGTACAACAAAGAATAGTTGAAATTGTTTCATGATAGTCCTCCATTTTATTAATAAGATGATCGGTATTATTTTATTGTAAAGATGGGGGAACGTTCATGATTTTTCAATAGGGCATATGTCGTATTTTGGGGAAGGGAATTAAGTTAGACAATAAAACTTATAGGTCTGTAGATGACTCAAATGAGATTATTTCTTTGAGCTTTTTGAACAGCGCTGATCTTGTTATTTACCTGTAGTTTTTTATAAATGTTTTCGATATGCTTTCTAACTGTTGATGGGGCGATAAACAATTTATCAGCAATTTGATTATAGTCCAATCCGTCACTCAATTCAACCAGCACCTCAGCTTCACGTTTTGAAAGTGAATGCGCTTCTTGTGTATCTGCTGGAACATGTCTTAGAGGGTTACGTAACAATTCCAGTGATTTCGCTGCGATTGTAGGCGACATAGGAGCCCCGCCAGCCATTATCATTCTGATACCATCAATCAATTCCGAAGGAGTACTCTCCTTAAGGAAATATCCATTTGCCCCTGCTTTGATTGCATTGAAAATATTTGTTTCGTCATCGAAGACTGTTAATATGATTACTTTTATTTCCGGGTAAAGAGAATTAATTTGTTGTGTAGCCTGTATCCCATTCATAACAGGCATTTCGATGTCCATTAATATTACATCTATCGATTGATTTTCGCTCAGATGTTCAAGAATATCCTGACCATTTATTGCTCTGAAACAAAACTCTATTTCTTCAGAAAATAATTTAAGTTTCTCTTCAATAGATTGAGCCAGAAGGTTGTTATCTTCAGCAAGCGCGACTTTTATCATTAATATAATCTTTCAAAAATAATTACGTGAAGGTAAACTAGCGTTGGCTTCAAAACAATACGTCATATGCACTAAATAGTGATGGAACAGGTGATTGTTGTTCCAACTCTATTGTCAACTAAAAAAAGTCCATTAATTTCCTCACATCTTGCACGCATGTTTAAAAGTCCGTTGCCATTTTTTATTTGTGGATAATCAAAACCCTTGCCATTATCCTGAATTGTAAATTCAAAACCTGAATCACTTTCATTAAAGGAAATTTTAATTGATGATGCTCCTGAATGTTTGAGGGAATTTTGAACTGCTTCTTGAACAATTCTGTAAATATTCAGGTTCTGAACTGAAGTTAGATTAATATCAGCTTCTATATTCATTTCTACGATTAATTCACAATTTTCAACCGATTCATTAAACCTATGTTTTAATTCATTTAATTTTAGAATTAGAGATTTCAGGCTTCCCTCTTCACTGTTCATGGCCCAGATGGTGCTTCGCAATTCCTGAAGTGTCTCTTTACCAAAGCCACTTAATGAATTAAGCTTTGTGGTAAACTCATTATCACTATGTTGATACGTTAAGTTATCGAGAGAACTTATCATAAATGTTAGATGTGAACCTATGTTATCATGCAATTCACGGGAAATTCTTAATTTTTCGCCTGAAATTTTTTCCTTTATTTCTACATCTTTGAGTCTTGTTTTTAATTCCATTTCTCTTTTTAATTGAAAATTCTTCTCTCTTTGAGTGCGGTAAATTCCAAAAGCAATAATAAGAAGTGTGAGAATAACACTGCCAGCAATTAACAATTGATTGTTTCTCTCCTTAATTTCCAGATCATTTTCCGCAATTAACCGGTCTTTTTTTTCTGTCTCATAGCCAATCTCTAGATCCGCAATTTTTGAACTCAACTCTATATTTTGAATACTGTCTTTGTACGCGGTATATTTTATGTGGTTTAAATAAGCGTTTTCAAAATCCCTTTTTTTTGTATACGCCTTCGTTAACTGTTCATAACAATAATAGAACATGTAATTCTGGCTCATTGCTCCTTTCATTTGGATTGCCTGCTTATAATAATAAATGGCAGAATCCAATTTCTGCATGTGGAAGTAGAGGTCTGCACGAATTATTTTATTCTCAGTACGCCCGTAGTCTCCTGATTCTTTATTCCGGTACTCATCCGATAAATCAAGTAATTTTATCGCTTCTGAATAATTTCCGTTAGTTGCCTCAATGCCCGCAATATTATTGAGACTATATGGTATCCCAAGGGTGAGTTCCAGTTCATATTTCAGGTAAAGGCTCTTTTCATAATAATATTTCGCGCTGTCTAATTTCTCTTCCATCTCCTTCAGTACGCCGTAATGATCGTAAAGAACATTTAGAACCTCTTTAAATCCATTATCTTCAGCAATCGCTAAAGCATTTTGCAGATATGCATTTGCCTTATCAAGATCCCTGCGCCTTAAACGATATCCCTGATCACCGTAAAGTAAGGCAAGATCCGAAATTGATGCTAGTTCGGTAAACAATTCAGTTGCTTCGATAAACGCTTCTGTACTTTTATCATACTTCCCCCGAAGATGAAAGAGTCCGGCTAGTATGGAAAGTGACTTTGCCTTTCCAAAACGATAGTTGTTATTGGATGCCAGCACAGCGTTTTTTGAAAAAATCTCGATTGATGAATCAATGTTATTAACTACAATATCGTGCGGAAGTGCATTAATAGAATCAACTACAGTTTTATAGTCCTGACTGAATAGGGTTCGGGAGAGTAGGAATAAAATAAAGAGTAACCCGGAAAAATTTTTGTGTAATCGTATTTTCATCAACTTGAAAAAAATGTGGATAGGATTGATGCCTAAACAGATACTCAGTTTGGTTTGTTCCACTCGTAATTTGTTCAAAGTCACCTTTATGCAAACACTGAAATATATTCTTGCTTATTAATTTCTAACTGTTAATATTGTATCGCTTTACAGATTGCGTACATCATTTTTCTTAATTCAATAAACCTCTATTTCAACAGACTAAAGGTGTTCTGATGCAAGAATTTTTTGTTATACTTTTCTTTATTGCTAATATTATTTACACATCTTCTTATGCTGTAAGGGATATAATGTGGTTGAGAATTTTAACCATCATGGGTGCTTTGTGTACTTTTCCCTATTTTTTCTTTCAGGATACACCACTTTGGTCAGCTCTTTTCTGGCAGACAATGTTTATTACTATCAATGCTGTTAATCTTGTATTTTTATATCTAGAAAGAAGACCTGTGGATCTTGATGACGATCAAAAAAGACTTCACCTGCTAGTATTCCGATCTCTAAAACACAAGGAGATGCTTAAGTTACTTTCCTTAGCACAATGGCAAACAATTGGAAAAGGGGAGAAGATTATCGAAAAAGGGGCTGTTATTGACAACCTATATCTTCTGTTCCGAGGTGAGGCGGAAGTAGAGTCAGATGGTAAAATACGCGCTCATCTTAGAGATGGCAGATTTATGGGAGAAATGAGTTACATAACTGGTCAGCCAACAAGTGCGAATATAATTGCCACAGAAGATACACGTTATTTGTCCTGGACAAAAGAATCTCTCAATAAGTTTTTTGTAAAAAACTCAACAATTAAGAATGTAATGCAGGCGATTTTAGGATACGATATGGCGGAAAAACTGAAAGCACATGAATAGAATATAATTTACGATATACTAATTCGGAATCTTCTCCATCTCAATTTTTAGTGATCAATCCATATCCTTGTTACTCCCTAACCGATCTTCAATTAGAACTATTAAATTATCATGCGTGTTCCTCTGAGGGATAGTATATCCTTATTTATTATAAGCTAGGGTGTCTAAAAAACGGAGGAAAAATGTCGGATAAAAAACTATCTGGTGAAGTATTCTATCCATCTGAAAATACGCTAAAGGATTTGCGCGTAAAAAAATGGGATGATTTACAGAAAGCAGCCTCAGAGGATTACGAAGGGTTCTGGTCTAACATTGCAAGTGAGTTGCATTGGTTCAGAAAGTGGAAAAAAGTTATTGATGATTCAAAAAAACCTTTTTATAAGTGGTTCACTGAGGCTAAAACCAATATTGTATACAACTGTCTTGATGTTCACATGGAGACCTTTCGGAAAAATAAACTTGCCCTTATTTGGGAAGGGGAAAATGGTGACTTCAAAGCCTTCTCTTATTACGCACTTCATCGGGAAACCAACAAATTCGCAAATGTTCTTAAAAGCATGGGTGTTAGAAAAGGAGACAGAGTAACAATATATATGGGACGTGTTCCGGAGATAGTAATTGCCATGCTAGCCTGCGCGAGAATTGGTGCTATTCATTCGGTTGTATATGGCGGATTTTCTGTCGAAGCTCTTCACGAAAGACTTGAAGACAGCCATTCAAAATTATTGATTGTTGCAGATGGCGCTTACCAGCGAGGTAAAATTGTAAATCTTAAATCGATTGCAGATGAAGCCCTTCAAAGAGCCGCAAGTGTTGAACACGTTCTGGTTGTAAAACGTACCGGACATGAAATAAATATGGAATTTGGACGTGATATGTGGTATCACGAACTAATGAATATGCCATTCGCAAAGTCTAAGTGCGAGGCTGAAGAAATGGATTCTGAAGACCCGCTCTTCATGCTCTATACTTCAGGTACTACCGGAAAGCCAAAAGCAATCCTGCATACTCATGGGGGATACATGGTCGGTGTTTATGCCACTCTCCGCTATGTTTTTGATATTAATGATGAGGACCGATATTGGTGCGCTGCTGACCCCGGATGGATAACAGGGCACAGTTACATTGTCTATGGACCGCTTCTTAATGGTGCGACATCGTTCTTATACGAAGGGGCGCCAAATTTCCCATATCCAAACAGGTGGTGGCAGATGATTGAAAAATATGGAATTACAATTCTTTACACTGCTCCTACTGCTATTCGTGGATTAATGCGTTTCGGTGACGCATGGCCCGGCAGACATGATCTTTCATCTTTGCGTTTATTAGGCTCTGTTGGAGAACCGATTAATCCTGAAGCATGGAGATGGTACCATAGCGTTATTGGTGGCGGTCGTTGTCCCATTATGGATACCTGGTGGCAGACAGAAACAGGCATGTTTATGATAACGCCAATGCCATCCGTTCCGCTCAAACCGGGTTCGGGTACAAGACCATTCCCCGGAATCGAAATGGATATTCTTGATGAAGAAGGCAAACCGGTAAAAGATAATGAAGAAGGATTCCTGGTTATTAAAACTCCCTGGCCGGCAATGATAAGGACAATTTATAATGATGACGATAGATATGTTGAACAATACTGGAGTAAGTACCCTGGGTATTATTTAACGGGTGACAGCGCACGCCGTGATGAGGATGGTTATTTTTGGATTATTGGACGCGTTGATGATGTGCTTAAAGTTTCGGGATATAGATTGGGTACAGCTGAAATAGAAAGTGCGCTTGTTAGTCATAACGCGGTTTCGGAAGCGGCAGCTATAGGATTACCACATGATGTTAAAGGCAATGCTATTTATACGTATGTCATTCTTCGTGCCGGAGTTCAAGGTTCAAAAGAACTTATGGAGGAATTGCGTAATCACGTGGGGCATGAGGTAGGACCGATTGCCAAACCTGAAAGTATTGAGTTTGTTGAATCCCTTCCGAAAACCAGAAGCGGAAAAATTATGAGACGTGTTCTCAAGGCGAAAGCTCTGGGTGAAGACCCCGGTAATCTATCCACCCTTGAAGATTAGTTTAATAAATAAGCCTCTGCCTTTTGGCAGAGGCTTTATTTTTAATTCCAATCCCGCTTTTGCCAGTATATTCATTTCGCTCTTGAAAAAACATTTCGCCGCTAAATGATAAAACTCTCTGTAACTATTCCCTTAATTGTCAGTCTAATAAACTGATTATAACTATTGGATTACCATATAAATAATACAGACTTGTATAAAATTGATAGACACATAAATACTAACGGGTAAATATGAAACTGACTATAGAAAATGTTAGCAAGGTATATAAGGGGGAAGTCTGGGGATTAAAGGATTTTACTCTTGAGCTGAATTCAGGTGTACTTGGATTATTGGGCCCAAATGGCGCAGGAAAATCAACGTTAATGCGAATTCTGGCTACTATAACGAAACCCACAAAAGGGAGTGTTTATTGGAATGATAAGGATATAACAAAACATCCGGATGAATTGAGATCTGTTCTGGGTTACCTCCCGCAGGATTTTAATGTATACCCAAATCTCAATGCTCTTGAATTTCTGGAGTATATGGCGGCAATTAAGGGACTTGATAAATCCTCTTCCCAAAAAAGAATTAACGAATTATTACAAATACTAAATTTATTTGATAACAGGAAGAAGCTTCTTGGCGGGTTTTCAGGGGGCATGAGACAAAGAGTCGGGATTGCGCAAGCCCTTTTAAATGATCCAAAATTACTTATCGTTGATGAACCCACAGCCGGTCTCGATCCTGAAGAAAGGGTACGTTTCAGAGGCCTCATTTCAGAGTTATCAAGCAATAGAATTGTTATTCTTTCATCGCACATAGTCTCTGATGTTGAAGCTACTTCAATGAACATTGCTCTTATTAAAAAAGGGGAATTAGTAAAATGCGATTTACCTGAGGAACTGGTAAAGGAGATGGATGGAAAAGTCTGGGAATTACTCGCACCGAGTGAGTCATTAGTCGCACTAAAGGAAAAATTCATTATCAGTAGTACACTTCGCAGAAAAGAGGAAATATTAGTCCGTATTATCTCAAACAATAAACCCTCGGAAAATGCGGGCCCTGTGGCGGCTAAACTTGAAGATGCTTATCTCTACTTAATTAATTCCTCAGATATTGATCAGAGATTCGAATGATATTCAGGATATTATATTATATAGCCCGTGCTGATTTTCTGGAGAGGACAAGACGTTACAGTTTTCTAATTACAATTGGTGTCGTTCTTTATGTAGCATACCTTTCCTTTCCACCTATCGATGCAAAATATTTAGTGATTGGAATGGGCGATTACAGGGGGATATATAATTCCGCCTGGGTTGGCAGCAGTATTGCACTCTTATGCTCTTCATTACTCAGTCTTGCTGGGTTTTATTTGATAAAGAATGCCATTGAACGTGACTACTCAACAGGCGTCGGACAAATTATTGCAACAACGCCCTTAACAAAATGGGAATATCTGATTGGTAAGATGATAAGCAATACTGTATTTCTTATGTCGATGGTAATTATTATTTCCCTTGGATCACTTGTGATGCAGTTATACCGAGGAGAATCAAGCACTATTCAGCTTTTAGACTTTTGGGCACCAATTCTAATTACCACTCTGCCTGTGATGGCTCTTGTTTCGGCTGTCTCATTATTCTTCGAATCGGTAAAAATACTTCGGGGTGGTATTGGTAATGTAATTTATTATTTTTTATTCATGTTTGCCCTAATGGCATCAATGGGTTTTGAGGATGAGAATCTGGGTGATAATGCAGTTCTGGAACCTTTTGGTATTAATTTAATAATCGGCAGTATGCAAACCGCCGCTCATGAAAATTTTTCCGATTATAATGGCTCATTCGCTATCGGTGGAAGTGATGTTGATGACCATGTTGAGACTTTTGAGTGGGATGGAGTTGAGTGGACCTCAGAAATCATTTTTTGGCGTTTTTTCTGGATTGTAATTGCTATTGCTATGACATCAATGGCAACATTTTTCTTTAAGGGGTTTGATACTGTTTATGGAAAGAAGGGTCGGAAAAAGAAGAAGGTTATGGTTGAGCAACCAGAAATTTCTGAGTCTGTTGTATCCAATGGAATTCATATTCAACTCTCTGAAGTATTTCATCAAAGAAATGGATACTTGCAGTTACTATATAGAACTTCGCTAGCTGAATTAAAACTTATGTTAAAGGGACTTAACAGATGGTGGTATTTCGTTTCGTTGGGATTGGGATTTTTATCACTCGTAGTACCAATGGAAACTGCTAAGATTGTTGTTCCACTTACATGGATTTGGCCTTTGCTTATCTGGTCGCAAATGGGTAATCGAGAGCTGAAAAATCAGACAAATCAATATATCTTTTCGGCACCTTCCCCTCTTAGGAATCAACTTCCGGCAATCTGGCTGGCTGGGTTTTTAATTGCCATAATTTCAGGCTATGGATGGGTTCTTCGATTAGTTATATCAGGGGAGTTTGCCATGCTTGCTGCCTGGTTTTCAGGAGCCATGTTAATTCCATCCCTGGCTTTGGCGGCTGGAATCTGGACAAACAGCAGTAAACTTTTTGAGATTCTCTATTTCATGTTATGGTACATGGGTCCAATGCATCAAACCTCCAGTCTCGACTTTATTGGAATTACTCAACAAAATAATATGGCGGAGGTTCCTTTTTACTTTTTCTTTGTGGCGGTTACCTTAATTATTTTATCGATTATAGGCAGACGGAGGCAATTAAACGCGGTATAGTTAAAATAATTTCTTATAAACAAGTAGCAATGTTGCTGCCTAAATTAGTAGTAGGTTGGCAAAAAACTTAACATAACCCTACACAAACAGACTGTTTTTAACTCCTTTTACAACCTTTCACCCTATATGGGCGTCATAAGATGTAAACAACTCAGGGGGAGTGGTTATGAGGAGAATAGTACATCTACTTATCTTAGCATTCATATTTACCATATCAGCAAATGCCGGTAACGGAAAAGGATACGGTAATTCAGCAACTTCAGAAAAACAGATCAGGGCAGTACCTACCACAGAATCAATTTCAATTGACGGAATATTATCAGAACAAGTCTGGCAACGAGCTGGTTTTACTGAGTTGTATCAGCAGGATCCTGACGAGGGAGAACCTGCCACGGAGAAAACAGAGGTGTGGGTTGCTTATGATAATGATGCAATTTATTTCGCAGCCAAGCTTTATGACCGTGAACCGGAAAAAATATTTTCCCGACTTGTCAGGCGGGATTTTGTATGGGGTGATCCTTCTGACGGTTTGGTCCTTTATCTGGATTCTTATGGCGATAAAAGGAGTGGTTATTTTTTCTATGTAAACGCCGCAGGTACATTGGCTGATGGCTTGCTGGAGAACGACAGTAAACAAACTGACCTTTCCTGGGATGCAGTTTGGGAAGGAGTTCCGCAACACAATAGTGACGGCTGGTCTGTTGAAATCAGAATCCCATATTCTCAACTTCGTTTTAAAGAAGGTGAAAAGCAGGTTTGGGGAATAAATGTTGAAAGATTTATCAGCCGTAAAGCTGAAACTGATATGGTTGCATATACTCCGCGGAATGAAAGTGGATTCGCCTCGCGATTCCCTGATTTGATTGGTATTGAGGGGATAAAACCAACAGCAGGATTTGAGTTGTTACCATATGTTACTGGTAAGGCAGAATTGTTGGGGAGTCAGGTTAATAATCCTATAACTTCTGGTGAGAAATACCAGCCGGGTTTAGGACTTGATGTAAGAGCTGGTCTTGGCAATAGTCTAACGCTGAATGGAACAATTAACCCTGATTTTGGTCAGGTTGAAGTTGACCCGGCGCGAGTAAACCTTACTGATGTTGAAGATACATTTGATGAAAAACGCCCATTCTTTACAGAGGGTGTCAGTATCTATAGATTCGGTTATGGCGGAACCAATAATAGTCCTAATTTTAGCTGGAGCAGACCTAACCTTTTTTACAGCAGAAGAATTGGCCGCTCGCCGCAAGGCGGTTTGCCAAATTATGATTATGCAGATATACCTAACGGAACACACTTGCTGGGTGCTGCAAAAATATCCGGGCAGATGTTTGACGGCTGGAAAGTTGGTACAATCCACGCCCTTACAAATAGGGAGTATGCTGATATCTCACTGGATGGAGAGCAATCATCAGTTGAGGTTGAACCTTTGACTTACTATGGAGTTTTAAGGGCACAGAAAGATTTTAATGCCGGTGCTCAGGGACTGGGAGTTTTGTCGACCTTTACGAACAGATTTTATGATGATAATTCACTTCGTGAGGCTTTAAATAATAATGCTTTTGTGGCAGCAACAGACGGATGGACTTTTCTGGATGAAGAAAGGACTTATGTTGTTACGGGCTGGGCTGGCATCTCACGAGTCGCAGGCACAACGGAAAGAATAAATTCCTTGCAGAAAAGTTCAGTTCACTATTTCCAGAGACCTGATGCATCTCATTTGGGTGTTGACACATCTGCTACCTCACTAATGGGTTATGCGGGTAGAATAATGTTAAATAAGAATCGGGGCAGATTCACTTTCAATACAGCTGTAGGTTTTGTGAGTCCGAATTTTGAACTTAATGATTTGGGTTATCTGTCTTATAGCGATAGAATTAACGCTCATTTTTCGGCTAACTATAATTGGAATGAACCAACTGAGTTTTATCTACGAGCCGGATTAAATGCTGCAACATTTGCAAATTACGATTTCGGTGGAAATAAAACTTGGCATGGATACAGGCTGGGTGGCTATATGACTTTACAATCTTTGGCGGGAGCAAACTTTTCAATATATTATAATCCCACTTCATACAATGCCAGACTAACGAGAGGTGGCCCACTTACCTTGAATCCCGTAACTCGATCATATAGCTTGAATTTGTATTCAGACAACAGAATGTGGTATGTTCTTAGTGGTTATGGAAGTTACACTAAAAGTGATGCTGCTGAAAATAATTACATGGAAGCAACCCTGGAAGTGAAGGTTACACCAACTCTTACTATGTCTATTGGGCCCTCTCTTAGTCATGATCTTATCAAAGCGCAGTGGGTTACCGCATTTAACGATGAAACAGCCACAGAGACATACGGTAAACGATATATCTTTGGAAATCTTGATCAGACAACTTTTGCGGCTGATATAAGAGCGGATTGGATTCTTACTCCACAGCTGAGTTTCCAGGTTTACGTTCAACCTCTTATAGCTTCAGGTAGATATTCTGACTTCAAGCATTTGGCGCGGTCAAAATCATTCGATTTCGCAAAATATGGAGAGAATGGTTCTACGATGGAGAAAAATGTTTCAGATGAAGGTGATGTAACTTATTTATTGGATGCTGACGGTGCGGGTCCTTCGGTAGCAAAGAATATTGGTAATCCGGATTTCAATTTCCTCTCCCTTAGAGGCTCCGCAGTATTACGTTGGGAATATATGCCGGGTTCTGCTCTTTTCCTCGTCTGGACACAGAGTAGAAGAGATTATGAAGCTACCGGCGAGTTCCAGTTCGGGCATTCCATGGGCGAAATGTTCAGGGTAAAACCGGATAATATTTTTATGTTAAAGTTTACTTACTGGTTAGGCTTGTAATTTCTTTTTCATAATATGGATATTATTAAAAAAGCAGGGATGAGTTCTGGCCTTGCTTTTTTGTATTAATAATGGGAACTTTTATTACTCTTATGAGCTTAAGATGTCAGGATTTCTGATTTATTTGAAATCACATTTCGTTCAATTTTATGACCCCAATTTTAATAATATAATCAGGAGTAGTTATGAGATTTGGATTTATAGCTGTATTATCATTCTTAGTTTTATTTTCTTCCATGAATGCACAAGAAAAGAAAGAGCCTCGAAAAAGTTTGGATGCCTCAGTTTCCCAGACAATTGGTTTAGATGTTGTCATGCATGTTGATTATAGTAGACCCGGCGTTAAAGGAAGAAAGATTTTTGGTGAATTAGTACCATTTGGGCTTGAACCAGGTAACAAGTATTCAGACAATAAACCTTATCCCTGGCGTGGCGGCGCAAATGAAAGCACAAGAATTGAAGTCAGCAGCGACATCTTAGTTGAAGGACAAACCTTACCAGCAGGTCAATATAGTCTCCATTTCATTCCTTCGGAGGGTGACTGGACAGTTATCTTTAATAAGAACATCGAACTCTGGGGCAGCTATAAATATAATCAGGAAGAAGACGCACTGCGTATAACTGTTACTCCGGTAAAAGATAATCACCAGGAGTGGTTGGCTTACGGCTTTGAAGATCTTGCAGGTTATTCCGCAACATTCTTCCTACGCTGGGATAATCTAAAAATTCCAGTTAAGGTTAGCGTAGCAGAGTAAATAAAACAATAATGTTCTTTTAATAGCCAGTCTGCTAACCCGGCAGACTGGTTGTACTACCCCGGAAATAATACACCCCGAATTATTACTTTCTGGTGAAAAGGTTATTTATCATAACAGATTGGAATAAGAATGAATAAATCCCTGAAAACCTTCGTGATTCTTGGGCTATTTGTACAACTGAGTTTCAATACCACATCAAATGCACAATTACTCCAGGCTCAAAACTCTTCTGAAATTGAATTATCACTACAGAAATTAAATGTTCTGGGAAGCGTCTTGTACGTAGCTGCGCATCCTGATGATGAAAACACTTCCCTGATTTCATATTTCTCAAATGAGCTTAAACTACGTACAGCTTACCTAAGCCTAACACGCGGCGATGGTGGACAAAACCTGTTAGGGAATGAAAAAGGGGATTTGTTGGGCGTTCTTAGAACTCAGGAACTCCTTTCCGCCCGAAAACTTGATAAAGGGGAACAGTATTTTACAAGGGCTGTAGATTTCGGATATTCCAAAACAGCTGAAGAAACCCTTCGGAATTGGTATAGAGAATTGATTCTTTATGATATGGTTAAGGTGATACGCCAATTTAAACCGGATGTAATTATTACCCGCTTTAGTAAAGTAGATGGAGGACATGGACATCACCTTTCATCAGCAATTCTGGCAGAAGAAGCCTTTTATGCAGCGGCAGATCCCAAAAAGTTTCCGGAGCAACTAAAAGAACTTGATACGTGGCAAGCAAAGCGTCTTGTCTGGAATACCTGGAATCCAACGGATAAAGCTACAAGCATGGAAATTGGCGGGTTTAATCCTCTTTTAGGGTTATCGTATGCCGAGATGGCAGCGCGCAGCAGATCGATGCATAAAAGTCAGGGTTTTGGTGTTAGTGCCAGACAGGGGAGCAGAGTAGAAGAATTTGAGCCTTTTGCTGGCGTTGAAGCTAAAGGGAATATTTTTGAAGATCTTGATTTTTCCTGGAAGAGAGTTCATGATAGTGAAAAGATTCAGGTTCTTATTGAAAACATTCAAAAAAAATATGATACAAAAAACCCTCATCTTATCGTTCCTGATTTAGTACAACTTTATTCAAAACTTACCGAAATGGATAATTACTGGGCAGAACAAAAAAGGAAAGAGGTAAATGACCTGATTCGCGAGTGTTCCGGCTTGTGGATTGAGTCTGACGTTGAAGTGTCAGGTGTTGCCCCGGGTAATGAGGTGGAAGTAACATCTTCCATTATTAACCGCTCCGGAATTGATATTCAATTAAGTAACATCAAAACTACTTACTCCTTAACTGATACTCTAATTAGTCAGAAGCTAAAATACAATTCACCGGTTGTGTACACCCAGACGAGTAATGTTCCTGAAAATAACTCTTACACTCAACCATACTGGCTTGAGAAAGAAGGCAACGGGAAAATGTTTGCTGTTCCAAATCCCGATTTAATTGGTAAAGCTGAAAATGATCCGGATCTTGTTACTACTTTTGTTGTGGTAATCTCGGGATTAGAGTTCTCATTTTCAACGCCTGTTGCCTATAAATGGAATGATGCTGTAAAAGGTGAACAGAGAGAGTCTTTTGCTATTCGCCCAAAGGTAAGTCTTAGTATAGGGCAGCCGAACTACATCTTTGCTGACAATAAAACCCACGAAGTACAGATACATGTTCAGGCAAAGGACAGCGGGGTAAAAGGGGAATTATTCATTGAATTACCGGAGGGCTGGAAGGCTGAACCGGAAAAAATTGATTTCGATCTGAAAGATGCCGGTGACAATGATGGTTTTGTAATAAGTGTTACTCCGCAAAAAAATGCTGTCAATGGAGTAATGAAACTGCTGGCAAAAATTGATGATAAATTCTTTTCCAACGAGGTAGTTGAAATAGATTACGATCATATACCGCGGCAGACAGTTTTACGTGAGGTTAAAACCAATCTTATTAAACTTGATATAGATTTTCAGCCAAAAAATATTGCTTATATCATGGGATCGGGGGATGAAATACCTGACCTTTTAGCTCAACTTGGTTTTACGGTTGAATTATTAAGTGATGATGATCTCGATAATAAAGATCTTTCTCAGTACGATGCGATTATTTGCGGCATCAGGGCTTTTAATATGCGGGAACGACTTGCAACCCAACAGAAGCGACTTATTGAATACGTTGAGCAGGGAGGTACATGGCTGGTTCAACACAACACACGTTTTGGGAAACAGACTCCCCAGATAGGACCTTATCCTTTTAATGTAACAGGCAGGAGTAGAATTGCTGAAGAGACTGCTGTACTTAAAATTCTTGATCCGAATGACCCTTTGATGAATTACCCTAACAAGATATCTGAAAAGGATTTTGAAGGATGGATACAGGAACGTGGATTGTATTTTGCTGATGATTGGGATGAAAAATATACTCCTCTCCTTTCAGGTAATGATCTTGGAGAGACACCTAAATCTGGTGGATTACTATATACTAAATATGGTAAAGGAGTATTTGTTTTTTCAGGTTACTCATTTTTCAGAGAACTACCGGCAGGTGTTCCAGGCGCCTACAGATTATTTATTAATCTAATTTCCGCAAAGGGTGATCAGGTTTCTTCAAGAGGCAATAAATGAAAGAGAAAATTTTTGACGAAAATGAAAAGCCACCGATAATGAAAAGCTGGTCGAGACTCTACTGGGCAGTGATTCTCAACCTTGTCTTTTGGTTAACTCTCTTTTACATATTCCGAAAGGTCTTTGAATGAGTACTGTTGACTGGATTGTAATGATCGGATTTCTTGTATTCACAGTTGTTTATGGTACCTGGAAATCCCGTGGCAGCAAAAACATAAAAGAATTCCTGTTGGCTAACAGAGCAACACCCTGGTATGCTGTTGCTCTATCTATTATGGCTACACAGGCAAGCGCTATAACTTTTCTTTCAACACCAGGTCAGGCATATGTTGACGGAATGCGCTTCGTCCAGTTTTACATCGGTTTACCCATTGCAATGATTATCCTCTCAATTACGGCAGTTCCTTTGTACCATAAGCTGAAGGTTTTTACTGCCTATGAATATCTGGAAACCCGCTTTGATTTGAAAAACCGTGCTTTGGGTAGTATTCTGTTTTTAATACAGAGAGGTCTGGCTGCGGGGTTCACCATTTTTGCCCCTGCCCTTATTGTTTCAGCTATTCTTGATTTTCCCCTTAACTGGACGGTAATTATCATAGGTGTACTGGTAATTATTTATACAGCCTCAGGCGGCACAAATGCCGTAAATAAAACCCATATGCTTCAGATGACAATTATCTTCTTCGGCATGTTCTCAGCATTTTTCATGCTCTTTAGGTTACTGCCTGAAAATGTTGGTGTCTTTGACGCCTTAAGCGTTGCCGGTAAGATGGGTAAACTTAACACAATAGATTTTTCATTTAACCTGAATGACCGTTATACCTTCTGGTCGGGATTGATAGGCGGTACGTTTCTCATGCTTTCTTATTTCGGGACTGATCAATCGCAGGTTCAACGTTATCTTTCGGGCAGCTCGGTTGCACAGAGCAGGATTGGTTTGCTGATGAACGGGATAATTAAAATACCAATGCAGTTTTTTATACTTCTTGTTGGCGCCATGGTATTTGTCTTCTATCAGTTCGTTATGCCGCCACTATTTTTTAATCCGGTTGAAGACGCATCCCTTAAGAATGGAAAATACGCAGCAGAATACTCTACTCTTCATGACGAGTACAGCGCTCTCCATGAGCAGAAATTAGTATCCATTGATAAGATGATACTTGGTATAAACGAGGGGAATGATGCCCTTGTTGATGCTGAACAGGTGAAGATAAATGAAACCCAGAAAGAGGTCCATAAAGTTCGCGAGGAAGCTAAGGAACTGGTAAAGAAAAACAATCCACTCAGTGACGGGAATGATACGAACTATATTTTTCTCACTTTTGTGCTCGGATTCCTTCCAACCGGTTTAATAGGATTGATATTTGCCGCCATTTTTTCTGCCTCCATGTCCTCAACATCTGCCGAGCTAAACGCTCTTGCCTCAACGACTGTGGTTGATATCTATAAAAGAATGATAAAACCGGAAGCAAGTGACAGGCATTATCTCATTGCATCTAAAGTTGCGACAATCATTTGGGGCTGCTTTGCCATATTTTTTGCCCTCTTTGCAAATAGCCTTGGTTCACTGATTGAGGCAGTTAATATACTCGGATCATTATTCTATGGAACAATACTTGGAATTTTTCTTGTCGCTTTCTACATAAAAAAGATTGGCGGAAACGCTGTCTTTACTGCAGCAATAATAGCGGAGATAGCTGTGCTGGCACTCTTCTCCTTCACTGATATTCCATATCTCTGGTTTAATTTTATTGGTTGTGTGCTGGTGGTTGTTATGGCTTATGGTTTTGAGCAGTTCAAAGAGTAGTCATACTCCTCATTTGAAGTGCAATAGGTGAAGCCTGAGACTCTGCTAATTGAGAGATGAAGCAATATCCATTAAGTATTTTGGGTATTTATTTTTGATTTACAAATCAACCATTCCATACTGGAAGGTCGGTATTCTGCTACGACATTGAATCTATCCGCTAATGTAAGTGAACTGATGGAATCAAAATTATAAGTTAATGCTTTTTCCATATCATCAATACTTATGACAGATTCAATAGTATGAGTATTTTGAAATAGTTCTCTGATATATTTTGAAATTTCAGGATCAATGAAATCATGTGTCTCAATAATTAAATCACAGTTGGTTAGATTTGAGATGTTTGTGTTATCAAAAAGTTCTTTCTCGAATCCTTCGCAATCGCATATAATTAATCCTTTTGAATCAAATTGAAATTCCTTTAAATTTTCCGAAGTACATTTATTTCTGATAATCACATTCTCAGAAATATTATTTAACTTCGCTATTTTTCTGCATTCTGTCCTGGCTTTTTCATTAATGTCATAGGCATAAATATTTGTATTCGGGAAAGATAAACCCAAACCAATAGCATAGTAACCTTCTGCGCAGCCTATATTAATAATTTCCGAATAGTTATTTTTTTTAAAAGCTTCTACAATATTCCAAAGCTCCTTTTCGTATGAACCAAGAATTTTGGGATAAGGACTACCCCAAACTGAATCAAATCCAGGGTACTTCATTCCTTTAAATGGTCCATTTTGTACAACTAAGGAATTAAAAGAAATTGGGATATTAGGTGCCATCATTTGATTAGTATGATATTTTCTCATTAGAAAAATAAATAAACCTAGTTCTGATATAGGTCTTAGAATTTTCCAAAAAAAATCAATCTTCACAATTCGTTCAATTAACTTTTTAATAATTTCTTTCATTTTATTTCATGTTTGACAATTGGGTTGGTTCACTTAATTGATTTGGTATCATAAACATAATTTATGCCTTCACTGGATTGATTCCAATTTGATAATAAAATCATTTCGCACTATTTGTCTCGTCGTGTTTTAAATAAAACGAGTTGGCCGAAACGACGTTTTTAACACTTCAATAATTGCCCTACTGGCATTATTCTTTTTTACAGACATTCCTTATATTTTATTAGGTGTGTACTGGTTGTTGTTATAGACAATGGTTTGGTACAGTTTAAGAAGCAGTTTTATAAAAGAGTTGTTTCATCCAAAAGAATGGATTTTTTGAATAGCGTACTGTAATTTTGGTAATAATGGTCTGCTTTTATAAAGTAAATTTAACCGAGGAAATGAATGGAGTCTATGATCAACCTTTCAATTGGCAAGATATGGATGAAAAGAATTGATAACTATCCGGGGCAGCCTGTTATCGTATTCCTTCACGACTCTTTTGGATGCATTGAATTGTGGCGCGATTTTCCTGAGAAGTTGAGTGAAATGACAGGTTGTAATGTTTTTCTTTATGATCGCCTCGGATACGGAGAGTCAGACCCATTTGCAGAGAAGAGAATAAGAAACTACATGGAAAAAGAAGCGGATTTATTGTCAGCCATATTGGATGAAATCGGAATTGGTAGGGCAATATTGTTCGGACATAGCGATGGGGCAACGATCTCTCTTATAGCCGCGGCAAAGTATCCGGAGAAAATTGCTGGTGTAATTTCGGAAGCAGCACATATATTCGTGGAAGAGGTTACCCTGAAAGGAATCGAAGAGGCTGTTTATGCTTACAAAACATCCAACCTGAAACAGAAGCTCGAGAAGTACCACGGAGAGAAAACTGATAAACTCTTTTGGGCATGGGCTGATATTTGGCGATCTCCTGATTTTCAGGATTGGAATTTGGAAAACCTTTTGTCCTCCATCATATGTCCTGTTATGATCATTCAGGGGGAAAATGATGAGTATGGCACTTTGAAACAGGTTGAAGGAATTGAAAAGGGCGTTTCCGGTGCTGTCATAAAATTTGTTGTTCCAAATGTAAGGCATACACCTCACCAGGAGGTGCCGGATTCGGTTCTTGAAGAATCTGTGAATTTTATCAGAGAATTACTGTAAAGCAACATAGACAGCTTTAACCGGACAGAGTAATCCATTTCCTGCTGTTGAGCAATTATAATGAATAGATAAGTTTGCATATTATCTTAAGTGACATTGGGGGTGGGGGGACAAACGAATGAGTATAATTAATATTGATCTTTATTGAAAAATAATCTATCCTATAAAACAACTCGACAATGCGCCGGAATTATCTGGTATTTAAAAATATGTTCGTCAGAATAAAGGTCATACGTTGACTATTGAATTGATTGAGAAACATCATAAACTTTAATTGTGAGTTAGCCCAGGAGACACGGTGTCCCGCCACAAGATAATTTTGGCTCGAAATCTATTATTTTAATGATTGCCAGGTGTGAGAGCCACATCCGGAGTACTTGATTTTTTGTTAATTAATGGTACTTTTATAAAAGGCTGCCTTTGCCAGACACAAAGTGGTATATTGCTTGTATAGATAATCCTGATTTTGCGGTAGAGCAGAAACTTGATTATGTTTCCTTTATGAATTGGAGCATCCAGCCGAAAGGGCATGAAAACGTATAAATGAGGTACAGAATGGAAAAAACATTTAAAGAGTTTTACGACGCATATGAATCAAAGATTGTTGAGAAGCTTTTTCAAGATATTATTGAAATATTTAAAAGTGAGGAGCGTGCTCCATATTTAACAATCCAATGTAAACCAAAACCGGATGAATTTTTAGAGCTAAAAACTGTTACAGAAAATGAAATATATTTTAATAGGCTAAAGAATAATCCGGCAGATTGGAAAATATCATTTGATCAATTAATGGATGCCATCAGATATTCGGTAAGGAATGGTAGAAAATTGAAAGCCAGTGAATACAAAAGGTTGTATGGAACATCAAACTATGTTGGGATTCCGCTTAATATACTAATTCATTTACTTCCCGAAGAAGTTTATACAGAGGCTAGTTTAGCCGGGAGTAAAATTGATTTAGTGAATCTAGGTGAAGTCACTATAGTTAGCTTGGAACTTAATGAAGATGTTATAGTTGTGTTACACGATAATACCAAAAAACGACTTAGCACAATACATGTAAAGGTAAATGAGGACGACGTTATAAGAGAGTAAACTCATGTTGAATTCAATGCAAATTTTCAAAATCATTCTATCAAGCTTTTATGAAGGTATTTGAAATCAACTAGGTTTGCTTAACACTTGTAGGAAATGTATTGAAATTGAAAAGAGTAAGGGACTAAAATGTGTCCCAAGGCTAAAAATTGAATGAATAAAATGAGAAAAGCCCCTAAGTTGTTGTAACTTAAGGGCTTTTGCGGAGAGGGCGGGATTCGAACCCGCGGTAGAGTTTAACCCCTACGTCGGTTTAGCAAACCGATAGCAACCCAGCAATAACAACCACTTACAAAAATCGGTGACATTTTCGGTGAGAATCTTTTGGATACTGCTACAATTTGGCTAATAATATCCAGGTTAGGAGGCAGCAAAATGTATCTATCCAAGGACAAATCATCGGGTAACTATTTTATTTATTTCTTCACTGCTAATGGCAAACGTTCCAGAAAATCCACCAAGACCAAACTCAAGGCTGAAGCTACTCAATTCCTTATTCAGTTCGAAAGGGAATTCAAAGACAGGGAGAAACGGATCACAACTCCGATCATGTTATCCAAGTTTGAATTTGAGTTCATGCGAATGAGAGAGCAGCGAGTAAAGGAGAAAACTTTGGAAGGTGATCAGACCATGTTTAATTTTCTGACAAAGTTCTTAGGTAAGGATTTTATCGTGAATGAGATTACTGTTGACGTAGCTAATAACTTCCTGGATGATCGGTTGAGGAAGTCTTCAGTATGGCAGGTCAAGAAACAACGGATCTCGTTAAGTGTAGCTATGAGCTATGCCGTCCAGAAGAAATATCTGACAGATAATCCAATAGCAGACATCAAACCACCAAACATCCCTGAAGTTGCCCCAAGGTATTATGAGGATGATGAATTCGATAAACTGATTGCTCAAGTTGAAGACCCAGACGAATCCGACATGATAAACTTTGCAGTCGATACTGGATTCAGGTTAGCTGAGATCTGTAATCTGGAATGGAATCAAGTTGCTTTTAAGGAGGATCAAATAAGAGTCACGTTAGCTAACTGGAATCATAGGACTAAAACTGATAAGGTGAGATCAATTAAGTTGACTGAGAGGTCTGCAGCAATAGTCAAGCAGCGTAAGAGCAAACCCACAGGACCATACGTGTTCACCAGGAAAGGAATCCCAATCGTTCCAAGGTTATACTCACACAATTTTAAGAAGTACGTTACAAGGGCTAGTTTAGATCCAAAGTTAAATTTTCACTCTCTTCGCCACACCTTTGCTACCAGGCTAATCGAAAAGGGAGCTTCAATTTATAACGTATCGAAACTGTTAGGACACTCGAACGTTAAGACTACTCAGATCTATGCTCATGTGAAGTCTGTTGACCTTGACAAGACAATTGATCTGTTAAGTAAATAATCAGTTAAGGATAATGTGATTTAGGCTGAACCTGAGGGCTTCACTCCAAGTCCTGAATGGAGAGATTATTTTTCATCTTGCCTCTGAACCTTTAATATGGGTTAGGCAACATCTCATCGGTAACTACCCATGCCGAATGCAGAATTAATCCAAGCTATACGCTCTTCAACTTCAGATATCGATAGTTCCTCAATTGTAGCATGATACATATTACCTAATTTTTTCCCTTCACTTTTTTTCAAAACTTTTCGTTCAATGATTTTCTTACGATGATTTGTGCCATATAAGAAATGAACATGTAAATAATAGTCGGTTTCTTCTAAAATAAATTCTTCGATTTCTTTACTATGCGAAAACCGCGCACTTTTTATATAGTTGAGGTGAAAGGTAGATTCATTTTTAAGTCTTTCCCAAACTTGTAAATAGTCTGCCCATCTGTCAGCTTTGTCTAGTAAATGTAAAAGAAAGAGATATAATGATTTACCAAATTTTTCGTACTCTTCATTCGTTAGCTTGTATTTGTAAATTTCTAATTTATCTATGAGATAAAGAATCGCAAATAATCCCTTTTCGTAGTTGCGTGTTTTTATGATAAATTGATGCATATAATTCCAGTTAAGGGGTTCAAATAGTTTTTTAAATTTATTAAGATCTACTTTCGGTAGATTCATAATTTGATTATGAAAAATATTTGTGCAAACTGGATTCATAAAAAATATATTTAATTATCTGTAAATAATAAGGCGAGCAGAGTTGCTACAGCCCAATAACAGTAGCCACGGCAAGCACAATATTTAGAAATAATAACCCTTTAGTAAGTTTATCATTGCTAATAATATATTCTTTTAATGTTGTATCAAGGTGACCAACTGTTGCCGTAAGTGATGAATTAGTATCTTCAATTTGTATGTGTTTCGATTCTGTTTCTTCGCTCATTTCATCCACATGAAAAAATTAAAAATTTGCTGCCTAACGTTGCCGCTAAGCCGCCGCCCAGAGAAGCAATGCTTAACTAACAACGAATGATTATAATTTGTAGCCGCCATTAACTTTCTGCACAATGGCGGCGACCTAATTTACATTTATATACTACGCTGAGCAAAATGCCGAACGAAAAAGCTAAACTATAAAACTTGTACTAACCTCAAACCGTTTCAGCGGTCGGTTTGATGGGCTGGATATGCATTTTGCAATTAAATTTTTACAATATTAATTACTTTCTCGGCAGCTTCACTTAAATTTTCGCTCTTACTATTTTTTTTAATTTCATTAAGTCTGCTTATTATTTCTGGTTGATGAATTTTTGATAATAATAATTCTTCGCGGCAATAATTTATAAAAGCAGATGTAGCTAGATAGTCATCTTTAATTTTCGAAGATTGGCTTATCGCTTCTGAATATAATTTACGACCATTTTCTACATTCCCTTGTCTAAACTCAAGTAGCCCTTCTGTTGCCATCAAACAAATTTTCAATTCTTTACGTGGCTCACTTTTAGAATTTCGCACTCTCTCAAAATATTTTTTTGCATCAAGAATTCTATTTTCAAGACATAATGAATAAATTATATTATTTAATAAATGTAAATCATTTGGCTGAGATGTCAAACCAGCTTTTGCGATTTCAACAGCCAAATTTTGATCATCCAATTTTGCTGAAGCAATATTGTTGCCCATAGCAATTGGAGCCCTGGAAAAAGGCATATCAAGAAACCAATTTATGGAGTCCTTAATAGCTTCATTCCAATTCTTTAATTTAAAATTACTCCTTGCCTGTGCTTCAAATTGACTCTTTAGTTTGAACTGGCTAGAATCTATAATATTAAATGTACGGTCAGCTTGTCCAAACCAAGCAGCCTGAGCTAATGCATTGTCGTTTGGATTGATCAGTGAGTTTTTTAGCATTTTTTTGCTTTGACGAACCTTACCATTTTGAAATTCCAGTGTTGCTAAAGAACTATTTAGTTCTGAAAGATGAAAAGGATGGATATTTTTATTATTAACTATCTTAACAGAAGATTTTGCTAATTTTGAGCCTTTTCCTAGAATTGTAGATAAAGATATTTCGTTAGTAATTAACCAAGGATCACTTTTAATACCTTCTGATTTTGTTAAGAATTTATAGGCAAAATCTATTTCTCCGATATGAACAAAAAACCTTATCATAGATCTTAGTACAAATCGATTGTTTGGAGAAAGAAATAGTGCATTGAGCATTGCTCTTTTAGCTTTTATTATATTTCCCACAATTGTGTACAATCTTGATAACTCAACCCAAGCAATTGGATTATTTGGATTTCTTATTAGTGCCTTTTTAATTTGACTAATTTTAACAAAATGAAAATTTAATTTAAGTTCATCTTTGAAATCCTCGAATGTATTGTATTCTATGATTGAATTCTCAGTTTTTGCATTAGTATTTAACAACTCATTTGCAGTATTTATCATGGCATGAGTTGATTTGTCGGAGTTCTGAATAATGAAGTTAGCTATTTCGGTTACTGTTTTATGATTTCTTTGTCGTGAAAATAACGCTACTCCAATTATATCAGCAGCAACGCCGATAGTTTTATGTAATTCCCAGTCATTAATTAAATCAGTTATATCTGGTTTAACATTTCTTATAATATCAGTTGATATTTTTCCATCTAATTCTCCTAACTTAACAGTATTCCTAAAACTACGCCAATTAGGAATTACATTACGATTTTTCTTTTCTAAAAATATAGCCATTATTTGCTCTGCGTAATTTTATACTCTGCTTTTCTAGCAAGTAAATTAAAATGTTCGATAAATCTATATAGCTGAAAATTACTTCCTCTTTCTAAAACGTTTTTATTATGTCCTCTTTTTCTCGGATCAGGAAAACATAACATTCTTACTAATTCTAGCAATTTATCTTTATTTTCATAAGTTGCTATTTCTTCTTCAAAAATCTTTATTGCATTTTCAAAAGCATCAATCCAATATGGAAGAGCATTATCAAAATTTAGTGTATGAATATTAATATTAGGATCTAACGATTGTTGTAATAAGGAAGCCATACTTTGACCTGTAAAATAAAATACAGTCAAACTACCTAATAAAAAAGTATCTACTGCAAAAACTTTATCTTTCCATTCTGGCAATGCATAACCGTGATATACTTCAGGCGGTGCATAACCATAATCACCAGAAAAATCTTTTTCAGAATGTGGCGACGCTAAGGTTGAACAAAGAGATCTTCCAAGATCACCTAACTTTGATACCTTACTATCATAAACAAAAACGTTTGATGGTTTTAAGTCTTGATGTGATATTTCAATTGAATGTAATTGTTTTAGTCCTGTTGCAATATTATGAAGTGATCTTAATTTCCAAGCAGTATCTATTGCATTTGTAAAATTTAAATGGTTTCTAACATCATTTTCTGCTAATTCAAATATCATGTAAAGAACATTTGCAAATAGGTAGCCCTTAATATTTTCCTCTGAAGCTTCTAACAATTTAGAAACTTTTGAAAAATTTTTATTTTTGCAACGAAGGAGAACACCTTTTTCATAGTTGAAAGTATTTAACATTTCAGCAAAAGTTTCAGCAATGTTTTGATGTTCATCTTTAAAAAATGCTTTTAAATTTAATGTTTTCAAAAAACCTTTTTGACCATTTTTTTCTACAATATAACAAACTGAAAATCCACCTCCAGTTGAATTAGGCTTTTTATTAACTTTATCAATAACCTTCCAACCAGTTTTTAAAGTTCTACCTTCTAAATCGTGAACTGCACTTAATTTTTCTTCAGAGAAACTATTTTCTTCTGCCATATGGAAAATTCCTTGTGATTTTTTTCAATGCATATAACGTAGTTACCCATAAGCCGTCCGCCCAGAACGACAAAGACTTACTTGCAACCAATATTTATAATTAGTAGCCGTACGTAACTTTCCAACAATACGGACGGCGACATTACTTACACTTACAAACTACTATGAACAAAATAACTAACGAAAAATACTACTTATTAAATATCACTAATGCCGAACCGTATAAGCGGTCGGCTTGCACTGCTTGTTAGCCATTTCCTATAAAGCCAATGCTCTTTTATTTAATGACTTTTTTAATTTCTCAAAACCATTGCTGCGAAAAGAGTCTATTGCTTGCCACTTTTTTAGTCTTGTTGGAAGCACACACTCTTCTAATCTAATAGGAATTATAAAAATAGAATTCTCTGGTTGATGATCAGCAATATCAAGAGCATATTTTATTTCCTTTTGGACAAAACCAGTTTTAGTAATCGATTTATTTGAAAGACATACAATCACTATATCACTGGAGCTAACAGCCTTTTCAATTTCCAATTCCCAATCTTGACCACCAACTAAGTCTTCATCATCAAGCCAGGGTTGGACACCTATTCTTTTCAATCTGGAATACAATTTGCGAACAACAGGTTTATCTTCAGTAGCATGACATAGAAACACTTTAAGTTTTTGACCATTTGATTTAGCTTTAATTTTATTGTTG
>JAHISV010000008.1 GCA_018818065.1 Bacteroidota bacterium | reverse complement strand
GTGGAAGTGCCGTCGCTCAAAGGATAAAAGGTACTCCGGGGATAACAGGCTGATCTTGCCCAAGAGTTCATATCGACGGCAAGGTTTGGCACCTCGATGTCGGCTCATCGCATCCTGGGGCTGAAGAAGGTCCCAAGGGTTTGGCTGTTCGCCAATTAAAGCGGTACGTGAGCTGGGTTCAGAACGTCGTGAGACAGTTCGGTCCCTATCCTCTGCGGGCGCAGGATACTTGAGGAGATTTGCTTCTAGTACGAGAGGACCGAAGTGAACGAATCTCTTGTGTACCAATTGTCACGCCAGTGGCATAGTTGGGTAGCTACATTCGGAATGGATAAGCGCTGAAAGCATCTAAGTGCGAAGCCAACTCCAAGATTAGGTATCCCTTGCGTAAGCAACTAAAGACCCCTCGGAGACTACGAGGTTGATAGGCTGCAGGTGTAAGTATGGTAACATATTCAGCCGAGCAGTACTAATTGGTCGTGAGGCTTAACCATTTTATTTTTTATTGATTAGACAAATTTTGTTGAAGATTCCCTTCCAATCTGTATATTTTTTTTGAGAAATTAAGTTCCCGCTCTGCGGGACAAAGTTTCTTGGCGATTATAGCAAAGAGGACACACCTCTTCCCATTCCGAACAGAGAAGTTAAGCTCTTTAACGCCGATGGTACTGCGTGGGCAACTGCGTGGAAGAGTAGGTAGTCGCCAGGATTTTTATTTTCAACCCTCATTTGCTCTGCGAATGAGGGTTTTTTGTTTTAAATTACCATCTCATATTTTATAATCATCTCTTAGAAAAAATGAATTATTTCCTAAATAACCTCTCAGTTTTACTCAATTGTAGTTTTATTTTATGCCTCCTCTCCTGCTCAGAATCAATTAGTAGTGAAGTTGAGAATCCTGCCCTTAATGTTTCTTTGCGAATGGAAGTGATAGTGCTTGACAGTCTTACTCATACTCAACCAAAGCGTAGAACATTAGCTCATTTATTTACTTATGTTGAAAGTAAAGTTGAACAAAAAAGAAATCTTGAATATTCAGATACTACTACCTGTTCGAATGGATGGGCAGTGAAAGAGTTGTTATTAATAATTAAAGAGAATGAGAAGATAGTTCTAGGAATTACAACACTAAGCCCCAAAGATGTAAACTATAAGTTTCGAATGATTACTTATGATGAATTAATTTTAAGAAAAGACGATTTTAACAACGTCAGATTTATAAAAACATTTCATATATACGAGTAGTAGATATTTTTACCTAACTAATTCCTTTGTTCACTTTGCAATTCTCCTTCATATTTCTGATTTTCCTACCTGTGTTTATTTTGCATAATCCGGGGGGACTAATTGATTAGAAATTACCTGCTTACTGCTTACCGTAACATCTTTAAAACAAAATTATTTTCTGCAATTAATATTATCGGACTTTCAATTGGAATGGCAGCTTTTCTGTTAATTCTACACTTCGTATACTTTGAAGGAACCTACGATAAATTTCATGAAAATTATGAGTCCGTTTACAGGTTAAGATACGAACGCGAAACCGAAAACGATGCCGTCAGGTTTGCCTCCTGCTGTCCGCCGGCAGGTCCAATAATCAGGGAGAAATATCCTGAAGTTGAAAAGCTTGGGCGCATGGTTCGCAATCAGGCAACAGTATCCTATGGAGATATTAAATTTTATGAAGAAAAAATGTTCTGGGCGGAATCAGAAATGCTCGAGGTTCTTAAATTTCCTTTCATGAAGGGGGATGTTAAAGAGGGGCTTTCTTTTCCGGGTAATGCCTTTATTTCTGAATCAACTGCAAAAAGATACTTTGGTAGTGAAGACCCAATGGGCAAGACCTTAAGCGTTGATAAAAAAACCGATTATCAGGTAGCTGGAATTTTTAAGGACATTCCAAACAACTCACATATAAAATTTGATATTTTACTCTCATGGGAAAATCTTAAACAGCAGTTGGGCCCGGATTATTACGAAGCATGGGGTCATACCGGTTCTTACACTTACCTTACTCTGAAAAAGGGAACCGATCCCGCGGCACTTGAACAAAAACTTATCCAGCTTATTGATGAGAGTTTTGGTGAAGTTTTACGTGAGTATAAGATGACAATGAATCTGCCATTGCAGCCGTTGGCTGATATTCACTTAACGAGTAATTTTATGCAGGAGTACGAGGCAAATGGAAGTGATGAAACCGTAAATCTACTTTTGATAATTGCTTTCTTTGTTATCGTAATGGCTTGGGTTAATTATATTAACCTATCCACAGCCCGGTCTCTAAACCGCGCTAAGGAAGTTGGTTTGCGCAAAGTTGTTGGCGCTTCACGCACTAATCTTTCAATCCAGTTTTTTATAGAAACTGCTTTGCTTAATCTTATCTCGCTTGGTCTTTCCTTACTGATAATAAATTTCTTAATGCCATACTTTAGCGAAATAACAGGCATGCCGCTATCGGTTAGTATCTGGAGCCAGTCCTGGTTTATTCCTGCGCTCGTTGGACTCTTTATTATAGGAGTATTTTTCTCCGGTTTTTATCCTGTAATTGCTCTTTCATCCTTCCAGCCGGTTGTTGTTCTGAAAGGTAAATTCAGAAACAGCACAAAGGGTAACCGACTAAGAAAGGTTTTGGTCGTTTTTCAGTTCGCTATGGCTTTCCTTCTCATTACAGGAACATTAACAGTTTACGAACAACTTTCTTTTATGCAAAATCAGGAACTTGGATTTAGTGCTGAACAGACTCTGGTTCTTAAGTCCCCTCGTGTAAGGGATGATTCCTATAAGGAAAGTCTAAATACCTTCAAGGAGCAGCTAAAGAATAATACAGCCATTAGCAATGTTTGTGCGGTTACTGAAGTTCCGGGTAGACAGATATATTGGGATAATGGCGGCATTCGCAAACAGGGGGAAGACGCTAATAAAGGCAAAAACTACATGATTATTGGCGCTGATTATGATTTTATTGATCTATTTGACCTGAAGATGATAGCCGGTCGTAACTTCTCAAGAGAATTCCCTTCGGACGATATGGGGCTTTTGCTAAACGAAACAGCAGTAACCTTTATGGGTTTTGAAAACTCCGAAGAAGCCATAGGTAAAAAGGTGGATTACTGGGGAAATATTTACACAATAGTTGGCGTGGTAAAAGATTATCATCAGCAATCATTAAAGGATAAATATGAGCCACAGTTATTCAGATTAATGTTAACCGGACGTGATGTACGAGGGCAAATAGCCGTAAAGATGAACACGGCAAATGTTTCTGAAACTGTTGATATGGTTAAAGAAAAATACGCTGCATTTTTCCCCGGCAATCCAGTCGAGTTTTTCTTTCTTGATGAATATTACAATCAGCAATATAAATCGGATAGACTATTAGGCGACGCTGTCGGCTCATTTGCCACACTTGCTATAATTATTACTTCACTCGGTATTTTCGGGCTATCACTTTTCAGCGCCGTTCAACGGACGAAAGAAATTGGAATAAGAAAAATACTTGGTGCGGATATCAAGAGAATTCTCATAATCCTTTCAAAAGATTTCATCCTGCTTATGGCGCTATCGTTTATTCTTTCGCTTCCACTTTTATTATGGGGGTTAAATCAGTTTTTGGATGGATATGCCTACAGAATGAGTCTGCATATCTGGCTGTTTGCGCTTCCAATGTTTCTTGTTTTAGTAATAACACTTATCACGGTTGGTTATCACATTGTAAAGGCGGCGCTTACAAATCCGGTTAATACGCTTAGATACGAATAGGAAAGTATAAAGTAAAAAGTGGAAAGTAAAAAGTAACAGATAAAAGCATACTGTCTATCGCGGGGAATATATGTTATAAAAAGGAGAGCAAATAAACTGGCTCTCCTTTTTTATTTTTACATTTTTATATTTGATTTACTAAGGGATTGGTACATTCGTTTCAACAAGCAGTGAACTAAAGGCTAAAGTTTTTTCATCAGTATAATAATCATGACTGTATTGTTTCACTCCAATTAATCCCAAGTTTGGAACATAATATTCATCAACAGTTCTTTTATCGAAAGTATCACCACCATTATATTCATATACGTATTCAAATACATAGCAAAAAAACGTTTTGTTTAATGCTTGTAACGTGGCAGTTGTATCAATACAAGTAAATAATTGTTGCCAAAGCCCTGTTATTTCCTGTATATCAATTTGCCAACTATCCCCAATTTCAACCGGATATTTTAGTATTAATTCATTTATAATGGGGGAGTCTTGGTCTGTGGATCCCAACAAATATAACCCATCATTAAAATTCTCTAATAACCAAGTTGTATTTGGGATTATCATTGATAAAAGTATAAAATTTGTTCTGTAGCATTTCATTTCAGTGCCATTAACATCTAAGCTATATTTATCGTAAATACTTAGTGTTGTTTCTCCTGAGGTAAATAATTCAGGTTGAGAAGAGAAATGTTCATAATGCTCATATTTCCAGTAGTAATCATTGGATAGAGGGATAATTCCAAAATTTACAGAATCAACTGGCTGAATATCTGTTTGTGAACAACTCGAAATAAAGAAAAGTCCAATGATAATATACGACAAATTTAGTTTCTTACGAGTCATTGAATCTCCGATCTATTTTAACATCACTATTTTTTGGATATACTGCTTGTCGCCTATCTGTAAAATACAATAATAAATTCCACTTGATAAATCATTTCCATTAAGAGTTGCAGTGTGTTTACCACTTGATAAATCATTATCGATTAGCGTTTTAAGCTTTTGTCCGAGGTTATCGTAAATTGCTACATTAACATTATTTGGGGATGCTAAAATAAAATTTATCTGAGTTGTTGGATTAAATGGATTGGGGTAAATTTTCAATATATTTTCGTTTGGTTCTTCAAAATTATCTTTAAAACCATAGCTTTGTTTGTTTAATTTTTGGGTGGAAGTACTACTTGTATAGTAATTGCAAAAAATACTCATTCGTGAGTTTATTCCTAATACACAGTTTGAATAGGTAGCGTCTCCTCTTATCGTTCCATTATAGGTTTTAGTAGGGTCTGAAAAATATGGTATTCTTGGTTTAAATGTTACGTAATGCTTGTCAGGACATAAAGTTGCCATGATTGTTCGCCAAGAGGCGCTATGGTACCCATGTTTGTAAAATGGGGCATAACTAGTGTGGTAACAATAACATGCACTAGGATTGTCATTTGTATATTGATGATTCATACCCTGAACATGTCCCAATTCATGAACAAATGAATGATAATCAGCATGTACTGCTCTGTCCTGTCTTACAACAAGACATGCATTCCTTGGATTAGTGGGGCCAGTATACATGGCAACACCAGCATTGCCATCTGTTGAGGAAGATACAATATGTACACAGATATCTGCCTCGTATTGAGTTCTCATGCTCTGAACAAAAGAATTATCGCGGAAAGCATACCAGTCTGTTACCAGATTACCGGTTTCTGTAAATTGGCTTGAAGTAAGCTCAAGGTGCCCTGCCCAATATGGTCTGACTAATATATTACTCCAGGCGTATAATACTTTTGCATCACCAATACAATTGTTTAATAAGCTATTAATGTTACCATGAGCTTGAGCGGCAGCAGTTGTGTAAAAAAACAATATACTCATTTCGGGGCTGTCATCGCCTTGAGGTTGTGGTAGTCTTAGCGGATCTGATACTTCTGTTTCATCGAAAAAAGTATCTTTTGATTCATCAAGTTGTAATACTGTTGAAGGGTATTGTTTTTGAAGTATATGTATACCTTTTTCTATAGGCTCAAGTGAGAAATAGTCTTCATTATTAATATTAAAATAGCCCGTGTAACTATCATCGCTGACGGTTAGAAGAAAGTACCCGCTTTTATCAAAATCACCACTATAAGTTATTCCATTACTCGTTTTAAAATTATCCATAATGGCTGCAACGTACTTTTTGTTATTTAAATTAATCTTAAAATGTGAGCTGTTGAAATCCAATGAATTGACTGTTACATAAGAACTGCTCTCAACAATATCCCTTTTAACAATTTTGTCATGCTTCTCGGAATACTTGCTGCTTATTTTGATTTTCCCGGAGTCTAAGTAATTAAATAAGACATCTGGTTTTTTTTTGTGCAGATATTAATAATTGAAAACTTAATAGTAGGAATAAATATTTCTTCACTCGTCCCTCCAAAGACTTTAATTGTAAGAATAGTGTTAATCTAAATCATTCTTTTAACTTAAGCAATGTATAAATAGAGTATTGAACATAATTTTAAAATTAACTGGAAAAGTACCCTTATTCGTTTAATAAAGGCTTACAAAAATAATTGTCTGGTTTTAGAACTCTTCCCACTAAATTTTTCTATATTTATTTCGAAAATAAGGTGCTGTGCTGTTTTAAGTAATATACAGGATATCTGTAATTGAGCGAAGTTACCGCAAATAATATCTTTTCAGAAAAGATGGAAATAATTCTCAGTTCCGCCCGGTCCCTGTTGTTTGGTGGCGAGGTGAGTAACGATGAGAATATTATCATTATTAAGGATGCTGAAAACCATAAGCTGCGTGCCTATTCCTCCGAATTTAGTCTTGATCAGGAAGGCGAAGATAAAGTGATAGTAAGTGCCAACTGCCATGTGATCAGTTATTTCTCCATGATGCTTTTTGGTATGGAAATTCCTGAAGGCGAAGAAGATATGTGTCAGGATGGACTGAATGAACTACTCAATATAATTATCGGCAATGCAGCCCGGGATCTTTCCAAAAGAGGGCTCGATTTCCTTGAATTAATAACACCTCAAGTTGGTGTTTTTGATAATTCCAGAGATAGTTTTAATAATTATTTAGTGATTGTTCCCACTGAAAGTGGGGAAATAGATTTTATATTCTCTTTAAGAGATTAACAGACCGAGTTTAGGAGGTTTTTAAGAATGGCAAGAATAATGGTTGTTGATGATTCACACATGATACGGAAGGCACTAAGGTTGTATTTGGAAGGGGGGAATCATGAAATAGTTGCCGAGGCATCTGATGGTGAAGATGCTGTGAAAGCATACGCAAAATTTAAGCCTGATCTTGTTACTATGGATATTGCTATGCCTGAAATGACAGGCATTGAAGCCCTGGGATTGATTATGGAAATGGATAGTGAAGCAAAAGTGGTGATGGTAAGTTCAATAAATGAAAAAGACCTGGTTGTAAAGGCTATTGAACTTGGGGCTAAAAGCTTTGTGTTGAAGCCAATGTCCAGGGAAAAGACACTTCAGGTTATCGACGAAGTTTTAGCTAAGTAATTAATCAACTAAACTATTTGTCTTAATCTTTCCAAAAAAATTGTATAGCACGGGGATGAAACTGGATTTTTGTAATTACCAGAGTAAAATGGATTGAAATAATCGTCAGAGAACAGTAATTGATAACCTTTGGTCGTTGCTCGCCATCATGCATTTGAAAGTAAAATAACCCCATTTCAGATTACTTATAAACCGTTTTAACGGTAAAATCTTTTTATACTGAGCCCTATTAACCCACGATTTAATTCGTGGGTTATAAGCCCATCAAAATATCTTAACCTAAATTTAAATTGCGTTTTTGCGGATTTTTTTTATTTTAGAGAAGAATTTAGGCATTGGACGCATAATTTGAAGTATCATCAACGCAACATATCCTTTCAAAATGACTGCTGCACTACGTCTCTCCGACGTATACTGAGGAATTTGTTGTCCATTAATTCTGCCCCTGGCAGATCAGTTGTGCTTCGTAAAAGACGAAACTGACGAAACGAAGTACGACCCCGAAAACCAAAACAACAGGATAGGCAAAAAAAGAAGGGTGTATGAGACTACACAGATTGTAGTATACTAATATCGAGAAGGAGGGTTAACATGAGGGCGGACACCTTACATGTAACTGAACAAGAATACCACGACGCATGCGGCGTTGGATTTATTGCTGACTTAAACGAAGAGAAAAGCCGACGTGTAATTGATTATGCAATTACCTCACTAAAGCGGCTTTCCCATAGAGGGAGTGCCGGCGCGGATAATGAAACCGGAGATGGTACAGGCATTCTTGTTGATATTCCAAAAGAGTTTTTTAAAACTGTAATTGCAAAAGAATTCCGGAAAACTTTATCAGATGGTGAAGGCTTCGGGATTGCAATGGTTTTTGCCCTGCCCAAAGAGCTTACCTATATAACAGCACAATTTGCAATTATCTCGAAAGAAATGGGTGTTAACCTGCTGGGTGTAAGAGATGTGCCTATTGATAAATCCGTTCTCGGGGAAGAGGGAAGCAGATCATGCCCAAGAATTGTACAATTTTTTATATCCCATACTAACGAAGGTGACGCTGATAAAAAGCTCTATATGATTCGAAAGAAAATTGAGCGTATTATTTACGAGAGAGAATTATCAACACACATTTGTTCATTATCGAAGCATACAATTGTATATAAAGGATTATTGAAAAAAAGCCAGCTGCACCATTTCTACAAAGATTTATCGCATCCAGAATTCAAGTGCTCGGTTGCCCTTTTCCACGAAAGATATTCAACAAATACTTTTTCGAGCTGGGCTATGGCGCAACCCTTTAGAATGCTGGGGCATAACGGCGAAATCAATACTATTAAAGGCAACCGGCTTTGGATGCACACCCGCGAAGATACAATTGACACAGCAATTTGGGGTGATGAAACCGGATATTTGAAACCGCTAGTTTCCCAAAGCGGAAGCGATTCATTCAGTCTCGATAACGCGCTCGAGTTTCTTACTCATTCCGGTAAAGATATATTCACCTCTGTTATGATGCTTATTCCCGAGGCTTATGGCGAAAAGGCCGACGTATCAGAAGAGCTTAAGAATTTTTACATATACAATGAAAATAAAATAGAACCCTGGGATGGACCCGCGGCGCTTGTTTTTACAGATGGAAAATACGTTGGGGCTAAACTTGACAGAAACGGATTGCGCCCCTTACGTTACACCATCACAAAAGACAAGCTTGTTGTTATGGGTTCCGAGGCGGGCATCATTGATGTTGAACCGGAACAGGTGCTGCTGCATCGCCACATGAAATCCGGCGAGAACTTTGGTATAGATCTTATTAACAAGGTGATTCTGAACGACTCCGACATTATCCGTATGGTCACTTCGAAATATTCGCACAAAGAATCTCTCGAACAAAATCTGGTGATGATAAAAAGGAATTCGCAGGAAGATGAGTTTGGCGTTTTTGGATTACCCGAAAACGGGTTCGATAAAAGGCTTAGAGTTCTTTTCGGTTTCGACCATGAGGATATGGAGCGCTTCATTATACCAATGGCAGATAGTGGAAAGGAGCCTGTAGGATCCATGGGTGATGACACGCCGACGGCCGCTCTTTCAAAAATACCACGCCGACTGTATGATTACTTTAAGCAGATGTTTGCCCAGGTTACAAATCCTCCTATCGATTCGATACGGGAGCGGCATGTGATGAGTCTTTTTAGCTACATGGGGAGCGAGGACAACCTGCTTTCGGATGATTCCTCATTCAGCGGAGCTATCAGAATTCAAAGTCCTGTTCTTTCCCCCCGCGAGAGTATTGAACTGTTATCGCAGCATCAGTGGTTTCCGCACAGGACAATTAAGTGTCATGTCCAGAAGGATATTGATATTGCCGCCCGGCTGGAGGAAATTAAGCACGAAAGCGAGGAAGCTGTTAATTACGGCGCCAAAATAATATTCTTATCAGATGAAGGATGTATTAATGATAAACTGCCAATTCCAATGCTTCTGGTAGTTTCCACTGTACATCAGTATTTAATCGCCAGAAAAATACGTAACAAAGTATCCCTACTCTGTTTTACCGGTGACGTAGTTGAAGACCATCATGTTGCCTGTTTACTAGGATTCGGGGCAAGCGCTGTTTACCCTTACATGGCTTACGAGCAGATTAGAGAGTACTACGCTGAGGGTGATTGGATAGACAAAATGAGCAACTATCGCTCGTCACTGGAAAAAGGTCTCCTTAAAATAATGGCAAGGATGGGAATTTCCTGTATATCAAGTTATCAGGGGAGTATGTTGTTTCACTGTATTGGTCTGTCTGACAAACTGGTGAATGATTATTTCCCTTCAGTTAAAACTTATCTTCCTTCTGTTGGTTTGGATAAACTTAAGGAATACATTCAGAAAAGAAGTGACAGAGCCTTTGTACCGGATGAAATAGAGCTGAAAAATTATGGCAGGTATAAATACAAGTCAGATGGCGAGGCACATGGCTGGTCACCCGATAAATTTAAAAACATTCAGGCAATATCCAAAGGGAAAGCAAAGCTAACTGAAAGTTATGAAAAGGTTGTATTTGTAAGGGATCTCTTTGAGTTTAGAAAAGCCAAAGTAGTTTCTAAGGCAACTGAAGATGAAAATCAAATTGTAAAACGGTTTGGATTAGGCGCGATATCTTTTGGCGCTATTTCCGAACAATCTCATAGGACTCTTGCCAAAGGAGCTGCTTTGGTTGGTGCCAGGAGCAACACAGGCGAGGGTGGTGAGCAGCCGGACAGGTTTGACTACAACAACCCTGATGATTCCTATAATTGTTACATAAAGCAGGTTGCAAGCGGAAGGTTCGGTGTAACTCCATACTACCTTTCCGCCGCAAGAGAAATTCAGATAAAAATGGCTCAAGGCGCTAAGCCCGGCGAGGGCGGTCAGTTACCGGGTTTCAAAGTAACCATTGATATTGCAAATGCAAGACATACGACCCCCGGCGTTCCGCTTATTTCGCCTCCGCCTCATCATGATATTTATAGTATTGAGGATATCGCGCAGTTAATTTTTGATTTGAAGATGTTAAACCCGCGGGTAAAAATTAGTATTAAGTTAGTTTCCCAGCCAGGTGTTGGAATTGTGGCAAGCGGACTCGCTAAAGGCGGTGCGGATATTATCCTTATTTCGGGTAATGATGGGGGCACGGGAGCAACACCACTTGGTTCAATGAAACACACAGGATTGCCCTGGGAGTTTGGACTCTTCGAGGTTCATAAGTCACTTGTGGCTTCCGGACTGCGCGACAGAGTTACTTTGCGTGTTGATGGCGGTTTGAAAAACGCTAAAGATATTGTAGTGGCTTCAATTCTCGGCGCGGAAGAATATGATTTTGGAACAGCAGCCCTCATTTCAATCGGTTGCGTTATGGCAAGGAAATGCCATAGCAATAATTGCCCGGTTGGTATTGCCACACAGGATCCGAACTTTAAGAAAAAGTTTAAGGGGGAACCGGAAAACGTTGCATACTTCCTTAAGAACATGGCTAAAGATGTTAAAGAGCTTATTGAAGAACTGGGTGTTAAATCGATAAACGATTTAATTGGCCGGACTGATCTGCTTAAAATTAACGGTATTCACGAGTCATATATTGCTGATAGATCCATTGACCTGAGATATTTCAGGGAGAATAAACGGTTTAGATATGATCCTGCTAAATATATCGGGACTAAGGATCTTCCAAAATCGGTTGATGATTTAATTCTGGAGGAGATAAAACCTGCCATTACAACCCATGGTTTTATTGCCGTTGAAAGAAAGTTAAAAAATACTGACAGAGCTGTGGGAACGAAGATTTCTGGTCATATTGCTTTCCTCTACGGTAAAGATGGATTTAAGGGGAATATTCAGATACGTAGTGACGGCGTTGCCGGGCAGAGTCTTGGGGCTTTCCTTGTAAGCCATATTGAGATAAGACATTGCGGCGCGGCTAACGATTATGTGGGTAAGGGAATGAGTGGCGGACTTATATCCATTCGCTATCCAAAGACTATACGTGAGACGGGTATCTCCCATACCATACTTGGTAACGTGGCATTGTTCGGCGCAACTGGGGGTAAGTTATTTGTTGCCGGGACTGCTGGTGAAAGATTCGCAGTGCGCAATAGCGGGGCGGCGGCTGTGGTGGAAAGTGTTGGTAATAACGCCTGCGAGTACATGACCCGTGGTGTTGTTGTAGCGCTGACAAAGATTGGTTTTAATTTCGGCGCCGGAATGACAGGTGGCGTGGCATACATCTACAAAACCAGCCAGGAGTTGGAAAAGTGTATGAATGAAGATTCGGTAAGTTTAGCCGGTCTTAATTCTAACGATGAATTCCTGCTGGAAAAAATGATACGCAATTTTGCCTTCCATACTGGCTCCAAGAGGGCGGAAGAAATACTTTTGAACTGGCATATTAATAAAGGCAATTTTGTTAAGGTTATTCCAACTACTATTGAAAATATTGATGTTGAAGAGATTTATCAGAGACAATTGAAGAAGATTGGACGAAAAGGATTTGTGAAAAATGGTGAAGAGTTGATTCCTAATTAATATTGTTGAACCTGTCTGCCGGCAAGGCAGGTTGTTGACTTGTAGTTCGTTTTTTAATCAAATCATGATAATCATGAAGGTCTGTGTTCTATGCTTTACGTTTGTTTTTGAAAAAAGCCCGACTCTTTTTTGCCGGGCTTCTAATTTAGAATTCAGAATTTAATCCGCCGCGGCGGATTAAAATTGCTTTTCAAATTTCTTTTCCGCCTAAATCATTAATAATAGCGTCAACCAATTTACTGTTTTCAACTGGCTCGTTGGAGGTGGGGTTTTTTTTAGCTTCTTCTTTAGCGTATTGCGCTAGCTGTCCGTCCCCTTTAATCTCGTTGCTCGCTTCCGTAAATTCGAAGTTAATTTCTGATCCGAATATTTCTTTAGTTTTATCAAGATAATACCCTTTGTAGGAATTTATCATCTTAATATCGGCAGGATCATTAATCTCAAGATTAAGAGTAGATCCATCCATATCGATAATTTTTGTCTGGGAAAGAAGTCCGCCCAGGGTAAATTTTTCATTGTTTACCTGTTGAATAAATTGCGACCATTTAGCGGAAATATCCTGAAAGTTACCTGTAACTTCAACTGCCGGAGGAACGAAAGCGTTCACTTCAGGTTCCTTAAACTGAACAGGTTGAATATTTACTGTCTTTTTATAGGTGGTTTTTACAGGATCAGAACCCACTTGTTGAACAGGATCAGGAGTTGAGAATGACTCGCCGCTCTCAATTTTAGCCATGAGGTCTGAAAGGGTTGAGGTCTTTTCCAATCCAATCAGATGACTTAACGATACTTCCATCTTTAATCGATGGTTAGTACTCGACTTCAACTCGTAATTAATCTTATTTAAATAGGCGAGCACGCGCAGCATGTCACCTTCAGAAAAACTGGATTCGTAACTGATGTAACGTTCCTTGTATATTTCAGCACCCTCAATTAATCCGGAATCCTTTCTTATAATAACAGTAAATATATTTCTGAAATGCTCTACAAGTCCATTAATAAAGTCGATAAAATTCCAGCCCTTTTCATAAATTTCCCTGGAAATATCGAAAGCAGCTTTGAAGTCCTTTTCTAATATTGCATCACTAATTTTGAAGTAAACTTCCTCATCAATCAGATTTAGCATCTGGATAAGAGTTTTAGCGTCAATATCCTCACCGCAGAAAGAAATGACCTGGTCAAAAAGACTTTGCGCGTCCCTCAAAGCTCCATCAGCTTTTTTAGCTATAAGAGTTAAAGACTGGTCATCAATTTTTATATTCTCACTTAAGGCTATTTTAGCCAGGTGATCTTTCATAGCCTGAATTTCTATGCGCCTGAAATCGAAACGCTGGCACCGCGAAATGATAGTTAATGGCACTTTGTGTATGTCTGTTGTTGCAAAGATGAAAATTGTATGCTCAGGTGGTTCTTCCAAAGTCTTCAACAAAGCGTTGAATGACTCGGTGGTGAGCATGTGAACCTCATCTATAATGTAGATTTTATGAGTTCCTTTTGAAGGAGCATACTTCACAGATTCCCTAAGAGTTCGTATTTCCTCAATCCTTCTATTGGAGGCACCATCTATCTCAATAATATCGAGTGATTGCGAGTTATGAAAAGAAATACATAAATCACATTCATTGCAGGGTTCACCTTCGTGAGGATTTGTGCAATTCAAACTCTTCGCAAGAATCCTTGCTGTTGTAGTTTTACCAACGCCGCGAGGACCGGCAAAGATGAAAGCGTGTGCAATCCTGTTCTTAAGAATCGCATTCTTTAAGGTTTGCGTTATATGTTCCTGCCCAACTACCTCGTTAAAAGTCTGTGGACGCCATTTTCGTGCGGTTACAACAAAACTCATAAGATTCCTTCGTTAATGGAACACGGATTATCATGATCTTCATGATGCGTTATAATCAGAATCATTAATTTGTGTAAATCATGACAATCTGTGTCATCTGTGTTCTATTAAAAGTGAGATTTTCTAATTAAAATAGCAACAAGTTTTTCCAAATGTTCTTTATCAATATTATTAAATGATGAAAAGCCGTAACTGTCAAGATCCAAAACGCCAATCAATTTGTCAAACTTCACAAGTGGAAGCACAATTTCCGAATTTGAACCGGAATCACAGGCAATGTGTCCTGGGAATTTATGAACATCTTCAACGACGATAGTCTCTCTCTTCTCCGCCGATGTACCGCAGACACCTGTTCCAATTTTAATCTTTGTGCAGGCCAGCTTTCCCTGAAAGGGACCCAGATAAAGTTCTTTACCGTCAAACAGGTAGAAACCAACCCAACTGATTTTATCAAATGCACCCTTCAGGATGGCTGTAAAGTTAGAGAGGTTGGAAAGATAATGATCATCTTCACTCATCAAGGCTTCAACCTGAGGAAGTAAACTCTCGTATACTTCCTTATCAGACCGGGTTTTATCTATTATAATTTCTTCTGACATTATTTTTTCTTGATAACTGCTTTTGTTGGTCGTGTTGTTTTAGTTGTTTTCGATACAGCTTTGGCTTTCCCAAACACATATGGAATTGCTTCTTTTACAGTTTCAATCGGGATGATATTTAAGCCTTCTTTAACTTCCGGCTTCATCTCGATAAGATCTTTTTCATTTTCTTTCGGAATTAAAACAGTGCTTATTCCACTTCTTCTTGCCGCTAAAAGTTTTTCGTTTAAGCCGCCAATAGCAATTACATTGCCGCGCAGGGTAATTTCGCCTGTCATGGCAACATCATTCCTGCATGGTTTTCCACTAAGGGCAGAATACATAGCCATTGCCATTGTTATTCCGGCTGAAGGTCCGTCCTTGGGAATTGCGCCTTCCGGTAAGTGGATGTGTATTTCTTTCCCTTTCTGGAAGTTTGCTGCTAACCCAAAAGCTTTTGAATTTGATCGGATATAACTCAAGGCTGCCTGAGCACTCTCTTTCATTACGTTGCCCAATTGCCCCGTTAAGGTAAGCCTCTGTGCGCCGGACATCACAGTAGCATCAACATGCAAGATTTCTCCGCCTACACTCGTCCAGGCAAGTCCAACAACACTGCCAACTCTTGCTTCTTGTTTTGTTTTTGGAGGTCTGTATTTCGAAACACCAAGAAAGCTTTCAACTTTGCTTGTAGTTAAAGAGAAGCTGACTTTTTTATTGGTTTTAGTCACTTTGTTTTTTGCCTGTTCCAGAACTATGTCACGGGCTGTTTTTCTAAACAAGGTTGCAAGTTCACGCTCCAGATTTCTAACTCCTGCTTCCCGTGTATATTCCGTAATTACCTTGTGAATGCTTTCATCGTCTATTTTTACCTCAAACTTATCCAGACCATGAGCCGTAATTTGTTTTGGAATTATGTGTCTTTTCGCAATTTCCTTTTTCTCAAATTCCAGATATCCCGGAAGTTCAATAATCTCCATCCTGTCTTGTAATGGCAGCGGAATGTTATAACGAACATTTGCAGTTGTAATGAACATAACCTGAGAAAGGTCATAATCAAGATCTAAGTAATGGTCGTTGAATGTATGGTTTTGTTCGGGATCAAGCACTTCCAGCATCGCCGACGAAGGATCGCCACGAAAATCAGTACTCATTTTATCAATTTCATCAAGCAGAATAATTGGATTGATTGTCCCTGCTTTTTTCATGGATTGAATTATTTTACCCGGCATAGATCCAATATATGTCCTGCGATGCCCGCGAATTTCCGCCTCGTCCCTTAAGCCGCCCAAACTTATTCTTACAAATTTTCTATCAAGGGCACGTGCAATAGATTTGCCAAGTGAAGTTTTACCAACCCCGGGAGGTCCTACAAAGCAAAGAATTTGCCCACGCATTTGTTTTACAAGATTAAGTACAGCTATGTGTTCCACAATTCTGTCTTTTGGTTTCTCAAGACTAAAATGGTCTTCATCTAAAATTTTTCTAACGTTCTCTAAATCAAGATTGTCTTTGGTTTTTTTGAACCATGGGAGGTCTATCATCCAATCGAGGTAATTCCTGATGACTGTAGATTCCGGAGAACTTGGTGGAATCTTCTTGAGTTTGTTCATTTCATCAATAGCCTTCAGGTTTATTTCTTTTGGCATCCTGGCTTTTTTTATTTGGTCTTTAAGTTTCGCAAACTCAGGTGAAATTTCTTCATCCTCTCCCAACTCATCCTGCAGAATTCTTATTTGCTCCTGAATAATAAATTTTCTCTGAGTTTTTGTAATATTTTCATGAACCTTGCTTTCAATCTCTTTTTCTATTTTAAGTATGTCAATTTCTGAGTTTAGTATACTTATAACTTCGTATACCTGATCTCTGAGATTGAATTTTTGCAGAATAGACTGTTTGATTTCTATCGACTGGTTAATGTTGGCAGCAATGTAAAAAAGTTTTCTGTCCAGTTCGTCAATATTTTCGTAAGCGCTGATAGCTTCAGATGGGATGCTTTTATTTATTTTAACATATTCTTTAAAGAGTGCCGTCATCTGACGGATCATAGCATCCATTTCGCGTTTGTCTTCCGGCTCACTAAAGATGACTTCAACCTCAGCTTCAAAAAAATCCTTTCTCTTTGTATACTTAACTATCTGTCCCTGAATTACACCATCAACCAGTATCTTCATTAAACCATTAGGAAGTTTAAGAATTTGGATAATCTTTGCTATAGTTCCTTCTCTATAAATCTGATCGGTTGTGGGTTCTTCAATGTTGGATTTTTTTTGAGCCGATAAGAAAATATATTTGGAATTATCCAGGGCAAAATTAGCTGCTTTTATAGATTGTTCACGACCAACCAAAACAGGAAATATCATATAAGGGAATATTACCGTGTCCCGTAATGGAAGTACCGGAAGTTTTTTAGGAATGTCTTCAATATCCGTGTAGTTACTTGAAGGCTCTTTTTGCTTTTTGGCCATATTATAGTTTCTTCTCCAATTATTTTAAATCAAAACAACAATATATCAAAATAAGTTTGGGTGGGCAAGAAAACCAGCCAAGCTTACTTTGCTTTGCCTTATACTCTATTATCACTATGTTTGTTCTCGGTCTTATTATTATTCAGGATAATTGATTATGGTAGAGAAAGTTGTTGAAATTGCAAGAACTGCAGGTGAGGTAATCAGAGAAGGATTTGGGAAAAACTTTCAAGTTGACTTCAAAACTAATGAAACCAATCTTGTTACAGAAATTGATAAAAAAGCGGAAGAGGTGATAATCAGTTACATCCAAAAAGAATTTCCTGCACATGCTATCTTAGCCGAAGAGAGCGGGGCGAAACTGAATGATTCCGAATATCTGTGGGTAATTGACCCTATTGACGGAACAACCAACTTTGCACATGGATTGCCAATTTTCTCTGTATCGATTGGTGTTCAGAAAAATGGTGAGACCATTTGTGGAATAGTATATGATGTAATGATGGATAGAATGTATCAGGCAGAAAAGGGTGGTGGTGCTTTTCTGGGGGATTTAAAATTAAAAGTTAGTGATGGTGATAACCTTAAACAAAGTCTGCTTGTAACCGGGTTTCCTTACGACATCAGAGAGAATCCCAGAAATATTAAGGAGCTTTTTAGTGATTTTATGATGAATTCACGGGGAATTAGAAGGCTGGGGTCGGCAGCTATTGATTTCTGTTATATTGCTTCGGGTGTTTTTGACGGATATTGGGAATATTCTCTAAACCCATGGGATATGGCAGCCGGTATTTTACTTGTTCAGGAAGCCGGGGGAAAAGTTACTAATTTTACTGATGAGACTGTAAATATTTATAGTAAACAAATTTTGGCTTCAAATGGAAAGATTCACTGGCAGATGATGGAAATAATTAAAAGAAATGAATAATTTAAATTTGAAATGCACTCTAAATCCTTATTATTCAACAAGATAGTATCAATTTTTCCGGAATTAATAGTTGATACTACCCCTTCAATTTAATATCTTTACAAACTATGTCCGAAAAAATTGTTGTAGCTATAGATGGTCCGGCAGGCAGTGGAAAAAGCACTGTTGCAAAAAAGCTTGCTGAAAGAATGAAATGCCTGTATTTGGATACAGGTGCTATGTATAGGGCTGTAACTTATTGTTCTTTAGAGAATGGTATTGTTGATAATGCAGAGGCTGTTGGTGATTTAGCCGCCAGAATTGATCTTCACCTTCAATTTGAAAATGGTATAACAAGAGTTTTTGTTGATGGTGAGGAAGTTACAGAAAAAATTAGATCTGCAGAAGTAAACTCGAATGTTAGTGAAGTTGCTGTTATAGCTAAAGTCAGGGAAGAGTTGGTCCGGCAGCAGAGAGAATTTGGTAAGAAGGGAAGTTTGATAGCTGAAGGTCGTGACATGACAACGGTGGTTTTTCCCGATGCTGATGTGAAGGTTTATCTTACTGCTTCCATTGAAACGCGTGCCATAAGAAGATACAAGGAATATGTCGCGAAGAATATTGAAATTACTATTGAAGAAGTTCGTGCCAATATTGAGAAACGAGACAGAATTGATAGCAGTCGCGAAACAAGTCCTTTGATGCAGGCGGAAGATGCAATTTTGTTTGACAATACAAGTTTTACAGTTGAAGAAGACGTTGAAAAATTATATATAATTATTAAAGAAAAAGTATCGACAAAAGTTTAATGCCATCATAATTAACTAAAGTGAAAATAAAAAACACACGCTGTTTACTTTCTAGATGGTGGAATTTGAAACAGCAAAGCATTTTTAGGAGGATTTAAATGTCCGAGAATGAAAAAGAAAACGTGGCTATAGTTCAGGAGACTTTGGATAACTATAAGTTTATGAATGCTGATGAGTACACGCAAGAAGAACTACTTGAATTAACTAACCTCTACAACGATTCCTTCAGAGATATTAAAGAAGGCGAAATCATTCAGGGTAGGATTGTTGGTATTAACAACGATCATGTTGTTCTGGATGTCGGTTTCAAATCTGATGGTACAATTTCAAAATCCGAATTTAACTCTACTGAAGAGATTAGAATTGGTTTGGAAGTTGACATTGTGATCGAAAGTGTAGAAGACGAAGAAGGAAACCTCGTTTTAAGTAAAAAACGTGCTGATTTTCTTAAAATTTGGGGCAAAATTATTCACGCTCACGATCATGAAGAAATACTACAAGGTAAAATTCTTAAGAGAATTAAGGGTGGTATGGTTGTAGACCTAATGGGTATTGAAGCTTTCTTACCGGGTTCTCAAATTGATATTCGTCCTGTACGTGATTTTGATGCTTTTGTTGGTCAAACAATGGATTTCAAAATTGTTAAGATAAATATTCCTACAGAAAACGTTGTTGTATCTCATAAAGTACTTATTGAAGAAACAATTTCAGATCAAAGAAAAGAAATTCTTGAAGCGCTTGAAAAAGGTCAGATTCTTGAAGGTAGCGTAAAAGCTATTACTGACTTTGGTGTGTTCGTTGATCTAGGCGGTGTTGATGGTTTGATACATATTACTGACTTAAGTTGGGGAAGAATTAATCACCCAAGTGAAGTTGTTAAACTTGATCAGGATATTAAAGTTGTTGTTACAGACTTTGATAAAGAAAAGAAAAGAATTTCTCTTAGTCTTAAACAATTGCTTCCTCATCCATGGGAAAGCATTCAAGAGAAGTATACTATCGGTGACAAAGTTGCAGGTAGAGTTGTTTCTCTTACTGATTACGGTGCTTTTATTGAAATCGAAAAAGGTATTGAAGGTCTGATACACATTTCTGAAATGAGCTGGACACAACATATCAGCCATCCATCACAGTTTGTATCTATGGGTCAGGTTGTTGAAGCTAACATACTTAGCCTGGATAAAGATGACAAGAAAATATCACTTGGCATGAAACAGTTAACACCAGATCCATGGGAAGAATTATTACAGAAATACCCTGTAGGATCAAAACACAAAGGTGTTGCACGTAACTTAACAAACTTTGGTGTATTCGTTGAATTGGAACCTGGTATTGACGGTTTGGTTCACATTTCTGATCTTTCATGGACCAAGAAAATTCGTCACCCTGGGGAAGTTGTTAAAAAAGGTGAAGAAATTGAAGTTGTTGTCCTAAGTGTTGATACAGATCAGAGAAAAATTTCCCTGGGTCACAAGCAGGTTGATGCTAACCCATGGGATAAATTCGAAACTGAATATGCAGTAGGAACCGAAGTTAATGGTAAAATAGTAAGAATCATCGAAAAAGGATTGATTGCTGAATTACCATTAGGTGTTGATGGTTTTATTCCTGCTACTCAGCTTTCTACTTCGAAAATTAAAAATTTATCAGTCTGCTTCCCCGTTGAAACTCAATTAGACTTAAGGGTTGTAGAATTTGATAAAGAAAACAAAAAAATTGTACTTAGCGCTTTAGCTGCTTTGCAATCAAAATCCGATGATGAGATTGCTAACTTTATAACTGAATACAAATTGGAAAAAGTTACAGTAGAAGAAATAAAAACTGCTGATGCTGGTAAATTTGATTCTTCTGATTTTAATTTATACGAAAGTGAGCAGAAGCCTTCTTATAAGCCAAAGTCAGACGATGCTCCTTCTAAAAAAGCTCCTGCTGAAAAAGTAAAAGCTGCAGAGCCTGTGGTAGTAGAAGCTCCTGCTGAAGAAGTAAAAGCTGTTGAGCCTGTAGCTGAAGAAGTTCCTGTTGAAGAAGTAAAAGCTGTTGAGCCTGTAGCTGAAGAAGTTCCTGTTGAAGAAGTAAAAGCTGTTGAGCCTGTGGTTGAAGAAGCTCCTGCTGAAGAAGCAAAAGCCGATGAACCAGAAGCTGAGGAAGAAAAAACTGAAAAGTAATTCAGTATAAATTTAACAAGGCTGTACTGAATCGATCTGATTTGGTACAGCCTTTTTTATTATTTGTTCGAAAGGTTAAAGTGAAATCCACAGTAGCATTCCATACATTAGGCTGCAAGTTAAATTATTCTGAGACCTCCACCATTGGACAACAATTCACCCAAAATGGGTATGACATTGTGCAGTTCAATGACGGAGCAAATGTTTACGTAATCAACACATGCACCGTAACCGATAATGCTGATAAAGAGTGCAGACAAATTATCAGGCGTGCTTTGCGCAAGAACCCCGAGGCTTACATTATTGTTACTGGTTGTTATGCTCAACTAAAACCTGATGATATCGCACACATAGAAGGCGTTGATGCAGTTTTGGGGAGTAATGAAAAATTTAAGATTTTCGGCTTGCTTGAAAATTTTACCAAACAGAAGCTATCCTGCATACATGTTACTCCAACAGAAGAGATGGATGAAGTGTTCTCGGCCAGCTCATCGGAGCAGGATGACAGGACCAGAGCATTTTTAAAGATTCAAGATGGGTGCGATTATAAGTGTTCTTTTTGCACAATCCCTCTGGCAAGAGGTAAAAGCAGAAGTCTGGATGTTGAAAGTGTTTTGAATAACTTCAAACAACTTATCGACAACGGATACAAGGAAATTATTTTAACCGGTGTAAATGTTGGTGATTACGGAAAGGCTATTGGGAGTGATTTTTACTCACTCTTGAAGGCAATTATTGAGATACCGGGAGATTTCAGAGTCAGGATCAGTTCTATAGAACCGAATCTTTTAACCGATGAAGTGATTTCCTTAACTGCAAATAGTGAAAAATTATGTAAGCATTTTCACATACCGCTTCAGAGTGGTAGTTCCAAAATACTTAAATTGATGCAACGCAGGTACAACACCGACGACTACAAAAAAGTTGTTGAGAAAGCGCACAGCAAAATTGATGACCTGGGAATAGGGATTGATGTTATTGTTGGATTCCCCGGGGAGACTGAGGAAGATTTTCTTGATACATACAACTTCCTTAAAGAATTACCTTTTTCTTATCTTCACGTTTTCACATATTCTGAAAGAGCTAACACGAAAGCTATTTCAATGGAAGGTTCTGTTGATATTGTGGAGAGAAAACGCAGAAACAATATGCTGCGGGTACTTAGCGAAAAAAAGAGAAACCTTTTCTACCATTCTATGGTAGGAAAAGAATTATCAGTTCTCTTTGAAAAAGAGGGAAAAGATGACGAAATTAAAGGGTTCGCTTCTAATTATATTAGAGTAAAAACTGGTTACAATCCAGATTTGATAAATACATTTACAAATGTAACTATTTCGGAGGTTGATGATTCACATTGTGTTACCGATTCTAATGTGTGTAATTCTCAAATGAAATCATCAGTGGAGTGATAATGAAAAAAATAATAGTGCTTATCGTACTTTTATCATCTGTATACTTTGCCCAAACTCAGCAATCAAGCATGCTTGAATTGCGTAATAATCTAAACATTTCTCTTGAAAACTCAGAGCAAATCTCAATACAAACCAGCGGTGAAAAGAAAAAACCAGGCGTCGCACTTATTTACTCGTTTTTATTGCCCGGCATGGGCGAACTATACGCTGATGGTTATGATAGCGGAGTTTACTTTACTGCTGCCGACGTTGCAATTTGGGGCACACTCTTTGGAATGAACATATATGGTAATTGGCAAAGGGATAATTACAAAGCTTATGCCGCGGCTAATGCCGGGATAATTCCTGAAGGAAAAATAGATCAATTCTACTCTGATATTAGTGGTTATCTTAATATTGATTCATTCAACGAAGAAAAAATGCTTAACAGAGATTTTGAGGGAACATACAACACTCAAACTCATTATTGGGCTTGGACAGATAATCAGTCACGCAGAGAATACAGAGAAATGTGGTCATCAAGTGAACAGGCTTATAACAATGTCCGATTTGCAGTGGGCGCCTTATTACTGAACAGACTGGTTAGTATGATTAACGCGGTAAGACTTGTAAGTAAGTATAACAAACAATTTGAAGAAAGTAATCTTCCCAAAGTTTCAGTTGGGCTCGATCGTGATCCTAATTTTAATCCATACTTAACCCTGAATATAAGACAGTCATTCTAATTTATTTACTTATTCTCTCATAAATTGTTTAGTAGTAAAATGAAGAACTATAAGCTTACTATTCAATATGACGGCACCAATTATGCCGGGTGGCAGATTCAGAAATCTGAAAAAACCATTCAGGGAGAAATAACTACTGTTCTACATAGAATTTTACAGGAAGATGTTACTCTGGTTGGTTCAGGGCGCACCGACGCAGGTGTTCACGCAATGGGGCAGGTTGCAAATTTTTTAAGTGAGAAAGACAGGGAGATAAATAAGCTAAGACATTCAATAAATGGATTGCTCCCAAATGATATTAGCGTTACTGAGATTGTGCTTGAGGATGAAAAATTTCATTCCCGTTTCGATGCCCGTAAAAGAAGTTACATCTATTTGATAAGTCATTTCAAATCTCCTTTCTATCATAACTATTCTTATTACTATCACCCTATACTGGACCACTCAATCGAAGAGTTAAATGAAATAAGTAGTGCGATTTTAGGAGAACATGATTTCACTTCTTTCTGCAGGACTAAAACCGAAATTGAGAATAAAATTTGCACTATCGAAAATATCCGCTGGCGCAAAAATGAAACTCATACAATTATGCTAATTGAAGCAAATCGATTTCTGCATGGAATGGTTAGGACAATAGTTGGTTCTGTTATATTTGCGGCAAAAAATAAACTGGGGGGCGACTATCTTCTTTCAGTGCTGGATAAAAAAGACAGAATTGAAGCCGCAGAAGCAGTACCGGCAAAAGGATTATTCTTATATAAAGTGAGGTATTAAATGATAGATCTTAGGGGAAAAACTGCCCTTATTACAGGCGGCTCCAGGGGAATTGGAAGTGCCTGCGTAAAACTATTTGCCAAAGCCGGCTGCAATGTCGCCTTTACCTATCAGAAAGATTTTAAAGCTGCAAATGAACTTGCCGAATCTATAAATGACAGAGTAAAAATAAAGTCATATAAAACAGATTTGCTGGATGAGACCAACATTCTTGAAACGGTAGATAAGGTCTTATTGGATTTTGAATCCATTGATATTCTTGTAAACAACGCCGGCATTTGGCAGCATGGACCAATTGAAGAATTATCCCTTGCTGATTGGAAAAACACAATTGACGCCAATCTTACTGGTACATATTTATTCTCGAAGAATGTAATTCCCGGAATGAAGGAGAACAATTTCGGTAGAATAATAAATGTTTCTTCCACAGCCGGTCAAAGGGGAGAAGCAGAGTATTCGCATTATGCTGCCTCAAAGGGGGGCGTTATTTCCTTTACAAAATCTCTTGCCTCTGAATTAGGTCCATTTGGAATAACTGTTAATTCTGTAGCGCCCGGTTGGGTTGATACCGATATGGTTTCAGGTGTTTTTGCTGATGACAAGTATAAAAAGGGAGAGGCTGAAAAAATACCTGTAAGAAGAATTGCCACCGCTGAAGATATTGCCGGACCAATTCTATTCCTGGCTTCTGAGTTAGCCAGACATGTAAATGGTGAAATACTTAATGTTAATGGCGGCAGTATTCTTTGCGGCTAAATTCAATAGCATTTATTAAGAAAGGATAAAAATGGAATTCCTTGGCGGTTTACACCCGATGGTAATTCATTTCCCCATTGTGTTTTTTATTGTTTATTGTTTGCTGGAAATTATTGGTGTAATAATTAATAATGAGAAATTACTTCAGATTGCGTATTTCACACTTATAGCCGGAATCGTAACGGCCCTGGGGGCAGTGCTTACTGGTAACCAGGCAGAGGAATTTGCAGAAAGACTGTATAACGGATCTCTGGAATTTCCACATGAAGCTATTGAATTGCATGAAAAGTTTGCTACATTAAGTCTATGGTTTTTTACCTTAGTTGCTGTTTTTAGAACCTACCTAAAAATAAAAAAGAAATTCAAGGGGAGAATCAGGTACTTCTTTATTATATTTGCTGTTGTAGGTGCTTATCTGATATTTAAGGCAGGAACTGCCGGTGGTGAGTTAGTCTACAAACATGGTGTGGGCACAAACTTAACAATACCTCAAGATAACAGGTTGCAAGAATGAAAAAAGTTCTCTTATTCCTTTTAATCCCCTTTACTTTGATGATGGCACAGGATTTTAATCACCGTCCGGCTACAGGTCTTTTTATGTCAGTAGGAGTCGGACCAAGATTCCCGGTGGGTGATTTTAGTGAAAATCAAAATATAGGAATCGGGCTCGATCTGGAATTAGCATATACAAATACAAATTTTTTGCCTGTGTTTGTCTTTGGAAATTTAGGCTATATGAACTTTCCGGGTAAGCAAGGCTTTTACAGGGATTCGGAATATTCATCTCTTACAACAAATATTTTAGGTGTTAATGGAGGTGCGCGGTATTACCTTCCTCCATTTATTGATGATATTGTTCTTCTAATGCCGGTTTTAGAAGTTTCAGCATCCATCGCCTATTTAGAAAAAGGACATGTTTTCAAAATTGACGCTGGCAAGGCTAATTTTACTGAAAATAATTTTAAAACAGGATTCAAGATTAGTGCAGGTTTTTCCATGTTTATTATGGATGTAATGGCTTCATATAACTATCTGCACAATAATCAGTTTGTTGCTTTGGATATGAAGGTCAGAATTCCAATTTTTGTTGAAATGTAAGGAGTTTGAAATATGGATTATAAAAATTTATTAGTGGAAACAAAGGATAATATTGCTATTGTAACTCTGAACCGTCCTGACAAGTTAAACGCTTTGAATTTTGATACCTTTGCGGAACTCAAACATCTCTTTTTGAAGCTTCAAAAAGATGATAATGTTTACGTTGTAATTGTAACAGGTGCTGGCGAAAAAGCATTTGTTGCCGGGGCTGATATATCGGAACTGACAAAGCAGGATTGTTTATCGGGTAAGCAGTTTGCCGAAACCGGGCAGGAAGTTTTTAATTTAATTGAAAATCTTGGAAAACCGGTTATAGCTGCCGTTAATGGGTTTGCTCTTGGGGGCGGATGCGAGTTAACTCTTGCTTGCTATATAAGGCTCGCCTCTGAACGTGCAAAGTTCGGACAGCCTGAAGTTAACCTTGGTATTATTCCCGGCTACGGCGGCACGCAGAGATTAGCAAATATTATTAACCCCGGACGTGCTGCTGAATATATTTTAACGGCTGATATGATGAATGCTGAGGAAGCCTTGAGAATTGGTTTAGTTAGTAAGGTCTTTACTCCTGAGGAATTATTACCAAAGGCTAAAGAGATGGCAATGAAGATTGCAACAAAGGGGCAGATCTCAGTTCGTCTGGCACTTCAGGCTATTCAAAAAACGAATGAATTGACCGAGAAAGAAGGACAGGCTTATGAGGCAGCGTTATTTGGTGTTTGCTGCGGCACAGATGATTTTAAAGAAGGAACTACCGCTTTTCTTGAAAAACGTAAACCAGAATTTAAAAACAAATAGTATTCATGCCGGATGTTGAAGAAAAAAGTAATTAATATTCTTATCGGGTTTACAGTGTTCCTTTTGCTGGTAAATTTGATAGTAGAAAATTTTTCCCATAAAGAACCTGAAAAGGCCAAGTCAGGTTTCTCTGTTTCGGAATCAGAAAACAGATTTTTCAAAACATTGAACAACTATGGAATTTTACAGGAATGGATAAAGGTTGTTAAGAAAAATTATCCTGAGGATGATTCTCTTGCTCATTACATAGTTGTCGACATTCCTACCGGCGTTGTATTGCCTCAGTTTATATATGATTTCAAGAAATCATTCCCGGATTCTGTTCATATTATAACGGAAGAGCAGGAAAAACATGGTTCAACTCTTTTATCAGTTTCATCAGGGAATATTGTATTACTTAGAACCGTGTTAAAGTATAACAAAAATATCTTTCGCCCCTATTGTTCGTTCAGTTTTTGTGTTATGCCTCCCGAAGACAGGGAAGAGCGTGGAATTGAAGAATTTATAAAAAATCCCTACCCTTGTTCACTTTGCGACGTACCTTCGTTTAGTAATTTAGAGTATAAAAAAGAATTTGCGGGTAACAACAAAGAATTTGTTCTTTTAATTAATGACGAGATTAAGGATAACAGATTCAAATTGTCCGGTGAAAACAGCCGGCAAAGACTTAAAGGATCTGTTGAGTCCATAGCAAGAACTTTTGGGGAAGACAGCTATCTTTTGGTGGATGATAATTCGGAAGTTTTTAAGTCAACTTCTTATGACTTTATTAAAAATGAGTTTGCCAGGAAAAACATTAAGCTGAATCCTTTAAGCGGGTTAAAGGATCTTCGCTCCAAATCAAAGGAAGAAATTCAATCACTATTAAAATTCTATAGTTCCAGCGCATCTTACAACGAGAGTGTTTCTTTACTCTTCAATTATGACGACTTCATAAGCCTTGAAGAGTTTATTAAACAATTCAAAAGAAAAGGACACAGAATAAACTCTTTAAGTAATACTACGGTTTTACCTGATTCAACTATTTAGAACATTTCCTTCAATATCCAGGTGAATTATTTCGTCAGATGAATCTTTTAACTGAGGGATAATTTTGCCTTTATCACCAACCAGAACAATTATCATCTCTTCTTCTTTAAGATTCGCCTCCGCGGCTTTCAGAGCAGATTCTCTGGTTACTTTTGATACATTTTCGATGTACTCGTTATAATAACTATCGTGTAAATCCTGTAAAACAATTGCGTTAAGATTATTGGCAATCTGACCGTAAGTCTCAAATTTTGAAGGGAAACTTTTAACCAGATATGACCTGGCAAATTCAATTTCATCAGAAGTGATCTCTTTTTTAATCCCTTTTATTTCCTTAAAAATCTCGCTCAGTGCCTCGGCGGTGTTTTCCATATTAACAGCGGTTCCAATTCTGAATACACCTGTGGCTGCATTATAATTCATAATGGAATTTGCGCCATAGGTAAAGCCTTTGTCTTCACGCAGGTTAAGGTTTATTCTGCTGGAAAACTGACCTCCCAGAATGGTATTAACGACCATCTTATCAAAATAATCGCCATCCTTTCTTCCACTGGCAAGGCAGCCTACGCGTATCTCAGTCTGAGCAGCATCTTCTTTGTGAATAATGTAAATTTTTCTCCCCTCAGAACTGAAAGATGTTACCGGGTCATCTCCTGTTTTTTTATTTGTCCAGGCGGCTAAATACTTATTAAGTTTTTTCTCAAGGTCATCCTGATCAATATTCCCAACAACTATTAAGTGTGAATTTTCGGGTGAGAAGTGATCATTATAATAATTTTTGATATCGCCCAGCTCAAGTTTAGAAACTGAGGATTTGACACCCATAGCCGGCAGGGAATAATTTGTTCCAAGATAACAAATTCTGTCAAAATTTGATGAAGCAATATATCCCGGATCATCATACATCTGCTGAAGCTTGTTTTCCAACTTGTACTTTTCTCTATTAAAATCCTCCTCTGCCAGAACCGGTTCGGTAATAATAAGTGAAGCTAGTTCAAGAGAGCGCTCGAAATTTTCCTTTAACGAAAGCAAAGAAACGTACAACGAATCATGATTATTTGAAATACTTATTATGGACCCAAGTTTTTCTATTTCATTATCAAGTTCCAGCGAGTTATAGGGACCAGCCCCTTCATCAATCATCATAGCTGTCAGGTGAGCAGTACCTGCTTTGTCAAGAGTGTCAAAAATGCTTCCTGCTTTAATAAGCAGGGAAATCTGCATTAGCGGCAATTTATCCTTTTTAACAAAAAGAACCTTCAATCCATTTTGCAGTACAAATCTTTCAATATTTGGCAGGTGGAATTCGATCTCACCCTGGGGGAGAGGACTTCTGCTTCTATCCATCATTTTGCCTCCTGTGGCTTGGGTGAAATAATTAACTCAACAAACGGCTGTTTTAAGTATGATTTAACACACTCAGTAATATCTTTTGTTGTCACCTGATTATACCTTTCAAGGTCGTAAACAAATGAATTTGGCTCGCCAAGGTGACAGTTGTAATTATTAATATGGTCTGCCATCACCTCGATGTTTTGCAATGAATAGATATAGCTTGATTTGTAGGAATTAACAGAACGGGAAAGCTCGTCATCATTTACGCCATCACTAATTAATTTCTCAAGTTCCAGAAAAATCTCTTCTTTTATTTTTGCGGTTTCAACACCGGGCTTGGCAGTCGCGATTATAAAAAATGTACCCTGTAAATCGGCTGAATATTGGAAGGCCGAAATATCCTGCACTATTTGTTTTTCGAATACAAGAGATTTATAAAGCCGGCTGTTTTTTGAGCCTGTTAATATGTCGGAGAGCAGATCCAGCTTTGCGTCGTCTGTTCCGTACAAATGATCGGAATTCCAGGCAAGATACAGGCGGGTTAGCTGAACATTGTCTTCGTGAGTAACGAATTTATTCTCTGTAATTTTTGAGTTTTGTTTAGGGGGATGTTCCACATCTGAGCCTTTTGGTATCTCCCCAAAAAACTTTTTAACTGATTCAAGAGCTTTCTCGTAATCAATATCACCAGCAACAACCAGACTAGCGTTATTTGGCACGTAGTATTTTTTGAAGAAATTTTTAACATCATCAAGATTATAACTTTTAATATCTTCCATCCAGCCAATTGTAGGCCAGCTGTATGGATGAGATTCGGGGTACACGCTGGAAAATAATATTTCCCAGGATCTTCCGTATGGCTGATTATCGTAACGTTGTTTTCTCTCATTCATTACAACATCTTTTTGGTTATCCAGTTTTTCCTGAGTTAATCCCTGCAGCATATAACCAAGTCTGTCGGATTCCAGCCAGAGAGCCATATCAAGATAGTTGGAGGGAACCGTTTCGTAATAATTGGTTTTATCGAAACTTGTCGATCCATTTAAGCTTCCGCCGGCTTCCTGCACGTACTTAAAATGTTCTTCCTTTTTAACATTTTCTGAACCCTGGAACATCATATGCTCGAACAGGTGTGCAAATCCTGTTTTACCCTTTGTCTCGTAGGCAGAACCAACTTTGTACCACAAGTTAACCGATACTATAGGCAGACTGTTATCTTTGTATAAGATCACCTGCAGACCGTTATCGAGTAAATGTTTTTCGTAATTTATATTTAGAATGTTATTCATATTTCTTCTGATTATTATTTAAAATGAATTTAATGTTGTTTAACTCGCCATCAATTTTATGATCAATTTTTAGATTGAATATTTCGCACAAAAGTGGATAAATATCAATGTTGTTGAGGGTTCCGGTTTTATATCCATTCTTGAAATGCGGGCCATTGACAATAAAAGTACCATGCATATCTAAAAAATTATTATCATAACCATGAGTTCCCTTACCATCAAGATACCATTCTTCAGACTCCGTTTTATCAACCAGCGTCCAACCCGGATCTGCAACTAAAATGAGTGAAAAGATTAAATCATTATGTGAGAAATGGTAATAATCCGGTATTGTAGATTTGGTGTATGTGGTAAAATGCTCTTCATGGCTTTTAAGTTCACTAAATAACGAGTCAATTTCATTTTCTTCCGGTTCAATAAGCAGGAAGGGTCCATTATCAATAGATTCATAATGATAGCCCGAGGTTATTTCTCCGACGCTGATTATTTTATCAGCATAAATTTCAGTCATTCCATGGTCACTCACCAGAATAACGTTTACACTATCCTGCATATTAATTCTTTCAAGCTCCCGGTAGAAATATCCTATTATGTTATCCAGCCTAACTATAGAAGAATCAATTTCCGGGGAATTTGGACCGTACTGATGTCCATAGGAATCTGTATCATGAAAATAGGTTGCTATAAAATGCGGGCGCAAATCTTCCGGCAGCGTCAACCAGTTGATTACTGTGTCTATCCTGTTTTCATAAGGGAAATTGTGCTTGTATTTAAAGGAATACGTAGGACGTCGGCTAGCGTCAGTGACTTCTGAGCCTGGCCAGAAATAACTTGCTGAGATGATTCCCTTTTTTGTTGTGGTCTCCCAAAAGGCTTCACCTTTGTACCAGTCAGGGTTCTTAACTTCTTCCCGGGCGTAAAGATGAAATTCTTTACGGGTTCTTAAATCACGCATGTTATTGCTGATTATACCATGATTCTCCGGATACATTCCTGTAATAATTGAATAATGATTAGGAAAAGTTTTTGAGGGGAAACAGGGCTTTAGAGTTTTAGCATGAACACCACATTCTTTCAACCTTTCAATGTTAGGGGTTATGCCTCGTTCGGAGTAATCCCATCTAAAACCATCGAAGGAGATAAGAACAACGTATGGCTGAGATTGGGCGAAAATGAAACCGGATGCAGCCATTAACAATAAAATAAGATAGAGTTTTTTCATCCTCTCACTCTTTAATTCAAAATGTTAATCAAATATACAATTTTGAGATGAGTATTACCCGCCAATTCAATAGGTAGTTCTCTTCAAAAAGAATGAATTATCATTGATCAGTCAATTTCGTGTTATGAATAAGTAAGGGAGAGATTGACATTTATGGAAAATTCATAAATGTCAATGAGTATAGTCTCTTTGGCTATTATATTTCCGGGTACATAAGTGAGTTAGGTATTGCGGATATGCTCCCAAAATACGAGGAATTTAATTCGACCAGATAAGAACACTAATACGATAGTTTAGGAAAAAAAAGCCCCACGCTATTCGCGAAGGGCTTTATTTTTGTAAATCTATTTCAAATCAAACAAATATCAACGAAGGTTGATTATAATTTGATTTTGATACCAGCGTTAAAGTTCATAGGCAAGCCTAAATAAACAGAACCTGCTTCAGCTGTATGAGGCTGGTTGAAAGCATTTTTGTAATAATTACCAACATGGTATCCTTCGTAACTGCTGTTGTCAGTACCTTCAGAAATATAGAGAGCGTCAAGTAAATTGAATACGTGAGCGAATAACTGTATTTCTGTGCTGCCAAGTTTCCAAGGTAAATCGTAAGCAGCATGTAAGTCTATTACAGTAAAGTCAGGAAGTTTCCATGACTGACCTTTATCATCTGGATCGTTTCTTGTAGCAGGATCAAACATTGAGTAGAATTCTCTGTAATGTTTAACAATACCGGAAATATATAAACCGTCAATTGGGAATAATGAAACAGATAAGACAACTGACTGCTGTGGCTGATCGCCAACTTTAATACCATCTAAATAAAGGTTATATGATTCTTGAACAACCTGACCTGCCTGATAATCTGTAAATGTTGAGGCTACGTCGCCATCATATTGCCAGTCACCAACAGAAACAGTAAGGTCAAATTTTAACATATCAACTGGTTGGTAAGCAACTTCCAGCTCAAGACCCATATGTGTTTCGTTCATACCTAAAAGGTTAACTGTTCCTTCTCTGTCATCAGCTAAAGTAACTGTTCTTGACATAAATCTGTCTTGCCATTTTGTATAGTAAATATTGGCTGAAACAGCCATTCTACCATCAAGACCATTCCAGTTAAGTCCTGCTTCAACGTCAAAGAATTTTTCGTTACCAGGATCAGCGACAACAAGAGTATTAACATCATCAAGAGCCTGATCTAAGGTAGGAACTTTGTTTACCCAGCCGGCATTGATGAAAGCATTCATGTCTGCATCAATACGATAATTCAAACCACCTTTGAACTGAATTGCATTGATATCTTCTGATTCTGCGGTTGCAGGATTACCAGTTCCATCATCAAGGAAATGGTTAGTAGTTTTGTACTTAACTGTAGACCAGCCAACCATGCCAACGGCGGTAAATCTCTGCGCGGTATATTCACCTTGTAAATAAGCGCCTAACCAGTCAATATTATTTGTTTCCCAGTAACCGATTTTATCGCCAAGACCAACTCTAATACCAGCAGATGGCAATAATTTATTGTCTTTCATTATAAGATAATCACCGCCTAACATATCTCTAACTTCTCTGTAATGTTCAACTTCTGCAGTTCTCCAATCAACACCTACTTGCATAGTGAAATCATCAGATACTTTGTAAAGCATTTTAGCTAAAGCACCATAAGAATCCTGATCGTTACGACTGTTTCTTAGAACACCTTTACCAACAAATAAACCGCCATCATCAACTGTTGCGCGGTTATTTGCTATGGTAGCATCCCAGTCTTTAACTGATGTGAATCCAACTTTAACACTCTTTGTGCTGCCGTAAGTACCAGTACCACCACCAATACCACCTGACCAATAAAGGGTAGTATATAGAGAAGCTTTTTCACTTAACTGACCATAATAGTTAAAGTTAACTATTGGTTTGTGGAAGAAGTTTTCTCTTTCATTCAAAAAGTCACTTGCATATCTAACCTGTTTGCCGGTTGCAGGTGCCCACCAACTCTTGTTCCATGCCTGATTTCCACCGTATGTAGGATCAACGGTGTTCCACATACCATTCCATTTTGTACCGTTTTCCTGAATAGCATCCAAGGCTTCTTGAGAAAAACCATTATCAATAGCTAACTCATGGCTGAATTCAGCAAGGTTTTGCTCATATGAAAACTGACCATGTCTTTGAGGAGCACCAATAGCATAAACTTCAATTCTGTTTTTTTCGTTTATGTTATAGGCAGCGCCAAAATAGTAAGCATATGCGTCTGTCCAAGTTTTGTCGTTGATACCGTCACCGACTTTTCTAACTAAGGTACCGTTAAGAGCAAACTTATTGTCTATCAAACCAGTGTTGAATGACATAGTTGTTTTTCTAAAAGCACCTGAACCAAATTCTTGTTTCAAATCGAAACTGCTTGCATAAGCAACAGGATCAGTAACAATGTTCAATGTACCACCGATAGAGGCTGTAGCTAAGTTAACAGCACTAAGACCTCTCTGGATCTGGATTGATGAAGTAGCGTCACCAACACCGTCCCAGTTTGACCAATAAACCCAGCCATTTTCCATGTCATTAACAGGTACACCGTTAATCATGATAGCAAAGTTTCTTTGGTCAAAACCACGTAAACTAATTCTTGAATCACCCGCTCCACCACCTTCCTGAGATGCATAAACACTTGGTGTAGTGTTAAGAACCATAGGAATGTCCTGGCTACCGAGTACTTGTTCCATTTCTTTCTTATCAACGTTTGTAAAAGCAACAGGAGTTTCTCTTTCCTTAGCGCGGTCAGCAATAACTTCAACACTTAAAGAGAAAGCTTTATCTCTTAGTGAAAAGTTAAGTTCCATGTTGTTTGTAAGATCGATTGCTTCTGATATTGTTTCAAAGCCAATGTAACTGCAAACAACAGTATATTTGCCGGCTTTTAAAGTTACTTCGTACTTACCGTTTTCGTCTGTTGCAGCACCAGTGGTTGTGCCTTGTACGTAAACGTTTGCTCCGATTAATGCGTCACCGGCACTACTTTTAACAACGCCGGTTACTTTGTAAGATTGTGCAAACAATGCTGATGATAAAACTAAAAGCATTAGCACAGAAAGCCTGTAAAGCTTATTCATTAGCTGCTCCTTCTAATGTTTGTGGAATTAGTTTGTTATTTGGTTCGTTATTATAGTTGTTCAATATCTTTAACACAATACTCAATAAAAATTTTAATGATTGTTTAATAAACTACAATTTAATTCTATATTAATGCTTGCGAATGTATTTTTAATGTGTTTTTCGATTGGGAAAGTCGGACGAACATTGCCAGATGTAACAAATTGGTCGTTCATAAATTTATGTACTGCCCTTATTTCATAAAGTTTCGAAGTAGTATTCCGAAGGGTTAATATAACAAATGTTGATTAAAGTTCGCAATCAAAATTAAAAAAAAATGCATTTTTTTTTGACCTGCAGTTTTCAAAAAAAATGCTAAAAAAACTACTTTTTCACACAATATTAAAATCATTTTACTATATTCTAAAATTAAACAAAACATATCCAATATGAATAACAAACAAGTACTTGAAGCACTAAAATCAATCAAACTGGTTCTCTCGGATCTTGATGGTTGCCTCACCGATGGCGGTATGTATTATAATAACGAGGGACAAGCTTTCAAGAAATTTAACGTGAAAGATGGGATGGGGAACAGACTTTTAAAGGAGGCCGGACTCAGAACGGGTATAATAACGACTGATGCATCTGATATAGTTAAAGCGCGTGGAGAAAAGCTAAAGATTGATTTTATTGCGAACGACATTTGGGACAAACAAGAGACGGCAATGGCAATTTGTGAAGAATTAAAAATCACAATGAATGAAGTAGCCTACCTTGGTGATGATGTTAATGATATGAAAATTATGAAGAACGTGGGTTTCTCGGCTGCACCGGCAGATGCTGTTGATCAGATAAAGGAAATAGCGGATCTGGTTCTTACCCGCAATGGCGGAGATGGCGCGTTTAGGGAGTTGGCTGATCTTATTCTTAAGGCACAGGGTAAGGGGTGATTATTTTTCTAGTAGTATTTGTTGTCCCTTTTGGGACAAAATATCTTTAGATAATCAGAAGAAAAATCAGAGTCCCTTTAGGGACGCATATATTAATCCCCGATATCCTGCAACAAATATTTCTCATTGTATTCTATATTAAATCGTTGCAACAATTCAACATATTCATCTCGGAATTTTCTCTTTTTGTGATGTTGATCCTGGTTTAAAATATATTTCACAACATTTTCAATTTGAGAATGAGAATATGAAAATGCTCCATATCCAGCCTGCCATTGAAATTTACCTTTTACAAATCCTTTGTTGTTGATCCATTTGGATGATGAACCTTTTATATCCTGTAACAATTCAGGTATTAGCTGATGTTGTTTATAACCAATAAATATGTGAACATGATTAGATGTTCCATTTATTGCAATCAATTTGTGCTTGTTATTTTGGACTATACCTGTGATATATTTATATAGTTCATCTTTCCATTCAATGCGAATGAGAGATGTTCTGTTTTGAACTGCAAATACAAATTGTAGATAGATTTGTGAATATGTGTTAGCCATTTTCCCTCTATTTCGCCCCTATGGGGCTTTGGAATTTTGGGATTGTCACTTGCTATAATTATTTTGTCCCTAGCAGGACAGTAGATTTTAACTTGGTTTTGGTGTTAAGACAAATAATTATTCAACAATTAATAAAGCAAGGGGCTGTCTCAAAAGTAAAAATTATCGAATATGGAACACTGATTTTTATGACCTGTTTGTTGCCAGTCCAGCTATCTCGGATTTTAAAATTGATGATTCACTTTTGAGGCAGTCCCTGTTTAATTAATAATAATACTCGTATGAGAACCTGATTGCACGATTCGGTTCATCAAGTTTATCGTTCACTATAATTTCTTTAATCATATTATTAGTGTCATAATAATATCGGTTTTTTACGAATGTCTCTTCGTCTTTATTATCCATAATAGTTTCGCCAATTCTTCCCTGCGCATCGAACTTGAATGAATGCTCGTAAAGTATACTTCCATTTGATTCATGAGACAATTCATTAATTAATCTGTTTTGATTGTCATATCTGTATGTAAAACTTCCGGCTATATCCCCGCCGTCGTCATAACTTACTTTTTCTAAAACATTTCCATTTCCATCATACTCAAATCTGGTTTTTGACATTAAGTCGCCGCCGGCATCATACTTTATTTCTTGGGTCAGATTTTTTTTGTTATTATACTCCCTTATTATCTTATATTCACGCTCGCCGTCGCCGTCGTACTTCATTTCTTCAACAAGATTCCCATTCTCATATTTATATCCGAATTTTTCTTCAGGTTCACCGTCAGAATTATATTTAATGCTTTTCTCAAGCTGGTTGTTTAAATCATAGGTAAAAGTTGTTCTGGATTCAATTTCTCCATCACTGTTATAAACTGTCTCTTTTGTCAGGTGGCTGTTATTGTCCCATTCATACATCATTTTGGATTGCATCGACTCATCAGACTCGTAAGTTGTTTTTTCTGTTACATTTTTGTTCGCATCATGTTTCATCATAATTTTTTTAACTACGCTTCCATCCGGGTCGTATTGTGTTTCTCTTATCAGGTTACCAAGATCGTCATAGCGGTAATCGTGTCTGGTCTCAATTTCTCCTTCTTCATTATATGTAGTTCTCGAAACCAGTTTACCTGTTTCATCATATTGCTCGTTGAAGAGTTTTGTCCCCAACAGTGTTGGTTCTCCAAATGAATATCCATGAGTTGTTTTTTCAACAGATTTAACCTTATTTGCTTTTATCTGCTCAATGGTTACGTCCTGTGCTTTTACTACACTTATTATTATAACCAGAATTAGAAAAATTTTGAATATTCCTTTAACTGAAGCCACGATCCCTCCGGCGATTTATTTTTAGTCAGATTTCCGATGTAGGTTTATTTCATTACAAATTTAATATAAGAAAAAATATACTTTTTGTTAACTTTTCTTCATTTTTAATGAACAAAGTTAATGCGAGTTATTGATTTTTTGTGGTAATTGATATATAATAGTGTACATTTGTACACTATTATATATGCAGCAAATTAACGAAAATATCGAACCAGGTCTTATAGACCTCACCAATTACCGGTTGCCAGAGGCGGCAAACAAACGTTTGGGCGTGCATACTATTCATGCACCGCTCCCGAAGAAGAATGAGGGGGTTGATTTTGACATATACGATTACCAATCGATTTTTGCCGATCCGGAAACACGCCGCATAATTCGTGAAGGCAAAACCATTGGCTGCTTCTACATAGAATCGCCCGGTATGCGCTCGCTTCTTCGCAGACTCGATTGCGATACCTTCGAAATGCTCACAGCGGCAAGTTCGGTAATACGCCCCGGTGTTGCCGAAAGCGGCATGATGCAGGAATTTGTGGAACGCCACCGTAACCCGAAACGACGTAAATACCTTATCCCCGAAATGCAAGAGTACCTTGGCGAAACCTATGGCGTTATGATCTATCAGGAGGACGTAATAAAAGTGGCGCACCACATCGCGGGGCTCACACTTGAAGAAGCTGACCTGTTACGTCGCGCCATGAGTGGTAAACTTCGTTCACATGACGCCATGACACGCCTGGCGGAAAAGTTTTACAGCTCCTGCTGCGAAAAAGGTTTTACAGATGCCATCACAAAAGAGCTCTGGCGGCAGATTGAATCATTTGCGGGTTATGCTTTCTGCAAGGCTCACAGTGCTTCTTTCGCCTTGCTCTCGTTTCAGGTGGCCTACCTTAAGGTTCATTACCCGGCGCAGTTTATGGCAAGTGTGCTTAGTAACAGGGGAGGGTTTTACTCGGCGGCTGTTTATGTTGAGGAATCGAAACGGATGGGGCTGAAGGTAGAACTTCCTTCTGTTAATCTGAGCGAATATGATTACCTGGGGCAGGGAGACGAAATACGAATTGGACTTATGGCAATCAAAAAACTTTCCCGCAACGCTATGGATAAAATTGTTGCTGAAAGGGAATTGAATGGTGATTATAAATCACTCGCCGGGTTTCTTATCCGTACAAAACTTGCCTACGAGGAAACCGCCATTCTTATTAAGTGCGGTGCTATGGATTGTTTTGACCAGACGCGTCCCACACTTATGCGCCTGCTTGATGTGTACATAAAACACCGTAGAATGCTGGACGAGAGTTACAACGATCTTTTCACCAGGGAATCCTTCAAACTGGAAAAGGAAGTGGTTACCGACCGCCAGTACAGTCTTGAGGAGATGTGCGCTATCGAGTATGAAACGTTCGGTTATATGGTTACCCGTCATCCGCTCTATTTTTTCAGGTCGGTTACGGAGCGCCCATCTATTACTAAAGCACGCGACATGCATCGCTACGACGGAAAGACCATTAAGATGGTTGGCTGGTACATGAGTTCAAAACGTATCAAAACAAAGAAAGGACAGATAATGAAATTCCTCTCGCTCGAGGATGAGTCGGGCACCTTCGAGGCGGTTATATTCCCCAAGGCATACGAAAAGTATGCAGAACAGACAATGTCTATGGGTCCATACCTTGTACTCGGCAAGGTGGATATGGAGACGGGACCAAACCTTGTGGTAGAAAAACTTGCCGTGCTATCGGCTAAAGAAGTATTGGCGGTAACACAAAAAGACAGCGCGGAAAATAACTGGTACGGCGATGTGGAAAAAATACACGAGGATGAGTTTGATATTGTTAAATCGCTGGATAAGGAGAAACTGAGGAGAGCTTATTTGTGATAACATGTGGCTTCGATACGATCCCGGCAAATGGTAAAAATGAGATCGGGATCTACTCAGCCACCAGGGTGTCTCGGTTGCTGAGTAATCCGAACGAAGTGAGGATGTATCGAAGCAACAAAGTGTTGCGAAAATCATAACATTTGTCACCAAGTTGAAAAGGACGAGGGAATCAATGAACAGCGGATTTATGTATATTTTGGAATGCTCCGATGGTACATTCTATACAGGAAGTACCAATGATCTTGAAAGAAGAATGGGAGAACACCAGAGTGGCAGTGGGGCCAACTATACGATGCGTCGTTTATCTGTTGAATTAGTTTACTATGAAGAATATGATCGGATCGATACAGCTTTCTATAGGGTGAAGCAAGTTCAAGGGTGGAGTAGGAAAAAGAAAACGGCGTTGATTAACGGTGAACATCACTTACTCCCAAGTTTAGCAAAAAAGGTATTTAGAAAAAAATGTAAATGTGGCTTCGATACGATTCTGCCAAACAACTAAAATGTGAGCAGAATCTACTCAGCCACCAGGGTGTCTCGGTTGCTGAGTAATCCGAACGAAGTGAGGATGTATCGAAGCAACAGAACGTGAACGAATGAAGATTTCCCAACCTAATTATTAATAATTTAAGAACCCAAACCAATGGAGAGGAAATTTTGTAAATTGCACACTGCTTACCATAGAGTAATAAATTAATTGGAAAATCCCTTATGAAAAAAATATTTTTCCCTGGCTTAATTGCAGTGATTATGTTCTCGGCACATGCGCAAACCAGCTTGACAAGTTATGTTAACCCATTTATTGGTACTGATAACATGGGGCACACTTATCCAGGCGCAACTGTTCCTTTTGGTATGGTTCAATTAAGTCCTGAAACGGACAGCATACCATATTCAGATGGCACAGGTTACGTTAAGGAGGTTTACAGGTATTGTTCAGGCTATCAATATGATGATAACACTATAGTTGGTTTTAGCCATACTCATTTCTCAGGGACCGGGCACTCTGACCTGGGAGATTTCAGAATTATGCCGACAGTTGGCAAGTTACAACTGAACCCGGGGACAGAGCAAAATCCTGATACAGGGTATCGTTCAAGATTCTTGCATAGTACCGAAAAGGCAATTCCGGGATATTATAGTGTAAATCTAGAAGATTATAATATCAAGGCAGAATTTACAACTTCGGCGCGGGTAGGGTTTCATAAATATAAATTTCCCAAAACAGATGAAGCAAACATTATTCTTGATATGACTTCGGGAATTTATGATTACGATGGAAAAGTTATCTGGTCATCAATAAGAGTGGAAAACGACACGCTTGTTACCGGTTACAGACAAACACGTGGATGGGCTAGAACGAAGCTTTTATATTTCGCCATGTCATTTTCAAAACCAATTAAAAATTACGGTTATACAAATAAAGAAGAGCAAATAATTTATAATGGATTTTACAGGAAATTTAACGAAGGAGAAAACTTCCCGGAAATGGCGGGGAAGAAAGTTGTGGCTTACTTCAGATTTGAGACAAAAGAGAAGGAAGATATTCAAATCAAATTTGCTCTTTCTCCCGTAAGCACTGCCGGAGCGCTTAATAATCTTAATGCTGAAATTCCACATTGGGATTTTGAAAGAGTAAGAAGTGAAGCACTGGCAAAGTGGGAAGATGAACTTTCGGCAATCCGGATTGAAGGAACAGAGGATCGGAAAGAGGTCTTTTATACTGCCTTGTATCACACTTTTCTTAATCCGACTATTTACATGGATGTTGACGGAAGCTACCGTGGGCTGGATCAGAATATTCACAAAGCTGAGGGTTTTGATAATTACACGACATTTTCGCTCTGGGATACCTATAGAGCTTTGCATCCGCTCTTTACTATTGTTCAGCAGAAACGAACAAACGATATGATCAGTTCTATGCTGGCTCATCAGCAGCAAAGTGTGCACAAGGTTCTTCCGGTCTGGTCGCATCATGCAAATGAAAACTGGTGCATGATTGGTTATCATGCGGTTCCCGTTATTGTTGACGCTTACATGAAAGGTATTCGCGATTATGATTTGACCAGGGCGCTTGATGCCTGCATTAGCAGCGCCACCTACGGATTATATGACGGACTTGAACATTATATGAAATATGGATATCTGCCGGCTGACCTGAATTCTAATTCCGCGTCTAAAACTTTAGAGTATTCTTATGATGACTGGACTATCAGTATTATGGCATCGAATTTAGGAAAAGAGGATGTGGCCGAAACTTTCAGACAAAGAGCGAAATCATTTGAAAGTATTTTTGATGATGGAATAAATTTTATGCGTCCCAAAGATTCTAAAGGAAACTGGATAACACCATTTGATCCTCTCAGTACACATGGTCAGGGATTTATTGAAGGCAATGCCTGGAATTATTCTCTGTATGTTCCGCATGATGTTAGTAAACTGATCGGGTTCTACGGAGGAAATGAATCGTTCTCCGATCACCTTGATACTCTTTTTACAATGAGTATAAGCGATGAAGACATCGCACAATCTGAGGATATAACTAAAGCAGGAATTATTGGCAATTATGTTCATGGGAATGAGCCAAGTCATCATGTACCGTATCTATATAATTACGCACAGACACCGTGGAAAACGCAGGAAAGAATTCATCAGATTGTTAATGTACTATATAGAAATACAAATGATGGATTATGCGGCAATGATGATTGCGGGCAGATGTCGGCCTGGTACATTTTTTCTGTGATGGGATTCTATCCTGTTGCGCCAGGGAGCAATGAATATATTTTCGGAAGTCCTTGTGTAAGTGAAGCAACCATCAATCTTGAAAATGGAAATCAATTCAGGATAACAACTGAAAAATTATCCGAAGAAAATATTTATATTCACAAAGTATTATTGAATGGGGAAGAGTATAAAAAACCGTTTCTTCTACACGAGGATATAATGTCAGGCGGTTCCCTTAAATTTATCATGGATAAGATTCCCAATAAAAATGTTTTTGACTACAATCAGTTTCAGCCATACTCATTGAGTAATAACTAAAAAAAGAGTTCATTAATGAAAAAGAAAACTATTCCAGTATTTTTTGCTTTTCTATGCATGGGCTTTGGTGATGCCGTAGGTCCGTTTGTAGGGCTGGCTAAAGAAACATTTAATTTGTCTCAAACCATGGCACAGTTAATTCCATTTGCCGGATTCATTATGTTTGGTGTGCTTTCAATTCCCATGGGGATTTTTCAGGATAAAATTGGAAAGAAAAACACCCTTTCAATAGGACTATTCATTGCGCTAATTGCAATGCTTATTCCTCTTGTTTTTACTTTAGGGTCATACACAACTTTTCTCGTTACCATTTTACTTCTTGGTAGTGGAGCCGCGGTTTTACAAGTTTCCGGAAACCCGATAATGCGTGATGTTTCGCCCGAGGGAAAATACTCGAGCAATCTCTCTTTTGCACAGTTTGTAAAGGCAATTGGCTCGCTTACTGGACCAATCATTCCCGTTTTGGCCGTCTCGTTGTGGGCTTCTGATTGGCAGCTGATTTTTCCAATCTATGCTTTCGCTCTGGCTATAACACTCGTACTTGTTAGAATAATGAATATCGAAGAAAAGGTAAATGAAGCTGCATCGGCTACAATAAAATCATCCGTTCAACTTTTAAAAAATAAATATGTTCTTTCAATGGTACTCGGAATATTTTTATATGTAGGCGCCGAAGTTTGTCTTAGCTCCGGTATCCCATTGTACATGCAGGATCAATATGACATAGATATTTCTTCTTTAGGAATATTAGGCAGTGGACTCTTTTTCCTTGCATTGACTATTGGCAGATTTTTTGGTGGGCTGCTTCTCAAGAGTATTCAGCCAGTTAAATTTTTGGTTTGGACCTCTATTCTTTCGCTTGCCGGCATTCTCCTTTTTATATCCGGCATTCAAATCGTCTCGCTTGTTGCAATTTTTATTGTTGGTCTTGGGTTTGCAAATATCTTTCCCTTAATATTTTCAATAGCCGTTGATAAAATGCCAGAGCGTTCCAATGAATTGTCGGGGCTAATGGTAACTGCAATAATTGGTGGTGCTATTTTACCATTTATAATGGGTGCAATGGCGGACATGGTTGGTACTGTCTTTGGTTTTGTTGTCCCTCTTATTGCAATAGCATACATTTACCTTCTTTCAACTAATGAAAAGAAAAAACTTGCTGATAAAAGGAGTGTTAAATGAAAATAGATTATAGTATGGACGAAAGAATTATTATGACACTTGATGCGGGGGGTACAAATTTTGTATTCACGGCAATACAAGCCAGCAAACAAATAATTGAACAAATTACCTATCCCGCCCATGGTGAGGACTTAACCCTTTCTCTTGAGACTATTCTTAAAGGATTTGAACAAGTTCAAAACTCACTTCCCCAAAAGGCATCAGCAATCAGCTTTGCATTTCCAGGTCCGGCGGATTATCCGGCAGGTATCATTGGTGATTTAGGAAATCTTCCGGCATACAGGGGAGGTGTTGCACTCGGACCAATGCTTGAAGAAAAATTTGGAATCCCGGTTTTTATTAACAATGACGGCGATCTTTTTACTCTTGGTGAGGCCGCCGCTGGTTTTCTCCCGTTTTTAAACATGAAGTTAACGGAGGCGGGATCAAACAAAAAATGTAATAATCTATTTGGAATGACCATTGGCACAGGTTTCGGCGGCGGTATTGTTCGGAATGGTGAGCTATATATCGGGGATAATTCATCTGCTGGCGAAGTGTGGCTCTTAAGGAATTATATTTATCCGGAATCATTTGCTGAAGAAAGTGTAAGCATACGAGCTGTAGCAAGAGAGTACCGAAAGGCGGCAGCAATAGGTGATGATTTACTACTATCGCCAAAAGATATATTTGAGATTGCCATGGGAGAGAAGGAAGGAAATAAACTTGCCGCGATTAAGGCTTATGAAATTCTAGGAACTTCAATTGGTGAAGCAATGGCGAATATTATAACCTTACTTGATGCACAAGTTGTAATTGGAGGTGGTATTGCCGGGGCCGCTGACCTGTTTCTGCCAAAGGTTATCGAAACCATAAATTCGACCATTAAGACTATAAATGGAGATGAGTTACCACGTCTTGATCTTAGGGCGTATAATCTTGAGAATAAAAACGACTTAGATGAATTTTGTAAAAGTACCCCATCAGAAATTAATGTTCCTTTCTCTGATAAAAAAGTCCTGTTTGAATCTGAAAAGAGAATAGGCGTAGGAATTTCGAAATTAGGTACAGCTGAAGCTGTTGCGCTTGGGGCATACACTTTTGGTCTCAATCAACTTGAAAAGAAATGATATGAAATAGATGCCCGGCTAATGGGCATCTATTCACTAAAATTTATTGAAAATTAATAAACTGAGTTGGGAAGTCAAAATCTGCTTCGCGTATTGCCTGCATCACTGCCTGTAGTTCATCCTTTTTAGCTCCCTGAACTCTTAACTTTTCATCAAGGATTTGAGCACTCACTTTCAAATTCATATCTTTAATCATCTTGGTAATTTTTTTCGCGTTTTCTTTGGAAATTCCGCTATTCAAATTGATGATAATTTTTATTCTTCCACTTGCAGCCGGCTCAGGCTCTTTGGGATTAAGCGCCTTTAGGGGGACATTTCTTTTAACAAATTTTGAACGGATAATTTCCAGGGACTGCTTGTAGGCATAATCATCCTTCGTATTAATAGTAATCAACTGATCTTTTTTGTTAAGGGTAATTTCCGTGTCCGAAGCTTTTAAGTCATATCTCTGGTGAATTTCTTTTAAAGCCTGGTTAATAGCGTTGTCAACTTCCTGTAAATCCACTTCGGATACAACATCAAATGACGATGATGATTTAGCCATAATACTCTCCTTAAAATTTTATATTCAAATATAACAAAATCTTCGCGAGAAATTTCAAAGGATTTGGATATGTGTAAAGGTATAAAAAAACCTCTGAGACTCGGGGGAATCTCAGAGGTTGTAGGACCCAAAAACAAGTATTGCTACTCATTTTTAGGAAAACCGTGTGCAATTTTAGGTAATTTTTCAATAAATTGGAAATGTTCGTCCTGATGACATTTTTTGCATACTGTCTCGTCAGGTTTTAGTCCGCCATCATCAAGAGTAGTCCTATCTTTCTTCATGTGAGTCTTAATATAAACGGAAGCCGGGCCATGGCATGCTTCGCAGCCAACTCCTTCTTCAATGTTATATGTCTCACTTGCAAGTTCTTTCGATTCGTCTCTTATTGATGTGTGACATTTCAAGCAGCGCTCGTCCTTTTGCGGTTCTGTTACATCTTGATACTTTTCACGCTGGTGAGCAAGGAAGAGTGACCACTCGCTGTTTAGCCTCCAAAAGGCGTGTGAATGCCTGCTTTTTAACCATGACACAAATTGGCTGCCTTTTTTCTCAGAGATGTGACATTTTTTACATTCCTGCGAGCCAATGTACTTATACTCCTGAGCATTTAATGAAACAGTAAATGTTAAAGCGATAATTAGCAAAATTATTTTATTCATTCTCCCCCCGAATTGAAATTATAAGACTCGTTCTCAAACAACAACGTTTTATACAAAGCTGTGATGACTAAATCAAGATCCCTGGAATAGGAATAAATCACAGAAATTTTACTTTTATCTGAGGGAGGGGTTTTAAGAGATATCCAGCCCTCGTTCAGATCGTAGCAGTATTCCTCTTTCTTCAAAGGTTTATTATTTACAACAACTTCAGTAATAGAATTAAGATATTTCTTGTTAAATGTAAATACCTTATTATTTCCATTGCCAATGAATTTCTCTACATCATTTATTATGAAATCTTTATCAAAATCATTAAAACTAAGTTGCTGAACCCAAAAACTCCTATCTCCTTTATAGGACCATTTGAACTCCTCTGATAATTTACCCGACTGGTTTTCCAAAATTCCTGCACGGGCAAAAAAACCACCAAAAGCCAGGTCGAGATCCTGATCGCCATCAGCATCCACCCATGCAATACAAGAGGGTTCGTGGAAAGTTTCATCCTTCCAGAAAGCTTCTTTTTCGAGTATACCGTTTACATTCTTGAATATATAAATTCCGCCATCCTCGGTAAGAAACTTTGCCGCTGGTACGGCAACTGCAAGTTCCTGAAAACCGTCACCATCAAGATCGCCAAAAGACATTTGACGCGCACCTATAACGGATTTAGTAGACCAGGAAGGGGACTTCTCAAGTATTCCATCTTTATTATAAAAGATGCTAATTCCGTATCCTTTGCCCGAGATCGCCAAATCAAGATCGCCATCATTATCTATATCTACTGAGCACACATCATTGGTAAGATAATTCTCTTCAGATGACCATAAGGGTGTGGATGAAAAATTTCCATTTTCATTCCCGTAAATAACCGCAGGCTGAAACTTTTTATCCTCGGCTTTTATGGCATTTACTCCCTGTCCGAAGACTAAATCCATATCGCCATCACCATCGAAGTCACCTCCTGTGCAGGAAAAACCATTTGCTGGTGGTGATTTCCATCCGGGATTTTTTCCGAGGGTTCCACCATATTTATATACAACATGCGATCCGGGAGTAAAACCTTCTTTGGAAATCCCGAGGTGCGACACCACTATTTCAGTGTGATTATCGTTATCTAAATCAGAGACAAAAATATTGCCGGAAGGCAGCTTGTATTCTGATTCCCACCCACATTTTTCATCAAGAACGCCTTCCATGTTAAAGTATACAATTGTGGGCTGGGGCTGGGAATCGATTCCATTCGATACGATAACGTCATTCCAACTATCATTATTTATGTCACCCCAGGCAACTCCAGTCGAGGCATAAGGGTTTTCTCCTTTCCAGACGGCAGAATCAGAGAAGCTAATTCCCAATTGAATATCCTTTAGCTTCTCTCTGGAATCAATGGCATTTTTTATAAGGGAACACATCTCTCCTCTATAATACAAGCTTCTTACGGTAGTTATAATATTACCATCCTTTATAGGTCCAATTATATCATGAAACGTGCGTTTCTGATTTTCGGTCTTCACATAATAATCGATGTAATCAGCGCCGGCTTCGCCAAATAAAGGATTAAGATTAAAGTTGCCAATTATGGTTTTATCCCTTAAAATATCCGCGGCTGCCAAAACACTTACTCCTCTGCACCAGGCGGCAATAGGAATGCCTTCATCATTTGCTGCTTTAAGGTAGGAGAGAAAACTGGAATTATTTGTAAGGTTTGAAAAAGACCTTCCCGGCAGTATTATAATTCCATCATATTCAACTGGCACCTGAAGGGAATTAATATTCAACTCTGTAATACTGGCTTTCTGATTCATTGTTTCCTTTCCCCAGGGGCAGGGAATCAGAGTATCTTTTGCCCCGGCAAGTACAAGGTCCCAGTCGTAGCTATGCAAAATTTCGCCTATGCTTTTTACCTGATCATCGGATATCGTATAACTTGTACCAATAAAATCATCCGCTACCAGTAGTACTTTAATTTTTTGATCTAACTGATTTGAGAAGAGGTATATATTTGTGCTTAAAAAGAAAAAAAATATCACGAAATTAAATGGAATGAATTTCATTAATGATTTCCCCCGAAATATTATTAAATGAAATTTTATTAGTACTTGTCAATTACGCTACAATTAACAAAAAAATGGGATAAAAAGAAATGGATAATTTTGTCCACTATGGCATTTCATTCTCATTTTAATAAAAGGGCGCAATTCCATGCGCCCACTTGATAAACTTGCAACTATGCACTTGTAACTATTTTTACAAAAACAACGGTCCATCCGGACCTAATGGTAATCCTAACAACATCCATCCGGACAATATTACAATCCAGAATATGAGGAAGAAGAATGTATATGGCACCATGGTAGATATTATCGTTCCTATTCCATAATCCTCGTCATACTTCTGAGCAAATGCCACAATCAGGGCAAAGTAGCTCATCATTGGTGTTATCAGGTTCGTTACCGAGTCACCTATTCTAAAAGCGGCCTGGGTTAAGGCAGGATGATATCCAAGCAGCATAAACATAGGTATGAAAACCGGAGCCATAATTGCCCACTTTGCAGAAGCGCTTCCCATAAAGAGATTTATAAATGCTGCGAGAAAAACGAAAGCAATTATAAGTGGTATACCCGTAAGCCCGATGTCACTCAAAAATTTTGCGCCGTCAATGGCTAGGATTAATCCTAAGTTACTGTACTTAAAGAAGTACACGAATTGCGCGGCAAAGAATACCAGAACAATGTATGTTGAAAGCGTTCCCATGCTGGCTATAACATGTTTCATGAATTGTTTGTCGTTCTTTATTGTGCCAACAACAACTCCGTAGATAAGACCAGGAACCATAAAGAAAATAAGTATCCCCACAATAATTCCATTGAAGAAAGGGGAGTGAAGAACTTCGTTTGTCTCAGGATTACGGAAGATTGCACCATCTGGAATAATTGTTAATGCGAGAACCGCAATCACTGCAAGCAATCCAAACATAGCCCACTTAAGACCTTTTTTCTCATCGTTGGTAAGTTTACCAACATCAAGTTTCTCGGCGCCGCCATGGTATTTGCCCAGACGAGGTTCAACAATTTTTTCTGTAATCCATGTACCGACAATAACAATCATGAATGCCGAAACGAACATGAAGTAGAAGTTAACAGCCACGTTCACTGTTTCCGTAGGATCAATTATTTGAGCTGCTGATTGCGAAAGTCCGGCTAGAATAGGATCGACTGAACCAATAAGAAAGTTTGCGCCGAAGCCGCCGCTTACACCGCAGAATGCCGCGGCAAGTCCTGCCATCGGGTGTCTTCCAATCGCGTGATAAATCATAGCTCCCAAAGGAATAAGAACCACATAGCCAACTTCCGAGGCAAGGTGAGAAAGAATACCCGCAAGAACAATGGAAGCTGTGATAAGTTTAGGAGGTGCGTTTAGCACAAGAGCTTTAATTCCCGCAGTAAACAGACCCGATCCCTCAGCCACGCCAATCCCCACCATAACAGTAAGCACATAACCCAGCGGAGGGAAATTTACAAAATTTTCCATAACGTTGGTGTACATCCATCTGATGCCGTCACCGCTAAATAAACTCTTTACAACAATAATAGAATTGTCAGCAGGATGAATCGCGGTTAAAGAAAACATGTCACCAAGCCATGATGCAATGGCAACAAGTAAGGCTAATAACCCGAAAAGGGTTGCCGGATGCGGAAGTCGGTTACCAATAATCTCAATCCAATCGAGAGACTTCGCGAACATCCTTGAAATGAATTTTTTCATGTTATAATACTCCGTTTATATTTTTATGGGTTTGTATCAAGCACAGTAACACATAGAATCTATATGAGTCAGAAAAACAAATGGGGGATTTTGTGATATGTAAATCTTTTACAGTTTGTCAATAATAAGTCGTCAATATTTTTTTGATGCAAGTTATAATATTTTTTTAAAAATTACAGGGAAATCGGAGTATAATTACAAAGGCTATATTTCCTTATTTTTTTTGCTGAGAATATGAAAGAGTAAATGTTTATGAAAAAAGAATATAAATGTGTAACGGAATTTGAAATAGGACGTAGAAAAGAGTCGGGGTGAGGAGATTCGAACTCCTGACCTTCCCGACATCCCGTCGGGACGCGCTATCCGGACTGCCCGGAAATTAGTTGTTCAATGTACTTTCTACTCTTTTTCTTTTTAATATCCAATTCGGCTCTGTTAGCCTCAATGTTGGTTTGGAATTCCTTTGTGTAAACCAGTTCCCAGGGTATACCTGGTTTGGTTGATTTTGTTTGCCCGGAATTATGTTCAAAAACTCTTCTTTCCATGTTGTTAGTATGTCCAACATAAAACTTATTGGTACTTTTGCTTTTTAAAATATACAATGTGAATTTCATGATAATAAATAAGAATATTAAGAAGAGTCGGGGTGAGGAGATTCGAACTCCTGACCTTCCCGACATCCCGTCGGGACGCGCTACCGGGCTGCGCTACACCCCGAATTCATCCTAAATATATGAGTTTTCTTCAAAATTCAAAAATGCATTCTTGATAATATGAATGAATATCGTTATAATAAACGTCGTTCCAACCAAAGCTTGAATTAATAACAACTGAGATTATAAAATGAAACGAATTCTACTCTTTTTAGCTCTATTCGCGTTTATTACACCGCTCAAAGCACAACTTGCAGAAAACAGCTGGAGTTTTGGTTTTGGTGGATCTTACCCCAGATTGATGAACCATAGTCTGAACAAAGCTTCTGATACAAACTATGGCGGTTTTTTTCATTTACAGCGGAATACATCTGAAAATGTTGCCTTCAGAATCCAACCCGGATATTCCCACATGGAAGCTGATGCAACTCCATTAACTACAAAACTTGATTTAATCGCCCTAAATCTTGACTTCCTTTATTACCTTGCTCCATGCGATCCGGTGTCGCCATATTTTACTTTTGGTGCCGGTGGTTTTATGGCCATGTTAACCGACCATTTTGATACTACACTTGATGATCAGGTAATCAGTGGACAACTAAACATGGGCCTGGGTGCAGATATTAAACTAGGTATCGATTGGTCAATGTTTATTGAATTTAATTACCATTCTACTTTTACGGACGAGCTTGACGGAGTATCAGGCTCCGGTTTAGGCGGAATATTTACCGACAGATATGAAACATATCTGGATGCAAAAATCGGCTGGAATTATTACTACGATAAAGGCACACTTTCAAGAAAATGTGCTTTACCCGGTGGAATTTCAGAGTTAGTACTTCCTGAACCGGAAAAAGTTGATTATGATAAGATTGAAGAACTGATTAAGAGCAACATTCCTCGTGTTATTACAAGAGAAGTGGTTGTTGAAAAAGAACCTGAAAAGCCTGCACCAAGAGCTATCAAGAAAAGCTGGGTACTTGAGGGAGTTAATTTCCGTTCAGGAAGTGCCAATTTAACCAATGAGTCCTACCCCATTCTCTATGATGCTGTTGAAGTGCTTAAGAGTAACCCTGCAGCTAAAGTGGAAATCCAGGGGCATACAGATAGCAGCGGCGGAGCAGCTTTTAACCTTACACTATCTGAAAGAAGAGCACAGGCAGTTAGGGATTTTCTGGTTGCCAACGGGATTAGTGCTTCAAGACTTTTTGTTAAAGGATACGGCGAATCTCAGCCTATGGCAGATAATTATACAAGTGCCGGTATGGCAATGAATCGCAGAATTGAGTTTAAGGTAATTGAATAATTAAAAGATTTTTGTAAAGAACAGACAAATCTGTTTGTCTGTTCTTTACAATCATAATTTAATGTTGTACCTTTGTAAAAATAATTTTCCTTTAATTTTATCCGGAGAGATAAAAAAGGAGTGACAAACTTGAAAACATACATATTAACTAATTAGAGGACCTCCGCGACGTAAGTCAACGAGGATTTTTTGTATATGGACATAAAAGCAAAAGTTATTGACGAAGAAGGATTGGACAGAACGATTACTCGTTTAGCCCACGAAATCCTTGAAAAAAACAAAGGTTCTCAAAATCTGGTTCTAATAGGCATGAGAACAAGAGGAGAATTCCTAGCCAACAGAATTCACAAGAAGATTTCCGAGATTGACAAATCTGATGTTGAACTTGGAATTCTTGATATCACACTTTACAGGGATGATTTTAGAGAAAGACTTAAACAACCTGAAGTGTCGGTTACTGACATTACATTCGACATGAATGAGAAAGATGTAATTCTTATTGATGATGTTCTTTATACCGGAAGAACAGTCCGTGCAGCTCTTGACGCACTGATGGATCTTGGCAGACCAAGCACCATTCAGTTATGTGTTCTTGTAGACCGCGGGCACAGAGAACTTCCTATTAAAGCAGACTTTATTGGGAAAAATATTCCAACTTCTTTTAACGAAGAGGTAAAGGTTAAACTTGCAGAAGTTGACGGCGAAGATGCCGTCTATTTAATGGATATTTCAAACGAAAATAGTGAGAACTAAATATGTCGTTATCTAGCAGACATTTATTAGGCCTTTCGGGAGTTCCAAAAGAAGACATTCAGTTGATTCTGGATACTGCAACTACTTTCCGGGAAGTACTCGAACGCCCTATTAAAAAAGTCCCTACCTTACAGGGCAAAACAATTGTTAATTTATTCTTCGAAAATTCAACACGTACAAGGATTTCTTTTGAGTTAGCTCAAAAGCGCCTTTCTGCCGATACAGTTAATTTTTCAACATCAACAAGCAGTACAAAAAAAGGTGAAACTTTTAAGGATACTGTCAGGAATATTGAAGCGATGAAGGTTGATATGATAGTTGTGCGTCACGAATCGCCAGGCGTTCCTCAATTTCTAACTCAGATTTCCGATGCCAACATTATCAATGCCGGAGACGGTACACACGAACACCCTACTCAGGCACTTTTAGACATGTATTCGATCCGCGAAAAAGTCGGAAAGTTGGAAGGTCTTAAAGTTTGTATTGTTGGCGATATTGGTCATGGCAGAGTTGCACTTTCAAACATACATGGATTAAAAACCATGGGTGCTGAAGTTTCTCTTTGTGGTCCCTCTACCATGATGCCGCGCGCAATTGAGGAATTGGGTGTTAAAGTTTATCATAAGATTGATGATGCCATTGAAAATAACGATGTTTTAAACGTACTCAGAATTCAATTGGAAAGAAATGCCGGAGCATCAATTCCAACAACTCGTGAATATCGAACTTATTTTGGGCTTACTTCTGAAAGATTGAAGAAGCATAATAAAGATGTACTGATTCTGCATCCCGGACCAATTAACAGGGGTGTCGAAATTTCCTCTGAAGTTGCAGACGGACCATATCAGGTTATCTTGAATCAGGTTACTAATGGCGTGGCAGTCAGAATGGCTGTCTTATATTTACTGGGAACTATGCACTAAATTATAGGTGAAAAATGCAAGTTGTAATTAAAGGGGTTAAACTAGTAAGTCCCCATCAAAAACTAAGTAAAAAGGCTGACCTTTTAATAGTTGACGGGATTATTCAAAAAATTGGTGACCTGTCAAAAGAAGAATTAAAAAGTTCTACTGTCTATGATTTTGAGGATAAATATTGTGCGCCTGGCTTCTATGATATGCATGTTCATTTAAGAGAACCCGGTAGAGAAGACAAAGAAACAATTTTAACGGGATCAAATTCAGCCGCTGCCGGTGGATTTACCGGTATTGCCTGCATGCCGAACACAAATCCGGCAATTGATTCCGCCGAGGTTGTTTTGCTTATTAAAGCTAAAGCTGCAGGTCATCTGGTGGATGTGCATCCGGTTGCCGCGGCAACTTTAGGCAGAAAAGGTGAGTCACTTGCTCCAATTTTAGAATTGCATGAGGCAGGCGCTGTGGGTTTCTCCGATGACGGCGTTGCTATTAAAGACGCCGGAATGTTGAGAAATGTGCTTGAGTATTCATCAATGGTTAATGCCCCTGTTATTGAACATTGCGAAGATGTCTCTCTTTCACACGGTCATATGAATGAAGGATTTAATTCTACTAAGTTAGGGTTACCGGCTTTACCATCAATTTCTGAAGACCTTATTGTAATGCGTGACATAATGATGGCTGAATATGCCGGCGGCAGGATTCACATAGCTCATATTTCAACTAAGGAATCTGTTGAAATGGTTCGCCAGGCCAAGAAAAAGGGTATTAAAGTAACCGCAGAGGTTACTCCTCATCATTTTACATATACCGACGATGCTCTTAAAACTTATGATACAAACCTTAAAATGAGTCCTCCACTTCGTACTCAGGCTGATGTTAATGCCATTATCGAAGGATTAAAGGATGGAACAATTGATTGTATCGCCAGTGATCACGCACCACATGCTATTGAAGAGAAAGAAGTTGAGTTCATTTACGCGCCTAATGGTATAGTTGGACTGGAAACTCAGGTTGGATTAGCATTCAGCGAGTTATACCATAAAAAACACCTCACGATTGAACAGATAGTTGAGAAATTTGCGATTAATCCAAGGACTATCTTGAATCTTCCTGTCCCTGAAATAAAAGAGGGTGAGAAGGCAAATCTTACAATCTTCGATCCTGATGTTGTCTGGACAGTTGATAAATCCAAATTCAAGTCATTATCAAAGAATTCTCCCTTCGATAAAAGGTTGCTTACCGGTAAATCTTTGGCAACAGTAAATAATTCACAAATCTGTGTCGGTAGTGAAATTAGCAAAATTTAACTCCTGCCATTTTTAACAAAAAAGTGTCCACTTTTGTATAGAAAAGCGGACACTTTTCTTTTTTGCTTCCAGCATAAGTTGAATTTCATCCTAAAATTAAGGCTGACTACACTATAAATGTTGGCATTCAACTTGACTGTATATAATGAAACAATGAAACAACTGGAGGTTATGATGAAAACAACAAATTTATTCCTTATGATGCTAATAATGGTATTTTTAGCTCTAACCGGATGCGATGACAATGGCTACTATGTATATGATAATACACCCCCATCTCCACCAAGAAATGTTTGGACAGTAACTGGTGACAATAGAGTTGATATCTTTTGGGATCACAACACAGAAAGTGATGTAATTGGTTATAATGTTTATTACAATAGCCAATATGAGGGAAGATATACTCTCTTAGGAAGTACTGAAGATAATTCATTTATTGATTATGGTGCTGAAAATGCCGTAACAACATATTACGCTGTAGCCGCATATGATGATAACGGAAACGAAAGTGAATTGAGTTATGATGTTGTTTATGACACACCACGTCCCGAAGGATTCAATCAGGCAATATTTGACTACTCACGGTTCCCGGGTACAAGCGGTTATGACTTAAGTGATTATCTGGTAAGAGCTTACGATGATGATGGGTCGGATTTCTTCTTTGAAATTTTCGAGGGTGTACCTTATCTTAACGTTTGGGAGGATACTGACCTAATCGATATGGGCAGTACCTACGACTTATATGATATTTCTTACGCACCTGATCCGGAAGATCCCGGTTGGATTCAACTTCTTGATGGTGACAATGTAAAATATATTGATATTTATCCCGGAAGCACATATGTAGTCTGGACCTGGGATAATCATTTTGCTAAAATCAGGGTAAGAAGTGTAACTTCAGAAAGAATGGTATTTGATTGGGCTTATCAATTAGTTGAAGGTGAAAGAGAACTAAAAGAAGGCCGAATAAGTAGAGCGGAATTGCCAGCTAAAATGCAAAAGAACTATGGCAGCCTTAAACAAAAATAGTTATTAGCTGCACCCATATATATATTACGGAAGCATACCTTATTTGGTATGCTTTTGTATTTTGAAATAGTTATTTTATCGAATATTTATTTTGATATGAATAAACATATAAAAAAATATTACCCCTCAGTCATTCTTTTCTTTTTGTTTATTAACAATGGATTCGTATTCCAATCCCAACAGAAAGAAACACTGCCTGAAGTTGATCTGAACATAATATTCAGAACAATTGAAGCGGGCATTGACAAGAACGATATATCTCTATTCTCAGATTATTTTTCAGATAATACATATCTTAGCCTTAGAAGAAGCTCATCCGGTTATTTTAGTAATAATCAAGTCCATCACGTACTGAAAGATTTTCTGTCGGTAAATCAAAACATCAGTTTTCGATTCAATAAAATAAATATTGATGCAAAACGCCCTTATGGTACTGGTCTATATGTGTTCACAAATAAAGGCAGAAGAGATTCTGCGGTAATTTATGTGTCCTTAACCAAAATCGATGAGTTCTGGAAAATTTCACAAATTTCAATCAACTAATTTATTATGGCTAAAAATAAGAGAAAGCAAAAAATAATTAACTACTCTATTCTCGTTGTTATTATCATTTTTCTCTTACAGATTTTTAGTATTCCATATATTATTAAATCTCAAGACTCCGACTGGAGTAATTCTCTTGAGGAAAAAATCCAGGTAATTGAATTTGAGGTCTTAGGACTGTTTAATTCCAGGGTTGAATCCTTATCCGAAACCAATTCAAAACTACTTACAGAACTTGGTAAATTACATACCGATTCAGAAGAACTAAGCCCAAACTTTTTTGTTACACTCGAAAATCCTGAGTTTAGCAGCTATAGTATTCAGATTTATGATGTTGACACTAATCTGGTTGCCTGGAACGAAACAGCCATGATAGATGAATATCTATCCAATCATTTCAGATATGGAAGTGGAGAGGCTTTTTTCAGAGAAACTGGTCTTTATACTATTTTATCCATCAGAACAAATCTCTCTCTTGATTCAAAAACGTATTATTGTTCGATAAGTAATGCATTTGAAAAACAGTATTATTTGCAGAACGAATATTATACTAGGCTCAGTTTTACAGAAGAATTATCAGAATTATTTAACACGCGTTTTGATATTAGTTATACCGCGCAGGCTCAACACTCACGTGACGGCAGAGTTCATTCTTTTGATTTATTGAATAATTTTGGTAATAAGGTAGGGATTGTTGATGTCCAAAAACCCTCAAAGGATTATGAATTAAATACGCTCAGAACGAATTTGAATTCCATAACTTCAATCATTGTGATGCTCCTTGCTCTTTTGATATATCTCAAGTATTACTATCTGTATAGTGAACTAAAGTATAAATTCCTCAAATTTTTCGTAATCGTTTTTTCTGTTCTTGGTTTTAGATCTCTTATATTTTTTCTAAATATTCCTTCCCAATTTCTTGATAATGATTTACTTAATGCCTCGTACTTTTCTTCGGTCTTTGCCTTTGGTATGGTTCGGTCTCCGCTTGAATTTTTTATTACTGCTGTTGCTTTTTTAATAGTATGTGTCTCATCCTACTATATGATTTTGAGCTATTTGAAAGAAAAGAAAAAATATATAAGCACTAAGAAAAATAAATTCCAGTTTCTTATCCTTAGCTTCTTACTCTTGATTTTTTATTTGTTTTTACTGAGAGGATTTTCAGCTTCGGTTAACAGCATCGTCTTCGATTCGTCACTAAGATATTTTAGAGATCCGGCTCTTTTACCGGAATTACCCGCGATACTTATGCATCTCAACTTATTGCTGCTTGGATTCTGCGCCGTACTATTTGGGACTATTATTTTAATAGTTATTCTGAATTTCCTCGACAGGATTTATGACAAAAACAAATTCACGTTTTATGGAATATCATTTTTCTGCCTTCAATTATTTGCTCTGCTATTTGATGTGCTTCAAAACAATCCTCAGGGAACGGATCTCTCCAGATCGGTATTTGTCATTTTTACTTTTGTGATAGCCTATTTGATTTTGCAGAAAAAAAGCGATGGATTACAGAACATTCTTCTTTTTGCTTTTACTGCCTCGTTTATGTCTATCAATCTATTGAGTTTTTATAACTCTGAACTGGAGAGGGAATCCCTTAAGCTAACAGCTTATGAAATAGTTCGTCCGAATGAAAATTATTTGGAGTATACGGTATTCCAGACATTAAACGAAGCTCTTGCGGAAAAAGATATACCGGGGAGGTTTAATGCAGGCAATATAAATTACGCGCAGTTTGCCTTCAAAATTTGGAGTAGAAGCCTCCTTCAAAAAGAAGCAATTCCTTCACAGGTAGCTATATTGGATGAAAAAGGAAATTTGATGGGTAAGTATAATTTCGAATTTCCTAAACAAGTTGAAGAGAACTTTAACTTTGAAGAAGCACAGGAGAGTATTCAGATTATCCGTAAAAATATTGGAAATAGTCAAAGTGTCGTAATTGATGGCATAGTTAGGATTTATGATGAAAACGAATTTCTGGGATATGTTGAAGTCTCAGTTCTCTTCAATCCAAACCAGCTTAGTTATAATGAGATGCCTCCGTTTTTAACAACATCGCTGGCGTCCTATAATACTACTGTGGATCTTGATAAATTGCGAATATTCGATTTTCACAATGGTAGACTTGTCAATTCAGTCAGCAACCTGGTTTTATCTGAAGAAATTATTTCCAAAATAATAGAAGAGAACTTCAGCGAGCACGACGAAAAATGGATGACCCTCGAATTAAATGGAGAGAAGAACCTTTTCTATGTTTTAAAAAACGACTTTGATGGTTTATTCAGGATAATTACAGTTGTACTTGAAGAGAAAAACATAAGCTGGAACTTGTACGATTTTTTCAAGGTCTTTTTCATTCAGACGTTATTCATTTTGCTTTTGGTTCTGGCTTATACGGTTGTTTTTTTCTACAGGAACCGAAGATTTCAATTTACATTCCGGACACAATTGCTTTTTGCCTTCATTTTACTTTCAATGGTTCCTTCCATTCTTTTGGCGGTTTATTATAAAGACCTTACCCAGGAAAAGAATGACTCGGCAATTTTTTACAAGTTGAGTAAAAGAGCCGATGGCATTGAGAGCTATCTTCAAAATAATTACAATGAAAATATGGATGCCAATGCACTTTTTGAAAAAGCTAAAAGTGACCTGGGAATCAGTTTTTCACTCTTCGATCCAGATAGATTAAAGTATAGTTCCGAACAGGGGTATTACGATGTAGGACTGCTGGAAAATTATATTGATCCTGTTGCGTATAAAAACCTTTCATATGATGGATTGAAAGAGTGTGTGATAAACAGGAAAATTGAAAATTATGAATATAGCTCCTACTATACCTATGTAAATTATGGGGATAAGAAACAGATCGTGGAAGTAAGTAATTTGTTCAATTCTATCCTTCTTCCATTATCGGATATTGAACTTGACGTGATTTTATTTGGGACCTATTCACTAGTGGCAATATTAATAGGTATTTTCAGCACACTGTTGGCAAATCAGATTTCGCGGCCAATAAGAAAACTTACGGGTGCTACCAAGTCAGTTGCCAGTGGAGATTTAAGCATAGAAATCAATGGAAATTGGAAAGGGGAAATAAAAGAACTTACCGATGGTTTTAATTCCATGGTAAAAGACTTGAAAAGAAGTCAGGGGCAACTTGCCGAAATGGAAAGAGAATCAGCCTGGAAAGAAATGGCTAAGCAGGTGGCTCACGAAATTAAAAACCCACTGACTCCCATGAAGTTATCTATACAACAGTTGATGATTGCGCATGATGATAATTCTCCTAAGTTCAATTCAATTTTTGATAAGGTAACAAAAACAATTATCGGGCAGATTGATATATTGAAGAACATAGCTTCGGAATTTTCAAATTTTGCACGTATGCCAAGCGTTGAACTTACCACTGTGGATCCGAAGGAGGTTATACAGGAAGTTGCAAATCTGTTTTCTGATGAAAAAATTGAACTCGAGACAAGTCTTACAAGTCTTGATGTAAAGGTTAAAGCGGATCTTGACCAGTTAAAACGCGCATTGGTTAACATGGTAAGAAATTCGATGCAGGCGGGAGCAGAAAAAATTATTCTTTCGTTGCAAGATGAAAATGACTACTGCTTTATTCGGATTAGCGATGATGGCAAAGGCATTCCTGCCGAGGTAACCGAAAAAATATTTGATAAGGATTTTACTACTAAAATAGACGGGATGGGAATTGGACTTAGTATGGCCAGAAGATTTATAAACAGTATTAATGGCGAAATATCGGTGGAAAAATCCTCATCAGCAGGTACTACAATAATGTTAAGATTACCTAAATTTAGTTCATGAAAAATAATTTAACTCCTCATCAGGTTGAAGCGCTCGATTTTCAAAGGCATGTTTCCTTAACTGCAAACGCTGGTTCGGGTAAAACATTTGTCTTTGCAAAACGGTTTGTTGAAATAGCGCTCTCTGCAAATATTTCCCTAAGGAATATTGTTGCGATTACTTTTACTGATAAAGCGGCAGGGGAGTTGAATGCCAGAATAGCTAATGAAGTTGAGGAAAGAATTGAAAGTGAGTCCGATAGCGAGAAACTCCGTAAGCTAAGGAATATTCGCCGCGGGTTAGTTTCGGCTAACATATCAACAATTCATTCCTTCTGTATCGATCTGCTTAAGGAATATTCACCTGAAGCTGGCATTGACGCAAATTTTGTTCCAATCGACCCAAAGTTAGCTGTTGAAATGTTGGAGCTTTGTGTAGATGAATCTGTAAATTATTTTTTGACCGATGAAGATTTTGTCAATGATTACAAACAACTGGTGCGTCTGTTTGGATCAAAAAAACTATTCAGGAAGCAGTTAATCAGTTTAATGGATAGACGGAAAACTCTTCATAAAATAAAAGAATCAATTTACTGCAAAACGGATACTCAAATTATTGACTCCTGGAACAACCTGTTTGCTGAGGAGTTTCGGCATATTTTCTTCAGTCGAATGGAAATTCTCTCCAATTCATTGCAGTTAATCAATAGTGAGGTAATGCTTTTAAAGCCTTCGGCTATTACTTCGCAAGTTGAATCGATCCTGCAAAATTTAAATATTGAAAATGATGTTTATGATACTTACAAAACTCTTTGTGAGTTGGGAGAGCTTATACTCACTAAGAGTTCCGGCGAAGTAAAGAAAAGAGATTATCTTAGTAATAAAGAATTAATACCTCTCCTGGTGAATGATATTAGTACTGTAGAAAATTTCTTTTTGGATTTTGAAAAAATAAAATTTACTCAGGATAACAATTTTTCAAATCAGGAGTTGGTATCAGTTGGCAGGAGCTTCATAAAGTTGTTTGATTATGTGGAGATGAAGTACAATGAGAAAAAGTTCGCCAGAGGATTTCTGGACTTTGAGGACATCCTTCTCCATACCTTAAATTTAACATCTCAGGAAGAAGTGGTTAAACAGCTGGGCGAGAAATTTCATTATGTTATGATTGATGAATACCAGGATACCAATGATGTTCAATATAATATTTTTATGCCCGTTCTTAACAATCTTAAGCAGGGGAACCTGTTTGTAGTTGGTGACGAGAAACAAAGCATTTATATGTTCCGGGATGCTGATATTGAAATCTACCAGCAAACTAAGAATGACCTGGAAGTTCTTGAAGAGAAAGCCAAGCTTATCAGTCTTCCCCATAGTTTCAGGATGTTTCCGGAAATCGCAGCCTTTACAAATCTCGTTTTCGCTAATCTCTTTCAGAATCCTGACCCACTATTCGGAGAGGTTGAATATTCCAATCTGATCTGCGCGAAGGAAACTGATGATAAAGGACATGTGGAAATATTAACTGCACTTGATGAAGAGGGGAGTCAGACTGAAACCGATTTAATTGCAGCTAGAATACTACAAATAATTGAGAATGATGATTCCACTTGTTTCGACGACATAGCGATCTTATGCCGTAAGAGGAGCCACTTCAAAGCCCTTGAAGATAAATTCAGTCAATACAATATCCCTTATTCTGTTGTTGGCGGCAAGGGGTTTTATCAGCAGCAGATTGTTCATGATGTATGCAATTACTTATCATTTTTGATCGATCAGAACAACAATACAGCACTTGTCGGGTTAATGCGCTCTCCATTTATGGGACTCTCAGACGCTAATATTTTTGAAATCTCTCTGGAAAAGGGGAGCAATTATTTCAATAAGTTTTCCTCCTTTGTCTTAAAAAACAAATATTTCGAAAAAAACCTCGAAGTATTGAAAAAGCATATTGATGTTTCGGCTACTTTAACATTTTCCCAGTTGATCAGAATGATATTAGTCGATACCGGTTATTGGGCAATGATATCAATTCTGCCCGATGCCATACAGCTAAAGAAAAATCTTGAAAAGCTTATTACAATTGCCTCGAATTACGCGACACAAAGCTTTGTTACTTTGTACGATTTTGTAAAATATCTTAATCTGGCAATTGAATCAAATGAAGATGAAGGACATGCTGTTGTTGATGAAAAGAGTAACTCGATAAAGTTAATGACTATTCATCAAAGCAAAGGTTTAGAGTTTAATGCGGTTTTCTTATTCCGGACGCATGAATACGGTAAAGACAGTAGTATTAGAAGTAAACAAATTGAAATTGATAAAAAATATGGAATTTTGGCTAAGGTGAACCCTCAAAACAATATTTTTGAAGAGGCTGTTTCACCTCCCATTTTAGGGCTGTATAATTACGTAAATAATAAAAAACAATTGGCAGAGTTAAAGAGGCTGTTATATGTTGCCATAACACGTTCTGTTAAATACCTTTTTATAACGGTTACAAAACCTTCAAAACCCCGTTCGGATTCATTCTGGGGCTTGCTGAGTCAGGCACTTCCCGAAATAGGTGAGGGAGAACAATCTGCATATTCTTCTAAACTTGAATACATGTACAAAAAAGGGGATGAGTTTGAATTTGAAGAAAAAACTATTGATATAGAATTACCTGTCACATATAATCTTCCTCTTACTGCTCCTACGCTGTCGGAGGAGTCCGACACGAATTATAAAGAATCTGTACTACTCGTTGACTCCATTGAGGATCAGCCATCCGGTGAAATAATATCCGCAACAAAAATTGCTGTTTATACTCAGTGCCCTCTTAAATATCAATTAACCTATGAACTCGGTTTTTCCTATCTGGCTGAGCTGGTAAAAACCAATACCGTTACATTTGATTTTAATTATCGCGAGGATGATGAAACCATTGGACTCGGTGATATAAAGGGAAGTGTTGTGCACCGGATTCTAGACAAAGGTTTAGAGCCGCATAACTATTCTGTTTTGCTGGATCTAATTCTCGAAAAGGAAATAACAAGGGCTGTCTCTCTTAAGGAGATCGGGTTACTTAAATCAGAAATCACAGATCTTTTAGATAAATACTACCTGTCAGACATTTATAAAAAATTATTAAAATATGATAATTATAAAAATGAACATGAAATTTATGTCGCCGAAGAAGACTATTATTTTTTCGGAATTATTGATAAGCTCATTTTTGAAGATGGTAAAATTACCATAGTCGATTACAAAACTGACAATGTGAAAAAGGAAGAGATAGAAACAAAAGGAAATGATTATCTCATACAACTTATGTTCTACGCTAATCTTGTGGCTAGGAAATACTCTGATTATGATACGATTGAGTTGAGGCTGGTTTTCATCCAGCAGCCTGAAGAGGAATTCGTCAGGATTATTAATAAAGCCGATTTGGATAAGTTTACAAGAGAATTAAAGGACAAAGTGAAAAGTATAAGAGAGAAAAAGTTTGATAAGAATGAATCTCATTGTATAAAATGCCATTATACAATTGGTCGTAACAAATGCATAAAGAAATAAATATGGCGCCCGCAATGAGCGCCATAAGAAATATCTATTAAGCCAAAGCTTTTTTCGCGTCATTTCTTTGAGTAACAATTCTGAAGATAAATAATGCAATCGCAGCTGTTAATCCTATAGCAACAAAGTAATACCAAATTATATGTGCATCACCATAATAAGTAACCTTCTGAGCCTCGGTTAACAAACTAACAGGATCAATCCCTTCCAGATTAACTCTTTCAAGTAAGTCAGCTGAAAGTAAGGTCTTTGGATCCGGGCAGTAAGCATCCAGGAGGAATCCGGACATGAAGAATCCTATCAGAGCTGAAAAGAAGGAATGGAGATGGCTGAATCCAAGATAAACTCCTTCTTCTCCCTTGGGTGCCTGCAATGAGAAGTATTCAAGAAATCTTGGCGAAATAAAGCACTCAGCAAGTCCCTGAATACTAATTCCTATAATCATCATCAAGGTAACAGGATGTAAGGAAAAGAAACCAAAGATATCGATGTTTCCAGTTCCTATTCCCTGAGTGAAAGCCATTGCCAGAGCTGAAAACGGCATTAACAGCATACCAAACATCATTGACGTTACTGCTGTTTTTTTCCTCATCCATTGTGTAACAAACACAACAAATATTACCACAACCAAAGGATTAACATTTGCTAACCATTCGGGTCGGGCAGATTCACCCAATAATCTAATTACATATTTTGGCATTGTAGCATACAATTGATGCTGTATGGTCCAGAAGCCGGCTACAATCAGGGTAAGAATAATTAACCTGGGAGTAGTAAATATTTTCACCAGTGAATTTCCAACGTCTCTAAGTGATTTACTTTCACTTGTATTGTCAACTTGCTTAAAAAGGAAAATGGCAAAAAGCAGTCCACATAAAGACATAGCGGCTGAAAAATAATTTACATATGACAAACCAATGCCCTGGCGAATATAAGGGACGAAAGTTTTACCACTGAAAGCTCCAATATTAACAACCCAGTAAAACAGGGAATAACCCCTTGCACGGTTTACCTCATTGGTTACCTTAGCTACTGTGCCCGTTATAAGAGGTTTTATAAAAGAAGCGCCGATCAGCAATATTATTAAAAAGAGGATTACCAACAATTTGGCATGGAATAAGCCAAGGAGAGTATAACCAATCGTTAATAGTGAGAAGGCAACAATCAGTCCATTTTTGAAGCCGATTTTATCAACTAAGGCACCAACAAATGGCGGTAAAAAATAAATTCCGGCGAAGAAAATACCTGCTACGATACCGGTCTCCATATCCGTAAATCCGACAATATCGGTCAGATATAAAGTTAAGACAATAAAGAACCCGTAGTATGCGGCGCGTTCGAATAACTCCATAACGTTAGCATACCAGAACTCCCTTGCGAATTTCCATGTTGTTTTACTAGTTGTATCAGTACTCATAATTTCCCATTGATTTTTGATTGAGAATGGCGGTCGATCTTTTTTGTGCCCAAATATGTTAAAACCAGAGCAAAAAAAACAGGTAATATTGCCCGACACTGCGGATTATTTGAATAATTTGGTTTATTGCGTAAAATTAGGGAGTTTTACCATGTAAAAATAATCATTTAATTTAGTGGAGAGTAATAACCTTGCAGAAATCAATAAGTTATAAAATTATAGGAATAGTAATTATTATGTTCTTTACAACTGGAAATAGAAGTTTATTTGCCCAGGAATCCTCGGGGGAATTGATATCCCGGGATCAGGTTGAGCCCAGATATACCTGGAATCTGGAAGATATTTATTCGACTGAACAAGCCTGGGAAGATGATTTTAATTGGCTGAATGAGTCTGTTGATAAATACAAAGAATTTGAGGGTAAGCTTGATGAGTCAGGTGAAGTCTTATTAGGTTACCTAAAATTTGATGAATCAATTGGTATTAAGTTCGGACGTATAATGAGGTATGCTTCCTTAGCTAAGGATCTTGATCTTGCTAATGTGAAATACCAGGGATATTACGACCGGGCTGATGGGCTTGGCGCCAAATTAAGAACAGCCAGTTCCTTTATGAGACCTGAATTGCTTGCCATTCCCAAGGAAACCATTAGTGAGTTCATGGAAAAAACTGAAGGGTTGAAACTTTACGAACATATGCTTGATGATTTACTGAGGCGCAAAGACCACACTCTTAACAAAGAGATGGAAGAGTTGATGGCTTTGGCATCCCCGGTTACCGACATTCCATACAATGTTTTCACTTTTATGAAAAATGCAGATATTAATTATCCTTCAGTAAAAGGAGAAAACGGGGAAGACGTGAAACTATCTGATGGAAGATATTATTCAGGATTGCAGTCGACTGACAGAGAATACCGCAAAAGAGTATATAAAGGATACTATACACCATATATATCCAATCAAAACACTTACGCCTCACTGTTTACCGGAAATCTGAAAGCCATTCAGTTTGGAGCAAAGGCAAGAAAGTATGAATCTGCAAGAGCCGCTGCACTAGATGCCAATAACATTCCTCTTTCAGTCTATGATAATTTGGTAAACTCGGTTAATGATAATCTTCAGCCGCTTCAGAGATGGGCTTCATTAAAGAAGAGGGTTCTGGGTCTTGATGAACTTCATCCTTACGATACTTATGTTACACTTTTCCCGGGTGTGAAAAAAGAATACAGTTACGATCAGGGAATGGAAATTTTACTTAAAGCGCTAAAGCCGTTAGGGGAAGATTACCTTAAGAATCTTCAAACAGCTTTTAACAACCGTTGGATTGACGTTTACGAAACAAAGGGTAAAAGAAGCGGAGCTTATTCTTCGGGGGTAACATACGGATTTCACCCATATGTTCTTCTGAATTGGAATAACACCATGGATGCTGTTTCTACCTTCGCTCACGAAATGGGTCATAATATGCATTCATTTTACACAGAGCAGAGTCAACCTTATGTTTATGCTGATTACTCAATATTTGTAGCGGAAGTTGCTTCCACCATGAACGAAGCTTTTCTGCTTGATTACCTTCTTGAGAATGCTTCTTCCAAGGAAGAAAAACTTGCTTTGATTGAGCAGGAGCTCGGTCATATTCAAAGTACTTTTTTCAGGCAGACACGTTTTGCTGAGTATGAACAATTAGTTCATGAGTTAAATGAAAAGGGAGAAGCTCTTACACCCGATAAATTATCAAAGCTTTTTGGTGATATGTACAAAAACTACTGGGGCGATGAAATGGTAGTAGATGATGAAGAAACCTTTTCATGGGCGCGTATCCCGCATTTTTATTATAATTTTTATGTTTATCAATATGCCACCAGTTACGCTGCAAGCATGGCGTTAACTCAAAAAGTTAAAGAAGAAGGTCAGCCTGCAATTGATAAATATATGAACTTCTTAAAATCCGGTAATTCAAAATATCCTATTGAGGTTCTTAAAGATGCCGGAGTGGATATGACAACACCAGAGCCTATTTTGGCTGTTGTTGAAAGAATGAGTGATTTGCTGGATAAGATGGAATCTCTGCTTGCAGAATAGCTAGAAAAACTATAGATTTCCCAAAAGCGGGCGAGTCGTAAGACTCGCTCTCTTTTTGAGAAAAATGAAGGAGCACCAGATGAAAATTTATTCAAAAGAAGAATTGAACAATTATAACCAGTCACTTACTTATGATGACATAAGCCTTGTGCCGACTGAAATATCTCGCTTTAAGTCCAGAAGTGAATGTGAAAGCAAAAGTACGTTTCTCGGACATGAACTTGTTCTACCCGTGTTTTCAAGCCCGATGGATTCAGTTACGGGTGTGAGAATGGCAAAGGCTCTTAGTGAATATGGTTGTATTGGTATTGTTAACAGGTTTGATTCTTCACTTGATGAGATTCTTGATGATAGTGAAAATGTTAATAATATTAAGGCGGTATCTGTTGGATTGCAGACTAAACTAGAAGAAATTGAAAGATTTGCAGAAAGGAAATTGCTTATTTGTATCGACACCGCTAATGCAAATAACCTGGCTGTACTAAGGAAGTGTGAAGAAATAAAAGCAAAAATGGATGTGAAGTTGATTGTTGGAAATATTGCTCATGGAGCAACTCTTACGGATTTGGTTAATGCCGGAGCAGATGCTGTACGCATTGGTATTGGCGGGGGAAGCATGTGTACCACTTCCATACAAACCGGAATTGGCATTGGTCAGGTTTCATCACTCCTAAATGTATTTTTTGAAAGAGAGAAACAGAATGTTAAGATTGAACTGATTGCTGATGGCGGTATTAAAAGTGCCGGTGATGTGGCTAAAGCGATAGCACTGGGCGCCGATATCGTGATGTTGGGCAGAATGCTTGCAGGCACTAAAGAAACTCCTGGAGAAGTGATTAAATATAATGACCAGCTTTGGAAAAAATATCGTGGTTCTGCCTCCTTTGGTGTAAAAATGAAAGGTGAGTTTGTAGAAGGCGAAGAGACGATGGTTCCTTACAAGGGACTTGTTGGAAATATTATCAATAATATTCATGACGGGTTGAGAAGTTCAATGAGCTATATGAATAAGAATTCTATTGATGAATTAAAGAGTACGGATACTTTTGCGCTGCTTAGTAACAGTTCCTATCTAGAGAGATTGCCAAGAAAATAATAATCTATTGATGTTTGTGGAGGTTCTCGTATGCGCCAAAAACCTCCTTACTCTTAAAGTTTTTTCGAACGTAATCTAAGTGAATTCGTAACTACAGAAACAGAACTAAACGACATTGCCAAGGCGGCAATCATCGGATTGAGTATACCAAAGGCGGCCAAGGGTATTCCAATTGCATTGTAAATGAATGCCCAAAATAAATTTTGCTTAATTGATCTTATGGTAAGTTTCGAAAGGGCAATGGCGTTGTAAACTCCCATCAAGTCACCTTTAACCAGAGTAATGTCACTCGATTCAATTGCTATGTCTGTCCCTGTACCCATGGCTATACCAAGGTTGGCTTGTGCGATAGCAGGTGAATCGTTAATTCCATCTCCAACCATCGCAACAATGGCTCCTTCGTTTTGCAATCTAATTACTTCTTCTGTTTTTTCGTGTGGAAGAATTTCTGCTTTGAACTCATCAATGCCAAGATCAGCGGCAATTTTTTTCGCTGTTTTGTAATTGTCACCGGTAAGCATAATTAATCTAAATCCGGCATTGTGAAGGTTTTGAATTGCATCAGGTGTCGACTCTTTGATCGGATCACTTATAGTAATTATTCCATGAAGTTTCTCATCAACTCCTACCAAAATGGGTGTTTTGCCGGAATCTGCATAAGTATCAAAATCCCTCTCAATTTCTCTGTAATCTATACAAAGCTCAGCCAATAATTTTTTATTGCCAATAAGAATTGATTTACCTTCCACCATTCCCTTAATCCCAAATCCCGGAAGATCTTCAAATAATTCAGGGTCTATAATTTTAATTCCTTCAGCTTTTGCGTATTGTGTTATCGCGTTTGAAATAGGATGTTGCGATTTACTCTCCAATGAAGCAATAATTTTTAGGAGTTCTTTCTTATCATATCCGATTGAGGAAAAACTTGATACGCTTGGTTTTCCTTCTGTCAATGTCCCTGTCTTATCGAAAATTATTGTATCAATATCTTGTGCTAGTTCTAGACTCTCACCATTTTTGATAAGTATCCCTTTTCTGGCGCCTAATCCCGTGCTGACAATAATGGCAGTTGGGGTTGCAAGTCCCAGGGCACACGGACAAGCTATTATGAGTACTGCTACGAAGTAGACGAGAGCAGAGCTGAACGAAACATCAGCAATGAAATACCATCCCATAAAAGTAATGACTGCAATAGCTATGACAACAGGAACGAAAACAGCTGCAACTTTATCCACAAGTTTTTGTATGGGGGGCTTGGTTTCGTTAGCTTTTTCAACCAACTTTATTATTTGCCCGAGCACAGAATTATCGCCCATAGCATCAACCATAAAATTGAATGAACCGGTCTTATTAATTGTTCCGCCAATTACTTTAGAATCAACCATCTTCTCGACAGGTAACGACTCACCGGTAAGCATCGATTCATCAACGGATGAATAACCAGAAACAATTTTACCATCAGCTGGAATTTTACCTCCCGGTTTAATAATAACTATATCACCAATTTTCAGATCAGCTATTTTGATAGTTGCTTCTTTACCATGTCTTATCACTATTGCAGATTCTGGTTTTAACTCAATCAGCTTTTTTATAGCGAGCTTTGTTTTCTTTTTCGCCCTGAATTCCAGCCAACGACCGAATAATATTAAGGTGATAATTACAGCTGCTGTCTCGTAGTAAACATGTTGAGGTGGATTTATTGGGAAAAGGGTAACATATATACTATATAGATAAGCTGAACCGGAGCCAATGGCAACCAGAGTATTCATTTCAGCGGAAAAATGTTTAAGGTTTGTCCATGCTGTTTTAAAAAACCGCCTTCCACTATAAACAACAACCGGAGTAGTCAGAGTCAACAAAATCAGGTTCGTAGCTGATTGACTGAAAGTCCAAAAATTTTTAAAAAAATCAAAATCCATCAACATGCTGATTAAGAAAACAGGCAGAGTGAATATAGCTGCGAGGCTCAAATCTTTCAGAACAATGTTGGAATCACTTTCACTTGAACCGGCAACTTCTTTTTTTTCACTGATGTCCAGTTCATAACCGTACTTTTCTATGGCAGCAGCTACATCTTTAAGTATAATGTTTTCTCCCTTAAAGGTAACCTTTTCCATGGCGTAATTGACCGAGACACCATCTATGTTATCCATCTTGTTTAACACTTTTTCAACCCGTGCAACACAGCTTGCACATGTCATTCCCTTAACGGGCAAACTATATTCAGTCATAATAACCCTCTATTTCACTACTTTAAAACCAGCCTCACTAATTGCGCTTACAATATCATCCTCACTAACAACGCTTTCTTCAAAAGATACCTTCACAGAACCAATTTGTACATCTGTCTCTGATAGGTTTAATTCACTCAGTTCAATTTCAACTGATTTTACACAGTGTTGGCAGTTCATGCCCTCAACTTTGAATTCTTTGGTCAACATACTAACTCCTCTGTTTTAAAAATGTACAGTATAAAACTAGTAAGGGGAAAGTTAAATCCATTACACAATTTGGGAGATATGTTACAAAATTTTAGAAAAAATGGGGAAAGTTGTTAAATGGCGTCGAGTGGTTTTCTTAGATCTGTGGCTTGTGTTTTAAACTGACTAGCCGTCAATCCGGTAACCTTCTTAAATTGGTTTGAGAGATGTTGAACGCTGCTATAGCCTAGCTGATAAGCGATTTCACTGAGAGAGAGCTCACCATATTTTAATAACTCTTTGGCACGCTCAATTTTTTGAAGAATAGCAAATTGTTCAATGGTAATGCCCTGATTGGAAGAAAATATCTTGCTGAGATAAGGGTAATCAAGCTTTAGTTCGGAAGCTATTAAATCGGAAAAATTTACAGTTGGATCTAATGTCTCGAATTTATAATGAATATTTTCAAGAATAATTCGTTTAATTTTTTCAATAATTTTTGTTTTCTTGTCCTCCAGCAGTTCGAATCCTTCTCTTTCCAAAAGTCTCTTTATTTGAGCAAAGGGTATTATATCCAAATTGCTGGTTACGTCTACTTCTCCCAGGGAGATAGACTCTACTATTAGATCTATCTTCTCGAGTTCTTCTTTCACTACTTTAATGCACCTGTTGCAGACCATGTTTTTTACAAACAATTTAGCTGAACTGCTCATAATTACCCTTCGAAGAATATTGTATTACAAACTATAAATGCACATGGTATGGATTTGGTTCAAAACATTCTCAAATTAATTCTTTTGGTTACTCATCCTTTGTGGCATTAAGAGAGTGGAAATCATCATCATTGCTGTCGGCATACTTATTAAGAATGTCATCACCAAGGGTGTTAAAATTGATATTTTTCTTCTTAGGTTCAGGTTTCTCTTCGTTGTTTTTGGGGGGAGGAGGATTACCTGGCATGGAATTAATAACATTAATTCTCTTATTTGATCCAGGTTTTACTTCATTAGGTTTTTTTGTTGGTTTTTGTTCCGGTCTAGGTGGTGATTTTTTGAACATCTTCTCCATGGGAGGCTGTTCATGTTCTCTTACTTCTTTTCTATGAGTTTTTTCGTGATTCTTTCTTGCAACGACCTTTTGTTTTTGAGGTGATTCCTTGTGAAGTGTAAGAAATTTTTCTTTATCCTTTTCGTCGGAATTATTGACTTTTCTTTTAACTTTATATGATATATAGGAAGAAATGATAGTTACCAACATTATTATGAAGAAGATTACGAGGGCGGTATAAATTATTGGTATAAGTTCCATATCCAGGTTCAAAAATATTAAAAATTATGATGACAACAAATTCTTTTACCCGGTTTGAAAAATTATTAGTGAGCCGTCACGGTGTAAAAATCCTGATCGCTGTTATTCGCGTAGTAATATAAAGGATCATTATTGTTCATCTCTCTCCTAACATGTCCTGATGTCGGGATTTTTTCGCCGACAGTCACATTAGGTTTGACAATCTCTATCCTGCCCACAATCTTTTGAGAAGAAGTTCTATTGTCCGTTGAAGTTAATCTGAAAGAATCCGGTCTATTGGTTTGATTTATTTCTTCGGATGAAATATGTGGACCTGCGGGAATTACACGGGTTGTTCTCGCTCTATCAAAGGTTGATTCTCTCAAATAGGTAGTTCTTTCAGCCGGCGGAGAGTTTTTTGTAAATTTTTTCCCTACTACAGGCTGCTCTTCGCGTTTTTGGATTGTAGCACGTTGGAGAGGTTGTTTCTGAAGAACAACTATCTGGCTTTTACTTTTTGTATTTGAATTTTGGCCGCCACTGTAGGCAATTGCGAGAATTCTATCCTCTGTTCCGCGGTTTCTTAATTTTGATGATATATATGATATAACCACCACAGTTATTATTAAACCGGTAGTTATTGCAATGCTCAAGTATATGATTGGTAATAATGCCATCAGAATTCTCCTTGTTTCTACACCGTATATATGCAATTCATATGCCATCACTTTTTCTTTGAAATTCGGCTTAAATCAAACTAACTATAGAATATAGAATGAGACGGTGTATTATTATGAAACATCATACAATGAACAACAATCAATTCCCTAAAGTGTTTATTTTACATAAGTTATAGTCGTTAAGAGTTTGATTTTATTTTGTTTTTTAATATCTTACGTAGCTCTATTGTGAGTTTTTCAAAAATGCAGGAAAAATATCATGACCAAAGCTGATATAGTTGAGAAAATTGCCGCCGGTACTGGTTTGACAAAACTGGAGACTGAAGCAATTGTTGAAGGATTCTTGAATACTGTAATTCAGTCCCTCAGAGATGGAAATGGTATTGAAATAAGGGGTTTTGGAAGTTATAAGGTTAAAAAGAAGAATTCGCGATATGCAAGAAATCCAAGAACCGGCGAGCAGGTTTTTGTTGATGAACACTATGTGCCTGTTTTTAAATTTTCGAAAGATTTTAAACAGGCAGTGGATGAAGGTATGAAAGAATCAGAGAAAAATTCTGTTAAATCAATCATGATGAAAGAAAACGATTAATGTCTGACAAAAAAGATAAATTACAAGCGCAAAAGGGGAAAATATTTCCCGAGAACTATATAATTCAAATAGCTATTGTACTTGTTGTGCTGGCAATTGCCAATTTAATTCTTTCAGGTGTATTTGATGAACCTGAAGTAGCTGTGGGTAGCGGCATTAGCGAGCAAATAGCAGATCCGCATAGCGGTGTTGACCTCTCAAACATGGATGAGATAAAAAGCACCGAAGAGCGTGTTGCCAATAATCCAAACGATTTTGCTGCTATGAAGCATCTTGCGCATTTATATTCGGAATCAGGTTTAATACAAAAAGCAGTCGTTACTTATGAAAAGTATGTTGCGCTTCAGCCGGGTGATTTTACAATGATCTTAGAGTTTTCGCACTTTCTGCATGATAATGGAATTTGGCAGAAAGCTATTTTTAATTATGATAAATACTTAGCAAAATTCCCAAGCAATGCTGATGTTTTAGTTGACCAGGGAGTTTGCTATTTTAGCCTTTCAGATTATGAAAATGCAAAAAGAGTAATGACAAATGCACTTAAGTATGATAAGAAACATGTGTTTGCAAATTTCAATTTAGGAATTGTTAATATAAATGCCGGAGATACTGATCAAGGAAAAGAATGGTTGCGTAAGGTAATTGAGCTGGACCCAAATTCTCAGATGGCAAAACAAGCTAAAGAAATTATAGATTCTAATTAATAGGGAGGTATACTATGCCTTGTGGTAAAAAAAGAAAACGTCATAAAATGTCTACGCATAAGCGTAAAAAAAGATTAAGGAAAAACAGACATAAAAAGAAAGGTAAATAGTCTTTCTTTTTGCTAAGCCATCTTAGCTCAGTTAGGTAGAGCAGCTCATTCGTAATGAGCAGGTCAGCGGTTCAATTCCGCTAGATGGCTCAGGATCTGGCTGTTTGTAAAGAATAATTCTTAATTGAATTCGGTTTAAAAAATGCCCGATGGATTACCATTGGGTATTTTTTTTAGGTGTGCCGCTGTGATATTTTTGTCAGGAGTGTATTTGTATGGCTTTAAACTTACTTATAATAGGCTGACGAGAGTATTACTTCGTGAGTGTTAATAGCGAAAGATTTCCAAAGAGGTCTTCAAATTCAAAATTCAGCATTCGAGACTTCAAAATAATTCTTCCCTTATTCTTCTTCCTCTTCACGTTCAGGGTATGGCTCAAGTCCAATCTCCTGATCGAGGTAAAAAACTCTTCTCGGTTCTTTCCATTTTTTAGATATTTCATAAGGGAAATCTGGCAGAACACCTTTTCTTCCTTTTAATTTCTCCAGCTGCCCGGCCCCGGTAATTATCTTATCGTAGGCTTCCTGGTTAAAACGAAATGCAATATTTTTTGTTGAGATAGTTTCGCGTACCAGGTAGTAGGTGCTAAATTCATCAACTATTAGCTTTTCTATCTCTCCTTTTTCCCAAAGAATAAAATCTACCTGTGTCTGTTCATTATATTCACGAAAGGCATTACTTATAAAAACTTCTGCCCATATCGGCTCATCTGTCGCAAATTCAATATTCAACATTTGTAAAAGTTGCTCCCTGGAAAAAGACATCCTGCCAACAATATCACCCTCCTCACTTGAATGAGCTGTTAACACTTTAACATCTTGAACATAATATGTTACTTGGTCTCTGTCAATTCTATATACGGTACCAGGTCTGCCATTTGTTCTGGGTGTTGAATAGGGCTTAAAATCAGGGAATATTGAATTCTGAAACTGATTCAGGGAATCAGGTTGAGCGAATGTCAGGTTGCCAATCAGGAATATTATCATAAGTAGTAAGTTTTTCATAGTCATCACGCAATTATAATTAGTCATTTTACACATTATTATATCAATACTATCGAAATAAAATCTTCAAACTTAACCATCGCAATTGGGGGAATTGTGGGGAGGTTTGAAAACAAATGAGAGGTGTAGTCTATTATGCAATCGAACAATAGATTAATGTAAAATTCTAAAAATGTATCAAATGGTATAAAAAGTTGGAAATAAGGGTATGACGAGCATCAAATTAAATAAAAAAAATCTTGCTTTCACCCAAAAATATCTATATTTTGGGTGCCAGTGGGGAAGAATGGTGAAAACTCCCACATAATGGAGAATTTATGTTTATTGGTAGTTTCAAATACAATTTAGATAATAAAGGGAGAGTCGCAATACCGGCTAAACTGAGAAAATATCTCAGCCCGGATGCTAATGAGACTTTTATTATCACAAGAGGTACAGTTAATTGTATTGACCTTTATCCAATGAACGTTTGGGAGGAAATGGTTAATCAGAAATTGAATCTGTTAAACTCTTTCGACCCGGATGATGCGCAATTTATGAGATTGCTATTACGCGAAGCTACGGATGATAAATTTGATTCGCAAGCCAGAATTACACTTCCTAAAAATCTTATAGATTATGCAGGTATTACAAAAGAAGTAATGATAATTGGTGTAATGAAAAAGATTGAAATTTGGGACCCAGAAGCCTATGAAAATTATATGAATGAGAATGAGAAGCCTTACGTAGAAATTGCTAAAAACGTAATGAAGATGCCAGCACAATGAGTTTCCATGAGCCGGTACTGAAGAAGGAGTCAATCGAATTCTTAGTCTCTGCAAAAGAGGGAAATTACTTTGAGGGGACAGCGGGATTTGGCGGACATACTATTGAAATATTAAATAAACTTGGAAAAAATAGCAGACTAGTAGCTACAGATAAAGATAAAATTGCATTTGACTATTGTGTTGAACGATTTGCCGGTGATGAAAGAGTAAAACTTTACCACACCGGCTTTAATAATATTAAAACCATCTCAAAAATTGAGTTCATTGATTCTTATGACGGCATCTTTGCTGATTTAGGGGTTTCCTCATTTCAGTTGGATGATAAGGAGTCAGGTTTCACGTTTCGTGAGAATGCGCCATTGGATTTAAGAATGGATAAGAATTCCGGAGTTCCGGCATCCGAAGTGATTAATACAATTGGCGAAGAGGAACTTGCAAACATATTCTTTAACTACGGCGAAGAAAGGCTTTCACGCAGAATTGCAAAAATGGTTTCTAATGAAAGGGCTAAAAAGCGAATAGCGACTACGTTTGACTTACGCGAAATAGTAGAAAGCTGCGTACCGGCCAAACATGCTACCAAGTCTCTTGCGCGGATCTTTCAGGCTTTGCGAATATATGTTAATAATGAATTGGAAGATCTTCGTTCATTTTTAAAGGATGCTGTTGAGTTACTTGCACCGAATGGGGTAATAGTGATTTTAACTTACCATTCACTCGAAGACAGAATTGTAAAAGAACATTTTAAATATGAGGCGCTAGATTGTATCTGTCCACCTCAAATGCCCATTTGTAATTGTAAAAAAGAAAAGCGGGTTGAGATTATTACAAGAAAGCCTGTAACTCCGAGTCAGGAAGAAATTGATTTTAATCCAAGAAGCAGAAGTGCAAAATTAAGAGCGGCAAAAAGAATATGAACAAATTCACGAGAAAATTAATTCTTATGGCTATTACCTTAACGGTATTATTGCTTTTGCAGGTATTTACCTTTGCTGAGGTTCGCTCATTAATGAACTTGAAAATGGAAGCGGAAAAAGTAAGAATGGAAAGACTGGCAAATCTCGAATCAAAAATTGTGGATGTACAGAGATTAAGTTCAGAAGAACGAATTCAAAAGTTGGCTACAGATTCATTAGCCCTGGTTAAAGCGGAAAGACCATATAAAGTGATCGAAATTAGTCAATACGAAGTTGAACAGATAACTAAAATTGTAGAAAACAAGTATGAATAAGTCAAGGGCGTTATTAATTGCCTTCTTTCTGGTAGTGTTTTTTCTGGTGCTCGTCGGCAAATTAGCGGACATCCAGATATCCAAACACGAATACTACAGCGCAAAAGCTTTCAGACAGCAGATCGACACACTGCATGTAAAAGCCGAGCGTGGTCTAATTCTTGACAGATTTGGTGAAACACTTGTTTACACAAAAGACCAGTTTTCATTCTATGCAGACACACGGATGTTGAATGACAGGAAGAAAGATACTCTTGCCAGTGTGTTCTCAAGAACTTTCGGAAAAGACAAAGAATATTTTAAAAAAATATTAGCAAGCGGTAACGGTAATGTTTGCCTGTGGAAGAAAGCAGACCGGGATAAATTACTACAACTGGAAAATATTACTATTGATGGACTTTTCTACGAAGCGGATTATTCAAGGATCTATCCTTATGCCGGTTTAGCAGCACATGTGCTTGGATATGTTAACAGAGATCTTGAAGGAATCGCAGGTATTGAAAATGAATATGACAAGTTTTTAACCGGTACAGATGGCTTTAAAAGAATAGAACGAGATGTAATTGGGCGACCAGTTTCTGTGGATGACGAACAATCCTTAGAACCTGTTGCCGGGCAAAATGTTCATCTTACTATAAATAAGACATATCAACAGATACTCGAAGAAGAACTCTATTTCGGATTGGAAAAATCAAAAGGGAAATCTGCAGTTGGAATTATTATGAATCCAAAGAATGGAGAGATTCTGGCCATTTCTAATTTCCCGACTTATGATCCCAAAAATTATAGCGTTTTTGATGATATAGACCGGAAGAATATTTCTATAACTGATATGTATGAACCGGGATCAACAATGAAATCAGTTACTATGGCAGCCATACTTAATGAGGGCTTAGCCAAAGAGTCGGAAGTCATTAATACCGAAAACGGTGTATATAAAATTAAAGGCGCAAAAATAACTGATGATCACAAATACGAAAAACTTAATGTTCGGGAAATACTTGAGCACTCTAGTAATATTGGAATGACAAAACTTGCCGATAGACTGGATAGCAGAAAGTTTTATAAATATTTAAGGGATTTCGGGTTTGGTATGCCGACTTATGTTGATTTGCCCGGGGAAGTGCCAGGCATGCTAAAAACGCCGGATAATTACTCCGGCACTTCAAAATCTTTTATGTCTTTTGGTTATGAAATAGCAGTAACTCCACTTCAAATGGTTACTGCTTATTCTGCATTAATTAACGGTGGATTATTGTACAAACCATTCATAGTAAATAAAATCACCAACGAGTTTAATAACACTATCAGTGAAATTAAGCCCGTTTTAATTCGCAAAGTTATTAAGCCGCAGATATCACAGCAAATTAAAGAATTTATGGTTGGGGTTGTTGAACAGGGTACGGGGCAGGAGGCAGGAATTGAAAGGGTGAATGCTGGGGGCAAGACAGGTACTTCTCAAAGATGGACTGATGAAGGATATTCTAAAAAAGAGTATAATGCCTCGTTTATTGGCTTCTTGCCAGCGGATGATCCTAAAATAGTTTGCCTGATAGTTGTTTATTCCCCACAGAATGGTAAATATGGTGGAACTGTAGCAGCGCCAATTTTCAAAAGAGCAATGCAGCGAATTGTAGAAAGTGATATTGACATTCTTCCAAATAATGTGATAAAAGAAGAAGGCGAATACAAAATTTTTGAAAGGTTTTCTTTCAGTAGTTCAGGTAAAAATGTTCAGGAGTATGCTAATCCCCAAAAACAGAACAAACCTCTTTACGAAAAGGAAAAAGTGACATCCAGATCAACAATGCCAAACCTAAGAGGATATTCTGTACGTGATGCTGTATCAGTTATTTCTGAACTTGGACTTAAGTCAGAAGTGCAGGGTAGGGGCAGAGTGATTTATCAAAGTATTCCCGCCGGAACTATGATACAAAAGGGCAAAACGTGTGAGATCAAATGTAGATTTGATAGAAAAAGCAAACAGAGCGAAAGCAAATAATGAATTTAGCTGAAATCCTAAATAGCGTAAAAGTTTTACAGGTGACTGGCCAACCGGAGAGAAAAGAGATTGAAAAACTTATACTTGACTCCCGGGCTGTTGAGCCAAATTCTCTGTTTTTTGCCATTTCGGGTTTTAAGATGGATGGACATAAATTTATAGAAAGCGCAATTAATAAAGGTGCTATAGCGGTTGTTCTTGAGAATAATGAAGTGTTACCGGATGAATACTTTAGAGTTAATGGAGTAGTCAAAATTCTTGTTGAAGATAGCAGACAGGCACTGGCAGAAATGTCGGCGGCTTTTTATGGACTTCCCTCTGAAAAGCTTATTATGATTGGTGTTACGGGAACAAAAGGTAAAACGACAACAACATTCTGTCTGAAACATTTGCTTAAATCAGTATATGGTTCAGCCGGATTACTTGGAACTATCACAAATTCCGTTGGGGATACAGAGTACAAATCAAAATTGACTACACCCCAATCGCATGAGATAAATAGCTTTTTGAGAAGTATGGTTAACAAAGGAATAAAGCATTGTGCCATGGAAGTTTCATCACACGGACTTGCTCTTAAGCGTGTTCATAAGCTTAGGTTTAATGTTGGCGTATTCATGAACCTTACCTCCGATCACATGGATTACCATGAAACAGCTGAGAACTACCTGAAGAGCAAAAAAATACTTTTCGATATGTTAGATGAAAATTCGTTTGCTGTATTCAATTTGGATGATCCTAACGGAGAAAATATTGTCGCTGACACGAAGGCAAAAAAAGTTTCCTTTGGAAAATTTGAATCTGCCGATTTCAGAATTAGTAAAATTGAATATGATATAACCGGCACCAGATTTTGCATTATTTATAAAGACAGTGAATTTAAGGTTAGTACAAAACTAATTGGAGAATTCAACGCGTACAATTTAACCGCCGCGTTTGCTTGCGGGGTTCTGTTGGGTGTTGAACCGACAAAAGTTGCAAAAGTTATTAGTGGTGTGCCTCAAATTCCCGGAAGAATGGAAGTAATTAACAGGGATGATAAATATGTTCTGGTTGATTATTCACACACTTCCGATAGTTTGAAGCAGGCATTAGGTGCTTTGCAGCATATAGTGCATGGCGAAAGACCAATCTATACTGTGTTTGGTTGTGGCGGTGACAGAGATAAAACGAAGCGTCCTGTTATGGGCAAAATTGCTACCGAAATGAGCGACTATGCTATACTAACCTCGGATAACCCGAGAACAGAAGACCCTCTTGAAATAATTGAGGACGTTAAGAAAGGCATTGGCGTTGATACTTACAGTGTGAATGCTGATAGAGAAGAGGCAATAAAATCAGCAGTATTAGAATCCCCTGGTAATGCTGTAGTTCTGATTGCCGGGAAAGGGCATGAAGATTATCAGGAAGTTAATGGAGTACGTACACACTTTAGTGATAAAGAAATAGTTGAAAAATATTTACATGCGTAAATCAAAAATAAATATCGAAGATCTGTTTGACCTCGAATCAGCGGTTATTTATAATCCTGACAGTTACAAGGCGACTTCAGACGTTAGCATGGATTCAAGGTCCGTGAAGAAAGGGTCTATCTTTTTTGCAATTAAAGGATTGAAGTTTGACGGTCATAAATTTATTGCCGAGGCTGTAAAAAAGGGCGCTGGTGCTGTTGTTATTAATAGCAGACGGCTGAAAAGCTTAGATGACTTAGATGTGACCATCATTGCAGTAAAAGATACAACAAAGGCATATGGCGAGTTAGCCAGCATCTGGCGCAAAAAACTAGCCCTTAAAGTAATTTCTATTACTGGTAGTAATGGTAAAACTTCAACTAAAGAAATACTTCACACGCTTTTAAGTGAAAAGTATAACGTGCACAAGTCAGCAGCTAATGATAACAATCATATTGGCGTGCCTAAAACAATATTTGAATGCAGTGATAAACACGATGCTGTTGTAATAGAGCATGGCACCAATCATTTTGGCGAAATAGAATACACAGCCAAAATTGCTATCCCTGACATCGCGGCAATTACCAATATTGGTGACTCGCACCTTGAGTTTTTAAAAAACAGGAAAGGTGTTCTTAAAGAAAAATCAGCCCTGCTCGAACAAGCTGATTCAAATGACGGTAAAGTGTTAATTAATGTTGACGATGTTCTTCTTGCAGAGGAAATTAAGAAATATAAAAATGTAATAAAGTACGGTTTTAAGGGAAGAGTAGATTGCAAGGCTAAAATGCTTGGTTTTACTGAGGACGGCAGAACGAAACTCAATGTTATTTTCGGTAATGATAATTTCGATGTTACTCTTCCTCTACTGGGAATCTCGAGTGCGAAAAATTATTTGCTGGCAATTTCAATTGCTTTTGAAATGGGATTAACGGAAAAAGATATTCTGGCTGGAACTAAAAAGCTTCTGCCTTACCATGGTAGATTGGAAAGTAAGATATACAAAGAATTTATGTTGATAGATGATACATATAACGCAAGTCCGGATTCTGTAAGAGCAGGACTGGATTTATTGAGAAAGATTAAAAGCTACAAAAAGAAACTTGTGGTTTTAGGCGACATGTTTGAGCTAGGCAACTCATCAGCAAATCTGCACTCGGATTTAGCTGATAGTTTTAAGGGCATTAAAAATCTTAAAGTTATGACCATCGGTCCATTCATGAAAAAATTGAATGACAAGCTTATCAAAAATAAAATTGATGCTGCTCATTACGATCAAAGGCATTTACTAAAACAAGAGTTAGAAAAAGTGTCGTTGAACGACTATGTGATTTTTGTAAAAGGTTCACGTGGAATGAAAATGGAAGAATTTGTTTCTGTATTAAAGGATAGAGGCTGATATGTTTTACTATCTATTTGACTATATCAATAAAAACTTTAGTCCGCCAGGATTCGACATGTTCAAATTCTTGTCCACACGTTCTGCACTGGCTGCTATAACTGCTTTGATTCTTTCGTTCTACGTTGGACCAAAAGTCATTACGTACCTTCGAAAGAAACAGATTGGTGAGACAATACGCGAAGAGGGTCCGCAGTCTCATCTTTCAAAAGCCGGCACACCAACTATGGGTGGTATCATAATTCTTATATGTGTTTTTATACCTGTTTTGCTGTGGGCAGATATTACAAGTACTTATATAATTTTAGTGGTTGTTGGAACTCTGTGGCTTGGTTTTGTTGGTTTTGTTGATGATTATCTTAAAGTAGTGAAAAAATATTCCAAGGGACTGATTGCCAGATATAAGTTGATTGGTCAGATTTTAATTGGATTGGTTGTTGGATTATGCATTTATTATTTGCCTGAATTTCAGGAATTCAATACACAAACAACATTACCATTTTTTAAGAATTTGAATTTTGATTTTTCCTATCTATACATCCCGGCGGTAATTTTTATCATCACCGCTACCAGTAATGCTGTAAACCTTACAGACGGCTTAGACGGCTTAGCCATTGGCACTATGGTTATTGTAATGCTTGCCATGGCAATTCTAAGCTATGTATCCGGCAACGTAATTTATGCAGATTACTTAAACATTATCTACTTACCTGGCTCAGGTGAATTGACAGTATTTATTGCTGCTCTAATTGGGGCCGGACTTGGATTTCTATGGTTCAATTTTTATCCGGCCCAAATTTTTATGGGTGATACAGGTTCGCTTGCACTTGGCGGTGCATTTGGGATAATGGCAATTCTAATTAAAAAAGAATTATTGATTCCTATTCTTGGAGGGATCTATTTTATTGAAATATCTTCTGTAATAATTCAGACCACTTATTTCAAGTATACAAAAAAGAAGTATGGACAAGGAAGACGCATATTTAAGATGAGCCCTCTCCACCATCATTATGAACTGATGGGATGGGCTGAACCGAAGATAGTTATCAGATTTTATATAGTTACAATACTATTGGCAATAATCAGTCTTGCCTCATTTAAAGCGAGATAATGGATATAAAGAATAAACATATTACAATTCTAGGTGCGGTTAGAAGTGGAATAGCAGCTGCGAAGTTAATAAAGAAACTTGGCGGCATTCCATTCGTTAGTGACATGGTGCCGTATGAAAAACTATCAGCTAGTTTTGATGTTCTGACTGAGGCTGGCATTAATTTCGAAGCCGGCGGTCATACGGACAAAGTATATGATTGTGATTTTATAGTTACAAGTCCGGGTGTTCCATCCAATGCAAAAGTTATGGTCGAGGCTCTTGAAAAAGGGATCGAAGTAATAAGTGAATTGGAACTGGCTGCAAGTTTTTGTGAAGGCGATATTATTGCAATTACCGGTAGTAACGGTAAAACTACTACGACAATGCTAACGGCACATGTGTTTAATCATTGCGGATTAAAAACTCATTTGGCTGGTAATATTGGCAGAGCTTTTTCAGATGTAGTGCTTGAGGTGAAAAAAGGGGAAGTTGTTGCCTTAGAGGTTTCAAGTTTCCAACTCGATTTTATAAAAAACTTTCATCCAAAGGTCAGCGCTATTCTAAATCTTACACCTGATCATCTGGATAGATATGGAGGTAGTTTTAATCGTTATTCTGAGGCAAAGTTAAGAATATTCTCCAATCAAATTGAAAGTGATTATTATATATCAAATGATGATGATTTAAAACTCAGCAAATCGAAAGGGAAATCATCAGCCCGGAACCTTACATTTTCAGTAAAACATAAAATTGAAAGAGGTTCTTATTTGAATATGGATTCTTTTGTTTATGCGAATGATAACACCGAGGAGATTATATGCTCTTCTTCAGATTTAAGCATAAGGGGAGAACATAATATTGCCAACGCGTTAGCCGTGGTCTGCTTTGCAAAGATATTTAATCTTAATAGTGAAAAAATTAAAGAAGCATTTTCTACCTTCCCGGGTGTTGAACATAGACTGGAATTTGTTAGAAAAGTTGATGCAGTTGAGTACATAAATGATTCAAAGGCAACAAATGTTGATTCCGTATGGTTTGCTCTAAGAAGTTTTGATAAACCACTTTATTTGATTCTGGGCGGCAAGGATAAGGGTAATGATTACAGTTTGATTTTTGAATCAGTAAAACAGAATGTGAAAAAGATTTATGCTATTGGTTCTTCCGCTAAAAAAGTCTCCAATTATTTCTCTGATGTTGTTGACGTAGAAATTAAAGAAACTTTAGAGGATGCTGTTCAATCGGCAAGAAAAGAAGCCGCTGAAAATTCAATCGTACTTCTTTCTCCGGCGTGTGCCAGCTTTGACATGTTTGATGATTATGAACACAGAGGGAAAGTATTTAAGGAAGCAGTTATGAGGTTACCTGAATGAAAAATATGATTAGATTCTTATTAGTTGCGGTAACAGGACTTATTATTCTGGGACTAATATTAGTATTCAGTTCCAGCAATACTTATAGCCAGGTAAGGTTTAATAATCTTTATTTCCTTTTCAACAGTCATTCTGTAAAAGTGATAATTGCGATATTGCTGATGTTTGTATTTGCGTTTGTTAAGTATGAGGTTTTCAAAAACTATAGCAAATATTTCTTGTTCTCGGTAATTCTGCTGTTAATAATAACATTATTTATGCCCCATTATAACGGCGCTTCAAGGTGGTTGGCGTTGGGTCCTATCAGATTCCAGCCTTCAGGATTAGCAAAGCTTGCCCTAATTATGCACTTAGCTGCTTTGATAGATGACAAAGGGGATAAAATAAAAAGTTTCGGTACCGGTTTTGTATATCCTCTTATCTGGATATTTGCAATCAGCGGACTCATAGTTCTTCAGCCTAACATGAGTACTGCAGTAATAATTATGTTTTTATCCTTTACAATTATGTATGTGGGCGGAGCACGGTTCAAACACATTATAGGCACCGTAACAATAACCGGGGTTTGTAGTGCAGGGTTAATGATGATGATGCCGCATTCACGATCAAGAATAATGGGATTTATTTCAAGCTTGCAGGAAGGTGGAGGCGAGGCAAATATTCAGGTTACTCAGGCTAAAATTGCTCTGGGTAGCGGCGGACCTTTTGGTATTGGTATTGGCATGAGCAGACAAAGTGATCTTTTCCTACCTGAATCTTATGGCGACTTTATCTTCTCTGTTCTCGGTGAGGAATTTGGTTTTATTGGAACCGTCGTGACTTTACTTGTCTATCTGTTAATCTTTATCGTTGGATTGATAATAGCCCTGAAAGCTGTTGACAGGTTTGGTTCGCTTTTGGCATTTGGACTTTCCTTCAACATTATTATCAGCGCTTTTATTAATGCCGGAGTAGTTACCGGGCTTTTACCAACAACAGGTATAACACTGCCTTTCATTAGTTTCGGTGGTACATCAATTATTCTTTTTGGGATATCTGTTGGCATACTGATAAACATTGGAAATGAATATCTGAAGACTCAAAGGATTCCGGAGGAAAGTACCGCGTGACCGGGAATAGAATATATCGTTTTATCTTTGCGGGTGGTGGAACAGGTGGTCATCTGTATCCACTTATTGCTGTAGCACAACAGATAAAAAAACTACTTCCCGAAGCAGAAATCCTTTTTGTGGGAACCAGTAATAAAATAGAAGCAAGCGTCGTTCCGGCTCTTGGTTATAATTTTAAATCAATCTGGATAAGTGGTTTTTCCAGGCAATTGACTATAAAAAATCTATTGTTTCCTGTAAAACTGCTGGTAGGACTGACTCAATCACTATTAATAAATATGAGGTTCAAGCCGCGCGTTGTAATCGGTGCAGGGTCATATGTAGCAGGCCCGGTTGTTTGGGGCGGAACAGTTCTTGGCTCGAAGATTATGCTGCTTGAACAGAATAGTTATCCCGGTATTACCAACAGAATGCTTGATAAAAAAGCTGATGAAATTCATATAAGCTTCGAGCAGTCAAGAAAATATTTTCGGGTTCAGTCTAAATTGTTCTTATCAGGTAATCCGGTTAGGATAAACCTTGAAACTAAAGATAAAGCTGCATCAGCATTACATTTCGGGTTGGATGCAAAAAAGAAAACGATATTTATTACCGGCGGCAGCTTGGGCGCTAAATCATTAAATGCCTGTGTAGCTGATAATATTGATGAGCTGACTGCAGCAAATACGCAGCTTATCTGGCAGACCGGCAAACTTTATTACGAGCAATATAAAAAGTATAAGAGCGCAAAGGTAAAGGTGTTAGAGTTTGTTGATGATATGTCGGCAGCTTATTCGGCTGCTGATCTTGTGGTTGCAAGAGCAGGTGCCACGACCATAGCAGAAGTAGCATATTTAGGCGTTCCTGTTCTTTTTGTGCCATCGCCAAATGTTGCTGAAAACCATCAATACAAAAATGCAATAGCTCTTAAAGAGGGAAATGCAGCCGAACTATTAGAAGATTCCAAATTGGCTACAGAGTTCCTACCCAGAGTTGTTGAACTTATGAATGATGAACAACGGCTTGACCTTTATAAACAAAATATTAAAAGTTTTTCAAAATCAGATGCGGCAAAAGTTATTGCAGAACATGCAATCAGATTAGCTGAAGGTAGATAGGGGAGTATGAAATTATGTTAATGATGAATACTATTAAAAAAATTCACTTTGTAGGTATTGGCGGAATTGGTATGAGCGGAATTGCGGAGATTCTGCTAAATCAGGGATTTGAAATTACCGGGTCTGATCTTTCAGAATCGGATGTGACTGTAAGATTGAAATCGCTGGGTATTACTATATATAAGGGACATAAGGAAGAAAACTTAAAAGATACTGATGTGCTTGTTTATTCTTCAGCTGTAAATATTGAAAACCCTGAAGTAAAACTAGCCATGGAGCGCAAGATACCGGTAATTAAGCGGGCAGAAATGCTGGCTGAATGTATGCGGATGAAATATGGAATTGGTATTGCTGGTACACATGGTAAGACAACAACTACTTCAATGGTTGGACTGGTACTAACCGAGGCCGGCATTGACCCGACTATTATTGTTGGCGGTAAACTAAGCAGTCTTGGTGGCACTAATGCGCGTTTAGGTAACGGTGATCATATTGTTGTTGAGGCAGATGAATTTGACAGAACCTTTTTGAAACTTACACCAACAATAGCGGCAATCACAACATTAGAGAAAGAGCATCTTGATACTTACAAAGACCTCGATGATATAAAAGCTGCCTTTGTAGAATTTGCTAATAAAGTTCCTTTCTACGGTTTCGTGGTTTTATGTCTTGATGAGCCAGCCCTTCAGGACATAATTCCACTAATTAATAAAAAAATATTTACCTATGGATTAACTGCACAGGCAGATATTCGTGCAATAAATATTGAGCACAATAAAAAACATGTAAGTTTTGATGTGATATACCTGGGCAATAATCTGGGAAGAATTACAATAAATATACCAGGTGATCACAATGTAAAAAATTCTCTGGTTGCCGTGGGTATTGCCATGCAGCTGGGTGTTGATTTTGCTGTAATTCAAAAAGCACTGGCATCATTCGCGGGTGTATACAGAAGATTCGAAACCAAGTATGACAAAGAAATTATGGTGATTGATGATTATGCTCATCATCCAACAGAAACTAACGCTACTTTATCCGGCATACGTGCTGGGTGGGACAGAAGATTAGTGGCAGTATTTCAACCGCATCTTTTTTCGAGAACCAGAGATTTTTACGCGGAGTTTGGACGCTCGTTCCTGCACAGTGATGTATTGATTTGTACAGATGTTTACCCCGCCCGCGAGGAACCTATGGAAGGCGTAACCGGCGAGTTAGTTGCAAATGCAGCAAAAAGTTTTGGTCACAAAGATGTTATCTATGAGCCAGACAAAACAAAAATACCATCCTTACTTAAGAAACTGGTAAAGAACGATGACATTGTCATTACTATGGGTGCAGGGGACATTTGGAAGTATGGCGAAAAGTTTGTGGATGAATTGAACAAAGGTAAAAAAGCTTGAGGAAGTTTTATCAAATATTGAAGTCGCTGATTTTTGTTGGCATTATTGGTCTGATTATATATTTCTCAATAAGCCTTCAAGGATATGATGACCCGACAATTGAGATTATTGAATTGACTGGTTGCTATCATTTATCCGAAGATCAATATTCCAAATCATCAAATCTTGATGACAAGGAGAGTTATAAGCAGTTAACACTCAGGGTTGTAAAGGACAGGATAGAAAAACATCCATACGTAGAGTCGGCAGAAGTAAAATTTGAAACAACCGGTAAAGTTCTTGTCACAATCACAGAAAAAATGTTTGATACTATTCTCATTATAGATGGGAAACAATTTTTAATAACAGAAAAACTTCAGGTTATCCCGGTTATGCTTTATACACGCGGGCTGGATTATCCGGTTATTCGTAATCCTCACGAATCGAGTGGAATAAAAGCGCTGGAAGTAATTAACAAGCGGGAACACCCTGATATACTAACGGCATGCAAGGTAATAACAAGTTTTAAGTTGATAAATTCGGAATTATACGAAGTATTGTCGGAGTTGGATCTGAATTCTGGTATGGGAATTTCAGCTTACTTTTCAACATTCAGCTACGAATTGAAATTAGGCAATGAAGATGTTATCAGGAAAGTTATTTATTTCAATTCCTGGTACGAAAGGATAAAAAATAATGGATTGGGTGAATATTTGGATTATGTAGATATACGATTTGCTAATCATATCTTTGTCGGGTTCCCTGGTGAAGATCAAGCTTGGGATGAACAAATATGAAAAGAAAAATTACAGCTGGTCTTGATTTAGGAACAACCAAAGTTTGCGCTATTATAGCAGAAGAAATCGATGGTATACATAATATTTTGGGTTTTGGTGTGGCTCCTTCAGATGGATTACAACGTGGTCTTGTAGCGAACATTAGTAAAACTGCCGAAGCGATTAAAACTGCCATAGAAAAAGCCTCGAACCAGGCGGACATAAAAATTAAAGAAGTAAACGTTGGGGTTGCCGGTGAGCATATTACCAGCTTACGCCACAGAAACTATGTGACGATTTCCAACCCTGACAATGAAATAGTTCAGCATGATCTTGACAGGTTGAACGCTGATGTTAGAACTATCAGAATACCATCAGACAGACAAATACTTCACATTATACCTGAAGACTTTTCTGTGGATCATCAGGGTGGAATTGAAGATCCGATAGGGCATTGTGGTTCACGCCTTGAAGCCGTTAATCATGTAGTGCTGGCCTCAATACCAGCAATGCAGAATATAAAGAAATCTGTTGAACGTGCCGGTTATAGTGTTAAAGACTACATTTTACAGCCCATCGCCTCAAGCTTATCTGTGCTTGATGAGAACGAAAAAGATCTTGGAGTAATATTAATTGATATAGGCGGCGGGACAACTGACATTGCAGTTTTTCACCGAAAAAGTATTAAGCATACCAAGGTAATTGGTGTAGCGGGTAATCAGGTAACAAATGATATTAGAGAATCATTAGGCATAGTAACAACGGATGCGGAAGAGTTAAAACGTGAATATGGCTATGCAACTGAATCGGCAATAATAAAGGACGAAGACATTTATATTCAGGGCGTAGGTGCCAGAGGGAATATAAAAATCCCAGTCTCACTTCTAACACAAATAATTAGTGTTCGCATGAAGGAGCTCTTCTCAATTATTGATAATGATTTACGTCAGACCGGATTTAAAACAAAAGCAAAAGCAGGTATAGTATTAACTGGAGGCGGGTCACTATTGCGTGGCTGTACGGATTTGGCAGAGGAAGTTTTTGGGCTGCCTACTCGTATTGGTGTCCCCCAGGAAAAAATCTCGGGTATGATGCGTGAGATTGAAAGTCCGGAGTTTTCTACCGCTGCAGGTTTAATTGGCGGAATTCCGGGACGAAAATCATCCGAAATGCCAAAACAAAGTTCACCTGGGATGATGACAAATGCTTTTAACTTTTCGAAGGTATTTAAGAAGGTTCAAGAATTTTTTGATGAATTGTAAAACCACAACAAGGAGGATATATGTCATTTGTAACCATTGATAGGGCAAGACCCCTGTCCGCTGTACTAAAAGTTATAGGTACTGGCGGAGGCGGATGTAATGCCGTCGATAGCATGATCCTGAAAGGATTAACCGGAGTAGATTATGTCGCTATTAATACCGATGCACAGGCATTGGAAAGAAGTAAAGCCGAGATAAAAATTCAGATCGGAACAGGTATTACAAGAGGATTGGGCGCAGGAGCTGATCCTAATGTAGGTAGAAAGGCTATAGAAGAAGACCGTGAAAAAATTACAAAAATGTTAGACGGAAGTGATATGGTATTTGTGACTGCCGGAATGGGTGGCGGTACGGGTACAGGATGCGCACCCGTTGTAGCTTCTATTGCAAAAAGCCTTGGTGCACTTGTAATTGGTATTGTAACAAAACCATTCAGATGGGAAGGAAAGCGTAGAATGCTGAATGCCGAAAAAGGTATTGAAGAACTACGCCAATTTGTAGATAGTTTAATTGTTATACCAAACGAACGAATAATAAGTGTATTGGATAGCTCCGTTTCTGCAGTTACTGCCTTCGATAAACCGAACGAAGTGCTTTACGAAGCCACCAGAGGTATTGCTGATATTATTACAATCCCTGGAATTATAAATGTTGATTTTGCTGATGTAAGGTCAGTAATGAATCAGAGTGGCGATGCATTAATGGGATGTGGAATTGCCAGTGGCGATGACAGAGCAATTAGAGCGGCAAAAGACGCTATTACTTCACCTCTTTTAGAGGGGATTAATATTCGTGGGGCTAAGAATTTGCTTCTGAATGTTTCTGGTTCTTCAAACCTTACTATGCAGGAAATTGAGCAGGGTAATCAAATCATCTACGAAGCAGCCGGAGAAGAAGCAAATGTAATTTTCGGGCTTGTCAATAAAGAAGATATGAATGACTATGTCTCATATACCGTTATTGCAACTAATTTTAATCCTGTGCCCCAGGATATGGAACTAGATCAGTTGAAACCACAGCCCGCAGAAAGACGGACTGAGTCATTTATTCCGGTTGGCGGATTCGATCTTAAAAACATGAATGCCGAGAATCAGGAAGAACTGGAAATACCAACAATTTTCCGCGTTAAAGGTTCTTCAGTAAATGTTCCGGTTCAGGATACAATTCCTGAAACAGGTTTTAGAACTGAGCAGATTGATGCTTTTAGCACTCTGATAAATCCTGAAAATGAAACTCAAAAAAATAAAAAAGCAGTTGATAATGATAGCTCATCATTTTTAAGAATGATGATGGACTAATTTTCTTTAGCGCCTAAATATATGTTAAGCCAGGCTCACTCAATCATCCTTGTTGTGGTAAATAATCTGATTGCGAGTCTGGCTTTTTAATTTCCCTCAACTTTACCAAGTTTATTTTTTTTCTTATGGGAAATGAGTATTTTACCAGCTCATTTTTGGGTAGTATCATTTGAAGAAAACGTGTTTATTAATTCTATTATGGTTAATTGTTAGCCCTGTCCAGGCACAGACTTATGACCAAATGGGCTGGATAGCTAAATTTGGTGTGGCAGTTGGTTTTACTCCTACAGTTATGTTTCCCGACTTAAGTCATATTAATGATAGAATGCAGACCATGGGATTAGAATCATTTCCGGAATCAGGTATAGTTACCTATGGCGGCGGCGGTTATGCTTATCTAACTTTTATCAAGAATTTAAGAATAGGCGGGACAGGCTATGCAGGTAGTAATACAAAATCTGCCACCGTTGACGGCGATAATCTTTCTGTGGAATACTCAACCGGTGGGGGTGCTATCACCCTGGAATACACAATTCCAACAATAAAGAATGTGGCGTTTTCAGTTGGATTTATGCTTGGTGGCGGCAGCACAGAAATTGATATTTACAAATCTGCTGGAACAATTAATTGGGATGACATTTGGTCTGGCCAGTCATCCACGGGTAGAGCGGATCATAAAAATATGCGTAACTCTTACTATTTTGTTTCCCCCACAATAAATTTGGACTTTCCCTTGAACCGGTTCTCTGCTTTAAGGATAGGTGGGGGTTATCAATTTACAATGTTTAATGATTGGGAATACAATAATGGATTATCACTTGACGGAGTGCCTGAAAATTCTCATTCTGATATGTGGTTCATTCAAACAGGTATATTTGTTGGATTTTTTGCCTTCTAAGGAGATAGCATGAAAAATATTTTAGTTACAGGTGGTGCCGGTTTTATTGGGAGTAATTTCCTAAACTACATCCTTACCAAGCGTGATGATGTTAATATTGTAAATTTGGATAAATTGACCTATGCAGGCAATCTTGAAAATTTATCCTCGATTGAGAAGAAAAAAAACTATACCTTTGTAAAAGGCGATATCACAAATAGGGAACTGCTTGATTATATCTTTACTAAGTATTCAATAAAACATGTAATTAACTTTGCTGCCGAATCACATGTTGACAGAAGTATTCTGGGCTCCGAAGTTTTTACAGTTTCAAATGTACTGGGAACAAATGTTTTGTTGGAAGCGGCAAAAAACCATCAAGTAGAGAGATTTGTGCAGATATCAACTGACGAAGTATATGGTAGTTTAGGTCCGACCGGATTATTTACGGAGAACACTCCGTTATCACCCAACAGTCCTTATTCAGCAAGTAAGACCGCCGCTGATATGCTTGCCATGGCATTTAATCATACCTATGGTTTACCTGTTGTAATTACAAGATGTTCTAATAATTATGGTCCGTATCAATTCCCTGAGAAATTAATTCCTTTAATGATTATCAATGCTATGCATGATAAGAAATTACCAGTTTATGGTGACGGTCTTAACGTGCGTGACTGGATTCATGTGACTGACCATAACAGAGCCGCGGAATTGGTCTGGGAAAATGGAAAAGTAGGTGAAGTTTATAATATAGGCGCCAGTCAGGAAATGACAAATATCGAAATCATTAAACTGATTATTAAGGCCCTAGGCAAAACAGAAGCACTTATTGAATACGTGAAGGACAGACCTGGACATGACAAACGCTATGCCATAGACTCTACAAAGATTGAAAGAGAACTTGGGTGGAAACCCGAACATAAATTTGAAGAAGCAATACAATCCACTATTGAATGGTACTTAAACAACAAACCTTGGTGGGGAAGAATTATATCCGGTGAATACCAGGATTATTATAAAAAACAATATTTATCATAAAAGAATAAGAGATTTATGAAGACTTTAAAATATCTTTTTCTGTTAATAGTTCTAGCTGGGAATTATTTTGCACAAATGGAAAATTCACTCAGTAATAATAAGAATCAAAAATTTGATGGACTTGTACCCATTTCCGTTACAATTGGAGGTGATTTCATTGTAAATGGCACTTTCACGGCAGTGAATTTACAGAGAGTTGATCATTTTATTACTAACATCTATGCTGAAGCAAAAGAAGTTTCAGCAGGCATGCTTAATCAGAAAGAGTTAGCCAGTGAGTTAAAGAGGAAACTCAACGATTATGCCTTACGAAACATTAAATTGATCAGAGCAAATGGAGTAGTAAAAAATCTCGATTTGCTCAAATTTAGACTCACTGGAGATTTTGAAGATTCTCCTTATCTTCTGAATGATGATGTTATCATTTTTCCGGAAAACAATATTGAGACAAATTTTATAGATATATCTGGGGCAGTTAATAAATCAACAAAGTTTTTATTTAAAGAAGGTGATCGATTATCCGATGCAATACTTTTTGCATACGGATTAAACGAAGCATATGAAAATGTAACTCAAGTAGAAGTATCAAGATTAAGTAATTTTGGTATGAATGAAGAAGTTACCATAACTAATATTACGGATGATCCACTTCTTCAGAGGGGAGATAGAATACGAGTTCTTTTTAACGAGAATTATAAAAAAGCTTATAAAGTTTTGGTTGTTGGTGAAGTACAGAAACCGGGCTATGTATATATCACCAAAAATAATACTACGATAAAAGATGTAATTGAAAAATGTGATGGTTTTAGTGATAATGCCGATCTTAAACGTTCTGAATTAATAAGAGGTACAGATAAAACCAGCTTGCTGACTATCAACAGTATAAAACAAAAATATGAAGACAAGGAAGATGTAAACAGTTTGTTTGTTGCTGCAAATATCAATGATCTTAATCTAGAAAAAATGAAGATGGCGAGAATGGCTGATATTGCATTGGAAGACACTAGTTACTTTTCAATTGATAATTCATTACGAGTTCTGAGTAATTCTGGCTTAATTGATTTTGCTATGATTTACTCTGACACAACTGAGGATGGAAATTATCGAGTTAATGATGGCGATTTAATTGTCATACCTGAGTTGGAAGAACTGGTTTATATTTTTGGACAGGTGGCGAAACCAGGTTACACTAATTTTATTAAGAATGCGAATTTTTCCGATTATATAAGTAAAGCTGGTGGACTGGGAGAAGATGCGGATGAAATTAGAATTATCAGAGGTGGTAGCAGAGAGTGGTTGACTGCTGAACCCGAAACAGAAATATTTGCTGGAGATTATATTTACGTGCAAAAGGAAGTGAAAAGTTCTCAAGAGACTTCCATTATGCAAACAAGTACAATTATTAGTGCTATTGGAACTGCTGCAACAATTGTTCTTGTAATATTGCAAATTATGGCAACAAAATAGAGATTAAGAAATAATTCAATTTCGGGAAAAATCCAAATGAATGAAGTTATTAAAAATAACAAAGATATTGAGTCGGTTGGAAACGGGTTTGTTGAATTTATTACAGTTTCAGTAAAGTATAGATGGTTTCTTTTCTGGTTTGTTTTTATCATTACTGTTACTGCAACAGCTTTTGCTTTGCTAAGTGACAAGTGGTACAAATCTACTGCATCTGTTTTACCAGCAGAGAAGAATGATTTCCTCGGTGCTCTCAGTGGAATATCTTCTCTTGCTAAAGGGTTTTCTGCCTCAAAAGGATTGGCAGCATTAACTGGGGGCGGTGGTGAATCTGATAAATTTGTTGCAATACTGCAAAGCCAGACTATGATAGACGATGTAATTAAAAAATTTGAGCTGCGTAAAGTTTATGATTTGGAAGATGACTTTTATGAAAAAGTTGTGAAGGAATACAAATCAAATGTAGAAATCGAGATTCAAGATGAGGGTAATCTTTCAATTGATGTTTTTGATACTGATCCTCAGAGAGCAACAGATATAGCAAATTATCTAATCGGTAAATTGAATGAAATAAATACAGAGCTTAGCGTAACAAATGCTAGGGCAAACAGAGAGTTTATAGAGAAACGATATTTTCAAAATAAAGATGATATTGACAGTCTAGAAATGGCAATGCAGCTATTTCAGCAAGAATATGGAGTGATTGCTGTACCCGAACAATTAGAAGCTACTGTAAAAGCGATGTCCGGAATATATGCAACACTTGCTGAGAAAGAGGTTGAATATAATGTTCTTATACGTCAATATGGTGAAAATCATCCATTATTAACTACTACAAAACTCCAAATGGAGGAACTCCAAAAGAAAATTAGTGAAATGAACTTTGGAAAAGGAAGTTTTTCTAGAGATAATGTCAATATGCTTATTCCTTTCAAAAAAGCACCTGAATTAGGAAATGCCTATATACAGATATATAGAAATCTGGAAGTGCAATACAAAATATTGGAATTTGTTACTCCATTGTACGAGCAAGCCAAAGTAGAAGAAGTGCGAAATACTCCATCGGTACTTATTTTAGACAAACCTTACCCTGCTGATAGAAAATCAAAACCAAAAGGCAGTTTATATGCAATAGTATCATTTGTGGTCTCAATGATAATAGGGTTTTATATTGTATTTATGCTGGCGTTACGTGATAAATTTAGAGTGAACTATCCCGAACGATACAGCTCCATTGTTAATCTTTTTAGACGCGATCTGGCAAGATTTGGAATTAAGAACAGAGTAAAGAATTAATGTCTGAGACTGCCAGATTAAGTAGAAATACCTTATTCTCATTTTTAACGATGATGTTCAGATTGTTAACGAATGTAATTGTTTTCTGGTTAATTGCCAGAATTTATGGAAAAGCTATCTTCGGACAATTTACAACAGCACATACTTTTGCCACTGTCTTTATTCTTTTTGCAGATTTTGGTCTTGATGTTCTCCTCGCAACAGAATTACCCAGAAGAATTGAAAACGGATATAAATTATTTAATACATTATTCACAATTAAAATAATTTTTTCTGTTATTGCATTTCTATCGATGAATTCACTTGCTTTTTTCTATAGTTTCAGCTTTGAAGTAAAAATACTTATCAGCTTTTTTAGTTTTTATGTGGTATTCTCAACGTTCACCAATTATTTTAACGCCTTGTTTAAGGGAAAGGAAAAACTTGAATATGAGACCAGGATTTCGTTTATAGTCAACTCTGGTACTTTAATATTTACTCTGATATTTATTTATTTCGACCTAGGAATTTTATGGGTAGCGGGCGTTTTCGTATCAATAAGGATCATTGGGCTGATACTCGCAACGTATTATTCATATCATTTGTTACCGGAAATTTCATTTAAATTTGACTTGAGCGAAGTCAAAAGTATAAAAAATGATATCATCATATTTGGTGTGTTTTTTTTATTTGGGAATCTGTTTTTTCAATTAGATACGATATTATTGGCTTTCTGGCAAGGGGATGAGAGTGTCGGTATATATCAGTCGGTTTTTAAACTCATGATGCTACCTATTGTTATCCCGGATATCTTTGTCGCAAGTTTAATGCCTACTTTATCAAGATTAAATGTCATTGATAAAGATAAATGGAAGGCGATTGGATTCTTTTTTAATAAGCTATTAATGATTATTGCTGTTCCGATAACCATCTTTATTTTTTTGTATGCAGAACAGATATTAATCTTTATTTACAATAAAGAAGAGTTTCTTCAAGCGACATCTTTAATGCAGATTTTTGCTTTTATTCTTTTTATAAGATTTTTTTGTGAAGCTTTCGGCCTTTCGTTAACAACTTCAAAAAATCAAATTAAAAGGATGTATATTGTAATATTTGGTACGTTTCTTAACTTCAGCCTGAATTATTTTTTAATCCCACGGTATGGACCACTGGGTGCCGGAATAACTTCACTAGCTACAAATCTAGCAGTAGGAATATTGTATGTTCTTGGCGGTGCATCTATGATGAATGGCTGGTTAAAAAATCTTCGATTACTCCGGTTTCTTTTTATAACAGTTACCGTAATTTTGTTATTCCTCTGTATATTTTATTTCAATTTATGGTATCTCATTCCATTACCTTTTTTTGTTTACAGCATACTAGTTTACCAATTCATGATCTCTACTGAAGAAAAAAAATATTTTACAGAACTACCAATTCTAAAAAGAAAAGGTGTGTAATTTATAAATGTCTGCTATCTCTCTAATATCGTTTATCATCGTGATTGCACTTTTATTGGAGGCACTTAAAAAAGAGTCGGATCTATTTTCGCCAGCTCGTGTTTTTTCAATTATATGGATTTCTGCGATTGGCCTGGCTGAGTTAAAGTTAAGTTGGTTGCAACATGAGTGGACTCTTTATGGCTGGGGAATGCTCCTAATAGGTATTTTTTCTTTCTATTTAGGCGTTTTTATTGTTTTTGTTATCAACTTAAATAGGCCAATGATTCCAATTTCGAGGCTCAGGATTTTCTATTCAGAAAATGTAGTTAATAAAAATAAGTTTCTCATTTTAATTGCAATTTTATTCCTAATCTATACTGGTTCATATTTAGCAAATTATCTCATCGAAGGATTTGTACCCATTTTCAGCAATGATCCAGCTAGAGCTAGAGGTGAATTTGGGGTTTTCGGTATTGGACTTTTGCTTCATGCTGCTACTGCTTTAATTATATTGATAGCTGAATATATTACACTTATTAAAATGAAGCGGATCTTCAAGTATTTTCTAATATTTTTAATTCTATTCATTTTTGTAACGTATTTTTTTCTTCTTCAACGATTTAATTTGATGTTCGCAATAATCTCTGTTTTGGCATTCCTTTATTATTCTAGTAATGTTATTAAACCAAGGTATGTTGTAATATTTATCTTAGTTATTGTTGGACTTATGTATTCAGTTCAATTTTTTAGAACTGCTTCCGTTGCCTCTACATACTTAAATAAAATTGCACATATGAAATATAATGTGAAATATGCAGTTTTTACTGAACCATATATGTATGTAGTCATGAATCTTGAAAATTTTACACGTGCAGTTGAAAAGTTGGATTCACATACCTTTGGTTTTTATTCATTTAATTTCATCACCTCATTGGCAGGTGTTAAAAAGATGATTGCGGAATATTTACACCTAAATAATTTTCCATATTTGAACAGTTCTTTTAATACATATACCATGTTTTGGGATTATTTTAGAGATTTTGGAGTATTTGGACTTAGCATTATACCATTTCTAATGGGAACTATTATTTCCATTATTTACAACAAATTAAGAACCAATCCGAATTTAATGAATATTTCTGCATACTCAATTTGTGTATTTGTAATATTTATTTCATTTTTTGTAAATATCATTGGATTGTTACACTTCTTTTTTAATGTAGTTGTTATTATGACAATCACCAAAATTGCGCAGAACAATTTTGTGAAATATAATTACTAATAATTTATTGAGAAAATAAAAATTGAGCAGCACTTTGAAACCAAAAATCAGCATAATAGTATTGAACTGGAACGGAGTCGCTGATACTTCCGAATGTATAGCATCATTGCGGGAAATTGACTACAAAAACTACGAAGTAATTATCGTCGATAACAACTCCTCAGGTAACGACGTTGATATTATCAAAGAAAAGTATGGTGACTACGTAAAAGAGGTAATAGTAAATGATGACAATTATGGTTTTGCAGGCGGGAATAATGTTGGAATAAAATACGCGTTGAATGGTGATGCAGATTTGATACTACTTCTTAACAACGATACAATTGTTGAAAAGAATTTTCTGAATGAACTTGTTGCAGCGCTTAACTCTGATAAGGATATTGGAATACTAACCCCTATGATAAATTATTATTCTAACAAAGATACTATTTGGAGTGCAGGTGGCTATATAAGCAAAATAAAAGCTTCCGGTTTTTCTTCAGGTACGGATATGCAGCAAGATAGCTTTGTAAAAAATGAATTTTGTTCTTTTGCTTCAGGATGTTGCTTGCTAATTAAGAGGGAAGTATTTGAGAGAATAGGATTGCTTGATGATAAATATTTCCTATATCTGGAGGATACCGATTTTTGTTATCGAACAATCAGCGCAGGTTTTAAAGTAATGTATGTTAGTAGTAGTAAAATATATCATAAGGTGAGTTCGACAACATCGAGAGTTTTTTCTTCACTCCCTATTTATTTTTCAACCAGAAACAGACTTTATTTTGCTAAAAAGAATCTGGGACTATTTTTTTATATTTCCTTTATTTATTTGGTAATCACTATGGCTATTAAGATGGCTTTTGTATTTAAATTTAACGAGGAAATTCTAAAAACTGTGTTAAGTTCATTTAGAGATTATTTTTCAAAGAATATGAACAAAGGCTCAATGATTCAGCACATTGGATAGATAATTATGACTATTGGAATAGATGCAAGAGTATTAGACAGAGGAATGACCGGGACTGGCAGGTATTTAAAGAATCTCTTAGATGAAATACCAAGGTCTGACACTAAGAACAAATATATTCTATTCACCTGTTCGGACTTAGACGTAGATACGAGTTTTTACAAAATTGTTAAGTACAAACAATCAAGAATTCCTTCCAAAATATATTCCCAAATTTGGTTGAATATTATATTGCCAAAATTACTTCAACAATATGAAGCTGATATCTTATTTTCGCCCAACATTCTGATTCCAAGAAGGAGTCTTGGCAAAATTAAAACCATCTCAGTTTTACATGATGCGATGCCCTGGATTTATAAAGAGTATTATCCGTTTTTTTATAAAATTTATCTCTCACTTCTTGTACCTAAGTCACTTAGGGATTCGGATAGGGTTATTACTGTTTCTGAACATTCAAAAAATGATATTGTTGAACATCTTAAAATTCCCGAGGATAAGATAAGAGTAGTGTACAATACTGCCTCAAAAAATTTTAGGGAGCTTGATGATCTTGCTTCGTCCATCCCAAAAGGTATCGAGGTTAAGACTCTTCCGGATAAATACTTACTGTATGTAGGGGCTATCGAAAAAAGAAAAAATATACTTGGTTTAATTGAAATTGTTGAAAGGCTTCGTAAGAAAGGAAGTAATCTAAAGTTGATTTTGGTTGGGAAAAAAGGATTCGATTCTCAAAATATTATGCCTGAGATTAACGGCAGAAAAGATATAATACAATACTTTGGTTTTATTTCAGATGAATCATTAGTTTATCTGTATAATTCAGCTTTTGCCTTTCTCTTCCCTTCCTTCTATGAGGGATTCGGAATTCCTCCGTTAGAGGCGATGAAATGTGGAGTTCCTGTCTTGACCTCAAATACTTCCTCACTTCCGGAAGTTGTTGGGAATGCAGGTATTTTGCATGATCCAAGTAACATAAATGGTTTTGTTGAGGATATTTTAAAGCTGGAAAAAGATGAGCAATTGTACGCCAGTATGAAAAAGAAATCTATTGATCAGTCTGATAAGTTTAATATTGAAGATGTCACACGCAGTCTAATAAATGTATTTAATGAGTTTAATTAAAGAGCGATTCTATTTCATATGAAGATACTTCTTGTTATAACAAAAGCAGAGGTTGGCGGCGCACAAGTATTTGTCTTGAATCTTGCAAAGTCGCTTAAGAAACTTGGATGCGAGGTTGAAGTTGCCGCTGGCGAAGGAGAATTCTTATATGAAGAATTGCGTAAACATAAAATTCCTTATTACTATCTTAATTCATTAAGAAGGGGATTTAGTATATTAAAATCACTCTACTTCATATTCGACCTTTATAAACTGCTACGTAAAAATGATTATGATGTGATACATCTGAATAGTTCTAACACTCTTATCGGGGCATTATCTGCCTTCCCAATTAAGAAAACCAAAGCTTTTTTTACTTTTCATGGGTTATCATTTATAGATAATAACTATAGCTCAAACACCATAGTTAAATATTTCGCCAAGCTATATTTTAGAGTATTATTAAAACTTGTTGATGGTGCGGTGTGCGAGTGCAAATTAAATTATGATGAGGTAATGGAAGCGAATATAGTAGCCTCTTCTCCAATCATTTATAATGGGTTAGACGAACAGGATTTAACATTTCTTTCAACTGAAGAAGCAAAGGGTTATCTATCTCAAAAGTGCGGCTCCAAATTAGATAATCATTTTGTAATCGGAACCACCGGCAGGCTTGCCTATCAGAAAAACCATGAATTTTTAATAAATAATTTTAAGCAGATTAAAGAAAGAATTCCGGAGGCTAGAATTGTAATTATTGGAGATGGCCCGGATTTCAATAAATTTTCAAGTCTTATTGCTGAAAAAGGAATCAAAGAAGATTTCTTCTTAATTGGTGAAATAGAAAACTCGCACCAATATTTAAAGGGATTTGATGTTTTTGTTATGCCTTCCCGCTATGAGGGTGTTTCCATTAGTCTAATCGAAACATTATATTCTGAATCTCCAATTCTGGCTTCAGATGTAGGAGGAAACAAAGAAGTGGTTGGTAATTGTGAAAAGCAGTTATTCGAGTTTGACAATTTCAAGGAATTTATTGAAAAGTTATTAGAAATTAAGAACAACCGTGACTATTTTGTAGAATATAATCGTAATATGAAGTCCAAATTTTCATTAGACAAAATGGCTGAAAGTTATAAAGAGCTATTTGATTCTGTGGGCTATTAATTTATTCAACGAGAAAAGGGATTTGAGCTAAATGAAAGATTATTATCAGAATAAGAATGTTTTAATTACTGGTGGGTTAGGCTTTATAGGAAGTAATCTGGCTCACAAATTAGTTGAGTATGGCGCCAATGTAACGATAGTTGACAACCTAGCTCCACTTTATGGTGGAAATGTTTTTAACATAAACGGTATTGAGAATAAGGTTGAACTTGTTATAAACGATGTAAGAAACTCAGAGATTGTTTATCCGCTTGTTGAAAAATCAGACGTTATTTTCCATATGGCGGCACAGGTTAGCTATATAGATAGTCTCAACATGCCTTTTGAAGACTTGGATTTGAATAGTCGTTCTACCTTGAATTTGCTTGAGGCAAGCCGAAAGTTAAATCCAAAAGTTAAAATTGTTTTCTCAAGTTCCAGGATGGTATATGGAAAAGTTAACAAGTCACTTGTAACAGAGGATTGCGAAACAAATCCGCTCAGCTTGTATGGCATCCACAAATTGACATCTGAAAAATATTTGTTAATGTATTATAAAGATTTTAGTATTCCTTGTACCATTTTGCGATTGACTAATCCATATGGCCCACGTCAGCAAATGAAACATAGTAAATATTCGCTTGTTGGTTGGTTTATCAGACAAGCAATGGAGGGTAAAACAATCAGTATTTATGGCGATGGGCAGCAGCTAAGGGATTACATTTATGTTGATGACATAGTTGATGCAATGATTATTTCAGCCGCTTCAAAAGAAGCTGAAGGTGAAGTACTGAACATTGGTTCTGGTCATTCATCCAAATTTTGTGATATGGTTAGCTCTGTTGTTAAATGTGTTAATAAGGGTGATATGAAATTTATCCCCTGGCCTGAAAACTATGAGAAAATTGAAACCGGCGATATTAGCGTTGACTTATCAAAATTGAAGAAGATTACCTCATGGAGTCCGGCAAATTCTCTTGATGAAGGTATCCGTAAAACCTATGAGTACTACAAAGAACATTTAACCAAATATGTGAAATAGATAGTTTTATGAACCACCACAACATCACAATAATAGGCGCCGGTATCGTTGGATTGGCGACAGGTCTTAAGATTCTTGAGAAGAACCCTGATCTTAAGATCCTGATCATCGAAAAGGAAGATAAGGTTGCCAAACACCAGACGGGCAATAACAGCGGTGTTATTCATTCCGGTATTTACTATAAGCCGGGTAGTCTAAAGGCAGTTAACTGCCGCAAGGGCTACGATATGCTCCTGCAGTTTTGTGATGAGCATGATGTTCAGTATGATATTTGCGGAAAAGTTATTACAGCAACTTCTGAAGATCAGTTGCCTTATCTGGATAATCTATTTGAACGCGGAATTGCGAACGGACTGACCGGACTTAAAAAACTTACTGAGGCGGAGTTAAAAGAAATTGAACCTCATGTTAAAGGTATCGCGGGTATTCAGGTGCATCAGACAGGTATTATTGATTTTCTCGAAGTTTCAAAGAAGTACGCTGAAGTCCTTCAATCCAAAGGTGTAGAGATTCGATTAAATGAAACCCTTCTGGATATAAAAGTTAAGGTAGGTGGATGTGAAGTTATTACGAATAAATCAACACATTCGACCGACTATGTTGTTACTTGTGCGGGACTTCAATCAGACAGGGTGGCAAAATTAACTCATCCTGATCTACCATTGCGAATAATTCCATTCCGTGGTGAGTATTATAAATTGAAGAAAGAGAAAAGGTCACTCGTCAATAATCTTATTTACCCGGTTCCTGATCCAGCTTTTCCTTTCCTGGGTGTTCATTTTACGCGAATGATAGATGGTGAGGTTGAAGCCGGACCTAATGCGGTGCTGTCTTTCAAACGGGAAGGTTATACAAAAACATCATTCAGCGCTAAAGATACTTTTGAAACATTTACCTGGCCGGGCTTTATAAGGATCGCCGGTAAGTTCATGAAGACAGGACTTGGAGAGTTTTACAGATCCTATTCAAAGGCCGCTTTCGTAAGAGCCTTGCAAAAACTTATACCTGAGATCACGGCAGATGATCTTGTGCCGGGAGGAGCCGGAGTTAGGGCTCAGGCGTGTGATAAAAATGGCGGATTGCTGGATGATTTTTATTTTGCTGAAAGTGAGAGAGTATTCCATGTCTGTAATGCTCCATCTCCGGCCGCAACATCATCACTCTCCATTGGTGAACACATAGCTGAAAAATTATTAAAGCGCTTTTCATAATTCAGGAAATTATACTAGTTGAATAAAAAAAACGAAAGAGCGTTAGTACTACTAACTGATTTTTTAGCCATAAATATGGCATGGATAGTTTTCTTTTTCTTCAGGGTTGAGACCGGCTGGTTTCAGTTATTAAGTGAACCCTCCTTTATATTACCCATGCTTGCTGTTTATGTCTACTGGGTATTCGTTTTTATTTTTGTTGGTATGTACCGCACCTGGTTTGCGTCTTCCCGGTTTGATGAATTAACCACCTTATTTAAGGCTTCGTTCGTGGGAATATTTATTCTCTTTTTTATCATTCTTTACGATGATTATTCTCAGGGGGAAGCTTCCGCAAACAGATTTGTTATATTTTTCTATTGGGGAATTTTTCTTTTTCTTGTTAGTACCGGCAGGGTTTTTATAAGAAGTTTTCAACGGAATTTACTTATTAAAGGAATAGGCAGGCAGAAGGCTCTGCTTATTGGCTTCAATAAAAAATCTCATAATACTCATGAATCGATTAGCAACCATAAAGGATTAGGTCTTGATATTGTCGGGTATATTGCCGTTAAGCGTGAGAATGTTGGTAAAGAACATAACGGCGTAAAAGTTTTGGATTATGTTGAGAACCTGAGCGCTAGAATTAAGGAAACTGAGGTATCTAATATTATTCTGGCGCTTGAAAAATATGAAGATGATGTGATGATTGATGTGATTTCAAGATGTGATAATATGAATGTTTCACTAAAGATAGTACCGGATCTTTACGAAATCATTAGCGGTCAGGCACGTACTCACCAGATTTATGGATTCCCTCTTATAGATATTATGCCCCAGCTTATGCCTGAGTGGGAAAAGAAAGTGAAACGATTTATGGATTTTGTTGTTTCATTTATGATCTTAATAGTTTCTTTTCCAGCGATTATTGCCGCGGCAATAGCCATTAAAATAGAAAGCAAGGGTCCCATACTTTATAAGCAGGAGAGATCCGGTTTGAATGGAAAACCTTTTATGGTATATAAATTCCGTTCGATGGTGCAGGATGCCGAGGTAAAAACCGGTCCGGTTTGGTCTACAAAGGGAGATGCAAGAGTAACAAAAGTCGGGGCGTTTATTCGTAAGGTAAGGATTGATGAAATTCCGCAAATGATTAATATATTCAAGGGTGAAATGAGTCTTGTTGGTCCAAGACCTGAAAGACCTCATTTTGTTGAAAAGTTAGCTGCTGAAATTCCACTTTATAAACGCAGATTGAAAGTGCGTCCCGGATTAACCGGTTGGGCTCAGGTTAAGCATAAATATGATGAGTCCATTGAAGACGTAAAGATGAAGCTGAGGTATGATCTTTTTTATATTGAAAACATGTCAATTCGTATGGATCTTAATATTATTTTTAGAACAGTATTTGTCGTCCTTTTTGGAAAAGGACATTATTGATAAAAGACAGGAAGATGGATGAAAAACACTTTAATTATTATTCCGACTTATGACGAACTGAGCAATATTACCAGGTTATTGCCGGAGTTGCTAAAGCTTTATCCTGAGGTGAATGTGTTAGTTGTTGACGACAATTCACCTGATGGTACGGCAGATTTTGTGAAGGAATTTGCTGAAAAAGATGATCGGGCAAAATTAATCAAACGTGAAGGAAAAATGGGACTTGGCACCGCATACGTGGCAGGTTTTAAATATATGCTTGAAAATGGGTACGAGTATGCTGTTCAGATGGATGCAGATTATTCTCATGATCCCAGAGTTGTGAAATTTTTCTTTGACAATATTGATAACTATGATTTAGTAATTGGCAGCCGATATATACAGGGTGTTAATGTAATTAATTGGCCTATGTCAAGATTACTATTAAGTTATTTTGCCAATATGTATTCCAGAGTAGTCACAGGTCTTCCAGTAAAAGACGGTACCGGCGGGTATAAATGTTTTAGAAGAAAAGTACTGGAAGCAATTAATCTGGATAAAATCCATTCTAACGGTTATGCTTTTCAGATTGAAATGAATTTTAAGACGTGGAAAAAGGGGTTTAAGATTTTTGAAATCCCCATAATATTTATGGATAGAATTGAAGGCACCTCAAAAATGAGCAAGAAGATTGTACGTGAAGCTGTCTGGATGGTTTGGAAATTAAGGTTACAAAGTATATTTGGATTACTAAAGTAGGATTTATGATAGATCTTTCAATCATAATAGTTAACTACAACGTTAAGGAGTTTATCCTCAACTTGTTGGGCTCACTTCAGCCTGCTTTAAGGAATATATCCGCCGAGATAATAATTGTTGATAATGCCTCTGAAGACGATAGTGTGAAATTCATTCGTGAAAAATACCCTGACGTTAAACTTATTGTTAACGATGTGAACATTGGTTTTGGACGCGCAAATAATATTGGTTTGGAAGAGTCCTCTGGTAAGTATATACTTTTTTTAAACCCCGATACGATTGTGAAAGATGACACCTTTACGACCATGATCAAATTTTTTGAAGCTCACCCCGATGCCGGAATGGCTGGCTGCAAAGTCCTTAATCCGGATGGTAGTTTTCAGCTCCCCTGCAGAAGAAGTTTCCCCGGTCCCTGGACATCTTTTACTAAGCTTATTGGCCTGGGTAAATTATTTCCTAAGAGTAAATTGTTCGCAAGGTATAATCTTACCTACCTTGACGAGAATAAAACTTATGAGGTGGATGCTGTTTCCGGTGCATTCATGATGATAAAGCGGGATGTATATAATAAGATAGGCGGATTTGACGCGCAGTTTTTTATGTATGGTGAAGACCTCGATTTGTGTTATAGAACTCAGAAAGCAAATTTTAAAGTATATTATGTTCACTCTACAGAAATAATACATTACAAGGGGGAAAGCACAAAAAGAAGTAGTATTGACGAAACTAATGTATTCTATAATGCAATGCAGTTATTCGTTAATAAACATTTCTCATCTTCTTTTATTGTTGGCATTGTTCTTAACGCTGCAATATTTGTCAGGAAGTTGATTGCCTTCGGTAATCTTTATAAGCTAATTCTGGTTCCGGCATTTATTGATCTTTTCGTCTTCGCGTCCTCAGTTTATGCGGCAGAGTTAATCCATAGCAATGAACGCTGGAAGGGTTTTCCTGACGTAGTTAAACCTGTGGTTTATCTTCTGCCTGCAATTTTTCAAATGCTGGTTTCATTTACTTCAGGCGGATATAAAAAAAACTCCCTTTCTATTCTACGTATTCTTTCAAGCCTGGCGATTGGATTTGTACTTTTAACATCCATCACCTTTTTCCTTAAGCAATTTGCCTTTAGCCGCGTTGTCCTTTTGTTAACATACGCAATTGTTGTTTTCTTATTTACCAGTTGGCGTATAATTTCAAAGGTAGTATTCAAATTCGGGCTGGGGGATGTTGCGCGTAAAACCAGAACCTTGCTGGTTGGCTTTGGTGACTCCGCCTTGAATATAGGTGAAAAACTTAAAGCCAATGTGAACAGCTACCATAATATCATAGGGCTGATTGAAACATCCAAAAAAGAGATTGGTGCTAAGGTTGGTACTTACGAAGTGTTGGGTTCAATTGATACTTTGAAAAAGTCGATTATTGAACACAAAATTGATGAGGTTATTTTCTCCACTGATAAAATAGGGTATGAGAAAATGTTTACCTCGATCGCTGATTGTCAGGAAACTAATGTCGAGTTCCTGGTAACCGGGCATGAGTTAGATTTTATGGTTGGTAAATCTGTAGTGACAATGCTTGACAATATGCCATTTTTGAAGGTCCAGTATAATATATTATCAGCGGTTCACAGATATACAAAACTAGTAGTAGATTTCTTTATCGCCACAATTTTATTGCTAACTATTTATCCCTTTGTTGCAATCAAAAAACTTTCTTCCAGCGTGAAAAGTGAGTTTGGAAGGTTCATATTACAAGTTCCCCATATTTTCTCACTCAAAAAAAGCTTTGTTGGACCAAGAAAAAAATCTTATCATGGTGAGTTGTTTCTCGGGAAACCCGGATTAACGGGTTTTTGGTATGTTGATGATCTATCAAACAAGTCTGCTGATGATGAAGATAAAATAAATATCTTTTATGCCAAGAATGTAAACGTTTGGTTGGATCTGGAAATATTAGGTAAAACATTTTCAAAATTTATACTGAAAGCAGGTAGCAAATGACACGAAATATATTAGAATTCGAAAAACCTATTTTTGAACTCGAAAAAAAAATAGATGAAATGCGTAAGCTTGAAAGCAGCCTGAACATCTCTGACGAGATTAATAACTTGGAGGATAAAGTGGAACAACTTAAAAAAAGTGTTTTCGCCAATCTTACAAGATGGCAGCGGGTTCAATTAGCTCGTCATCCCGAAAGGCCTTACACGAAAGATTACCTCCATATGATTACCGAAAATTTTGTTGAGTTACATGGTGACAGGGCTTACAAAGATGATAAGGCTATTGTTGGTGGATTTGCTACAATTGATGATCAAAAAGTTATGATTATCGGGCACCAAAAGGGAAGAGACACAAAATCCAATCTTTACAGAAATTTTGGAATGCCAAACCCGGAAGGCTACCGTAAAGCTTTAAGACTGATGAAACTGGCGGAAAAATTTAATAAACCAATTATTACCCTGTTGGATACTCCGGGAGCATATCCCGGAATTAAAGCAGAGGAAAACGGACAAGCAGAAGCTATTGCTCGTAATCTTTTTGAGATGAGCCGTTTGAAAGTACCAATAATTGTTGTTGTTATTGGCGAAGGAGCCAGTGGTGGTGCCCTTGGTCTTGGTGTCGGCGACAGAATTTTAATGCTGGAAAACACCTGGTACTCCGTTATTAGTCCGGAATCATGTTCCTCTATCCTATGGCGCAGTTGGGACTTTAAAGAACAGGCTGCAGAAGCACTAAAGCTTACAGCACCCGACTTGTTGGAACAGGGTATTATCGATCGTATAGTACCTGAACCTCTGGGTGGTGCTCACAATGATCCTGACACGATGGCGGAAACTTTAAAAGCCACCCTTCTGGAAGAAATTAAGATTTTACGTAAAATTAAACCTGATAAGCTTATCGATATGAGATTGCATAAGTTTGGCAATATGGGCGTTTACAGCGAATAGTATTCTTCAGGCAAAATTATCCGGGAAAGGAATGATAACATTCAAAACAGAAATTCGTGTTCGTTATGCGGATACTGATCAGATGGGTATTGTGTACAATGGAAAGTATTTGGAATATTTTGAGGTGGGCAGAACCGAACTGTTAAGGAATTTTGGACTTGCCTATAAAACGGTTGAAGATGAAGGTTATATGCTGCCTTTAATTGAGACGGGACTTAAATTCAAAAAACCGGCTGTTTACGATGATTTACTGGAAGTTGAAGCGAAGGTTGAAAAGTTAATTTCACCAACGGTTCATATAGAATATAAAATTTTCAGGAAGGTTGATAATGAATTATTAACCGAGGGATTTACTACACATGTTTTTACGCGTAAGTCTGATAATAAACCATCCAGACCGCCCGGGTTTTATATCGACAAGCTAAAAGAACATTTCGAAGAAAAATAAAAACCAGGACAAGAATGCGGAGTAAATTAAAAGAATTAAGTAAAGATACTGTTGTATATGGTATCAGTACAATTGTTGGCAGGTTCCTTGGTTTTATTCTTATTCCATTCTACACCCAGGTGTTTTCGACTGCTGAAGTTGGAGTTTATGGATTTATCTATGCATACATTGCATTCTTTAACATAGCATTTACCTACGGAATGGATGCTGCTTTTATGAAGTATTCATCCATAGCAAAGGTGATGGAGAAGAGAAAAATATTTTCTACGCCTTACTTGCTGGTATTTAGTTCCTCCTTTATTATCTCTACGTTTATATTGTTGTTCAAAGATTCCATGGCCTCCTTTCTTGATTTGGGGGGAGAATATTCATCTATAATAATAGTTTATGTTGCCGGAATACTTTTTTTTGATGCAGTTGTGCAAATTCCTTTTGCCAACCTCAGACTGGAAAGAAAGACCTTAAAGTTTGCCTCAATTAAAATCATTAATATATGCATCAATCTTTCCCTGAATGTCATCTTTATCCTGGTATATCACTACGGAATTGAAGCAATATTTTTGGCCAATTTTATTGCATCTTTTATCACATTCTTGATTCTATTGCCTGACCTTAGCAGGCACCTGATTCTTAAGATTGATAAAGAAGTCATGAAGAAGATGATCAAGTTCGGCATCCCATATTTACCGGCAAGTCTTGCAGCCATGCTGGTTCAGGCTATAGATAAACCGATAATGCGTTATATGACTGATGATTCTACTCTTGGTGTCTATCAGGCTAACTATAAACTAGGCATATTTATGATGCTGATTGTTTCAATGTTTCAATATGCCTGGCAGCCTTTTTTTCTTATAAATGCCAAAGATGAAAACGCCAAGGAACTTTTCTCAAAGGTTTTAACTTTCTTCCTTATTGTTGCCGGGTTGGTTTGGGTGGTTCTTACACTTTTTATTGAGGATGTAGCTCACATTGAGTTCATGAACGGCAAAACTCTGATAGGGCACGATTTTCTTGAGGGACTTGTGATAGTACCCATAATTCTTTTAGGATATGTATTTCATGGGATGTATGTCAATTTTAGTGCAGGTGTGTATATTGAGGAGAAAACCAAGTATTATCCGCTAGTGACGGGAGCCGGGGCAATAGTTAATATTGTAGTAAATATTCTTCTTATACCTGTTATGGGAATAATTGGAGCTGCTCTTGCTACTTTGGCTGCTTATATGGTAATGGCTGGCGGATTGTTTCTTGTGTCTCAAAAATTCTATAAGATTAAATATGAGTATTCTAAAATTGTTCCACTTATGGCAATTATTTTTGGAACAGGAGCACTTTATTATTACTTGTATTTCAATAATGCCTTAAATTTGCCGTACAAGTTTTTTATCCTCATTGGATTTTTACTGCTTTTGATACTCCTGCGAGTTGTTCGCTTTGACGAACTTAAAAAAGTCGGCCGGGCTCTTATCAGAAGATAGACGATTACTAAAAATTAAAAAAATATTACTATCGATTGAAGGTAGAATGGGAAATTTACAGGTAAAAATAAAAAGAATATCAGAAGAATATAATGATATAGAACTACCCAAATATGAGACTGAAGGGAGTTCTGGTTTAGATTTAAGGGCAGCTCTGGCAGAACCGGTTATTCTTAAATCTGGACAAGTTAAACTTATTCCAACGAATTTAAGTGTTGAGATTCCGGCTGGATACGAAATACAAGTTCGTCCACGCAGCGGATTAGCGGCAAAGCACGGAATAGGAGTCTTGAATTCACCCGGAACCATCGATTCTGATTATCGTGGAGAGGTGAAAATTATTTTATTCAATTTTGGTGAAAACGACTTTGAAATTAAGCGTGGTGAACGCATCGCGCAGATGGTGTTGGCTAAAGTTTACAGAATGGAATTGGAACTGGTTAATGAATTAAATGATAGTGAACGCGGCGCCGGTGGGTTTGGGCATACGGGGAAAAGCTAGTCATTCAAAATAAATAGTTATTTGAAAGAACAAATTACAAGCACCAAATATCAAATAAATAACAAGTTACAAAATCCAATTTTTCTGCGATCGTCTAAAATTATTGTAGGTTGGCATTTGAATTTTTTTTGATTTTTGGGTTTTGTCATTTGGAATTTCCCCGTTGACGGGGTTAGGGAGATTTGATGGGAGATTTTGTCCACTTACATAACCACTCGCACTATAGTTTGCAGGATGCAGCAGCAACGGTTGATGCTCTGGTTGATGCGGCAGTTAAGTATGACCAGCATGCTTTAGCATTAACTGACCATGGTGTTATGTACGGTATTTCTGAGTTTTACAAAAAAGCAACAAAAGCCGGGATAAAACCAATTATAGGGATGGAAGCCTACGTTGTAATGGAGGGGAGTCGTTTTGACAGAGGCGTAAAAAATGCTGACGGCAGATCCAAAAGAAAACCATATAATCACCTGGTGCTTTTGGCTAAAAATGAAATTGGCTACAAAAATCTCTTGAAATTATCTACCTACGGACATACTGAAGGATTTTATTATAAACCCAGAATTGATCTTGAGCTGCTCCGTAAACATAGCGAAGGATTAATTAGTACCTCTGCCTGTCCATCGGGACCAATTTCCGTTCCCTTGATAAACAATGACTATGAGAAAGCCAAAGCAAATGCTATCATACTTATGGAAATATTTGGTGAGGATTTCTATCTGGAAATTCAGGATCATGGACTGGAAATTGAGCAGCCAGTGCTGGCAGGTATGCCAAAACTTTCCAAGGATCTTGGGATAAAAATTATTGCTACAAACGATATACACTATATAGAAAGAGAACACTCAATTGCGCACAATATTCTTTTGCAGCTGGGGGATAAAACCGGTACAGCAGACCACAGGAAGTTGCGCTATCAAACTGATCAGGTTTATTTCAAATCCACTGAGCAGATGAAAGAGTTGTTCAAACATATTCCGGAGGCTATTGAGAACACCTTAGAAATTGAGGAAAAAATTGACCTGAAATTGGATTTTAAGGGTTTTCATTATCCTGACTTCCCAATTCCTGTTGAGTCTCCGGCTAAGACCCTTGATGATTATTTTGAACTGCTTGCGCGCGAAGGACTGGAAAAACGTTTCAAGGAAATTACTCCCGTTATTGAGGAAAGATTTAAGTATGAGATTGACGTTATCAAAACAATGGGCTTTTCCGGGTATTTTCTCATCACTGCAGATTTCATACAAGCAGCCAAAGATCGCAATATTCCTGTAGGCCCAGGCAGGGGAAGTGCCGCCGGATGTTTAATTGCATATGCCATGGGAATTACAAATGTTGATCCCCTGGAATATGATTTGCTCTTCGAACGGTTCCTTAACCCGGCGCGTAAATCAATGCCCGATATTGATGTGGACTTTGCCGATGATGGACGTGAACAGGTAATCGACTATGTTAAGGAAAAGTATGGGGCAAACTCGGTTTCCCAGATTGTAACTTTTAACAGATTATCCTCAAAAGCAGTTTTGCGTGATGTAGCGCGTGTCTTAAAAATTCCTATTCCCACAGTTAATAATATTACTAAATGGATTCCTTCTAAGTTCGGCAGAGTTTTTACCATCGATCAGGCACTTAAAGAAGTGGCTGAATTGAAATGGGTTAAGGATTCAAATGACCCGACTATCCAGGAGCTTATTAAATATTCCAGAATACTCGAGGGAATGAACAGGAACTCTTCCAAACACGCTGCGGGAGTTGTAATAACACCGGGTGAAGTAAGTGACTATGTTCCTTTAGCAACTGCCGGTGGTGATGGCGACTATGTAACTCAGTACAACATGAAAGAGCTGGATAGTGTTGGCCTATTAAAGATGGACTTTCTCGGGTTACGGACTCTAACAATAATTAGCAATACTATAGAATTAGTAAGGAAGAACCGAGGAGTGGAGATCGATATAGATGACATTCCATTTGATGATAAGAAAACTTATGAATTATTTTCACGTGGTCAGACTACGGCGGTATTCCAGTTTGAATCTGCCCCGATGAAAGAGTACCTTAAGAAGCTTGAGCCGACAAGTGTAAAAGATTTGGCCGCTATGAATGCTCTTTATCGACCAGGACCTATGGAATTTATTGATGAATTTATTGGTCGTAAACATGGTAAAAATAAGATTATCTATTTCCACCCTTTAGTAGAACCAATTCTAAAGGAAACTTACGGCATTATTGTCTACCAGGAGCAGGTAATTCAACTGGCTAATATTATTGCTGGAATGAGTCTTGCGGAAGCAGATCTTCTTCGCAGGGCTATGGGTAAAAAAGATCTTGCCGCAATGGCAGAGCAGAGAAAGAAATTTATTGAGGGCGCAAAAACAACTCATAATATTGATAATAAGATTGCAGAAGAAATATTTGTTGCCGTAGATAAATTCGCGAATTATGGTTTTAATAAAAGTCATGCAGTTGCCTATAGTATTGTTGCATATCAGACAGCATATTTAAAAGCTAATTACCTCCCGGAATTTTTAGCCGCGAACCTTACAAACGAATATTTAAACATTGATAAGGTCACCAATCTTCTGGATGATTGCCGAAAGATGCATGTTAAGGTCAGAACTCCTGATGTGAATACTCCAACAGCTTTGTTCGGTGTTGAAGGGGAAGAGATAATTTTTGGAATGTCTGCCATCAAAAATGTTGGTAAGAACGCTGTTGACGAAATAGCCATAAAACATCAAAAGCTGGGAAGAGATTTTACAAGCATTTACGACCTCTGTTCAAATATTGATACACGTGTTGTTAACAAACGAGCATTAGAAGGGCTTGTACTAGCAGGTGCATTCGAAAAGCTATCGGGGAACAGATCGCAAAATTTTGCGGCTATCGAGAATGCACTTTCCTTTGGAGGTAAACTTCAGACCGCACAGCAAACCGAGGTTGACAGTTTGTTCGGTGATATGAATGAGGTATTTAAGGTTGAGGAACCAACTTTACCTGAGGTTGAAGCCTGGTCGCAAAAAGAGCTATTGGCAAGAGAACGACAGGTTCTGGGGTTCTATTTGTCAGATCATCCTTTAAGGAAATTTTCTGCGGAATATTATTCTTTTTCAACAGTTCATCTGGGTGAACCGGAAACCTTCACTGGACTTGAAAACGTACGTGCAGTTGGAGTGATTACAGAGATTAGAACGAAGATGGACAAGCAGGGAAGGAAAATGGCATTCTTCAAATTGGATGATTTCTCCGGTTCATGCGAATGTTTAATGTTTGCTAAGGTCTATTCGGAATACGAAGACTTAATAAATGAAGAAGAAACGGTTCTGGTTCAGGGCAGGTTGGAAAGTAGTGGAGATGCTGTAAAGTTGCACGCGGAAGAAGCAATGCCGCTAAGCGAGGCTAAAGGAAAGTTGACAAAGAAAATAATGCTCGTTTTAAGTGAGGTAGTGCATTCTGAAACGATTGTTTCTGAAATAAAATCAATCTTAGAGAGACATAATGGAACAATTCCGGTGTATATTAGGGTTAGTAATCATTCAAATGTTAGGGATTTCTATACCAACTTAAAAATCAGCCTGAATGATGATTTGATAGCTGAGCTCCAAAATCTTATTGGTGAAGACGGGATTAATTTTGTAACATCGTAAGTGACAATTAGATTAATTGCCCGCAAAGAGGCAAATCTGGAAACTGGGCTGGTTGCTTTAGGAAAACCTATTTATTAAGTTTCGCAAATTGTTTTATAATAGAAAGGAATATTATGGAAAAGAAATGGGCGCTTATACTCGGAGCATCGAGTGGATTCGGTGGAGCTACTGCCGTTGCATTAGCCAAAGATGGTTATAATATTATTGGTGTTCATTTAGATCGCCAATCAACAATGCCCCAGGTAAATCAGATTATTAAGAAGATCGAACGCACTGGACACAAAGCGATATTCTTTAATATAAATGCAGCAGATTCTCTACGACGCGGTGAGATACTTGATGAAATAAATGAAAGAATTACAGGGAAAGATGGTGGTCAGATTAATGTACTTCTTCACTCGCTTGCTTTTGGTGCCCTTAAACCATACATATCTAAGGATATGAATGAAGCTATTACTCAAGCTCAGATGGTTATGACGCTTGATGTTATGGCACACTCTCTTGTTTATTGGGTGCAGGGTTTGATTGTTAGAGATATGTTTGCTAATGGCGGAAGAATTTTTGGATTAACAAGTGCAGGTTCACAAACAGTTATTCCCAGCTACGGAGCAGTTTCTGCGGCCAAAGCTGCTATGGAAGCTCACATCAGACAACTTGCTGTTGAATTGGGACCAAGAAAAATAACAGCAAATTCATTAATGGCGGGTGTTACAGATACCCCTGCGGTAAGAAAAATTCCAAATAATGAGATGATGCTGAAATCTGCAAAGAGTAAAAACCCGCAAAACAAATTAACAACACCAGAAGAAGTTGCAAAAGTTATTGTATTGCTTTCAAAAGAGGAAGCCGGTTGGATCTCGGGTAATGTAATCGGGGTTGATGGCGGTGAATATATAGTAAATTACATTGGAGAAAAGAAAGGGTAATCATCACTAAATAGGGTATTAAAGCATGTTCGAATTCAAACTTTCTGAAGAGCAGCAGATGCTGCGAGATATGGTCAAGGATTTTACAAATAACGAAATTAAACCTATTGCATCTCAAATTGACGAGAATAATGAAGTTCCAAGAGAATTGATTAAAAAAATTGGTGAACTTGGAATTTTGGGAGTTTCATTTCCTGAAGAGTACGGCGGCGGTGGATTTGGTGAAGTTGGGTATTGTATTTCGCAAGAGGAGATTGCTCGCGGATGTATGTCAACTGCTACAATGATTGGTGCGCATCAATCAATCGGTGCAAACGCAATTTACCTGGGTGGTTCCGAGGAGCAAAAAAAAGAATTTTTAACTCCGTTGGCAAATGGTGAAAAAATTGCTGCTTTTTGTCTAACCGAAGCTCAGGCTGGTTCAGACTCATTCAACCTAAAAACTAAAGCAAAGCTTGAAGGGGATGAGTGGGTTATTAACGGTGAAAAATTATGGATTACAAATGCAGGTATTGCAGATACTGCTTCCGTTTTTGCCAGAACAGAAAAAGGGATTAGCTGTTTTATAGTTGAAACTGACAATCCAGGTTTTCAACCCGGACCGCCGGAAAAGAAAATGGGCATTAAGGGTAGTATTACTAACGCCATCACTTTTGATAACTGTCGTATTCCAAAAGAAAATTTATTGGGTCAGGATGGGCGTGGTTTTATTCTTGCCATGAAAACGCTTGATGCGGGAAGACTTGGACTTGGCGCAGCGTGTCTTGGTGCTGCAAAAGAAATGTTGGAAATGAGTGCAGATTATTCAAAACAAAGAAAACAATTTGATCAAACAATTGGTCAATTCCAGGGCATTCAATTTATGCTTGCCGAAATGGCAACATTAATATATGCAATGGAATCAATGGTTTACAGAACAGCAGTAGACTACGACTTGAAGAAAAACATTTCTACCAAATCAGCTATGGTAAAACTTTTCTGTTCTGAAAGTTTAGATAAAGTTACTGATATGGCTGTACAAATTCATGGTGGTATGGGCTATTCAAGGGAATTACCGGTTGAAAGATTTTACAGAGATTCGAGAATTAATAGAATTTTTGAGGGTACAAGCGAAATTCAAAAAGGAATTATTGCCAGGGACATATTAAAGAAAATGGGTAAGATTTTTTAATTTGTTCTGAATTAAAATAGGAGTAATAAATTATATGAAACCAATAACAATAACCGATGATAATTTTGAAGCAGAAGTTACTAACTCAGCGTTGCCTGTTGTTCTGGATTTTTGGGCTGAGTGGTGCGGGCCTTGTAGAATGATTGCCCCCATTATGGAAGAACTTGCGAAAGAATTTGATGGTAAAGTAAAAATTGGAAAACTTGATGTTGACCAAAATCAGGAAACAGCAGTTAAATTCGGTGTCCGTAGCATACCCACCATACTTTTATTTAAAGGTGGTGAAATGAAGGATACCGTTATTGGTGCTGTATCTAAAAATGTTTTTGTAGAAAAGATTGAAGCCCTTCTGTAAATAATTTTGCTGTGCCTGTATTTTAATAGAGATTTATTTCTGTTAATAATGCGGCACAGCTTTTTTTTCTTCCAATATATTTTCACTCTACCTCTTTTTAATTATAAAAAAAATATAAGATGCAAGGACAATGTTAAATTCGGGTAGAAATTAATACATTAATTAAATTTTTGATATAGAGAATAATTCCTTGACAAAAAAAATAAGAGGTGTTATTTTCATAACGAGTTTTAGGGAAAGATGAATTCTTATTTTTTACTCAATTATTTAGTTCTTGACTAAGTAGTTGTGTTAAGTTATTTTTAATTCATTGCAAAATTTTGCGGATAATTTGCGGATTTAATTTTTGAATAATATTTATCGCTTTAGACTAATGCTTATTCACAAAAGTTCCATGCTAGATAGCCTGCTTATAAATTATTTCTTACATAATGATAAAGAACTAATTTCATGAACCTTGTAAACTATATTATAAAGGAGGTGAAAGAAATTTCAAAAGTTGTTACTTTTTTCAAAAAGGATTCTCAAGCCCTTTCATTTAATTAACTAAAGGAGAATAATATGCATCGAAAGATTTTTTACTTATTATTAATGCTCTCTCTGGTGCCTGCAATGCTTAATGCTGGTACGAGAGGTAGAATTAAGGGAACTGTTGTTGATTTACAGACAGGTGAAGCCCTTATTGGTGCCAACATTATTGTTGTCGGTACTAGTACTGGTGCAGCTACTGATGTAAACGGTGAATTCCTTCTAATGAACTTAGAAGCTGGTAACTATGATGTTAGAGCATCATATTTAGGTTATCAGTCAATTACTTTAACCGGGGTTAATGTTAACTCTGACTTAACAACCTACATTTCCTTTGAACTTCCTAGTGAAGATGTGTCTGTGGGAACAGTAACAATTGTAGCAAAAAGACCTTTGATAAATAAGGATGCTACAAACGCTGTTCGTCTTACAACTTCAGATGACATTGATGCGCTTCCTGTTAGAGGTGTAAATGGTATTCTAGCTCTTTCTGCTGGTGTAACACTTCAAGATGGTCTGATTACTATCCGTGGTGGTAGAAATGACGAAGTTGGTTACTATCTAGAAGGCGTTTCAGTAACTGATCCTTATTATGGTGGTAACTCAGTTTCTGTATCACAGGATGCTCTTGAAGAAATTCAGGTTCAAGCTGGTGGTTATACTGCTGAATTTGGTGGTGCTAACGCCGGTATTATTCGTCAACAGCTAAAATCAGGTCGTTCTGATTTAAAAGCTAGTTTCGAATATATTACTGACAACTTCACATTCAAAAGCCGTGAAGATGCTTACAATGGCGAAAAAGTATTAGGTACACATTCTTATGGCTATAATGAAATGAGTGCTGTATTAAGTGGTCCATTGTTTGATAACAGATTCAGATTCTTCTTAAACGGTCGTTATTTATTTAATAGAGACAGATCACCTCAGGATTATCCTGGTATGGACGTTGGTCCTATTTCTGAACCTGGTGGTTCTGACGTAGTTAACTTAGTTTCAAATGCTGGTCCGGTTAGACAGTATAGATCTGAAAACTATACTCTTGCAGGTACAATTACTGCAGACTTTAAACCAATTATGTTAAGATTCTCTGGTACATTTACTGCTAACAAACGTGATCCGTTTGAATTCGATAAAATGTATGACGTAGTTACAAGAATAAGAGAAGGTGAAGAACTTCGTAATAATGGTTCTTTTAACGTAAAACTTACTCATGTATTAAGCCCAAATATGTTCTATGAATTAACAGCTGGTTATACTCTTACAGATAGATTAACACAAGATCCTTATTTGAAAGATAATTACTGGGCATATGGCGATTCAGTTGCCAATGCTGAAGCAGGATGGATTTTTGAGCGTTCAGCTTTAGATTTAGCAAACCAGGCTCGTAATGGACGTTATGTGAATGAATATAGTCCTACCGTTTATAGCTGGCAGTTTGGTTCACCTAATCAAATTGCTACTTCATTCTTCAAAATGGATCAGACTACTCTATCATTCGCTGGTAACCTTAACTGGATGATTGGAAAAGTTCATACCATTAAAATTGGTGGTGAATACAAACAAGAAACTATTCGTCGTTTTAGCATGGCGCTTGCTGAGCAACGTGGTTTAGCTGAAAAGCTTGACAATGCTTTAACAAATAATACATATCCTGGTTTAACAGAAGATGAAGTAAAACAAAGATTATTATTGTTAGTTGGTCTTGACAATTTTGGTTTTGACTTTAAAGGCGAAAAAGTTGACGAGGGTTACTTAGCCCCCAAAAAACCAGTTTTTGCAAGTGCTTTCCTTCAAGATAGAATTGAATTTGAAGACATTATCCTGAACCTTGGTTTAAGATATGATTACATCGACATTGATAATCAGGAACTTGTAGATCCTACAAGACCTTACTTATCAGTAAATCCAACTACAGGTGAATTTATAACTGAAGGCTGGCAAGATGTTTCAACTTTTAGTGCTGTATCTCCAAGAATTGGTCTTTCGTTCCCAGTTACCGATAGAACTGTATTCCATGCTCAGTTCGGTAAATTCGTACAGCAAACAAGATTAACAGATACTTATCAAGGTCAAGACAGAATTTCTTATGAATTCCGTCAGAGTTATTTCTTTGGTAATTCCGCTCGTGGTAGAAACATTCGTCCTACAAGAACTACACAGTACGAACTTGGTTTTACACAGCAGTTAACTGACTTTATGTCATTTGACATAACAGGTTATTACAAAGACATCAAAAATCAGGTATTCTTCTATGAAGAAAGAGTATCTCCAGAATCACCAATAAGAAACTACTTAACACTTGCTAACGGTGACTACGCAACAACTAAAGGCGTTGAATTGAACCTTAGCATGAGAAGATATAACAGATTAGCTATGAACGCTTCTATGTCATTGCAAGATGCAAGAGGTACCGGATCAAATCCACGTTCAGCTACTGGTATTGTTGGTGCTCCTATCGAAAACACAGTATTTTATCCAAAAAACATTGCTCCTCTTGACTTTAATCAGTCAGTTAGAGCCAACATTAATTTCGACTACAGATTTGGTGTTGATGATGGTCCTGCATTCTTAAACGAATTTGGTGTTTCCTTATTAGCAAAATATAGCAGTGGTCACCCATATACACGTGGTGATGGTGTTATTGATCTTGAAGGCGATACACGCGGTAGATACCCGGTTGAACCAATGAACGAATCGGTTACTCCATCTACTTTCCAGGTTGATTTAAGAATTGACAAAACTTTCAATATCGCAGACATAATTTCTGCAAATATTTATGTAAGAGTTGTCAACTTATTTGACACTAAGAATGCTGAGAATGTTTGGTTAAGAACTGGTACAGCTAACGATGATGGTGTTCTACAAGATCCTAGATTAGTTGGTGGTAACATTGACAGTTGGGGCGAAAAATATGTAGAAGCTTACCAACAATTTATTATTGGTCAGCAAGCTAACTACTTAAACGCAACAGGTAATCAGTTATTCGGTGCTCCGAGACAAATTATTCTGGGTTTAAGACTTGAGTACTAATATCATCGAAATAATAATAAAATGATGGAGTTTTTAATATGAATCATAAAATATTTAAGTACATGGGTATTCTATTCCTGACCATGGGTCTCCTTGTTTGTACTTATGCTAAGGAGAACGGGAATAGAAGTCTATCTAAAGTTGAAGCTGAACCTTCTATTTACAAAATGAACATCAATAATATATCTACCTTCTTATATGCAGATGGTAGAGCAGATGTTGATGGCGGTAATTCAGGATTTGAATTTCCGAAGGGTAGTAACAAATATGCTGTTTACCAATCTGGTTTTAACTGGGGTGGTAGATATAATGGTGGTGAAATTCGCTTCGGTGGATCTGTATTCCCATCAGGGCTTGTTACTGGTAAAATTGGTACAGATCCTGAATTAAGCAGAATGTACAGAGTACGCCCTGACTGGCAAACTGGTTCGATGTTATCAGAAATTAATGATAACGAAAAATCAGGTGATGAATCTGCAATTCGCGAACAGTACAGATTAGATTGGATGGAATGGCCTTGGCAAGATGGCGCTCCTTATCTTGATGCAGATGGTAATGGCCAGTATGATCCTGATCCTGATTTTAACGGAACTTATGATCTTGGCGAAGATATACCTGGTTTTCCGGGTGCCGGACAAACAGTATATTTTATTGCTAATGCCTCTGATGGTGACAAAGCTGTACAGTTCTACGGCTCATCTCCACAGTTAATTGAAATGCGTGTTACAGTTTGGGGATATGCTTCAGTTGGTCCTTTAGGTAACATGCTCTTTAAGAAATATGAATTAGCCAATCTTGGAACAGAAGATTACACTGATTTTTACGTAGCCGTATGGGCTGATCCTGACGTTGGTAACGCTGGTGATGACTTTGTTGGTTGTGATACTTTATTATCACTCGGTTATGCTTATAACTCAGGTGCAATCGATTCTCAATACGGTGCGCAAGTTCCTGCTTCCGGTCATGACTTCTTCCAGGGACCAATTGTTCCTAGTCCAGGTAGCACAGCTTTGGTTAATGGCGAAGAAATTCCTGATTGGAAAAACTTAGGAATGACCGCTTTTTATTATTTCGTAAATGAAAATGGTACTCCATACTCAGATCCTGATCTTGATAACTACTCTACAGGTACTTTGTATTTCTATAACTTGTTACAAGGTAAAATCGGTTCTACTGGTGAGTACTTCCCAATACCTGAAGAACTTGGCGGCGGAGTAACTCCTTACCCACTATCAGGTGATCCTGTAACAGGTACAGGTTATGTTGATGGTATTGTAAAGCCCACTAAAGATCGCCGTTATGGTATGTCTTCTGGTCCATTTACACTTGTAGCTGGAGCTTCGCAGGATATAGTAATTGCGCAGCTAGTTGCACAGGGTGCCAGTAACTTAGGCTCTGTTACTTTACTTAAAGCCTTTGATGGAATTGCTCAAGATGCTTACAATAGTAACTTCGTATTGCCATCAGCTCCTCCTCCTCCTTTTGTAACTTATACAGTTGATGATCAGGAAATCCTTATTCGCTGGGATTCCAGACCAGAAATGGTTGCTGCTACTGAAGCACATAACCTAAAAGGATACTCATTCCAGGGTTACAACGTTTATCAATTACCTGAAGCGTCATCAAGATTTGAAACTGCTGTTAAAATAGCTACTTATGATATTGTTGATGATATTAAAGTAATTGTTGATAATGCCGTAGATCCTGCTACTGGTGCTACTTACTCAAAAATAGTTCAAAACGGTAATGATTGGGGTATTAAAAGGTACTTTAAAGTTACCAAAGATGCGGTCAATAACAACATTGACTTATTCAATGGTACTAGATATTACTTTGCAGTTACCGCCTATGCTTATAGCCCTGATGAACTAGCAGTTCCAAATACATTAGAGAATACATTCTCAACTTTTACAATTGTTCCTCAAACTAAATCACCTGGTATGGTTGCGCAGGAAGCAATTCCTGGCAGTTACACTACAACTCATGTTGGTAACGCAAATGCCAGCGCAACTGTAATGGTTGTTGATCCGCAGGAAACTACTGGTCACAACTATGAAATTTCATTCAACAGTCAGAATTATTTTAAAGATTATGACGGTGAATGGAAATTTGCAGATGCAAGTGGAACAAGAATAAATAAAACATCAGATATTTCTCCATCTTACTTAGCTGGTAATGCTGTAGTTAATTATGATGTTGAAGGAACAGTTGACCTTGTTTTTGAATATCACTTAGATGGTCCTGACGGAAACTGGTCAGACGGTATTCAGATTACATTCCCAGCTGGCGTTGTAATAAATGGCGCAGAAGTAGACGCATTCCACGGTGGTGCAGGTACATCTACAGATGTAGTTATTGCCGGTAATGTTTTAACAATAGGCGCTGACTCACAAACCGGTGACGGTCCATTTGGCGGCGGAGAAAATATAACAGTTAATGTTAATGTTTTCACACCTCCTATGGTTGCTAATTACGTTTTATGGGATGATAACTGGGCTGGTACAACTAAAGTTGACGCAAGCGGTTCAGTAACTTTTGATGCTATTAATTTTGCAACTAAAACTGAAAATCACTGGAATGTAAAAGACTTAACAACTGGTGAGTTTATTCTTGAAGATCAGCATCACCTTGGCGGTGTAGATATTTATGCCGAAGAAAATGCTAACGTTGGTCCTGACTATACTGTTGCAGTTGACGGTATGTTAATCAACGTTGACGGTAGTTATGCAGCTCCTGAGGTTTATGCTCAAGTTTATCTTAATGGAGTTCCATTCCCTAACCGTGGTGATGGTAGTTGGCAGTCCGCTCAATGGATGATAACTGACTACACATGGTTTGGTGATCCTAATGGTACAGCAAATGACTTTTTAGGTGTTGGTACTTTAGAAACTTCTGCATTGCAGAAAGATCTTGAGTTCAGATTTACCGGCGAAAAAGAAACTGTTACTATCAATGGTCAAACAATCGAAATAACCAAAGAAGGTACTGGCGCTATGGCTACATTATTTGGAGCCAGAGGGTACAGTATTGCTAACCATCCACTTAATCCTAATCCTGGTTCAGCAACACCTTTCTTGATTCGTGTTCCAATGGAAGTATGGAATGTTGATGATAATAGACAAGTTAATTACTATGTTTATGATCGTGGACAAGCTGATCCAACAGCTAATGGATTCGCGGTATGGAATACAACATTACGCATGTATTGCGCAACCTATGACACTCCTTATACCGAAGACTACACTATAGATGATGATCCAAACTATTCTGACGATAATTTTACTTGGATGAACGTTTGGTATTTATCAGACTACACAACTGGTGACGTCATTAAAACTGAGTATGCTAACCCACTTCTTCTTGGAGTTGACAAATTTACCTGGACTTCAGCTAAGCCTTATGTATTTGACAATGAAGCAGCTAAAGCCGACATTGAAGAAATCAATGTTTTCCCAAATCCATATTATGGTGCAAACCCACAAGAGTTAAACAAATATCAAAGATTTGTAACATTCTCTCATTTACCAGACAATGCTACAATCAGAATATTTAACCTTGCTGGTCAGCTGGTTAAAACAATTGATAAAACAAGTACAGATCAATTCCAACGTTGGGATCTAACAAATACTTATAACCTACCGGTAGCTAGTGGTGTTTACGTAGCTTACATTGATATGCCTGATATAGGAACTACTAAAGTTCTTAAATTATCAATTGTCCAGGAACAACAAGTTCTGGATAGATTCTAGGAAATCAATAAAAAAGGAGATTAATAGTTATGAAAAATAGAAAATTTGGCGTATTACTTTTAGCAATATTGCTAATCTCAGGTAGTCTCTTCGCCGGAGGTGGAAACAGAAATGGTACTGCTGGTGCTACGCAGCTTCTGATCCCTGTTGGCGCTCGTGGTATAGCTATGAGTGGTGCTACCTTGACTGACGCTTCTGGTATTGAAGCATTATTCTGGAATCCAGCTAACGTTGCCCGTACTGATCATGGTATCGAAGCTGTATTTTCAAACATGACACATATTGCTGATATTGGTGTTAACTATGGTGCTGTAGCCGCAAAAGTTGGTACCTTTGGTACTGTGGCTTTAAGTATCAAAACACTTGATATTGGCGACATTGCAACAACTACTGTTGACAAACCAGACGGAACAGGTGCTTTTTATTCACCTCAATTCACTACTATCGGTTTGACATATGCTGCTGCTTTAAGTGATAGAATTGCTGTAGGTCTTACCATGAATTATATTACAGAAGAAATTGATTTAGTTAATACTTCTGGTGTTGCATTCAATATTGGTATTTCTTACATGAACCTCGCCAATATCGATGGTTTTAGTTTAGCTATCGTTATTAAAAACTTAGGTCCTCAATTGACTTATGACGGTTCAGGTTTAAATGTTACTGCAGATGTTCCATCATTTAACAGACCTAATCAATATTATCGTATTGACGCTGCCAGTTTCGAACTACCTTCTACTCTTGAAATTGGTCTTGGTTACAGATATGATATTAACGAATTCAACAAACTACAGTTAGCTGGTTCTTTCGAAAATGCTAACTTCTACGAAGATGAATATCGTCTTGGTGCAGAATACGCATACAATGATATGGTATTTATCCGCGGTGGTTATTCTTTAATGCCTGAATTGGCCGATGAGAGCAGAATTTATGGTCTTACAGCTGGTTTCGGTATTAAGTATAACGTTGGTGGTGTTGACTTAGCTGTTGATTATGCATACAGAGAAGTTGAATTTTTCGATGCTAGCCACATTTTCTCAGTTGGTATCGGACTTTAATACTTAGTTGTTTATAGTTACAAGCCCAGGCTCTTTAAAAAGAGTCTGGGCTTTTTTTTTGCCCTTCAAGAAAAAATTTTTCACTATTTTTTTTTACTTATGTTTATTATACTGGTTTGAAAATCAAATTACATTATTGTTCCATTAAATTTAATTATCATGGGGGAATCAAATGCATATTAAAAAGTATGTTTGGTTCGTTATTCTGTTTTGTTCATCATCATTGTTCGCTCAAGAAAAAATTAATTTTGATTTTGACTACGCGAAATTTAACTATGATTCTAATTCAGTTTACTTAGAAGTTTATTACTCTTTTAACAAATCTACATTAACAAAAATTGAAGAGGACGGATTAACAAAAGTTGAAGCTGTTCTGCATATCTCAATTCAGGATACAACAACAAAAGAATTTGTTGTAAACCGTAATTGGAAACTTAGTGATGTTATTTCGAGTGATGAATCAGAAGTAAAAGATCAGGTTGGCGTACTTGGTTTTGTTATTGACCGGGGCACATATAAAATTGATGTTGTAGGAAAAGACAATAACGCGGAAGGAGTACAAAAAGAAATTTCTGATATTCTTGAAGTATCGCCATATTTGGAAAAAGATATTAGGATAAGTGATATTCAGTTATCATCCAGAATTATTACTGATGGCGCCGATGCTAATTCAATATTTTATAAAAACACACTGGAAGTAATACCAAATCCTACTCGTATTTATACACCAGCTAATCCGGTATTATTTTATTATGCAGAAGTATATAATATCCTTAATAACAGTGGTGGTGTATATAAGCTTGAGAAGATGATATATAACAGTTCAGGAACCAATTATTACAAAAAATCTAAAATTGTAAAAATGAATCAGAATTCTATTGTTGATGTTGGGCTAATCAATTTGTCAAAGTATCCATCTGATTCTTACAATGTTGTACTGACTATGCTTGACACTACAACAAATTCGGCAGTTGTTTCACTTAAAAGATTCTATTTATATAATCCAGAGGTTGAGAACACTAATGCTAGTAAGTTTATTAGTACTTCATTTGCCGGAAGTGAATTCAGTGTAATGTCTGCTGAAGAATGTGATGATTTATTTGAAAAAGGCAAATACTTAGCATCCAGTGATGATAGGAACACCTTTGAGTCATTAAATAGCATAGAAGCCAAGCAAAAGTTTCTATTTGATTTTTGGAAAGTAAAAGATCTTATTACTGATACTCCGGATAATGAATTTAAAAGGGAATATCTGTTAAGAATAGACTACTGTAATAAAAATTTTAGAACGAGGCTAAAGGATGGATACAAATCTGATATGGGTCGGGTATACGTTCTTTACGGTCCTCCGGATGAAAGAGATTACGCGCCAATGTCGGATGATAAAAAACCATATCAAGTTTGGCGATATCATCAAATTGAAGGCGGAGTTGAATTTACTTTTGGTGACTTAACAGGCTTTGGTAATTACGAATTGCTTCACTCCACAAAACGAGGGGAAGTATATGATAGTAACTGGGAATTAAGATTAAAACAAATTCAAAGTAATGTGGACTCATACTACAATCGTTAATAGAATTGAATATTTCGTTTTCTCGATATTTGTAGCTATATCAAAATTGTTCAATTTTTATAGCTACAAATATCCTGGGTATATCTTAGGTAATGCATTTTATTATATTATTCCTATACGCAAAAAGGTTGTTCTTAAAAATATTAAAAAGGCTTTCCCCGAGTATTCTGAAAAAAGAATTAAAAGCATTGCGAGAAAAACATATATCCATTTTGCCACACTTTTCTTTGAAATATTTGGAATGTCTTCTTTCAAACGAGAAAGAATAAAGGAATACGTTTCATTTGATGATCTTCAAAAATTTGTAAACAGAAGAAAAGAGGGGAAAGCTGTAATATTATTGACAGCACATTTTGGAAATTGGGAGTTGGGTGCAGTTTCTATGGGCATTCAACTTGATGAAGAAATAAAAGTGCTTGCTAAACCACAGCGGAATGAACTAGTTTCATCATGGCTGGATAGAAATCGAGAAACATTTGGTAATAAAGTAGTTTTGCTGGGTACTTCTGTTCGAGAATTATATAAAGCAGTTAAAGAATCAGGAATTGTTGGAATTGTTGGTGATCAAAGAGGGCCTGAGTCTGGTGAAAGAGTTTTTTTCATGGGACAACCCACTTCAATTTATCAAGGAACAGCCGCCATTGCAGTAAAATCAAAAACCCCAATTTTTGTAGTGATGACGGTTAAACAGAAGAATTCCAGATATATTGGTCATGTAGAGGAAATAGAGGTAGAAAATGTAACGGGAACTGATGAAGAAAAAATTAGAAAAGTGACACAAGCCTACATGACTATTTTAGAAAAATATGCCAGAAAAAATCCGGAACAATGGTTCTGGATGCACAATATTTGGAAATACTAACATCATGGAAAGAATCCTTGTTATTCAAACAGCATTTCTTGGGGATGCAATTCTTGTCCTGCCACTCATTCAAAAACTAAAAGAAATTAATCAACACGCTGAGATAGATGTACTCGCTATACCCTCCACGAAAACTATTTTTAAAAATTCTGATTCTGTTGATACTGTATTTACCTATGATAAAAAAGGTGAACAAAAGGGATTAGTTGCTCTTATAGCTTTAGGAAAAAAAATAAGGCAAAGAAAATATTCAAAGATTTATAGTCCTCATCGTTCTTTACGAACAAGCTTACTAATATTATTATCGCGTTGTAAAGATACTATTGGTTTTAATATTGCTGCATTTTCCTGGGTTTATAAGACACTTATTCGTTATGATTCAACAAAGCACGAGGTGCAACGCAATTTATCGTTGCTTGGCGCTAATTTTGACTCATCCAATTGGCAAATTTTACCGCAGCTAAGTTATAACCGATCTGACGGATTTTCTGAATTATTAAATGTCTTTCAAAAAGAAAAAACAGTTGCTCTTGCACCCGGTTCTGTTTGGGAAACAAAAAAATACCCATCAACACATTTTAGCAAAATAACAGAGAAGCTTATCAAGGAAGGCTGGAAAGTTGTTTTAATTGGTGGTGGGGAAGATAAAGATTTATGCGAAAGCCTCAATATATCCCCAAATGATATGACGCATAATCTAGCCGGAAAACTTTCTATTATTGAATCTGTGGAACTACTTAGGAGCTGTAAATTACTTCTTTCAAATGATAGCGCTCCAACTCATATGGGAGTTACAGCAGATATTCCGGTAATCACCATATATTGCTCAACTATTCCTGAATTTGGATTCTATCCTTACAATGAAAAAAGTATGGTGCTAAGTTACGATACTTTATCCTGCAAACCATGCGGTATTCATGGACATAAAAAGTGCCCGATAGGTACTTTTGATTGTGGTTACCTCCTTTCGCCTGAGACAGTACTTAAAGCAGTTTATCAAGTGCTATTATAAACAATAAAACAAGTAAGATTTGTTGTTTTTATATACTCTATTCTGTAATTTTAGTCTGCTTTTGGTATTTATTTATTTTACCGGATTATTGAATGAGCCCACTTAAATTAAAGGATATTAAAAAATCCTCATTATATGTTACGCCTAACTTACCAGTAATTCAAACTAAGAGATATAAATTCAATCTTAATAGTATTCTTTCGATATTTTTTGGATACACAGCTTTTATTATTATTATAGTTGTCACACTTCTGGCACTTACACCATTGAAAGAATTAATTTTTATTCTGGAAAATGAAAAGCTGACACTTCAGTCCGAAAGGATAAAGGAGTTGGAGACAGAAGTAATTCTTTTGAGTAGAACATTAAATAAAATTAGCTCCAGCAACCGAAAATTAAATTTTGCGATGATTCTGGCCGGAACAGATTCACTGGATTCTACAGCAGCTATTTATGATTCTTTGAAAAGCGTGGATGATGATGAGAGATTCGGGGGTAGTATTTTAATTCCCTTACGTAAATTGTTAAACAAATATATTTGTAATGATGAAAATCCAAAATTTATGATTAGACCGACCTCTGGAATTATTATTAACAGTTTTAATATTGATCAGGGTCATATGGGTATTGATTATGGAGTTAAGGAAGGTACTCCCCTGTACGCATCGATGGGAGGATTAGTAATATTTTCCGGTTATAAGGACGATGATGGATTTATGATAATGATGCAGCATGATGACAATATAATAACAGTCTACAAACATTGTTCTTCTTTGCTAAAAAAAAACCGGGATTATATTTCTCAGGGTGAGCTAATTGCATTGAGTGGTGGCACTGGAACAAATTCGAAGGGAGATCATTTGCATTTTGAAGTTTGGGAGAATGGTAAGGTGATTGACCCACTTAAGTATTTAATAAATTGATTCGGGAGTTGTTGTATGGGAAAACGAGATATTACTAATCCGGAAGATGTTAGTATATTAAGCAGTGGTGTTAGAATCGAAGGCAAGTTAATCAGTGATGGTAATGTTAGAATTGATGGGCAAATAATTGGGGATGTTACCGTACAGGGTAATTTAACTCTTGGCGAAACATCTAAATTAAAGGGAAATATTAAAGCGACCAATATCTCTATTAGTGGAACAGTTGAAGGCACAATTACGGCTGGTGAAAAATTAATTATTGAATCAAAATCCAGACTTACTGGTGACATTATATCCAAGATATTGGTCATAGAAGAAGGTGCCAAGTTTGAGGGGAATAGTAATATGAGTAGCAATCCTTCTCAGTCAATGGCTCAAGGCAAGTAATGATTGGAATCCCTAAAAAGCGCAAAGCGCCGGATTATACCGGTATTGCGCCATATATGGGGTTGGGAACACAATTAGCAATTTCGATAATCGCATTGTTCTTCCTTGGCTACTGGTTGGATTCTAAATTTAATTCATTACCAATTTTCACAATTATTTTTTCATTTATTGGGGGCTTTGGTGGGATCTATAATTTCATTAAGAGTGTTATTCAGATAAATGATAATAAAAAAAAGAATATCGATAGTCAGTAGTATTTTTTCAATTTATTTTATATTCATTATTCTTGTTCTTTTTTTACAGATGAATAATATTGTTACTCCAAAGATTGTTAGTTCTTTTGGAATCGCCTGGTCATTGAATTTTACAAATTATTGTATTGCTTTGGCATTATTCCGTTTTTCTGTTCAAAAAAGTAACAAATTGTTCCTGATTTATAATTTTGGAGGCATGGTGACCCGAATGATCTTCATGCTCACTTGTCTGATTCTTTGTATAAAGTCCTTGAAAATTGATATATATGCATTTATATTTACTTTCTTGGTATTTTATTTTATGTCCCTAATTGGGGAAATTATGTACTTTCATAAAAAACAAACTATGATCAGTACGGCTAAATAGGTTATGATAACAGAAACAATAAAAGCAGTTAGCGATTCTCTACAAGTGGTTGAGCATGGAGCCGAAGACACCAGTTGGATCGTGCATCACATTCTTGATAGCCATGAATTATTTGGTATTATTCCTTTACCTGAAATTCATCTATTTGGTTTGGATATGTCAATTACACAGCATGTTGTAATGATGTGGTTGGCGCTTATCATTTTAGTAATAGCATTCACTAAAACTGCAAAATCCTATAAAATCTCCAGGGCACCCAAGGGTGTGGCAAATTTTCTGGAAGTTCTTGTACTCTTTGTTAAGGATGAAATTGCAAAGCCAACAATTGGTAAAGGCTACGAAATGTTTTTGCCTTATTTGCTTACGGTATTTTTCTTTATCCTCACCTGTAATTTTCTCGGGCTAATTCCCTTTATGGCTACAGCTTCAAGCAATATATCAGTAACTGCCAGCCTGGCAATTATTTCATTTTTTGTTGTTCAAATTGGCGGAGTTATTAAGAACGGATTCTTTGGATATTTCAAGGGTTTGATACCTCATGGAGTTCCAACATGGCTGCTACCAATTATGTTCGTAGTAGAGCTTCTGGGGCTTGTTACAAAGCCATTTGCACTTGCCATCAGATTGTTTGCTAATATGTCTGCCGGGCACATTGTTATTCTTGCATTGATTGGGCTTATATTTATTCTAAAGACTTTTATCGTTGTACCTGTATCAATCGCATTTGCGCTGTTTATTTATTTACTGGAAATATTGGTAGCACTAATTCAAGCATATATATTTACAATGCTATCCTCATTATTTATAGGGATGGCAGTTCATCAAGATCATTAATACAATTAAGCATTTATAGAGGAGGACTCAATGGAAGGATTTAATGTTGCACATTTGGCAGCTGGTTTTGGAGCCGCTTTAACAGTTATTGGTGGTGCGTTAGGTATTGGTAAAATTGCTAGTGCTGCAATGGAAGCAAGTGGTCGTCAACCTGAAGCTGCTGGTGATATCAGAACTTCTATGATTATTGCTGCTGCTCTTATTGAAGGTATTTCACTATTTGCATTGGTAATCTGTATTCTTCTTGCTCTTAAGTAATCGAGTAGAGAAAAATTACAATTATAATTAAAGGAATTTATTATGCCTGGTTTGGATAATATAGGTATGCTGGCTATGTCTGGCGGACTTTTGGATGTTAGCCCCGGATTGATGATTTGGACGGTATTAACATTCTTAGTATTAATGCTTATTCTTAGAAAAGTCGCCTGGAAACCTATGCTGTTAGCGCTTAACGAAAGAGAGCAATTTATTAAAGATTCACTGGACAAAGCTGAGCAGGCTCAAAGGGAATCTGAAAGACTTGCTGAGGTTAATAAAGCATTAATGGAAAAGTCAGAAGTTGAGGCACAGGAGATCATTGCTCAGGGACGTGAGTATTCCGAAAAGCTAAAATCACAAATGTTGGAAGAAAGTCGTGAAGAAGCCAGGAAAATGATTAATAGTGCTAAAGATGAAATTGTACGGAAAAACCAGGAAGCATTTTCTTCTTTGAAATCGCAGGTTGTAAATATTGCTGTTTTGGCTGCTGAAAAAATTATTAAAGAAAATCTCGATAACGAAAAGCAAGAAAAGTTAGTAAATAGATTTATTGACGATTTAACAAAAAATTAATTATGAGCAATTATAACGTTTCAACCAGATACGCGAAAGCCTTATTAGATTTATCGACTGATACTGGAATGTTTGAAAAAGTTTCAGAGGATGTTGAAGTGATTTATAAAGCTCTTTCCGAATCACGTGAATTGAGGACAATGCTTCTCAATCCGGTAATTCGTGAAGAAAAAAAAGTTTCGGTATTAAGCGAAATTTTTAAATCGCATATATCCGACGATACTATGAAGTTTATGAAATTTGTTGTGAATAAGAGTCGCGGAAATATTATTAAAGATATTTTGAGACGTTTTATTGAGCTTAAAAATGATAGGTTAGGCATTATAGAGGTTGGCGTAGTCAGCAATTCTGAAATGACTGACGTTCAAAAGAACAATCTTGAAATGAAAATGAAAGAACGCACTGGTAAAAGTGTTATTCTTTCTTATAATACTGATGAAAGCCTGATAGGTGGATTCAGACTAAAACTCAAAGATACAATTATTGATGCATCTGTTAAGCATCAATTAGAAGAGTTGCGTAAGAGTTTTTTAGGTGAAAAAATGATTTCAACTAACTAATAGGTATTTAAAATGGCAGAAGTTAGACCCGATGAAATATCTGACATTCTTAGGAAACAGTTATCAGGTTTTGATAGTGAAGTTGATGTTTATGACGTAGGTACCGTGCTTCAGGTGGGTGATGGCATCGCACGTGTTTATGGCTTATCGAAGGTAATGGTAACCGAACTTGTAGAATTCCCTAATGATGTTATGGGTATGGTCTTGAACCTTGAGGAAGATAGTGTTGGCTGTGTTCTCTTTGGTGAAAGTGCTCTTGTTAAAGAAGGCGATACAGTTAAGAGAACCAATAGAGTTGCTTCCTTTCCTGTTGGTAATAAGCTACTTGGACGTGTTGTGAACCCGCTAGGGGAGCCTTTAGATGGTAAGGGGACAATTGAACATGAATCTCTTCAACCTATTGAGAGGAAGGCTCTGGGCGTTGTTGCAAGGCAACCTGTAAAAGAACCATTACAGACTGGTATAACTGCTATAGACGCTATGATTCCAATCGGGCGCGGTCAGAGAGAGTTAATTATTGGAGATAGACAGACTGGCAAGACTGCCATTGCTATAGATGCAATAATAAATCAGAAAAACACTCACACTGAAGACGCAAAGAAATATGGTGTGAATCCTGTTTATTGTGTTTATGTTGCCATCGGACAGAAAAATTCTACCGTTGCACAAGTAGTTGCCAAGCTTGAAGAAGCCGGCGCAATGGAATATACAACTATAGTTTTAGCTGGTTCTTCAGATCCGGCACCGCTCCAATATATTGCTCCTTATTCAGGTGCAACGTTAGGTGAATTTTTCAGAGATAAAGGTGAGCATGCATTGGTTATCTACGATGACCTTTCTAAACACGCCGTTGCTTACAGAGAGTTGTCACTTCTATTAAGAAGACCTCCTGGACGTGAAGCTTATCCGGGTGATGTGTTTTACCTGCATTCAAGATTACTTGAGCGATCCTCAAAATTAAGTGACAAACTTGGTGGAGGCAGCTTAACAGCCCTGCCAATTATTGAGACTCAACAAGGCGACGTTTCTGCTTATATTCCAACAAACGTTATTTCTATTACGGATGGACAGATCTACCTTGAGCCGAACTTGTTTAACGCGGGTGTAAGACCAGCTATTAATGTTGGTATATCCGTATCACGTGTTGGTGGTAATGCTCAAATTAAAGCGATGAAAAAAGTTGCCGGTACTCTAAAACTTGATTTGGCACAATATAGAGAACTTGAAGCCTTTTCTAAATTCGGTTCGGATCTTGATAAAGAAACACAAAGAACATTAGCTAAAGGTGCAAGACTTGTTGAGTTGCTTAAACAAGGGCAATTCTCTCCAAGTCCGGTTGAGAAGCAAGTCGTTAGTGTTTTTGTTGGAACCAGTCAACACATGGAAAATATTGAAATGAAGAATGTTAAAAGGTTCGAAAAGGAATTACTCGAATTTATTGACGTTAAATATCCTGAAATTTTTGAAGATATTAGAAAAGAAAAAGTTCTCAGCGAGGATCTTGTAAACAAAATAAATAAAGCTACGGAAGAATTTTTAGTTAAATTCAAATAGAAGTTTAACAAACAATATATGAATTTAACCAATACCAATGTATCTTGGGTATTGGTTTTTTATAGTAACGGGTTTTTATTATGGCAACATTAAGAGAAATAAAAAGAAGAATCGTTGGAGTTAAAAACACCCAGCAGATTACTAAAGCCATGAAAATGGTTGCTGCAGCCCGTTTGCGCAGAGCTCAGGAAAACATCATTAATGCAAGACCATATACCAGAAAAATTCAGGATGTTTTGAATCACTTGTTTCGGTTGGAAAAGGATGTTGAAAATCCACTCTTTTTGGAGAGGGAAGTGAACAGGCTTGCCGTTGTCATTCTTACTTCTGATAGAGGTCTTTGTGGTGGATTTAACATGAATGTTATCAGAGCAGCCGAAGATTTATTAAAGGGCCAATATGCAGAAATAAACAACAGTGGCAATGTTGATCTGTTTTGCCTCGGCAAGAAAGGAAGTGACCATTTTTCAAAGAGAAATTATAACGTTGTTGGTTCGTACCATGGTCTTTTTTCTTCTCTGAAATTTGAATTCGCTTCTTCTTTTGTTACTGAACTTAAAAATAAATTTATGGCTGGTGAATACGATAAAGTAATTATTGTTTTTAATGAATTTGTTTCAGTTGTTCAGCAAAAGGTAAATATAAATCAGTTGTTACCATTTGCAAAAGCTGAATCTGATAATTCAGAAGAAGATACATATTCATATGATTATATCTACGAGCCTAATAAGATTGAGATTATCAATTTACTTTTGCCAAAATATTTGAATTCGCAAATGTGGAAGATGTTGTTAGAATCTTACGCCGCTGAACTTGGCGCAAGAATGACAGCTATGGATATGGCAACCGAAAATGCCAAAGACATGATAAGAGATTTACAACTAAAATATAACAAAATGAGACAGGCTGCTATTACCAATGAAATATTGGAAATAGTATCCGGAGCGAACGCCTTAAAAGAAAGTAATAATTAACATTTGATTTATGAAACGTATTTAGTATTTTGAAAAGAACATGTTTATATGCTTGAAGATTTAACGGAAAAACTTGAGCGATCGCTTAAAAAGATTACTGGTCAGGGAAGATTAACTGAGACAAATATTTCAGACACACTTCGCGAGATTAGGCGTGTTCTTTTAGATGCTGATGTAAATTATAAAGTTGCTAAGCAATTTATTGAAGATGTAAAGCAAAAAGCACTTGGACAAGAAGTTATCACTTCTGTTACTCCAGGTCAACTTATCACTAAAATAATACATGATGAGCTGACTAAACTTATGGGGGGATCTAACCAGGCACTTTTACTTAATCCTTCGGGCATTACTGTTATTTTGATGGTTGGCCTCCAGGGATCTGGTAAAACAACCTTTTCAGGTAAACTTGCGAAACATCTTTCTAAGCTGAATAGAAAAGTTCTTTTAACAGCGTGTGATATTTACAGACCTGCGGCTATTGAGCAGTTGAAAACACTGGGTGAACAAATCAATGTTCCAGTCTTTTCAATTGCCGGCGAGAAAAATGCAATAAAAATTGCTGGTGATTCAATTGAATATGCAAAGGCTAATGGGTTTAATACTGTTTTAGTTGATACTGCCGGCAGGTTACATGTTGATGAAGACCTGATGAATGAAGTTGAAGAGATAAAAAAGAAAATTAATCCTTCAGAAACTTTGTTTGTTGTTGATTCGATGACTGGGCAGGATGCGGTTAATTCTGCAAAAGCTTTTCATGACAAAGTAGATTTTAGTGGAATTGTTCTTACAAAACTTGATGGTGATTCCAGAGGCGGATGTGCTCTGTCAATTAAAGCAGTTGTTGACGAGCCGATCAAATTTATTAGTTTGGGTGAAAAGCTTGATTCCTTAGAGGTTTTTTACCCCGAAAGACTAGCTTCCCGTATTCTGGGTAAAGGCGATATTGTTTCATTAGTTGAAAAAGCTCAGGAACAATTTGATGAAAAAGAAGCCGAGCAATTAGAAAAGAAGCTAATGTCCAACAAATTTGATTTTGAGGACTTTCTTGGTCAAATAAAAATGCTCAAAAGGATGGGATCACTGAAATCTCTTATGGGCATGGTTCCTGGCATGAATAAGGCTATCAAGAATACAGATATTGATGAAAAGCAGTTGGTTAGGGTTGAATCGATTATTCAATCCATGACTAAGCTTGAAAGAGGCGACCCAAAATTATTGAATGGAAGCCGCAGAAAACGAATTGCTAATGGTAGTGGGAACTCTATACAGGATGTAAATCGTTTAATTAAACAGTACAAAGAAATGCAGAATATGCTGAAGATGTTTAATAAGAAGGGTTTCAATAAAAAGATGAATTTGAAAAACATGCGCTTGAATTAGACATAATTTAAGTTGATATTTTATTTAATTAAATGGAGGTAATACCGACTTGGCAGTTAAGTTAAGATTAAGACGAATGGGAAAAAAGAGGCAACCTATTTATAAGTTAGTTGCAGCTGATGTACGTTCACCAAGAGACGGCAGATTTATTGAAGCTATTGGAATTTATAACCCAAAATCAAATCCTGCAATGATTGATATAAAAGAAGATCGTGCTTTATATTGGTTAGGAGTTGGAGCTCAACCTACAGATACTGTTAGAAATTTATTTTCTAAAAAAGGTATTATGCTGAAAAATGACCTCTCAAAAAGAGGTGTTGATGAAGCTCAGGTTGAAGCAAAAGTTGAAGAATTCAAGAAAGCCGGCGAGGCAAAAGATGCTGCTGCTGGTAAAAAAGCTGAAGAAAAAGCAAAGAAAGCTGAACAAGAGGCTAAAGCTGTAAAAGATGCTGAAGTAAAAGCTGCCAAAGAAGCTGAAAAAGCTGCTAAAGAAGCTGAAGCATTAGCCGCTAAAGAAGCTGCTGCAAAAGCTGCTGCTGAAGAAGCAGTTGTAGAAGAAGTTGTTGAAGATGCGGCGGAAGTAAAGGATGCTGCTTCCGAAGAGACTAAACCTGAAGAAAAGGCTGAATAATAACCTTTATTTATTTTTAATCTCGTCAGATATAAGAAATGAGCATCCTTTTTCACAAATATACAAGGTATTCTCATGAAGGAATTTATTGAATTTATTGCAAAGCATCTTGTTGATACTCCTGACAGGGTGAACATTGAGGAAGCCACTCCCGATGAAAAAACTATTGAGCTAACGCTTAAAGTCGGGGCTGAGGATGTCGGTAAAGTGATTGGCAAGCAAGGCAAAACTGCTCAAGCCATGAGGACTTTGCTCACAGCAATTGCTGCGAAAGATGGAAAAAGAGCAATTTTAAAAATACTTGATTAGGGTGTGATACGGTAACTGAGGAATTTTTTCTAATTGCTAAGATAAAGTCTGTTTTCAGTTACGACGGCTCGGTTTCTGTCATTTCTTTTTCTGATGATATTGATCGGTTTTTTGATCTTGATTGTATCTATATTGATGTTTTTGGCGGTAAACGAAAATTTTTTATTGAAAAAATTCGTTCGCACAACAAGATTGTTATCAAGTTTAAGAATTTCAATTCTGCAGAAGAAGTTGAATTTCTTTTAGGTTGCTCAATTTATGTTACTGAGGTAAACGCATCACTTATTCATGAGAATTCTTTTCTCATGCATGACCTGATTGGCAGTAATGTTTTTCTTGGTGATAGACGTATTGGGCTACTTAATGACATTCTTGTTTCAAAAGCTCATGATCTTTATGTTATTGCCTCTGACCAGGGTGAGGAAATTCTTATTCCTGCAGTGAGTGAGTATATAAAAGGTTTTGATGCGGAAATGAAAAGATTAGATTTGACTGATGAAAGTGTTAGATTGCTTAATGATTAGAATTGATATTATATCTGCTGTACCGGATGCTTTAGAAAGTCCGCTGAACACCAGCATTAATTATCGTGGACAGAATAAAGGACACGTTGAGATTTATGTACATAATCTCCGGGACTATGCTCACGATAAGCATAAAATGATTGATGACAAACCATTTAGTGGTGGTGCTGGAATGCTCCTAAAACCGGAGCCGTTCTTTGAATGTATTGAAAAGCTAATGAAAGAAAGAAGTTACGATCATATAATTTTCCCGACTCCAAGAGGAAAGTTATTTGATCAAAAAAGTGCAAATAAATTTTCCTTGGCAAAAAATATTATTTTCGCTTGCGGGCATTACAAGGGAATTGATGAGAGAGTTTTTGAACAGTTTGCTACGGATGAGATATCCATTGGAAATTATGTTTTAAGTGGTGGTGAGCTACCTGCTCTTGTAATGATTGATTCTATTATTCGTCTTATACCGGGTGTATTAAATGACAGTGAATCAGCACTAAATGATTCTTTAATGGATGGTGATAGAATTGAAGCCCCGTGTTATACGAGACCTGCTGAGTTTAGAGGAATTAAGGTTCCCGATGTATTACTCTCTGGTAACGACAAGAAAATAAATGAATGGAAAGAAGAACAATCGAATAAATTAACAGAAAATTGGAAACAAATTAATAGTTCGGAGTAGAGATGGATAAATTAAAAGAACTTTTAGCAGAACATGTTCGAGAGGATTTTCCTCAGTTTAAGTCTGGTGATCGTGTTCGCCTTTCTGTAAAAGTAGTGGAAGGTGACAAGGAGAGAATTCAGGCTTTTGAAGGTGATGTTATTAGTATTAGAGGTGCCGGTGCCGGTAAAACTTTTACAGTGAGAAAGATTTCCAGCGGTGTTGGTGTTGAAAGAATTTTCGCTTACAATTCTCCAAGACTTCAGAAGATTGAAGTTCTAAGAGAAGGTAAAGTGAGAAGAGCAAAACTATATTACCTAAGAGAACTCTCTGGTAAAGCTGCCAGAATTAAGGATAAAAACCAACGGTAATTTTCTGGATTTTAAGCAAATAGCCGCTAGTTCAGCGGCTTTTTCTTTTTTAAATAGAGGAATGAAATGAAGATTATAATACCACAAAATTATTTTGCCGGCCTCTGGGCACTAAACTTAGCAGATGAATTCAAAAACAATATTCAAATTAAACCCGCATCACTTATTGCACAGGAAATAGTCGATTCCGAGGAGCCAGATAATTTATATATGTTGCCAACTTTGAATCTGATGAAAAATAAAGAATTATTTGTCTCAAGTAAATGCGCTGTTTCTTTTGATGGGCTCTTATCAAATTCCTATCTGTACTTTAAGCCGAATTCTGAAGTTTTTGACTCAATTTATGTGAGAGGTGATGTTTCTATGAACGAAATTTTGTTGAGCAAAATACTTTTTGCCGAAAGATATGAGTCATCACCTGAAATAAAATTAGATTCTGAGCCAGAATTAGATAAATCCGGAAAAAATTATCTAATTGTAGGTAATGAAAATATTAATGCAGATTTTATGGAAGAAGGAGTTGGTTTTTCAGATCAAATGGCATCCCTTCTAACTTACCCTTATGTTGACTTTGTACTAGTTTCGAAATCTCAAGAAGGGTTGTCAGAATTTGATTCTAAATACCCATCGTTTGATAAATTAGTTATTGATTCTATTGATGATTCCCTGGAAAAGTTTAAGTTCAAGCCAGAAATTTCAGAATTCATTAAAATGAATATTGACTCAGTATCTTTTGAACTCTCGCAGATTGAAAGGGAAGCGCTTAATGAATTACTAAGATTACCCTATTATCATGGGATGATGGAAGAAATGTTTGATTTGAAATTTATATAAACGGAGGGGATTATATCCCCCCCAAATAAAAATTAATCTACTTGTTTACCTTAAAAGTAGTATCTCCATTCTCAATAAAGCTTACTATTTGTCTGGCTGCAGCAATACCGGCATTAATATTAGCCTCTTCTGTTTGCGCACCCATTTTTTTAGGTGTGAAATAAACACGACCAGGGAATTTTTCTAATAACATGCCAGCGTTATCCGGTGCGATATCCGAAACATATTTGAAATCTTGTCTCTTCTCAAAAAGTGTTACTAAAGAATCTTCATCAATAACTTCTTTTCTTGCAGTATTCACTAACGTTGCGCCTTCAGGCATCTTGCTCAGTAAATCAGCAGTAATTGATTTTTTAGTTTCCGGAGTTGCCGGGATGTTTAAGGAGATATATTGGTTTTTAGAATAAAGATCTTCAACAGAAGTAATTACTTTTACTCCGTCTGCCTCAATTTTATCAGCTGAAACAAATGGATCGAAAGCGCTAACTTCCATTCCAAAACCTTTTGCTAATCCTGCAACAAGTCTTCCCACATTACCGTATGCATGAATTCCTAATGTTTTTCCTTTTAATTCAGTACCAGATTTACCATTAAAAAATCCACGTGCTGAATAGATCATCATTCCCAAAGCTAATTCTGCAACAGCATTGCTGTTTTGCCCAGGAGTGTTCATGGCAACAACACCTTTTGCAGTAGCTGCTTCAAGATCAATGTTATCGTATCCTGCCCCTGCTCTTACAATAATTTTTAGATTGTTTGCCGAATCAATTACCTCTTTTGTAGCATTATCACTTCTAATTATTAGTGCATCTGCATCAGCAACAGCTTCAATTAATTGCGAATTGTTTTCATATTTTTCCAACAATACAAATTCATAACCGGCTTCATCTACTATTTTTTTAATTTCATTTACCGCTTCGGCTGCAAACGGTTTTTCGGTTGCTACTAATACCTTCATTTTTTTCTCCTTATTCTTTAGCGACCAATAGCTTCAGAAATTTAATTTGAAAAGTGATCTTCGAGTAACGATTTATATTGATTAAAAACAGTCTTATAAAGCCATTTTTTTAAGAACCAGCTGTTCTTCATTTGTTTTTCAATATGCTTAATGTTTTCTTTAAGCTGAACGCTTAGGCGCCGAGACTCATCTTTTGTTAACTTAATTTCATCCGAGCTGTCATTTACTTTATTCATAATAGATTTGAATGAATTAACATCTGCAAAATACTGTTTGTCTCCATCAAGTTGTTTAATGGCTTGTTTGCAGAAGTTAATAATTATTTTCCGTTCGTTTTTATCGAACTCATAAGTATAATTTTTGAATAGCTTTTTCATTGTCCCTTAACTTTTTAGTGAAAGTAATTTTTCTCGTGTTTTTTGAAAGCCTGGTTTAATTACATTGTAAATATAGTGTAATCTATCTTTGTAAGGAATAAATGCTGACTTCATTGCATTAAGATTTAATTTTTCTATATCGTCAAGGTTGATATCGAAGAGTTCTGTAGCCGTGACATATTCCTTTGTAAGGGTAGTATCGCTCATAAGTCTGTCGTCCGTGTTCAGAAAAACCCTGAATTTCTCTTTGTATAAAATAGGGAAGGGGTGGTTCTCAATTTTATCAATCGCTCCCGTATGAACATTACTGAGAAGGCAGATTTCAAGAGGTAGTCGTGTATCAAGAATGTATTGGGCTAAATCTCCAAGGGCGGCAACGTTTCCATCCTTATCAAATACAATATCTTCAATAAGCCTTGTGGCGTGACCTATTCTATGAGCACCACAAAATTGTATTGCCTGCCAAATTGACTCTTTACCAAAGGCTTCTCCAGCATGTATTGTTATGTGAAAGTTTTCTCTTTTAATAAATTGAAAAGCCTCAAGATGCTGTTTAGGTGGAAAGCCGCCCTCTTCTCCGGCAAGATCAAAACCTACTATTCCCTGGTTTCTGTAGTTAACTGCTAATTCAGCAATCTCAAGGGTATTGCTCATGTTTCTCATTCCACAGAGTATAAGCCCAAATCCAACGCCAAAGTCCTTTTTACCCTTCTCTAAACCACTTAAAACAGCATTTATAATATCTTCGTGATACAATCCCTTATCTGTATGAAAAACTGGCGCGAAACGGGTTTCAACATAGCAGACTCCATCATTATACATATCTTCCATCATTTCATACGCAATTCGTTCAAGTGCCTCTTTATTCTGCATCAATGCACATGTATGGGCAAATCCTTCCAGGTATTCTATCAAGTTTCCTTTATTAGCGCCTCTAAAGAACCATTCCGAAAGCTCACCAGCATCTGTTGTAGGTAAATTCTTGTAGTTAAATTCTTTAGCCAAATCAATCACTGTTTGTGGTCTTAAACCACCATCGAGGTGATCATGCAACTGAACTTTTGGTACATTGCGTACTATTTCTTCCGTGGTCATATTTGTCCCTTTTTTTAATATTCAAAATATTCGATTTGTACCCTAAAATCAACAAATGGTTATTATCCAACAAAATTGATCCATAACTAAATATGTCTTGACGGGTCTTTATTAAATAGTTATTTTTAGACTATCTGATCTTTTTTATATCTAAAAATAATAGGAGTATTGATGAGACGTTTAGTATTAACTTCACTTCTTTTGGTAATGGTTTTTAGTTTTGCAGCTTTCCAATGTTCTTCAACAGATTTGGTTAGTGCGAAATTATACATTAAACAGGGACACTACGAAAAAGCCAAAGAAGCGTTAATGAAAGACATAGAAAAAAACCCAAAGAGTGATGAAGGTTTTTATCTTTTAGGCTACATCCTTGGTGAGGAGCAAGATATCGAGAATATGCTAATCAATTATGAGAAGTCTTTAGCTGCTAGTAGTAAATTCAAAGATGATATTATAAACTCGAAACTTTATTATTGGGGCAAAAATTTTAATGGCGGTGTTAGTTACTTCAACAAATCTACTTCGGCTGCAAATGAAGATAGTGCAAAAATGTTTATGGATTACAGCATTAAATCTTTCAAAAACTCTATAGCATGCCAACCAGATTCGGCGATTTCATATCAAAACCTTGTTTATTCTTATTTTAACATCGGGCAACATGATTTAGCTATCGAACCAATAAAAAAACTTATTGAGTTAAAAAATGATGCAGGTAGTTACGCAATGTTAGGTGAAATTTATCTTAATAAAGGCGCCGCTGAAACTGACAGCGTTAAAGCATTAGAGTATAACAACCAAGCGTTAGAAGTTTTACAAAAGGGAAGAAAATTCCATTCTGAGGATAAAGATATTCTTTTGCTTTTGTCAAATGCATACATTGCAACTGATAAAATTGATGATGCAATGGCTACCTTCAGGACAGGCGTAGAATCCGAACCAGAGAATAAATACTATAGATATAACTATGGTGTATTGTTGTTAAATGATAAACAATTTGCCGCTGCCGAAGAACAATTCGCAAAAGCTATTGAAATTGATCCTGAGTATGTTAATGCTATTTATAACTTAGGTGTTACATATTTTAGATGGGGTGTTGAGATAAGAAACGAAGCCGAAGCTGCTGAATCTGACAGTGAAGATTATAAAGTAAAGCTTAAGCAGGCAATTCCTCATCTCGAAAAATATCTCGAGCTATCTCCAGGCGAACCTCAATTGTGGGAACTTATGGGTAGAATCTATGGAAACCTAGGAATGTCTGATGAATCTAAAAAAGCTTTTGAGAAAGCTGATTCTTTAAGATAATTTTAGAATATTAATATTATACCCACAATTGGTTATCATACTAATTGTGGGTTTTTTTTTGAATCTAAACAGGAACATATTATGAATGATGAAAAGAAAAAACCTCAACAACTTAACATAGAACTTGGGGAAAAGGAAGCAGAAGGTATTTACTCAAACCTGGCTATTATTACTCATTCACCTGCTGAGTTTGTAATAGATTTTACACGGGTTGTGCCAGGTGCACCCAAAGCAAAAGTTCATGCAAGAATTATTACTACACCTCAGCATGCAAAAATGTTAATGATGGCATTAAAAGACAATATTGATAAATTTGAGTCTAAATTTGGCGAGATAAAAGTTGAAGGACAACCTACTCCTCAATTTGGGTTTATGAATCCAGAAAAGGGGCAGAAGATAAATTAATTGACTGAAAAATTCTGGAAACAGCCAGAATCTTCTCGTTGAGATAGATCACTATATATGTTCTGAGTGTGATACTAATACTTGAGAATATATAAATAAATCTTTACCTTAAAGCTGATTTCGTACAAATATTTAGCATTCCAGTTTGGTTAGTAAAAAATATCATTTGGAGTATAAAATGAAAAAAGTGATTTATCTCTCGTTTTTTCTGTTTCTGTTAGTTCCGTATTATTCCTCGGTAAAGGCTCAAGCCTCAATTGATCTGATTGTATTCACTCCGCTGCCGGCAGTTGATTTTGCGGCGTTCGCTTTTGCGGATATTCCAGGAGGGAATTTAAGAATCTTTGAAATTAGAATTTCCCCTGCTGGTGAAAGAGTAGTTTTACAGGGTGTAATCGAATGGAAAAAAGATGCAAATAGTTCGTTTCAACAATTATTCCGGTTTGAAACTTATGCTTTTTTGGCAAGGAGTCTAACCAACCAGGATTTGGGGCGAGGCGATATTAGAATTAAAACAAATGATTCTAATAACCAGCTTGCCGAAGAAAATTTAAGAAAAGGTAAACCAAGTGGTGAATATAGAATTTCACTTACCTTAAAAAGCCCTGAAGGGTTGACTCTAGGCAGTGATTCTGAAGTATTATCATTTTTGAATCCATCACAAACAATTTCTATTCGATCTCCCGAAGCTAACAGCAACCAGGATATTGGTAGTGTTATTCTGCAATGGGATAATGTTATTGGTGCAGGGAGTTATAAAATTTTAGCTAACATAAGAAGAAATGAATCCCAGAGTCTAGAAGAAGCTCTTACTTCAGGAACTCCCATTATTGACAGAGTAGATGTAGGCAGTCTTACTGTAACTAACCTCCGGCGACATTTTACAAGAGAACCATTGCCGGGACAGGAAGTGGTTGTGCAGGTTATTGCGGTTATTGATGGCCCCGGAGGCGGGGAGGAATTGTATAGCGATATTATAAATTTTTATATTGGCAATAACAGTTCACCTGAGACTGAGGCATTAAGACAAAGAATGGTAAGCGTGTTTTCAGCTTTGGCAAATGCTCTTGGGAGTGATTTTTTGGATATGCTTAGAAGTGGAGAAATTGATATATCAACAATAAGAATCGTTGACGATACAGGGCGTACTATTTCTTTTGAAGAACTGCAACAGATTATGATTTATTTGCAATCTAATCCGGATGCAATAATTGATGTCGATTTTATGGAACGCTAAAATTGGAAATTAATAAGGGTATATAAAATGAAAAGCAAAATTAAATATTCGTTTATTACTATGCTAATATCATTCGTAATGATTTCAATATTAGCTGGTTTTATTATTGAGCCCGACGATACTCCTGTTGCGCTTATCAAGAAAGTAGTAAAAGATGTTACTTATCGTCTTGATAGCGATTCAGATGTTTGGGAAGATGCGAAGGCTGGTATTCCTCTGAAAGACGGACACGAGGTGAAAACAGGTTTTAAATCACTGGCTTTAGTACTCTTTACTGATGGATCTGGTGTTTTGCGTGTAAGAGAAAACTCAGTTCTTCAGATTTATGGAGAAAAGGAAGAGAATCGATTTGATAAAAATACTTACATTGACAAAGGTGAGGTCGGGTTCGAAGTTACCAAACAGGAGGATGAGGAATTTAAATTTACTACACCTACTGTAGTGGCGTCAATTCGTGGAACAGCAGGTTATGTTGGAGTGAATGATGATAGTTCGACAACAATAATGTGCAGTCATGGGATGATTGAGTTAAATGCGCTGCTTGGTCAGCGTCAATCGAGCAGCGTTTCAGGTGGAAGCACTGCAAGGATTGGTACCGATGGCGGAATTAATGTTTCAGTATCCTCCGGTGATGAACAAAAGACTTTTGAAGCCTCGCAACAAACTGAAACGAAAAAAATAAGAATTAGAACTAACAAGGGTGATCTTGAAATAGAATATATACCGGAATCAGAATAATTATCGAGTAAAAAATCGATAGATAGAGGCCTTAAAAATAATAAGGGAATAGTCATGGGAGCAAGCAAACTTATTAAAGGTATACTAATAATATTAGTAGTGTTGTTTTTCTGTAATAATTCAATAAATGCTCAGGTTAGTGATAAAGTCTCAAATGTTCAATTAGGAGAGGCTAAGGAGGGACAGGCACTCGATTTTCGGGTTGAGTTGCAGCAGGGCGCCTCAATTTCAAATATTACACTCTTATACAAAACTTTTGGTCAGACTGAGTATAAAGAAAAGGAAATGCTTATCAGCGGTTCTGTGGGTACTCTCCAAATACCTGCGACCGATATCTCACTTCCGTATATTGAATATTATTTCAGAATAGAATCAAGAGATGGTGCTGTAGAAACCTATCCTCTGGGTGTTCCTAATGAGGGGGCTCCCTTTCAGGTGGCTGTAAGTGCGATATCACCAAAAGACAAAGAAGTGCTGATTCTTTCCCCTAACAAAGGAGAATTAGTAACCCTGGGTGATTTGTTTATTTCTATTTCCTTGATGAAAGCAACGGATAATATCAATCCTATTGCCACAAAACTTTATCTTGATGATATTGATGTAACACCAATGGCAATGTTTGCCGGCGAACTGATTATTTTATATCCAGAAAATTTTCCGGGTACAATTTCAACCGGTGCTCATAAGTTAAGAGTGGATTTATATAATAACCTGGGTGAACTTTACCATACACTATCTTCCGATTTTCAGGTGGTTACTTCACAATTCGCGGAAGCGGTTGCCAGCAAGTTTAAATATTCTGGTAATATTCAGGGCGAATCCCGAAATGAACAGTATGATGATGAGGTAAACTGGTATAATAACGTCACTTTAAATTTTAATTCTACTTATAGTGATTGGGATATTGATGCCTATGGTTATGTAACTTCTGAAGAGAAAGCATATTTACAACCACAGAACAGATACAGCGTTTCCGCTAAAAGTGATTGGTTGGAATTAAAAGTCGGTGATTCTTATCCGCAAATGCCCGATTTAATTATGGCTGGGAAAAGAATTCGTGGTGTTTCGGGTGCCCTGAAATTTGGATTTTTTAATATAGAGGCGGCCTACGGACAAACCAGAAGAGGCATTGAAGGAAATTTAATTGAATTAATACCTAGCACCAGTAACACCTTGGAATCTGATATAATTGCAGTTGATTCGGTTAGGTATGGACAACCCTATGCACGTGTTGACCTAGGAACCTACAGCAGACAGTTATTCGCAATACGTCCGTCTTTCGGAGCTCGGGAAAATTTTCAGTTGGGGTTTTCATATCTTCACGGCAAAGCTGACACAGAATCTATTGTTCTGGGAGCTCAACCAAAGGAAAATGTCGTTCTGGGTACTGACTTATTCGTAGGTTTGGATGATCAGAGAATTACATTTACCGGTGAGGTCGCAGCAAGTTTATTGAATGAGGATATATCCATAGGAGATTTTACAGACGCACAGATTGATTCTGTTTTTGGAAGTGACAGTTATTTTGATGCCGATCCGGGAATGATTAAGGATATAAAGAATTATCTCGGCAATTTTATAACTGTGAATCAGTATCTCGGTCCTCTTAATCCTCAGGAGTTTGCCTCAATGGCTGCAGAAGCGGCTATAAATCTTAATTACTTTAATAACAATTTGCGCGCCTCATACATTTATCGTGGTAATGAATTCAACTCATTTGGTCAATCGTATTTGCGTACGGATGTTAAGGGAATAAACTTAACTGATCGTATCAGAATGTTTGATAATAAGGTTTTTCTCTCAGTTGGGTACGAAAAATTAGAAGATAACCTGCAAGAGACTAAAATTGCAACAACTTCCTATGAAACTATTAATACATCTATTTCAATTTTCCCAAGAGCTGATTTTCCAAATATAACCATTGGGTTTACTCATTATAAAAACAACAATGGTTTGTCTATTACTGATCCGGATAATCAAAATTATGCCGTTGATGATGCAACAAATAAATTTACAGCTTCACTTTCTTATGAAATAGAAGTTGGCGTTAAGCACAGTACTTCGTTAAGTTTTCTAACATCAACAAGGGAGGATAACTCTTTATTTAATATTGATGCTAATTATATGAGTACATCACTGTCTGTAAATAGTTACTGGAATTCCGATTTTACGAGTTATTTTAGTGCAGTAATTTATACTAGTGAAATTGCAGGTATTGAATACAATTATAGCTCTATTTCATTAGGGGGTAAATATAGAATGTTGGAAAATAAACTTGAACTTAACGCGAGCATTAGTCCGAGTTTTGGTGACTTTGAACGACAAGCTTTCGATTTTACAGGTGAATATTTTATCTATGAAAACTTTAGTTTAATGTTGCAGGCTAGATTATATCGAATCCCAGACCAAAGCACTAACTCTATTTTTGGTCTGATGACCAGAATTGGTCTGTAATAAAGAAAAATAGATGCCCAATCTGAAAAAGAGTTGGAAGAATACGTGGACAGAGATATTGATATGTTTATTAATATCTCTGTTTGTTGTAACTATTACTCAAATCGTTTCAATTGCCCCGCTGGAGCAATTAAAGTTAAAACTGCTTGATGAAAGATTTAAAGATAGAGGTCCTATTGAATTAAAAGACCCTGATGTTGTTATTATTGAAATCACTCAAGAGACATACGACGAAATTCCTTACCAATGGCCATGGCCAAAAACTGTCTTTGCCCATTTAATAAAAAATCTTAACGAAGCAGGTGTAAGAGCAATTGGCCTTGATTTAATAATGTCTAACCCAGATAATTATTATCCCAAGAATGACAGCATATTAATTGAGTCGATTAGGAAGTATAAAAATGTTGTAGTTGCAGGAAAGGTTGATATTGAAAGAGAATCGAAGATCAATAAGTATACTTCATTTAATGAACAAGAAGTACACCAGGGTGGTGTAATTAAGAAAGTTGATGAAAATTTCGGCAGCATTTTTTACTCGGCAGATAGCTCTATTGGCATTGTTCAGGTTCCAAATGATAATGATGGAGTGCACCGCAGGTATAGACCATTTATTTATTCTTCGGTAACGGAAACGAGAGTTCCCTCGTTTGGATTTGCGGTTTTGAATAAATATCTAAATCTGGATCAGCGTACAACTGCTATAAATGAAGAAAAATTCTTTGTTCTTGGTGAAAAAAAAATACCAAAGTTTAATAGTAATTCGATGTTAATAAATTTTTATGGTGCTGATCGAACATTCCCACGTTATAAAATGATTGATGTTCTTGATGATAAAGACTTTCAGACTGTTTCTGAAATTGATTTGGAAACGGATCTAAATGCCTGGGATGATCCTGATTTCGGTCTATTGTATTCTGATGTGTTTAAAGACAAAATTGTGTTAATAGGATCAACAATGCCGGAAGATAGAGATATCCTGGCTGTTTCTGTAAGCAAAGGTGATGTTCAGGGTAATAACCTGATGTACGGTGTTGAGATACACGCGAACGCTATTCAAAATGTTTTAAGGAATGAGTATATAGTTAAGCAACCGGTCTCGCTTGAAATCGCTCTAACATTTTTCTTTACTATTTATGCTTTCTTTTTATCGTCACTTTTAAGAAAATATAAAAAAATCAAATCAAGTTATATAGAATATATTAATATCCTGGTCACAGCGATATTTATTTTTATCATATATAAACTTAGCATATACATATTTGAGGAAAATAATTATATAATATCAATTGCATCTCCATCACTGGCTGTTCTTCTTGGACATTTCGGCAATACTCTATATCACTTTTTAAAAGAGAGAAAACAAAATGTCATGATTAAAGGAATGTTCTCAACTTACGTGAGTGGGCAACTTGTAAATCAGTTAATTGCCAATCCGGATCAGTTAAAGCTTGGTGGAGAAAAGAAAAATTTATCAATCTTGTTTAGTGATATTGCGGGTTTCACAACCTTTTCAGAAGGTAAGGAACCGGAAGAATTGGTTGCCTTCATTAATGAATTCCTTGATGAGATGAGTGAAATCATTTTGAATAACCAGGGAACAGTTGACAAGTATCTTGGTGATGCTGTTATGGCCTTTTGGGGCGCTCCTTTACCAATAGATAATCATGCTTACCTTGCATGTAAGACTGCAATTGAAATGAATAACAAACTCCTTGAATTACAAAAACAATGGGGAAGCCAGGGTAAACAGGCAATTGGTATGAGAATTGGGGTGAACACAGGTGACGTTGTTGTTGGTAATATAGGCGGGAAAAACAGATTTGATTATACAGTAATGGGCGATAGTGTAAATTTAGCTTCACGCCTCGAGGGTGCCAATAAAGCCTATGGTACTCAAATGATGATAAGCGGAGCTACTTACAAAATGGTTAAGAATAAATTTCTTGTTAGAGAGCTTGATAACATGAGAGTTAAGGGGAAGAAAAAGCCAACCAGAGTTTATGAGTTATTAGGATTTATCGATGATCCGGCAGCTATTGATAAACTTGACAAGTTGAAGCATTACTTGAAAGGACTTGAGCATTACAAAAAAAGAGAGTTCGGATTTGCAAAGGCAGAATTTGAGAAATCACTTAATTTAATTCTTGAAGATCAGCCTTCTCAAGAGTATTTTGACAGATCAAATTTCTATATGGAAAACCCTCCCGAACAGGATTGGGATGGCGTTTTCATAATGACAACAAAATAAAATACCAGGAGTATACTTGTATACAATTGCTCATAAATATATTTCATTTTTAGTTTTATTATTAATCGTTCTTTTATTCCAAAAGTGTGTTGATCTGCCCAAAGATGTTGTTATGCCTTCGTGGGATACTACTTTCAATCTTCCTCTGGCTTTCGATTCAGTTTATATGCATGAATTGCTGGTAGCTGATGATAATGAAAACTTAATAATTGTGGATTCCCCTGAGATTGGTGACAGCATTTATCTAATAGTTGTTGAAGACATTGAGACTACCGCAAAAATACAGGACAGATTGGAAATTTCTGTGCCGGCTATTTCTTCATTTCTGCCTATTATTGGAAATACCGGAGGGCAAGAACTGGCAGCTGCAACTGTTTATAATCCTGATCCGGAATACGAAATAAATGCAGCAGAGTTTGTTTCCGGGAATATAAAACTATTAATGAATAACCCGAATTTTACAGATATTAATTATGAATTCATTCTTCCGGGATTCAGGAATAAATCTCAAGGTAATGTTGTGTCCGCTATCGGTACTGTCGAGGCATTTACCATAGATACAGTTATCATTGAACTTGCTGATGTAATGTATTCTGAATTACCTGTAAATGGTGTTAATGATCTGGTTAATTTTAGCTCTCAGGCCAGCTCTGGTTTTCTTATCATTGGAAAAGTTTCCACCTCAAGTAGTCTCAGCATTAATTTTATTTCTGAAATAACCAGCAGTAATATCCTTTTATCTCGTCTTGTTGGTAAATTAAGGAGAACTGAAATTGCCTATTCTGAAGAAAGTTTTAGTACTGATTTTGCTGAAAGTTTGGAAGACTTTGAGGGCAAAGTTAATTTTAATGACATAAAACTGAATGTTCGTGCTGAGACTTTTGGCGAAATGGACAACATCAAAATAGTGCTTGACTCCTTGAATGTAAAAGGGCATAAAAATAATGGGAGTGAGACTTTTAATCTTCAATTCAATGGAATGGGCTACTATAGAGATTCTTTAATTGCGGGGGAAGTTTTTACGAGAGAGTTTAACAAGTCTAATACTAATTTGAATGACTTCCTCGCTTGGTTGCCTGATAACGTAACATTGGGCAATAAAATTTATATTGATGCAAATTCAAATTCACCTCTTGAAAATCAGGTTATCTCAAACCAGGACTCTTTAAAAATTATTGCCAGTATTAGTGCACCGCTTCATCTTGCTATTAAGCAAGTTAATTATTCCGATACTCTGGATATTGATCTTAGTGATGATGAAAAGAATAATCTTAATAAAGCTTTAGGTGCCAGTCTTACTATTCTGGTTACAAATCATATTCCTCTGGGAGGGACACTCTCTGTTACCTTTATGGATGCTGATTATAATTTACTTTTTGCCCTCCGCAATAATGACGAGACAAATACCTTTACTTTAAATCCCTCTTTAGTCAGCGCTAATGGCGTTCCAACATCTGCATCTGTAAATGAAATTACTGTTGTGTTATCAGAAGATGAAATTCAGAACATTGTTAATTCGAAGTATATTCTCTTCAATGTAGATGTTAATTCTACAGGTAGTACATCTGCTCAATATGGTTCCAATGTTCGTATCAGAGCAAAAGATTTCTTTACTTATAAGATATACGGCTCAGTTAAATATCGTGTCGATCTGGAAGATTAAGAATTATACAGGAAAAAAATGCTAAGAAAAATAATTTTAATGCTAGGTCTGATTTCTGCAACTATATACTCTCAAGGATTTGGAACAAGCAGCATTAGTGACCCGGTGTCTGCGGGTATGGGAAATACATATACATCAAACGTAAGCGGTACTTACGCCATCGGGAAAAATCCTGCGAATATATTATTAGGAAGGAGAGGTGCTATTGAGATAGCAACAGTTCTTCCTTTACCAAACATGACAGTAATGGCTGGTACTGATTTTCTTTCTCTGAATGAGTTTAAATATTTTTTTGGTGGTGTTACCAACGAACAGGGAGAAACTGTTTCGAGGCACCTTACTGAAGATGATAAAACAAGATTAAAAAACCTCTTTGATGGGGGTGGTTTTTTTTCAGGTTCAGCGTCTGTATCTCTTCTAAATGTAGTCTTTAAAATAAGCAGGGAAGTTGGTGCTTTTGGATTTAGCATTAACGAAAATGTGGGTGCTTTTTTCGATTTCCCGGAGTCAATAGTTGACCTGGCACTTGATGGCAATACCATTGGCAGTGTTTATGATTTTAGCGGCAGCCGACTGGATATGGTCTGGATGCGGGATTACACTTTAACCTATGCCAGAGACTTCAGAGATGTTTTTAGAGGATTTAGGAACTTATACATTGGTGCCTCCATGAAGTTTGTTCAGGGCTTTGCAATGGCACATACAGACCATATTAGCACCTTGTTTGAGACCGGAAGTAATAGTGAAATAATAACAAGGGGTAATCTTCTTGGTTATGCTTCGTTTTCGAAAGACCTAGGCGTTAACTACGATTTCGATACCACAAATACCAATCAAGCGAATGATTTTACTCCTTTCCCTTCGCCAGCCGGCTCTGGTGTTGGGTTTGATTTTGGTGTAACGGCAAAAGTGAATGATAAACTGACTCTGGCATTTGCGCTTACCGGATTAGGCAGCATTAAATGGAATAATAATGTTGCCGAATATTCTTCTGATGTTGCTCTTGTTTTTGACGACATATCTGATGAAGCTACCAGGGATTCTTTGTTTGATCAGGTGACAGGTGACGGGCGTTATATTAGCAGTGTTGAAACTGAACTTCCCTCGGCTATAAGATTTGGAGCCTCATTAAATGTCGAGCGGTTTTTTGAAAAGGGAAATTTCCCGGGTACTCTGTTAGTGGCGTTGGATTATAACCAGGGACTGAATAACACATCGATGAGTTCAAAAAAAGCAAGAGTTTCTATAGGTGCTGAATGGATGCCAAATGAAATGTTCCCAATCCGTACCGGTTTCTCTTTTGGCGGGATTTACGGATTTGCCTGGTCCTTCGGACTCGGATTAAACTTAGGGTTACTTGAATTTAATATATCGGCCTTCAATTTTACCAGCTTACTTCAGGCTAATGATGCTGAAAAGATTACTCTTTCTTTAGGAAGTCGGTGGAGGTTTTAAGATTATTTTCTAGCCTTGAAAATGGCAATACCGGCTGCCAAGGCAAAAATGGCGTTGGCAAGCCATGCCGTAATTATTGGATCTAAAACACCATTTTTCCCAAATGCCTGACTAATCTTCATGAAAACCAGATAGACAAATGTTATCAAAATGCTTATGCCAAATTGAATAGCAATTCCGCCTCTTCTCTTATTTGCCGAAATTGGCAGACCGAAAAAGATTACTATAAAGCTTGCAAACGCAAAAGCAAATTTTGAATGATATTCAATTAAAATTCTTGTTGGATCATTTCCAGTTCTTAACTGTTCTTCAGCGTAATTACTTAGTTCTGTTAAATTCATCTCTTCGGGCTTGGTCTGTTTTTTTATAACATCCTGTGGGCTAAAATTGAGGGTGGTTAAAGTATCACTTTCAAATTGTACCATCTTTTCCTGATAGCCATTAAATTTTCTGCTAATTCCTTTAGAAATTATCCATCCAGTCGATGCCGAGTCATACACCATTTTCTGTGCGTCAATTCTTGAAATCATTCTCGTATGATTCGTTGAATCAAATTCCTGAATTGTTACTCGCGAAGCTTGCTCTCTTTTAATATCATAGTAGGATATTGTTACAATTCTATCTTTACTGTCCTGAAAATAAATATTTCCGCCAGCTCTTTCGATGCCTTTTTTCATATGGTTTTGTTCAATGTATACCTTTCGTTTATTGGCTCCGGGAACGACATATCCACCAAAATAAATTGAAAAAACACTTATAATGAAAGCAGTAATAAGAAATGGAAGCATAAAACGGTAAAAACTTACGCCAGATGATTTAATAGCTGTTAATTCACTAAGGTTAGACATTTTCCCAACTGTAAATAAACCTGAGAGAAGAACGGCTATTGGCAGCATGAGACGAATGATTTCCGGTATGAAAACGAAGTAATATTCAAAGATTAATCCTGCTTCGACATTTTGATCTATAAAGTCGTCCAGATTTTCCATCATGTCAATTACAACAAAGATAATAGTAAAAGCCAGTATGCCAAAAAGAATTGTTTGAATAAATTGCTTAACGATATATTTATCAAGAATACTAAACATTACTTGAATTACTTCTCCATTGTTTAGGGAGGAACTTATTTATGAAATCGAAACTTAAGGTGACTCTTTCTTTTGCGGCTTTCATAGTAAGAATAATTCCTAAGAAACCTAAAAGTATGTTTGCGCTCCACATACCCCAAAGTGGCGAAACCAATCCACGGTCTGCCAGCTTTTCACCACCAATAAGGAAAGCCCAATAGATCAGGAAGAAAAATAAACTGATTCCTGCAGCCATACCAAAACCACCTTTCCGGGTCATGGTGCCAAGAGGGGCGCCCAACAGAATAAAAATTATACACGCAGCAGGCAGGGAGTATTTCTTATGTATTTCAACCCAGTATTTGCTAATACCTTTTTCATTAATTTGCATTCTTTGTAAAGTAGAATTCATGGAGCTTTGCACTGAGCGGATTTTATCTTCTACCCTCATATAAAGGTAAGTTTTGTTTTGGTAGTTCGTTCTTTTATTGCCCTCAACCTTTGTTGTGTCAATTTTAAAATTCATAGCTACGCGGCTTTCAAATTCCTTGTTTAGCTCTTGAGAGAAGAGATCGAGGCTATCAACTATTCCAAGCATTTCGGGCGCACCCATTTCGCGGTCACTTCGCGGTCCGCTAAACGAGGATTGCTGAAAAGAAAATTGCTCACCATTCATCGCAATTCTGTGTTTATCAAAGGTAAACTTTCTGTATTTTTCAACTTCATTTTGAGGTGCTTCGTGAATCTCCCCTCTCTCTAAATCCATCATCAGTTTTGTCTGGTCGCTGGAAAAATATACTTTCCCTTTTTCTGCCGTCACTACTCTGGTAACTCCTGGTTCCGAGTTATCGTAGATAGTTACATCAAAAAGGTCATTTGTCTTTTCATTGATAGTTCTTACAAGAATTGAGTAAGTCTGGACTTCCTGAGAAAATACACCCGGAACCAATGATAGCGTAGGTTTCTTTTTGGAAATATCCTGAATAATAATCCTGGCGGCATGGTTTGCACTGGGGTATACATTATTGTTAAATTGTATTAGTAAAAAAGCTAAAACCAAACTTGCAAGTAATGGAGAAATCATCATTCGGTAAAGACTAATACCGGAAGCCTTCATTATCGCTATTTCATGGTTCTGAGCCATTCCGCCAAATGCCATTAACGTGGCTACAAGAACCGCCATAGGCACGACAAGTACCACCATCCAGGCCAGGTTATAGGTTATAAGCTGGGTTATCACCCAGGCACTTAATCCTTTACCTACTAGTCGGTCGGCAAATTTCATTAAAAATTGCAAAAGTAAAACTGCAATTAAAATGAACATTGAAAACGCGAATGGGGCTGCATGATTCTTTAATATGTATTTGTGAATTATCATCTGATCAACTATTACAATAAGCTTCTAAAAATTAGTTAAATAATCAGACTAATTAAAATATTATATTGTTCCCACTCTTTATAAAGAATGATATTTTCATAATTCATGACTATATTTATTGCATAAAATAGATGTTGTCTGAATAAAACATATAGGGAGCCACCTGTGGAACAAGTATCAAAATATATAAAATCAAACTTTGATAATTACATTGAAGAGTTAAAAGACTATTTGAGAATTCCGAGCATCAGCTCATTACCGCAAAATAAAAATGATATGCAAACTTGCGCAAAGTTTGTAGCAAACCAGCTTAAAAATGCGGGTATGAATAAAACCGAAGTAATCCAGACCGAGGGACATCCTTTGGTATATGGCGAATGGTTGGGTGCTCCTGGTAAACCAACAGTTCTTATTTATGGTCATTACGATGTTCAACCTGTAGATCCTTTGGATTTATGGCATAGCCAACCTTTCGATCCGGTAATTAAAGATAAAAAGATTTGGGCCAGAGGAGCCAGCGATGATAAGGGGCAAACTCTTATCCATATGAAAGCGGTCGAAGCATATTTTAAAACTGTTGGAAGCCTGCCGGTTAATGTAAAATTCATTATTGAAGGTGAAGAAGAAGTTGGCAGCCCAAACCTTGGCATCTTTCTTAAGAACAATAAAGAAAAATTGAAATGCGATTCTATTATGGTCTCAGATACCAGCCTTCAGGAACCCGGTATTCCTACGATTACTTACGGCTTAAGAGGGCTTGCATATATGGAGCTTGAGTTAATTGGTCCGGATAGAGATCTTCATTCAGGCGCTTTTGGCGGTGCTATAGGTAACCCAATTAACGAATTGGCAAAGATAATAGCAAAGCTGCAGGATAAAAATGGTAAAATTACTATTCCTGGTTTTTACGATGATGTAAAGAAAGCCACGAAAAAGGAAAGAGAGAATTTTAAATCTTTAAATTTTTCTGACAAAAAACTTGCAAAAGAATTTAAAGTTAAGGAATTACAGGGCGAAAAAGGATTTACTACCATTGAACGCTTGTGGATAAGACCAACGCTTGATTGTAACGGTATTGTTGGTGGTTATACAGGTGAAGGAGCAAAAACAGTTTTACCTTCCAAAGCATCCGCAAAAATTAGTATGCGCCTGGTACCTGATCAGACTCCTAAAAAAATTGCTAAGTTATTTACAAAGTATGTTCAATCACTGGCACCCAAAAGTATGAAAATGACTGTTAAAGACTTGCATGGGGGATACCCAATAGTTGTTGACCTTAATGACAGATCGATTGATGCAGCAGCCAGAGCGTTGAAAGCTGTTTATGGCAAGGAGGTTTTATTTGCAAGGGAAGGTGGTTCTATACCTATAATTGTGGAATTTGTTAAGCAGCTTAAAGCCCCAACAGTTCTTATGGGTTTCGGGTTGGAAACTGATAATATTCATTCACCGAATGAACACTTTTTGTTAGAGAATTTTGAAAAAGGATTGCTGAGCTCAGCTAAATTCTTTGAAGAGTATGCAAAGTAATTCTTTGGATATATTTTAGTATTATTTTGTAAATGAACATGGTAATGAAATGAAGATTTTTTTAACAGTATTTATGGCGTTTCTATTCCTTGTTGTTGCATGCGAGGAAGAAAAAGTGGGTAGCAGTGACTACCTTGCACCTCAGTATTCCGAAAGCAAGGAAAAGGGTATAAGAGAATACAACCTCGATGTGGAAAAAGGAGAAGCAAGTAATCGGTCTGCTTGTGATACAATTGCCCTGCAGGAGTATGTGCTTGACAATTATCCTTCGGGAGACTATCTGGTAGAGTATGACAGGACTTCTACGTATAATATTCCCAGGTCAGCAGTGGTCTACCACAAAGGTCCAAAGGATACTACTTACATTTTTGCTGTAATAGCAAAATCTAAACCGGGCGAAAGGTTCATTGAAAAGAAGAACGTAATAGGTTTCGAGAGTAGTTTTATTAATTTGGATAGTACAAAACTTGGAACGGCCTTTTTCTATCTAACATTATTTGCCTGTAACCCTATTACCGGTCTTGAAAGGGTTTGGGAGGCCGAAGTTCCAATTCATGGCGGGTTTAATGCTATGACTTTTAAAACGTGGAAGGCAAAGAAAATCTCTTATATCGAATTGAACTATGAAGCCGGTATTATTTCGGGTCATAGAAATTATAATTATTTCTTTGTGGATGGCATAAGAAAGCAGCCCCATTTAATGGAGACTTACGTTGGAATAGTACATAAACGCACCCTGACGGATATTAACAACGATAAATATCCGGATTATTGGGAATTTCGTTTTGATGAAGCGAGAGACTATATTAAGATTCGAGATTCAATACCATTTTATTGGGATCCAAAGAGGGCTCTATATTTAAGTAAAGTCAACAGTAGATGGTTCAGATACTATTAAATAGAAAGAAAAATATATGACTGATGTTTTTGATTTAAATGGAATTATTGTTGAGAAATATCCTGATCACGTTTCAGGAAAAGAGGGGATACTCTCTTTTACATCCACACATGAAGAGTACGAAGCACTTAAAGATGGTGTTGGGATTAGAAATATATCCGATAGAAATGTTATTGCTCTTTATGGTAAAGATGTTCTGGAGTTTTTAAATAGACTTTCAACGAATAAAATTGTTGATATGCCTACTGCAGGAATTAAGGGGACGATATTTACAAATGAAAAGGGAAGAATAATTGACCGCACAGTTCTTGTCGGACTTGAAGGAAAACACCTTTTAATAAGTAGTTGCAGTTGCGATACGAGAATACTTAGCTGGATTGAAAAATACATAGTAATGGATGATATACGAACCGAAATGGTTGGGGGACAGTATTGCATGCTGGAGTTTTATGGTAGACAGGCGGAATCCTATTTAACCATGTTTTGTGGCAATTCAATTGAACAGGTAAATGATTCCAACCTTACTTTAATAACCCATGAAGACGTACACTTTTTTCTCTTTAAGCAAGTCGAGCCCTCGGGTCTTGAAAAATTTATGTTGCTCTCGCCGGTTTCATATGGCAAAAAAATCATCGATATTCTGCTAAATAACACTAGCGCATTTAATGTGTTGTTTGTTGGTTCAGATGCCTATTCTCGATTTAGGATAGAAAATGGAATTCCAGCTTATCCAAATGAACTAAATGACAGTTACAATCCGCATGAAGCAAATCTGCTATGTGAAGTAAATCTTAATAAAGGTTGCTACATTGGACAGGAGGTAATAGCACGCTTAGATACTTATGACAAGGTGCAACGCAACTTAACCGGAATTGTTTCTAATCTTCCTCTTAATGGTGAGACTGATCTTTTAAATGACTCGGGGGAAGTTGTAGGCATTATTACAAGTCATTTTGATTTGAAGGAATCTGATAAAACAATCGGACTCGCATACATTCGGAAGGCTTTTAATGTGAGTGAACAAGAATTAATTGTTGCAGGGACTGATAATAGGATTATTGTAAAAAAGCTACCAATAGTATTATGAAAATATATACTAAAACTGGCGACAAAGGAGAAACCTCACTCTTTGGTGGTCAAAGAGTAAGCAAAGATAATTTAAGAATTGCTTCCTACGGTACGGTTGATGAGTTAAATTCAATTCTTGGAATAGCTGCTTCACACCTTCAGGGTGGAGAATTTAAAAATCTTATCATGCAATTGCAGAATGATCTATTTAATGTGGGTGCTGATCTTGCAACTCCAATGGATAAAACTTCAGGGGAGATAATTAGAGTTGATGGAGAGGGGATTACTTTTTTGGAGGAAACCATTGACGAGTGGGATGCAAAAGTACCAGCCTTAAAAAACTTTGTACTACCTGGTGGGTCAACAGCTTCATCCTACCTCCATTTTGCCCGGACTGTCTGCCGCAGAGCTGAGCGGGAAGTTGTAAAACTTTCAAAAGAAATTGATATTGGCAGTGAAGTTATCATATATTTGAACCGCCTATCTGATTTATTATTTGTTTTGGCGAGATATGCCAATGTTGAATCCGGTACACCGGATGTTGAATGGCAGAAACAATCAATGCAGTAGTGGTGTATAAAAGCTATTCATTTTGGATGTTAGTCCGCCGCGGCGGATTAGATAATAGACTTTAAGAAAATTCATTTCTTGATACTAAAATCTAAATACTAACTACTCAGTTCCCCGGGGGTGAAATTGGTTTCGACGGGGTAATTAGTTCTTTGGACTGCGCACCGTGTTCTCCGTAGACACGTAAAACGACGGTACAAATCTTTAATTGGCGAATCTAATTACGCTTTAGCTGCGTAACCAAAAGTTAGCAGCCGTTCCCCTTGTCTCCTTTTGTCGGGACTTGGACGAACGCCGATAGACAAAATAGCTGAACCGAGAGTTTGAGTAGGCTAGGCGAAACAACATCAAACTGGTCCCGCCATATCTTGTTTGTTAGAGATGTCGGGACGAGACTAAAAAACAAACTATGTGTGTAGACGTTCTCTGAGCGGTTTCATCGGACGCGGGTTCGACTCCCGCCACCTCCACCAAAGCTTAATCCAACCATATCTTACTTTATCTAATTTAACCAAATGTTTCTAAATAAGGCTGAAATAAGCCTTATTTGTCTTTCTGAGATTTAGCTGGATTTATATTTATTTGAAAATTTTGTGTGAAATACGTGTGAAAATGATTATATTGATTTTCACGAAAAATAAAATTAGAATAATGACAATTCACTTCTATCTTGAACGAAACAAAAATGTTAAATCTCGCGAAAAAACCATTTATTGTTATATACGTGGTATTTCAAAAGGACGGACAATTATTCTAAACACTAAACAGAAGATTGATCCGGAACATTGGGATAAGGCAACTGAACAAGCAGTAACAAAAGGCTTAAAAAAAGACCCGGCAGCCAGGGAATTAAATGATTTCCTTCTTAGCTTCAAAAGTGAGGTAATAAAAATATATAGGACATTCGTTGCACAAGATCCTACAGTTGATTATGAGGATATTGAGCAAATCTTGTTGGAGGAGTTTGGGAAATACAAAAGGCAGGTCTATACCTTTTTTGAATCATTTGATATGTTTATCGAGACCAGGAAAAGGGACATGAGCCATGATTCCATTAGAAAATTTGATACATTAAAAAAACATTTACTGGAATTTGGAGAAAAAAATAAGTTTAGGTTTTCTTTTCGAAAAATTGACCTGCTCTTTTATGATAAATTTCTGACTTATTTGATTCAAAATAAAAAGATGAAAAACAATAGTGCGTTTAAACTAATTGGCTTGCTGAAGGTTTTTCTAAATTGGAGCCATGATAGAGGGATTAACGGTTTTATTTATTTTAAAAAATTCAAGATAAAAGAGGATAAAGTAGATATTGTCACCCTAAGTGAAGAAGAATTATCAAAACTATCTGAGTTGGACTTGTCCAATGACCTGAGACTACAAAGAGCACGAGACCTTTTTGTATTTGGTTGTTATACTGGTGGTAGATTCACAGATTTGGTGAATGTGACCAGAGAGGACATTCTTGACGGGGTTTGGCACCTTAGGGTAAATAAAACCAGGGATATTCTGGAAATTCCACTTAGCGATAGTGCCTTGAAAATATTGGACCGTTATTCCGACGATGAACATCCTTTACCAATTATATCTAACCAAAAGTTGAATAAGTATATTAAAGAAGTCTGTCAGAAGGCTAAGATTAACAGTGCTGTGAAAACAACACAATATAGTGGTAGTAAGGCCGTTGAAAGAACTGGGGAGAAATGGGAATTTATAACCGTTCACACAGCCAGAAGAACATTCATTACTCTATCCTTATTAAAGGGTATGAAAGCAGAAATTATTATGACGATTTCAGGACATAAGAACTATAAAACATTCAAGAAGTATGTTGATATTACCCAAAGTGTTAAAAAAGACGAAATAAATAAAGCCTGGAATAAGAATTCTTTACGACTAGTAAGGTTACCGGCAAGCAGTTAATTTTTTTTTTTCTTATGCTTAACAGTCTATTTTCAAAAAATAGTTTGTAAATGTTGCTTATTACATATAATATATATATAATTCACTGCAAATATAAACTGTATTTGAATTAGGTTTATATTTGTTTCGAAATGCCAACAAAACATACATGAAAAATGACAAAAATAAACCAATTAATAAGCCATTGGCCTCGAGGGACTGTTAAGACAGTAAAGTCGCTAATCAAGGCAGGGTATTCTCCAGAGTTATTGAAAGTATATTCCAACAGTGGATGGTTGGAGCTAGTAAGCAAGGGAGCATACAAATTAAAAAATGATACAGTTGGTTGGGAAGGTGCTGTTTATACTCTTCAGGCTCGGGATATAGGAAACTGGCACCCAGGAGGTAAAACCGCTCTAACTCTTAAAGGTTATGCCCATTATTTGCGTAAAGAAGAAAAAGTTACTCTTTTTGCAAATAGAGGAGACCGGATGCCAAAATGGTTTGGAGAGTTAAAATTCACAAGTAAAATCGAACCGCTAAAGACAAATCTGTTTGATTATGATAAATCAGATCTTTTCTCAGAATATAATCTGGGTGAAATAAATATAAAAATATCATCACCTGAATTAGCCTTATTCGAATTATTGTATTTAGTCCCAAAGGTGGAATCATTTTCTGAGGCTTTTTTAATATTTGAAGGTATGAGCACACTTAGGGTGAAGAAAGTACAGCAGTTACTACAGGCTTGTAACTCTATCAAAGTAAAAAGGATATTTATGTGGATGGCGGAAAAGCATAATCACCAGTGGGTAAAGGAATTAAATACTGATAAAATAGATTTTGGAATTGGAAAAAGGATGATAGTAAAAAACGGAAAGCTAAATAAAAAATTTAATATAACTGTACCAAAAGAATATGAAGAATAATTCTTACCATAGACAGGCGGAATTGCTATTAAGAGTTTTGCCCATTATTAGTAAAAGTGAAAGATTTGCACTTAAAGGGGGAACTGCAATCAATTTTTTCTTTCGTAATATGCCAAGGTTATCGGTAGATATTGACTTGGTTTTTCTGCCGCTTCTTGAAAGGGAGGAATCGCTCAGATCCATAAGTGATGAGTTGCTGATCATAAAGGAAAGAATATTAAAATTGTTACCAAACGCCCGAGTTGTCGATAGGGGAACGAAAAATTCATCGAATCTCAGTGGGCTCCTTGTGTCATTGGGTGATGCCACAATAAAAATTGAAGTAAATACAATTATCAGAGGAAGCGTTTTTGATCCGGTAGAGGTGCAATTATGTAAAAAGGCGGAAGAAGTATTTGAATTAACAATGGCTACCCAAACGCTCTCATTTGAAGATTTGTATGCCGGAAAGATATGTGCCGCTCTTGATAGACAACATCCCAGAGACCTTTTTGATATAAAGCTTTTACAGGAGAATGAAGGGATCAGTGAAAAAACCCGCAAGGCATTTATTGTTTATTTGCTTAGCCATAACAGACCTATTGCGGAAATGCTCAATCCAAACAAGTTAGATATTGCCAGTCCTTATAATTTGGAATTTTCAGGTATGACCGAAGAAGCTGTTACCTTGGAGGAATTAATTGCTGTTAGAGAAAAATTAATATCAAAACTAAACAGCAGTCTCACATCAAAGGAAAAAGAATTTATACTTTCTTTTAAAATGGGTACTCCGGATTGGGATCTGTTCGAAATTCAACATACCAGAGATTTACCTTCAGTAAAATGGAAACTTGAGAACATAAATCGAATGATTGAAAAAACTCATATGACAGCCTACAATAAGCTGCTTAAACTGTTTGAGTTATGTTGAAATTAAATGGACATCGTAATTATTACTCACAATTCTAAACTCGTTGGGATTATTTTAGCTTCCCATGCACGTTATGCCATGACCAATTTACTCGAAAAATTTGTAATTTTCTAATCTGAAGATTCATGAAATGCCATAAACTTTATCGGATGATGTTATGAGGTCTTATTTAAAATACGGGCACGCGGAAATAGATAAAATTATCCCTGTTCTGTTAGAAAAATATGAAATGATATGGAATGGACTTCAGTCAAATGATATAAAAGAGAAACAAAGTCGAGATACAGTTAATAGGGCATCGAAGGATGTTAAGGAAACCAACTTTAACCATCAAAACCAAAGAAAAAATAAAGAAGATTCAGTAATCGCAAATATTAAAGATCTTGTTAAGCAGATATTAATTAATTATGCGGAAAACAGAATAGCCGAATTTTTGGAGTATAATATTGATCCTAATAAAAGAGAATTGAAAATTTTCACTGAAGATATTGAGACGACATTATTATTGTTTCCCTTGACCATAAAACAGGTATTAAATAATAACACAAAAGAACTTAAGAAAATTTTAAAGAGATATAATGATAATCAATTGTTCATAAGTCAACGGAACAGTCAAAATAGTCGCTTGAAAAAAGACAATCCAGTGTATAAAAGATATAATCGAATTATACAGGCAGTACATGCCGAAAAAATATCTGTCTACGCAGCTGTAAGAATAATCTGCAAAGAAGATAATATAGAAAACTGTGAAAAACTTGAGGACAGTTTTAGAAAGTATTTAAAATACAATAAGAAAGAATTGCCCATTTACAGTCCATTAGATAGAAAATCTAAATCCTCTAAATGAAATTGTTTTACTAAATAAAATTCCTACCAGAGAATCGCCGTTTCTCCACTTTACATTTCTTGTTTGGATAAATCATCTTTGCACCGAAGCATAAATGTTTTTCTTTACGTTACGGAGCAAAAATGGAAATTCAATTAAAAGATTTTATGATCCCAGAAGTTCGGATCAGGATAAATGATCTGAAGCAAAAGAAAATTCCTCTAGTAAGATCAATAATCATTCTTCATCAAAAATTAAAAGAAAACAATAAAATACCAACTACGAATAATAATGACAAAAACAATACAACAAACTATTGGATAATTCTTTACTCTGGCTTTTGTGAACAAAAAGTATTGGAGGTGTAATGAATTTTTATAGTTATATGCGGCCTAAAGAGGCAGCATCTTACCTTGGTATCTCAATAAACACAATCTACAAGTTGATCTTTGAAAAGAAAATCAAGTACTCCAAACCAAATGGCAAGGTTGTTCTTTTCAAAAAGGAAGATTTGGATGAGTTTGTCAGATCTGGCGAAATCGAGATTCGGAATCAATAATGAAAGAATTTAGGATGTTGGAAATTAATCAGTGTGAGTTGAAAACTCTTATTGAATCTGCTTTACGAGATGTCCTCTTGGAAATGCTGCCACAAAACATTGCAAGTCAAAATGAGGCTGATGAGCTGCTATCACAGAAGCAAGCTTGTTTAATGTTGAAGGTCAGCCCAGTAACCCTGTGGACATGGAGGAAAGAGAAAAAAGTTAGCTACAAGAAAATTGGCAGGAAAGTTTTTTACAGTAAGCGAGACTTACTAAAGCTAAATAATTAAAAAAATTACAACAAAAATTATGGAGAAGATAATGAGGGAATATTCTAAAATGGAACTGAGTTCGGATCTTGAGACAATTAAAATTTCACAAATGTCACTAGTAAAAGTTATTGGTTTACTCGAACAGGTCCAAAGACAATGTATCAATAAATCGCAATATAATCTTTACGAAGAGCGAAAAAAAATGTTAATCAAGAGGGTCGATGAGGGGAATATTTTGAAAAAGTATATATCCAAGTTTATCTACAAAGAAAACCGGAAAGATTAATATGAATTATGATCAACACGGCTATACAAAAGTCCCACATTATATTTTGGAAAAACTTTTCGAGATGAATATAAGTGGATTACAATTGCGCGTTCTCTTAGTCCTTCTAAGATATACACTAGGATTCAATAGGAACAGTTATCGATTTTCATTGGGTTTTCTTGCAAGAGTATTAAACACAAAACCTCCTCGCATATCGGAAGCCTTAAAAGTAATAATTGACAAAAAGCTTGTCAACGTTGTTGAAGAGCGCAAAGGATCTCGTGCGAGAATGTTAGAATTAAATCAATCTATCTTTTTTGGCAACGACGAATCGGAGGCTGATCAACATACTGGCACTACCATGTTCGATATAGGAGGATGCTTTAATTCGGAGATTGATAATTCTAGTATTCCCTTAGCTCGGGCCCATAAAAGAAAGAAGAAAATTATAAAAGAAATAGAAGTTGGGACTAATTCCTTACCAGAAGAGTTATGTGAAGTAGATGGTTTTAAGGAGGCATTTCAGGAATGGAGCGAACACAGGAAGGCGATGAAGAAACCATTAACACCACAAGCCATGAATCAACAGCTGAAAAAATTAATCATACTCAAAGCTGACGGGCAGAATATCATAGACGTAATCAACAAAGCAATCGAAAGTGGATGGCAGAGCTTCTACCCGATTGTGAGCAATGAAAAATCTTTTCAAAAACAAAACACTGAATTTAATTACCAAAGTTTAATCTAGGAGAAAGCTGTATGGATGTAAAAGTAAGATCGAATCAGGAGTTACGTTTATTATCAGGGATATTGAATTCTAAAGAATCATTTTATAGGCTTTACAACCATGGCTACAGGTATGGAGATTTATTTCTCGACCATGAGAACCTGCAGCTATATCAGTTGATTATAAACTACTACAATGAAAACTCGAATCCACCAGATGCACCATCCCTTTTTACATATATTCTTAAAAATGGTGGTGATAAGAGGATGATCACTCAATTGAAAAAGGTATCAACTGAAGCACCAGGATATGAGCCCGTATTACCAATATTATTGATAGAAAACTCGATTGAGTTGGCGGTAGAGAGAAGTAATACTGTTCTGAGAAATGAAAGGATTTCGGGACTGCAATACGCTGAAAGATTAAGAGAGAGTATTGATGGAATAGTGGCAGAGAAATTTGAGTGTTATGAAAATGGAAAAAAAAGGGATGATGTTTACAGGGAGTATTTAATCGATCTTTCCAATTTAAGAATTGGAGCGAAGTCAAAAGACTACATAGAAACTGGCATTGAGTCTCTTGACAAGGTGATTAAAGGGATCCCTAAATCTCACCTGACAATTATCGCTGCTCGTCCGGGAATGGGGAAAAGTGCTTTTATGCTGCAGCTCAGTCGTAATATAAATATTCAGGGCTATCATACTTTAATTATTTCCATGGAAATGACAGGCAAAGAATTAATTGAGCGTGATATTTCGGCAGTGTATAAAATCGATTCATCAGAGCTTACAAATGGTAAACTATGCAATATTCGTTTTAATGCACTTTTGGAAAATCAGAAAAGTGATATTCATGTTATCAATGAAAAATGTATCATTGAAGATAGCGGAAGCCAAACACCCGAAAGAATAAAATCTACAATTAGAAAATACAAAACGCTAAATCGATGTGATGTCGTATTTATTGACTACTTATCTTTGGTTTCATTAAAGGGGTACTCATTTGATCGATATGACCTATGTGTAGCACAGCTATCAAAGGATTTACGTGAGTTCGCGAAAAAGACAAACCTACCAATAATTCTGATTTCACAAATGAATCGACAAGTCGAGGCAAGACAAAATAAACTTCCTGGACTCAGTGATTTGAGAGAGTCTGGACAATTAGAACAAGACGCAAAGATGGTGGTATTTTTGCATCGACCTTCTGTCTATGGCATGAATCCATTTATGGATGGAAAAACATTATATACCATGGACGATCAATTGTTAAAACCAGAAGAACATTTAAATATAATAATTGCAAAAAATCGCTCTGGCAAAATTGGACAGATACCTCTAAGGTATCAACCACAATTCCATAGTTTTGAATCTGTAAAGACCAGATAAGTAAGCATTTATAGTCACTTTTTGAAACAATATCTTTTGTGAGCCGTTATGAATAAAGAAGATAAGAAGACCTGTACCCCCATTGTTCGTGTAAAAGATTCGCAGAGTGCCAGGAGGTTACTCTCCCGATTGATAACACAACTACAGAAGGGTGAGGTTCAGAATAGCGATGCTAAGGACCTCACTTATCTTCTGAACAATTACATACAGATAAGTAAGTACATTCTCGAAAGTGAGGAGATAGTTGCTATTCTGGAACACCATATTCTTTCGTTCAAGAATCAGTGGAGCATTTTCTTTTTGAAACTTATCGAAGATCTGGAAGGCAAACTTGATCCAAAATTATTGCTGGAATTCGATGTAGCAGTTAAAACAGCTGAGAGCCAGGTTAATGACAGCATTCAGGATGTGACTCGAAGCATTTGCAAGGAAATTAGCACACGGACATCTGTAAAAGTTTTAAAATCAGCTATACTTGAAGACAAGACAGATCATTTGCACCAAATGATTCTCAGAGCTATTGACGGATTACCAAAGAAATTACAAAGTAATCTGGTAACCGAAATCAACGATCTTTATGGATAGACGGAATATTATATATATAAGTATGACTCCCAATTTGGTTTGGTAGTACTTCCAGGTGTTCGATTTTTTCTTCCCAAATATCATCTGGAATTACATGGTAGGCTGCGCATTTTTTCTTGGGGGTTTTGGAGCGATCTAACCAGCTATCACTGTCAAAATGACTGCAGGTTATACACTTTGAATAAATGAGACCATCCCCATCCAACATGTAAATCATTTTTGTTCTCCTTTCTTAAGTGTTGCGCTGTTAATTATATTACAAATAGTATTGACTTGCTAGTAATAATTGAATTCATTTGAGGCATATGAGATCGAGTTGGCAAATGCAATAAATAAAATTGCATCAGTAAAAAACATGATATATGAAGAAAAATATAATCTGAAATTTGATGTAAATGTGTGAACTGTGTGTGAATTCACGGCAGTAAATTTGTAAGCTATTGAAAATGAAAATCTTAACAGAGTTTTGGGTACTCCTGTGGCGTCTACCCTAAAATTAATTATTCTAAATGATGGATTGTAAGGGGACTTTGAGAAATTTGATGCTCAGTTTTACGATGTTAATCAAACTCTACGGAGAGTTACGAACTCTTGGTTATCCACTTATTGTTGCAGTTCTCAACTGAAATAAAAAATAGTAGTAAAAGAATTCAACGGAAAGTTTGACGAACTAATCTACCTTGCTCAGTTGTTACAGTAAGTTAGTACATAAATTTTCAAATAGAAATCCTTAACTCTTATTTCAGTTGAAAGGGAACAACCCATGAGAATGAAATCATTAAGTACAATAATATATATCTTAATTGGCGGCTTAATTGGATATTTGCTACTACACCCAATCTCTATGTTCATTTTCATGGGAGGGATTAATATTGGAATATTTGTTAGTTCGTTTTCTCCTAAACATATGACAATGGCAGCCTACTTTTTTATTCTGGGGTCAATAATTGGAACAATCGTCTATTTTTTACAAATGAAACTATTGCAGCAAAAATTGAGACTTGTAGATCAAAACATTTTACTTAAACAAACCATAAGTGAAAAAGAGACTCTAACACGAATGTTATCTCATGACTTGGCTAATCCAATCGGCACAAGTAAGAACTTATTGGAGTTAATGAAAAATGAACCTGATTCTTTTACACAAGCTGAAGTAAAAGAAAATACTATTATGATCATAAATAGTCTTTCTCAAGCTTGCACATTGATTGACGTTTCCAGGAAATTAATAGCAATTGAGAGTGGTAAAATTGAGATGGAACTAAATGACTATAGTCTCATTGAAATTATTAAAGAGGCGGGAGATTCGTATGGTGCAAGTTGCTTAAAAAAGGGATTATCAATCAATTATGATTTTCCGAATTCATCAGTGGTTGCGAAAGTTGAACCTGTTATCTTCATGTACACTATCATATGCAATTTATTAAGTAATGCAATTAAGTTCTCGGATATTAACGAAAAGATAAATATTGGCATGAAAAAGGTCGGGGATAAGGTGGAGATTAATATTATGAACATTGGTCCGGCAATTCCTCCAAACAAAATCGATTCGATATTTTCACATTCAGATCCAACCACAACAGAGGGGACATCAGGGGAAAGAGGAACCGGGTTTGGCCTGCCGTTAGTCCATAAATTCGTAAAGTTGATGCACGGAGAGATTTATGTAAAATCAGACCCAAATACTAAGGAAAATAGTAGCAATAAAACAACGTTTGTAATTGTAATGCCTACAGTTGATAGTAGCAATTAACTGTAACAGAGGTTTGAAAAGAAAATATCACCTATTCAGGATTAGAGGATGTTTATTTTAAAATTAGTTAGCAGCCATATTATGCACCTATGTTGAAACCAATAAATATAGAATAAGAAATAAAAGATTGAGTGGATGCCTAACTTTTGTGTAATTCTTTTGACGATTCAACTATGCCACCAAAACAAATCAAAATTAGAATCAATAATCGATACGAACCATAACCATCTATTTTATGCCGAACGGTCATATAATAACATCTATTTAGAGAAATCAAGTTTTTACAAGAAAGCGAGGGCGGCAAAAAAATCTTACCGCCTGATTTGTGTTGTGGGTGTTAGTGCTATGAGTTAATCATACTTGAGCAAATATTAATACTCAATTACAGTGCCAAGTGTTTTTCCCGTTATATATTTATTAATGAGGGATAAAAGTCAATGAAAATTTAAATTATTTGAAAAATTTTAAGAAAGTTAAATAAGTTTCTCATTATCATAGCAGATCTTTTTGGATATGAATGTTCATATTGCTGTTACTCCTAGATATAGATCATGATTAGATTTCATTCAGAATCCAGAAAATCTATCTTTATTTCGTTTCGATCCGCGACTGATAATAACCATTGTTTTTCTTCTTTTGATAAGTTATTATCACTTAATGCTAAATAAAAACCAGTTTCAATAAAGCTTCGGGCCGTGTGTGGATTGCTGAATCGTGGGGGTTTTTCTGATATATATTCATTTTCAAGCAATTCAGAAATGGCAATTTCACAAAATTTTTTTTCGAAACCCAAATTTTGCCCGATTGCAATTAATATTTTCGTTTCTGTTAAACTGATGCTCTTATTTTTTTTAGCTAATATTAGGAGTGCACGATAAAATTTTCCATTATCTTTAAGTTCATTGATTGTCATAATTTTTAGGTATAGTTTTTGATTTAAAGAACATTTTAGACTAATCACCAATTATGATGCCAAAAACAAATCATCAATTTGGACAAGAAATGTTATGCGAAACTATTCTAATTAAAGAAATCGGATTATTTTAAATATTTTTAACTAATTGATAACAAACAACTAAAGGTTATTCGATGCCAATTTTTGTGGGACAAATATTACTACTCTTGACAATATTTTCAACAGTTGGTCTTTTTGTTGTTTTGTATTACAGAAACACTAAAAATATTTCGAATAGATATTTTTTAGCCACTTTAGTTTTAGTTCTCGCTTATCTATTCTCACACGGAATTCATTTTCTTTTCATAATTGAAGATGATGTTACAATTCTTGATCAAAGTTGCCATTTCTTTCTTATGGCGATAATGCTAACGCTTAGTTTCTTTTCCTACTACTTTAATAATGAAAATAAAATGCCTTCGATTTTGAAGGGGGTTCTAATAATTCCGACGTTTATTATTTTTATTATGCTTTGGACTGGAAATATAATTGAGGAATCACATAAACATGGCTCAGAGTATGCTGCTCATTATAATGAGTTTTACAAACTCTATATATTGTGGTACGCTATGTTATTGCTGCTAAATGTTTATTGGTTGATAAAAAAATATTTGCGTAGTGAAGAAATATCGGTAAAGCATCAAATCTTGTATTTGTTAATTGGTCTCATTCTAACGAATGTAATCTCATTCACTGTGGGTATAATAATGCCCTGGATTCTTGGATTTTATTACTTAGTCGAAATTAGTCCTCTGGCATTTTTAGTTGGTATCGTCCTTTTTACAGTTGTTTCCGTAAATAGATATAATTTATTCCCAACGGCAATCAATAAGCTTCACTCGTTTAGTCTAAATAAGAAAGTATTATTCGCAGCTTTGGTAGTTATTCCAATAATATTAGTAATTCAGTTACCCATAGGAAGAGCTATCATTACTTTCCACACAAGTGCTGAATGGATTAAATTTACATTAGTTAGTCTTATGAGTGGTGTTGTAGTTAGTGTAAGTATGGCTTATATCATTTCCAAAATAATTGCTAATCCAATTAATTTGTTAAGGCTAAAAACTGAGCAAGTAGGACAAGGTAATTATGGGATTAAAGTTGGTTTTTCTTCAAATGATGAAATTGGGCAATTGGCACAGAGTTTCGATGAGATGTCAAACACTTTATATGAGAACCAGCTGGCGTTGATTGAAAGTGGAAGCAGAATTGAAGCATTATTAAATGCTTTTGAGCGATCTAATGCACTAATTGCGATTATAGATGAAGATGATAACGTGTTAGAATCTAATTCAAATTTCATGAAACAATTTAAAATTAATAAGAAGTCGAAATTTAAATATGATTTCTTCGTTGAACATGAAGTAAGTAGAGAATTAGTTTCTTTTGAGCAACTGAAACAGCATCTAATTCACGAAAACATCATTGAATGGGAAGTGTTAATACAAAATGAACAGAACTCAATTATACTAATTTCTATAACTAGAATTCAACTGCCTCAGAGTGAGGCTTCAATTTATTTACTGGTTGGAGTTGATATAACAGAAAAGAAGAAATTGCAGAAAGAGTTGGCACAATCTGAAAAGCTAGTGGCACTTGGTAAAATGGCCGCTGTACTTGCACATGAAATTAAAACTCCGCTAACATCCATAAAAATGAATTGTGATATTTTATTTGAAGAACTAGATGATGCAGGACACCAAGCGTCATTTGAAATTATTAATAAAGAGACGAATAGATTAAATAATCTAATCAAGGAAGTCCTTGAATTTTCCAGAGAAATTAAATTATTAAAAAGTGATTTTGATCTTAAAAAATTGATTGATGAAATATGTACCGATCACACTAATTTGTTCAAGGAAAATGCCTTAAGTGTAATCAACAACGTTGAAAATTATTTGATCACAGCAGATAGAGAAAAATTATATAGGGTGTTTCTTAATTTAATAACTAATGCACAAGAAGCGACTGATGTTGGTGGTGAATTAAATATAGCTTCTCATCAAGAAGAAAATAATTTTATAATTATGTTGTCTGATAATGGTCCCGGTGTTCTTCCGGAAATAGAAGATAAACTATTCGAACCCTTTCACACATCAAAGACTTCTGGAACCGGACTTGGTCTATCTATCTCGAAGAGAATAATTGAAGCTCATTCCGGAACTATAGAGCTATTAAACGAAGCATCAAAAGGCGCTACATTTAAATTAAGTTTACCAAAAAATTAGGTCCAACCATGGATAAGATAATAATAATTGACGATGATGAATCTATACGCACTACTCTAGTAAATTATTTGTCGAAGCATAATTATAAAACATTTGCTGCGGATAATGGACTAAAGGGATTAGAAATAATTAAAAAAGAAAGACCAGATTTGGTCATTACTGATATAAGAATGCCGGTTATGAATGGGTTTGAACTACTTTTAGAAATTCAATCACTTACAATTAACACTAATGTAATAATGATGACTGCCTTTGATGACATGCAGTCGACCGTGAAAGCGATTCAACAAGGTGCTTATGATTATATAGAGAAACCAATTGATTTGGAACGTTTAAAACATAGTATAAAAATGGCATTAGAAAATAAATATTTGACGGAGAAACTTGAGATAGTCGAAGAAAGTAAAGAGCCTGTTGAAGTTGATATTAGGAATAATCTAGTTGGTAAAAGTCATAAGATGAGAGACATATATAAAAAAATTGCGCAGGTCTCAACCAATCGAGTAACTGCTTTAGTTCAAGGTGAGAGTGGAACTGGTAAGGAATTAGTAGCCAGAGCAATTCATTTTTCGGGTATAACTAAAGAATATCCATTTATCCCCGTTAATTGTACTGCCTTAACGGAGACTCTTTTGGAGAGTGAATTATTTGGTCATGTCAAGGGAGCGTTTACAGGTTCGATAAAGGATAAGAAAGGGAAATTTGAATTAGCAGGTGAGGGATCGATTTTTTTAGATGAAATATCAGAGATATCAATTCCATTGCAGGTGAAATTACTTAGAATTTTGCAAGAAAAGGAATTTGAAAGAGTTGGTGGAGAAGCGACAATTCCCATGAAAGCCCGAATAATAACAGCTACGAATAAAAATCTTGAAAAGTTAGTATCTGAGGGAAAATTTAGAGAAGATCTTTATTACAGGTTGAATGTTGTTGTATTTGATGTACCTCCACTTCGAGATAGAAGAGATGACATACCTTTGCTTGTGAGCCATTTTCTTAAAAAAATCAATAAAGAGCTCCATAAGAATATATCAAGCATATCAGTTGAGATTATGAATATGTTAAATGAGAACATCTGGGAAGGCAATATACGGGAATTGGAGAATGTCCTATTACAGGCAGCTGTTCTTTCAAAAGGGGATGTAATAGAGAAGGACAATATATTATTAAAAGAGAATTTCATAAAAGAAAAAGATGAGGAAGATATAACTTTAGTCAGTCTCTCAATAATGGAAAATAGGCATATTGAAAAAATGTTAGATGCTGTAAAATGGGATAAACCAAAAGCAGCAAAGTGTTTGGGAATTTCTCTTCCCACTCTCTATTCAAAAATCGAATTATACAAAATCACTAGAGATTAATATAAAGGAAGTCTTTCAGTTAATGACTTCCTTTGCACATCACAAACTTTTAAATTATTTAAAAAATTAAGATTTCTTAAATACACGCTTTCCAAATTATTCTCTAAAAACTCCATTTTTACTTAAAATCGTAAGAATCTTATTTGGCACTCTATTTGAGATAGTCATATAAAAAAGAAAATGATGCTACACACATTAACACATATGGCTTGGATTTTTGTTTATATAATTGTTCTAATGTTAATTGTAGTTACGCTATCAAGAATAACAAATAAAAGGAAATAAGGTAATAATATGAACAGAATTAAATTACCAATCTTTCTATCTATACTAATTCTATTTACAAGTTCAGGTTTTGGGCAAGAACAACCCTCAAAACTTGATGCTTTAGTTGCGGAAGCAATTAAGGTTAGTCCGAGGATAAAAGTATTGAAATCAAAACACGATGCAGCTGTATCAAGAATTGAAATCGGGACAAACCTGCCAGATCCTATGTTAACCTTAGGTTTAATGAATCTTCCTACAAACTCTTTCTCCTTTACGCAAGAGCCTATGACTGGTAAGATCGTAGGATTAAGTCAGGGCTTTCCCTTTCCCGGTTCGTTGAGTGCTAAAGCGGATGTTATTGCAGTGGATACATCCATTATCAATGAAGAGAATGCGGACCTAAAAAACGAAATTCGTCGGGATATGTCAAAATTATACTATGATCTCATTCTCACCAGGCGTGAAATTGAACTTGTTTTAGAGAGCAAGTCTCTCCTGCATCAGATATCCGATGTAGCAAAAAGCAGCTATGAAGTTTCGAATGCAAGTCTTCATAATGTAATACAGGTGGAAGTTCAGTTAACGAGAGTTAGAGATAAAATTGAGATGCTGAGAGGAAATGAAAAAGGGTTGATCGCTGAAATTAACGCACTCTTATTACGAGACGAGGATTCTGAAGTATCAACTGAAGAAACTGACACTATTGCTGCGAAAGGGTATTCAACAAATTCCCTCATTTCGATCGCAAAAATTAAACGTCCTTTCCTAAATGGAATTAAATATTCTGAGGAAAAATCGAGGTTAATGGAAGAACTGGCTGAATATGATTTTTATCCTAACTTTAATCTTGGACTACAATATACAGAACGTGATAATATTAGCGCTTCCGGTGTTAATCTGAATGATTTTTTATCTGTAATGGTGGGTATTTCTTTGCCGATAAACTATGGTGGTAAAAAAACAGCAAGGGTTGAAGAGGCGCAGTTCTTACAGACCCTTAATAGGGAAAGATTTAACTCATCAGTCCAATCCCTTTCTCAGGCATTCGGAAAATTGACCGCAAAATTACATGAGTTAGAAAATCGTGAAAAACTTGTAACAGAAAGTTTATTACCACAGGCGGAGCAATTATTAAAAGCTGCACTTGCGGATTATCAGGTAGCAAAGATTGACTTTGTAAATGTTATGAAAGCTGAGAATGACATATTAACGATTAAAACTGAACTGGTTACCCTACGGACAAATTATTATAAAAACTTAGCCGAAATTGAATTTTTAACTGGTGAAAAAATTATTAATAGTAAATAAATGTAATGGAGAATTAAGATGAACAAAAGAATTCTAATATATCTGCTAGTATTTGTGATAGGCGCTTTTGCGGGTGCCGGTGGATACTATTTCGTATTTGATAATGCTGCTGAGGTTCATTCACATGATGAAACACAACTTTATACTTGTGGTATGCACCCGGATATAATTGAAGAAGAGCCTGGTGAGTGCCCGATTTGCGGGATGAACCTTACACCAATGAAAGGAACCGGAGGCAAAAAAACTGCAGGAAAAGGCGAAATTATTTACTGGCGGGCACCTATGAATCCGAATGAAGTATATGATGCTCCCGGGAAATCTCAGATGGGTATGGATCTCGTTCCTGTCTATGAGGATGAAGGAGCAGCTTCGGGTGTTGTTACGGTCGATGGTGCGGTTATGCAATCAATGAATGTTAAAATTGAACATGTAAAGTTACGGGAAATCAATTCCGAAATAACTACGAATGGTATACTATCGACCGATGAAAGATTAGAATATTCAATTAACGCTAAAGTAGGCGGTTGGATAGAAAAATTATATGTTAATTATACTGGTCAGGAAGTTAAGAAGGGACAAAAACTGGTAGACATTTATTCTCCGGAGCTTGTTTCTGCCCAACAAGAACTTCTGACTGTAATAGCCTATCAAAAAGCTGTAAGTAATAGCAGTGAAAATGAAGTGCTAAATAGTGGTGACGAGTTGGTAAAGAATGCCTTAAGAAAACTAGAGCTTCTTGATATAGACAAGAATGACATCAAAAAATTAGTTGAGACTAAAAATGTAACTAAGCTGATGACAATCTATGCTCCAATTAATGGAACGGTCTTGACAAAAAACATTAACGATGGGGAGAAAATTTCTGCAGGTAAAGAAATAATTAAGATTGCAGACTTGAATAACCTCTGGTTGAAAGCGGATATTTATGAGAGCGAGTTAGGTAAAATTGAACTTGGATCAACTGCGGAGATCACTTTTTCTTATAAACCTGAGAAAGTTTATAATGGGAAAATATCATTCATCTATCCAACAGTTAACCCCGTGTCACGCACTGCTCAGATAAGAATTAATCTTCCGAATGGTAGTGGAGACTTAAAACCAGCGATGTTCGGTAATGTTCGCATAAATGGGAAAAAGTATGGAACTCATCCGACTGCACCTGAGACTGCAATTTTACGGAGTGGGAAGAAGAATCTTGTAATCGTAGCGTTAGGCGAAGGTAGATTTAAGCCTGTAGAAGTAAAAGTTGGGCAATATTCTAAGGGTTATTACCAGATACTTAGTGGAGTTACAGAAGGAGATATGATAGTAACTTCCTCTCAATTTATGCTCGATTCTGAAAGTAGTCTTCGTTCAGCTGTAAAATTATTTTCCTCTTCGGATGCAAAAGAGCATGAGGATATGGATGCTAAAATGAAAACTGAGGATAAAAAAGAAAAAAACAATATGGATATGAGTGCGGACGAGCATTCAAAAATGAAAACAAAAGCCGTACCTGCTGAACATAGTGAAAAAGAAATGAATGCTGATCATTCCGAGCATGAATCAATAGTGCGGGAAGGGGTGATTGACCTTGGTGCGATAGACGCAAACAAAGATGGGAAAGTATTTCAAGACTTAATGGATTGGAACGTGATATCTGACGAACCGGGAAGATGTCCATTGTGCAACATGAAATTGAAAGAAGTAACTATTGAAGAAGCGAAAATAAACCTTACAGAAAACGGATTTAAATTTAAATAGTGAGTACTCCCATAGTGATTCTCGGTATCCCAAATAAGCCGCTCCCCCTGGCGAAAAGGGGTACCGGGACTCACACGAATCATGTGAATACTTAAAAAGATTTGGAGAATAAATCATGATAGCAACAGATGACCAAAAAGATGGAATGATTGCCAAACTCATTGAGTGGTCCATCAATAATAAATTTATGGTGATTTTGATGACGGCGGTTTTGATTGCCGGCGGAATCTGGTCTATTAAAAATATACCAATCGACGCACAACCTGATTTAAGCGATGTACAGGTGATTATTTTTACCGAGTATCCAGGACAGGGCCCTCGGATTGTTGAGGATCAGGTGACATATCCCTTAACTACAAAGATGCTTTCTGTTCCATTTGCAAGTACAGTTAGGGGATACTCGTTTTTTGGGTTCTCAATGGTCTACATAATATTTGAAGATGGAACAGATATTTATTGGGCAAGAAGCAGAGTGTTGGAATACTTAAGTTCACTTCAGAAAGACCTTCCTGCAGGAGTTGCACCAACGTTGGGCCCGGACGCCACGGGATTAGGTTGGGTCTATCAATATGTACTGGAGTCTGATACAAGAGATTTAGCTGAGTTGAGATCCATACAGGATTGGTTCTTGAGATATGAATTGTCCGCACTTCCCGGAGTTTCTGAAGTTGCCAGCATTGGCGGATACGTAAAACAATATCAGGTAAATATTGATCCCAATAAACTAGCTTCCTATGGAATACCACTCAGTAAGGTTAAGATGTCCATTAAGATGAGCAATAATGATGTAGGCGGGCGACTGTTAGAGATGAGTGAAATGGAATTCATGGTTCGCGGACTTGGATATATAAAGGGTGTTGAAGATCTGAAGAAAGTTGCAATCGGTAATTCCCCAGTAACAGGCACTCCCATTTATCTCGAGAATGTAGCTTCAATTGATATTGGGCCTGAACTGAGAAGAGGTATTGCCGAATGGAATGGTGAGGGTGAAAGTGTTGGCGGAATAATTGTCATGCGATACGGCGAGAATGCTCTGGAAGTTATCAACCGTGTAAAAACCAGAATTGAGGAATTGAAATCATCTTTGCCGGACGATGTAAGAATAGTTACCTCATATGACAGATCCGAATTGATAAATGCCGCAATTGACAATTTAACAACTACACTTATTGAAGAAATTCTCATTGTATCATTTATCATCATAATTTTTCTGATGCATGTAAGAAGTGCACTGGTTGCAATATTCACTTTGCCCACCGCTGTGCTGGCAGCATATATCATTATGAATTATCAGGGCATTAATGCTAACATTATGTCGCTCGGAGGTATAGCCATTGCCATTGGGGCCATGGTCGATGCGGCCATCATTATGGTCGAGAATGCTCATACTCATATTTCACATGAGCAGGAATTGCCGGAAAATAAGAGGCGTCCGCACTGGACCGTTATTTTGGAATCGGCTAAAGAAGTCGGACCCCCGATATTCTATTCACTGTTGGTGATAACAGTTTCATTCTTACCTGTATTCACCCTTGAGATGCAGGAAGGTAGATTATTCAAACCATTGGCATTTACAAAAACCTACTCAATGGGTGCCGCGGCCATTTTAGCTGTTACAATAGTCCCTATTCTTCTTGGTTATTTTGTTCGTGGTAAAATGAAAAAAGAAGAGGATAATCCTCTTTCCAAAATATTGGCTAAAATTTATCACCCAGTTGTCGACTTTGTGATGAAACGACACTGGATAGTAATTTTTGGAGCAATAGCAATAGTTCTGATGTCATATTTCCCATACTCAAGACTAGGCTCCGAATTCATGCCTCCTTTGTATGAAGGTGACCTGCTCTACATGCCAACAACTCTACCTGGCATCTCGGTTACGAAGGCAAAAGAAATTTTGCAGCAGACAGATAGAATTATAAAAACTTTCCCGGAAGTTGAATCGGTATTTGGAAAGATTGGTAGAGCAGAAACAGCTACAGACCCTGCTCCACTCTCCATGATTGAAACAACAATTCAGCTCAAACCAAAAGACCAGTGGCGCGAAGGTGTAACACCAGAGAGTCTTGTGGAAGAAATGAATGCGGCAATTCAGATACCCGGATTAACTAATGCCTGGACTATGCCGATTAAAACAAGAATTGATATGCTGGCTACGGGAATAAAAACACCTGTAGGAATAAAAATAGCCGGACCTGATTTACAGATCCTTCAAAATATTGGAAAAGATATCGAGCAGGTCGCTAAAACTATTAAAGGAACCCGCTCTGTATACGCAGAAAGATCAGCAGGAGGAAATTATGTCGATTTTGAAATTGACAGAGAGGCAATAGCGCGTTATGGATTAACCATAGGCGATGTACAGGACGTTATCATGTCTGCAATTGGTGGAATGAATATAACAAAAACTGTGGAAGGACTCGAACGTTATCCTGTAAACCTCAGATATCAAAGAGATTATCGCGAAAATATTGAAGACCTGAAGCGTGTCCGAGTTCCAATCCAGGGGGGTGGTTTTGTCCTACTTTCAGAATTAGCGGAATTACAAATCAAGAAAGGTCCGCCCGCAATAAAATCTGAAAATGCGCGCCCAAATGCATGGGTATACATTGATCTAAAAGATATTGATGTAGGAACCTATGTCGAGAATGCGAAAGAAGTCATTAGAGAGCAGATTGAACTTCCTGAAGGATATTCACTCATATGGAGTGGTCAGTATGAATATATGGAAAGATCAAGTAAACGACTTGCCATGGTTATTCCAATAACGTTATTAGTTGTAATCCTCTTGCTGTATGTTAACACCAAATCATGGGTAAAGACCGGTATCGTTCTCCTTGCGTTACCATTCTCATTAGTAGGAGCCTTCTGGTTCTTATACCTGGCTGGATTTAACATGAGTGTTGCCGTGTGGGTCGGTATTATTGCCTTGCTTGGGATTGATGCTGAGACTGGAGTTATCATGCTATTGTATCTGGATATATCCTATGAAAAATTCAAGAAGAAGGGCATTATGAATTCACTGGCGGATTTACGCGAGTCAATCTTTGAAGGGGCTGTTAAACGTTTGAGACCCAAGATGATGACTGTAATGACAACTATGCTTGGTTTGATGCCAATCTTGATTGGAGTTGGAATAGGGGCAGATGTTATGAAAAGAATTGCGGCACCTATGGTAGGCGGAATAATGACAAGTTTCATAATGGAGCTTACCGTTTATCCTGCAATATTTTATGTAATCAAAAAGAGAGAATTAAACAAAGAAGCGCAAACAACTTCTAAAGCACTTTTGGAAAACTAATAAAATGGATATCAAAGTAAGAGTAAAACTTAATTGGAATAAACAATAAATCATACAAAAGGAGTAAGAAATGAAAAAGTTAATAATATCGTTAATGACAATTGCTACAATCATCTTAATAATGTCTGGCACCATGATCGCTCAAGAAAAAATGGATCATAACAAGATGGGAGATACTTCCCAAAAAGGTTGTTGTAGTTCTACGAAAGACAGCAGTTCTTGTATGGCTAAAGACAAAGCTGGGGATATGAAGTCAATGAGTGCTAAAATGATAGATAAAAACCTTGATGGTAAAGTTTATCAATGTTCTATGTGCCCAGATCAACTTTCGGATGAGCCGGGTAAATGCCCTAATTGTGAAATGGATTTAGAGGAAATAACGGTCGAAGAAGCTCAAAAATCCATGACTAATGATGGACATAACATGATGGAACATGGAAAAATGAAGAGTGGCGACATGATGGAACATGGGAAAATGAAAGATCATAAAATGGATCATTCAAAAATGAAGATGATGGATATGAAACACTCTGGTCATGACAATATGAAAATGAAAGGATCTATGGTTAGAGAAGGTATTATAGATCTAATGACAATAGACAAAAATGGTGATAAAAAAGTCTTCCAGGATCAAATGGATTGGAATGTGATTTCAGATGAAGCCGGGGAATGCCCAGTGTGTGGAATGAAACTAAAAGAAGTATCCATTAATGAAGCCAAAGCCAATTTGATCAAGCACAATTACAAAGTTAAATAGGTAGATAATTTATGAAGTGCTCGAAGTGTAGATCCGTTAATTCAAGCAGAGCAAGATTTTGCTCCAAATGTGGGAATGAAATGCGAATGAGAGAAACCCGAAAAACTTCGAAATTCTTTTCCATAATTAATGAACTTAGATCCTTGATGAATCTTAAGGTACTATTAATTGGATCTTCACTTTTGATTGCTGTTATTATTGGCTTCACATCATGGTCAACTTATATTGTTAACAGATTGGACAATTCTACATTTATAGACATACCCAGTAATGATTCAATTGTAGAAGCAAATGTTTTTGAAATTGCGTCATATTTTGGGTGTACGTGTGGAGAGTGCAATGAAAAAAGCCTGGATCAATGCAGATGCAGGTATGCTACTGAAGAAAGAGAATTAATACGTGATTTTTTAGAGAAGTCAGTGGAAATAGAGGTTATCATCCAAGAGGTGATAAACAGATACGGAGGATTAAAGCAAGGAATTAGCTTGGATAAAACTAGTGAGATTCAATTAAACAATACCCCGCACCAAGATGGTAGTTTCAAATGATTTGAAAACGATCAAATTATCAAGTGGAAGTAATAAACAAAATTACTGATGAAAAACATGGATAAACAGTTCAGATTATCAGGAGTAAACTTTTGAATACTATAATTTATAATAAAATTAAGACAGATGAACCTTTAGATCGCGAGGATATTAAATACATTCTAGGGAGTAGTAATACAAAAGATTTATTTGATATTGCCTACGAAATAAAATCCAAATTCGTCAAGCAAAAAGTTTACTTCCGAGGTATTGTGGAGTTTAGTAATTACTGCAAAAAAGACTGTTATTATTGTGGTATCCGAAAAGGTAATAGCGGCACGAAACGGTTTCAAATGATGTCAGAAGAAATTATTGAGACAGCTGATTGGGCATATAAAAATAAATACGGATCGATTGTTCTACAATCAGGGGAGAGAGAGGATAAAACTTTTATTGATTTCATTGAGCATACCATTTTAGGTATTAAGGAAATCTCAAATGGTGAATTGGGGATTACTCTCTCATTAGGCGAACAAGACTATGAAGTGTATAAAAAATGGTTTTTTGCTGGTGCACATAGATATCTTTTGAGAATCGAAACGAGCAATAAAGATCTTTACTCTAAAATTCATCCTCCTGACCATTCATTTGATAAAAGAATTGGATGCATTAAATCGCTTCAGGAAATTGGTTATCAGGTTGGCACTGGTGTGATGATTGGATTGCCAAATCAAACAATTGATGATTTGGTAAATGACCTCTTCTTTTTTAAGGATATAGATATTGATATGATTGGCATGGGACCTTACTTAAATAGTGAGAATACCCCAATGTCAAATGATTCTGTGCAACCTCTTTGGAATAATGAAGAAGTGTATGTCTTAAGTCTGAAAATGATAGCGCTCGCCAGGATTCTGTTAAAAGATATCAACATTGCATCAACGACAGCTTTACAGGCATTAAAACCCTTTGGGAGGGAAATGGGATTGAAAGCCGGGGCGAACATCATCATGCCTAATATTACACCAGTTGAATATCGTGAAGACTATCAGCTCTATGATGACAAGCCATGTATAGACGAAGAGAAAGAGCTATGTCTGGGATGTCTGGACAGCAGGATAAGCGGTGTTGATGAAGTTATCGGTTATGGTGAGTGGGGAGATTCACCTCACTTTATTAATAGATAATACTCAAATGATCAGTTGTCGATTAGCAGTTCAATTACCAAACATAAAACATTGTGTGTCTGCCTCGGTTAGACAAAATAAATTTGGAGGAGAATTAAATGAAGAATTGCAAAAATTGTGGTGAAAAAATAGATAATGATAACAAATTCTGTTCAGGATGTGGAACTAAAATAAACGGAAACAAAAAAACGGTTCATCATCCACATACTAATAATAATTCTAAAAAGCAGAAGGTGTTGGAAAGAAAGAAGAAAAACAATTACGTGTTTATTATTATCGCAATTGTTTTTGTAGGCATCCTATACAGTTATATGGGTAAAAGTTCATCAAAAGAAACCAAAGTATTGGCTGGTCAACCACTTCTTGCCAATTCAACAGAATATCCAGTTTTCCCCTACCGGGCAAAAACGATAAACTCTAACGTTTCGGATGGTAAAATATCAATCGATCTTGGAGAAGTTGAACAAAAGAAATTTGTCTTTTTTAATTATAAGGGAACTGCAGGGCAAGTTCCATTATTAGCCTACATCACGGAAAATGGAAAAATAGTAACCTCAGTAAGAATGTGTGAACCATGCAATTCTACAAGTTTCCATATTAAAGGAGCAAATCTTGTCTGCGATGCCTGTGGCACTACGTGGAAATTGGAAAATCTTGAGGCAGTTTCGGGCTCATGCGGTAAGTATCCGCCTGATCCTATTCCTAGTCGTATTGAAGGAAAAAATATTGTTATTGATGAACATTTAGTGGCTAATTGGACAAGAAGGGTTTAGGAGAAAGAAATGAAATTATACAATATCTCTCTAAATAGTTTGAAAAGGAAAAAGACTAAAACAGCTTTACTAATTTTTAGTCTCTTTCTCTCAGTGCTTTCTGTGATAACTCTTCTCATTTTATCAAACGAAATGCAAAAAAACATCTCCCATAACCTTGATGAATATGGCGCTAATATTTTAATTACACCAAAAACCGATGAAATTCAATATAGTTATGGAAACCTTAATCTTGGATCTGTTACTTATACATCAAACAACCTTTCACTAAAAGAATTAAAAAATATTTCAAAAATTAATCATAGTAAAAACATCAGCATTGTTGCACCGAAATTATACGTACAAACTGTTATTGATGGCAATAGTTTGATGATTGCGGGAGTAGATTTTAAACAGGAGATAAGAATAAAAAAATGGTGGAAAATCAATGGACAGATACCAGGTGTTGATGACCAAATATTAATTGGAATTTCGGTAAAGAAGAAAAATAATCTTGAGATAAATGACTCACTTCTGATCAATGAAAAGAAGTTTCATATCGCCGGATTTATTGAGAGCACCGGTTCACAAGATGATAATTCAGTTTTTATGTCTTTGCCAGTTACACAAACTCTGTTTGACAAACCCGATGAAATAACTTTGGCTGAAGTTGCTGCACTATGTTACGACTGTCCGATTGAAGAAATAGTTTACCAGACTTCTGATATGCTTCCGGGCGCAAAAGTAACGGCTCTTAAACAAACCATTGAAGCAAAAACAACGGCTGTTAATTCTTTCAAAAAGTTTTCAGTAGGTGTTTCGTCGGTAATTATGTTAATAAGCGTTCTAATGGTTTTTTCAGCACTGAATTCATCAATAAATGAAAGATTAAAAGAAATTGGTGTCTTTCGTGCAGTAGGCATGAGAGGATTTGAAATTGTAAAGATAATCCTAACCGAAATTACCATAGCCTCTTTTGTGGCAGCTTTGTTTGCCTCCATAGGGAGTTTCTGGATAACACGATTGATTTTGCCAATTTTGACTGATGCTAAAGACATAGCTCTTGCTTTTGATTATTCGATCCCAGTAGTGGCAATTTTATTATCAATATCTATAGCAGCAATTTCCGGTATCATTCCTATATACAGGGCCATAAAACTTGACCCTGCAATGGCCTTAAGAACATTATAACAGGTAAAAATATGTCCTTTATTGAAATAAATAATTTGAGCAAAAAATATTATAACGGAAGCCAAACGGTTAACGCGATGGTCGATGTAAATATTTCTATCACAGATAGAGAATATCTAGCTGTTACCGGTCCATCTGGATCAGGGAAAAGCACATTCCTTAGTTTACTGGGTGGATTGAATAAACCAACAAATGGCTCTGTGTTAATTGATGACATCAACATGTTTGAATTGACGACAAATCAAATAGCTAGCCTGCGGAGAGAATATATAGGTTTTGTATTCCAATCATTCTATCTGATAAACTATTTAACTGTCAGCGAAAATGTCCTATTACCCCTTGCAATAGCAGGCAAAAGCCAAAAAGAACAGTTTGAAATGCTGGAAAAAATACTTGAGAAAGTTGGAATAGTGGATAAGAAAAACAGACTTGCAGATGAATTAAGTGGTGGTGAACAACAGAGAGTAGCAATTGCCCGAGCACTCATCAATGAACCCTTAATTATCCTTGCTGATGAACCGACTGGAAATCTTGATTCAAAAACCGGCAATAAAATTCTCGATTTATTTGAGACTCTTAATTCAGAAGGTAAAACAATAATAGTAGTTACACATGATGATAAAGTAAGAGAACGAACTAGGAGAGTACTAGAGTTTTCTGACGGAAAATTGATTAATTAGCAAGGAATGAGGTCATGAGAAAAAGATACCAGCGAGAAAAAATAAAATCGAAAGTAATTAAATCTTTTGTAGTGTTATTAATATATATGCCACTTTTAATGGCTCAAGATTATCAAGCTCAATACGATAGCGCTTCAACTCTATTTAAAAATGGCAACATTAATACATCCATAGTGATATTAAATAACCTCATCGAAAGTCATCCAGAAAATGTAGATGCATATTACGCGCTAGGGGCACTCTATCTTGATAAAAATCTCTATTCGGATGCTAAAAAATTATTTTCCAGAGGTCTAGTAATTGAAGAAACAAATGACATAATATTTGGTCTTGGTGTTGCAGAATTTTTACTTGGTAGTAATACTGCAGCTGAAGAGTACTTTATAAAACTTGAAAATAAGGACTACAGACCCGAGGATGTCAATACTTTTCTGGGACAAATATATTTGAAAACAAACAGACCCTCAAAGAGCTATTCCTATTTCAACAAAATAATCGAAATCAACCCCTTAAATGAAAATGCTCTGACAAATTTAGGAGTGATAAGTTATAACATTGGTGATGTCGATAAAGCTGAAGATTATTTTGAAAAAGCTCTTCATGTTAATCCGGATAATGAAGGTGCCTACATGAACATTGGTGCGTTCTACTCTTCCATAGATAAGTTTAATGATGCAATTTATTATTTAAACATGGGAATGGAAATAAACCCTAAAAATGAAAAATTGCACAATACTTTAGGTGCAACTTATATGAGCCGTGGAATATATGCTGAAGCTATAACACATTTCAGGGCGGCAATATCCTTAAATGAAGAGTATACAGAGCCATACTATAATTTAATGCTGGCCTATTTTCAAATGAGTGAATTTTTCAAGGCGCTTCAGTATTCTGAAATTTTAGCCCAAATTAAATTTGATTATCCGGAATATCATTTGTTGCTCTCACAAATACACCTGAAATTAAAAGAATATGATAAAGCAATGGATGAAGCACTTATTGAATATGAAATATATCCTGATCGAATCGAAGTACAGAATTATGTTACTAGATTGAAAAAATACTTGGACTCAGTTCAATTTATTGATGCTCAATTAGATAGGCCTAAAAACAAGCCTGATAGATAAGTGTAGATGAAGAAAATGTAAAATATTGATTAATCAATATTTCTCTACGTAAGGCAAAAGAAATATTTGATATGAAAAAGCTTCTTAAATGAAATCAATTAAAAGGCAATGGTATGGTTAAGAGAAAAGTACAACTCGCAGCAATAATATTTTTAGCAATGACAACTTTAATGTTTGGACATGAGGATCATAAAAAGAACGTTGCACCGGATACCTTAACTATCGTAAATGGTGACACCATTGCTGTTAACGGGATTCCACGACATCTTTCAGACAAAGATTCAATAGATATATCAAATTATTCTGAAATAGAATCGGAACCTTATGAGATCAGCTTTCCGGAGATTTTATTTGAACATATTCATAATAAACTTGTCCATTTTCCCATCGCACTTATTTACGCCGCAATTTTCTTTACTCTTTTAGGAATAAGAAAAAATGATTTTATCAAAACGATTAAAATCCTCCTAATACTTACCATGATAAGTATCTCCATGGTTGTTCTTAGTGGCTTAAATCAAACTGATCCATTTTTAGGTAATTCTAAAGAATGGATTGTCAATATCCATAGAAATGTCGGAATTATTACTACAGTTTTCACTGGGTTTTGGCTTGGGTCATTATTCATAAAACTATCAAAATGGCATGTTTTAGTGATAGGTATTATTACAGTATTACTGATTAGTTCAGCCGCATTTATGGGCGGCATTCTTTCACATTAAAAAATAATAGATGAACGCTAAAATCAAAATATGGAAATATAAACCACATGAAGTAATTTTATACATTTCGGAGAATGTCCATAATCCGTATGTGCTTTTTATCGTTTTACTAAGCCTCGTATTCATCGCACATATGTTAGTAATGGGAATTGATGTGCCAAATTTATTTTCTGGTTCCTATATGAAATTCTTTGTAGATACAATACTTCTCATCTTAGTTATCTACCCTGGATTCTATTTTCTGTTTTTCCGAAATATGTCGCGAGAGATTAAAGAAAAGAGAATACTTCTAAAAGCCCTGCATAAAAGTGAAGATAACTACCACAATTTAAGTGAGTCAATCAATGAAGGGGTTGGGATTCTAGATGTAAATGAAGTATTTCTGTATGCAAATAAAAAAATGTGCGAGTTATTAGGATACAAAAAAAGTCAATTGATTGGCAAAAAAATTACAAGCTTTTTAGATGTCTTGAATGAGGACATAGTTAAAAGGCAAACTGATCTGCGTGCAAAAGGGATTGATAAGAATTATGAACTGGAAATAATACGAAGGGATGGTGAACGTAGAAATGTACTAATTTCACCTTCACCCTTATTTAATGAAGCGGGCGCATTTAAGGGAAGCATTGCTGTTTTAACAGATATTACTGACTTAAAAGAAGCTGAGCAAAAGCTAAAAACACTTTTAAATACTATTCCTATTCCAATATTATCAGTCGATAAGACTGGAATGATTATTAAAGCTAATCCAAACGCAGTCGACTATTTCTATGAGTTAGGGTATGAGCAGCTAATCAATTCTTCAATGCAGGGGATCCTTTCTGAGGATATGCTCACTGAATACGCAAAACATATTAGTGATTTAAAAAACAAAGAAATTTCACAAATCGAATACAGTATAGGAACTGATATAAAAAGATATATTCGTGAACAATCTGTTTTGATAAATTTCAGGCATGGTTCACGTATTAATCACCTGAGTTTGCTAGTTGATATTACAAAAATAAAGGAAACACAGCAGCAACTGAATATAGCCAGAATTAATGCTGAGAAATCAGATAGATTGAAGAGTGAATTTCTCGCTAAAATATCGCACGAGATTCGCACTCCGTTAAACTTCATAATTAATTCTGTTAACATGATTTGGGAAGATATCAGAGAAACGCATCCTGATTATGTAGACGATCATCGTATAATAAATGAAGAAATATCACGAATAACCAATTCCTTCGATTCAATGCTGGAACTTTCCGAATTATTATCAGGCCAATATGAGATAACACTTGATGAATTTGACTTGTTTGATGATGTACTGAAAGTTATCCTTAATAAATTCAGCGCGGAAGCTGAACAAAAAGGAATTCAAATAGTATTCCCTCAAACCAGTATGCATTATCAGCTTATGACGGATAGGCATGCGGTTACACAGGTACTTAAAAATCTGATTGAAAATGCCGTAAAATTTACCGAAGAAGGGTTTCTTGAAATTAGAGTTAGAATCGAATCGAATTTTATTTCTATTGAAATAATAGATACGGGGCCAGGAATTACTAAAGAATATTTTAAGGAAATCTTTGATCCGTTTTCTCAGGAAGATAATTCTTATACAAGAAAACACGATGGAAATGGTTTGGGGCTGACAATAGTTCGTGAGTTTTGCAGGCTTCTTAAAATTGATGTCAGTTTTATGAGTCGGAAAGGCTTAGGAACCACATTCATAATTAATATACCGATTTAATCAAATATTTTAAACAGGTGGAAAAATAATGATAGGTAATATATTCGTTTTACTGGCTTTAACATTGTCAATAGCAACTATATTTTTTTACAATCGAAGTCTGCATGAAAAAAATATTCTTCGAAAAGCACGTTATGCTTATCACGGGATGACAATTTCAATAGTTTGCGCAAGTGCATATTTATTGATTCTTATTCTTACTCATCAATTTCAATTCAAGTATGTTTTTGAGTATAGTAATCAGGATCTGTCAACAGGTCTGCTTGTCTCTTCCTTTTTTGCAGGGCAAGAGGGAAGTTTTCTACTATGGGTACTGTTTAGTGCCTTAATCGGTCTTTTGCTCATAAATTATGTTGAAGACGATAGTGAGAAAGAAGCAAGAGTAATGATAGTGTACACTATGGCAGTTACTTTTCTTATCGCCATGATTACACCGGCTCTAAAGAGTCCCTTCCAATATCTTTGGAGTGAGGGCACTTTTATTGACACCAAATACATCAAAAGCAGTTATTTAGGGATGGCATCGCTCAAAAGTTTTTTCATTCAAGATCCGAACTCAAATCAATCATTGATTTCTATCAGCAAAGACTTGTTAGCAACTCTAAAATTTAATGGAATCGAGTTCGAGAATTTTTTGGTGCGAGGCAAAGGACTAAATCCGCTATTGCAAAACTTCTGGATGCAAATTCATCCACCAATACTATTTGTCGGTTTTGCTCTCACAGCTGTACCTTATTCACTTGCGGTTGCCTCTTGTTGGGCGAACGAATATAAGGAGTGGATAAAAGAATCATTACCCTGGGTATTAGCCAGTACGTTGATTTTAGGCTTGGGGATAATCATTGGTGGTTACTGGGCTTATGGTGTATTAGGATGGGGAGGTTATTGGGCATGGGACCCAGTGGAAAATGCCAGCCTCGTTCCCTGGATAATATTATTGACCCTATTACATACAATTCTTATTCAAAAACAAACTCTTAAATATGGTGGCTCAGGACGCTATATAAAAACTAATTTGGTGCTCGCCGTTGCAGTTTATGTCTTGGTTGTATACAGCACTTTTTTAACAAGGAGTGGCATTCTTTCTGAGGCTTCTGTGCATTCATTCGCCAGCCCTGGAAGAGGTGTGTATATGTTTTTAATTTTTTATATCTCATCCATCTCACTGGTAGGCTTTGGGGCAATATACCTTAGACGAAAACGCATTCCTTATTCAGATCAGAATTCTGAAAATATGTTTTCGAGGGAACAAGGATTATTTTATGGATCAGCAGTGCTCATGGCATCAGCTTTAGTCGTCCTCTTTGGAACCTCTGCACCAATTTGGGGACAATCGGTTGAAGTTGATTTTTACAATGACATGAACTTCCCCTTGGTTATAGGAATGTGTTTATTAATCAGCTTGACTCTGTTTTTACAATGGCAAAGCACCAATTTAAGACAATTAGTTAACAAAATTGCTTTCATAACCATAAGTGCGATTCCACTTACACTTGTCCTGACTTATTTTTTAAGTCTGTCAGGATTATTGGCCAACCTACTTCTATATTCACTCCTGTTCACAATAATTGGGAATGTCCAGGTTATGGCAACATCGGCTAAGAAGGGGATAATTCTTGTCGGCGGTCATTTAACTCATATTGGATTTGCCCTATTCTTATTCGGAGTTTTAACAACTGGATTATTATCAAAGACTCAGCAAGCCGAATTGACTGAAGGAGAAAGCAAAGTTGTTCTGGGCAAAAAAATGACCTACGAATTCAATCAACTTATTGATGGTGGTAAAAAATATGAATTCAATATTGAGATAGAGGATGGGAGAATTGTCAATTCTGCCAGGCCGGTGATGTATATCTCTGACTTTAACGGCAGTTTAATGCGTAATCCGGATATTCTAAATTTTTGGAATGAGGATCTTTACGTATCACCGATTTCATTCACAGAAGGGGACACTAGTAAAGAACCTACGTTGAAGTTGAGAAAGGGTGAAGAGAAAGATTACTATAGTATGAAGGTTAATTTTGAAGGATTTGACTTCCCACCGGATGTAATGAATAAAATGATGAGCGGAAACGACTTTCAAATTGCAGCAAAGTTAAAACTCGTCTATGAGGATACTACTTCTGAATTGATGCTCGTTATGAAACAAGTAAATGGAGAGAAGCAGTATGGCGAACAATATATCGAGAACCAAAAACTCACATTAAGACTTGTATCCCTCGATGTTGCTGGGAATATTGAGGTTCTTGCTGTTAAAGATGACCCAAAGGATTCTTCAATAACCCAACACAAAGGTGTCTTATCAATCGATTTCAGTATTAAACCATTTATTAGCTTCTTGTGGCTTGGAGTAATTGTAATGTCCTTAGGACTTGGTATTACAACAATCAGAAGAAAAAACGAAATAAAAGGATAGGAGATTCATTATGAATAATCATTCTCATAAACATGCTCATCATCATGAAGGACACGATGATTTGAAAAGTGCTGAAAAAAAACATGGTAAGCATGAAAACCATGAAAAACATGGAAATCATCACGATCATCACGCGCATATGGTGGAAGATTTTAAGAAGCGGTTTTGGATTTCGGTATTAGTTACTCTTCCAATTCTAATTCTGTCTCCACTTATTCAACAGTTTATCGGTTTAAAAGAATCATTCAATTTTACCGGAAGTATTTATGCTCTTTTTGCCATATCGACTTTTGTGTATTTCTATGGCGGCTATCCCTTCTTAAAGGGGCTTGTTGATGAATTAAAAAGGAAAGAGCCTGGAATGATGACGCTTATTGCGCTGGCAATTTCGGTAGCTTACTTTTATAGCGCAGCCGTTGTGTTTGGTGTAAAGGGGGAAGTGTTTTTCTGGGAGTTGGCAACACTTATCGACATTATGCTTCTTGGTCATTGGATAGAAATGCGTTCAATTATGGGCGCGTCGCGTGCTTTGGAAGAATTGGCAAAATTAATGCCCGATGAAGCTCATTTAATTTTAGATGATGGAAACACAAAAGATGTATCGGTCAGCGAGCTTAAACACGATGATAAAATTCTAATTAAACCGGGAGAAAAAATTCCCGCAGACGGAAGAATTGTTGATGGACAATCTTCCATAAATGAGTCTTTGATAACAGGCGAATCAAAACCAGTTTCCAAGGGGAAAGGCGATGAAGTGATCGGAGGTTCAATCAATGGCGAAGGCTCATTAAAAATAGTTGTTGAAAAAACAGGCGATGAGACTTTTCTTTCTCAAGTTGTTAAGATGGTTAAAGAAGCGCAGGATAGTAAATCCAAAACACAAAATCTTGCAAACAGAGCCGCTTTTTGGCTTACGGTAATCGCATTAACCGCTGGTGCTGTTACAATGTTCTCATGGCTTATGTTTACAGGGCAAAGTTTTAATTTTGCTCTTGCACGAACAGTTACAGTAATGGTAATAACTTGTCCGCATGCTTTAGGTTTGGCCATTCCTCTTGTTGTTGCTGTATCAACCTCGCTTTCTGCTAAGCACGGTTTACTAATTAGAAACAGAACAGCTTTTGAAAATGCCAGAAATATTCAAGCAATTATTTTTGATAAAACAGGAACCCTGACCAAAGGTGAATTTGGTATAACCGACACAATAATTTTTGATGAACACATTAATGAGAAAGAAGCTTTAAAATTAGCAGCAACTGTTGAATCAGAATCTGAACACCCAATAGCGACTGGTATAGTCAAGTCGTTTATCGAAGATGAAAATAACAAAAAATATGAGTTAAATGATTTTACTTCTATTCCCGGTAAAGGAGCAGAGGGGAAAGTAAATGGAAAAAAAATAAACGTTGTTAGCCCGGGTTATCTCTCAGAAAACAATATTGAAATCGTAAATAAAGAAAAAATAGACAAACTTTCCGGTGAAGGAAAAACTGTTGTCTATCTTTTAGTGGATGATAAGCTGACTGCTGCTTTTGCCCTTGCAGATATAATCCGCGATGAATCTAAAGAAGCTATTAAGCAGCTAAAAGAAATGGGTATAAAACCAATGATGCTCACAGGGGATAATAAGCAAGTCGCAAAATGGGTTGCGGATGAACTTGGACTTGATGATTATTTTGCAGAAGTACTGCCAGATAAAAAATCTGAAAAAATTAAAGAAGTACAAAGTAGAGGAATTGTTGTAGCAATGACAGGCGACGGTGTTAACGATGCCCCCGCGCTTGCACAAGCTGATGTTGGAATTGCAATCGGAGCCGGAACGGATGTGGCTTTGGAGACAGCGGATATAATTTTAGTAAAAAGTAATCCGCAAGATGTTGTTGCCCTTATAAAATTTGCAAATGCTACTTACAAAAAGATGATTCAAAATATAATTTGGGCGACCGGTTATAATGTTATAGCAATTCCATTGGCAGCAGGAGTTTTATTTAGCTACGGACTTATACTCTCACCTGCGGTGGGTGCAGTGCTAATGTCTTTTAGTACAGTAATTGTGGCAATTAATGCCAGGTTATTAAAAATATAATGAACTAAATGTGTTTTCTATTATGCAACAATCTGATAAACCAGTTTATTCTATTAGCATGGCAGCAAAGCTGATGGGAATTTCTGTGCACACTCTCAGGAAATATGAATTGCGGGGATTTATACTTCCCTTCAAAACAGAAACCAACCAAAGACTCTATTCTGACACGGAAGTGGAAAGAATTAAGCGCATTATGAAAGAATTATCTGAAGGAAGACTAAGCATAAAGAGTATCCAAAAAATGGCTGCGCTTATACCGTGTTGGCTCCAAAGAGAATGTTCAGATGAGGACAGAAGGAACTGCAGGTCATACGAAGAATATGATAAACCCTGCTGGATGTATAAACATGAGGATAATCTCTGTGAAAAATATAACTGTAGAGAATGCGAAGTTTACAAATTCAATACAGACCCGGAAAAAATTAGAGAGACTATAAGAATTGCCTTTGTTGATAAAAACAGTCGTGATTAATAAGTAGTTAATAATTGTAAAGGAGAATGAAAATGAAAAATATAATAATTGTATTCGTATTTGTCGTATGCAGCACTCTTTCAGCACAGGAAAAAACGCTATTCCCAAGTGAGGATTATTCCAGCGGATGGTATGGCGCTTCAGTTCTGAAACTTGCTGAAATTAATAACCAAAGTAGTTTGCTTATGGGCGTTCAAGCCGGATATATTATGAACCATTCGTTTATAATCGGTTTAGTAATGAATGGACTTGTGTCAAACTTAGGCATCGAACCTCAGACGGGAGATGTTTTGTCGGATAACAAGGACTATTTACATCTGATGTATGGAGGAGTTGAATTGGGTTATGTCATCCTTCCAATGGAACAATTTCATTTAGTGCTGAGCAGTCTTATAGGCTTTGGAAAGATAGGTTACAATAACTCCGTAGATGATGGAAACAACGATAATTTTATGGGTTCTCATAACGGAGTTTCTTTCTTTCTCGTTGAACCGACTGTGAGTGTTGAAGCGAACATTACATCATTTTTTAAAGTAAAGGCAGGAGTCAATTATAGATTCTCCACTGGAGTAGAATATCGTGATTTGAGAAACGAGGATGTGTCCGGTCTTAGTGGTGAATTGAATTTTAAATTTGGCTCGTTTTGATTATCAAATTAAAGTGGTGAAGTAAAATGATTTATTGTGCTTAAAAATGTCACTATTAGATAATATTGCACACTATAGCTCATAACAGCAATTAACAAACAAAAATAAAGGATAGAATTATGAAAAAAATACAAGTTAGTCTAATGATGATGTTTTTTATATCAATGTCACTTTTCGCGCAGCATGGTAATATGAACCATGAAATGCAGCAGGGGATGACACACAACATGCAGCAAAACCTCAATAACCGAATGAACAATATGCAACAAATGATGGAGCATATGAATGAAATGACCATGACAATGCAAAACATGAGTGTTAATGGAGAACATCAGCATATGATGAATAACCATCAATATACGAGTAATCCAGAAAATATGAATAACTCACAGGGTATGCAAAACTCATCTAACTTGAATGATTTTGATAATCACATGGGTCAGATGTCTGCAGAGATGAATGGAATGTTAAATTCTATGGATAAAATGATGCACAATGAAAATATGATGCAGGATGAAAACATGATGAATATGATGAATGATATGATTGGAAATATGGGCGAGATGATGAATAATTATCAGTCAATGTTAAACTACATCAAAGATAATCAAGGGTTAATTAGCCCGCTTGGGAAGTAAACTAAATATGAAACGAATAATTTTGTTAACGGGTATGTTTTTATTTTTATGGTTGATCAATGATGTTAATTTAATTGCACAGGATCGATGGTACACAAACACATCTTTGCAAATGGTAAGAGGACAATCTCAGGATGGAAGTAAGAATAACTCATTTTATTTTTACAATGGTTTAAGGTACCAGGCTCAAATGTTTAGTTTGAGCCTTAATTTGCCTCTCGTTTTTCGTGGTAGTAGTTCTTCTACTCAAATAGAGAATCCAATTGTTCAACAATTATTAAAAAGTGAAGCCAATACCAATGATATCACTGAGCCCTCAGCAGTGAACGACGGAATGATGTCAGCCTCCGATTTTAATATTGGCATTGGTGACCTTTACCTGAACGGCAACTTCACCCTGCTGAAAGAGAGTGATTATCTTCCTGCTTTATACATTGGAGGTTATGTAAAAATTCCAACGGCAACCTCATCATTTAATATCGGCACTGGGGAATTTGATTATCAAGGCTCCCTTGGATTAAGAAAATATTTTAACCGTTTCTCTGTTTATGCGAAAGTTGGTTATTTAGTTTTAGGAAGGGTGGAGGATGCAGAAATATCTGATCCGATAACAGTTAACGTCGGATTGGGGTACAGATTTGATGGTGGAAGGAATTCTATATTGTTAGCTTATGATTCTTATTCTACTATAATTCAAGGAGTAGATTCACCTGAACAAATTTCCTTCGGATATAGCTACGCGCTTTCAAAATCCATGTTTATTACAACTATTGTTTCAAAAGGACTAAATGATTCGACTTCGGATTATACGGTCTCAGGTGGAATTAGTTTTGAAATATAACATCTATTGAAAAGAGGAGTTTTGCAAATTCATTATACAATCTTCGCTTGTATTAGCGTATTAATTAAAAACTCAGAAACATCTACTTAATACTTTTATTTTTTGAATAAACATTGGTGATTTTACTGCTCCCAAGTATGTGTATCTTTTTAGTTAGAGAAAGTGGATTCACAGCCTAGAAATAGTACAAGGCAGGTATTCTTTTAGCAATAGTTGTGAAGTCTCCTACTTACTATGACTTTTCGATCTCAATTATTATAGAAATTGGGTGGGATCTTAATTTAACACAAGACGAGTTTGTTGATACTTGTAATAATGAAAATACCCTTAAATATGTTTTTTAGGTAATTCTCATTCAGAGCTATCACTCTATCAAAAATGCCTATTCGAATGATGCCAATCATAAGTTACTGACATCCAAAACTGAAAGGATTGGAAGCACCCTGTTGTTTTATTGGAAATATTGCACAGAATTAGATTATGTTTAACAAAAAGAATTTTTAAGAACACAATTGGAATAATAAAATAAATAGCCTATTATTGTAGCCTCATATGCCAAAAGAAAAAACAAAATATCGAATAATTACTTATTCACTTTTATTTTTTTACGCTAATTTCTATTTCATTTCACCTTTTATTCATCATCACCATTCAGAAACAGGAATTACTCAAGAATACGATGAATCGGTTCACTCACATCTTGGAGCAGAATCATTAGATAATCTGCATAATACTGAGATTGAACATAGTACTATGGATGAATCGCACCATACACATCCATTTCAAATATATTCTATTAAATGTATCAACACTCCGCGAGTGATTCGTGTAGTGCAATCTCAGAGCATTCATTACATTATTTTTGACTTAGAGATTACCTCAGAAAGCCAATCATTTTTTTGTATAAATATTGAAAATTTCTCTAAACTTCAATGGGAGAAGTACGTCCATTTTGCCTCCAATGCTTCACCGCCTCTTACATAATTAAAACCAACTACTACAAAACATAATTATTAAACCACTACAAACGGAGGTATCGTGAGACTAATTCGTCTCTTGATTGTGCTTTCTGTTATTCAATTTATAACGGTTGATGCACAAAATAAATTAACTCTCGATGAAGCCATAAATATGGCATATGAAAATAACATCGAATTAAATAAAAGCTTTGCGAGTATTAGAAATGCTGAAATAAATATGGATGAATCATCCAGACTTCCTAATCCAACATTTTCTTATTCTCGAGAAGACCTTAAATTCAATTCCCTAAAATATAATGAATGGACTGCCAGTGGAGCGATTCCAATAAATTTTCTATGGGATCGCTGGAGCAATCTTGAATCAAAAGAAAAACAATTAGAATCAGAAAGAATATTACTGGATCATCTTAAAACAGTCATCTCATCAGAAGTTCGTGAAACTTATTTTACCTTGTATTACTATTCTGATTTATCACAAAAACTAAGCGAAACTCTCTCACGCTTATCTGAAATAGCCAATTCAGCTAAAGATCGATTTGTTGAGGGAGATATCTCTGAATATGAGTTACTGAGAATTCGCATTGAAGTTAATAAGCTAAAAGCTACAGCGAAGGAAATCGAAATCCAAGAAGTCAAATATAGAAACCAATTAAAACTCTTGATTGGTTCGGGTGAAAGTGACTTTACTTTAACAGACATTAATCAGGTTAATGTAAAAACTAACTACACTGAAGAAGAATTGATTATTAAAGCACTTGAAAACCGAAATGATTTAAAAGCATTTCAACATAAAATTGAAAGTGAAAATTCTTTACTGTCACACAATAAGCTCAAAGCGATTCCTAATATTTATCTGTCAGCAGGATACAAGGAACAGTTAGATAATTTTAAAGGATCAGTATTTCAGGTTAATTTTGAAGTCCCACTTTTTAATAGAAATCAAAAAGCAATTCAGCAATCTTGGAACTCAATTGCACTTCAGGAAAAGAAACTGATGTTTTTTAGAGAAAAAGTAAAAGCTGAAGTATCGGAATTGTATACTCGATTCAATATTAACAAGAATTTATACGATGAGGTAAGTGATCTTTTTCTTTCTAATATTTTTGAAACAGCAGTGTATTCATATGAGCTAGGAGAGATTTCTCTTGTAGACTTCATGGATGGAATAAATGCATTTATTGATGGGTCGAAATTGGCTAATGAAATTGGAATAAACTTTCATAAAAGTTTTTTCATGCTTGAAAAAGCTACTGGTATAGCACTTACAAATTTTGAATAATAGTTAGGAGCATAGTAAATAAAATGACAAAAATAATATATCAATCACTTTTGGTGGTAGTGCTAACAATCTTTGCAGGATGTTCTCACGATCACGATACAGAGACAGTAGTTCACGAACATGCTGGAACATCAGTTACACAATATACCGATTCAACAGAAATATTCATGGAGTACCCAGCATTAGTAGTTGGAAGCGAAGCAAAGTTTCTAATTCATTTGTCAGACATGAAAGATTTCAAAGCTGTTGATCGCGGTACACTGACAGTAGAGTTTGTTAATGGTAAAGGAACCAAGTTATCACTTACTGAAAACAGACCAGCCCGTGCAGGAATCTATACTCCGGTTGTAAAGTTCGACGAGTCGGGTATTTATACAATGACAATCACTCTGTTAGGCAATCAGGTTTCGGATAAAATAGTTGTCACTGATGTTGTTGTATATTCTTCGGAAGGAAAAATTCCTCACGAAGAAGAGGGATCATCTTCGAGCATTTCTTTCTTAAAAGAGCAGCAGTGGAAAATTGAATTTGCGAATGAACCTGTTATCGAAAGAAAGATGCAGGAATCTGTGGTTGTAACTGGTGAAATAAAATCTAAACCAGAGCTTTTCTCAAAAATTGTTTCTCCTATTACTGCCATTGTATTAAGCAAAAATAATAGCAATCTGAAATTGTTGGGTTCATATGTTAAGAAGGGTGACGTACTCTTAAATCTCTCTCCGACAGCAGATGCTAGTTCCAATATTCAGAAAATCAAGAATGATTTCCTACTGGCACAAAATGAATTTAATAGAGTGAAAAATCTTTTTGAGAAAAAAGCTGTCTCTCAAAAACGCCTTGATGAAGCACAGTTTAATTTTGAATCTAATCAAACGAGCTATAACTCTTTATTAGATCAAATTAAGATTACGGAAAATGGTTATTCAGTGATAGCGCCGATTGACGGGTATCTTGAAAACATAAATTTTAATTTGGGTGAACAGATCACAAAGGGACAGGAATTATTTACCGTCATCAATCCAAAGAAGTTGATACTAAAAGCCAACGTACCTTCTTCAAAATTTAAAATTGCGAATGATTCGAAAGATGCATCTTTCAAAATAGAGGGATTGGAGTACGAATATAAAATAAGCTCAATGGGCGGAAAAAAAATAGCAGTAGCGGCAAGTCTGGATGAGAAAAACAGAACCATTCCGGTTTATTTCGAATTCAACAATTCTCAGAATATTATTAAGGTTGGTATGTATGCGGAAGTATATGTGAAGGTGGATAACGAAATCGAAGATATCTCAATTCCAACCAGTGCCATAATAAATGAAGACGGTCTTCATACAGCCTACGTTCAGTCAGAGGGTGAATCATTTGAAAAAAGAATATTAAGAACCGGAATAATTGATGGTGGATATGTGCAAATTATTGAAGGTTTGAAAGCAGGAGAAAGAGTAGTTACTATCGGTGCCTATCAAGTTAGGTTAGCTGAACTTTCACCTGAATCCGCCATTGGTCAAGGCCATGTTCACTAAAAATTTTAGGAGAAAAAATGTTTGATAAATTAATTCAGTTTTCACTTCAGAAAAGGTTGATAGTGCTTATCTCAGCCATTCTGTTGTTGATACTTGGTACATATATAACCATAGATCTGCCGGTGGACGTTTTTCCAGATTTAACGGCACCCACAGTAACTATAATGACGGAAGCTCACGGTATGGCAACCGAAGAGGTGGAAGCTTTAGTAACATTCCAAATTGAAACTGCTGTTAACGGCGCAATGGATGTTAGACGTGTTCGGTCATCAAGCTCGGCAGGGTTTTCAATAGTCTGGGTTGAGTTTGGATGGGGCACAGATATTTTTATTGCTCGTCAAATAGTGAATGAAAAAATCCAAACTGTAGCCGCCAGTTTACCAAAAGGAGTTGATAATCCTGTTTTGGCTCCCATTTCATCCATTATGGGCGAGATAATGTTGATTAGTCTCAGTATTGATGAAGCCAATAACACACAGAATCTTACTGAGATGGATTTAAGAACGGTCGCTGATTTTGAGATTAGAAGAAGACTACTTTCAATAAATGGTGTTTCACAGGTTATTCCAATTGGTGGCGCTGTCAAGCAATATCAAATATTTATATCACCGGAAAAGCTTGCCTCTTATGATATTACATTAAATGAGGTGCTTAAATCAGCAGAGGAGTCTAATCAAAATTCCTCAGGTGGTTCCTACATGGATTCTGGTAGTGAATACTTGATACGTGGAATTGGCAGAGTTCAGTTAATTGATGATATAAGAAACAGTGTTGTGGCTGTTCGTAATAAAGTTCCTGTTTTTATGAAGGATATTGCTTCAGTTCAAATTGGACCAGCAATAAAACTTGGGGACGGATCTGCCAATGCAAAGCCAGCTGTTATATTAACAGTTCAGAAACAGCCACAAACTAATACAATTGAGTTGACCAAAAATATAGAAAGTACACTCAGTGAAATCCAAAAGAGTCTTCCTGACGGGATGAAAATTAATACTAATATTTTCAAACAATCAGACTTTATAACTATCTCTATTAATAATGTACTAGGAGCGCTGCGTGACGGTGCCATTCTAGTCGTGATTGTAATATTTTTATTCTTGTGGAATTTCAGAACAACATTTATTTCAGTGATTGCGATTCCTCTTTCAATCATCATTACGATTTTGGTTTTTCAAATTTTCGATATTATGATTAACACGATGACGCTGGGGGGCATCGCCATTGCCATAGGAGCCCTTGTAGATGATGCTATTATCGATGTTGAAAATGTATTCCGGCGCTTGAAACAAAATACATTGAAGCATGAAAATGAAAAACAGAGCTCTTTAACTGTAGTTTTTGAAGCCTCAAAAGAAATTCGAGCACCAATGGTGAACGCGACATTAATTATAGTAATTGTTTTCCTTCCTCTATTCTTTCTAAGCGGAGTTGAAGGAAGGCTGTTACGCCCAATGGGATATGCATATGTGACCTCAATATTTGCTTCATTGATTGTTGCATTAACTGTTACTCCTGTTTTAGCTTATTATTTACTACCAAAAGCCAACTTTATGAATAAAGAAGGTGATCCCTGGTTGGTTGAAAGACTTAAATTTTTATATCAGAAAACTCTTAAGGTTACTCTCAAGCATCCTAAAATATTACTTGGTTCTTCGGTACTTGTACTGGCAGCTACAATTGCGATCATTCCTTTTTTAGGGAGATCCTTTTTACCAGAATTTAATGAGGGTTCATTAACCCTTAGCTTAGTAACACTTCCGGGAACTTCTCTAGAGGAAGCAAACAAAATCGGTAACCTTGCAGAAGAAATAATTCTCTCTCATCCTGAAGTTAAGTCGACCGCACGAAGAACTGGGAGAGCTGAACTTGATGAACATGCACAAGGCGTTAACGGCGCTGAGCTTGATGTTCGATTTGAGTTGATTGATAATAGCAAAGAGGAGTTTATTACTGAATTGAGAAATTCACTCTCTGCTGTACCTGGTACGAATATCACGATCGGTCAACCGATTGGTCACAGGATTGATCACATGCTTTCCGGTACCCGTGCCAATATCGCAGTCAAGGTTTTTGGAACTAATCTGATAGAACTCCGCTCTTTAGCGAATGCTGTTAAGGAGGAAATGCAGAAAGTTGAAGGCGCCGTTGACGTAGCTGTGGATCAAGAAGTTGAAGTCCCACAGACAAAGATAAAATTCAATCGTTCTGCAATGGCTCGTTATGGTGTTACAGTTGGTCAACTTGCTGAAGCAATTGATATTGCATTTAATGGTGAAGTTGCATCGGAAATACGTGAAGGGCAAAATATTTTTGACTTAGTAGTTAGATTTAATGAAAACAATCGGGGAAACATTCATAAAATAAAAACAGCGCTATTTGATACACCAATGGGTGTAAAAGTTCCCCTATCTCAATTAGCTGATATTGTGAATGAAAAGGGACCCAACCGAATCAGTCGTGAGAATGTTCAAAGAAAGATTGTTGTTCAGGCGAATGTATCCGGTAGTGACCTGCGAAGTGTTGTAGATGAAATGAAAGATAATATTCAGAGTAATGTTAGTTTCCCACAGGGTTATTTTGTTCAATTTGGTGGTCAGTTTGAAAGTGAACAAGAAGCTACAAGGATTATTTCACTGCTGAGTTTAGTATCAATCTGTATTATATTTTTAATCCTTTACTTGCAATTTGGCAGATTTAACTATGCGCTGTTTATTCTTGTTAACCTTCCACTCGCTCTAATTGGAGGGGTTTGGTCGGTTTATTTTACTGATGGTATTATTAGTGTTGCTTCACTGGTTGGATTTATTACTTTATTCGGAATTGCTACTCGAAACGGCATACTAATGATTTCTCATTACAAACATCTTTTAGATGAAGGTAAGGAATTCACACAAGCTATTATTCAGGGTTCTGTTGAAAGATTAAATCCAGTTCTAATGACAGCCATAACAGCAGCGCTTGCTTTAGTTCCGCTTGCTTTGGGTAGTGGTGAACCTGGAAAAGAAATTGAATCGCCTATGGCAATCGTAATTCTTGGCGGTCTTTTTACTTCGACGGCATTAAATATGATTATTCTTCCAAGCTTATTTCACAAGTTCGGAAAGGAAAAGTGATTTTATGCTGTAAGACTAACTGTTATTATTTCTGAGTTCAGATGAGTTCATTTATCGAAGGCATTGCTGCCTTCGATATTGAAGTTTCCAAAGAGGAATAAAGATGATCATTTTTGCAATATTTATGATAGTCTCCTATACGCCGGGGATAAAGCAGAGTGTTAAGTATTTATTTTGAGTAATTCCACATAACACTTGAATATATGTTCAAGTGTTATTATATTGGGTTGTGAAAAAAATAGATGCTATACCTATTTGCAAAATAGAAATTATCGACTTACAGAAGGTCTCTTCTGCGAAAGAGGGATTAGTTGATGATGAGAAAAATCAAAGTATGGCTCGGATATTTAAATTATTAGGTGAGCCAACAAGACTAAAAATAATACTCTCTTTGTTTGACAATGAATTATGTGTTTGTGATTTAGCAGCTGTTGTAGAATCTACTGTGTCGGCGGTGTCTCATCAATTAAGATTACTGAGGAACTCCCGTCTGGTAAAATTTAGAAAGGCTGGAAAAATGGTTTATTATTCAATCGAAGATGCCCATATTAAACAATTGATCGAACAAACTAAACAACATGTTGAAGAAAATTGAATAGAGTAACGAAAAATAGAACAACAATTCTGATGGTTTCTATCTCATTATTATGGCATATAATTTTCATGCACAGTGTCTGGAATGATTATGTTATTTGTTTCGAACCAGATGGTAATATTGAAATTGAGAATGTGAATGATTGTGAAGAGTGTTCAATAGGTTTGGAAGAAAGCATGCTTATTGAAAGTGGAATTGCTCTCATAATTGATTGTGAATGTATTGACATTAGTCTTGCTGGAAATTGTTCTGAGGATGAACCATTACCAATTAAGAATAGAGTTAGTATTGATGTTGGTAAGCTTAAGAACAATATCCCTGGATTTCAGATATATACGAACAATAGATTTCCAATCAAATCAAATCCGACTTTACCCGCAAATTATATATTAGAAAACTACACCACAGTTTCACTCATCATTTAAAACCAACCTATTACCAAAGAACCAAAAATTATTTTAAATAATTATCGTTAGTTATAACCAAGGAGATTTTATGCACAAATTTATGTGTATTCTCACCGTTATTCTATTCGGGCTGTTTGCTAAGGAAATAATCGCCCAAAATAAAGATGGTGAGCAATTAACAATGGAAGCGGCGGTCAGCAGAGCAATTGAGAATAACCCGAAGTTAAAAACTTTGCTAAAAAGTATTGACGCCCGCAAAGCAATTAAACTTCAAAGCGGATTGATGCCGAATCCTGAATTAGGGGTGGAAGCCGAAAATATATTTGGCAGTAATGATTTCAGCGGCTTTAAGGGTGGTGAAATGACTGCAAGTTTAAGTCAGGAAATTCTGCTGGCTGGTAAAATTAGCAAAAGAGAAAAAGTTGCAGAAATGGATATTTCACTCGCTGAGTGGGATTATGAAGCCAAACGACTTGAGGTAATAACAGATGTTAGAAGGGCATTTACCAACGGACTGACAATCAAAAAATTACTTGAGAAAAACTATGAATTGGTAAAAATATCAGAAGAATTGATTATGAATTTACGAGCACGAGTAAAAGCCGGGCGAATTTCGCCAGCTGAAGTTTCACGCGCACAAATTATTTTAAACTCACTACAGATTGATATTGACAAGTTAAAAGAAGATTACGATTCCGCAATATTTGAACTGGTAACATTAATGAATGATACAAAAATTCATTTTGGGACGATAGATGGAGAGTTGAAGAAAATAGATGCTTTACCAGATTACGACTCACTGCTAATTAAGTTAGATGAGAATCCGGTACTTAAAAGATATGAAAGTGAATATAGTAAACAAAAAGCAGTAATTACATATGAAGAATCAAAGGCTATACCGGATTTAACGGTAAGTGCCGGGTACAGAAGGTTAAATGAAATAAATGCCATTACGTTTATTGTTGGTGCTTCAATACCATTGCCAATATTCGATCGGAACCAAGGCGCTGTACAAGAAGCCCTGATACGGCTCGACCAAAAGACGAATGAATATGAAGCTGTAAAAAATAGATTGATACTCCGATTAAACCTTCTATATAACCGATTAGGCACTCTTTTAGGAATTTCAGAAAAACTAAATAATGAATCAATTCCTAATGCTGAGGAAGCATTCAAAATTATTAAAGAAGGAAACCTGTTGGGAAGATTTACAATACTTGATGTGTTGGATGCACAGAAAACGTTATTCGAAATTCAAAACATGTACTTGAATACTCAGAGTAATGTTAGTGCCGTAGTTGTAGAAATTGAAGGACTTACAGTAAATAATATTAAATAGAGGATTAAAAAAATGGATAATAAAAACAAACTTCTTTTCCTGATTGTTGGGATCGTGTTAGGTGCCTTAGCAATGCTTATAGGCACATATATATTCGATACGGATACACATGAAGGAGGTACACATGCTAGCGCGATGGAACTTAATCATAGTGAAGAAGCCGACGAACACGAGGGAGAAACTAATGAACATGCTGGCGAAGAAATTGTAAAGCTCACTGATGAGGAAATTAAAGAACTGGGAATAATAGTAAGCGTGGTCGAATCGCAACAACTTCAACTACATAGTGATTTTACTGGTGAAATCGTACCTGACTCCTATAAACTTGCACACATTGTACCACGTTTCGGCGGGATTGTTAAAGTTGTTTATAAAGAAATCGGCGATAAAGTTCAAAAAGATGAAGTGATCGCTATAATAGAAAGTAACGAGAGCTTGGTTACTTACGAGGTTAAATCTTCCATTAGCGGAGTCGTGCTGGACTTACATATGACACCCGGCGAATTAATTGGTGATGATAAACACATCGTTACGGTCGCAGACCTGAGTTCGGTTTGGGCAGAACTAAATATTTATCAAAAAGATTTAAGAAAAGTTAAAGTTGGTCAACACGCAGATGTTTATTTCGATGTAGTTGAAAATGCTGTGAATGCAAAAGTATTCTATTTAAGTCCCACAGTAAGCGAAGAAACCAGAACAGCCACTGCACGTCTGAGGCTCAACAATAATAATGGATACTGGAAGCCGGGAATGTTTATAACTGCCGAACTATTAACAGATTATGTGAATGTTGAGCAAGCAGTTACACTAAATGCTATTCAAAATTTTGAAGGGCAAAAAGTTGTGTTTGTTAAAGAGGGTGAAGGATTTGAACCTCGCCCGGTGACAATCGGGAAAACTAATACTAAATATGCCGAGATTTTAACCGGTCTGAATAAGGGAGACTCATACATAGCTCAAGGCGCCTTTGTCATTAAATCGGAATTATTAAAAGAATCGTTCGGCGGCGGACACGGTCATTAATCAGGAGAAATAATGAATAACTTAATAGATTTTGTGCTGAAGAACCGTTTGCTAGTATCAGTTTTTGGACTAATTGTTCTTGCAGGTGGATATTTCAGCTATAATAAACTACCAATAGATGCTTTCCCGGATGTTTCGCCTTCGTTGGTACAGATTTTTACCGTAACTGAAGGATTGGCTCCAGAAGAAGTTGAAAAATATGTAACATTTCCTGTTGAAACATCTATGAACGGACTTCCGAATATTGAAAATATTAGGTCGGTCTCGAACTTCGGTCTTTCGGTAGTCAACATTTATTTTGAAGACGGAACCGACGTATACTTTGCGAGACAGGTTGTAAATGAAAGACTTCAGGAAGCGCGTGAACAAATTCCAGAGGGTTTTGGTGATCCTCAAATGGGTCCAATCTCAACTGGTATGGGTTTGGTGTTATTTTACTATCTGGATGATACCACTGGCAAATTTACATTGGAAGAATTAAGAGCCTTGCAAGATTGGGTAATAAAATTTCAACTCCAAACAGTACCTGGCGTTACAGAAGTCCTTGGTATTGGTGGATATGAAAAACAGTTCCACGTTGTTGTTGACCCAAATTCTCTTCTAAGATACAACATAGCTATAAATGATCTCGTAGATATATTAAAGAAGAATAATCTAAACGTTGGAGCATCATATATAGAAAAGGATGCCGAAGAATTTTTAGTCCGCTCTGTTGGATTAGCTACGAAAATAGAAGATCTTGAAAACATAGTTGTTAAGTCAGAAGACGGAACACCAATTTATGTTAATCAAATTGCCGAGATAAAAATTGGCGGTGCTGTTAGAAGAGGTCTTCAAACAAGAAACGGCATCAGTGAAGTTGTTGCCGGACAAGTTATAAAACTATTCGGCTCAAATTCTTCAACTGTAATAAGCGCAGTTGAAAAGAAGATGGAGGAAATCAACAAGACGATGCCCGAGGGCGTTAACATTGTCCCTTACTATGAACAAAAATCCCTTGTTGAGGCGGCTGTTAATACAGTAACCTCTGCTCTTATTCAGGGCATCATTCTGGTTGCATTGATTTTAGTTTTATTTATGGGCTCAATTAGACCAAGTATTGCTGTAGCGATGTCAATTCCGTTTTCAATCTTTTTTGCTTTTATCGGAATGGAATATTTTGGAATTTCAATAAACCTGATGTCTTTTGGCGGTCTTGCCATAGCTATAGGTATGATGGTGGACGGCAGCATTGTTTTGGTTGAGAACATAGATAGGTTAAAGAAAGAGTCTGGTCCAGGTGAAAACTTTATACATATCATATCAAAAGCGAGTAAAGAGGTTCTAAGACCAATATTATTTTCAATTGTCATTATAATAACCGTTTTTATTCCCCTGTTTACTCTTCAGGGTGTCGAGGGAAAAACATTTACGCCTCTTGCATTCACGATTTCATTGGGAATGTTAGGTTCGTTGATATTTGCTCTTACATTAGCTCCGGTTCTTTCCTCTTTTTTATTGAAGGATAAAAAACCAAAGAGTGGAGAATCTAAAAAACCAAAAGAAAACATTCTTGTCAGAATACTTCTAAAAGCCTATGATCCGATTGTGAGGTTTTTTGTTAAGTTCAGGGGCGCTGCCATCATTGTTAGTATTATAATACTAGTTGTTGGAGTGTTAATTTACCCCAGACTTGGCTCAGAGTTCACCCCAACACTTAATGAAGGAACATTAGTTGTAAAGCTGGCTCTTGCTCCTTCCGTGTCATTGGAAGTTAGCAAGGAAACATCTCTTCTCGTTGAAAAACGAATTATGCAAGTTGACGAGGTTACAGGGGTTGTAAGTAGAATTGGGCGTGGTGAGGTGGGTGCACATACTGACCCGATAAATAGTATAGAAATGTATGTTTCGCTCAAGTTAGAAGAAGAGTGGCGGACAGGTTTGACACAAACAGGTTTGGAAGCAGAGATTCGTAGTAAAGTGGAAAGCTTCCCAGGCTTATTAACCAATTTTACCCAGCCGATACAAATGGCAGTTGATGAACTACTGGAAGGAGTTAAAGCTGAGCTAGCCGTAAAACTTTTTGGTGATGATCTTGTTACACTAAAGGCAAAAGCTGAAGAAATTTCTAGAGTGATTAAACAGGTGAGAGGCGCGGCGGATATTCAGGTAGATCAGATAAGTGGCAAACCCCAGCTTAAAATAACGGTTAACCGCCATGCCATTGCACGCTACGGGTTAAATTTGTCGGATGTTCAGGAAGTAATCAAAACGGCTATTGGGGGTGAAACAGCAGGACAAATTTTCGAAGGTATCAAGCGGTTTGATATTTTTGTACGATTTGCTCACAGATTTAGAGATAATGAATCCGTCATCAAGGAACTCTTAATTAGTGCGCCAAATGGAATGAAGGTTCCACTAAGTCAAGTAGCAACGATTGAAGAACTTGAGGGACCAAGACAGATAACACGAGAACAAAACCAACGTTTTATTACTGTTCAATGCAATGTTGTAGACAGGGATATTGTAGGGTTCGTTGAAGAAAGTCAACAAAAAATTGATGAACTGGTTTCTCTTCCCGTTGGTTATTATACAACCTGGGGCGGACAATATAAGCTTCAGCAAGAGGCAAACAAAGGTTTTGCAGTTGTAATACCAATTACTTTGTTGATAGTCTTTTTCCTCCTGTTCTCAAGTTTCAATTCCTTAAAAAACACCTTGTTGATCTTTATCAATATTCCACTAGCCTTAGTCGGTGGAGTTATTGCGCTCTGGATCACGGGGCAAAATCTATCGGTACCATCATCGGTTGGTTTTATTGCTCTGTTTGGGATTGCTCTTCAAAACGGGATGGTTCTTGTAACCTATTTAAATCAACTGTTGCGTGAAGGAAAATCAATTGATGAAGCATCGATTGAGGGGGCAAAACTCAGGTTAAGACCGGTCTTAATGACCGCCTTAACAACTATGCTTGGTTTGCTTCCCTTATTGATTGCAACAGGAACAGGAAGTGAAGTTCAACGACCACTGGCTACAGTAGTAATTGGTGGTTTATTTACATCTACGATTTTAACGTTAATTGTTTTGCCGGCATTATATAAATGGTTCCCAGCGCAAGTAAAAACCGGTGAAATGTAAAATGTTTTTCGGGCGATCAACATTGATTGCCCGAAATTATTAAGGAGATAATATAATGAAAGAGATAAAGGCAATTGTAAGACCGTTTAAGGTTGACGATATAATAACAGCTCTTCATAAAATTGAAGGACTACCGGGACTGACGATTTCCGAGATAAAAGGATTTGGTAAATCAAAAGCTAAAAATTCTGAAGATTCAATTAGAGAGGGTTTACATGATTTTGTTGAAAAAGCAAAACTGGAGTTGGTTGTAAATGACGAACTTGCCGAGGAGGTTGTAAATACCATTCAGAAAATTGCTCATACTGGTAATCCGGGTGATGGGAAAATATTTGTCATTGAAATCAACGACGTTGTTAAAATCAGGACTAATGAACGTGGGACAGACGCTATTTAGCCTAATTTAGTAGAAACTAATTAATAACTACAGACAGGAAAATAAAATGAACTATTCAAGCACACGAATATTGAGAATATTATTTGCAATCATTTCCACATCTCTCATTATCTCGGGGTGTGGTCAAGGAACAACACTTGGATTGATCGAGGTTAATGAAACTGGCATAGAAAAGGAGTTCTCCTTTGACAACTACCGAATGAAGATTCAGATTACTCCAACAGCAAATAATTTAGAGTATATTTATTCATTTTCATTATTTAATAAATCAGACGGCACACTCATTCGAGATGTCAATTCCTATTTAGATATTAAAAAGTATTCTGCGCGTGCTCAACCTAGTCAACGTAAATACTTACCTACAAAGCATGTTTATGAAAACGAGTTGAAACCATCTTATGATTCAGAAGCAAGTTATTATAAGTATAAGTACAAATTTAAGAACAAGGGTAAATATGAACTTATAATTAGGTTGAGAGAAATTGCCGGGAATTTGTTTGATGACGATATTCTGATATCGTTTGACCAGAACATAATATAATTTTGGTTGGTCAGCTCAATGTTTGGAAAAGTGTAATGTTTAATGCTCTACTAGAAGCTATCTTAAAGTTGGATAGTCAGAGTTCGGAATTGATGAGAAGGTGGCTAAGGGCATATACTCAAAAGTCTTCCAATAATCAGTTATATAAGTAAGAGGAATTTCATGAAAAAGTATATACTAAAAAACATTGACTGTGCCAACTGTGCAGCCAATATCGAAAAAGGAGTTGCAAAACTCGAAGAGGTGAAATTTGTTAGCGTCAATTTTGCCAACTCAACTCTGACTGTAGATGCCGATAACACTGAAAAGGTAAAAAGTAGAATAAAAGAACTTGAACCGGAAGTGGAAGTTCTTAATTTGGACTCAAATAGAGATTTCGTTTCTAAAAGTGAACTAGCCGAAAATAAGTGGGCTATAATAAAAGCATTATCAGCGCTTACTCTTTTGGTAATTGGATTAATCTTCGAAGAAGAAATCCACAATACCCCCTATCAAATGGCTGAGTATGTAATATTCCTTACAGCTTATTTAATTGTAGGTGGTAAGGTTCTTAAAAGTGCAGTTAGAAACATAGTTAGAGGACAGGTATTCAATGAACATTTTCTAATGTCCGTTGCCACTTTAGGTGCAATAGTTCTTCATGAAATGCCTGAAGCTTTAGCTGTAATGTTGTTTTACGTTGTTGGTGAATTATTTCAGGATATTGCAGTAAACCGTTCTAGAAAATCAATTAAATCCTTGCTGGAAATAAAGCCGGATTATGCTAACCTAAAATCAAATGGAGAAGTAAAAAAAGTCTCCCCGGAAGAAGTACTAATTGGAGATGAAATAGTAGTAAAAGCCGGTGAGAAAATTCCTTTGGATGGAAAAATAATGGAAGGAAGTTCATTTTTAGATACTTCTGCCCTAACCGGTGAAAGCGTTCCAAGAAAAGCAAACATCAACGATGATGTTTTGGCGGGAATGATTAACCAATCAGGACTGCTAACTATAAAAGTAACGAGAATTTTCGGTGAATCATCTATTTCGAAAATTCTTGATCTTGTTGAAAATGCTACATCAAAAAAAGCTGCAACTGAAAAATTCATTACCACATTTGCAAGATATTATACACCGGTTGTTGTTTTCGGGGCTTTGTTTTTGGCAGTATTGCCACCTCTTTTATTTTCCGAACAATTATTCAGTGATTGGATCTACCGGGCATTAGTTGTGCTGGTTATTTCCTGTCCCTGTGCTTTAGTTATAAGTATTCCATTGGGATATTTTGGCGGGATTGGCGGAGCTTCAAAAAAAGGTATTCTTGTTAAAGGCTCTAATTTTCTTGATACTCTAACTCAAGTCAAAACAGTTGTATTTGATAAAACCGGAACATTAACAAAAGGCGAATTTAAGGTTGCCGAAATAGTAACCTCAAACGGTTTTACAAAAGAACAATTAATTGATTATGCTGCGCACGCCGAAGCAAATTCCAATCACCCTATTGCAAAATCAATACTTGAAGCATACAAAACCGGCATTGATAATTCCAGAATAAATGATGTTACAGAAATATCCGGACACGGAATAAAAGTAAATATTGATGGGAAAATAATACTTGCTGGAAATGACAAACTTCTTCATAAAGAAAAAATAGAACACAAAATTTGTGATGTGGAAGGCACTGTGGTTCATATTGTTGTTGAAGGGAAATATGCAGGCTACATTATTATTTACGATAGTTTAAAAGATGACTCAATAGCGGCAATACGTAGTCTAAAGGGAAAGGGAATAAATACAATTATGCTCACAGGCGATAATAAATCGGCTGCTGAAATCTATGCTAAAAAATTAGGAATAAATAAATATTACTATGAATTATTACCGGAAAATAAAGTAGAGCAAATTGAAAAATTATTGAGTAGTGACGGTAAAAATAAAGTTGCCTTTGTTGGTGACGGAATAAATGATGCACCGGTCTTAGCTCGTGCCGACGTAGGAATAGCGATGGGCGCACTTGGTTCCGACGCTGCGATTGAAACTGCCGATATTGTTTTAATGACAGACTCCCCCTCTAAAGTTGCAGAAGCTATTGATATTGCAAAAAAAACGAGAAAAATTGTTTGGCAAAATATTCTTTTTGCTCTTGGTGTCAAATCAATATTTATAATATTAGGAATATTCGGGATAGCAACAATGTGGGAAGCCGTTTTCGGAGATATGGGAGTTGCTATTCTAGCTATTGTAAATGCGACAAGGGTATTAAAGTCAACTTAGTATTTGAGCAAGCAGTGAATAATTGACTAGATAATTATGTCACCTTTTAACGACTCTGAACACTAATACTGTTAAAGGCAGAGTTCACAACATTTAACAGAGGTAAAAAATGAAAAAATTAGTATTGTTATTAACATTAGGGTTTATAAATCTATTATTTGCTCAAATGAATCATAATGGTGGGTACTTAAAATCTGATTCTCTTGAAACTGTATCAGTTTCGGGTACGGTCATTCTTGATGAAACAACAGTTCACCCAATGTATTATTTGGATGAGGACAATGACGGCACAGCAGAATACCAACTTAACTTTGGTCCTTTCTGGTATGCACCGGATAGTTCAAATGCAGTGAGACCTGAGGCTGGTGCAATTGTTAGTGTTTCAGGCGGACTGATGACCGGTTCCATGAATAATTTTCAGGTAGTTGTCGTTTATGAAATAGATGATGAATTCTGGAGAGATCCATATTTAGCCGATTGGAACAATATGGGCAGAAATTCACATAACATGAGCAGTCATCATGGTGATATGGGAGGAAGATATGGATTTGGATGGAATCATGATTCCCTTAGTACAGTTACTCTTCAGGGTACTGCCATTATTGATACAACGATGTTAATGGATCATTACTATATCGATATAGATAGCGACCTGGTACCAGATTATATGATTAACTTCGGTTCACCCTGGTATATATCTGCAAGTGGTGCAGAACGTCCCTCAGACGGCGATGCTATCTCAATTTTGGGCGGGCTATTGAACAGCGATTTCCAGACACCAATGGTAATTGTCTATGAGTTGAATGGAGAAGTTTGGAGAGATTCATCAACCTTTGGCGAGCATTTTGGCGGCGGATGGTTCCATGGCAACATGACAACAGCACAGCAATTTCACTCGCCATTTGATACATCTGATAACATGACCGTTTATCCAGGCTGGAGAAATAATCAAGGTGGAATGGGTAGTGGTATGATGAGTGATTCTCTTTTTTGTCAGATACTGGAAGTGTATCCAGAAAACATTCCTAATAGCCAGAGTATGAATACCTTTGCTGGTTATGAAGTGCACATGTTCGGATCAGACGGAGTTAGTGGAATGAATGGTATGAATGGAATGGGTGGTGGACGAATGAACTTTGGTTCTAATACTCACTTCCAACTTCATTACGATGATATGCAGCTTAATCAATTTGGAATAGTTGAAGATAACATTGAAGCTAAATATTGGGATGAGCAATCGACTAGTTGGGTAGCTTTGGATGTAACTCTTGATAAAGAAAGCAACACCGTTTCGTTCAATAGTTCTGTTGTAAGCAATTATGTTGTACTTTCTGCAAGTAGTGTGACTTCAGTTGAAACTGTAGAGAATGTATTGCCCTCAGAATTTCAACTAGCACAAAATTATCCGAATCCATTTAATCCTTCTACTGTCATTCAGTTTAATCTGAATAGTAATTCCCATGTAAGGTTGAATATATATAATATCCTTGGTGAAAAAATCACGGAATTAGTAAACGAAATCAGGAGCGCCGGTGTTTATAGCGTGACATTTAACGCATCGAGTCTTCCATCAGGTATTTACTTTTACGAGTTGCAGGTTGGGAATAAAACCAATGTTAAGAAAATGAATCTCATGAAATAGTAATAAAATATTTATAGTTATTAAAGATTCTAAAGGGGCTTTATTGCCCCTTTAGTTATATTTATGTTTTATAATCTCAAGATACAATGTAGGAAATCATTGATAAATTTTTGACAAAAACTAAGATATCATATCATAATTTCTCACCTCAGGAACTCAATCGACTTCTTCAATTGGCAGTCAGCGGGAACAGTGCATCCTTTTCAAAATTATCAGGCGATATAAGGAGTATTGCGTTTAGTTACTTCCAAACCAAGTACAGAGTTGGTAAATTAAAAAGTAAGGATGATGCTGAGGATTTGGCAAATAATGTTTATCTCACATTTGCAGAGCAATACCATAAGATTGAAAGTCTTGAGAACTGGTTAAGACGGGTATTATTTCTGACCTTTGTTAACTGGTACAAAAGGCAAAATAAGCATCAGGTGTTTGAATTTGATGAAACTTATCCTCAGAATGAAAAATCAGAGGAATCTGCGTCTAATATAGACGCTAAAAAAGCTGTGTCTCTTATGAATGATCTGAAAGATGATAAAAAGGAAATTCTTAAGCTAAGGTTTTGGGAAGGCCTGAAGTTTGCGGAAATTGCATCAAAATTGGGAAAAAATGAGGTAGCAGTGAAGAAGATGTTTTATAGAACACTGGACGAATTGAAAACTCAATTGGAATAATATGTCACCTTTTCAGGATAATTCATACTAACACTTATATATAACAATAATTGATGAAGATGACCGACAAAGAAAAAATATTAGATCTGCTTTCAAGAGACAATCTTTCCGAAGACGAAAAGATAATTTTTGATGAGCTAATAAGGAGTAATTCTGATCTCGCAGAGTATCAATCATTTTATAAGGTTGTAGCTGAATTAGTATCTAATGTCCATCCGGATAGTGGCATGCTCTCAGAATACGTACTTTATCAAAATAATCTATCAGAAAATGCCGACATCAGTAGAGTAATTCCTAAAATTGAAAATCATCTACTCAGTTGTGAAAAGTGCAGATTTGAGCATGAACTCTTCAAAGAAGAATTAACGGAAATCGATAAATTCGTTTCTTTACAATTGGAAGATGAATCTGATAAGAACTTGCCTATCGAAAACAAAATGATGGTTTTCCTGAATCAGTCTTATCAGCGATATGCCTTTGCCGCAACAATTCTTATTGCAGTCATCTATTTCTCTTTATTCACCTATTCGAATTTTACGACACCTGGATATATGAATTTTAGTGCCTCGAGCGAATTAGCGGAATTTTCAACCAGCAGGGGCAGAACCTCAGATCTATTTCAGAAAGGTGTGCAGTCTTTAAGTGAACTGGATATCGAAAATGCAATCGTAAATTTTGAAAAGGATATTGAACAAAACAGAAATGATAAGACCGTTTTCTATACTTATTATCTTCTTGGCATGGTTCAGTTGGAATATTCTGTCTCAACTACCCTTGGGCTTTTTAAAACCTATGACGATAAAATGCTGAGTAATTCAATCACGAATCTGCTATCCTCCATAGAGTTTAACAATTCTGACTCCTTTATGAATATTAAATTTAATTCATATTACCATCTTGCACGTGCGTATTTGTTAGGTGGGAATCATGAAGATGCCCTTAAATATTTGCGGCTGGTAATTGAGAATAAGGGAAGCTACCAGTATGAAGCGAAGGAAATTTTAAATGAGGTTGTAACAAAATTGTGATGAAGAGGTGCACAAAAAATATTGTTGTCATATTTAGTGTTATTCTTTTCGTTTCAGGTACCTGGGGCGGAACACAAAATATTATTTCGTTTAATGAGTTGAAAGCCAAAATCACAAAAGTTGGGTTCTCTCCGGAACTATTCAAAAGATATGATTTTTACGCTAGTAATAATGGACTTGATTATGAAAGTGAATTGAAGTTTCTAAACGACTTGAAAGATTCATTTGAAAACCAATATTTGCAGGCTGTTCTTCATTACAGACTTTCTAATTATTCTCAATCCTTTATTCTTCTTAAAAGACTTCTTCCACTAAATCCTGAATATTTTCCTTACTATGATTTGCTGGCAAAAACTGCAAGAATCAATAATAGTGAATCAGACCTGCTTGCAAATTTAACTGAATTGAAGTCAGGAATTTATAAGTCATATCTCCTGGCATCAATTGCGTTTAATCAGGCTGAGTTCAGCCACGCTATGGATCTTTTACAAACAACTCTCAAGAATCAAAATACACCAGCCGAAATCCTGTATTTGGCAAGTTATATTCAAAGGAATTTGGGAGACTACAATACGGCTTTAAAGCATCTGGTTTTGGCAGAAAATGTAAGTCCAATTGGCAAAGAAGTTCTGGCGAAAATTCAAAATGCAAAAGGATCATTATTTTATCTATCAGGGGATTATAAAACAGCTCGTAAGAACTATGAAGATGGGTTCCGAATTTCATCTGAAACAAAATATACCACAGAAAAAATAAAATCCATTTTTAACTTGGCAATAATAGATGATGTGGAAGGAAATGTTGAATCAGCCCGTGTTCAGTTTAATAAAGCTATCACGATAGCTGATGAAATTAATGAATTTGAATTGCTGGCTATAAGCTATTCCGAACTCGCTGTATCGTTTACATACACAAATGAAATAATAGCCGCAAGGAAGGCATACGAAAAAAGCTACGAACTATTTACCAAACTTAATAATAAGGTTCGAGTTGCCTTTCTCGCAACGAATATCGGCAACCTCTTTCTGGGAATTTCAAATTATAAGAGTGCTTTAGAGTATTATAATATTGGACTAAGTCATGCTGGCGAAAATAAACGTGCTCAAATGCTCAGTTTTATGGGGATTGGGGATGTCTATACTAATTTATCAAATTATTCAAGCGCACTTAGTTATTATGAAAAATCTAAGAAAATTGCAAAGGAAATAAAGGATGCTGTTTCTGACGTTAAAATAAATATTGGTATTGGTGTGTTATACTATAATCTAAATATGATTGAGGAGGCACTAAAAATATTTAAAGGTGAGGCGAATAAAATTGATGAATTAGGGGATCCATTTCTTATGTCAGAATTGTACCAGAAAATGGGAATAATTTATTATGGTTTGGATAGCCTGAAAATTGCATCAGATTATTTAGATAAATCTGGTATGATGTCGAAAATAAATGGTGATCCATATAGTGAATTATACACTAAAACTTATGAATCACTTGTAAAAATGAAAGAAAATAAATTTAAGGAAGCTTTTAAAATAATTAAAAAAAATATTTCGATTACAGAAGAATATGAACTATCTCATTTGCTGTCTTTCCAAAAGTTAATATTGGGTGATTTTCATTACCAATTGAAAGAAATTGATTCAGCTCTACACAATTGGCAAGAGTCCCTTAACTTGGCTAAAGAAGTTATAGACCATGATTTTCTGATTGAAATAAATTATAAGATTGCAGGTGTTTATCTTGAAAGAAAAAAAAAGAAACTTGCCGAAGAGTATTTACTAAATTCCATTGAGAGTATTGAGGATAATTCTCGATTATTTTATCAAAAAGCTGAGATGCAGATTAAGTACTTCTCAAATTATCAGGATATTTACGACACATTAACTGAGTTGTATTTAGCGGAAGAAAGAATAGATGAAGCCCTCGGAATAATGGATAGGGCAAGATCCAGAAATACGAAACAAAATCTTGCTCAGTTTAATATTCTTGACTCCTCATTGGGAAAAGAAGAACTTAGTAATTTATATGACCTTGAATGGAAACAATCTCATAACATTCTAAACCATGATGAATCAGAACAATTCCATGCTTTTAAAAGGGCATTAATGAAAAAGAATCCTTCACTGGAAAAAATCTTTAATGTTCAGGGTAGGCATGGTTTGTTTTTAGAGAAGATGAGAAAAGAGATTTCAATTAACCAGAGTATTATTACATATTATCTGTCTGATAAATACTCCTTCGTTTTTCGTATTGGAAAAAATGATTTTACATATAAAAAACTAAATGTTGGCAGGGACGAAATATCTGAATATGTTTTAAATATTTCACCTTACTACAGGGAAGATTCGCATCAGAGCGAAATATATTTCAATAAAGATCTGTTTGCCTTTGACGCTACCGCATCCTATGCCCTGTATAAGGCAATACTTGAACCAATATTATCACCTCTACCTAAAGAATCAACAATTATATTTAGTTTGCCACGTGAGTTACAGATTCTTCCCTTCGAATTATTAGTAACAAAGGATCCTTCGAAATCAGGACGTTACTTTTATTCAGACAAGACTTTTCTGATAAATGATTTCACTGTTTCATATACACCATCAATCGGGATTTGGGATGATTTGAGAAAGCGTAAAAGCACCACCAGTGACAAGCCTCTTCTGATGGGGAATCCTTCTGTCCATTCATTAGTAAGTACTGTTTCTGATACAAGGGGCCTATCAGGTTCAGCTGATTTATATTTGAGAGGAGTAAATATGGCTGAATTGAAATTCTCAGAGGAGGAAGTTTTGCGTATTAGCGACATTCTTGGAAACAGTGACGTTTTTATCTCGGGAGAGGCTACTGAAACTGTTTTTAAGGAGAGAGCAAAAGATGCTTCTATAATTCATTTATCCACTCATTCAATTCTCTATGATGAAAAACCTGTGATTATTTTTTCGCAGAATGATAGTGAAAACGATGGTTTTTTAGAACTTGGTGAAATTGCTGATTTAAAAATTAATAGTGAGATGGTTGTTTTGAGCTCTTGCAAATCCGGTTTAGGGTCATCAGATAGATCAGAAGGAATAATTGGGATGCAGAAAGCATTTATGGAATCGGGCACAAACAGCATAGTTGTTTCGTTGTGGGATGTTAGCGATGAACACTCTTCAAAATTAATGGAATTCTTTTATTCATTCTTAAACGATGGCAATGGAAAATCTGAATCGTTGAGATTAGCCAAACTGAAGTTTATTTCGGAGGAGAATGCTAATCCATATTACTGGGCAGCATTTACCTTAAGCGGAAATAACTCTCCAATAAAATTGACTAAAAGTTTTAATTGGAGGTATTTGTTTATCATTTTAACAATAACGAGTGCGTTACTGATGCTTATTTATTTGTTGATGAGGAAATATTCGGGAGTGAGATTAAGATTTTAATGAGTCATTATAAGGTGGAAAATCATGTTTAAACATATAATCGTGTTAATATTATTATTGCAATTTAGTAGTAATGCTCAAATGAATAGTCTTATGATAACCCCAAGGCATATTCGTTTTGATGACAATTTTCAAAGAATGAGTCAGGTTCAGGTCAGGAATAATTCTGCCAATCCGATATTTATAGATAGCACTAGTTATGATTCTTCGATCATGGATGTAAATTTTAATGAGGCAGTTAGTTTTCCCTTTGAACTGAATCCATCACAAAATATCCTTCTGATTATCAGATTCTTCAATAATTTTAACACGATAACCGGAGATTCAGTTAAGAAGATTCTCATTTATAATTCTGGCTCTCAGCCAATCGATGAGATCGAAGTGAATATAAGTCACTTTATGCAAAACAAAATGACGGGTACTGTGGAGGGATTTGTAAACGATTCCTCGTCTGCGCTTGAGGCTACTAATATTTATTTCTTTTATGATGGGGTTATTCTCTCTGATTCAGCAAAAACAGATAACACCGGGTATTTTAGTCTGGAGTTGCCAGTTGGAAGATATTTGGTTTCCGCAGAAAAAGAGGGTTACTACATGCAGTTTTTTAACGGTCAGACAGATCCACTTAAGGCAGAATTCATAATAGCGAGCAATAATTCAACTATTAGTGCAGACTTTCTTCTTGAGCCCATGCTTGAAACGGAATTCTCTGTTACGGGAACAGTAGGGGACGAATTCCCAGATCTTGCTTTGCGAAAAGCTTTTGTGGTTGTTAGGAGAGGGGAACATAATCCATCAAAAATATCTGGCTTTCTTGCTGATGACACAACAGAGTCTTACGCAACAATTGCAAATTCAAGAGGTGAATATCAAATTAAAAATATCAAACGATCAGGTAGTTATTACATTCAGGCTTTTTCAAATTTTCACATTCCCGGTTATTATAACAAGATGAATCAACCCGCTGTTTTTTGGCAGGACGCCGACTCATCAATGATCAGTTCGCATGTAACGGGGCATGATATTACTCTTATGTGGGATTCATCCTATGGTGGGGGAATGGTTAGAGGAATGGTTCATTTCGCTAATCAGCAGACATCTAAGGCTGGCAACGAACTTGTCTACGCCATTAATGAATCTGATAATAAACCATATACTTACGGTTTCATAAGCTCGACTGGTGACTTTGGATTGGCTAATCTTCCTTATGGTAATTACAAGTTGATGCTTCAAAGATTTGGGCAGGAAGATATATTTAGTTCTTCATTTGAATTTACCACTGAAATCGGCACTGTGGATAATATCGATTTAACCATTTCTACTACATCCAGTGAGAAAGAACCAGAACTGCCAAATGGCTATAAATTGTATCAGAATTATCCTAACCCGTTTAATCCATCGACGAAAATTAATTTTAATTTAGCAAAGCGGACGCATGTAAAGTTGAGTGTGTTTGATCTAATGGGAAGGGAAATCAAGGTTCTTGTGGATGATGTGAAATCACCTGGTAAATATGAAACTGAATTTAAATCAGAAAACATTGCAAGTGGGATATATTTTTACAGAATTGAAACAAGTAGCTTCGTTTCAATAAAAAAGATGTTACTGCTAAAGTAGACCCCCAAAAAAAATGCTCTTATAAAATTTTAAGTGATTGGTAAATACGCTCAAAAAAATATCAGGAAAGAAGTTAAATTTACATATGCTAAGTAATGAAGAAATTAAAAGGTATAACAGACATATCATTATGTCTGAGATTGGTTTTGAAGGACAGGAAAAATTAAAAAACGCCAAAGTGCTAATGGTTGGTGCCGGTGGTCTAGGATGCCCAATTCTGCAATATCTTACTGCAGCAGGTGTAGGAACGATTGGAATTATAGATGATGACATTATCTCCGAAAGCAATCTTCAACGACAAATCCTTTATAATACATCTGATGTTGGGAAATCGAAAGTTGTCGTTGCATCAGCGAAATTATCAAAGATTAATTCTCATTGTAATATTATTGCTCACCCTATAAGACTTACTAAAGAGAATATTCTAACGCTTTTTTCGAATTATGACATTATAATTGACGGCTCTGATAATTTTCCAACACGATATTTAATAAATGATGCTTGCGTTATCTTGGGTAAACCAATTGTCTCTGGAGCTATATATAAGTTTATGGGACAGGTGTCTGTGTTTAATTACAATGGGGGGCCAACGTACAGATGTTTATTCCCCGATCCACCTAAAGAGGATGAGATGCCCAATTGTTCAACAACTGGAGTGCTGGGTGTAATACCTGGAATTATTGGTACTTTACAAGCCAACGAAGTCATTAAAATTATCTTAGGTATTGGGAAAACCTTATCCGGGAGATTATTACAAATGGATACACTAACATTTAATTTTGACATTATAGATGTTGAACGAGATTCAGAACAATCTAATATTACAAAGTTGTGCGAATATAATGATGTCTGCAACCTAGTTGCGACGGATGAAATAAACTCAATTTCTCCGGAAGAGTTGAAAAACAAACTCCAACTGAAAGAAGATTTAATTATTTATGATGTCAGAACGCTAGATCAATTCAAAAATTATAATATTGGGGGACGAGTAATTGAGACAGAAGTTTTGTTATTCAAACCGGAGAATATTCCGACTGATAAAATGGTAGTCATCGTCTGTGATTTCGGAGAAAGAAGTGGTGTGGTTGTTGAATATCTTCAACATAAGCTTAATATGCAAAACGTTTTCAATTTATCAGGTGGTCTACAAACATGGATAGAGCAAGGCTATGAGTTGTATCATGAGACTGATAAATGATTAGAAAAAATCAAATTTTATAAGAGAAATGAGGTAGTCACTTTTTAGTCTCAAAACCTCTGAAAAAGATGTAAATTGTGTGTGAAAAGTGTGTGAATTAATTCTCTGACAATCGTAAGTTGTTATAATATAGGTGGTTAGAGGTTAAGCGGCGACTCCCGCCACCTCCACCATTATATTTACAAAAAAGGCTCAAAAATAAATCTTTTGAGCCTTTTAATATTACACAACACTACATCCTCTGTTAGCAGCCTAACAACTTCAGTATTTTGATATACTTTGCCGAACATTTGAAAAATTAAATATCACAGCAGTATTTAATTGATGTCAGCCTGGCAACACCCAATGCGCCTGAATTATTTTTTAGATCAGAGATTTCAAATATTACATTTTTGTTCAGTTGAACTATAGAGTGCTTCATGGCATTGTTTTTAAGTGAGTCCAGTAAATAACTTGCCACTTGTGATATAGTTCCACCAATAATTATATGTCCCGGGTTAAAAAGATTAATCAGGATCGCAATGCCAATGCCGAGATATTTGCCAGCTTCTTCAAGTATCTCAATGGCAAATTGATCTCCTTGATTTGCAGCTTTAAGAATATCGATAGGATCAACTTTTTCAGCCATTTTCTTTGACTTTAGAATCATAGAGGAGGCCCCGGCTGATAATCTATCATTAACCAGTTTTGTAATTGCTCGCCCGGAGGAAATAGTCTCCAGGCATCCTTGCTTTCCACAATAGCAGAGCTCACCATTTGGAACCAGAGGGATATGACCAAACTCGCCGGCAAATCCTTCGTTACCATAATAAAGCTGACCATTCATTATAATACCAATTCCTAAACCCCAACCGTAATTTATGTAAAGAGCATTATTGACATTTTGTGCTGCCCCGTAGTGTATCTCACCTAATGCCATTGACTTCACATCGTGTTCAATTCTTACTCTTACTCCCAGCCTTTTCTCCAGATGGTCGAGCAATAAATTGTTCTCAACTTTTAGATATGTCTGGCTGGTACCTGTTTCTCCTTGAACAATTCCAGGAATTGAAATACCAATGCCCAGAAGTTGTTTTTTCGTAATTCCAACTTCCTTTAGCAAATGATTTATAAGTTTTTCAAGCTCAAGGAATATACTTTCGTTATCCTTCGAAAGAATTGATTTTCTGTGGTATTCAAATATCATTTTTTGAGAATAGTCAAGAACCACACAGTTTGAGGAAATTCTCCCCAATTCTATTCCAATTGTATATCCGGCTTCGGCATTTAATTTATAAAGAGTAGGGGGGCGTCCGGCCTGAGGTTTTTCTACACCGGTAAGCTCAACCAATTTACCTGCTTTAACAAGCTGATTAATTACCTCAGTAACTATTGGTAAGCTCATACCAACAGAAGAGGTTATTTCGGGTATTGTAAGGGCACCCCTATCCATCATTGATGTAAGGATTTCTCTACTTCTGCTTAAAAACTTTTCATCCATTTTCAATTTATAATTATTCCCCCGAATTGTTTCTCCAAATAATTTTTGGTTGGAATTATATCCTCTTTGTTTGTAAGATCCGGAACGTGTTCAGAGATTGGATAGCAATAAAGAGATTCCGGGTTCTCCTTTATCATCATCTTAACAGCAGTCGGCAATTCCTTTTCATTCCGTACTGGATTAATGGGACATGTTTTCAGAAAATTATAAATCACATTATATTTCAATTTAAAAATGTTCATGCTGACCCTTAGTATGCCTTCACTATCATATGCCTGCTTCATTTGCTCTTCATTTGGTTTTTCAACTATATCTATTAGAAATCCATTTTTGTTTTTAAGCGAAATAGCATAAGCCTTAACTCGTTCTTCTCCCAATTCAAATCCTTTTGAGTCGTAATCAATCATGGCATTATCATATTCCGACTCTAACAATATTTGCAAGGCTTTTTGCGAATACAGGTTGTCACTGTTAACGACAGTAAAACTCTCATCCTTCCATCCTTTTACAGAATTTAATCCCTGAAACAATGCATCTGCAGTCCCAAATGGTTTTCCTCTTCCTTCAGGAATTAATTGTGTAGCGAAAGCGATATTTAATTTACTAAAAACTCTTTCCCCAGAATAATAGTTTTTGATACTCTCATCTTTCTCGCCAATTACAATGAGAACATTTATATAACCAGCTTCTGAGACATTGTAAAGAAGGTAATCCAGAAATGGTCTTCCATCAACTCCAACGCTTATCATGGATTTGGATTTTGAATCAGCCTCAAGGGCAAGTTTATTATCCAATAATTTATTCTGTTCAACCGGTTTTCGCATTCTCGAAGAAATGCCTCCGGCAAGTATTACTATATTTCGGTTTTTCATATGTTTCCTGGAATTTAATCCAATAATCAAAATCAACTAAATCTTAATTTCCCTAATAATTTTAGCATAACAGTAATCCCGATTAATGCAACAACGGAAGCTATTGCTGCACCTGCAATGTTATTATATATCCAGAAACCAGTAGCAAAGAGAGCCGCGTACACAGTAAAGGTGCCAATAAACATCATCAATATTTCAAGAGGAAGTTTGTTAGTAATCTTTGGATGACCTTCTGATTCAAGTTCTGCATTAATTTTTTTCCAACCGGGGCCGCCTGGTCTGGTTAGCAGTACAAATTTCTTAAGAGTACTTGTTTCAGTGGATTTGGTAAACATGGTAACCAAAACCCAGGTCAAAGTTGTAATCACGATTCCGAGAACTAATTGCCAGTGAGAAGTCAGCCACCATTCTGGTGTAACTCCTGCTTTTGCATTTGGAACAACAAATTGAAAAAAGACAGCAACGAGGAACGACATCAACATAGCCGATATTTCTGTAAAGGCGTTGATCCTCCACCAGAACCATCGAAGAATAAAAATAAGGCCTGTACCCGCACCGATTTGCAGAAGGATATCAAAAGCCTGTTTTGCGTTTTCAAGCCAGAGGGCGACAACAGCTGTGAGAAGCATTAAAACAACGGTAAAAATTCGACCCATTCTTACAAGTTGTTTTTCGCTTGCGCCTGGATTTACGAATCTTTTATAGAAGTCATTTACAACATACGATGAGCCCCAGTTCAAATGAGTACCTATAGTTGACATATAGGCGGCTACAAGTGAAGCCACTACAAGTCCGAATAATCCTTTAGGAAGTAAAGTCATCATCACCGGATATGCAATATCATCTTTTAAATACTGTTCGCTTATCTGAGGAAATTGCTGATGGATATCTGATAGAGTAGGGAAAAGTATAATTGAACAGAGAGCAACTATTATCCAGGGCCATGGACGAAGCGCATAGTGAGCAACGTTAAATAAGAGGGTTGCGCCAACAGCATTCTTCTCATCTTTGGCCGATAACATACGTTGGGCAATATAACCACCACCGCCAGGCTCAGCGCCCGGATACCAAACACTCCACCATTGAACTGCTATGGGAATTACAAAGAGTGGTATGAGAATTTCCATGTTGGAAAAGTCAGGGATAAACGAAAGTTTATCCTGAAGAGCCGGATGATTGATCATCCCGCTCAACCCGCCCACTTCCGGTTGATCAAGTGCTATAACTGCCGCTATTACCGAACCTGTCATTGCGATGCCGAATTGAAAGAAATCTGCCCAGATCACACCTTTAAGCCCGCCAAGAGTGGCGTAAAGTACTACGGCAAAGGAGGCGATTGCGATTGTTGTGTATTTATCCAACCCGAACATTACAGAGCCAATTTTGATTGCGGCCAAAGAAACAGCGCCCATAATCATCACGTTAAAAAACAGCCCGAGGTATATTGATCTGAAACCTCTTAGAAAGGAAGCCATTTTACCACTGTATCGAATTTCATAAATTTCAAGATCTGTCATCACTTCAGATCTTCTCCATAGCTTAGCATAGACAAAAACTGTGAGCATTCCTGTAAAGAGGAAAGCCCACCATACCCAGTTACCAGCAACGCCATTATTTCTTACAATGTCTGTTACAAGGTTAGGTGTATCAGCAGAAAATGTGCAGGCAACCATGGAAACACCAAGGAGCCACCAGGGCATTTTTCTTCCGGAGAGGAAAAATTCGGTCGAGTTTTTTCCGGCAGTTCTCGAGGCAACAACACCAATTCCTATAACAATAAGAAAAAAGACGATAATAATGACAAGATCCACAGTGTAAAACATTAATCCTCCTATAAAACATTATTAATGGTGTAACTGAGATAAAATGACACTGAATTTAGAATCATTTTAGGAAGAATTTTATTAAAAATTCCTTTTTTTAAATATAATAGATGTATGTCTCACGGTATCAGAATCAAAAATTGTTGGAACAAGTTAGAAAATATATAGCAATTATGCTCTGGAATAATTAAATAAATATTTTATAATCTTGTCAATAACTAAATATATTATTAAATATGTCCTGAATTCATTCCAATTTTAATGCAGAACCTTGAGAAATAACCTAAGATTTAAAGGAGATTGATGAAGAGAGAAGAATTGAATTTTAGTACATCAGCCCCTGGAAGAGTCTGTTTGTTTGGTGAACATCAGGATTATCTGAATTTACCTGTTATTCCATGTGCTATTTCTTTAAGGATCAATATTGAAGGGAAAAAGCAGGCAGGTAATCAAATCCACCTGGATTTACCAGATATTAAAAAAAACGAAAAATTTTATGTTAACCGATTGTTAGAATACCACACTGAACGAGACTACTTTAAAAGCACAATGAATGTAATGCAGGCAAATAACTTTACCTTTTCAACAGGTTTTGAAGGCATAGTTAATGGTGAAATTCCAATAAATTCAGGTACTTCCAGCTCTTCGGCATTGATTGTTGCGTGGGTAAACTTACTGGCAAAAATAAGTGATCAGGCAATAACACTGCCCCCGGAGGATATAGCCGCTTTTGCTCATCAAGCTGAAGTAACAGAGTTCAATGAACCGGGGGGCAAGATGGATCATTATTCATGCGCACTTGGTGGAACTATATTTCTTGACTTTGAACCTGAACTTAAGGTAACAACACTGAAAAATTCCCTAAAGACAATTGTGCTTGGGGATTCCGGTGAACCAAAAAGTACAACTGCAATATTGAGCAGGGTTAAGAATGGCGTTCTGGAAATAATTAATAAGATTTGTAAAGAGGAAAGCTCTTTCAGTCTTCGCAATTTGCAACTTGAAGATGTTGGAAAATATGAAAACATATTAACTTTCGACCAACATAGTTTGCTAACTGCAACTTTAAAAAATTATCAAATTACTTTGGAAGCGAAACAAATATTCGATGCAGCTTCTTTTGATCATAAAGCGGTTGGAAGTCTTTTAACGAAACATCATGATATTCTAAACAAGGATCTAAATATTTCAACACCGAAGATAGAAAAGATGATAGAGGCTGCACTTAACGCCGGTGCCTACGGTGCAAAGATTAACGGATCAGGCGGAGGCGGTTGCATGTTCGCATATGCGCCCGAAAACCCTGAAGAAGTTGCCGAGGCAATAATCAGCTGTGGAGGTAAGGTCTACGTTGTTCAACCTGAAGATGGCGTAAAATAAATTTTTGAAATTATTAAAAACTGTTTTAACAAGATTGGAGAAACATATGTCAAAGCTAGACAGAAGAGACTTTTTAAAATCAGCAGCCTTGGCAGGGGCCGGTGCAGCAATTATAGGATTACCAATTGCTTCTTGCAAAGAGGAGACTGAAAAAAAGTTAAGTACAAAACCATCTCTACCAAAAGTTGCACCATTAAAGAAGGTGCGAATTGGATTTGTAGGTGTTGGCAACCAAGGATCATGGCATGTTCAGAATTTTCTTAAGATGGATAATGTAGAGTTAGTTGCCATTTGTGATATTATACCTGAAAAAGTTGAACGGGTTCAAAAATGGGTGACAGATGCGGGCTTAGCAAAACCCAAAGGATATTCTGCCGGCCCAAATGATTATGTTAGAATGTGTGAGAAGGAAGATCTCGATCTGGTATATACTGCAACGCCTTGGAAATGGCATGTTCCAATATGCGTAGCTGCCATGAAAAACGGCAAACATGCAGCTACTGAGGTTCCCGCGGCATTAACTATTGAGGAGTGTTGGAAACTGGTTGAAACTGCGGAGAAATATAATAAGCATTGTGTGATGATGGAAAATTGTAATTATGGTCGTCGGGAATTGATGGTTCTAAACATGGTACGTAAGGGAATTTTTGGTGAAATAATTAATGGCACATGTGGTTACCTTCACGATCTTAGGAACTATAAACTTGGTGACGAATATGAGGGGAACTGGAGAATTGAGCATTCGATCAAACGCAATGGTAACTTATATCCAACTCATGGACTTGGTCCAGTCGCGAATTGTATGAATATCAATAGAGGCGACAGGTTCGATTATCTTGTATCAATGAGCAGTAACTCCAGAGGATTACAGATGTTTGCTAATGAACACCTTGGCCCGGATCATGAATACAGTAAAACCAAATATGCATTAGGAGACGTTAATATAAGTCTTATTAAAACCGTCAAGGGACTTACTATCACTCTAATTCATGACACTAATTTGCCCAGACCTTATGATAGAATTGATATGGTACAGGGTACACATGCTATATCGATTGGTTATCCTGATAGAATTCATATAGAAGGTAAGAGTCCGGCTCACCAATGGGAACCAATGGAAAACTATAGAGACCAATTCGATCATGATCTATGGAAGAATATTGGTGATTTGGCGAAAGATGCCAATCATGGTGGAATGGATTTTTTGGAAGATTACAGACTTGTGCAGGCTTTATTAAATGGTACGCCTACTGATATGGATGTTTATGATGCAGTGACATTAAGTGTTCCATCAGAATTAAGTGAAATATCAGTAGCAAATAGAAGCAAGCCTGTTGACTTCCCTGATTTTACCCGTGGGTTCTGGAAGGAGAGGGAGCCGCTTATTATTCCCGGTGCATAAAATGAAAAAGTATTTCCTAATGGCTATTATAGTGGGAATTGGTGTCTGGCTCGGTATAAATCTTTATCCTGAGGCTGAGCCAATATTAATTAAGAATACAGACGGGAAATGTATACTAGTGGCTTCAATTGTACTGGATCTTTCTATTGGTTTTAATACCATTTATGGTGAACAACCACAACTGGCAATTTGGCTTGAGAACGAAAAAACAAATGAAATCAAAACAATATATGTGACAAGCAGAGCTGGTAAAGATGATTGGTCCGGGAAAATAATGTGTCAAGTGGCATTGCCATTTTGGGAAAGCAGATCAGGGGCATTGGAACTTAACAAAATTTTGCGCAAAACAGAATTTGACGCAGTTAGTTCTGCAACTCCAAATTCAGAAGAATTGCATGTTGAAGCACTATTGGATTCGGCTTCGGTCTGGAAATATTTCATTGAGGTAAATCTCTCTGGTGATTATAATGAAATGTTCAACCTGTACCCAAATAACACAATGGATTCTGAAGGGAATGGTCAGCCTTCCTTAATTTATGGGGGCTCAATCGCGGCGCTTAATGGTGAGTATAGTGAACCAACATTGCTGGGAAGAACCGGTCAGATTGCAGCTATTAGTTCGATAATTACTGATGTGAACGGAATTACAACCGCAAAAGATATTATAAAAAAAGTTAAGCTGAAGGTTTTTAAATAAACCTTCAAATTTATCTTTCTTCATTTTTGTTCAATGGGTTGGGATGACTATATTTGTTTTATAAAATTAATTTCATATCAACAATCCAGGATAGTCAGGTTATCATGAAAGAAAAAGTATTAGTAACCGGTGGAGCAGGATATATCGGTAGTCATACAATAATACAATTGTTAATGTCCAACTACGAGGTTGTTGTTATTGATAATTTGAGTAATAGTAAAGAAGCATCTTTAAAGCGTGTTGAGGAGATAACCGGCAAGTCGGTTAAGTTTTATAAGGTTGATCTGTTGGATTCAGAAAAAGTCGATGAGATTTTTACCATCGAAAAGATTGATTCTGTAATCCATTTTGCGGGACTTAAAGCCGTTGGCGAGTCTGTGGAAATCCCTTTAAAATATTACCACAATAACTTAACCAGCACATTAGTCTTATGTGAAGCAATGCAGAAACATAATGTAAAGAACCTCGTGTTTAGTTCTTCCGCTACGGTTTACGGTGATCCCGCTGCGGTTCCAATAACAGAAGATTTTCCACTTAGTGCCACTAATCCATATGGACGATCAAAACTTGTTATCGAAGAAATTTTGAATGACTTATATATCTCAGATAATAGCCTGAATATAGCCATTCTGCGTTATTTCAATCCTGTTGGTGCCCACAAGAGCGGTATGATTGGGGAAGATCCGAATGGTATTCCTAACAATCTTGCCCCTTATATTGCTCAGGTTGCCATATGTAAGAGAGACGCCTTAAAGGTTTTTGGCAATGACTATAATACACATGACGGGACAGGTGTGCGTGATTACATACATGTTACGGATCTGGCGGATGGTCATTTAAGAGCCTTGGAAAAGCTTAATGAAAAACCAGGGTACGTGGTTTATAATCTTGGTACCGGCTGCGGATACAGCGTTCTGGATGTTGTAAAAGCCTTCGAGAAAGCTTCCGGTAAAACTATACCCTATCAACTTGTGGATAGAAGAGCTGGTGATATAGCAACCTGCTACGCCAATGCCAGCAAGGCTGAAAAAGAGCTTGGCTGGAAAGCTACAAGAGGAATTGATGAGATGTGTGAAGATACGTGGCGCTGGCAAAAAATGAATCCTAATGGATTCGAGTAAACTTATTCACACAATTTTGAGAATCGCATTTTAATTTGCCTAATTTCATTTCTTTGAGAGACTATTTCATCTCAGTATAGTAATAAACTTTGTAAAAATGCATGTCCCGTTCGCGGTCGTAGCCCTTTTCAATATATTGGCGCGTCGTCTCAGGATCCTTGGGATCAAGCTTTATTTGAATGTTAGTATCCAGGTTGATCAGACTCTTGATAAACCGCTTCTTCGCTTTTACGGTATTTTGCGCAATTGGAAAGTTATCCTGAACTTCAATTTCTCTCTCTTTTTCAAAAGTTTGCTTATAGTCGAAGAATTTCTGGCGTCTTGCTGGTTCTTCAAAAACTTCTGCAGCAAATTCCTGAATATCAAATTCTTCTTTTTTAGAGAGGTAATTCATCGATTTATTCAGGAAGGCAATTTGCTCATCTTTCCCTTTTTCCACTTCAATAACTTCTTCTGAAAAAGATTTACAGAAATCAACGTAACTTGAGGTGTGATAGTGGAAGTCCTTAACATACTTTACATTCTGGAATTTATTCTTCCAGTACTCTGTATCGTAATTATTATTATCGACACTAAGCACCTTGTAGCCATCCTGCTCATCCTTGTCTATGATCAGGCATCCCTTATCAATTTTTTTTGCATGAAAACCCTTGTCAAGGTTCAGGCTGATATTCTTTCCATGCTCTGATAACTTAAAGTAGTTCTGCTTCCTCTCAATCTTATAAATGCCAATAGCGTTGGTGATTTTATCATCAAAAATTATGTCATTAAAATAGGCGATGAGTACCTCACCGGTTTTTATATGAGGGTGATCAGATTGATTATATAAATGATTGAGAATATTGACAGAAACCTTTTGGAAATCCTCATACTCGTTAAAAAGTTTTTTTGAATATGAGTATAACTCATTCATTTCCAGACTTGAATGATGGCTGAATTTATTTACTTCCCCGTGTTTAGCAAAAGGGGTAAGGAACAGGTTAATCAGATTTGCTGAAAGATCATCGTCAAAACTACAAAGGTTACCGGAAATGACGTTTTTAACATCTTTCTGCTTATTGCCAACCTTATGAATAATTAGTTTTTCAAGTATTACAGCCGAATAATCTATCATGATAAATTTCGCTTAAGTGGAAAATTTGTGAATATGAAAATAGAGATTTTGTATGAGAATAAAAAAGAAGGCTTTTCAGTGAAACCGGTCAATTTCTAATCATTCTATTTTGTCTTTTGAATCAGTGATGCTTATTTTCCTTTTTTAATTATAAAGATTATTTACCAGTTTCAAAGGGATTAACTATGAAATTTTTATCGTCATTTCTGGAAACAGTTTATTTTCAGAATACTATTGAGCAATATGGGCTCTTTTTTCTCTGTCTGATTGCCGGAATGGTTCTCGGAAAAATAATTTTTTTCATCTTCAAAACACGATTAAGAAAATTAACTGCAAAATCCAAAACGAAATTTGATGATTATCTTATTGATATTATCGAAGAGCCAATTGTTCTTTTGATATTTGCAGGAGGGTTCTGGCTGGGTAAGAGATTCCTGACCTTAAATGAAACATTCCAAAAACTCTTTGATAATATTGTTCTTGTATTAATTTCAATAGTTGTTACCTGGTTTATCATCAGATTCATTGATATGCTTCTGAAAATGTATGTGGAGCCTATTGTTGAAAAATCAGAAAGTAAGCTCGACGATCAGATTCTCCCAATATTACGTAAGTCTGCAAAAGGTACTGTCCTTGCCCTTGCAGTGATTATTGTTCTCTCAAATATGGGTTATGATATTGTTTCACTTCTTGCAGGTTTAGGTATTGGCGGCTTGGCAATTGCTCTGGCAGCACAGGATGCCGTTAAAAACATTATTGGCGGGTTTTCAATTTTTTGGGATAAACCCTTTCAAATTGATGAATGGATTGAAGTGGGTGGGCAATCTGGTTCTGTAAAGGAGGTTGGATTAAGAAGTACGCGAATAAAAACTATTGGCGGAACAACAGTTGTTATCCCGAATAGCAAAGTTGTGGACTCGACTATTGAAAATTTTTCAACACGTACCAGAAGGCGTCAGGTTGTTACAATAGGGCTTACCTATGACACAACTTCACCCCGCATGGAAGAAGCGATGAAGATTATAGATGAATTGATTAAGGGGATTGAGGGAGTTGACCATAATGACATTATGATTCGTTTCGTGAATTTTGGGGCTTTTTCTCTTGATATGGAAATCGTTTACTGGATAACTGATTTTGATAACTGGAAGATGATAATCCATGAAGTAAATATGAAGATCAAGAAAGAACTGGATGAAGCCGGCATTGAAATGGCGTTCCCAACAGAAACACATTATGTGATAACACAAAAATAATTACATCCACGAACATAGCCCGTATAACAGCTAACGGGCTATGTTATCATGCTTACCATTATGTAAAAAAATAGTCACAAATTTCTGCATTGATTGTAATTTAGCTTATGTAGCATATTGTTATTGAAGTTAAATATGCTTCTATTTTAAGAAATCTAACTTTATATAAATGGTGTTCCCAAAAGCATAATACAATTATCTAATTACCATATTAGGCGCTAAATGAAAGTCCCCCGAAAATTTATCGTTACAGAATTCCTATTTGTCATATTAGTTTTAATCAGCCTTCAAATGCCAGCTTTTTCTCAAACTCCGGGAACACTTAGAGGTGTCATTACAGACTCAACCTCAGGGGAACCCTTGCCATATGCAAATGTATTTATTGAAGATCTATTAACAGGCACTTCTACAGATGCTCATGGACACTTTCTGGTAAGCAACATTCCTGGTGGAAGATCCTATTGGCTGACTGTCTCTTACATGGGCTATAGCTCCAAGAAAATAGAATTCTTGATCAGTAAAAACAAAATTACGCATGTTGATATTGAACTTAGTGCCAGCGCCATTGAAATTTCCGAAATTGAAAAAACTGGAATTCTTGTTGAACAACAACAAGAATCTGTAATGAGTCTTACTAAAATTACTGCTCTTGAATTAGATAGACTTCCTCATGGTGCTGAAAAAGACGTTATCAGGTCACTGAAATATTTAACCGGTGTTCAATCATTTGGAGATAATTCAGCTAAATATTTTGTGCGGGGCAGTTCGTCTGATCAGACGCAAGTCCTTTTTAACAACGCGGTTATTTACTATCCATTTCATGCTATGAATCTTATTGGAGTTATAGATAATAATGTAATTAGAAGTGTTGAATTTCAAAAAGGGGGCTTTAGTGCCGAGCATGGTGACCGACTTGGCGGTTTATTGAAAATTAATACACGCGATGGTAATACTAATAATTTCTCAATAACAGGGGAGGCGGGTTTACTTTCCGGCAAACTATTGTTCGAAGGCCCCATTCCTCACGGATCGTTTTACATTGCTGGCAGAAAGAGCTTTTCAAACAATACATTATCAAAGTATATGAATGGAAATGATGTGCCGGCCGATTTTTATGATGGCTCTTTTAAACTACATTATGCTGATGATGATTTTTGGAAAAATGCGAGATTTACTCTTTACGGCTTTACCAGTGATGATAAAATTGAATATGAAAAACCTGGATTACCATCTTACAAGTGGTCAAATTCACTTATGGGCATAAAGTATTTTCAATATGCCGAAGAGCTTCCCCTTTACGCAGAAATAGAGTTTTCGGAAAGCAAAGCAAAAGGCGAATTGCTACCAGATAGCACAAAATACAGATATCGCATAAACGAAATAAGAGATATGACATTTCAGACCAACGTAAAATATATTTTCGATTCGACAGATGAACTCAATATTGGATTCAGAATAAAAGACATAAGTACAACACTACCCGTGGAATCTTCTGAAAGTTTTGGATCCAATTTAAGCAGTAAAGGAATGGGCATGTGTGTTTTTGCAAATTGGAAACTTCTAAGATTTAAGTCTATTGGAGCTAATCTTGGAGTGAGAGCTAATCTTACAAGAATTGCCGGCGCCAGTCCCAAGTATCTGCCATTGGAACCCAGGATGGATTTTTCTTATTTGCTTGATGATGGTGTAAAACTTAAACTTGCCTGGGGAATTTATTATCAGGATTTGATAACGCTCGTGGATGATAATGCAGCCTCCTCAGCATTTGATCCCTGGATAATACTTCCGACATATTTCGATCCTCTCAGAGCTATACATTATATAATAGGTAGTGAGTTGAATTTTTCATCTGCACTTTCCTTTAATATAGAAGGTTACTATAAAAGCATATCTAACCAGCCTTTTTTAAATGAGAATAGAACATCACCAGTGCAGTATCAAATACTGTCCGGGTCAAGTGAAGCATATGGATTAGAGATTGAAGGACTCTATCAGATTGAAGATCTGAAATTAAAAACGAATTATTCACTTTCCTGGGTATTCAAAAAAAGAGAGGGGGAGAGATACGTCCCGAATTACGATAGCCGGCATTCATTAAATATGATTCTTGATTATGATTTTGGAAATGAATGGATTGCCTCTCTTGTTTGGAGTTTCAGTTCTGGTAAACCTTATACTCAAATACTAGCCTCTTATGACATGCTACTCCTCAATTCAATGAATGATATTGAATATGGTTTAACGGATAAATTTGAACATAACAAGATTATGGGGGAGAAAAATGCACATCGACTACCAGCATATCACCGGTTAGATATCAGCATTTCCAAAAGACTCAAATTTTATTCCTTTGATATAAATTGGGATGTAAGTGTTACAAATTTATATGACAGAAAAAATATTTTTTATCTGGATTATTATAGTCTAGAAACTTATTACTCACTTCCTTTTATGATTACTACAAATCTGAGGGTTAAAATATGAAAAGACTTGTTGCAGTAATACTATTACTTTTTTTCTTCATTTATTCTTGCGATGAGCCATTTAGTATTGTTGGAACCTACGAAAGCAGATATGTACTCACTTGCGTAATTGAAGATAGTAAAGATGTTCAATTTGCTTATTTAACGAGGAGTTATGAGGTTGGCAGTTCCAAAGAGGATAATTTATTGAAAAATGGAATAAAGAACGCTCAAATTGAGTTAATCGAAAATGAAATGCACTATTTTTTTAAGGACACAACCATCGTACATGCTAATCCTACAGGCAATGATTCTGTTGACTGCTATGTTCTGAATGGGTATTATCCACAATCAAATGCGGAATTAAATTTAATCGCAACATTGCCAAATGGCGAAGTATTAACATCATCCACAAAAACTTTTCCTGAAAACTATTGCGATTTTAAAGAATTTAAATCTAGTATTCCTGGAGAGTATTGGCTGGAAGGGTACGGTTTTGAACTTGATTTTGGAGATTCAACTGAAGTATACAATGACTTTCAATATTATCCAACACTTAATATATATTATACAAAAAAACGTGAAGGAGATAGCGTAAGATATGTGAAAGAGATACCAAATTCTCTAACTGAAGTGAATGGAAAAATAATTGATCATTATCCGCAATCAGTTCCAGTCCCCATGGTTAATTATGGTATTCAGGCTTTAACAAAAGGATTATTAGATATTTGTGAAGAAGGATTTGAGCCGGAAGAATACAAAATAGTGTTGACTGAGTTTGTGATTTATTTGCCGGATCAGAATTTATCAAAATATTTTATTGCCAACAGAGTATTTGAAAGCAGCATAAATGTGCTGGTTGAAAAGCCATTCTATTCTAATATAGAGGGGGGAATTGGATTATTTGCCTCTATTACAAAAACTGTCAAAAGGTGCTGGTTTAAGAGTGAGTATCTAGATTATCTGGGATTCAGAAGTATTTACTGATTCTTTTTAGTTTTAGAGATGAAGTAAGTACACACCGGTAGATTTTTTGCTGAAATTTCGCATGAGTTTTTGAATCCTGTTAGCGCAGGTTTGGTTGAAGCATGGGAGGAGTGGGAGTATACTTTTGTTAGTGAAGAGGTTATGAGTAGTTGATAAAATAGATAAAAAATAAACGCAGATTGCAAATCTGCGTTACGGGTGAGTGAAAAATATCTTAAATTGCACCATTCAAAAATCATTTCTGTTGTATATAATAATATTTAAGGAAAACTATAAATGAGTGAAGAAGCTAACAAGATTATTTATTCCATGTACAAGGTGAGTAAATTTCATGGAACGAAACAAATTCTAAAGAATATCTCTCTGTCATACTTTTATGGCGCTAAGATCGGTGTTCTTGGTCTTAACGGCTCGGGTAAAAGTACACTACTAAAAATTCTCGCCGGTGTTGACCCTGATTTTAACGGTGAAACATCCGTTTCTCCCGGTTTTACTATCGGGTATCTTGAGCAGGAACCTCAGCTTGATCCTGAAAAAACTGTTATGGAAATTGTTGAAGAGGGAATGGGTGAGACTGTCAGACTTGTTCGTGAGTTTAACGCGCTAAGTGAAAAGTTTGGCGAGGAAATGACCGATGATGAGATGAACGACCTCATTGAAAAGCAGGGTAAGTTACAGGATAGAATTGATGCCCTTGACGCCTGGGATATCGACAGCAAGCTAGAAATGGCTATGGATGCACTTCGCTGCCCTCCTTCGGATACAAAGGTTGGTGTCATTTCAGGTGGTGAGAAAAGACGTGTTGCTCTTTGCCGCTTATTGTTGGAAAAACCAGACATCCTATTATTGGATGAGCCAACCAACCATTTGGACGCCGAAACAATCGCGTGGTTGGAGCATCATCTTCAGGCATACGCCGGTACGGTTATCGCTGTGACCCATGACAGGTATTTTCTTGACAATGTTGCCGGTTGGATACTTGAACTTGACCGTGGTGAAGGGATTCCATGGAAGGGAAATTATTCATCGTGGTTAGAGCAGAAGCAGAACAGACTGAAAATGGAAGAAAAACAGGAATCCAAAAAGCAGAAAACACTTGAACGGGAACTTGAGTGGATTCGTATGAGCCCAAAAGCACGCCAGGCAAAATCCAAAGCACGTATAACTGCGTATGAAAATATGGTTAGTGAAGAAGGTAGAGAGAAAGACAAAGATCTTGAATTATACATTCCGCCTGGTCCAAGGCTGGGTGATGTTGTAATTGATGCAGAAAATCTTGCTAAGGCCTATGGTGACAGAATCATTTTTGAAGAGCTTACTTTTAAATTGCCTCCCGGCGGTATTGTTGGGATAATTGGTCCGAATGGTGCCGGTAAGACTACGCTTTTCAAAATGATTACAAATAGCGAAAAAGCTGATAGCGGCACTATGGTGATTGGAGATACCGTAAAGCTTGCCTATGTTGATCAAAGCAGAGAATTACTCGATCCGAATAAAAATATTTGGGAGCAGATATCCGGTGGTAATGATACACTTGTTGTTGGTAACCGTGAGCTTAATTCTCGAGCTTATGTTGCTAAGTTTAATTTTAGTGGTGGTGATCAATCCAAGTTGGTTGGCAATTTATCCGGTGGTGAACGAAACCGTGTAAACCTTGCCATGATGCTTAAGGAAGAAGCTAACGTTATTCTTCTTGATGAGCCTACAAATGATCTTGATGTTAACACAATGCGTGCCCTGGAAGAAGCGCTGGAAAACTTTGGCGGATGCGCTGTTGTAATTTCCCATGACAGGTGGTTCCTTGACAGAATTGCTACTCACATTCTCGCTTTTGAGGGCGATAGTAAGGCAGTCTGGTTTGAAGGAAACTTCTCTGACTACGAAAAGAATAAGAAAGAAAGACTTGGTGCTGCGGCTGAAATTCCTAAGCGTATTAAGTATAGACACCTTAGAAGAGATTAAAAAAATCCCGCCTCTTTGTGGAGGCGGGGAAATTCTTATAATAAATTTGTAGCAGATGAGGGCATTGAAAGCAGTTTACGAAAAACTTCCCATCTCTTCGCATTATCATCACCAGCCAAACGCTCTACGTATTCTTTTACCATCTGTTCTCCTATATTATATGTAATAACATAGGCGCCATAGGTATTAATAAATCTAAGACTTTGTTCAGCTCTTTGTTCGGTTGAAAGAGAGTATTTCATAATTTGTTGTTTAGCTTCTTCTTCTGTTATATTTCCTTCAAGATAGTCTCGGGCAATATTATTTCTGGATAATCCTAATTTCCCCAAAATTTTATCCGCTTTACGATACGTTTCATATCCATCAGTTTTTAGCCCCGCGATAGGAAAAAGGACTTCTTTCTCGAATTGGATTTTTTCCTCTTCTGTAAACATAAGTTCCATACCGTAGTTTGCCGTTCCTTCAGCAATAAAAGATTGCGGACTAAATAAAGGATAAACTGAGTATTCAACCCATCCTCTTTTACCCACTAATTCTGATTCAAGTAAAACATTGTAAACATGATGCCCAGGGTAACCTTCGTGAGCACTTAACCCCAAGGGTGAATTAATTGGTTTTGGAGAATCAACATTTATCTGAATGAGGCTGAAGTTATTCCCCTTATACCAGTTATAGGCGCCCCATGGTTCGTCCGTAACATATTCTGTAGTGAAATTTTCATTCTCCGGTAAGTCTATATATTCTTTTGTTCTTTTCCTCACTTCTGCGATTGCTACATCATAAATTGATTCAACTTTATCTTCAGGAATAATAAACCTGTTTTTCAACTTGTTATAACGCTCAGATAGATCTCCCTCACCAGGAAGAATTTTATCTAATTCAGCATGAAGGGAATCAAATGAAGTATCTTCAAATACAGGAGAGATGGCATCAAAGAGTTTTTTGCACTGCTCATCAAAACTCATCTTCTCGCCACGCTGAAGCTGGCAATATGTTTTAGTGGCTGTTAGCTGTTTGTTTAAATAATTTACACGTCTCAGCCAGATTTCTTCAAAACCTTCTGTGCTTATATTGCTGAGTTCTGTTATTAGTTTGTCAACATTCATAATTAATTGATCTAATTGTGTTGATTTACTCTCAGGTTTCCACTCTGCCGGTCCATAGTATGCGTCAACAAATATTGGAGAATGAGTACCTACATGTAATGCTAACTTAACATACTCTTCTGCTATAATGTTAATTTCTGCTTGCCTGTCATTTATGTTGCTGCAGGATGAAAGAAGTATTAAAATAATTGATAAAAATGGAAAAGTGTTCTTCATCTTTATTCCCCGAGAAAGAATTATTGAAATCATTAACTTGATAAAAATAGCATATTATTATCAAAATTGTTTTTGTATAGACAGCAGATTATTGAATTGCATTGAATCTAATTATAATGGGGCTTATCTTTGCCGAAACATTTATCTATCATTAACCCCAAATCATAGGAGTAACAAATGATACAATTATCTTATCGATTATCTCAAAGCCTCTTAGGGCAATGTAGTATTACGCAATCAATTCAGTCTGGTGTGTCTTTTTCAACTCCCTCAAATAACCGCACAAATTGCTTTAGCAAAAACTCTAATAATAATCTCAATAATCCTAATAATTAATCCCTAGTAACTAGCTAAAACTTATTACTTAGGTCAAACCAATAGCTGGATAAGTATATCCACTCATTGAAGAACTCTATTAATTTCTTTTAAACAATACTATAGGATTATAGCATCATGAAAGTAGAATATCTTGTTTTTAAGGGTATACTAATTGGGTTAAGTGTATCGGCTCCGATCGGTCCAATAGGTGTGCTTTGTATTAATCGCTCAATAAGTTACGGAACAAGTGCTGGTCTATACACAGGTTTAGGTGCTGCAATTCCGAATGTGCTCTATACTCTATTAGCACTCTTTGGTTTTCTTGGATTTATATCACCAATTCTTGAAAAATATCAGTGGATAATTATTCTAAGTGGTTTTTATATCGTTTACCTGGGAGTAAAAACTCTTCGGCATAACAGAGAAGTAAAGCCAAAAATTCAGAATAGTAATAATCTAAAAGCATTTATATCAACTTTCATAATCATGATTACGAATCCCTCTACTATCATTGGTTACTCAATTATCTTCACGGCATTTGGTCTTGGCGATGTTCAAAATATGTCTACGCTATCAAATATGATTCTTGCTGGAAGTATAGGATTTGGTGCAATGGTTTGGTGGATATTCTTAAGTACAGCCTCAAAATATCTTGGAGATAAATATTTAATGAGGCGAATAAATTCCATAAACAAGATTTCCGGTGCCTTGATTGTGGTTCTTGGATTTCTATTAATTATTAACTCTATCATTTAATCTAAAAAGGAAAAGTTATGAGCGGACTATTAATACCAACAGCTTACAAACCCATTTTGAATCTTAAAGAAACTGAAATTGCTATAAAGCAGGTTAAGGATTTCTTTCAACAAAATCTTGCTTCAGAATTGCGGTTGAGAAGAGTTACTGCACCTCTTTTTGTTAGGAGAGGTTTAGGCATAAATGATGACCTGAATGGAACGGAACAACCGGTAATATTCAAAATTAAAGACATGGGTGGATGTAAGGCTGAGATTGTTCATTCACTTGCCAAGTGGAAACGAATGATGCTTGCTGACCTTGACATTAACGAGGGCTATGGCTTATACACAGACATGAATGCGATAAGAGCTGATGAAGAGCTAGATAATATTCATTCCTTGTATGTTGATCAATGGGACTGGGAACGAGTTGTTACGAGAGAACAAAGATCACTTGAATACCTGAAAGCAATAGTGAGAAAAATATATTCTGTTTTACAAAGAACCGAGTTTTCTATCTATGAGCATTACCCGAATATAAAGCCGGAATTGCCGGAAGAAATAACCTTTATCCATGCTGAGGATTTACAAAAAGAATATCCGGAGCTAACTCCAAAACAGAGAGAGGAACAAATAACAAAAAAACACAAGGCTGTATTTATTATTGGGATTGGAGGGATTCTAGCGGATGGCAAAATTCACGACGGACGCGCACCTGACTATGATGATTGGTCTGCTCCAACCTCTAAGGGCTACAAGGGGCTGAATGGTGATATTCTCGTATGGAATCCGGTACTTCAATCTTCTCTCGAGTTGTCCTCAATGGGAATCAGGGTCGATAAAGAATCCTTGCTGAGGCAACTTGAACTGACAGGGAATGAGGATCGTAAGAGATATTATTGGCACAAGCGATTAATTAATGGAGAATTCCCTCTTTCTATTGGTGGTGGGATAGGTCAATCACGTTTGTGTATGTACTATTTAAGAAAGGCACATATTGGTGAAATTCAGGCTAGTATTTGGCCGGATGAAATGATTGAAAAATGTAAACAAAATAGTATTCCACTTCTTTAAAATAAAAAAGGGGAGGCAAGCCTCCCCAAAACTTTTTAAAGTTCTAACCTAGTCGGCCGGCAGGATTATTGAAAACTTTGTGCCTTTCTCCTTTTCACTTGTAACATTGATATCCCCATTATGAATGTCGATAAAGTCTTTACAAATAATTAGTCCTAATCCTGATCCTGCTTCATCTTCAGTTCCCTTGGTTGTGAAACTCTTATCAATTTTAAATAAATTATCCACAACATCTTTTGAGATGCCAACTCCCTCATCTTTAACCCCAATCTCAATTTTACCATCAGTCTCTATTGCTGTAATCTTTATCATACTATCCGGAAATGAAAATTTAATGGCATTATTAGTAAGATTTGCTATTACGACTTCCATCATAAATTTATCAGCAGAAATATTTAAATCCTTTGAAACACCTTCACGGTTTATTTCAATTCCCTTAAGTTTGGCTAGTGGTAAAAAAGGGGCTACTGCAGAATCAATTAATTCTCTAATTAATAGCTCTTGCTTTTTCAACTTTAATCCACCTCTCTGAGTTCTAGCCCAGGTAAGCATATTCTCAAGCAATCGGTTAACATTGTTTGCAGAATTATTTATGCTTTGAATCAGTGCTCTTTTTTCCTCTTCGGTCAATTCATTGTAATGTGTATTTAATAGATCAGTACTGTTCAATATCGATCCAAATGGATTTTTTAAGTCGTGGGCAACAATTGAAAAGAATTTATCCTTGGTTGTATTTAATTTCTCCAGTTTAATATTTCTATCATCCAGCCAATCTTTAGTCTCTCTTAGTCTTTTTCTGTTTCTATATAAGAGGACAATAAAGACAATTACGATTATTAGTCCAGCCGCAATGGCGATTGCAATGTTTTTCTGAGCTTCTATTATTTGCTTTTGAAACTCATTCTCTTGTCTTAATAATGCGGTCTCAATTTCCTTTTGTTCATTAAGATACTCCTGTTCCAATTCTGCAATTTGAAGCTGGCTATTTTGAGCATTTAAGGAATCTTGATTTTCCTTATAAAGCCTGAGGAAGTTATACGCATTTTTATAATCTTTCTGTAAGTCAGAAATTTCAGCCAGGAGCTTGTAGCTTTTAACAATTTCCTCTTGAATACTAATATCTTTTGCCAACTTCAAAGTTTTTTTACCGTAAAAAAGGGCTTTATTAAAATTTCTTTTATTCTTGTATAATTCCCCAAGATGACGTAAACAGACTATTTCTTCCCGTTGTATTCCTAATCGTTTGAAAATTTCCAGAGCATCAAAATGGTATTTTAATGCTTTTTCGTATTTCCCCAAATGTTGATCAATATGTCCAAGACTATTGTATATAATTCCAACCCCTTCCAAATCCTCAATCGATTGAGCAATAGTAAGAGATTGTAAAAAGTAATTGGTAGCCTCTTCAAACATTTCCTTTTCTTCATAGCAGCTGGCAATATTTGTCAGGGCAATATCCTGGCTAAATAGATTCTGTTCTTTCTTAGCAAGCAAATAGTAGGAATTGAAATATTCTAATGCTTTTTCATAATCTTTAAGATAACTGTAAACATTTCCTATGTTATTATAGATAATGCTAATAGTAGTGGAATTATTCGTTTTTTCAAAGTATTTGAGTGCTTTCAGATAAACCTGAAGGGCAAGTTTAAACTGGGATTGGTTCAGATAAATAACTCCCAGATTAACAAGGTGGCGGTAGTAAGTTGATGTATCGTTTCTTGCCTCAGAAACAGTAAGCGCATAATCCAAACAAATTCTGGCGGAATCATACATCCCAATTGCATTATATACAGTTCCCAATTCTCCCACAGTTACAGCAATGCCTGAAGTATCTTTCAATTCCTCGTATATGTTTTTGGATTCAAAATAAAATTCCTTTGCAAAATTGTTTTTCCCAAGTCGCGAATAGTTTAGCCCTATATTCATTAGTGCACTTGCCTGTTGAGATTTATCGCCAACGGATATTGCCAAATCCCTGGCTTGTTCTGCGTATTTAAGTGCTTGAACCGGATCATTGTCAGCCAGTTCTCTGGCGACTGTATTTAATGTCTCTATTTTTTGTGCACCTTCTGCATTATCAATTATTGAGATCAAACTATCAAGGTTGGATTGCGCATAGAACTGGCAAAAGGAGAAACAGAAGGTAATAGCGATTATTTTCATTGTATAATTTTTCATTGGTGCTAATTCTCTGGACATCGATTTAATTGTACTCTTTCCGTGGATAGAGCATAGCCGCTTATTATCGAACAAAAATTGTATAAGTTTAATTGCAAGAATTCATCAAGAAAAATGGATTGTATTAGACAATTGTTGTTTGAGCTCCATTCAATTTATAATATTAAATATATTGCTTTTAGAAGCAAATTTTGTGCCTACAGGTTATTTTTATAGCATTTCAGCAATTTACAGCTTATATTTTCCGTCATTATGAAAAAAATTTCGTTTTATAAATACTCCGGTGCCGGTAACGACTTCATCCTTATCGATGGACATGAAAATAGCAATTTTAAGATAAATACTGAAGAAATTGTTAATCTTTGTACCCGGAGAACAGGTATTGGTTCAGATGGAATACTCCATATTCAAGAGACTGAAGGATATGATTATCGTTTAGATTTTTATAATCCCGACGGTTCAACTGGAATGCTTTGTGCCAATGGAGCCAGATGTTCTATTGCCCATGCTTCGGCAAAGGGGTGGATTGATTCCAAGAATGTAAGGTTCATTGCCAACAAGAGGGAATATTCTGGTGTCGTATTGAATAAGAATCTGGTGCGTTTAAATTTGCTTGATCCGGAAGGCTTAGAACTGAACAAGTCCGTACAAATTGAGGGCGGATATTTGAGCCTCCACCAAATTAATACAGGTTCTCCACATGTAGTTGTGTTTCTGGAGGAACTTCAAAAGCTTGGTGGAAGTGACTATAATGATATTAATTCATTGGTTCAGATTCCGGTTTCTACCATGGGTGCAGAAATAAGAAGTCTGAAAGATTTTCTCCCCGAAGGAGTTAATGTTAATTTTGTTCATGTTTCGGGCGATACTGTACTTGTAAGGACTTTTGAGAAGGGTGTTGAAGCTGAAACCCTTGCTTCTGGAACAGGATCAACTGCATCTGCTCTTATCTCCCATGTAGTTAAAGGACTTGAACCCCCTATTCGTGTTAGTACCTTTGGGGGAGATTATATGGAAATTAATTTTAAGAAAAACGACAATGTAATAAGCGATGTTTCTTTAACCGGTCCGGCTAAAGAAATTTTTAAAGGCGAATATATCATTTAATCAAATAGAGGAAATTAAATGGGAAAAGTTATCTTCTCCATTGCGTATAACGTTATACCTGAGAAAAGAGACGACTACTTATCAGTTATCAGAGAACTAAAAACTTTAGTTGTTGCTGAAGGTTTAGAAAGCTATTCAGTTTACGAGCTGAAAAATAAAAAAAATAGCTTCTCTGAATTATATTTATTCGATTCGATGCAGGCATATGAAGATTTTGATGATAATCAGGATGAGAGAATAGACATTTTAATGACAAAACTTTCTGATCTTATTGTTGAACAATCTACCCATTATACAACGCAATTTGAAGTTGAATAATCGAGGAATCTAACCTCATCTTTTCAAGAAAGAGTTTAAGTGTATGTTTGAGTATGTCGGTGCAATACATATTCATTCTTCGTTTTCCGATGGTTCGGGAACAATTGAAGAAATAGCCAGTCACGCCAATGATGCGGAACTGGATTTTATTTTATTGACGGATCATAATACACTAAGAGCTTATCACGAAGGTTTTGAAAAGTGGTACGATAATACACTTTTGTTGGTTGGTTGTGAGATAAATGACAAGGAAAATAAGAACCATTATCTTGCATTTAACATAGAAGAAACATTTTCTACTCGAATTCCAGCAAAGGAGTATGTTCATAAGGTTAAAAAATCTGGTGGGATAGGTTTTATTGCACATCCGGATGAAAAACGATCCTCAATGAAAGAACACCCGCCATATCCGTGGGTTGAGTGGGATTGTGAAGAATTTACCGGAATTGAAATCTGGAACCATATGTCGGAATGGATGGAAGGTTTAACGGAGGAAAACAAATATAATTATTTTGTTCATCCACTAAAATCAATAGTCTCTCCGGCTAAGGTAACTTTAGACAGGTGGGATGCTCTTGCCCAAAAAAGAAGAGTAGTGGGTATTGGCGGCATTGATGCTCATGCGCATAAAATTAATCTGCTCGGATTTTTTGAAGTTGAGGTTTTTCCTTACAAGGTTCTTTTTCGTTCAATTAGAACTCATATTATTACTGATGAGGAATTGACTAAGCAAGATTTTGGCAACAGCAAAAAAATTGTTTATGATGCTCTTGAGCAGGGACGCTGTTTTATATCGAATTCTAATAATGGCGATGCTGGGGGGTTCAGGTTTTTTGCTGAATGCAATGGAATAAATTATCAGATGGGGAGTAATGTTCCATCTGGAGGTGATATTAAATTAAGAGTATTATTACCAAATATTAGCGGAGAAATTCGCTTAATTCATAATGGAAAATGCATAGATTCGGTTGATAATAATTCTGCTGAGTTTTTTGTAAGTGAAAATGGAGTTTATAGGGTTGAGGTATTTAATGATAACAAGGCCTGGATTTTTTCAAATCACATTAGAATTGGAAGTTAAAATTTAGTAATTTACTCGATCTCAAAAATGAAAATTAGTAGGTGAATCCAGTGTTAGCTAAAAAGAAAAAACTATCTAAGAAAGACATTAAAGAAGATAAACTAGTAACCTCATTTTTTCAGGTACAACAGTTTATTGAAGAACATCAGAAAAAACTTCTTATTGGAGTAGCCGCTGTTGTTGTAATTTTTGTAATTGCAGTTATTTACACAAACAAAGTTGAACAAGATAATCTTGCTGCAACAACTCAATTGTCCAGAATAATGGATGTCTATAACAGCGGTTCGTATCAGGAAGCAATTGATGGCAGACCAGGAACTAATTTGGTTGGACTAAAAAGTATTGTTGAAGAATACGGTAGTTCGGAGCAGGGTCAGAATGCTAAAATTATGTTGGCAAATGCTCACTATTACCTTGGTGATATTGAAGTTGCAAAAGAATATTTTGGTAGTTATTCTGGTAAAAACCCTCTTTTTAAGGGTAGTGCTTTAGCCGGGCTGGCAGCCTGTAAAGAAGCTGTGGGCGAATTTGAAGACGCGGCTGACCTTTACATGGATGCAGCTAATATTACAACTGAAAATCCAATGAACGCTGATTATTTGTTGAAAGCCGGACTAAATTTAAACAAAGTGAACAAATTTGAAGAGGCAAAAGAGTTATTTGAATCAATTCAGGAAGAATATGCTAATTCTCTTGCTGCAGGCACAGCAAAGAAATATTTAACCGCATCTTCAAACTAATAAGTATTTTATAAAAGCTAAGAGAGTAAAATGGCAGATACATCTGATTTTAGAAATGGTCTAATTATTAAATTTAAGAACGACTTATATACGATGACCGAATTCCAGCATGTTAAACCTGGCAAAGGCGGTGCCTTTGTTAGAACAATGCTGAAAAATTTACGTACCGGTAAAGTTTTGGATAATACTTTTAGATCCGGTGAGTCAGTTGAAGTAGTAAGAGTCGAAAGAAGGAAATATCAGTACTTGTTTAAAGAATCAGCAGGTATTGTTCTTATGGATAATGATACCTTTGAACAGCTTACAGTTTCAGAAGATCTTTTTGGCGATCGCGCCAAGCTTATTAAAGAAGGCGATGAGATTGAATTATTAGTTGATGACGTTGACCAAATTATTAGTGCTGATATACCGATTTTTGTATATCTTGAAGTGAAAGAAACGGAACCCGGGTTTAAGGGCGACACAGCGAACAATGTTATGAAGCCGGCTACCATGGAAACAGGTGCAATTATTCAAGTTCCTCTCTTCGTTAATGAGGGAGAAAAGATAAAAATTGATACTCGCATCGGTGCTTACGTTGAAAGAGTTAAAAACTAAGAGAGACGAATATGGATTTAGCATTTTATAAAAGACTTATCAGGCTTGTTGAAAGAAGTGAAATTTCAGAATTTTCGGTTGAAGAAGGCGATACAAAAATAAGGATAGTAAAAAACTCTCCTGGTGTTACGCCTCAATATTCTCATCCGTTTTTACATCATTCCGAGGTTCATCAGGCTGGTTCAGCTTCAAAAGAAGTGAATATTACTCAGGATAAAATCGTGAGTTCCGAGTCGGTTAATCCTAACCATTATGAAATTAAATCTCCTATCGTCGGTACTTTTTACAGAGCTCCCTCACCCGAGGCTGATCCTTTTATTAAAGTTGGCGATAAAATTTCTCAGGGTGCTGTGCTTTGTATAGTAGAAGCAATGAAATTGATGAATGAAATTGAGTCTGATGTTAGCGGCAAGATTGTGAAAATCTTGGTTGATGATGCTACACCTGTTGAATACAACCAACCATTATTTCTCGTTGAAAAAGATTAAAACTTAACATTAGGGGATGTTCTTGTTTAAAAAAATCCTTATTGCTAATCGCGGTGAAATTGCCTTAAGAATAATACGCACATGCAAAGAAATGGGAATTGCAACCGTTGCTGTATATTCTGAGGCTGATCAGGATTCACTTCATGTTGTTTTTGCTGATGAAGCCGTATGTATTGGACCAAGCAATAGTAAAGATAGCTACCTAAAAATTCCCAGTATTCTTTCTGCTGCCCAAATTACAGGAGCTGATGCTATCCATCCCGGTTACGGCTTTCTTGCTGAGAATGCTGAATTTTCTGAAATCTGTTCTTCCGCTGGTATTAAGTTTATAGGACCTGATTCGGAAATGATCCGAAATATGGGTGACAAAGCATTCGCTAAAGAAACCATGAAAAAGGTTGGAGTGCCTGTTGTTCCCGGAAGTGAAGGTGTGGTTGCAAATACAGAATTGGCCAGAAAAGTCGCTGGTGAAATTGGCTACCCGGTTATGTTAAAAGCTTCTGCCGGCGGCGGTGGTAAAGGAATGAGAATTGTCCATAAAGAGTCTGAAATTGAAAACGCCTTTTTGGCAGCAAGCAACGAGGCAGCTTCTGCATTCGGCTGTCCAGATATGTACATAGAAAAATTTATTGAGAATCCGCGTCATGTTGAAATCCAGATAATGGGAGATCAACATGGTAATATTATCCATTATGGTGAACGTGACTGTACTATTCAACGCAGACATCAAAAACTTATTGAAGAGTCGCCCTCCTCAGCTATTACTGAAGAAGTAAGGCAGGCAATGGGCGCCGCGGCAATCCTTGGGGCAAAGTCGGTAAATTATGAAGGTGCCGGTACGGTTGAATTTCTTGTTGATAAAGACAAGAATTTTTATTTCATAGAAATGAATACAAGAATTCAGGTTGAACACACTGTCACCGAAATGATAAATAATATTGACCTCATTGAACAGCAAATTCTTGTAGCTGCCGGAGAAAAAATTGAACTGGATGGATATAGACCTGTTGGTCATTGTTTTGAATTTAGGATTAACGCCGAGGATCCTGAGAATAATTTCAGACCATCTCCCGGTACAATTGAATATCTGCATTTCCCGGGTGGTTTTGGAGTTAGAATAGATTCACATGTTTATAATGAGTATGTAATTCCTCCTTATTACGATTCAATGATTGCAAAATTGATAGTTTGGGGACGAGACAGGAAGCATGCCATACAAAGAGCGAAAAGAGCGTTTGAGGAATTTACGATTGAAGGAGTTAAAACAACAATTCCATTCCATCAGAAAGTTCTTGAAAATGAAATTTTTATCGAAGGTGTTTTTGACACTTCATTTATAGATAAACAATATAAATAATAGCTTGAGGTTATAATGAACGTTCCAGAAAATTTAAAGTATACAACTGATCATGAGTGGGTTAAAGTTGAGGGAAAAACTGCCCTTATTGGTGTTACTGATTACGCGCAGGGTGAATTGGGTGATGTTGTTTTTATTGATTTGGACCCTGAATTAGAGCAAATTACAAAAGGCGAATCATTTGGTACAATTGAAGCAGTAAAAACTGTTAGTGACATGTTTGCTCCTCTTTCGGCAAAAGTTGTTGAAGTGAATCCAAAATTGGAAGATGAACCACAATTAGTTAATAGTGATCCTTATGGTGAAGGATGGTTTATTAAAATTGAGCTTGAAGATGAAAGTGCTTTAGCTGATCTTTTGGATGCCGCAGCGTACAAAGCTCAAATCGGTGGTTAATTTAATTGGATTAACTTTTTGAAATTTAAAAAATGATGCAAACAAAATCCGTTTCTTAACGGATTTTGTCTATTTAAAAAGGTGATAACGGGTGGTTACATGACACAACATGAAAAGATTCTTATACTTGATTTTGGCTCGCAGTATACACAGTTAATTGCAAGAAGAGTAAGAGAAAGCAGTGTATACTCCGAAATACATCCCCATTCATATGGTATTGATGCAATTAAGCTGATGAATCCAACCGGCATTATCCTTTCCGGTGGACCCATGAGTATCTACGATGAAGGTGCTCCCAAGGCTGATGAAGCTATATTTGACTTAGGCGTTCCTATATTAGGTATTTGCTATGGGTTATGTTATATAACTTCTACATTTAAGGGAAAAATTGAGTCTGCCGATGATCGCGAGTATGGCAAAGCTACCTTTAACATTAACAAAGATAGTAACTTGTTGGCCGGGGTTGATGAAAAATCTACTGTTTGGATGAGCCATGGTGATTTGATTCAGGAGGTGCCTGATGGGTTTGAAATAGACGGCTCTTCGGAGAATTCTCCAATCTGTGCAATTTCAAATGTCGAAAAGAAAGTTTATGGAGTGCAATTCCACCCCGAGGTTACTCACACTGTCGAAGGTAGTAAAATTATAAAGAATTTCCTTTTTAATATTTGTGAATGTAAGGGTGACTGGACACCTGCCAGTTTTATTGAGGAGAAGATAAAAGAAATCAAAAATTTGATTGGGGATAAAAATGTTATTTGTGCCCTTTCGGGAGGTGTTGATTCCTCTGTTGCCGCTATATTAATCCATAGGGCAATTGGAGATCAGCTGCATTGCATACACGTGGATCATGGCTTGATGCGGAAAAATGAAAGCGCACTCATTATGAAAATGTTCGAAGAAAGTTATAGCCTTAAGCTTACTCACATTGATGCGTCCAAATCTTTTCTTTCAAAACTTGCCGGCGTTTCAGATCCCGAGAAAAAAAGAAAAATAATTGGCAATACTTTTATTGAAGTATTCGATAACGAATCGGTAAAAATACCCAATGCTGATTTTCTCGTGCAAGGGACTTTATATCCGGACGTAATAGAGTCAGTTTCTGTAAAAGGAGCCTCAGTAACTATAAAGACTCATCATAATGTTGGCGGGTTGCCCGAGAAAATGAATCTAAAACTTATTGAGCCATTCAGGGAGCTATTTAAGGACGAGGTTAGAGCTATAGGCAGAGAGCTCGGTTTGCCTGAGGAATTTATTGAAAGACATCCTTTTCCCGGACCCGGATTAGCTGTTAGAATATTAAGTGATATTACTGAAGATAAGATTAAAGTTCTTCAGGAAGCGGATGATATTTATATAAATGAGCTGCACTCTAATGGAATTTACAATGAAATATGGCAGGCTTTCGCGGTACTTTTACCCGTCCAGACTGTAGGTGTTATGGGAGATTTTAGAACCTACGAAAATGTAATAGCTCTTAGAGCAGTTACTTCTACCGACGGTATGACTGCTGACTGGTACAGATTTGATTTGGATATTCTTGAGAAAATATCAAATAAAATTATTAGATCAGTACGTGGAGTTAATCGTGTTGTTTATGATATTAGTTCTAAACCTCCATCAACTATCGAATGGGAATAGTATCTGTAAATGAAAGAGTATGAATACAAACTAAAACAGGCGCAACAATTTGAAAATGAGGGTAAGCAGCTGCATGCTCTTCAGATTTATGTGCAACTTCTGGAAAAGGAAGAATCATATCGAGTCGCATCCATACGTATTGCTTTGGTTTACGAAAAACTCAAAATGATTGGCAAAGCTTATGAGATTCTTGATAAATATCTGGCAGGTAATAGTGAAGATGAAGAGGTAAGGAAATTTTACGGTCATTTTCTCATAAGACAGTCCAATTATGCAAGGGCTTTGGATGTTCTTTCGGGAGTTTCAACAGAGGATGACAGCGATGTGTTTTTCCTGCTTGGTTTATCAAATTTCCACCTTGGAGAGAACAGAATAGGACAAATTAATTTTGAGTCCTTCATTAAATGTAATCCAAAATCTGATTTAATCCCGGAGTCATATCTTTATCTTTCTAAAATTAACTTGAAAACATCAGAATATGATATCGCCTTGGAGTACGCAAAAAAATCAGAAAGTTTTTTGTCGCAGAATTACGAAACTCATTCTACACAAGCAATGATTTATTACAAAAAGGAAATGTATTTTCATGCCCTTGATGCTGTTAAACGTGCTCTTACACTAAATAAAGAAGACGTTTCTTTGCTAGAATTGGCTGGCAGAATTCACTATCAACTTGGAGAGTTCAAAAAAGCTGAAGAGTATTTAAAAGAATATGTAGTTGCTACTGAACCCTCATCTGAAGTTTTGGCCTTATTGGGCATGACTTTTCTTAATAATGAAAACCATAAGGAAGCCGAACGATGTTTTGGTAAAGCATTGAAAATTGACCCGACTAACCAACTGGCAAATAAAGGCCTCGAAAAGAACCAACCTAAATAATTTTTTCAATTTCAATATATTTTTCTATATTATAACTCTGTTCCACCGTTTTTCTTATAGTAATGATAAATGACAATGTTAAAGGTAAAAGACTTACCATTACAAGATCGCCCAAGAGAAAAACTTGTTATGAGAGGCGTTAATAGTCTGAGTGATACTGAACTAATAGCAATTTTATTAAGAACCGGCCAAAAAGGTAAATCCGTAATCTGTCTGGCTCAGGACCTTATGGTACAGTTTGGGAATCTTTCAAACATAGCTACACAAAGTCTGGATTCTTTAGTAAAAATACCGGGAATTGGCAAAGATAAAGCCGCTACTTTGATTGCTGCTCTGGAACTTTCGAGAAGAATCGGTAGTCAAAAACGCTCTATTTTGGATACTAAAATTACTTCTCCGGGAGAGGTGGCTCAGTATTTTATTCCATTACTAAGAGATGAGATAAAGGAAAAATTTATTGTAGTATGTTTGAGCTCGTCAAACAAAATAATCAAGCATGAAACAATTTCTGTAGGTAATTTAAATACAAGTGTTGTGCACCCCCGGGAGGTTTTTAAGGTTGCTATAGAGAATAATTCAGCCAATATTATTTTATTACATAATCATCCAAGTGGTAATCCTGAACCAAGTAATGAAGACATTAAGATTACCAAGCAATTGGTTGAAGCGGGAAAGATCATTGACATCCAGGTTTTTGATCATATTATAATTGCAGCCGATTCCTATACAAGTTTTGTTGATAGAAAAATATTATAAATAATGTTGATTTTTAGTGACACAGAGGTTATTATTTAATAAATTAGTACTATGTAACAGATTCATATTGACAAATCATTTTTTAAATCAGGAGGAAACAAATGACAAATTTTAAGAAGCTCCTCATCTCTTCAATGGCCATAGCAATGGTATTTGTTTTAGTAGGTTGCGGTGGTGTTAGTGAAGAACAAATGGCCGAGTTAGAAGCTTTAAGAGTTGAAGTAAAATCACTCGAAAAAGAAGTTAATGACATGAAAGCTGAGAAGGCAAGTTTAGAGAGAGAAATTGCCGAAAAAACTGCAAAATTAAATCAGTGTGCTAAGGACAAAGCAGAAACTGAAAAGAATTTAGAAACTATGGGTCAATAACAGGTTTAAAAATTAACGGAGGCAATAAATGAACGTCTATAAAATTTTTGCAGCTTTATTCTCAGTTTTGCTCTTCTGTACTATTATTTCTGCACAAGACAGAAAAGAAATGACAGAAGAAGAATGGCAAGCTGAAATTCAAAGATTAAGTACTAAAAAAGTTGAATTAACACAAGAATTAGCCACACTAAAAACCGAAATTGCTACATTAAAAACAAATAATGCAGCTTTACAAGCTCAAGATGATTGTATCAATGAAATGTATGCACTTGTTGGTGCTACTAAAGCAGATGTTGATAACTTCAGAAGCAGATTAAATGAATTAATGAGTCAAGTTGACGGAAAAGTTTCTCCTAAGGATGACAGACTTGCTGAGTGGGAAGCTTTAAAAGCTAGCAAAATCAGTGCTTTGCCAGAATTCTTTGATAAAATTCACAACCAGCTTGGAAGAAAATTAGATTCATGGCAAGAAAAACCTGCAGAAGTAATATACACTGTTGTTAAGGGCGACTGCCTATGGTATATTGCTAAAAGAGATGCTCATTACGGAAACGGTTTTGCATGGCCAAAAATTTATCAGGCAAACAGAGATCAAATTAAGAATCCTGATTTAATTTATCCTGCTCAAATTTTCAAAGTTCCTAATCTAACTGATGACGAAAAAGAGCATTACGCTAAAGTAAAAAGAAATTATAAGCCTGCACCTGTTCAACAATAATTTCTTTAATGAGAATTAGATATTAGTAAATAATACTTCGCCCTTTTCGGTCTAACCGGAAAGGGCTTCTTATATCATGGAGGTAGTTACGCAAGTAGAAAAAATTATCAGACTGGAAAATGTGGATTTGAATTCTTTACTGGGGTTCAACGACCTTAACCTTAAAACTCTTGAATCAAGATTTAGTGCTATTATCACTGTGCGGGGTGACCAAGTTTATATTAAGGGTATTCAGGAAGAAATAGAGGTTATTGAAAAAGTATTTCATGAAATGATATTTGTTCTAAATACTTCGGGCAAATTGAATGAGATTGATGTTAAAACAATTATTGACCTTACCATTGAGGGCAAAGAAATTGTTAGTAATAAGGAATTTGAAAATATTATTCTATACACAAAAAAAGATGTTATAAAAGCCAGAACTCCTACTCAAGAGCAATATATAACTGCTGTCCAGAATAATGATATATGTTTTGCTATTGGACCGGCTGGTACTGGTAAGACATATCTTGCAGTAGCATTTGCCGTAGCCTCCTTGAAAAAAGGATTGGTAAAAAAAATAATTCTTGCCAGACCTGCAGTAGAGGCTGGTGAAAGCCTTGGTTTTCTGCCAGGTGATTTTAAGGAAAAAATAGATCCATATCTTCGTCCACTATTTGACGCATTACAGGATATGATGCCTGGCGACCAATTACGTAACCATCTTGAAAAAAGTATAATAGAAATTGTCCCGTTGGCTTTTATGCGAGGCAGAACACTGCACAATGCTTACGTTATCCTGGATGAAGCACAGAATGCCACAACCTTGCAAATGAAAATGTTTTTAACTCGTCTTGGACCAAATTCCAAGGCAATAATAACCGGTGATATTACACAGGTGGATCTCCCATCAAAAACCCAAAGTGGCTTAATTCAGGTTATTGAAATTCTGAAGAAGGTTGATGGAGTTGAATTTGTCTATTTTAATAAAAAGGATGTTGTTAGACATAAATTAGTTAAGGATATTATCGAGGCTTACGAAGACTTTAATAATGAAGATAACGGTGAGAATAAGACTACTAAAAAATAGTCTTACTCTCTTCCCAAAACTTATCCATTTCTTCTAAATTCGATTCAGTAATCGAACCGCCATTTTCTTTTAGTTTTTTCTCAATGTACTGAAAGCGTTTAATAAATTTATCATTTGTTTTCCGAAGCGCGTTCTCAGGATTAATGCCTATAAACCGAGCATAATTAATTAATGAAAAAAATATATCACCAAACTCCTTCTCAATCTCTTCTTCGTTGCCGTCCTGTTCACTAACTTTTAATTCTTCAATTTCTTCCAATACTTTATCCCAGACTTCTTCCTTCTTTTCCCAATCAAAACCAACTTTGGATGCTTTTTCCTGAAGTCGGTAAGCTCTATAGAGTCCGGGTAAATTTTTGGGAACACCTTCAAGAACCGAATCCCGTCCTTCCTGTAATTTTATCGTTTCCCAGTTGCGTGTAATATCTTTGTTGCTATTAACTATGGTATCACCAAAAACATGAGGGTGCCTTCTTATCAATTTATCGGTTATTCCCTGGATTACATCATCAATAGTAAAGTTTTCAGCCTCCTCACCAATGACGGAATGGAATACTATATGAAGTAAAATATCCCCAAGTTCACCCTTGATCTCATCGTAGTTCTTTTCATCAATAGCCTCAATCAGCTCGTAAACCTCCTCTAATGAAGCTGCTTTAATCGAATCATGTGTTTGTTCCTTATCCCATGTGCATTCTTTTCTAAGCCTTCTCATGATGCTCATCAATTCATCAAACTTCTTCCCAGTCATATAATCCTTCGTTTTTTTTCTATAAAATTAAAGAGTATTAACCTTGCATCCAAATATTTTGAGAAAATATCAACAAAAGAAGGTATTAAACATTCTGGCTTTATATTTAATCAGCTTTTGAGCTATATTTACACCTCAGAAATTTATTTGTGAGAGACAGATGATTGAGCAATTAATTAAAGAGCTAGGATACGACCTTGATGGTGCACCTGCTCCATTGGCAGAATATATCCCTGCCGTTCAGGCAGATAAATTAGTATTTACAGCCGGGCAAATCCCCATTGAAAAAGGAACACTTAAGTATTTGGGTAAAGTGGGATGTGATGTAAGCATTGAGGAAGGCAAAAAAGCAGCTGAGCTATGTGCTATAAACGGACTTAGAGTAATCAGAAACCTTATTGGGGATCTTAATAAAATTGAAAGGGTAGTGAAAGTAACGGTGTTTGTGAATAGCGCGGATGAATTTACAGATCAGCCCAAAGTTGCCAATGGTGCCTCAGAATTACTTTTTAAAATATTTGGCGAAAAGGGGAGGCATGTAAGAAGTGCGGTTGGTGTAAATGAGCTTCCTATAAACGCAGCTGTTGAAGTAGAGATGATTATTCAATTAAAGGATTAGTCTGAAAATATTTATAAAGGATCCACAAAAGTGCAGTTAGAAATGTTTAAATCAAAAATTCATATGGCTAGAATTACGCAAGCTGACCTTCTTTATGAAGGGAGTCTTACTATTGACGAAGAATTACTAGAAGAAGCAAATATATTACCCAATGAAAAAGTTCAAGTTGCCAATATTGAAAATGGCAACAGGTTCGAAACCTACGCTATTATAGGTAAACGGGGGAGTGGAGTAATAGGGTTAAATGGCGCAGCAGCCAGACTTGGTGAAATTGGTGACAAAATTATTGTGATTACATACGCCAGAATGAACGAAGAAGAAGCAAAAAATCATAAACCAACTGTTGTTATTCTCGATGAAAATAACAAAATTAAGAGGAAACTTTAATTCGCTTGTAATGTTCAATTTCTAACGAACAGAAAGTGAGAATATCATGAAAACACTATTGGCAATTTCGGTATTTATTTTTACTATTTCTATTAATGCTCAGTTCAAAGAACAGCTGAATAAAAAGGTTGATATCAGAAACAGTATCTCAAATAATCAACCTTCCGGATTTTTTCTTGATTTCATAAACCCGGAAAATTTCTCTATGAGTCACTCGTTTAGTGCTTCATATTCGGCTTTTAGTGGTCATGCTGTTTCGTTGGGAGTTTATACAAATAGCATGAAGTATAAATTTAATGATAAGATGAATATTGAAGTGGATGCAAGTTTAGTAAACAGCCCATATAATACTCTTGGTGATGCATTTACAAATAATATAAATGGCTTTTACATTTCAAGGGCTGAATTGAACTATGCTCCGTCTGAAAACATGGAGATTAAGTTACAGTTTTTTAATTCTCCATTAGGGAATAATTCTTACAGATCCTACGGTTCATACGGTAATTATGGCTCGCCATTTTTATGGTAGATGTTCTTTAATAATATTTTAGAGCCAAAGATAAATTTACACGAAACTGTACAAGAAATAGTGAAGAAATGACTCAGAAGAATCCAACTGTTAATCTCGCATTAAACCTGATTATATTTCTACTTGCTGGGATAATTATTTATTTAACTTATTCAATTAGTATTAATCTTTCAGGAGACGAAGCAAAAAAGGCTCCGAAACAGAATACTCAAGTGGCAGCTGAGGTGATTCAGGTAGAGATATTAAATGGTTGTGGTGTTAGTGGAATTGCTGATAGATTTACTGATTTTCTGAGAGCAAACGGATTTGATGTGGTTAATAGAGGGAACTACAAGACATTTGATCTTGATAATACAATTATTATTGACCGCAGGGGGAACATAGCCAATGCGAAGAAAACCGCCAAAATTCTGGGGGCTAAACCTTCTTCAGTAATCCAACAGCTGAACGAAGATTATTTTTTAGATGTTACTATTATTGTTGGAAAAGACTATTATAACTTAATACCATTAAAATAGAAGGAACAAAGTTTGGATACGAAAGAGTTTACGCATAGAATTGCTGATCTGATACTGAGTAAAAAAGGTTACGATATTAAAATAATGGATTTACAGAAACTTTCATCAATTTCTGATTATTTCATCATCTGTTCCGCAGATTCTGATATGCAGGTTAAAGCTATTGCTGATGAAGTTGATAAAAAATTAAGAAAAGACGGAATAAAATGTTATCATAGAGAGGGATACCAATCCCTTACCTGGGTTATTTTAGATTATTTCGATGTAGTTGTTCATGTTTTTAAAAATACTGCCCGCGAATACTACAATCTTGAAAGATTATGGGGTGATGCCCCTGTTGAAGAGATAAAGGATGATTTTGATTTACCACCCGTTGTTGAATAAGCCACTTTTTTTCGTTTATTTTTCGATGTTTAATTTTAACTCTGGAGACAATCTGTGAAAAAATATTTGTCCGGACTTTTTGCGTCCGCAGGTAAAAAACTACCCTACTTAAATGGCATTGAAATAAATATTGATGTGCCAAAAATTGAAAGCCATGGTGATCTATCAGTAAACGTCGCTATGCTTCTTACTAAGGTGCTGAAGAAGAATCCCCGCGAGATTGCTTTAGAAATTATTGAAAGTTTTGAGATTGATGAAGATATAATTGAAAAAGTAGAAGTAGCCGGACCAGGATTTATTAATTTCACTTTTACATCACAGTTTGTTTCGAAAATCATTTCTGAAATTATAAATAAAGTTGACCGGTTTGGCCAATCGGATAAGTATTCAGGTAAAAGAGCTATTGTAGAATTTGTTTCTGCCAATCCAACCGGACCTTTAACAGTTGGTCATGGAAGAAATGCGGTAATCGGGGACACTGTTTCCAATATGCTTGAATGGATTGGATACGAAGTTGACAGAGAGTTCTACTTTAACGATGCAGGACGCCAGATGAGAATGCTGGGAGATTCAGTTAAACAACGATACCTGCAGGCAGTTGGCGACGAAATTGAATTTCCTGAGGATTATTACCAGGGGCAGTATATAGTGGAAATTGCACAATGCTTAAAAGATGAGTTTGGTGATTCGTTAAGAGAGGAAGATCCTGAAGGCGAATTCAAGGCGAAGGCTCAGGATGTAATCTTTACGGATATCAAACAAACGTTGAACAATATTAAAATTAACATGAAGAATTTTTACAACGAAAAGAGTCTTTATGATGATGGTAGAATAGATGATGTGATTGCGAAGTTAAAAGAAAAAAAACTTGCCTACGAAAGTGAAGGGGCTACCTGGTTTAAACTCACTGAATTGGGAATGGATCAGGATAAAGTTATTATTAAATCCAGCGGTGAACCAACTTACAGATTACCTGATATAGCATATCACATAACCAAATACGAGCGTGGATACGATCTTCTTGTGGATGTATTCGGATCCGATCATCATGCCACTTACCCGGATGTATTAGCCGGACTGCAAGCGCTTGGGTTTGATAAGGAGAGGGTGAAAGTATTGTTATATCAATTCGTAACAATACTTAAAGACGGCGAAGTTGTTAAGATGTCTACCAGGAAAGCCAACTACATTACCATGGATGAATTAGTTGATGAAGTAGGAAGTGATGTTGTAAGATACTTTTTCATTATGCGTAATATGTCAAGTCATTTGAATTTTGATATTGACCTGGCTAAAAAACAATCTGATGAAAATCCTGTATTTTATCTTCAGTATGCTCATGCAAGAATATGCTCAATGCTTAATTTGACTAAAGACGAATCAATGGAATACTCGCTTGACCATCTGGAACTATTGGTCGCTCCTTCTGAAAAGAATCTTTGTAAAAAACTGCACAAATTTGAAGAGGAAGTCTTATTCTCTGCAGAAAATTTTGAGCCGCACAGAATAGCTAATTATCTGGAAGAAATCGCCGCATTGTTTCACAGGTTTTACGCCGAATGCCGTATTATTGGGACAGAAAAATCTTTGGCTGAAGCCAGAATTGCCCTGGTAATCGCAACCAGAATTGTTATTAAAAATGGACTTTCAATACTTGGCTTAAGTGCCCCTGAGAGAATGTAAAGGATTAGCGAGAGCTACTGAGCAAGCATAAATATTTTTAGCACCTGCCTGTTTTAACATTCTGGCGCACTCGGAAATTGTGGCGCCAGTGGTTATTACATCATCCACCAGCATAATATTTTTATCCTGAATCTTTTTGGGATTAACAACTCTAAATGCCCCCTCTATATTATTTCTCCGCTCTGTAATATTTAATTTGGTCTGTGAGGGAGTGAACACTTTTCTGCGAAAGCTGCTGGTGGAAAGAGGAATCTTTGTAAATGAGGAGATACCTTTAGATATATAATATGCCTGGTTATAGCCGCGTTCTGCCTTCTTCAAATGAAAAAGAGGAATTGGTATAATTAGATCAATAGACCAGTTTTCAATTTTCTCGTGAAATAGATGAGAAGTAATTTTACCCAGGTAGGTTCCAATAGCAAACCTCTTATTATATTTCAGCTCATGGATTAATTTTTGAATGATGCCTTCCTTTTCAAAAACAAAAGCTGAATAAAAGCCACTGATGTAATTATCACTCTCAAATTTCTTGTTGTACTCTTGAATAATCATTTCGGAAGAAACTGTTAGTAATGATTCATAGCATCCAGGGCAAAGGACATTCTCATTTTCTTCCAAAAAATGATTGCAGCCATAACACACATTGGGGAAGAAAAAATTAACTATACTTCTATAAAAATTTCTAATCAATCTATTCTACTAATTTGTTTCGGACGCCAGAGATTCAATAAAATGTTTAGCACATTTTTTGTCATTCATTTCCAGGTGGTTAAAGAACCAGGTTTTAATTGATTGCAGCAAATCGAGTGTGATGCCGGTTTTTTCCTCCTCAACTTTTACTGAAAAGGAGAGCAATTTATTATAAAAACGATCATGCTCAAGCTTATGTGAAATATAACCATAGTATTTAAATTGCTTCATACAGTTTTCTTCAGAATCAAAATGCTTACGAATATGATCAACCAGCTTTTTTATGTAAGTTAAATTTTCGTCCCGGTCAAGCTTTCCAATCTTTGAGAATATTTCATTTACCAGACTAACTAACTCCCTGTGTTCATTGTCCATCAAGTCATAGTTAACTATTTCATTTTCTGTAAGAGTAATAAAATTATTCATCTCAATTCCTTTTAATTCATACCTGCTCTCTTCCTAATTAACCATTCCAAAGAAAAAAGTGTGATTAATACCCAAAGATAAAAGTAATTAAAAAGAGGGTTAATTCTCTTCTCACTAATACTTGAGTAAAATTTATTTTGTGGGTTTTCTATAAGGTTATTTTTAAGTCCCTTTGTGTCACGAATATAGTAAAATTTTCCCTGCGTAGCCTGGCTTAATCCTGAAAGTAACTGAATATTCATGATATTATTTAACATTTCAGAGCTGACTGCTTCCACTTTTATCTCTACAGAATCTTCTGACCAGGTACCCAAATCAGATTTGGCAGATGCTTTTATCTGGTAGCGCCCTGGTTTAAGGTCATTTATTGATCCTGAATATCTGCCTTCTCCAAGATTTGTCAGCAGTATCTCGTTAATTTCATGCTTCATGGATGTTGTTATCTTAACCTCGGCGTTGCTAAAAGGCTGCAATAATTGATCGAAAAGTCTTACTGAAGGGATGACCTCTTCGCCAAGTGCAAATGTATTTTTATTCAGGGATAATTTTAACCTTTCCAAATCGGTTTCTGTAATTAGCCAGGAAATGATATTGTTGAAAAAATGATTAAAGAATAATTGGTTATCCTGGCGTAATTCCCATTTCCAAAAATTGTAACCGAAAATAGAAACAGTTTTCCGCGGGACGGTACTTGTAACAATAATCGGTTCTGGTGTTGAGGCAGAATTCTGCTTCGCGTCCATTAGTGTAAGAGTATTTTGCCTTAATTCAATATCCCAATTGCTGAGATGAATTGGAGGAAGTTTGGCATATTCTTCTGCTGCGCCCATGTTAAGCGCTAAGGCGTGACTCGACCTCAAATGAGCGGCTCTTCTGCCTCTTTCCTGATTGGACTCCTTGATCTTAAAGGGAAGTAAGTCATCAATCAGTTTTAATTTGATAGGATCTGTTAAATTCGTAAGCTGAAATAGAAAAGGGATGTTGTTTTTTGTTAATAATTGTTTAACTGATCTGACTATATTGTCTGGTGTATTTCTTGTAGGGAAGCCGGAAAGTATAAGCGCATCAACATGGTCCAGTTCGGACAATTTTCGATTTTTGACATTTTTGTCACCGGTTACCCATGTGTAATCAATGACATCGTATTTATCATTCTTTGAAATTACATCAATCATTCTTGCATAATCGGGAGAAGGGGAGGAAGAAATAAAGCCGATTTTATGTTTATCTGAAAGTACATTTACCATGAATGATTTTGCGTTGTTGACAATATTGTTTTCCCCATTGAACCCAATAATTCTTACCAGAAGGTTTTTCATTCTAACAGTGGAAGGAACATACTCTAAATTGAAATTTGAATAAGTGTTCTTCTGCAAAACCACTTTTTGGGTAGCTACTGGTTTATTGTTGTCGATCAATTCAATAATAGTAGAAGTAACATTATCCCGGTTGTTCATTACTCCAACCTCAATAACGGTTGGCTTATTCAGATACATGTATTCGTTAAAATCAACTTTAGCCAATTCAATATCTTCACTAACACTAATATCACCAACACCGACGGTAAAAATTGGAAAATTAAAGTTGTCAGTTTGATATAAAGGATTTTTACCGGCATTTATTATTCCATCGCTTATAATAACAACTGATGCAATTTCGCTATTAGTATTGGCAAGAACATTAAATACATTTTCAAAATTTGTGGTGTTATCCGCATATCTTATATGTTGTAAACTATCAATGCCGGTTCTCGATACATTGCTACCGAAAATATAAGTCTCAAAATATAGACTGTCGGATTTCAGGTCTTCGATCAGGTTATTGATTTCATTGGATCTGTTGATACTATCTGTGGCAGTAATAGACATGGATTTATCGATAAATAAATAATTTACTGCTGCTTTTTCTTCAGAGTAAGATAGCAAAAGCACTAATTCGAATAGAAGCAAAATAATTAGAAAAAGTGAAAGTGACCGAAGTGAGATTAGAGATAATTTTACAGCCCGTGAAATTGGCGGGATTGAAAATCTATAATAAACAGCTGACAAAAATATTGCAATCAAACCGAATATGATCACAATAAACGCTGGCACAGAAAATTCGAATGATATGTTTTGTAGTGTTTCGGTCACGTTTTAATTCTTTCCAATACATTATCCAATGTTTTCAATTTGCCAGGATTTCATTTTCTCAAAGGTTTCATAATCAGTAAGATCAAAATGAATTGGAGAAACAGAGACATAATTATTGGTTATTGCACATTGATCCCTATCCAAATCCTTATCTGTCTCAAGTAGTACGCCAGTCAGCCAAAAGTATTTTTTACCATAAGGGTCAAATCTTTCCTCGTAAATGTCGTCCCACTTCGAAGTACCCTGCTTTGTAAGCAGAACACCTTTAATTTGTTCCCTTGGTAAATCAGGCACATTCACGTTTAAACAAGTACCAGTTGGCAGCCCATGTTTTACAACCAGCAGGACAAGCTTATTCACAATTTCAGCGGCTGTGTCAAATTGAGCCGGATCATGGCTTGTAATAGAAACGGCTATCGCTGGCACGTCCATAATTGCTGCTTCTCTGGCGGCGGAAACAGTTCCTGAATAAATTGTATTAATAGCAGTATTAGAACCATGGTTAATTCCGGAAACTACAATGTCCGGTTTTTTATGAAGGATATTCCTGATTCCCATCTTAACACAGTCTGCCGGTGTTCCATCAACGGCATAACCGAAAAACTTTCCATTCTTTTTATAGTCAGTTACACGTAGCGGATTTTTCATGGTTATTTTATGCCCAACAGCACTCTGCTCGGTTCTTGGCGCAACCACAGTCACTTCACCAATTTCTCTAAGCTTTTCGGCTAATGCCCCAATCCCTTCAGCATCAATCCCATCATCATTACTTACTAGTATTCTCAATTATTATCCTATTTTAGTAGCATTGTAAGTACAAATATAGTAAAAACCTAATCCTGTTCTTGGGATATCTAAGAGCAGTTAACTCTATTAATATTTTATGATATCTTTACCATGGAATGGTTATTTTTATTACTCACTTTAACAGGAATTGATGTGAAGACATTTTTTGTATTCATTCTGGTCATTTGTCTCTTCAACAACATCATGTTGGCTCAGAGTATTGAAGATGACTCGGATTTCTACGAAGTATTTCTTATCGATTCATTCGTTACTCCTGAAGTTCCGCATACTTTTGTATTGTCTTTTTTTACTCCGGAAGAAGTTCTTTCACGGGTAATAATTGCCGACAAATATGAAATCCCGGTATCAGTAACTGCTACGGAGGATCATAAAATAAGAATAAATCTTTCACCCTATAAGTTTGACAGCTTGTACGTTAAATATAAATTGGTAGTTACAGATGTTGATGGAAATGATTTCGAAAGTCAAACTTTTGAACTGGCTTTATCCAGCACTTTTGATATTACAATGGACGGTGCGCCAGGACTTTTGACTACCTGTTGTTTTGGTGGGGTAGTCTTTGGTTTACCGTCACCAAATCTTATTTTTACAAAGGAAAAATCCTTATTCTCTTTAACAAAGGAAATTCCAATTCTCACATATTATTCCCATGGCTATAATTATCCTGATTTGTATTTAAGCCTTGAATATTCTTATATATTCGAAGGCAGCAGCCAGCATATTGGGCGACTTGGATTGAAGAAAATATTTTTACTCGAGCCAATTGAATACATAGCCCCCGGCATTACTTTCTTTGGAGATTTTAAGGGAACCAATGGACTTGGACCAGAGTTAACTGTTGGGTGGTTTAAGGTTTCAACAGTATTTACCTTCTACAGCAGATACCGCTATAACCATGCTTTTAATGATTCAAACAATAGTTTTCACGAGATTTCTTTAGGACTTTATTCAAGTTTCTTTTCAATAAATCTTTAGGCAACAGTATTTAATCGAATGAAAAAAAACATAGTCAAAATATGAACGGCAACGCTATATATACAATTTCGGAAATAACCGCTTCGGTAAAACAACTTATTGAGGAAAATTTCAACCAGGTTAGCCTGATTGGTGAAATTTCGAATTTCAAACCTCACTTTTCCGGTCATTGGTATTTTACTTTGAAGGATAAAAATGCTCAGATAAATTGTACCATGTGGAAAGGAGTGAATAGTTACGTCTTTTTCACTCCTCAGGATGGGATGAAGGTGATAGTGACTGGCAAGCTATCTGTCTATCCGCCAAGAGGTTCATATCAGATTGACGTCCGTTCAATGAAACCTGCCGGTGAAGGGGAACTTCAGGCAGCTTTTGAAAAACTTAAGCTTCGGCTTTCCTCCGAAGGTTTGTTTGAAGCTGTTCATAAAAAATCTATTCCAAGGTTTCCCGAAAAAATTGGTGTGGTTACGGCGATTGACGGAGCGGCTCTGCGTGACATGATAAGTGTTTTAAATAGGCGCTATCCTATAGCAGAATTGATTATCGCTGCAAGCAAGGTTCAGGGTCAGGGAGCTGCAGAGGAGATTGTAAGAAGCATTCGTTTGTTGAACACAAGGAAAGATATTGATGTGATTATTGTCGGACGCGGTGGAGGTTCCATTGAAGACTTATGGGCATTTAATGAGGAGATAGTAGCCAGAGAAATATTTGCATCCAGTATCCCCATAATTAGTGCTGTGGGTCATGAAATAGATTTTACGATTTCAGATTTTGTTGCTGATCTAAGGGCTCCAACACCAACGGCTGCCATGGAATTGGCGACTCCGGAAAAAGAGGAAATTTTTGCCTTTATAGCTGATTTTTCATATAATTCTTCTGATAAAATATTTCGAAAAATTAGAAATTATCGACAGGAAATTAATTCTATTTCAAATTCTTACGGATTTAAAAACCCACAAGGCCTCATAAAGACAAAAATTCAGTTCCTGGACAATTTGCTATATCGTATTAATAATTCAACTCAGAAAATTATCGTTAATGCAAAGAATAATCTTGAACTTATTAATGCAACAATTGAAGCAAATAATGTAGATAAAATTCTTAAAAAAGGTTTTACCCTCATTAAACAGAAGGGTTCTATTATTCCAAAAGCAAAAAACTTTTCTGGTAATGACGATTTTATAATTAAGTTTGTAGATAAGGAAGTGGTGGTAAATAGAAATGGTTAAAAAGAAAGAGCAAAAATTTGAAGAAATGCTGGCCCGACTCCAGGAAATTTCTGATTTACTAGAGAGTGAAGATACAGGAATCGACCAGACAATTGAGCTTTATGAAGAAGGCACAGTGCTGTCAAAAAAATGTGCCGCTAAGCTTAAGGAAGCTGAAGTAAAAATTACTGAACTTAATAAGGATTTAGAGAAAAACATTTCTACTGAATCTGAAGAGAGTGAATAAAGAGGGCTTGAATGATAGAAAAATCAAAGTATAACATTTTGTTTAATATTGATTCCCCAAAAGATACCAGAGATCTGGACATTGCTGACTTAAGAACATTGTGCAGTGAAGTACGCGAATATCTTGTGGATGTGATTTCCCAAACTGGCGGACATTTTGGCGGCGGACTTGGTACAGTTGAGTTAACAGTAGCACTGCATCATGTGTTCAATACTCCCGTTGATCAGATTGTCTGGGATACTGGTCATCAAGCGTATCCGCATAAGATATTAACCGGCAGACGGGATAAGCTTACTACTATCAGGCAGCTTAATGGATTGAGCGGATTTCTGAAACGCTCAGAGAGTGAGTACGACGCTTTCGGTGCCGGACACGCGACAACCTCTATTTCCTCAGCTTTGGGAATGGCAGTTGCCAGAGATATTAAAGGTGACAATAATAAGGTTATTGCCATTATTGGTGATGGAGCGATGACAGGCGGAATGGCTTATGAAGCTATGAATAACTCGGGTCTTATTAAAAGCAATCTGATTGTTGTATTAAATGATAATAACATGTCGATCTCTCAGAACAAGTGGTCTATTTCAAACTATTTTACTGAGATGATATCTCACCCTGAGTACAATAAAATTAAAGGTGCTATTTGGGACTTAACTGGCAAGTTAGATGTATTTGGCGACAGATTGAGATCAGTAGCTGCAAGACTGGAATCGGGAATAAAATCTATAATTACTCCCGGAATGTTATTTGAGGCTTTAGGCTTCAGATATTTTGGACCGGTAAATGGTCATAACATCACTCATCTTGTAAGATTTTTTAACCATGTTAAAGATTTACCTGGTCCTATCCTTGTCCATGCACTAACGGAGAAAGGTAAGGGATACAAACCAGCCGAGGGGCACCACCAAAGATTGCACGCATCTTCTCCGTTTGATAAAGTTACTGGCAAGGAGTTAAAAAAATCATCCGGAGGACCTTCTTATACTTCGATTTTTGGGAAAGCACTTGTAGAGATTATGAAAGAAAACAGTAAGGTAGCTGCAATAACTGCTGCAATGCCGGATGGAACGGGGCTGGATTTTGTACAGAAAGAAATTCCGGACAGATATTATGATGTTGGAATTGCCGAAGAGCATGCAATCACTTTTGCTGCAGGTATGGCAACACAAGGGATTATTCCTGTTGCTGCTATCTATTCAACTTTTTTACAAAGAGCATTTGATCAGATTATTCATGATATAAGTCTACAAGATTTACATGTTGTGTTTGCCATTGACCGCGCTGGATTAGTTGGCGCTGATGGCCCAACACACCACGGCGCATTTGATTTATCTTATTTACGACTGATACCAAAAATGATAATAATGGCACCCAAGGATGAACAAGAGTTAAGAGACATGCTTTACAGTGCTATTAATGAATATTCCGGGCCGGTTGCTGTCAGATATCCTCGTGGTGAAGGTTCTGGCGTCAGTATCAAAAAGGGCTTTGAAAAATTACCACTCGGTAAAGGTGTAATTGAGAGAGAAGGAGAGAGTGTTGCATTATTAGCAGTTGGTAAAATGGTGGAATACTCACTTGCAGCCAGCAGTATACTCCATGAAAGAGGAATAAACTGCGAAGTCGTGAACATGAGATTTATTAAGCCGCTGGACGAAGAATTAATAATTTCCACGGCTAAGAAATTCAATAAAATTGTAACCCTTGAAGAGAACTCGATTGTTGGTGGATTTGGGAGTGGAGTTGTTGAATATCTGTCGGACAATGGTTATAAGAATGATATTTTGAGAATTGGATTGCCGGATGGTTACGTTGAACATGGTACTCAAAAAGAATTACATAAAATGCTTGGTATTGATCCTGAAGGATTAACCGGGAGAATTGAGAAGTTTTTACTGTAATGGAATAAAAAGTAAAGTTCTGATGAGGGAGGGAGAGATAACTTTGAAGAATTTTTACCAATTATTAGGCTGCGAATATGAAAACAAAAATCTTGCTAGTTGATGACGAAAGAGACATTGTTGAGTTTCTCCACTATAATCTTATTCAGGAGGGATTTGATGTTATCACTGCCTTTGATGGTGAGGAAGCTCTCAGTAAGGTTAAGGAAAACCCTGATCTCATTATTCTCGATGTAATGATGCCAAAGCTTGATGGATACGAGACTTGTACGCAAATAAGAAAAATTAAGGAGCATGAAAACACTCCTGTTATCTTTCTAACGGCTAAAGGTGGTGAACGAGATGAAGTGCATGCTCTTAACATTGGGGCGGATGATTTCATTCAGAAACCTATTTCACCAACAAAGCTGATTGCAAGAGTAAAATCAAACTTAAGAAAATCGGATGGCTTTAAAGGCAAGGATGAGAAAGCAGCAATAATAAAAATAGGACCTATCCTAATAAATCGTGAAAGTTATAAGATTTTTGTAAATGAAGTGGAAGTTGTATTCCCTAAAAAGGAATTTGAAATTCTTTCTTGTCTGTCTTCTAGCCCCAACAAAGTATATTCACGGGAAAAACTCTTATCCGAGATTTGGGGCGAAGACATTTATGTTGTAGAAAGAACCATTGATGTTCATGTAAGAAAGATAAGGGAGAAATTAGGCGAAAATGCTGACTTAATTGAAACGATTAAAGGTGTTGGATACCGCTTTAAAAATGTTTAAAAGTTTTTACGAAAATTTAAAATACGCCCGACCGAATTACATTCTTACAATAATTTTTGTTAGTGCTCTTCATTCACTTATATCTGTTATTATCAGTGCATCGTTGCTCTATTACCTTGCAGGACTAGTTGTCCTACTTATTTTAACAATTCTATTCGTTTTCTATTCAGGGAAAAAGAATCGTACTGAAGTACTTACACTTAAAAAAATAATTGAAAACATAAGTAACAATGAATTAAAATCTCCAGAAGAAATTAGATTAGGCAATTATCTTGTTGAATTGGAAAGCGCAATTAAAACTATGTTTGTAACGAAGCAAGCCGATATTTCAAATCTAAAAAAACTTGAACAGGTTCGAACGGAATTTCTTGGAAATGTTTCCCACGAGTTAAGGACGCCAATATTTGCCATTCAGGGTTTTATCGAAACTTTGTTGAATGGTGCCATTCACGACGAAAAAGTTAACATGCAGTTCCTTGGTAAAGCAATGGCACATACAAGAAATCTGAATAACCTGCTAAATGACCTTATTGACATTTCAATGATAGAGTCAGGGCAGATGAGGATGAGTTTTGATTACTTTAATGTATTCGAATTTTTAGAAGCGATCGTGAACGAAATGAAACCTCTGGCAGAAAAGAAAAAACTAATACTTAAGTTGGCTGAGATTGATAAATCTATCAGTTTGTTCGGAGATAAATCGCGAATTCGGCAAGTTATGATCAATTTAATTCAAAATGCCATAAAATATTCTGAAAAAGGGAAAATTGAAGTCATTGTTGAAGATGAAGTTGAATACGGAAGAATTATTGTGAGAGACACCGGTATTGGATTATCTGAATCTGATTTAGGAAGGATTTTTGAAAGGTTCTATCGTACTGATAGAGACAGAAGTCGTACTGTTGGCGGCACAGGATTGGGACTATCCATCGTCAAACATATTATTGAAGCACATAAGTCGAAAATTGAGGTAAAAAGCAAACTTGGATTTGGGTCGCAATTTGCCTTTCGGTTGAAAAAAAATAGGGAATCTTTATAATTTCTGTTACATGAATTGTTGACATAATAAAACAAGTTACCTATATTTACAGTTCTAAATTATATGAAATGGAGGAATTGATGTTTGCAGTCGTGAATATTGCTGGGCAGCAATTCAAAGTTGAAGAAAATACTAAATATAACGTACCAAGATTACAAGCTGATCCTGAGGCTGAATTAACATTCGATGACGTGTTAATATTTTCAGATGGTAATAAGACATCAATTGGTAATCCATCAGTTGAAAGTGTTAAAGTCCAGGCAAAAGTTCTTGAACATCTTAAAGATGATAAAGTTATTGTCTTCAAAAAGAAGCGTAGAAAATCTTACAGGGTTTTCAATGGTCACAGACAACAATTAACAAAAATTGAAATAACTAAGATTGGTTAATAACCAGAGGTGTTTTAATGGCTCATAAAAAAGGTCAAGGTTCTACTAGAAACGGACGCGATAGTAACCCTCAATTTTTGGGTGTGAAAAGATTTGGTGGAGAAGCAGTTACAGCTGGTTCAATTTTAGTAAGACAACGCGGTACAAAGTTTCATCCTGGTGCGAATGTTAAAAAGGGTGGAGACGATACATTATTTGCGATTGTTAATGGTGTTGTAAAATTTGAAACCAAGCGTAATAACAGAAAATATATTAACGTTTTTGAAGTTGCTGCTGCTGAATAAGTATCGTAATTAAGATTTTATAAAAAAGCCCTCTTTGCAAAAAGAGGGCTTTTTTTTGATTAAAATCCTAAGTTTGACATTGCCTCTATTAAACTTTTAACGGCGTTAGTAGAAACTTCCAGAGCGGCAGTTTCTTCTTCGTTTAATTTAAGTTCAATTATCCTTTCAACACCATTGGCACCTAGTACCGCAGGAACACCAAGATAATAACCATCCAAACCATATTCACCCTTGCAATAAGCGCAAGTCGGCATTAGTCTGTTATCTTCTTTAAGAATAGCTTCTGCCATTGCAATTGCAGAGGTGGCTGGTGAGTAAAAAGCTGAACCTGTTTTCAATAATTTGACAACTTCTCCGCCAGCTAATTTTGTTCTGTTAACCATAGCATCCATAACTTCTTTAGCATTGTCGCCATGTTTTTGTTCAAGCAATTCCATTACAGGCACACCGTTAACATTCGCATAACGAATAAGCGGTACCATTGTATCGCCATGCCCGCCAAGAACCATTGCGTTAACGTCCTTGACAGATACACCCAGTTCCCAGGCAATAAAGGTTGAAAATCTAGAAGAATCCAATACGCCCGCCTGACCAAGAACTCTGTTGTGTGGAAAACCGGAAACTTTTTGAAACAAAGTTACCATGGCATCCAATGGATTCGAGATAATGATAACAATTGAATTAGGAGCATATTCTTTAACATTTTCTGCCACTGATTTCATTATGTTGGCGTTTGTCGTTAAAAGGTCGTCTCGACTCATTCCGGGTTTTCTTGGTAAACCTGCAGTAACAATTACAAGATCAGATCCGGCAATATCAGCATAGCTGTTTGTGCCTGACAATTTAATGTCAGTTTGATCTACCCGCGATCCTTCTACAATATCCAGGGTTTTGCCTTGAGGCATATCTTCAACAATATCGAATAGCACTACATCGCCAAGTTCTTTTTGTGCGATTAATTGAGCGAGTACACCACCTATTTGACCCCCACCTATGAGAGAAATTTTCTTTCTGGCCACGTTGGTCTCCTATTATTAATTAAAAAATAAATAACTGATAAGTAAGTCTTTTTTACTTATTTCCCATAAAGGAAAAGTTAAAAGAATATTAGGAAAGTTCCAAATAAGAGTTGTTGATTTAAAAAATTAATCTAAGCTCATAGTTAGAATAGTTTCTGTGCCTTCTGGAGTAAAATTATATTTCAAGTCACTTAAAAATGACTTCATAATATGAATCCCTCTGCCACTGTCTTTTAGAATATTCTCGGGGGCTGTTGGGTCAGGAACCTCTTTTGGATTAAATCCTTTACCTTGGTCTGTAAATTTAACTACTATTATACTTTCGTTAACAACAACTGAAATTTTTATCGTTTTACTTTTATCAAGTTTATTTCCGTGAAGCATGCTGTTTGATACAGCTTCGGAAGCTGATAGAGTCAGATTATTTTGTTTTGTTTCATCTAATTTTAACTCATCCGCGATGTTTTGAAAGAATTCTTCTACCTCGGGGAGGAGATCTGGGTCGCTTATAATTTCTTTACTATATTCTATATTTAGCAAAATTAACTCCCACAACAAAATTGGTAATAAGGTTAACAAAAAATATAACTAGATAAACTTCTTTTCAAGGATTAATTTACTTTTAATTTACATAACCCAGTTCATGCGCAAGGTGAAATTTGCCAACTCCCGCCTTTCGTTCCCACTCATTTTAATAAATTCATACCATCCATTTAGAGAAACAAACAAACTTGACCCCAAATCTATATTAATACGAACGAGGGGACCCAAACTGTTGTAGGCTGACTGTTCAACCTTTTTTGTGTCTTCATACCCGTAAGTATTAAGTGTGAAAAATCTTACACCAAGTCCTAAAAGTATGTCTGACAATTTATAATTTATTACAGGCTCTGCATAAATCTCCTGAAGAAACCTTGATGGATTATTGGAAAAATCCTTCCAGCTGAAATCGCCCTGTTCAGAAAGCATTATATATCCGTCCAGGGTAAAAGAAAACTTTTCATCGATTTTAATAAATGTCGAATCGTTAACTGAAAACCTTCTGAAGGAATAATTTTTAAGAAAGGGATTGAAATCAACAAAATCAAAAACCGTGTAGTCTGCCATGACTGAGGCTGAGGTTGTAGTTCGAAATCTTTTTCCATGGAAGGTGGTGCCGGAAGTAAGTTTAAGTACTCTTCTAATATTATTATTCGAACTTCGCTCTCCATAAATATAGACCACATGATTCAAACTGCCATCCAGTTGCAGAAACACGTCCATTAGCGAATTCACTTTTCTTCTGTACTCAAAACCCAAAATAGAAAGTAACTCATCTCTGTCATCATAATTATTCTCGCTTGGTGTATCATATTCCATCTTTCTGTGAAATAATGATAATGACAAGTAGTCATTTGGACTAAGTTTTAGAGTGGATAGCACGGAAAGACTTGTCTGCAAAGACTTGTTGTTTTTTTGAAATTCCAAATCCCGCCTTTTCTCGAAGAATATTTCACTGGCTTCCAAAATATCTTTAGCCGAATGTTTCTCTTCACGTTCAATAAATGAAATATTAAAAAGGGCAGTAAAATTTTTATAATAGTATCTGGCGTTAGTTGCAAATTGAATTTTGAACTCTTCTATGTTTGTATCAAAACTGTTTGTGGTCAGGTTTTGCAAAGAAACGTACCTTGTCTCACGATCAATTTTGCGCCAATCCAATCTGCCAAAAAAAGTGACTAAAATATTCGATCTCTCCGGAATCAGAATCAGTTGATCCTGTATGTAATAGTTAGTTTCAGTTCTGCTCTGTATGTTATTATTTATATTAAACATACTGGCAATCAAAGAATCGGCATGTAAATAAAAATCACGTCTCTGTTCGGAATACGAAGCCGATACTTCATTCATTAATGTATTTTCAAATTGATTAGATAAATTTAACCTGAAAGAGCGATTAAGACTTCTACGGGGCGAAATGTCCTCATTGCTAAATCGGGCTGTAGTATTCAGAGTAAAATCACTTATCTCCAGACTGTCAATACCAAACTCTGCACCATAAATATATCCATTATCAATTTCACCTATCTGTTTGTTATTAGAAATGCCGGCAAATGGAATTACATTGAATCTTGGAAAGGGTACTACTCTTGTATAAAAAGTTGCCTGTGTAACAGACACCTGGTTTATAGCCAGACTTCTATTATCAGAATAAATATCATTATTAAATGTTATTCCAAACTTAAGATATGGACGAAATGAGTATTCCCCAAGCAACGAAAAATAGTGCTCGTCTTTTATATTTTTATTAAACGAATTTATAATCGTGGATTTGAAATCCTCCTTAAAACCCAGGAATAAATTGTTAAGGTTGAGATTGTAATTCACATTACTTTTAAGCGAGTAGATATTTAGCTGCTTATCCAAAGTTGTGGATATGCTGGAAGATTGAAAGCTTTCGGGTGAATGAACAAGACTATCGCGTGAGATTTGACCAAGAATATCCACTGCCGCTAGAAAGGCAACACACATATATATGTAAATTAATCTTCTCAAATTATTAAGACTATTCTTTGTTAAAGAGTGAAAATGTCACCTCTCTTAGGCAGTTCTACTTTCTTAAAGCCCAGGGCATTAATTTTAATTCTGAATTCCAGCTGCTGGTTCAATTCACCATGCACTAGAAATATTTTTTGCATTCTGCTTCTATCAAAAGTGTCAAGAAAACTGAGGAGTTCGTTCGAGTCAGCATGAGCACTAAAGGAATTCATGACGATCACCTCGGCTTTTACAGGATGTTCATCACCAAAAATTCTTACTACTTTTTCCTGATCAATTAATTTCCTTCCCAGAGTATTCTCTGCAGAATAACCTACCATCAAAATAATATTGTTCGGGTCTTCGATATTATTTCTTAAGTGATGCAGAATTCTACCAGCTTCACACATCCCGGAACTGGAAATTATCATGCAAGGACCGGGCACCTCATTAAGTCTTTTAGAATCCTCAACATCCTTAATGTAGTGAAGTTTATTGAATCCGAATGGATCTTCATGGTCAAGCAAAAACATGGCAGTTTCATTATCAAAACATTCCGGATGCATTCTGAATACATCGGTTGCATTAGATGATAATGGGCTATCGATGAAGACCGGAATATTTTTGGCAAGGTTATTTTTTACAATGTTATGGAGAGAATAAACCAGCTCCTGAGTCCTTCCAACACTAAAGGCTGGAACAATGATTTTAGATTTACGTTCTATCGCCCTGTTTATAATTTTTGCAAGGTTCGCATCCATGTCGGTGGGAGAATCATGTAATCTGGCGCCATAAGTGCTTTCACAAATTAAATAATCTACATTTGGTAAAGTCTCAGGATCCCTTAATATTGGCAGGTTTTTACGTCCCAGGTCACCAGTGAAAGCAAGCTTAATTATTTTCCCATCTTCCATTAACTCCATCAAAATCATGGCGGAACCAAGAATATGTCCAGCATCAAAAAAAGTAAATTTTATACCGGGTGCCGGTTCAAATTCATGATGGTAATTCAAGCCTACTAATTGTTTAAGGGTCTGTTGAACATCTATATCTGTGTATAATGGCTCAAATAAATTTTGTCCTTTTTTCTTTCTTCTACGGTTTACGAATTCAACATCTTTTACCTGAATATGAGCGCTGTCTCTTAACATTACTGTCGCAAGATCTCTCGTTGCAAAAGTTGTATAAATTTTACCAATAAAACCTTTTTTTACCAAGGTTGGCAGATTACCGGAATGATCGATGTGAGCATGAGAAAGAATAACAAAATCAATATCTTCAGGATTGTAAACATCAAAGTTCCTATTCATTTCGAAGGCGACCTTACGCTTGCCTTGATACATTCCACAATCCAGTAGAAATTTTATTCCGTTTACAGAAATGAGATGGGATGAGCCAGTAACAGTTTGCGCCGCACCAATAAATTGAATGTCCATGTTTATCCTGAAAAATTATGAATAAATAATGCAGTAGCCTTTTATTTAATTGAAATATAAGAAATGCATTTACGAAATGATAACCGCATGTTTATTTCATTTTTTATCAGGCTCTAAGTATCTTGTAATTCTTATACCCGAAATAAATTTCTTTGGAAGCCGTTTTTACGACGGTTGCAATTGGAACAGCCAACAGCATTCCCAAAACACCCATTAGTTGGCTACCAACAAGAATTAACAAGATAATCATGAGAGGATGAATGTCTGTGCTTTTTGAGAAAACATTTGGTTGGATATAACCATTATCAATTGTATACACAATGACAAACATAATTAAAATGCTTGGTAGGCGAGAGAAATCACCAAACTGTATCATAGAAATAACTATTGCCGGCAAGCCCCCGATTATAGGTCCAAAATAAGGGATTAAATGTCCGAGTCCGGCAATCATACCTATTGTCACAGAGTTTTTAATCCCTAGAACAGAAAGACCGATGGCTGATAGAACCCCGACACAAAAAGCATCAAAAATCCAACCCCTTACAAATTTACCAAGTTTATCACTTATCTTTTTAATAACCCAATAGGAAACTTCGAAATATTTATTGGGCATAATATTTATGATACCTTTAGTGATTTCATTTCTGTCCTTCAGCAGGAAGAAAGTCATAAATGGTACTATTAAAGAAATGGCTAAAATCGAAACCAGACTGCTAAGAATGTTGCTTATGTTATCAATTGAGTTAAAAAATTGTGAAGAAATAGCTCCCTGAAGTTTTATAATAAATTCACCCGAGTCAACGAAAGGGAGGTATTTAGAGATAAGTTCCTGAACCTGATTTAATAAAAACGTAACATTCTTTTGGTTCACATTTTGGCTAATCATGTTCATCTGATATATCACTTTTGGTATAAGAACAGAAAAACCAAAAACCATTACACCACCGCTAATAAGAAAAACAATCAAAATAGAAATAAGTCTGCTCAATCCATTTTTTTCGAGGACTGTAACCATTGGATTAAAGATTAGCGCAAGCAGCATTGAAATTACAAGAAGGATAATTATATGAGAGAAGATAATGCCAAAGTAAATTATTATGCCCAGAGTAGCCAGCACTCCTAAAATTTTCCAGATTCTTTTTGCTGTATTTTCTGTAATTGGCATGAAGTTCTCATTTATTAACAATCGTTGAAAACAATATTTCTATTTATTTAGTAAAATTCAATGATATTATTTAAAACTCTTTTTAAAACACTATTTATCAGATTAATTGTAAAATTGGAAGGGGGAAATTTTATATATTTGCACCGGATATAAAATAAATTAAAGATGGGTTCTGAAATGGCTGAATTTGAAATATTGAAAAATATCAGAAAAAAAGCTTCTGATAGAAAAAAAACTGTTGTTCTTCCTGAATCGCATGATGAACGGGTTTTGAAAGCTGCTGAAATTATTTTACAGGAAAATATTGGCAGTGTAATTACAATCGGTAATGAAGACAAAGTTCGCGAAGATGCTCAAAGACTAGGTGTAAATATTCAAGGATTGAGAATCATAGATCCTGAAAAATCCGAGTTAACAAGCAATTTTGCTAATATCTTTTTTAATCTGCGCAAACATAAAGGCGTTACTATTGAGCAGGCTCGTGATATAATTAAGCGAGATGTTTTCTTTGGAGCAATGCTGGTAAGAGAAGGTATGGCTGATGGATTTGTTGCAGGTTCCACTGCTTCAACAGCCGATGTATTAAAAGCTTCAATTCAATGTGTTGGAATGCCTGAAGGGTGCTCAATTGTATCCTCATTTTTTATCATGATTATGCCGGATAGAAATTTTGCCTTTGCGGATTGTGCTGTTGTGCCAAATCCTGATGCTCAGCAACTTGCTGATATTGCAATTACGACCGCTGATAATTTCAAAATATTATCTGGTGAAGAGCCATATGTTGCTTTACTCTCTTTCTCAACGAAGGGAAGCGCCAAGCACGAGTTGGTTGATAAAGTACAGGAAGCTCACAGAATAATCAGTGAAAAACGTCCTGACTTAAATGTTGATGGCGAGTTGCAATTTGACGCGGCAATTGTCGAGTCTATCGGAAAGAAAAAAGCACCGGAAAGTACCGTAGCCGGCAGGGCGAATGTTCTGGTTTTCCCTGATCTTCAGGCTGGTAATATTGGTTATAAAATTGCCCAGCGTTTAGGTGGTGCCGAAGCTGTCGGACCTGTTGTACAAGGTTTGAAAAAACCATTGTTCGACTTAAGCCGCGGCTGTAGTGTTGATGATATTGTAAATACCTCAGCTATTTCCTTACTAATGGCTGACTGATTTTTTAAGGGGCAGATTTTCTCTGCCCTCTTTTCCTCAATCTGAACCGAACTTCTGCTTTTAATGTTTACTCCTTACAATTTTTACAACGGAGAATAAACAATGTTAAAAATCTTTTTTATAATGTCGCTTTTCTTTTCCCTGATAGTTGCTGATGATAAACCCACTAGCATTTTTGATATAGAAGTTCATGATTCAGCAGGTAAAAAAGTAAGCCTGTCTGAGTACGAAGGAAAAGTATTGCTAATTGTAAACGTGGCAAGTGAATGCGGTTATACAAAACAATATACGGGTTTACAGGAATTATATGCCAAATACAAAGACAAGGGGTTCGAAATTCTTGCTTTTCCATGCAATGATTTTGGTGGACAGGAGCCTGGCAGCAATGAAGAAATAGCCGAATTCTGTTCCATTAATTATGGAGTGAACTTTACTCTGTTTGATAAAGTAAAAGTTTTAGGTGATGAGAAGTCAGCCCTTTATAAAAGACTAATAAATAGCGATTCAGTTGAAAAGGGGGATGTTAAATGGAATTTTGAAAAATTTCTTATTTCAAAAGATGGTAAAATAGTTGCCCGTTTCAGGAGTAAAGTTAAACCTCAATCAGAAGAACTAATTAGTTTATTGGAAAAAGAACTCGGCAACTAGACTTTTGATGCTGAGTTCTTCAACTCGTTTTTTACTTCCATTTTAGCGGCAATCAGATCTTTATGGTAAAACATAAGGTTGCCGCCTATTTTTTTTATAAAGTGCTCCTCATGTGGGTCTAGTTTGTTATCGGCAAGTATAATTCGCCACAGGTTTTTTAAAACTTCAAATTTCTGATCCTCGGTAAAAGTTTTGTTTATAACGTCAGTGAACTCATAAAGGCTTACGCTTGATTCAACCTGTTCTTGAGATAACACTATTAGGTTTTCTATTGCCTCGTCTGATAGACTAAAAGTAGATTTCATCACTGAATATATTGTATCTATTTCTGATTTATCCAGATTATCATCAGAATTTGCTATTTCCAGGAAAAGTGCACAAGTAGCAATTTTTATACTATCTTTTTCAGGAATCAAATTTTCCCGGCTATTTTCTTCATTAGTTTGTAAAATGTTCTTAAAGAACTGTAGCATATTTTCGCCCAATCATTTAGAAAGTGTAAAAATAGTAAAACATCAAAGGCAATACCAACTGCATCATGACAAACACAAATTTTTTTTGAAATATTTTTTGTGACCTTGATCATACAATTGATATACAAAACCGTACTGAGAGAATTAGGAAAATGTGTTTTTCTTATGAATTGATAGTATTAGAATCATAGTGATTTTATTCATTCTAAAAAGTACAAATTCAATGAAATATTAAGGCATATTTAACTCAATTTCAGTTTAGTAAAGTCCATTTTTTTTTTTATCTTTGGCTCCAAGGAATGAAAATGTGGACGTTTTTATAAACTGATTGAATTATTTTTTAAAATGTGACTTAGGTGATTGCTTAACATTTTATTTTTGTTTATTTTGATTTCCACTTGAGCCCAACCCAATTCTAAAGAAAATACAAGCTGATGAAGAATTCAAAAGTCATCAGTAGCTGGTTAAATATATATAATTTTATAAATAAGTAAGAATTTAAAAAGAGGGAGAGTTAAATGAAGATAGATCGTCTTTTTACAACCCCAGGTAAAGACCCCTTAGAATCTATTGAATTTGTTAACCGAGTATCTGAAATTAAAAACCCTGATGGTACAACTGTTTTTCGTATGGAAGACGTAAGTGTGCCTAAATCATGGTCGCAGGTTGCAACTGATGTAATCGCACAAAAATATTTCAGAAAAGCGGGTGTTCCAAGACTTCTAAAGAGGGACAAGGAACAAGATATACCAAAGTGGTTATTGCCTTCAGTAGCTGATACAAAAAGGTTAGAAGAGCTGCCTGAAAAAGAAAGGTACTCTTCAGAAACTGATTCGCGTCAGGTGTTCCACAGACTAGCTGGAACATGGACATATTGGGGATGGAAAGGCGGTTATTTTGACTCCGAAGAAGATGCAAAAACATTCTATGATGAGTTAGTTTATATGCTGGCAAGCCAGTACACGGCTCCTAACAGCCCTCAATGGTTCAACACAGGGTTGAACTGGGCATATGGAATAAATGGTCCCTCACAAGGACATTATTATGTTGACTATCAAACTGGGAAATTAACTACTTCTGTTGATGCATACACTCACCCTCAACCACATGCATGTTTTATTCAATCGCTTGATGACGGTCTTGTTAACGAAGGTGGCATCATGGATCTATGGGTTCGTGAAGCCAGATTATTCAAATATGGGTCAGGAACCGGAACTAATTTTTCCAATGTGCGTGGCGAAGGTGAACCTTTAAGTGGCGGTGGCAGATCATCCGGCTTGATGTCATTTCTTAAAATAGGGGATAGATCAGCTGGCGCCATAAAATCCGGTGGTACTACCAGGCGTGCTGCAAAAATGGTAACACTGGATGTTGATCATCCTGATATTGATGAATATATAAACTGGAAGGTGAAAGAGGAGCAAAAAGTTGCCGCTTTGGTAGCGGGTTCAAAATTGTGTAATGAGCACCTAAATAATATCGTAAATGCCTGTTATGCTGAACATCCTGAAAATGATCGTTTCAGTAAGAAATCCAACAAAAAATTACGTGAAGCAGTAATTGAAGCCCGTAGGGCTAGTGTACCAGACAACTACATTGAAAGAACCATTCATATGGCTAAGTTGGGTTTCAAGAAAATTGAATTCCCAATATACGACACTGATTGGGATTCTGAAGCTTATGTGACTGTTTCCGGGCAGAATTCAAATAACTCTGTTCGTGTGACTAATGATTTTATGACTGCAGTTGACAATGATGATGATTGGAATCTTTATTGGAGAACTGAACTTGCCAAGGCAAAAAAAGAAAATAGATTCGCAAAACCACATAAATCAATAAAGGCAAAAAAATTATGGGATGATATTGGATATGCTGCATGGTCGTGCGCTGATCCCGGCTTACAATATCATACAACAATTAATGAATGGCATACCTGCCCTGAAGATGGTGATATAAGAGCTTCCAATCCATGTAGTGAATATATGTTCCTGGATGATACTGCATGTAATCTTGCTTCATTAAATCTTGTGAAATTCCATGATGATTCAACTGGTGAATTTAATATTAAGAGTTTTCGGCATGCAACACGTTTGTGGACAATTGTACTTGAAATAAGTGTTATGATGGCACAATATCCCAGTCGTGAAATTGCTCAAAGAAGTTACGATTTCAGAACATTAGGTCTTGGTTATGCTAATCTTGGCTCACTTCTTATGAGACAGGGAATCGCCTATGATTCTAAAGAAGCAAATGCAATTTGTGGGGCTCTTTCGGCAATTATGCATATGCGCTCGTACGCAACCTCAGCTGAGATGGCAAAAGAATTAGGTACGTTTGATTACTATGAGAAAAATAAGACACACATGTTAAGAGTACTTAACAACCACAGACGAGCTGCGTTCAACGTGCCAAAAGAAGAGTACGAAGGAATTACAATCTATCCAGTAGGTATTGATCCAAAGTATTGTCCATCAGATTTACTTGAAGCAGCTCGTGAAGATTCCAATATTGCGGTTGAATTGGGTATGGAGCATGGTTTCAGAAACGCACAGGTTACTGTAGTTGCACCGACAGGTACAATTGGTTTGGTAATGGACTGTGATACAACCGGCATTGAGCCCGATTTTTCTCTTGTAAAGTTTAAGAAACTTGCCGGAGGTGGATATTTCAAAATAATCAACCAGGCAATTCCACCAGCTTTAAAGAGTCTTGGATACAGCAAAGACCAGATTGGTGAAATTGTTAAATTTGCTAAAGGTTCCGGTACTCTTGAAGGATGCCCTCATATAAACCGCGAGTCTTTAAAGACAAAAGGCTTTACAGACGAAATTCTTAACAAAGTCGAAGCATCTTTGCCCTCAGTTTTTGAAATCAGTTTTGCCTTCAATAAATTCACACTCGGTGAAAAATTCTGTAACGATGTGCTCGGTATCGATAATGACAGACTTAATGACTACGACCTTGATATCATTAAAGAGCTTGGCTTTAAGCAGGATGAGATAAGAAAAGCTAACGACTATATTTGTGGAACAATGACAATAGAAGGGGCTCCATATCTTAAGCATGAACATTATCCTGTTTTTGATTGTGCCAGCAAATGTGGAAAAACCGGAACCAGATATATTAAACAGGATGCGCATATCTATATGATGGCTGCAGCGCAACCTTTCATTTCCGGAGCTATTTCAAAAACAATAAATCTTCCTAATGATGCTTCCATTGAGGATATCCAGAAGGCTTATCATCTTTCCTGGCAAATGGGTATTAAAGCTAATGCTCTTTACAGAGACGGGTCAAAACTTTCTCAGCCGCTTAACTCTCTTTCAGCAGAAGATGTTGAAGAAATAATTGAGAAAAAAGAAGAAAATGATATTATTAAAATCGCTGAAAGAATAATTCACAGATATATTGCCAAAAGAAGAAGGCTTCCGGATAGAAGATCAGGATTTACTCAAAAAGTTAAAATAAATGGTCAAAACTTATATCTAAGAACGGGTGATTATGATAATGGACAATTAGGTGAAATTTTTATAGATATGCATCGGGAAGGTGCTGCTGTTAGAAGTTTGCTTAATGTTTTTGCAATTGCCATTTCCCTTGGTTTGCAGCACGGCGTTCCACTGGAAGAATTTGTTGATGCCTTTGTATTCACACGTTTTGAACCAAGTGGAGTTGTCACCGGTCATAAACGCATTAAAATGGCGACATCAGTTATTGATTATATTTTCAGGGAATTGGCTGTTACTTATCTTGGACGTGATGATTTATCGCATGTTGATGAAGAGAAAGTACTTAAAAAACCTTTGACTCCTAAGGCGTTGGAACAGCCGGAATTTGAAAGTGAAGAGATAGTAAGCGAAAGAATGATTGAACTCGATGTTGAAGAACCAATACCTGTTGAAATCCCCACAAATGGTGGCGGTAATGGAAGAGATGTTAGAAGCAAGGCAATGGCACATCAGAAAGAGGTCATTAAAGCCAGAGAAAGAGGTTTTACTGGTGATATATGTCCCGATTGCCAAAGCATGACTATGGTTAGAAATGGCACTTGTCTTAAATGTACAACATGTGGTGCAACAACTGGCTGTAGCTAAAACAAAAAAAATAATAAGATATATTTCAAAGGGGGTAAATGCTTACCCCCTTTCACTTTAGCCAATTTGAATTCCTTGACATTTGCTCCCAAAAGCAATACATTCCCACTCTTAAATGCAAAAAAATGATTGATGATAACTTAAAAATAGTAGAAGATAACATATCCCAAAAATGCCGCGAAACAGGTAGGGATAGGTCTGAAATTACTCTTATTGCTGTCTCAAAAAAGATGCCGCTTGAGGTGATTTATGAAGGAATTGAGGCTGGTATTTTGCATTTTGGAGAGAATAAAGCACAGGAATTTAAGGAAAAATCACTCGAATTAAAGAAGCAGATTATTTGGCACTATATTGGGCATTTGCAGACCAATAAAGTGAAATATGTTATAAATTCAGCTGATTATATACATTCTGTAGATTCGGTTAAACTTGCTGACGAAATCAACAGACGGGCAAACGGAATCGATAAATTGCAAAAAGTACTGATTGAAGCAAATACATCAGCCGAAGATGTTAAATATGGTGTTCGTTCAAAAGATGATTTGCGATTGTTACTTGAACATTGCAAAAATTCGTCTAACTTATCACCAGTTGGTTTGATGACAATGGCTCCCTTTACAGAAGATGTTAAGATTATTCGGGATTGTTTTAAGCGGCTTAAAGAATGGCAGGAAGAAATGAATAACCATGGGATTGGACTTTCAGAACTTTCCATGGGCATGACTAACGATTACCAGATAGCAATTGAAGAAGGCGCTACCATGTTAAGGATTGGTACCGCCATTTTTGGTGAAAGAAACTCTAACAATTAGAAAATATTATGAAGTTTTCACCCTTTAGTATTAAGAATCAGGAGTTTGGCAAAGCCTTACGCGGCTATGACAAAGATGAGGTGAGAGCCTACCTTGAAAAATTATCTGATGAGTTTGAGATAATACAAAATCAGAATACTTCACTTAGTGAAGAATTGGATAAGCTTAGAGGGCAGGTGCAGGAGTATAGAAAAATTGAAAAATCTCTGCAAAGTACTCTTCTGTCAGCGCAGGAATCATCTTCAAAATCTGTTGAATCCGCAAAAAAACAAACAGCTCTTATGATAAGAGAAGCTGAGCTTAAATCGACACAAATTGTAGAGCGTGCTAAGGATCAGGCGGATTTTATTAGAGATTCTGTGCTTAAATTAAGAGAAGAGAAAAATTTACTAATGGCCAGATTAAAGGCAATGATCAATTCTCAGGCAAGTATACTTGAATTAAATGTCGAAGAAGTTTCAGAACCGGTTCAGGTTTATAAAGAAAATAAACCGGATAGATCTAACGACATTAATGTGGACGATATATTGGAGAAATTATTATGAGCGAGTTAATTAATAAGATTAACGAAACACTAAAAGTTATTCAGGAAAAAACTTCCCAAAAATATGAAGTAGGAATTATTCTTGGCACCGGACTAGGTGGTTTAATCAAAGAGATTGAAATCGAGCATGAGATAGACTACGCCGACTTACCTTATTTTCCTTTGTCAACGGTGGAATCGCACCAGGGCAAACTGATTTTTGGTAAGTTGTCCGGCAAAAATATTGTGGCAATGCAGGGTAGATTTCATTACTATGAAGGTTACTCGATGCAGCAAATTACCTATCCTGTTCGTGTGATGAAATTTTTAGGAGTTGAAACTCTGCTTGTTTCAAACGCTTGCGGTGGAATGAACCCATTGTTCAGTCGCGGTGATATTATGTTGATGGTTGATCATATTAATCTGTTGGGTGATAATCCACTCATTGGTAAAAATGAGGATGAATTAGGACCTAGGTTCCCTGACATGAGCGAACCATATGATAAAAAATTAATCGCATTGGCTGAAAAGGTTGCCTTAAAAAATCAGGTCTCTGTTAAAAAAGGTGTTTATGTGGGTGTACCCGGACCAAATTTGGAAACAAGGGCGGAATATAGATTTTTGAGAAATATCGGTGCTGATGTCGTTGGTATGTCGACAATACCTGAAAACATCGTAGCGAATCACATGGGTATAAAAGTACTCGGTTTAAGCATCATCACGGATGAATGTTTTCCTGATTCCTTGCGACCAGTTGATGTTGAAGAAATTATTGCGACAGCAATGAAAACAGAACCCAAAATGACATTGATCATGAAAGAGGTTATTGCAGAACTATAATGAAAACCAAACTTACATATTACCTTACGCCGGCTTTGCTAGCAATTCTTATGTTTCTCTCAAATTTTCTTAGTGCGGATTTGTTTGATGTTGGATTTCAGAATTTCTCAGTCTGGTTTATCCTTTCATTATTTGCATTTGTATGCGGCTGGTTAATTAACAAGACATTAGGATGGAAGTTTGGCGGTAAAGTAGTTTTCTCTGTTATTATTGGTGCTGCTGCCATCGGAATGGGATTAATAATGTTCTTTAACAAGTACTTCGGTGTTAATGAAGTTGTAACTGAGAACTTAATTCTCTATTCATTAAGAAATATTATGTTGGGCAGCATGGCCTTTTTCGGAATGTCTGTAGCCGAGCTGACTTTACTGCAAAAAGAATTGGCAGTTTGTAAAAAGACTGAGAAGAAAGAACCAAACCTGAAAGAAAACAGTGAAAAAGAAGCATTTCTAATTTTAAATAAAGCAAAACTTGATGCTGATAAGATGTTGTTCGAAGCTGAAAAACAACGGAATGAAATCATTACAAATAAAAACCGAATTGAAACTCAGTTAAGAGAATTCATAAAAGTTGAAAGAGAGCTAATTAAAAAGTACGAGCAAGAATCAGAATACAAGTAGTAGAACTAACTTTTAGAAAAATGGTGAAAGATGTTTAAGCAATTCAAAGACAAAGTAAACTACCCGGAAATTGAAGAAAAAATTCTCGAATTCTGGAAGGAAAATAAGATATTTGAAAAAAGTATCTCTACAAGAGATGAATCAAAACCATTCACTTTTTATGAGGGACCTCCCACAGCAAATGGAAAACCAGGTATCCATCATGTAATGGCACGTTCTCTTAAGGATATTGTTTGCAGATACAAAACTTTACAAGGCTATCATGTAAACCGTAAGGCCGGTTGGGATACTCATGGTTTACCAGTTGAAATTGAAGTTGAAAAACACCTTGGGATTAAAAGTAAAAGTGAAATTCCTGAGTTTGGTGTAGAAAAATATAATGCGGCTTGCCGCGAGTCTGTTTTTACCTATAAAGATTTATGGGAAAAAATGACTGAGCGTATGGGGTATTGGATTGACCTTGACTCTGCTTATGTTACCTGCACAAATGAATATATTGAGTCTGTTTGGTGGGCTCTAAAAACCATGTTTGATAAAGGACTTATTTTTAAGGACTACAAAATCGTTCCTCAATGCCCTCGATCAGAAACAGTTCTTAGTTCTCACGAACTGGCATTGGGCTACAAGGACACTAAAGACCCATCTGTTTACGTCCTCATGAAACTTAAGGATTCCGAACTGTCTAAAAGCGGAGATACTTATTTTCTGGTTTGGACAACAACTCCATGGACCTTAGTATCCAACGTTGCTTTGGCTGTGGGTGCTGATATTGATTATGTTAAAATTAAAACTGAAGGCGTTTACCTCATCCTTGCTAAGGCTCGCTTAGAAGTTATTAGAGAAGACTATGAAATTGTTGAGGAGTATAAAGGTTCTGATCTAATAGGTCAGGATTACGAACAATTAATGGACTATATGGAAGTTGACAAAAAAGGCTTCTATGCTTTGGGTGCAAACTTTGTTAGTACTTCAGATGGTTCAGGTATTGTACATATCGCTCCGGCATTCGGCGCTGATGACTATGAATTATCAAAGGAACATAACTTACCATTCCTGCAGCCCGTTACCAGAGGTGGTTTATTCACCGAGGAAGTAACAGATTTTGCCGGACAGTTTGTTAAAGATGCTGATGCAGGCATCATTCAGAAATTAAGAGCTGAAGGAAAGTTATATAAGAAAGAGACTATTACTCACTCATACCCGTTTAGCTGGCGTTTTGATGATGTTCCTGTAATATATTATGCTAGAGAGTCCTGGTTCATCAAAACCACGTCAATTGCTGATAGAATGGTTGAGTTAAATAAAACTATTAATTGGTGTCCACCTGAAGTTGGTTCTGGCCGTTTTGGTAACTGGTTGGAAGATAATAAGGACTGGGCTTTATCACGTGATAGATTCTGGGCCACACCATTACCAATCTGGGTAAGTGAAGATGGAGAAGATAGTTTTGCTGTGGGAAGTATCGAGCAACTTCGGGAAGGTTTTATTGAAGAGGATGGAAAGAGGGTTTCTCTTACAGAAGTTAATGATCTTGATCTTCACAAGCCATTTGTTGATAAAGTGAAGTTTGAGAGGAACGGTAAAATATATGTTAGGACTCCCGAGCTTATAGATGTTTGGTTCGACTCTGGTTGTATGCCCTTTGCTCAATATCATTATCCCTTCGAGAATAAAGAGTTGTTTGAACAGAACTTCCCTTCCGATTTTATCTGCGAAGGAATTGATCAAACCAGAGGATGGTTCTATACAATGCATGCCATAGCTACTATGCTATTTGATAGTGTTGCGTATAAAAATATTCTCGTTAACGAGCTGATCCTCGATAAGAAGGGTTTGAAAATGTCCAAATCGAAAGGAAATACTGTTAATCCTTTTGAACTGTTTGATAAGTTTGGTGCTGATGTTACCAGATGGTATCTTGTAACCACAAGTCCTCCCTGGAAACCAACACTATTTGACGAAGAGGGAATTGTTGAGTCTCAAAGAAAATTCTTTGGCACTCTGGTCAATACATATAATTTCTTTGCGATGTATGCCAATATTGATAATTTCAATTTTAGTGAAGATATTATTCCATATGAGAAACGACCTGAAATAGATAGATGGATAATCAGCAAGTTAAACTCGCTAGTTGCCGAATATGAGCAGCAGATGGATAGTTACGATGTAACAAGGGCTTCAAGAGCCATCATGAATTACACTATTGATGAATTATCCAACTGGTACGTTCGCAGGTCAAGAAGACGTTTCTGGAAATCAGAGATTAACGAAAATAAATTATCTGCTTACCAGACTTTATACGAATGTTTAGTTACAATTTGTAAATTGACATCTCCGTTTGCTCCTTTTATTACGGAGGAGATTTATCAAAATCTAAATAGTATTTCGGGTCTTGAAAAATATGAATCAATTCATCTGGTAGATTTTCCAACTTCAGAATACAGGGATGAATCTTTAGAAGTTAAAATGGAAATGGCTCAGAAGGTCGTTTATTTGACGAGGGCCATGCGGGCAAAATCCAATCTTAAAGTAAGACAACCACTTCAAAAGATAATGATTGCCCTGGATCCTAAGTTTCGTGATGCAGTGGAAAATATAAAAGATGTTATTCTTGAGGAAGTAAATATCAAGGAATTGGTTGTTCTTGCGGATGACTCCGGAATTGTAACTAAATCTGCCAAGGCTAATTTCAAGACTATTGGACCTAAATATGGTAAGCTGGTAAAACCTTTAGCTAGTGCAATTAAAGATCTTTCAAAAGAACAGATTGCTAGTATCGATTCGACTGGGGAATTGACTTTGGATGTGAGTGGAGAATCTGTTACAATTAGCAGGGAAGATGTTGAAATAGTTAGTACCGAAATTGAAGGCTGGATGGTTGAAACTGAAGAGGGAATAACTGTCGCAATTGATACTGAACTTACAGAAGAACTTATTGCCGAAGGATATGCCCGTGAGTTCGTCAATCGTATTCAGAACATGAGAAAAGAAGGCGGTCTAGATGTAGTTGATCGTATTAAAGTGCAATTCGAAAGTGATGCAAAATTTGTTGAATATATTCTGAAATTTTCTAATTATATTTCAAATGAAGTATTAGCCGATACTATTCAGTCTGAGTTGTCTGAAGATGGATTTAGACAAGAACTGAACATTGGTGATTACGATTGTAATATTGTTATTGTTAAAGTCAATTGACAACTGTGTAACTGGAGGATAATATGGCAAAAGCAACGAAAAAAAATACTAATGCCAGTACTGTTAAAAAAGCAGCAGCGAGTAAACCAAAGAAAACAGTTGTAAAAGCTGCTGACAAAAAAGTAGTAGTTAAAAAAACTACTGCCGCAAAAAAAACGGTAACGACCAAGAAAGCAACGGCAGAAAATAAATTAACGACTGCTAAGAAACCAGCTGTAAAGGCTAAGGCAATTAAAAAAGTTGCCCCCAAAAAAACTGAACCTGTTAAAAGTGCTGGCTCAGTTAAAAAATCCGCTTCAGTAAAAAAGGCATTGGCTCCCCAAAAAGTTGATAAGAAAGCAAAAGTTGTCGAAACCAATGTTATTTCTGAGCCAAAGAAAGTCAGAAAAGTAAAGGGCTATAATAAAAAGGAGCTTCTGACGATCAAGAAAATAATCATGGAAAAGAGAAATGAGATTATTGAGCAGTTGCAGAGCCTTAAAGACCAAATGATGGATCCAACAACAGGGCAGTATGTGAATGAGAATTCACCCTATTCCCTGCATATGGCGGAACAGGGAACGGATGCTATGGAACGCGAAAAATTATATTTATGGGCGCAGAGAGAGAATAAATTTTTGGGTTACCTTGAGGATGCTCTTCAACGAATCGAATTAGGTACATATGGAATTTGTTCTGATTGTATTGATGAACCGCAGAACCTTTGCCCAACTTGTCCCTTGATTCCCTTAGACAGATTGCAGGCTGTTCCACATACTCAGCATTGTTTGCAGATTAAACAAAAGATGCAAAGTAAATAAGATAATTCGTTTTTATTTGAGGACCTATTGAGAGTCATATTCGTTACTGTTTTTGTTGTGTTTTTTGATCAGATTACAAAATTTCTTGTAAAAGGTATTTCGCTCCCATTCCTAAACATAAACATTGAAGGAATGGGATATGCAGAAAGCATAGATGTGATTGGTTCTTTTTTTAGACTTACCTTTGTTGAAAACCCCGGCATGGCTTTTGGAATCGATGTTGGGGGTACAAGTAAATTGTTTCTCTCTCTCTTTTCCCTTGCAGCAAGTATAGGCATCTTTATTTATCTTCTTAAAGTAAAGAACCAAAGGTATATAGTAAGAGTGGCTTTAGCCCTCATTCTTGGAGGAGCTATTGGCAACCTTATTGACAGGACTTTTTATGGTATTTTTTACGATTATGCACCGTTATTTTATGGAAAAGTTGTTGATTTTTTTAATGTTGATTTTTTTGATTTTACAATTTTTGGACGTACTTACGAGCGATGGCCAATATTTAACATTGCTGACTCAGCTGTAACTATAGGAGTGTTTCTTATTCTGATTTTTAATCGTGAGCCGGAAAGTAAAAGTAAGGAAGAAGAAGTGAATGAAAGTTTGGATAACCCTGGCTCCGAAGCACCGGATGATATTGTAAATGATGTAAAGGAAAAAGATACTGATTATGGTGAAGATAATAACAGAGAAGAAAATAGTAATAGAGATTCCTGAGGGGAAGAAAAAGGAAAGACTAGACACGTTTTTAACAAACTCCGTAGAACACTCAACTCGTTCCAGAATTCAAAAACTTATCAAATCAGGTTTAGTTTCAGTAAACGATATTGTAGAAAAATCGAATTACCAGGTTGTTGCGGGAGACAAAATCCTTGTTCGCATTCCTTGCAGTCCTCGCCCCGAATTTACTCAGGCCGAAGATATACCACTTGATATTATTTACGAAGACGAGCATTTACTTATTGTGAATAAAGCTGCCGGTATGGTCGCGCACCCGGCATTAGGCAATCAATCCGGTACTTTGGTTAATGCCCTGCTTCACTATACCCAAAAATTAAGTGAACTGCACGAAGAAGAATGCCGCCCCGGCATTGTACATAGGATAGATAAAGAAACAAGCGGATTGCTTTTAGTGGCAAAGGATGAATGGACTCATTCTCAGCTAGCCAAGCAATTTTCCGACCACACTATTGAACGAGAATACTGGGCAGTTGCATGGGGGAATTTTAAGGAACCGACGGGTGAAATTATTGGTAATATTGCGCGGAGTAAGAAAGACCGCAAAATATTTACTGTAAGTGATATCGATGGTAAGCATGCCCATACATTCTATGAAGTATTGGAAGAGTTTGAATTTGCCTCGCTAATCAAACTAAACCTGAAGACCGGACGGACGCATCAGATACGTGTACACATGAACCATGTTAATCACCCGTTATTTGGCGATCCAACTTATGGTGGGCGAAGAATTGTTTATGGAATGGAATTGGCAAAAATGAAAAGCAGAGTAAATAACCTACTTGAAATAATGCAGAGGCAGGCGCTGCATGCAAAAACACTCGGTTTTTATCACCCTAACAAGAAAGAATTTATGAGATTTAACTCCGAATTACCTGATGATATGCAACAGTTAATAGCAAAACTTAAGATTAACGACTAGTACTCATCCTTGTATTTTTTTAGATGCTGGTATAATACATATCCAGCTGCTGCAAAATTTGTATAGAGTAGTATATCACCAAAAACTCCTAAATCATTAGCCCCCATAAAATTTGTCTGCATCTGGATAGAATTTTTAAGGTTTTGTCTTCCCATCTCAAAATTTTCCGATGGGATATTTCCTGGTGTGAAATTTAAGCCGGGTGATATGTCCGCTATGGCCCCATTAGTAAAAAGATTCTTGTAATTTGTCATATTGTGCTTAAATGGATCGTACAACCTTTGTAAGTTAAGAACTTGTTTTAATTCATTGATGGATGCATTCGATTCTTCTACAATAGTGGAATCAGGGACACTATTTTTTGAAAGAAATAAGTTCGTGCTCTGTCCTTCTGTTTCAATAACAATACAAATCATAAGCAGAAAAACAATTGCACAACAATTTAAACTACTTGTTTGCATACGCTGCAATTCCCATTATGTTTACTATCTCACCAAAATAAACTTTATGATAATCTTTCCCCGGATAGTTTTTATCAATACTTCCATCCAAAAAATCCGAAGGCTCAAATTTATGGTGATAGATTTTTTTGCATTCCATATGAAGCTCTGCTTCCTTAAATGAAGGTGCGGCAATTAGTTGTGAGGCTACTGGTGTTAAACCAGCTTCAGCAATTTTATCACCATCACGGCCGGATTTTGAACCAAGAATTTTGAGTGCTGTTTTATAATCTTCAGGGAAGGCAGTTAAAGTGAAAGTATCATACTTTTCAGTAAAATTATATGTGTGTCGAGTTGGTCTAACCACAATCTGTGCAAATGGTTTATTCCACATAATACCAAAACTTCCCCATGCAACAGTCATTGTATTGAATTCGTTTTTTTCGAAATCACCAGAAGTTAACAAAAACCATTTTTTATCCCAAAGATGGAATATGTTCGAGTTGAAATTCATAGGTGTGATATTTACCAGTTCCATAATTCTCCGGAATTTTATTTTTTACAATTTTTAAGGGAAGTTGTTCCTGCTTTATTCAAGATTGATAGATAGTTCTTTAGAAAGTATTTGGAATAATTCGTCCTCAGTTACCAGGTTGCTTTTCAAAAGTGCTTTTAAGAATGGGATCTGATTCTCATTAGCGTATTGAACTATTTCTGAAATTGTTTGAAGACCATAGGTATTAACCAGGGAAGGAGCAATTGCTGAAGTTTTTAAGAGAGTTTCACGACATTTATCCCGGTTTGCTTCAATAAGCTTTATGCAATTTTCAGATAATCTATAATTTGTGTTTCTTAGTAATTCAATTGATTTCAGTAGAATATGTGAAATCATGGGGAGGAATGAATTTAATTCAAGATTCCCGGCCGCTACCAGGTTGGAGACCACAACATCATGCCCTTTAATAAGTTCTGCAATTTGAATGGTATTTTCCAGTACAGCTGGATTACTTTTACCAGGAATGAAACTGGAAACAGAATATTGCTCGGGCAACTTTATTTCTCCAAATCCACCCATGGGACCGCTTGCCATTAATCGAAGATCATTTGCCATTTTTATTAGAATAACGGAAGCGGTTTTTAGTACCCCGCTAACTCCAACAAAAACATCAAGGTTTTGGGTATTATCAATAAGGTTTTTTGCCGGTTTAAGATCTAATCCGGTTTTCTTTCTCAACTCGGTGATTACATGCTTTGTATATTCTTTAGGTGCTGCAATCGAATTCCCAATGGCTGTTCCTCCTAAATTTACCTCGGTCAGCTGTTCCTCACAATTTTTTATTTGATCAATAATTCGTTGAATGGCATCAGCATAAGCCTGAAAGGATTGTCCGAGGGAAATAGGAACGGCATCCTGCAACTGAGTTCTTCCCAGTTTAAGCACCGAGGCAAAATCTTTCTCTTTTTGTCTTAATGATTTTACCAACCACATAAAAGAATTACTCAGCTCTTTTAATAAGTGAATGGTTGCAATTTTAACTGCTGTAGGATAAGTATCGTTGGTTGACTGAGACATATTAACATCTTCTATAGGGTGGATAGTAGAGTAATCGTCATTATTTTTCCCGAGATTTTTAAGAGCTGTTCTTGCAATCACCTCGTTAATATTCATATTCAGATAAGTTCCGGTACCTCCCTGATAGGCATCAACAACAATTTTATCGTAAATGCTATAGCTCTTTTGAAGAAGAGTCTGGTTCACTTCATCTATTAATTCATCAATTGCTTCCTCAATAGCCTCGTATTTCTCCTGGAAGAGTTTTCCACTTTTATAGTTGGTTTCGGCGGCTGCAAGTTTTACTTGAAAGTAGGCTTTTATTAAGTGGGGGTTTACTCTAACATCCGAGGTTCCAAAATTCTTTACATATCGTTCTGTGTATAATCCATAGAGAACTTCGTTATTCGATAGTCCATTCTCTTTCATTTCTTTTTCTGTCATGCCGGCAGCTCATTTATTTTATGATGCTACTAATATAGTAAAATGAAGAGATTCGTGTATTTAAAATAAAAAATCCCCGCCAGGCAGGGATTTTGAAAAGAAAATGTATAAAATTTACTTAAGAAGTATCATTTTTCTAACATCCACAAAATTATTCGTTTCCAATTTATAAAGATAGATACCGGAAGCAAAGGATGTAGCGTTCCATTTGTATTGGTAACTGCCGCTTGAGAGGTTATCATCAACAAGGGTTGCTATTTCCATACCAAGGGAATTGTAAATCACAACTTTTACATTCGAATTTTCCGGAATTGAAAATCTAATTGTGGTAGAAGGATTGAATGGATTTGGATAATTTTGGGCTAGCCTGTATTCAACAGGTGTGCCTGTTTCGTCACTGATGCTGGTCAAATTCATTCTGGCAATAGCATCATTTAAAAGTTTCTCAACCAATTTTGTATTATGAATACCCCAGCTTCCTTCTGATTCGATTGCTCTGTAATTGTAAAGTGCTTTCTTAAATCTGTCCGTAGTCGAATCTTCAGAAGTTGCTTCAGTTAACAGAACACCCAGGTTATTCCACAATCCTTTAATCGATGATTGAACACCTCTGTAATCGAAGCGGGCAGCACTATTTGTTGTATCTACAACATCGTAATAATCTGTATGGCAGGCCTCGGCACATGCTTCAACACGTGGTTTAAATGTATGTCCTGTTACAGCAGCGTCGCCGGTAGCATAATTAAAATCAGTAGGGTGAACATGGCAGGCAACGCATCTATCTCTAATTAATGTGTGGAAAGATTTTGCAATACTGTAGTCCTCGCCCTCATATTGCCAGCCAAATTTATTTGATTGGCTAAGAACTTCTGAAGTTGTATGATGAGGTGCGTCATTAAAATCTATTTCTTCCTCATGCACTGTATGACAAACGTCGCAAATCACTTTTCCATCAAATCCGGCCGGAAGTTCTCTGAGATCGCCGGTATGTGAATTATGACACGTTACACAGGTAATGTCAGCAAGTGTTCCTTGTGGTACAAAGGATGCCGCATCATAGTCAGGGTTTTCTAGAAATGCAATAAAATCCTGAGCAAAATGACAGTACATACAGCTAGAGTATGTTTCTCTTTGAGTCAAGTCCAGATATACCGGTGGACCACTGGCATGAGCAGAACTCTGCCATTCGGAATAATATGGATGATGACTTCCCTCGTGGCACTTACCGCAAATATCAGCCGTAAACTGAGTTTCTCTTTCTGTATGATTCCAATCCAGTATTCCATCTTCATCACCAACCGGTCCGTGGCAAGCTTCGCACTGAACGCCTGTGCGTGCATTCCAGTTAGCCAGGTTTTCCGGATCAACTACATAGTTAGGTGTTTGATTTTCATCCTGACGGACGAATTCATCAGCCCCGAAGTTATCTGTTGATGCATCCCAGCCTGTGGTATGACATTGCAAACACTCGTAACCATAGCTCTCTGATTCAACCGGATGTGCCGTAGCATGAGCTGACTTTGACCATACACCAAAAATGGTTTCGTGGCAGTAAGAGCTTGAGCAGGAGGGATTTTGAGCTGGGTTGCTAATACCCATATACTTCTGGGCGAAATTTGTATTACTTAGTATAATTAGTACTGTAAGAAATAAAATTAAATTCTTCATAGGAACCTGTCTAAAATTATAATCAGTTTACCATCATGAGTTTGAATTTAGTGAAATATATACAAACCGGGTATTTATAAATTATAAAAAATCAAAAAAAGACCCCGCCTTGGCGGGGTCTAAAATACTTTATGCTAATTGATTACTTCATCAATAACATTTTCTTAATTGTAACAAAGTCACCAGCTTCCATTCTTGAGAAGTAGATACCAGAAGCTAAGTTTGTAGCATTCCAGGTAACCTGATGTGAACCTGCACTCATTTCAGAGTCAAGTAATCTTGCAACTTCTTTACCCAATGCGTCATAAACAGTAATTCTTACGTTCGATGTTGCAGGAACTGAGAATTTAATGTTTGTAGTAGGGTTGAATGGATTTGGATAGTTTTGTGACATTCTGTATTCAGTTGGAACCATATCTTCTTCATATTCAATAGCGGTAACGCCGCCCAATGATTCGATTGCAGCCTTCAATAAACCAACTGTAAATGCAGGGTTATGAACACCAAATGATCTGTCTTCTTCTACCCAGAAATAAACATAAGCAGCTTTTGTAACTTCAACTGTTACAGCTGGATCGCCTTTAACTAACAATACAGTACCGTTTGCATCTTTTGGTAAGAATGTAGCTAAGTATGTCATCAAGCCATGAACTTCGTGTTGTAAACCTTCTGCTGTACCGTCATTATCAAGATCAGCATTGCCATTTATGTAGAATTTCTTTTCAGCAAAGCTTTCGCCAATATCGCCATGACAAGGTTCGCAAGCGTGAACATTATCATTACCTTCTGCGTCGTTCATATTGAATGAGTGACCACCAACAACAACAATGTTACCATCAGCATCTGCTACATGGTCGTTACCATACATATGGCAGCCAACACACGCATTTTCTATTGCAACTGCATGAGGTGAAGTAGGAATTTTAACTCCAAAATTAGGAGCGTTAACGCCTAACAACATGTCAGCTTCAGGACCATGGTGAGCACCAAAGTGTGAACTTGCATTGTCAGGATTTTCAGCGTAAGTTGCGGCTTCACGACGACTCTTATGGCAATTCATACAAATAACGCCAGTGCCGTATTGGTCAAATGTTACTTCAGTTCCATCGCCAAGTGTTGTTTCTACCATGCGTAACTGGAATGCGTTTGTGTTATCATGAGGATCATGACAAGTAGCACAACCAATATTAGTTGGTGTAGCAACTTCGTCAGGAGATACATTGCCATTTTTAACCCAAGCGATAAAACCTGCGCCACTATGACAATCCGCACAACCTTTTCTTCCACCTGCAGATTCTACGAAAGCACCAACAGCGTGACCACCGTGGAAACCACGTCCATCAAATTCTGTTGCGTCATGACCTGAATGATCCCATTGTTCAGGGAATGCATGATGTGTGCCGCTATCATGGCACCAAGCACATACATCAGTATCAACGTTAGTTGACATACTAACCGCACCACCGTGACCCAAAGCAGGACCATGGCAGCTTTCGCACTGAATATTTGCTAATTTCATTGCACTAGGTGAAGTTGTTTTAAGAGCGTCGAATACACCAGTTGTTAATTCAGCAGGGTAAACGAAATCTCTGTCATCAAATCCCATATTAGCAGCAGCAGGATCATAACCTGTTGTGTGACAAGGTAAACAGTAAGCTGCATAATGATCACTTAATGTTCCTTCCATTGCACGTGTCATAATATCTGAGTGACCAGTTTCTGCCCACTTTTCTACATAACTACTGTGACATAGAACGCAATTACCTTCTTCCAAACCAAGGTATGTTCCAGCGTTAAAAGTCATTGTTGCTGTTGCAGCACCATCAGTAAAAGTAATAACGTATTTACCGGCAATATCAGGTGTAAAATTAGCATAAACGACATTTGTATCGCCAACCAGAGTTGTACCCATAGTTGTTGCAGAAGTTAAAGGAGCAGAAGTAAGAGCCCAGGTTGCAGCTGTAAAAGCCAAACCACCGGTTCCTTTAAGGAATATCTTTGTACCTATACCAACGTTGTCTAAACCGTTGTAGGCTGTGTCAAAAAATGTTGTTTCGTCTTCTGCAACATCTCTTGGTGAAACACCAAAAGTGTTTACCATAACACTTTGCTGTGCCATCATAGAGCCGCAGAGGAGAATTGTGAGTAAAAATAGTAGAGACTTGCGCATTGCTATCCTCCGTTGTGAGTGAATATAATATAGTTAGTTATACCGCTTTTAATATTTCGTGAAAATCCTGTTTGCTAAATGGCTTAATGCCATAATAGACTATGCCCAAAGGACTAATTTGGCGTCCAAGTTCAAGGCTGTCGTTAGAAGTAATAAAAATGATAGAAGTATTCTTGCATAGTTTCTTAATTGATCTTAGAATGTCGAGACTATTTGGAGAGATGTAGTCATCATCAGCAATAAGAAGTCCTGGTTTCTCAGAACAAACCGAAGAAATAATCTCAATTGGATTAGTTATTTCATCAAGAATTTCGAAAGAAAACTTGTCATTCAGACCAGTGTTTAAAACCATGTCTTTTATATTCGGATCATTAGATACTAATAGCGATTTCATGCTAGTTATATAGCAATGTTAGTGCCAAAAAAAATAAAGGAACCTTGTTATCTTTTAATCCAAATTATGTTCGAAATGGTTGTCTTTTTTGATGATTTAACATATATTAAGTCCTAATATCGGCTATAATTTATTTTTATTGCAATTATTTGATTTATTAATGTGTTTTATATGTCTCAGTGCGACAGCAATGCGACACTGTCCTATAGTTCAAATAAAAAATGGTGATTTTGTAGATGTTCAAGTTAGTAAAAAATAAATTTATCTTTTTTTCTACACTCTTTGTTGTGTTCACAGTTTCATTACCTATGATCTTTCTATTGTTTCAAATGAAAGCGAATTTTCAGGAAAGATCTTTTCTGTTAATGGAGTCCATTTTTGACATGCTTAGTTATCGTGTGGAACATGCCATGGAAGCAGGGGAGGAAAAGATTGTTCAGAATGTTATATCTGATTTTTCTCATGATAAAAATGTAGAACGACTTCGTATTATAAATACAAGTGGAATTATTCTCTATTCTAACGCGAAGGAAGAAATCGGCAAAGATATTTCAGAGTATACGCCAGAGAATTTTTTGAACGACAATATTAGTGCCCGCGAATTGTTTTATTCATATGAAGGTCAGAAATATGTTGCTCTTGAGCCGATTGTAAATAAAGAATCATGTATGGGGTGTCACGGTGATGAACCTATAATTGCATATCTAAGTATTGAATCTGATGCTACTCAGCCAGAAATAAACTTTTATACGGGCTTACTCCATATAGTAATGTTTGGTTTACTCATTATAGTAATACTGGTTATTGGGCTTAATCACATATTTCGTGTCTTCATTAACAATCCGCTTGAGAATTTTTTAAACGCCATTGATGAAGTTGAACAAGGGAATTTGGATGTTCGCATCCAGCATCAATCGGAGGATGAGTTCGGAAAAATAACAAATCATTTTAACTCGATGCTTAAATTTCTTAATGAGTCCAGAGAACAAATAGAAGAGTTGAATTTTCAAAAATTGCAACGTGCCGATAGGTTGGTTACTGTTGGTGAATTAACAGCTGGTATTGCTCATGAAATTAATAATTATTCAGCAATCATTATGGCGCGTGCCGACTTTTTGAGAGTAACTTCACAAACAGATCGTTGTCTCAATAAATATTATGATGATCTAAATGTAATGGTTGAACAGTTGGAACATCTTTCCTCAATTACTCGTGAAGTTTTGAAGTATAGTAAAAAACCCACTGAAAATTTTAAGCAGCTTAACCTTGTAGACGTTATTGAAGGAAGTGTGGGGATGTTAAAACCGTTCACAAATAAAAGAAAAATTTCGATATACAAACGCTACAATCCAAATGATAAGTTCTGGGTATATGGTGATTTTATTCAGCTCGAACAGGTCTTCAATAATCTTATAAATAACAGTATTGATGCAATTGATGATGAGGGCACAATAACCATTGAACTGTTCAGTGAAAAAGATTGTAATACTGTTATAGTTGAAGATAATGGACCGGGAATTGAGTCAGAAATTAAAGAACAAATATTTCTGCCATTTTTTACCTCTAAGAGCAGTGAAAGAGGCACCGGATTGGGTTTATATATTGTAAAAAATATTTGTGCAGCTCATAAGGCCGAAATTCATTGTGATAGTATTGTTGGAACAGGCACAAAATTTATTTTATCATTTAACAAATATGGTAGCATGCATGAATAAAATACTCATTATTGATGATGAGTTTGAAATGGTTGAGAGCCTTCGAAAGATTTTATCGCTTAGGGAAGAGTACGACGTTTTCTCTCTTCAAGATGGGAATGAGGCTATTAACCATGTAAGCAAAAATCAATATGAATTAATTCTCTGTGATCTTAATATTGCCGGGGTCTCAGGACTGGATGTTGTTGCTCAGGTAAAAAAATATTTCCCGGATACTGTCATTGTTATAATTTCCGGATATGGAACAATTGAAGCCAGTGTTGAAGCCATGAAAAGTGGTGTATTTGATTTTCTGGAAAAGCCATTTACTTCCAGCAAGCTATTTGAGAGTATTGATAGAGGACTCGGACCCCGAGCAAAACGCAATAAAGATAAACCCGAATATAAAATACTGGATGGTGAGCACGGCAAGTTGATTTATAATAGTTCATCAATGGAAAATTTAATAAAGGATATGGAGAAATTAGCTAAAACTAATATGAATGTTTTAGTTACAGGCGAGAGTGGTACCGGCAAGGAATTGATCGCGCGGGCAATTCATACCTTGAGCGATAGAAATAAAGAGCCATTTGTGCCCGTTAACTGCGGCGCTTTACCAGAAAATTTATTCGAGAGTGAAATTTTTGGACACGAAAAGGGAGCTTTTACAGGGGCTGTTAAAACGAAACCCGGTCTGCTTGAATTTGCAAATAGAGGCACTTTTTTTCTTGATGAAGTGGGGGAATTATCCCAGTCTGTTCAGGTTAAATTACTAAGGATGCTTGAGGAGCGCAAAATTAGGCACGTTGGTGGACAAAAGGAAATTGAAATTGATGTAAGGATTATTGCAGCAACAAATAAAAACCTTGATGTTGAAGTAAAACTGGGAGAATTTAGGCAAGACTTATTCTATCGTTTAAACACCCTTAGGGTGCACGTTCCGGCCTTGCGTGAGAGGACAGATGATATTATTCCCATAGCAAAGTACCTGCTGTGTGATCTCTGCAATAGTTCCAATAATCAAAGTCGCCAGTTTTCTGCTGAAACTGAAGATGCTTTAAAATCCTATTCATGGCCGGGTAATGTGCGTGAATTGCAAAATGTTATCGGGAGAGCATTTTATCTCTGTTCTAATGATGTTATTCAGGTTTCAGATTTACCCATTCCAATTATTTCGAAATCGCATTCGTTTAGTGATGACATCCTGGAAATGCCTTACAAGGTTGCTAAAGATAATTTATTGGAAAAATTCGAGCAGGAATATCTTACTTATTACCTGAAAAAACACAGAGGAAATATTTCGCAGGCTGCCGCCGATTGCGGTATTGACAGGAGATCAATTCATCGCCTGGTAGTTAAGCATAACATTATCTATAAAGAATAATAGAAAATTACTATCTTTAGAGACAGAATATTTATAGCTCTAATGAGGAAATTATGCTAATCTACAATACACAGTCACGTAAGAAAGAAGAATTCAAACCAATAAATCCCCCTAAAGTTTCCATGTACATATGTGGTCCAACTGTATACAACTATATTCACATAGGAAATGCCCGAACCTTTTTAATGTCTGATGTTATCAGAAGATACATTGAATACAAAGGCTATGATGTTAAATTTGCCATGAACATAACTGATATTGACGATAAGATTATTCGTCAGTCAATTGAAGAAAACGTACCTTCAAGTGAGGTTGCCGGTAAATACATTAAAGCGTTTCTGGAGGATATGGATAGTTTGAAGCTGAAGCGCGCAACAATAAATCCTTACGCAACAGATCATATTGGCGAAATTATCGATCTTATCAAGACACTTGAAGAAAAAGGATTTGCCTATAATATTGATGGGAATGTTTTTTATGATGTCTCAAAATTTAAAACTTACGGACAGTTGAGCGGAAAAAATATTGATGACCTTGAATCAGGTGCCAGAATCGAAATTAATGAAATGAAAAAAAATCCGCTCGATTTTTCTTTGTGGAAAAAAGCAAAAGAAGGTGAACCTTCATGGGACAGCCCATGGGGCAAAGGGCGTCCCGGGTGGCATATAGAGTGCTCTGCCATGAGTTGTAAGCATTTGGGCGAAACAATAGATATTCATATGGGTGGAAATGATTTGATTTTTCCACATCACGAAAATGAAGTCGCGCAAAGTGAAGCTGCTACCGATAAACATTTTGTAAATTATTGGATGCATCTTGGATTTGTAAATATTAATGAAGAAAAAATGTCAAAATCATTGGGTAATTTCTTTACCGCCAGGGAAGTTCTGGCAAAGTTTCCTGCAGAAGCAATAAGACTTTTCTTTGTTCAGACCCATTACAGGGGACCACTTAGTTTTAGTGAAGAATTATTGTCTGGTGCACAGAAGGGACTTGAGAAAATTACGAATCTTGCAGAAACACTTAAACTGGAAGAAGAAAAGAATTCTACAAGCAGTGTTAATCCGGAGTTTGATTTTGAAAAGTATTATGCTGAATTCGAAAAAGAGATGGATGATGATTTCAATTCCCCCAAAGGCGTTGCTGTAATATTTGATTTTGTAAAGAATGTTAATAAAGTTATTGCAGATAACGAATCACTTCATGTGGAATTTGTAAAGAAAGCAAAAGAGTTTCTTAGCAAAACTGCTGAAGGTGTTTTGGGCATCTTACACTTTGATGACCTTGGCAAGAGTAAAGGAGCTTCATTAGAAGACGAATTGATTAATTTACTTCTTCGCCTGCGTGCTCAGGCAAAAGAGGATAAAAATTATAAACTATCTGACGAGATACGAGATCAATTGAGCGGGCTGGGTGTCCAGCTTAAGGATAGCAAAACCGGCACTACATTTACCATTAATTGATATTATGAATAAACTTTTTTCTTTTTTAATATCAGAGTGGCAAGTTATGTCCCTGGTCGGTTTAGCCTTAATTGTTATTTCAGCATTGAGCTGGTTTTTAGTTTTTGATATTTACGAGGTAAGGTACTCTGTGACTCATGGGCCTGACAGATCAGTCTTAATTGAGGCAATTCCAATGAGTTATTCCGGAGCGCGTGTACCATTAAGAAAAGTTTATTGTAAGTACTTTATTGAGAATGCTAAAAATGCTTGTAATATTATTTCAGAAGATTGTAGTAAAGGGATATTAGTTATTGAGCTTCTGGCGACGAGGGGAATACTGGAAATAGAAGCAAAACCTGTATATTCATTATGGACAAATAAAATAAAAATTCCACTCAACAATCCTGAGGAATTATGAAAAAGTTTACTGTTATTATATTTTTCTTGTCAGTCATTTCTAGTTATGCACAGGGAACCGCTGGTACCAATGCCAAGTATGAATACAGATCCTTAATCGACATGCCAACTGCCGGTATTCTTGAAAAAGGTCACGTTGGTGTGGGTATGGATGTTTTACCAAACGGTGTGGTTATTTCTAAAATTGAGGTTGGTGTTTTTGAAAATTTCAGTTTTGGTATCTCTTATGGTGGTGACAACATTATTGGTAGTGGTAACGTAGAATGGTATAATTATCCGGGTGTTAACTTGAGAATCCGGTTGATGAATGAAACTGAAACTGTACCCGCACTTACTTTAGGTTTTGATACGCAGGGGAAGGGATCGTATTTCAAGGATCTCAAAAGGTTTGAGATAAAATCTCCCGGAATATTTGCTGCTGCTTCAAAGAATTTTGATTTTCTTGGCTACCTGAGTGTGCATGGTGTGATTAACTATTCCCTTGAACGTGAGGATGGTGATAAAGACCTTAACATAATAGTTGGTTTGGAAAAAACCATTGGCGGGTCTCTGGCATTTGTTGCTGAATATGATTTTGCTAATAATGATAATACAGCCAATTCGCTGGGTGAGGGGACTGGTTATTTTAATATGGGGCTTCGCTGGTCAGTTGGAGATGGATTTACTATTGGTCTTGATTTTAGAAATTTAGCCGATAATAAAAAATTGAAAGATGAAATTAATGATGTTTTCAAATCTGGTGACAGAGCTATTTTCGTGGAATATATTCATGCAATTTTTTAGTGTATGATATTTAGTACACATTGAGTTTGTTTTTAGGACAATACTCGTAAAATCTAGTAGTTTAACGCCCGTTTTGGGCGTTTTTTATGGCACTTAAATTGTTTATTTTGTTGTAATAGTAATAAGGGAGTACATCATGAAAAATTTATCTTACATTTTTGTCGTATTTCTTCTCGGCACTCTTTCAGGCTGCTATACTCAGCTAGCTGTAGATGAAGAATCTAAAGATGGGTATTACGACGAATATATCGGTTATGACGACAATTATTACGATGACGAATATCTGGAATCTGACACGCTTTATGTGGATGATGACGATGCTCAGATAAACTACAACTACGACTCACCGCTTTATCGCCCTTTATACAGCAGATATTATTGGAATTACCAACCCGGTATTTACATAGGCGCTGGTTGGGATGACCCATTTTGGTATGATTATTACTACAGTTGGGGACGTCCATGGTATGTAAATCCATATCGATACACACATGGCTGGTATTATGAAACCTGGGGATACCCATACGCTTACACAGGGTATAGCAACTATGGCGGAAATTACTGGCAGGGTACAAATTTTGGTAATTACAAATACAGAACCAATACGTATACAAAATTAAGAAATACCAGTGGCGGTGGACGTGGAATTACCAGAACAACTGGAGGAACGACAAGAACACGTGATACCGAGGCAACCATTGGAAGGACCGGCAGTCGGACAACAACCCGAACAGGGTATTTAGGGAAAGGTACCACAGAGACCAGAGGAACCGGTTCAACTGTTAGTAAAGGCACTACAACTACCAGAGGTGGAACAACAGTTACCAAACCCACAAGAGGATCCACTAGTAAGGGTAGAACAATAAGAAGTTCTCGAGGTACCCGCGAAAGCTCGGCCACAAAGAACACTACTGGTAGTGGAACAAGAAGTGGCTCAGCGACAAGATCATCATCGGGTAGCAGAAGCAGTTCCCCAAGAGCTACACGGAGCGGAAAAAAATCTTCAGGTTCAAGTGCAGGAGCGAGCAGCAGTTCAGGAAGAGCCGGCAGCTCATACGGAAGTCAATCAAGCGGTTCTTCTAAAACCTATAGCTCCGGGTCAAGATCAAGCACCAGCAGTGGTTCAGCAACAAGATCATCTTCCAGCAGCGGAAGCCGAAGTTCAAGTAGCTCAAGTAGCAGTTCTTCAAGTAGTAGGTCAAGCAGCAGCAGCAGTAGAGGCAAAAGGTAGATGGCATATTTTATAGCGGATTTTTTGATTACCAAATTTGGGGAATAAAATGAAATTTTTACGATATTCTTTCTGGCTCCTACTAATAGTAAATATATCTGTGCTTGCACAAAATCATAATGATGTACTCCGGCTTAGTGAACCGGGTATTGATGCAGGCGCAAGAGCTCTCGGAATGGGGAATGCATACACAGCATTAAGTAACGATTTTAGCGGTGTTCAATTTAATCCTGCAGGGTTAGGGCTGGCAAATTATCTGGAGATAACGGGTAGCTTTAATTATAACACAGTTTCAAATAATAGCTATCTCTATGATAATCACCTTACAGATACCTTTTCAGAAAGCAAGATAAAAATGAATGATTTCGGTGCTGTATTCCCCCTTCCAACTAAACAAGGCAGTATGGTTTTCGCTTTTGGTTATTCCACAGTTAAAAATTTTAATTCCGGATCGCGATTTAATGATTTCAACAGCGGTGATCATTCCATGATCCAATCTTTGCTTGGTCTTGATGATATTGCCTATTCTCTCTATTTAACAGATGAAAGTGGAGAGAATACTCCAATTAATGGTAATCTACAGCAAATGGGTAACACCAGAGAAAGTGGAAAACTTGGCGCGTGGAATGTATCGGGGGCAGTTGAAGTTGCCAGAAATGTTTTTATGGGAGCGACCATAAATGTATTCTCAGGGACCTATTCCTACGACAGACAATACTGGGAAGAAGATACCCAAAATCATTATCTCACAAATGTATTAACAGACCCAAATGATCCGGAGACAGCTGATTTTCAGAAGTTTTATCTTAATGATATTATTAACTGGGATATTGAAGGCTGGGATGCAAAAATTGGAATGATGTACGTTCTTAGTAATGAAAGCACGATTGGGTTGTCTATTAAATTCCCAAGTAAGTTTAAGTTGACTGAAAATTATTTTGTAGACGCCGAAAGTGAATTTGGAACCGGATTAAATGTGATACTTGACCCTCCAATTGACAATGTCCTTGAATATAATATTTCCACTCCTTTTGAGTTTGCTCTTGGGCATGCTCTGAATCTTGGACCATTTTTATTAAGTGCTGATTTGAAATACGTTGATTACACGCAAATGGAATTTGAGGATGGTTTATCTCAAGGTGATATGAGTCAGATTAACAGGGATATTAAAGATTTATACGACGGGAAATTCAGTTATAATTTAGGGATGGAGTTTGAACTTCCTTATGCTTCCGAGAGTCTTCTGTTTCGTGCAGGATATTTTATGGTACCTTCCCCCTATAAAAATGATCCATCGAGCTATGATAAAAAATACTTAACACTTGGATTTGGTATTGGTTCAGACGGGCCGATTGCAATTGATATCGCCTATTTACATGGATGGTGGGATGGAGAGCAGGATTTATATGGTGCTGGTCAGGCTCAGCTTTCAAATGAATTTGATATTTCAAACACAGTTCTATCGGTTACTTACAGATTTTGGTAAAAATCATATAAATTGATTTGTAGAAAGAAGCATCGTATTTTATACGGTGCTTTTTTATTATGCGGAGTAGATTATTAAAGGAAGAGTTTACAGAATAGAAAGTAAGGACTATTATACCTTTTACGAAGGGGATTTAATACGCTGTTCCCTTAAGGGAAAATTTAAAAAGAAATATGCTCTTAAAAAGGGCAAACAGTTTACACTGGATATGGTTGTTGTTGGTGATGAAGTTGAGTTTGATATTAACGAAGATGGAACGGGTGTAATTTCTGAAGTTGGCGAACGTAAAAACTATATATCCAGAAAAGCACCTCGCATAAAAGGTGCCGGACACAGGGGTGAAAGGCTGGAACAAATAATTGCTTCCAACGTGGATATGCTCTATGTAGTGTCAAGTATTTTTAGTCCGCAGCTTAATGAAAGAACTATTGACAGACTTATTGTAGCCGCGGAAAGTTCGCATGTTTCTGTAAGTATTATATTGAACAAGTGTGATCTCTCAGATGAGAAAGAGACAAATTTCTGGAGGGATTTTTACTCCCAATTGGGCTATGATGTATTTGTTACCAGCGTAACGGAAAATATTGGCATTAACGAGGTTCGCGCCTCTCTTGAGGGCAAGGTAAATCTTTTCTGGGGTTCTTCAGGTGTTGGCAAATCTTCTATTCTCAACTCGCTTTTCCCCGAACTCGATTTTAACGTAGGAGAAATTAGTGATGCTTCTGATAAAGGCAAGCATACAACAGTCACTAGCGTTATGAATCAAGTGCTTGAAGGTACGTACGTCATTGATACTCCCGGTATAAGAGAGATTGACCCTTATGGAATTAAGAAAGAGGATTTAGGACATTATTTCAAGGAGTTTGAAGATTATATTCATGATTGTAAATTTAATACTTGCACTCATCAGCATGAACCAGGGTGCGCGGTTATTGAAGCTGTTGATGAGGAAGAGATTGATATTATTCGATACAAAAGCTATTTGAACTTATTGGAAACTATAGAAGAAGATATGAATTTTTAGACCTTTAAAATATTTTTGATGAGACTGTAAATAAAACCATCAACAATTGCCTCGGGTACTCCATCCGGGTGGTTGTTTTTTAATCTGAAGTCACATTGATCATTAACATAGTCAATTACAAAGATATCACCACTTTCAGTAATAGCAGCTTCTGTGGAAAAATAATCCAACCCGCATAGCCCTGAGAATTTTCTGCTGATCTCTTCAAGTCGACTTAATTTCAAACATTCATATTCCTCATTAGTAATCTCCTGGTAAATAAACCTCTCATCGTCCCACCAGGAAATGTAAATATCACCAAATGCCCAAAGGATCCTGAACCAGGCACGCTTATCAAAAAACGTAGCAGGGTAGATTTTCTTTTGAATCAGATAAGAGTCCTCGGGGAGATTTCCCCGGGATTGAATAATATCATACAAGTGGGTTGCATTTTTCAATACACCTTCGCCACCGCCTGTATGGAAGCATGGTTTCACAACAAATGGTTTGCCGATATCATTAAGTATATTCTCAGAAATATAGTAATCCTTCTGTTCGTCCAATGGCGGTATGATATACGACAGAGGTAGGGGAAGCCCGGCTTTTAGCGCTTCATTGTGCATATAACCTTTGTCAATAACTTTTTCCGCCACTTTCTGAGGATTTATCAGATATGTATTTGTTTTTGAGAGCAATATGGCAATAGGTTCATATCTCTCGTCTACATCAGAGGCTCTATCAAGATACGCGTCAAATGATATTTGTTCTGATTCAATTAATGTTTTTGTAGATTCAATTTCGTTATCTGTAAAAACAAGTACAGATAAGCCTAATTTATTAAAAATTATTTTTACACGTTCTGCGAACTCTTGGTCATATTCCCATGTATAAGAGAGCAACAAGTTATAGTGACGGGTCATTTTTACCTGATTATGTTGTGATCTTTTACCTTGTGATTATTTTATCGAAGTGATATTTTTTCTTATAAGTTTATAAGGCATTATGAAAAATACATTATCTATACTATTAATTTCCATCCTTGCGGCATGTTCCACGCAACAGACGGTATTAAATGACAATTTTTCTTCAAGTAATAATCTAATGGTTAAAAATAAGGAAAAATTGGCTACGCATCACGTTGTTTCTGGCTCAATTGCCGAAGTTCAGGGAAATATTGATGAAGCTATCAGACAATTTGAGAGCGCTCTGGCAGCCGATCCTCAGCCAAGTATATATTACATACTTGGTCGGAATTATCTAAAATTGAATAAACTGGCTAAGGCGCTTAAATATTCCAGAAGAGCAACTGAGCTGAGTCCGACCGATATTGAATACAAATTTCTTTTAGCGCGTATTTATCAAAATGCCAGGGTAGCTGATTCAGCTGCGTTTGTATACAGAGAAATTATTGCCATGGATTCTACAAGCGTTCAGGCTTATTATAATTTGGGCTTATTAATAGAGAAGGACAGACCAACTGAGGCTTTAGCTTACTATAATAAGATCCTTGATATTACCGGACCGGAATGGCAGGTGCTGGTAAAAATTGCTGATATAAATGAAAGGCTTGGAGATGTTGATGAGACGATTAAAACCGTTGAGGAATTATCTGAGTTGAATCCTGCCAGTTTGGATTTGCAAAAAATCCTGGTTGAGTCTTATATCAAATCTGATAAATTGGAGAAAGCCTTAGAGTTAGTCGATGAAGCTCTCTTGATCTTTCCGGATGATCTTAATCTTATTGAATATAAGGCAAGTATTCATATCAAGAACTCGGATTGGAGAAGCGGTGCAAAAGAGTATCTTAAAATTATTAAAAGCAAAGATATTAATCACGACGCAAAGCTAGCCATCGGGGCGGCATTTTTAACAGAAGCGGGCAAAGATTCTTCAATTCTGCCAATTGCAAAAGAAGTTTTTACGGAAATAGCGCAAGACACATCTGATTGGCAAACAAACGTTTATCTTGGTGAAATTGCTCTTCTTGAAGGCAATGACTCTACAGCACTAAATTATTTTGATTTAGCCAGTAAAGAGGCAGAGTGGAATCCTCGCATATGGATTCGGTATGGCGGCTTGTTATTTGACCGTGGCAATATTGATACGGCAATTGTGAAAATGTCAACCGCTGTTAAAAATTTCCCGGATGAATTTGTGATTAACCTTGTTCTTGGTTTAGCCCACTCTCAAAAAAATCATCACGAAGAAGCTAAAATATATTTGAAGAAATCAGTTGAACTGAATCCTGGTGATCTAACCAGTTTGTCTGCCCTTGGTTTTACTCTTAATCAACTTGGGGAAAATGAGGAAGCTATTACGTATTTGAATCGTGCCCTCTCGATTGATGAGGAGAATATTCAGATACTAGGAATGCTGGGTTTGATTTATGATAACGAAAAAATGTTTGATGAATGTGACGTCTCATATTCCAAGGCGTTAGAGCTGGATTCTACAAATGCCTTTGTTCTTAATAATTATGCCTACTCCTTGGCTGAAAGGGATATTAAGTTAGATGAAGCATTAAAAATGTCGGAAGCCGCGGTTGAAGCTGATTCTGAAAATTCCTCCTACCTTGATACCATTGGCTGGATACACTATAAACTTGGTAATTATAAATCAGCAAAAGAATTTATTGAAAAAGCAGTGTTGGTTGATTCTGAAAATGCTGTGCAGCTTGATCATCTTGGTGATGTTTACTTTAAGTTGGGTGATATTGATAACGCAAAAAAATACTGGACAGAGGCATTCGAAATTGATCCAACTATTGAGAATCTTAAACAAAAAATTGAATCGGGGGGAATGTGAAAAAAATAGCAGCTGCTAATGTTGTGATTCTTATGATAGTCTTTATAATAGGCTGCGTTCCTTCCAAACCGGTCAGAGAATCAAAATCAATACCACCAGGCAGGGTTATAAAAAAAGTAGAGGCAAACAGACGGAAGATTTCTTCCTTCAGGGCTACAGGTGTTCTTGCAATTACTTCCCCTAAAATTACTGCCAAGGCTAATTTTGAAGTTTTAATTAAGAAACCGGACTCGGTTAAGATTTCTATTTATGGACCATTTGGTATCGAGCTTGCCCATGCTTTAATTACTGAAAGATCCTATCAGTTTTATGATCCAATGAATAAAAGGCTTTATACCGGGCAGAATAAGGAAGGAGTTATTGAAAAAATATTAAAAGTGGATCTGGCTTTTGATGATCTTATGGATGCACTTTCCGGTTCGGTTAATTTAACCAATAAATTATCCAGTGAACCCGCCGGTTTTGACATAACTGAAGATTCATATATTCTATCTTTTGAGGGTAATAATAAAAGAAGCAACATCTATAACATAGATAATGAAACGCTCGCGCTTAACTCCTATAGTGTTGTTTCGGATAAAGGGAAGTCTATTCTAAAGGGCAGTTATAGTAATTTTAAGTTTTATAACGATGTTCCTGTACCGTTCAATTCCAGAATTGAGTATTCTGAAAAGGATCAGATCCTTGATATAGAATATAGGAAAATTGAAGTTAATATTGATGATTTGGAATTTAATCTTCTGCTTCCAACGGACATTGAAGTTGTTGAATGGTAGCTAAACTATTTATTACATACGGCTTATTTTTATTTTTAATTTCCACTTCTTTCGGGCAAACGAACTCGCAAATCTATGAACAAAACGAACAGCTTAAACAGATAAAAAATGAAATTAACAGGCTTGAGGGCAGGTTAGGCGATAAAGAAAAAGAAGAGATGGAATCATTAAAGATTCTGGATCTGATAAACCAGCAGACCCTTCAGTTAAACAAGCTAATAAATAAACTTGAAATTGAAGAAAGAGCAAAAGAAAAGGAGATTAATAAAATTTCCGGCAATATTAGCACTGTTGAAAAACGAATTAATAACCTGAAAGATGAATATGGAAGGTACGTTGTATGGATTTATAAGAACAGTAAGTCATCCTTTTTTACTTTTCTTTTTAATGCGGAATCTATTAATCAGGCAATTATTCGATACAAATATCTTAAAAGTATAACTGCGCGCAATCAAGAGGTAATTACAGAATTAAAAGAAAACAAGGAGCAACTGACTTCACTTTCAGATCAGTACAGAGTAGAAGTTAGCAAGAAGGAAGCTCTTGTAAGTCAGAAGAAAACAGAGCAAAATATTCTTGGCAAACGAAAGAATGAGAAAGAGGAGTTGGTTGATGGGATTAAAAATGATCAACAGACCCTTGAACAAATGATAAGAACAAAGCAGCAGCAGGAGATCCAAATAAAGAACATTATTGCTCGTCTTATTGAGGAAGAGCGTCAGAGACAGGCAAAACTACGGGAAGCTAAACTTAAGAATGAAGATATTAGCGCTATTGCGGATTACAACTACGATAATTACGAAAGCTTCGTGGATCTTAAAAATAAATTGAACTGGCCTATTGCTAAAGGATCAATCTTTAGAAAGTTTGGCGAAAATGTAAATGAAAAATTAAAGACAGTTACATTGAACTACGGGATTGATCTTAAAGCCGAAAAGAATGCCGTTGTGCAGGCAGTTGCGCAGGGAAGGGTTTCTGTTATTGATTGGATACCTGGTTATGGTACAATTGTTATTATTACTCATAAAGGTAATTTTAGAACCGTTTACGGACACCTTATAGATATTTATGTAAATGAGGGGGATGAAGTACTTGGCGGCACCCAACTTGCCAGGGTAAGTGACAGTCTGGAGGGACGAATAATGCATTTCGAAATTTGGAACGAGCGAAATTATCAAAATCCCGAGCAATGGCTGATGAAGAAATAATAATCCGGATATTCTTTCACAAATCTGATAAATAAGATGAAAAAATTACTTTTAGTTTTAGTCCTGCTTAGTTTACAAACAATTAATGCTCAGTTCTTTGTACCTCAATCCGAAGAAGGGCTTTTGGGCGGAGGTATGGGCGTTACATGGATTGACGGGGCGCCTCATTACGCTGTTCACATTTTTCCCGATTTCTCTTTTGGGAATTGGGGTTTCGGGTTGGATCTGAATCTGGAGTTTACCGCAGAGGGTAAATTGCGCACAGAAAACTTTAACGAGTTTTCCGATTACTTAAACATCATAAGATATTTACGATACGGACAGAAAGGCGACCCCTTGTACGCACGCCTTGGCTCACTTGATTATGCAACCCTGGGTCATGGCAGTATTATGTATATGTACAACAATAGTCCCAGCTGGGATACAAAAAAGGCCGGATTGGAATTCGATGTTGATTTTAACACCTTTGGATTCGAGTCTGTTTATGGCAATTTTGCTCAGGCTGGTGTAATGGGCTTGCGTGGTTATCTTCGTCCGCTGCAATTAACCGAGTTAAGAGATATCCCGATTCTTGGCAACCTGGAAGTTGGCGCGACAATAGTTAGCGACTTTGATAAATACTCCGGTGTTTCCGCGGGTATTTATAATCAGGGATCACAGACCTTTGAATCAACTGTTGATGATGGAAGCGTTACTGAAATTGGATTGGATTTAGGTCTTCCTGTGGTACGAAGTAAGCTGTTTGATTTTGATGTTTACTTCGACTACGCAAAAATAATTAACTTCGGCAGTGGAGCAACAGCCGGGATGATGATGCGGTTCAAGGGGCTTGGGCTTGTTGATCTCACAACCAAATTCGAGCGCAGGTTTAATGGTGATAATTACATCCCTTCATATTTTAATTCCTTTTACGAGATTGAAAGATTTCATTTTGATAGTAACACGAATCTCGTAACAAGCAAAATCCAGCAGCTTGAAGCCGCGAATGGAATTGGGAATGGGTGGTATGGTGAGCTTTTTGCAAGGGTACTTGGTCTGTTTAATGTAATTGGAAGTTACCAGCGACTTGATAACGATCCACAGAGTGGAATACTTCATATGTACACAATGATAGCCCCTGATGCTATGCCGATTGTTGTTCGTGCAGGTTACGATAAAATTCGTATTCAGGATGAAGGCGATCTCTTTAAGTTGGATGACAGAAGTTATCTCTATGCTGAACTTGGATACAAGGCGAACTCTTATATTTTGGTCAGCATGGTTTACCAGTGGACGTTTACACCAGTCCGCGATGCTGATGACAACATAATTGATTTTGCACCGCAGAAAAGAATTGAACCGAGGATATCTTTTATTTACCCAGTAGATCTTTAAAGGAATAATTTTGAATTTTGAATGCTGAATTTTTAATTGAGAGAAGAAAGGCGATCCAGCTAAAGCTGCTCGCCCTTTTTATTGCAATAATCGATTCAAAAGTACGATTTTTTTATCTATCAGTTTTTGTTTTAGCAGTTATCTTTTCGTCTCTCCGTTGATCCGTCTTTAACGTGTTATCAATTTGCCCAACCTTTTCTTATATACTGTCTAGCAAGAAAGCACTCAACTCCTCCACCGAATGAAACGCATAATCACTCTCTTTCCAGAAGCCGTTATCCTTGGCGTAAGAGTCCCAAAGAACCGAGGCAACCTTACATCCGGCGTCTCTGGCGGCAATCTGGTCAGCAGGCGCGTCACCAATCATTAGAACTTCTTCGGGGGCAAGGTTAAATTTATCAAGGAATAGATTAATCCCCTCAGGTGAAGGTTTATGTCCTTCAATATCATCACCAGAAACGACCATGTCAAAATGATCATGAATGCCTGTTTCCTGCAAGGTAATTACCATGCTGTCCCGTCCCTTGCCAGTATATACGGAAAGAAGAGTTTTGCCGCTGAGGGTATTTATTAACTCGTAAATTCCCGGATAAGTATCAGCGAGCCTTTTATGGTTATTTCGGTAGAACTCAAAATAGTCTTTCCGTGCTTCTTCGTAATTATCCTTCATCAGATCCATGATTATTACATTTTCTGTGGGACCGAAAAATGCTACGATTTCTTTATCCGTGTACGTCCGGTTCAGGTACTTTTCTGTAATATGATTAAACGAATCAAAAATTAACTGATTGGTTGATGTTAGTGTTCCGTCTACATCGAAAATTAATCCCTTAAATTTACTCAACTATTCCTCGCTAAAATTTTACCATTAGTACCAAACCGTCAATAGTTGATACAAGAAATTGATTGTCTTTGATGTTCTGAACAGATAGGGGAATTCTATTACCTAATTCAAACACCATTTCAGAATTTTTGAAGTTTTTCATTTTATATAACACGCCATCGCCGGAAGTTGCAAACATGTCACTTTCATAAATAAATACATTACCCATTATCTCATCATAACCTCTTGAGTATTGGACTACATCCAAGTTGGTTCCGGTTTTTTGCGAAAGTAAAATCAGTTTGTTGTTATACACTTTTGCTAATAGATTTTTCTGGTTGGGAGAAAGAGCAATTGCTGTGCAGGGACTGCGGAAAGCATCTGACTGCCAGAGTGTTTTACCTAACTTCAAATCAATTCCAAAAACCTTTCCGCTGGTGCTGGCGGCAAATACCTTGTCTTCATGAATAAGGAGAGAGTAATCATAAATGTCCTTATCCTTGGATGTTCTCTCGTTCCATCTCCAGGTTAGCCATCCGCGCTTTGCGTCAATGCAGTATATATTCCCTGCCTGGGAAGTGGCTATAATTTTATTGCCTGCAATTTCAATTTGTGTGTTAATCAGATCAGCAGCCTCTGAATTAACCCAGTACTCCTGTACAGTGTCAAGGTCATAACAATAAATTTTGCCGGATGAAGTACCAAAAACAATGGCGGTTTTTGAGTCAGTTTCACCCCTGATCAACAGTTCCTTGTTCCCCTGGTATTCCATGGCTAACAGGTCAGAAGTAATGTAGTCTTCGAATCCAATGGTTTCAATAGATTCGCCGGTTAAGGCATCCAGAATTATTAAATCTCCCTGATATGTGGCCGCTACAAACTTCCCCTTTGCAATAACAGGAACGCTGACGATATCACCATAAGCGTCGTAATCCCATATTGTTGCGCCGGTCGTATCAAGAGCAGTAATCAACCCCTTCCTCTCACAAATGTAGGTTACATTCTCATAATGAACCGGTTTTGCTATAAGGGTAGAATTGAATTCCTTTCTGAAAACAATTTCAAGATCATTCAGGTTTTCTGGTTCGCTTTTATAGATGGATGAATCAATTTTTACTTTCGTTTTGTACGCGGCGGTTTCTTTGAATAAGTTATTTTTTGTGTAAGTACTCAAAGAGGTGGTATCCTCATTTAACGTCATCATAATCAGGTTAAACTTATTATTGTTTTCTTCAGAAAGTCTGGCCGATAGAAGCGGCAGAGGTTTTTTTTTCAAATCAGCTAAAGCCAAAAACCCCGCAAAGGAACTATCGGGTATTGAGGTCATTACTTCATTAATGTTTCTATAATTATTCGGATCAGGACTGTTGGTGAATATGTATATATGCTTTTCCGGATTGACGTTATCAGAGAGCCATTGGAGTGTTTCCTTCGTAATAATCAAATCACCAGAATTTAAAAATGATTCGCCAGTAAGTCCTATTATTTGGGCATCACCTATCACAAACGAATAGTTCAAATCGAACCAGAATTTACGAAAGCTTATTAGTCCGAGCCTGCTTATTTCACTCTTTCCCGGCAGCACAATGCAGGGTGCATTTAAGTTATCCAGCAGTTTGTTAACTGCCTCAATTTCTTCATATTCACCACTTTTTGTTAAATCACCTGAAAAAATGACCAGGTTAAGATCAACAACCGTATTCACTGAATCCAAAACCTCTTCAATTGGAATGGATTTATCCGAATATTCGTTAAGGTTCGTAATCCAGATTATTTTGCCCGTCTGGGCAAAATTAGAAATAGTGAGCAACATTAAGAATAAAATAAATTTTGGCATGGTTACAACTACTAATTTAAGGTTAATTTACTATACGAAAATAATGAAAGATTGTGTAACATGTCTTGTCTTGGGTTCTCTATTAATTCGGTATGCACTAAAGCGTATCAGATTGATATTACTACAGTCTATGGCTATATTTAACGTTCAAATTTTTTGGAAAACATGAAGAACATTAGAAACTTTTGTATCATCGCTCATATTGACCATGGTAAGTCCACAATCGCGGATGGATTGTTGAGTTTTACCGGAGCTGTCTCTGAGCGCGATAGTAAATCTCAGGTATTAGATGACATGGACCTGGAACGTGAGAGAGGAATAACTATAAAATCTCACGCTATTCAGATGAAATATACTGCACATGATAATATTGAATATACAATTAACCTTATAGATACTCCCGGGCATGTTGACTTCTCTTACGAAGTTTCCCGTTCCCTTGCTGCTTGCGAAGGTGCCATTCTTATTGTTGACGCTGCGCAGGGAGTTGAGGCGCAGACAATTAGTAATCTATATCTTGCTCTCGATGCCGGACTGGAAATTATTCCGGTGATCAATAAAATTGACCTTCCAAGTGCAATGATTGATGTTGTTCGAGGTCAGATAATCGATTTGATCGGATGTGATGAAAGTGATATAATTCTTGCCAGTGCTAAAACACGGGTTGGTATTGAGGATATAATGGAAGCGATTGTGACTCTCATTCCGCCGCCTAAGGGCGATCCGGATGGACCACTGCAGGCTTTAATCTTTGATTCCGTTTTTGATGCTTATCGTGGAGCAGTAGCATACATTAGAGTATTTAACGGTACTTTGAGAGAAAAAGAACAGATAAAATTCTTTGCTCATGATAATGAATATCAATCGGAAGAGGTGGGCATACTTCATCTTACCAAGTTTAGAACAAAGTCACTGGCAGCAGGTAATGTTGGATATATGATCGGTAGTATTAAGGATGTTCACGACACGAAGGTGGGTGATACCATCACTCATGTTAAGAACGGGGCGAAGGAACGGTGGCCGGGGTATAAAGAAATTAAGCCAATGGTTTACAGTGGTCTTTATCCTACGGAATCTGATGATTATGAAGACCTGCGTGATGCACTGGATAAATTCAGCCTTAATGATTCGGCTCTGCAGTTTGTTCCGGAAACTTCCGCCGCGCTTGGTTTTGGATTCAGATGCGGGTTTCTTGGAATGCTTCATATGGAAATTGTTCAGGAACGCCTTGAACGTGAATTTGACCAATCCATTGTTACAACTCTACCGAACGTTGAATACATAGTTTATACAAAACATGGCAAAAAAATTATTGTTGATAACCCGGCTTTGATGCCCGATGTTGGTGAGATTGAGAGAATTGAAGAGCCGTTTATCAAAGCACAGATTGTTACTCCCAGTGAATTTGTTGGAAGTATTATGAAACTTTCTATGGAAAAAAGAGGTGTTTATAAGAACACAAGTTACCTTGATCCAACCAGAGCTGACCTTACTTTTGAATTTCCACTCTCGGAGATTATTTTCGATTTTTACGATAAGTTGAAATCTATTTCCCGCGGTTATGCCTCATTCGATTATGAATATATGGGTTATAAAGAAGCCGAACTGGTTAAACTTGAAATCATGCTGAACAGTGAAAAGGTTGACGCATTATCGGTTATTGTTCATAAGTCAAAAGCCTATGATTGGGGAAGAAAAGTTTGTACAAAGTTGAAAGACTTAATCCCGCGTCAGATGTTTGAAATTGCTATTCAGGCAGGTATTGGCAACAAGGTAATTTCCCGTACAAATATTAAAGCCATGCGTAAGAACGTAACGGCTAAATGTTACGGCGGTGACATTACAAGAAAGAGAAAATTGCTTGAGAAGCAGAAAGAAGGTAAGAAACGAATGAAGTCTGTTGGGAATGTTGAAATTCCACAGGAAGCATTTCTTGCCGTGCTTCAACTTGAAGATTGATCAGAATCTAAATTATATATGACGCTCTCCAAGCCGGATAAAACCGAGAGAACCACATCTGTAGAAGACCGTAATTCTGTTGGCAGGATTAAATCCTTTATTTTGAATTTAGGGTTGGCAATTTTTCTGGCTCTCCTGCTGAAAATATTTTTTATTGATACTACTCACGTTACCAGTAGTTCTATGGAAAATACCCTGTTAACCGGTGACTTTGTATTTGTAGACAAGATAACCTACGGACTGTACAAATACGATGGACATGAAATATGGGGAATTCCACTCCCTGAATTTGAGTTTGGAGGAATAAGAAAACCGGCATCCGGGGATGTTATTCTCTTCAAAAATCCCTCGAAAAATTCACATCCTGACTTAAGAGATAATAGCAATCTAGTTAAAAGATGCATTGCCGGGCCGGGCGATTCACTGGTTATTAAGAACAATATTGTTGTCGTTAATAACTCAACTATCGTGGAAGCAGACGGAGTAAAGTTTGCGGGTACAAAAAATGAAAAGTTGGGAGAGGAATATGCCGTTTTCCCCGGCAATAAAAGATGGACCAGGGAAAATTATGGACCAATATATATTCCAAAGAAAGGTGATAAAATTCACATAAATCATCTTAATATTGAAACCTATCGTGCGCTTATAAACGGCGAGCAGGGTAACTCCTCCCTTGAGGTAAATGGCTTTGATGTCTTTATAAATGGAACTTCTGTTACGGAATATGAGATTATAGATAATTATTACTTTGTTCTGGGTGATAACCGGGATGATAGTGCCGATAGCAGATTCTGGGGCTTTGTTCCTGAAAAACTTATTATTGGTAAATTGTTTATGATTTACTGGTCGGTAAATCCGGTCTCAGACAGTTTTTTAGATAGAGTCAGATGGAATAGGATTGCTAATTTTATTAACTAGTGTTACTTTAATCACTGGAAGAAGATAAACTACAAAGGATACTTCATGAAAAATTATTTTATTGCACTTTTGATTTTCGCCTCTGTTATTTCAATAACCGGGCAATCGAAATATCTTGTATATTTTAAGGATAAGGGTATTGAAGAGGGTGAGAGATTAAATAAAACTTCAGAACTTTATAAAATTGCCGAATCGCAACTTTCTCAGCGGGCGATTGAGAGAAGAAAGAAAGTGCTTGGTGAAGAATACATTACATTGAGAGATATACCTATCAATCTTGATTATATAAATAACCTTTCAGAAAGAAATATCGAAATCCTTCAGAAATTGAAATGGTTTAATGCTGTTTCCTGCATTCTGACTGAGGAACAGTTAGTAGAGATATCCGGGTTAGGATTTGTAGACAAAGTTGAAAAGGTAAAAGTTTATAAGCGCAGAGTGGTTGAAGATGAACCATTTTCCGGTAGACTAGATAAAATAGAGTCAACAAATACTCTGGACTATGGCAATTCATATAATCAAATGAATCTAAGTCAAGTGCCTGTCGTTCACGATCTGGGAATAAATGGCGAAGATGTGATTATTGGTTTCATTGATTCCGGTTTTAACTGGGAGTATCATGAATCCACCAAGAATCTTACTGTCTTATGGGAATATGATTATGTGTATGTTGATGATAATACAGGTGATAATCCAGGTGATGTTCTGCTTGGGATAAATAAGCATGGTACACAGACATTAGCCATTGCCTGTGGATATCAACCAGGGCAAGTAATTGGTCCATCCTTCAATGCAGATGTTATGCTGGCAAGAACTGAAGATGAGGGCTCCGAAAGAAATGTCGAGGAGGATAATTTTGCAGCGGCAGTCCAAGCAATGGAAAGCCGTGGTGTTGATATACTTACTTCCTCTTTGGGCTACAACCTGTTTGATGCCGGACAAACATCATATACATATAATGAAATGGATGGACTTACAGCCATATGCACTATAGCATACGAGGCAGCAGCAGAGTTGGGAGTGTTAACGATTACCTCTGCAGGGAACGAAGGCGCACTAAATACGAATAACCTATATAGCGGGCTTACTGCTCCAGCCGATGGAGAACTGACCGTTGCCGTTGGTTCCGTTACGAGCGGCAATAGTATAGTTAGCAGTAGTTCTAGTGGACCAACAGCAGATGGAAGAATTAAACCGGAAGTAGTTGCACAAGGCAGCAATGCCTATTCAGTTGGTCAGAGCGCCGGATCATTTAGCTTTGTAAACGGCACATCCTTTGCGGCACCCTTAGTGGCAGGTATTGCCGGGCAGTTATACAGCGCTTTCCCACACCTGACAAATCGTCAGGCACGCCAGATGTTAATGGAGTCAGGGGATAATGTGGCACAACCCGATAACCGTAGAGGTTGGGGTTTAGTATCAGCAAAAAAAGCGGTTACTTATCCTAACCTTCAAAATACAGGTAATGGTTTCAGACTTCATAAAATTTTTATTGAAGAGGGAGGCATAAACACTTCCTCAGTCAAGGTGCACTATCAAGTCAACGGTGGAAGTGAAACGGAATCAGCCATGAGCTTTGATGGCAACTATCTCTATACTTTCAATTTTCCGGCATTGGCAAATGATGATGATGTTAACTTGTATTTCACTTTCGAGAGAACAACAGGAGGGAGCTCAAGGGAGCCGCTCACTTCCTTTTATAGCATGAATTACGGCCAGCTTCATATAAATTTTGCAACAGATATTGAAGCTCCGGAAGAATTGCCCACTGAATTTACGCTGGGACAAAATTACCCTAATCCTTTTAACGGTTGGACCCACATTGAGTTCTCAGTTCTGAAAAAAGAAAATGTAAAGCTGCATATTTTTAATGTGCTTGGTCAGAAGGTAAGAACATTATTCGATGGCATTATGGAACCGGGCAATAAAGTGTTAAGCTGGAATGGTACTGATGATAGTGGAGCCGGAGTTGTTACTGGTGCTTATTTCTATACACTTGTTACTCCCGGTGGTATGATAACAAACAAGATGATTTACTTGAAATAAGAGATTTAATGAGTGAGATAATAGACGATAGAATTACGCATTACCTAAATTCATTAAGAGGGGAGGTTGATCCTCTTATGGCAGAGATGGAATCTTTTGCAAAGGAGCGAAAGATTCCTATTCTTGAGTGGCAAACAGCTGATTTTATTGAGCAGTTGATTCTGATTAACAAGCCCAAAAAAGTACTGGAAGTGGGAACAGCTATTGGATATACCACCATAAGAATTGCAAAAATGCTACAGCCTGGAGCAAGTATTGAGACTATTGAGTTAAGCAAAGATAATATTCCTCTAGCCAGGGAGAATTTTATTAAAGCAGGACTTGAAGAGAAAATAGCACTTCATGAAGGGAATGCTCTTTCCATTATACCTGACCTTTCTAAAGATTACGATATTATCTTTCTGGATGCTGATAAGGAAGATTACATGGAATATTACAACCAACTTGCGGATAAACTACGAGTTGGAGGAATTTTGTTAATAGACAATCTTCTATGGCATGGTTATGTAGTCGAGCAGGAAGTAAAAGAAAATTACAAAGCATCGACCAGAGTTGTAATGGAGTTGAACAAAATTATTCTTAGGGATGAAAGATTCAAATCTACCATACTGACTATAGGGGATGGTTTAGGAATGTGTATAAAGCTTTAAAAGAAAAAGTCCCGCATGAAGCGGGACTTTAATGAACTTTAAGCGTTTCGCTTAAGAGTCTCAGAATATTTATCCGCAACTTCACCAACAGATTTACTCGAAATCAAATTGTAAATTCTATTTCTTAATTCTGCCCATTCTTCATGGAGCGGACAAGGATTTTCATCTGAACATTCTTTCAATCCGGTAACACATTTAAGGTTAATTACCGGTCCTTCAACTCTTTCAACAATTTCAAGGATTGAAGACTTCATGGCTAAATCAGTAATTTTGAATCCACCACCTCTGCCCTTGAAGGAATCCACATAACCATATTTCGCCATTCTTTGTAGAATTTTTGCTAAATAGTGAGCCGGAATTTCTTCGCTCTTCGCAATTTCAGCTGACATAATTAAACTTTCATTAGACTGCCTTGCAAGAAATAATATAGCACGAATGGCATATTCGCCTGTTTTAGTGTAAATCATGGTTTTACCCTTTATTCAATAAATGAAAAATTTTAAAATCGATATAACTGGAGTCCTTTATCTTAAAAAAGATAATTAAATTTGGACTCTTTGTCAAGTTATAGCTTTTAGAAATTAGATTTTTGGATTCTCAATAAAAATATTTTCTTCAACAACTTCTAAATGAGCGCTATCATTGGTCGATTCTATTATTTCGGTGCTGAGGTTGTCCAATTCGTTATTTCTTATTAAAAATAAGATTGCTGGTCTTTCTTCAAATAGGTTGTCAAGTATTTGAGTTGTGTGCTGGTTTAGAAGGTGATGTATTTTGCTTATATGGTCGTATTCAAAGGCAACTTTTAGTTTTGAAAAGTTTTTTTTTGTTACGATTTCCATTTCAGATAAAGTATCATATGCTGATTGATAATAAGCTTTCCCGAGTGGTCCAACGCCTAATTTAGTTCCGCCATAGTATCGAATTGAAATAACGAGCAGATTTGTTAATTCGAAGTGATTAATAGCATTTGCAATCCTTATACCTGCTGTCCCATTTGGTTCGCCATCGTCAGAATATTTGGAGTCATTTTCCATAATCCGATATGCATAGCAGTGGTGGGTTGCGTCATAAAATTTTTTTCTAACACTTGTCAGAAATTCTTCAGCCTCTTCAACAGAATTTACAGGATACACCTGCCCGATGAAGAGGGAACCTTTCTCCTTAAATTTGGTTTCATGCTGTTGTTCAATGGTTTGTATCTGGTCTGTCATCGGCTGTTAGAATTATTATAACTGCAAAAATTGATTTTCAATGGCTCAATAACTAATATACTTTTTTAAACTTTCCAAATCTACGCAAATGGAACTACAGAATAAAATAATTATAAAAGGTGCCAGAGAGCATAACCTCAAGAATATTGATCTTGAAATTCCGCGTGATGCCCTTGTAGTAATTACAGGATTATCCGGCTCCGGTAAATCCTCTCTTGCTTTCGATACTATCTATGCTGAAGGTCAGCGGCGTTATATTGAGTCGCTCTCAGCCTATGCCAGACAGTTTCTTAATATGCTGGAAAAACCTGAAGTCGACCTTATAGAGGGTTTGTCACCGGCAATATCCATTGAGCAGAAGTCCACTTCAGGTAATCCCCGTTCTACAGTGGGAACAGTTACAGAAATTTATGACTATCTGCGTTTGCTATATGCCCGTGTTGGAAAACCACATTGTTATAATTGCGGAAGACTTGTCGAAAAACAATCTTCCGAACAAATTATTGATACAATTCTCGGCTCATTTGAAGACCAGCGTATTCAACTCCTGGCTCCTGTTGTACGAGGTAGAAAAGGACATTATCAGGAACTCTTTTCCGACATTCTAAAGGATGGATTTATAAGAGTGAGAGTTGATGGCGATGTAAAGGAAATTGAAGAGGGATTCAAACTAGACAGATACAAGATCCATAATATTGAAATTGTTGTTGACAGACTTAAAGTAACGGAGAAGACCAGATACCGTGTAAGTGAATCGGTTGATGTGGCTTTGAATTATGGTAATGGCAATTTGATTCTTACCGATGGGAAGGAAGATCACATTTACTCCAGAGATTTTGCCTGTCATCATTGCGGCATAAGCTTTACAGAACTTGCGCCAAATTCTTTCTCGTTCAATTCGCCCTATGGTTCCTGTCCTGATTGCGACGGTCTTGGCGAAAAGAGTGAACTGGACATTGACCTGATAATACCTGACATGGATAAATCTATTAATCAGGAAGCGATTTCGCCGCTTGGTAAACCGAGAAATATCTGGTTCTTTAATCAGTTGGAAGCCGTAGCATCTAAATTCGGTTTCGATTACGATACTCCGCTTAAAGATTTTACTGAAGAACAGCTCAATATTGTTCTCCATGGAAGCAAAGAAAAAATTCATTTTGAGTATAAGTTCGGCAGCGGAAAATCAACTATGTATATGCATAAATTTTCCGGGGTGCTTAATTACGTAAATCATTACTTCGATAAAACTTCCTCAAATAAAATTCGTGAATGGGCAGAATCTTTCATGAATACCAAAACCTGTTCAACCTGTAATGGCGGCAGATTGAGGAAAGAATCCCTATCCGTGCTTTTTAACGAAAAAAACATAAGCGAGGTAACCTCTCTTTCTATTGAGCGTGCTAAGGAATTTTTTAATAATCTGAAACTGACCGATCGTGAAAAATTAATTGCGACTCAGGTATTAAAGGAGATTACTGAACGGCTGGATTTTCTCCTTAATGTTGGTCTGGACTATCTTACACTTAATCGCTCGGCACGTACTCTTTCAGGTGGTGAGTCGCAAAGAATAAGATTAGCAACCCAGATTGGCTCTCAGCTGGCTGGTGTTCTGTATGTACTTGACGAGCCGAGCATTGGTTTGCATCAAAGCGATAATATAAAACTTATAAATTCCCTTAGAAATTTGCGGGATATTGGTAACTCAATTATTGTAGTTGAACATGATCGGGAAACAATAGAGAGTTCTGACTATATCATTGATCTTGGTCCGCGTGCAGGAGAGCATGGCGGTGAGCTTTGCCTTAACGGTATTACAAAGGATGTTATTGCATCAAACAACGGAATTAATTCTCTTACTCTTGATTATCTTAAAGACAGAAAACAGATTGAAATCCCCAAAGATCGCAGGAAGGGGAATGGCACCTATATTGAACTTCTGAAAGCTGAGGGTAACAATCTTAAGAAAGTTGATCTTAAAATTCCACTTGGGACTTTTACGGCTGTAACAGGTGTTAGTGGGTCGGGCAAATCTACTATCGTGAATGAAACCCTGGTTAAAATATTGATGAAGAAGATCTACAGTTCCAAGGTGGTTCCCTTGAAGTATTCTGAAATCAAGGGACTGGAACATATTGATAAAATAATAGAAATTGATCAATCACCGATAGGGCGTACTCCAAGGTCTAATCCCGCTACATACACAGGTCTGTTTACTTTTATAAGAGATCTTTTTGCTCAGTTACCCGAGTCAAAAATTCGCGGATACGCACCGGGCAGATTCAGTTTTAACGTTGAGGGGGGACGCTGCGAGGAATGCGGCGGTGACGGTCTTAAAAAAATTGAAATGAATTTTCTTCCAAATGTTTACGTGATATGTGATGTCTGTAACGGTAAACGCTATAACCACGAAACCCTTGAGATTCTATACAGGACTAAATCAATTTCAGATGTACTTGAAATGAGAGTTGAAGAAGCACTGGAGTTTTTCGATGATTTCCCCCGTATAAAGCGTAAGGTTAAGGCGCTTAACGATGTCGGACTTGGATACATTAAATTAGGACAACAGGCAACAACGCTTTCGGGCGGCGAAGCGCAGCGTGTGAAACTGGCGACTGAACTTAGCAAAGTCAGCACCGGTAAAACTCTTTATATACTTGATGAGCCGACAACCGGTCTCCATTTTGAGGATGTAAATATTTTATTAGGCGTTCTTTACAAACTTGTTGATAAAGGGAATACCGTTGTAATTGTTGAGCACAATCTTGATGTTATTAAAGTCGCTGATCATGTAATTGATCTTGGACCGGGCGGTGGCGAGCATGGTGGGAAAATAATTGTCTGCGGTACACCGGAGGAAGTGGCTATGAATAAAAAAAGCATTACAGGAAAATATCTTAAAGCGGAATTGAAAAGAACTTCTAAAAACAGTAAGCAGGTCCTATATGAAAAAGACAATAACAGAGTTTCATAAATACAGAACTGATATGAATGACAGAATATTGAATTCTGATTTCAGAGATTACAAAAAGTTTTTTGCCCTGGATAATAAAGCTTATCTTGAGGGCGCACTGGATGCTAAAACAAAGGAACTAATGGGGCTTGTCGCTTCCATGGTTCTGCGATGCAACGACTGCATTCTTTACCACGTTGACCGCTCTATTCAGGAAGGCGCAACCGAACAGGAACTGCACGAGTCGTTTAATATAGCTTTAATTGTAGGCGGCTCAATTGTAATTCCTCACCTTAGATTCGCAATTGAACAGATGGACGAAATTTTTAAAATGAAAGACGAGCAGAAAAATGAAACAACTTCTAATACCTAAGCAGATAATTACCGTAAATTCAAATGATGACATTCTTACCAATGTTGGTGTTGAAATTGAGAATGGAAAAATAAATTCCTTTGTTGATCTTAAGGGATTTGACCGGAATAGTTATTCGGGAGAAATCGTTGATAGAAGTAACCTGACTCTTATTCCTGGTTTTGTTCAAACCCATATTCATCTTTGTCAGACGTTATTCCGGGGACTTGCAGATGATTTGGAATTACTTGACTGGTTAGGCAAAAGGATTTTTCCATACGAGAATCAGCATAATCCTGAATCCCTAAGAGTATCTGCCCAACTGGGTATAACAGAACTTCAAAAGGGGGGCACAACAACCATCGTGGATATGGGAACGATTAATCATCAGGAAGTGATTTTTGAGGAGTTGACACAATCCGGAATGCGTGCCTTTGCCGGTAAGTGCATGGTGGATCAGAATAATCTATATCCGGTTTTTAAGGAGACTACAAAAGATAGCCTTGATACTACTCATGCCCTTGCGAAGCAGTTTCATAATACCGCTAACGGAAGAATTAAATATGGATTCGCTCCCCGCTTTGTTTTATCCTGCACAGAAGGATTATTGAAAGATACCTACCAGATGCTCCTGGATTTTGAGGGATCGCTCTATCATACTCATTCTTCAGAAAACAAAGATGAATTGAAGGCTGTTTGGGAAATGCACAGCATGGGGAATATTGAATACTTTGAATCGATTGGCGTTTTGGGTAACCGGACACTGCTCGCGCACTGTGTGCATGTCGATGACCCCGAGCAGGTTATTCTAACAGAAACCGATACAAGGGTGCTTCATTGCCCATCGTCAAATTTAAAACTCGGCTCAGGAATCGCGAACATTCCGCGCTACATTAATATTGGTATCAACGTATCATTAGGCGCTGACGGCCCGCCATGTAACAATAATCTCAGTCAGTTTACTGAAATGAGGCTTGCCGCGCTTATTCAAAAGCCAATTCATGGATCAACCTCTATGAATGCAAAAGATGTTTTTAAAATGGCGACAATAAAAGGCGCCGAGGCTGTAAATCTTGTACATGAAATCGGCAGCATAGAAGTTGGCAAAAAAGCTGATCTGGTATTTCTGAATCTTGATGAATTATACCATCCATTAAATGAAGATAACCTTTATTCCACAATTGTATATTCAACAGGAGTTGAATCAGTCAAAGATGTTATGATTGACGGTGAGTGGGTTGTGAATGATGGACGTTCCTTAAAGTATGACGAAAAGAAGATTAGAGCCAAAGGCAAAGAAGAACTGGAAAAATTACTAAACCGTGTTAATTGAAAGGATAAAAATTGAGAAACATTATTTTCGCTACGGGCAATAAGGGTAAAGTATTAGAGGTAAAAAAAATATTTAAGGGGAGCCAGTTTAATATAATTGCGCTTTCTGACCTGGGAAAAGTGATTGATATACCCGAGACCGGCGACACCTATGAAGAGAATGCTTTAATTAAAGCAAAGGCAATTTACGACATATATAAAGAACCCGTTATTGCTGATGATTCCGGACTTTCAATTGACCAACTTGACGGCAGACCCGGAGTAATATCCGCACGTTACGCCGGCGAGAACTGCACCTTTGACGACAATAACCACAAGGTGTTAAAAGAGCTTGAAGATTTTCCACAACCGCATACAGCACGTTATGTTGCCTGCGCGGTCTATTATGATGGAGGGGAGCCTGTCTATTCCATTGGAGAATTTGAAGGGCAGATTATTAAAGAATTCCGGGGGACCAACGGTTTTGGATTCGACCCTATTTTTCTACCGGATGGATATGAAATTACCTGCGCGGAAATGACAACTGAAGAAAAAAATAAGTTGAGCCACAGAGCAAAAGCGTTTAGGAATTTGAAGGCTAAGTTGGAGAAGTAAGTGCGTGGAAACGTTTAGACGGAGAAACGAATAGACGAAAAAAACTACAAAGAGTGTTGAGTTGTAAATCGTATAATCGCTAATAAAAAGGGGAGCAGATATACTGTATCTGCTTTTCTTTTTTCAATTCAGAATTTAAAATTACTTCTTTCCGATCACTATTTGAACTATCCCAAAAGTAAGTGAATGTCTTTCCACTTCGCTGAAGCCGGCTTCTTTAAGGAGTTTTATGAGGTCAACCTTTTTGTCAAATTCATCAACAGATTCAGGCAGATAAGTATAAGCTTCTTTATCGCTGGAAATTATTCTTCCTACAAATGGTAATATTCTGTTAAAGTAGAAGAGGTAAAAACCTCTCACCAGCTTGTTTGTGGGGAGACGAAATTCGAGTATGGTTACTTTTCCATTTTTAATCAGGATTTCCCTGAACTTCTGGAATGCCATTGGAATATCATAAAAGTTTCTAACACCAAATGCTACGGTTATATTGGAAAAAGAATCTGACTTGAATGGCAAACTCTCAGCTACACTTTGAACAGCATTACCGATACTCCACTCTGCCTTCTTATGAAAATAGTTCAACATATTTGCAGAGAGGTCGGCTCCGACAATTTCTTTTATACCAGCCTTTTTTGCCGAGATGGCAAAGTCGCCGGTCCCGCAGGCTATGTCTAATAGTTTCGCATCCTTTTCAAACTTTGTAAGCTTAATTGCTCTTTTCCGCCAGTAAACATCGATACCGGCGCTCAGCAGGTGGTTAAGTAGATCGTATTTATGTGAAATTGAATCAAAAATTCTTTTTACTTGTTGTTTCTTCTGCATATTAAAATTACTTTTTGTGTACGAGAATTCGATTTAGTAAATTTTCTTAAAAGTGGAGTAAATGTATGGAAAAATACTATAAAGCTGTAGAAAATAAAATTTGTAAGATGTGTATAGATGCCGATAATGAAGGCGATTGCGTTTTAACAGAAGAGGAGCATTGCGCGGTTAAAATGTATCTTCCTCAAATTGTGGAGATAGTTCACAAAACAAATAATGATAATCTTGATGAACATCTTAAAAAGCTAAGAGCTGAAGTCTGTGCTGATTGCAACGCCAGAGATGCTAAGGGCAAATGTCATTTGCGTGAAGACTCCAATTGCGCACTCGACAGATATTTTACGGTAATCGTAGAAACGATTAAGAAAGTCGATTCAGGGAAAATTTAATAGGAAGAGAGATCAAATTTCTCTTCTTTTCTAACGCCTTTCCACCAGTTGAATATATGTTTGCCCAGCCACAAAGTTAATACGACAAAAACAAAACCACCCAACACGTCAACCACATAATGATAGCGAAGATAAACGGTAGAAAAAACAAGTAATGATCCGGTAACCAAAAAGAACCAGCGTGTTTTAGTTTTGAACTTCCATGAAAGGTACATCACTAGTATGGTCATTTGTGTATGACCGCTGGGAAAAACATCTCTCTGTACATACTTTACGGCATCTACTGCGCCAGACTTAATGGACTCGCCGGCATTAACAATATCACGCAGATAATTGGTTAAAAACAAACCTGGCAGTTGTTCATTCAGCAAGGTAAAATCATGCAAAGTAAATCTTGGACCGACGGCAGGGAAGAACAGATAGCCAGTATAAGATAATATGAATCCGAATACAATAATAAAAGCATGGTACTCTAATTCTTTCCAGCGGGAATTCATTAGCAAATCTGCGGCTAGCAGTACAGGAAGGAAAAAGAAAGTGCCGTAAACAATTTGCAGCAATTCTGTTAGATAAGGATTTGCAATTTTATATAAGGCCACCGTAGGGTCAAATCCAAAAATGAACCTGTCAATGGCAATTAAGTAGGTGTCATAATCCACCCCATGAATTGGGTAGGCAAGATAATAGAGTTCTTTAAATGTTATAAAAATTAAGGGGATTAAGTACCAGTATCTTAAGTGAGTAATGATAGGGTGATTTTTCTTCTCGGAAAAATATGCCAGTCCAAAAACGATGGAGAGTATTCCCGCATTCATTATTATCAGCGTCTGCCAGTTTGTTACTCTTTCCATAAAAATAAGATTAACAGCTGTAAGGAAGAGATAAAAGACGACCACAATAAAATCTATAGGACTTAGAACGGATATGAGCTTGTTAATTTTTATCATCAGCCAGTGAAATACATTGTAATTAGGGATAAGTAAATAATTAAACCGAAAATGTCATTCGTAGTTGTGACGAAAGGACCGGTTGCAATAGCAGGATCAATATTCATTTTTTTAAGCAATACAGGCATCGTGGAGCCAATCATTGTAGCGAAGGTCATTATGATAACCAGTGAAACGGATAGAATAACGGAAAACATAATGTCACTTTCGAATAAATAATATGTCGCGCCTAGCAGAATTATGGAACAGGCAAGTCCGTTAAGAAGTGCAACTCCAAATTCTTTGGAAAGATTCTTTATTACTCTGCTCATCCAGATATCACCAGTGCTTAAACCTCTTACCATTACAATTGCCGCCTGGGTGCCGGAACTTCCGCCCATAGCCATGACAATGGGAATAAAGAAGCTGGCTATAACAATTTTTTCAATGGATGCCTGAAAAGATGAAAGAACAAGCGCACTTCCAAGTTCGCCAATCAACCCGATAATTAACCATGGGAGTCTGATACGGGAAATCCGGAAAATAGAGTCACCCGTTTCCTGTTCGTCAGAAAGACCTGCTATTCGTTGGATATCTTCGGAAGCTTCTTCCTGGATAACGTCTACAACGTCATCAATAGTTATACGCCCGAGCATTTTTTTGTTTTCATCTACAACGGGAAGAGATACTAGGTCATACTTTTCTATAACGTTGGCAACCTCTTCCTGGTCTTCTTCAGGATGAACATAAATAAGGTCTTCTTCCATTACAGATGTAACGGGAGTATCAAGAGGATGAATGAGCAGTGATTTCAGAGAAATTACACCCTTCAAAGTATCGTCATCGTCAAGAACATAAATGTAGTAAATGTGATCTATTTCTTCAGAATTCGCGCGAACGACATCAATGGCGTTTGCAACAGTTTTTCTGGAATTAACAAAGACAAAGTCGCTGGTCATAATACCACCGGCTGTGTCCTCCTCGTATTTTAAGAGCTCTTTTACATCATCGGAATCTTCACGGTCAATATTCTCAAGAACATGTTCAGCAACATCATCAGGAAGATCACTAAGAATATCTGTAGCATCATCTGTCTCAAGTTCATCTATTATAATGGTCAACTTCGCGGGGTCAATGTTCTTAAGAATTCTCTCCCGAAGATTTTCATCTACTTCAGGAAGAACTTCACTTGCTATTTCATTGGTGAGGATTCCAAAAATGAAATAAGCGTCGTCATATCTAAGGTGGTTTATGATTTCTGCAATATCTGCATAGTGCAAATCAGCAAAAATACTTAATATGCTCTCAGTTGATTCCGATTCAATCAGATCAGCAATGTTTTCAATCAGTTCGTTATCTACCTGAATGAAATCCTTAACGCTATATTTTTCCTCTTTAGTCATAGGCTTGCATAAAATATTCAGTAAGTTGGAAAAACTCATTTAGGTTTAATTCTTCAGCCCGGCGGGATAGAAATTGGTTTATCCCGGAAAAATCACAACTTCCAAATATACTATTCTTAAGGGAATTTTTTAAGGTTTTTCTTCTGTTCCCAAAGGCTGATTTTACAACCTGCAAAAAGACCTTTTCATCCAGGTCTGCCGGAAATTCTTTGTTAAAAACCAGGTGAATTATTGCAGACTGCACATTAGGCTTAGGATAAAAGACATTAGGGGACACTTTTGCAACAATTTTAACTGTTGTAAATGCTTCCAGAATGACACTCAAAATTCCATAATCCTTTGTACCTCTACCCGCTTTCATCCTTTTTGCAACTTCATGCTGAACAATAAACATTGCATCAGAAATGAGGGCTCGCTTTTCAATAAAATTGAAAATAATCGGGGAGGTAATATTGAAAGGGATATTCCCGATTGCTCGTATTTTTGTTGGGAATTTGCTGAAAATATCAAAATCCAACTTAAGTATGTCAGCTTCAATTATTGTTAGTTTTTCAAATCTCTTCGAAAGGTCTTCAATAACCCTTGAATCGATTTCAACAGCGTAAACATTGTTCGATTTTTCCATTAGCTGCTCGGTAATGGCACCACGGCCCGGACCAATTTCAAGAACCATATCATCTGGCTTTGGATCGAATAATCCTACAAATTTATTGACAATATTTTTATCAACTATATAATTTTGTCCAAATCTTTTAAGTGGTTTATTTTCAGTCATTTGCACTTGTTTTGATCCTTTAGAGACAAGCAAAATAGGTAATTTATTTATTATATAATTTATCTTTTTGTTAACTTGGTTTCATAATTGGATTACTTAATCACAAAATTTAGTGTTTTATTTTGGAAACCGGAGAGCTGATGTTTGAAATTTTAATGCTGATTGCCGTCTCCCTTTATTTTGCTCAGTTAATTATTATTTCAATTGGCGCAAAAAGAAAGTTTATTAAATTACCAGATATTGACCTGCCAAAAATCTCCATAATTGTTGCTGCGCGAAACGAAGAGAGTAACATTCTTCGCTGCATGGAAGCTTTGAATGCATCAATCTATGATAGGGACAAAATTGAAGTTATTATTGTAAATGATAGTTCTTCTGATAAAACGGGAGAAATTATTGAAAAATTTATCGCTGATAAACCAATGTTCAGGACTATTATTCCTGAGCAAGGCCGCGGTTCTCTTCAGGGAAAGGCGAATGCTATTCATCGGGCAATTGAAGTTTCGACTGGCGACGTTATACTGACAACTGACGCCGATTGCGCCGTAAAACCAACATGGGCAAAGACAATCGCATCATACTTTACTGAAAATGTAGCCTTTGTTGGTGGATTTACAAGACAATTGGATCACAGACCATTTTATGGAATGCAGGATATTGATTTCATCGCTTTATTAACAGTTGCTTCCGGTACAATTAATCTGGGTACTACCTTAAGCTGTATAGGTAATAATATGGCTTACAGAAAAGATTGTTATAATGCTGTTGGTGGGTACGAAAGAATCGAGTATACGGTCACTGAGGATTTCCAGCTTCTTATGGCATTAGATTCTCTTAAGGGGTATAAAATTATTTATCCCATGAATTCTGCTTCTATAGTTACTTCAGTACCTTGTAAAAATATAAAGGAATTGTACTGGCAGAAGAAGAGATGGGGTGTAGGCGGCTTGAAGAGTGGACTTAGCGGTTATCTGGTTGTTGGACTGGCTTTTCTTGCCAGTTTAAGCCTCATACTAACTCCTTTATTTTATAGCGGTGTATCATTATATTTGGCACTCTTTAAAATCACTTGTGACTTATTCTTCCTTTTACCCGTTTACAGTGAATTGAAAATCAAGTTCAACCTGGTAAATTTTTTGGCATTTGTTGTTTACTTTAATCTATATGTTGTGTTCCTGCCAATACTGGTGTTTTTTAGTAAAAGAATTGAATGGAAAGAAAGAACGTATAATTCCTGAATATAATTACAGAGATAATAATGAAAAAGATTTTATTGCTTGTTGTCTTCTGTGCTGCATTTATTGAGGCACAAGATAAAATAACTTACTTCCCTGATGACCTGAATTTTCAGCCATTAGTTGCAAATACTTTTGAACCAAAATTGGGTTTCCTCTTTCAAACAGGGGGGAATGAACTTCGCCTCGATATTGGAAACTCGGTTGATCTCTTTAGACTGGTTATAGAAGATGGGGCAATATTTGGGATTGGAGCCGATTTATTTACCTATACTTTACTTCGCGGAGAAACTGACTTTCATTTCCCTGTAGATGCAGTAGATTATCTCTTTGGGCTTAATGCAACTTACAAAAAAGATTTTGGCGATTATGAACTTGGTGCAAGATTGAGGCTCAGCCATATAAGCGCTCACTTTGTTGATGGACATTATGACGGAACAAGCGCCAGTTGGCGAGGCGGACGAGGACCACAAGTATATAGCAGGGAATTCATTGAATTAATTCCTTACTACAGAACAGGTGAATTCAGATTCTATGCCGGACTAGCATACATTTTTCATGTTGATCCTGAGACTCTTGGGAAAGATTACTATGAAACCGGCATTGAGTATATGAGTGAAGGTGTTTTTGAGGGTTTAATGTCACCTTTTGCCGGATATGATTTAAGAATAACAAATCTTGATGAGTATAAAGCGAACCACTCTTTGTCTGTTGGTGTTAAGTTCGGCAAACCACAGGGAAAAGGTTTTAGTATTTATTACAATTATTTTAGTGGTTATAGCATTCATGGTGAATACTATGATGAGAAAAAAAGCTATAGCGCCTTTGGTATAAATCTGGATTTATAAACGATGCCCGATTATTTTTCAAAACCGACATATTCAAACTTTGTTAAGCCAGCCAAAAAGGTTTCAAAATATTTATTTCTTGTAAATATTCTTTTAGTTGTGGTTACATTCATTACGACCTTAATTGCCGGAACTGAGTGGACAACAGGCACTGTTGGTCCTTATACAATTGAAATGCTTTGGATGGGATTGCCATATTCTCTTTCAATTTTATTCATCCTGGGTTGCCACGAGTTTGGTCATTATTTTGCTTCCCGCTACCACGGCGTTGAAGCTTCTCTCCCTTATTTTATTCCCTTTCCGCCCGTACTTGGTTTTTTTCATTTTGGAACCATGGGTGCTGTTATCAGAACTAGAACTCCAATACCAAATAATAAAGCGATGTTTGATATTGGGGTTGCAGGACCAATAGCAGGTTTTGTGGCATGCATTATAGTTTTGATTTACGGGTTTTCAAATTTACCTGATGTTAATTACATCCTTAATATTCATCCGGACTATTTTTCGGCAGATTATGGTAAAGGCGGCTTGGGTCTTGAGTTCGGCGATACCCTCTTTTTTATGTTTATGAGAGAGGTATTTACGGATCCAGGACAATTCATTCCTCCCATGTCGGAAATCTACCATTATCCATATTTATGCGTGGGTTGGTTCGGGTTGTTCGTAACCGCTATGAACATGGTGCCGGTCGGTCAGCTGGATGGTGGACATGTAGTCTACAGCATGCTGGGAAGTAAGAAACATGAGATGGTTGCATCAATTTCAATGGTAGTTCTTATTCTACTCGGAGTGATGGGCATTGTTGATACTTATCTCGAATTGGGTATTGGAATCGGTTGGACTGGCTGGCTTTTTTGGTCGGTGGTTTTATTCTTTGTTATCAAGATAAAGCATCCGCCGGTAATCCATTTTGAAAAGCTTGGTACAGGAAGAATGTTGATTGGATATTTCAGTTTGCTGATATTATTGCTTTCATTTTCACCTTCACCATTCATAATATCTTTCTTGGGTTAAATCATTATTGCCTAAAATTTATAGCTTGACTTTTTCTTGTATAGTTGCTTAACTTTCATATCAACAATCTAAGGGAAATATTTATAGAGATTTTTGCTACCATTCTTACTATTCTTTTTTTGTAGTTATTACGAGTAATTTAGGTATCGCAAATGAACAATCTCTATGGACATATTCCTTTTTTTATGCCCTCTCAGTACATTTGCTGTATATCTTACAGGTAGTCAACATTCACAAAAATTTATTAAGAGAGAAAATGATTCATTCCGAATTAAAAAAAATGATTTTATTTGGTGCCGTAATTTTATTTATGGTAAGTGCCTGTGCAGAAATTCCGGACGGAGTTGTTAATCCCGGATGGAATGATAACACTGTCATTAATTTAGCGGCACCTAATTCCTTCGTAAGAAGTGAAAGTGATTCTACGATGGCAGTCTCTATCGAATTCAAGACAACCGCTAACATAAAAAGTGTATTCGTTAAATTGAAATCTCAGAATGCAGATGTTTTCGATATACCAAGTGTCTTATCGCAGAACAACAATACTTTTAGCGGTGAAATTATTTTCCCGTATTCTTTGCCTAGTGATATTTACTCGCTTGAAATTTTTCTGGAAGAATTGGATGAATCTACCAAACACATGGCAACTTCTCTCCTAAATTATGACAACGGGCAGACTAAATATGAACCAGTGATAAGCAATCTCGTGCTTGTCTCTTCAATCTCGAGAGGTGTTGGATTTATTTTCTCTGTTGATGTTTCTGATCAAAATGGACTTTCTGATATTCAACAAGTCATTTTCAAACTCTATCGTCCTGATGGTTCTGTTGTTATAACAAATGCCGGACTTGATTATTTTAACATGGTTGATGACGGTGATACGGCGCTTTATGGCGATGAATTGGAAAATGATGGGACTTATTCCTATAGAAGTATTTTCGGATCTTCATCTGCCACGGGTACATGGCGATTCGAGTTTAAGGCTATTGATAAATTTGGTTTAATTAGCAATGTGATTACTCAAAATATTGAAGTGAACTAAATGAAGAAAATAATTTTAATTATGTTTCTCTTAAGTACTGCGCTCTATTCACAGTCAGTACCAATGGATTATTCCCTTTCTGCCTCAAGAGTTTTTAAGACTCAGGATGCAAGCCCAAATAGCAATGTGATTGATGACATTGTAATAGTTGGCGATACAATTTTTCTTGCAACCGGAAATGGAGTAAGTATTTCAACCGATGATGGCGAAAGCTGGAATAATTTTGGAGACATACCGGAGTTTGAAGGAGTTTATGGCTCAAGGTTGACTTACAAGAATGGTGTTCTTTACGTAGGTGTATGGCATAGCGAAGAAATACTTGGCGGCAGTGAAGAACCCTTTGGAGATGGAATAAGAATAACGTCCGATCTTGGCAATACCTGGACGAGCATTGACCAGCCTGTTGATACAATGGCCGATAGTACCATTGTTTATGGCGTAAGCACTTTAAGGGCTTTACCCACAACGGTTACCGGACAAAATTTTATTCTCGATATCGAAACTACATCAAACGCAATCTGGATAGCGGCACGGGCAGGTGGATTGAGAAGAAGCTTTGACAATGGACAAACCTGGGAGCGTGTTGTTCTTCCTCCGGATTATCTGGATTACATTCATCCTGATTCTTCTTATACTTTTCAACTTTCAGGAGTTGAAGGAAGTTTTGTTTCAGAGGGGAACCTCAATCATATACCATTTTCAATATTGGTAATCGATGATAATAATATTTATGTAGGCACTGCCGGCGGCATTAACAGAACGACAGATGGCGGCTCATCATGGACTAAATTCAATCATACTAACCAGAATAACCCCATCTCTGCCAATCATGTTTGGTCAATGTCTTACGACGAAACTGACGGGTCGATTTGGGCCTGTACCTGGAAAGCTGAGGGTGATACAGAATTTAACGCGATTAGCACCTCTAATGACAGCGGTGCAAATTGGACTACCTTCTTCCAAGGCACTAAAACTGAGGACATTGCTTTACGGCATGTATATACTTCACCTACTGAATCAAGCCGGGAAATAATCTCAGTTAACAGAGACGATGGTCTATTCAGATCCAGCGATGGTGGTTATACCTGGACAAAGGCTCCAACAATTTATGATTATGTAACAAGAATCGAGCTGAAAACTGAATCAATGTTTTCAATTGAGTTAAAGGAAAATGCTTTCGGGGCGGATATTTATATTGGTTCTAATGAAGGACTTGTACGTATGCAGGAAGGCAATATTCCTTGGGATGGTGATTGGAGAATATATTTTACAACTGGAGAGAGTACCGAGCAGGGAACAGAAACATTTGCATTCCCTAATCCGTTTTCTCCACTCCAGAGAAATGTTAGTATAAAATATTCACTTACAACTGATATGGATGTTACAATAAGGGTTTTTGATTTTGGTATGAATCTTACAAGAACTTTAATTCAAAATGCGCCACGTTTTGCCAGCAGTGAAATTATTCAAAGATGGGATGGACGAGATGAAAGCGGAAGCTATGTAGCCAACGGTGTTTATTTCTACAGAATTGACAAAGGTTCTGATGAGCCAATATTTGGTAAAATTTTAGTCGTAAAGTAAACAGAGGTATTTTTTGAAAAAAATTGCAATTCTTTACGTGGTAATTATTTCTACAAGTTTATTCGCACAAACTGAAACGAGTAAAATTAGCAGTATGCCCGGTGCTTTTAGCAGAATGGGTTTTGGCGCCCGTGGTATGGGTATGGCAAATGCGATGTCTGCCATAACTGATGGGAATATATCTTCATACTATAATCCGGCATTGAGTGCCTTTCAGGAGGGGAATTCATTCCAGACTTCCTATTCTGTACTTTCGTTAGATAGGTCATTAAATTTCCTGAACTTTACAAAGAAATTTCAGTTCGGATCACGTGATAATTTGGAATTTCAGCGAACAGCCGGGATAAGTATTGGAATAATTAATTCGGGTGTATCTAATATCGAAGAAAGAAACTCAAGTGGGGAGAAAACAGGAGATATTTCAACTTCTGAAAATCAATTCTTTTTTGGATTGTCAAACCGGTTTTCAAAGAAATTTGCTGTTGGTGTCAATTTCAAATTTTATTATTACTCGCTATACGAAGAAATATCATCAACCAGTCTTGGTTTTGATGTTGGAGCTCTCTATATGATTGATGAGAATTTTACAGTTTCTGCCATGATTTCGGACATTAACAGCAAGTATAAGTGGGATACAACAGACTTGTGGGGTTCCGGTGGTCGAAATAGTCAGGAAAGATTCTCGCTTCTTAAAAAAGTTGGTTTATCTTACTGGTCAAAAGAATCAAAAATTAAAGCCGCGATTGAATTGGAAAGCAGTAATGCTGAAACCAATTTCTTGAGAGTTGGAGTTGAATACAATATATTTCAGGAGTTGTTTATTCGTGGCGGTGTTGATAAAATGAATATCAGCAATACGGAATTTCCTGCCCGACCTTCAGCAGGATTTTCATATGTTTTTCAACGCGGATCGATCAAGTTCTCCGTGGATTATGCATTTATTGTTGACCCATACGCACCGCAGGATCAACATATTGTTGGTGTAAACTTTATATTTTAGGATTTTATGAAAAAGAATTTTGTTTATATAGTACTTCTGCTTACCTCCATTACCTTCGGTCAGAATGCGGAAAAGTCAGGTATGACATTTTTGAAAATTGGTTTCGGTGCAAGAAACATAGCCATGGGCGATTTAGGCGTGGTAACAGCTGATAACTCAACTGCCGGTTTCTATAACCCTGCCTTGCTTACAAAAGATAGTTATGACGTCTCGTTTACTCATACAAATCTGATGGAAGATGTAAGCAGTGAAATGATAGGTGTTACGTTCACAGCCTTCGGTTTACCATTTGCTATTGGACTTAACACAACTTCGGTTTCTGATATTGAAGTTAGAACAAAGCCGGGAGAAGTTGAAGCAACATTTGACGCAAATTATTTTTACGGAAGCTTATCCACAGCACTTGAAATTACTGATGATTTCAGCGCGGGTGTTACGATAAAATATTTGTACGAGAATCTTTTTTCGGACGAGGCAACTGGTCTGGGTGCGGATTTCGGAATTTATTATAAAGGGCTGATGTCGGATCTTGATTTAGGTGCTTCGATAAACAACGTTGGCTCGATGAATCAACTGCGTAGTGAAGAGACAACATTGCCATCAAGTTTTAATGTAGGTGCATCTTATATTTTGCTTGGCAATGGGTCAAAGATCGAATCAACAATAGCCGCCGGTTACAAGAGATTTTTAGAGGCGGAAACCAGCCATGTTCAGGTTGGCGGCGAGTTCTCTTATGACAGGATAATCGCGTTACGTGTTGGTTATGTCTCAGGATTTGAATCTAAAGATTTATCCTATGGTATCGGGTTAAAATGGGGCAGCTTCGGTTTTGATTATACTTTTATTCCTGTTGAATATGGATTGGGTAACTCCAACTTTATAACAATTACTTATTCTTTTTAAGAGATTTGTTTTTAGGGAAACTATAGAACCTTGAAAGAAAAATTAAAGACATTTAATTTTAGCAAAAACCAAGATCTATACATCCTCATCCTAATCCTTTTTATCGCATTTCTAACCAGAATATTTTTCTATAATGGGATAGTCTTTTCAGACGATTCCTACTATAATCAATTAGCCATTTCTTTACTGCAGGGGAATTTTGCAGAAAATTATTTGGGCTACCCCATATTTTTACTAAGGAAGATGGAAATTGTATTCACGGCTTTCTCTTTTTTCCTCTTTGGAATTAATGAAACATCTTCTGTCTTATTCCCCTTCGTCTTGTCAGTTTCCAGCATTGTGCTGGTATATAAATTTGCTTTGGTTTTATTCGAAGAAAAGAAGATTGGTTTATTAGCAGCATTTCTCTACGCATTTTTTCCTCCCGATATAATTTTTGCAACAATTAATTTCACTGACTTACAATGCGCTTTTTTTATAAACCTTGGTTTGTATTCTCTTTTAAAAGCTCACAAAGAGAGTGATAATAAATGGTCCATGTTATCCGGACTGTTTTTTAGTCTCTCCTTGTTAATCAAAGAAAGTCTTCTTTTTGTTATTGTTCTTCTCGTGGGTTTGCAAATCTATCTTTTTATTAAGAATAGATCATCAAACAGAACTATTATTATCTCTCTCCTTATCGTTGTTTCCTTTATTGTAATCGAGGGGCTTTTCTATTATTTCTCGGCAGGTAAGTTAGAGTATCGAATCTATATGCTCGCTGAAAACTATCGTTATTGTTATTATGACTTTTTCCCCTATACTGTTCTCGGAGTGGATGCAGGCACTGGATCTTACTTAAAGGCAATTGCAAAGCAGGTTTTTGTTCTTAATCCAAAATATCTTTTTGCAAGAAGGTACTATCTTGGGCTACCAATTTTAGCCCTTGTTCAGGCAATACTGCTTATTAAGGAAAAGAGAGAAAAACTTCTCACTTATTGGGGTGTTGGAATAATGATATTATTGCTCTCTCTTTCAACATCCTTTACCGACTATAAACCATTTGACCTGAAAAGAAGCTGGTATATTTTTATTGGAGTTATGCCGATAATGTTATTGGCAGCCCAATATCTCTCCAGGTTTCGTTTAAAATATCAGGTTATAATGCTTTCTGTGTATTTGGTTGGCAGTATTATCATGTCTTATGAGTATCAAAAGTTTTTTAATATGGAGTCACTTAACTCCCTGAAGAACTTTGTTAAACTTAATGATGATGCCACTATTTATACTGACCATCATACCAAATACGGGTTGGATGTAATAAGGGGTGAGGGGAAAATATCTGATACCAAAATTATTATGGGTAAATACTACAATCTATACGATATTCCGAGGTCAGCTTTTGTTATATACAACAGAAAAGAGATTGACGAACTATTGCTTCAGGGGTATGTTTATCCGGAGTTTACCGTTTTGGATGAATCCGGTTACTCAAAAACTCATGAATTTGGCAAATTTATTATTTATCAAAAGAATTAGTAAATTAACATACTTAATAAATTAGGATAGAGTAATTCTACTATGGAAATAATACGATATACTGAAGAGTGGAAAGAAAAATGGGATGATTTTGTATTAGGGTCAAATAACGGGACAATGTTTCACTTGCAGAAATTTTTTGACTATCATGCACCGGGTAGATTTAAATTTGACCATCTTATGTATGTTCACAAGGGTGAAATAAGGGCAGTTGTTCCAGGTACAATTAAGGGAGATGTTTTTGAGTCACCAGTTGGAGCAAGTTATGGCTCGATCGTAACAAGTGATATAAAGTTTGCTGAAGCGATGGAGTTGGTCTCCATGTTAAAGGATTATTGTAAAAGCATTGGACTAAAAGAAATTATGCTTACTGCAGCTCCAATGGTATATGAGAAATATCAAAATCAGAATCTGGACTTTGCAATGTTATGGCAGGGGTTTAAGTTTTCACTACATTATATATCCAGCGCTATAAAACTTTTCCCGGATCGTGACATTATATCAAGATTCAGTCCTGCCATCAGAAGAAATATCCGTGCGTCAATTAGTAATCCCGACATAAGAGTTGAAATAAATGAACGGTACGATGAGTTCTATCCAATACTTATTGAAAATAAAGCTCGTCACGATGTTAAGCCTACACATACTCTGGAAGACCTTTTAAAAATAAAAGAGTTGATGCCGGATAAAATTAAGTTGTTCATGATTTACTACAAAGATAAACCAATTGGTGGATCTTGTATGTTTTATCCTAATGAAACAGTTGCCTTGTGTTTTTATAATATGCTTTATTATGATTATGCTGAATACAAACCAATACCACGGATTATGTACGAGGTTGTTAAGGATTCCACCGAGGCTGGTTATCAGTATGTAGATATTGGTGTTTCTCAGGATACGAAGGCTGAAAACCCAATGACACCAAGCATGGGATTGATCGAGTTCAAGGAAAAGTTTGATGCAAAGACTATTATGCGTAATACTTTTCATATAACATTATAAATTGAGCTATGGTTAATAAAACTGCTTGTATCTGTTTTTTGGGTAACCCTAATTTTGATACGCGGGTCAATAATCTGGCTGGCTCTTTCGAGTCGATCGGTATAAAGACAGATGTAATTGGTTTTGAATGGCGTGATCAGGAAGTTAATGCCCAGAGGGGGAGGCGGACTATTTATAAACTGGATAAATCCAAATCCTCCTTATTTTATTATGCCAAATTCAAAACACTTCTTATACTTCATTTATTAAAAACCAATGCAGATTATTATTTTGCTGAAGATGTTTATACTCTTCCTTTCGTTACTATTATCGCAAAAATTAAAAAAGCAAAGGTAATCTACAATAGCCGCGAATTATATACTCAGTTAGCCGGATTACGGAATAAATCATTTGTCCAAAAGGTTATATCCACTTTAGAAAAGATGTATATCCGAAAAGTTGATCTTGTCTTAACCACAGGTGAAATGGATACTGATTTTATTAAAGAAAAGTATACTCTTGAAAACGTGCTTACGATAAGAAATTTACCGTTGAAAAAACTTCCTATTAATATTATAAATTATAACAGACTGTTTAATCTAGATAAGAAGTACAAGGTTCTTTTTTATCAGGGAGTGCTTTTTGAAGGACGAGGGATTGATCAGGTAATTAAACTGCTTCCGGAATTAGGTGACTACATCTTCGTATTATGTGGAACAGGGGAGCACAAAGATCAGTTTGTTGAGCTGGCTTTTGAACTGGGAGTAAGTGACAGAGTATTCTTTTTAGGTGCAATTGATCAAGCAGAATTAATAAACTATACAGCGGGCGCGGACATAGGGTTTTCTCTTATTGAAAACATTAGTATCAGTTACTATTACGCTCTTCCTAATAAGTTGTTTGAATATATAATGGCATCCGTTCCTGTGATAGTATCGGATTTGCCGCAGATGAAAAAGATAGTGATGGATTATAAGGTTGGCGCTGTTGTCGATTTTGATAATGTCAATGAGTTAAAAGAAACTATTCTCCGCTTAACAGAAACTTCGGATTCGATAAAGGCTTTTAAGGAGAATTGTGTTGTCGCTGCAGAGGAACTGAACTGGCAAAAGGAATTTACGAAACTTTTGGAGCGCCTTAACCAAATTGGATAGACAAAAACGAATATTGATAGTGAGACCTGATCGTTTGGGCGATGTTGTTTTATCAACCCCACTTCCGCGTGAGATTAAAAAAAAGTATCCTGATGCATTTATTGCCGTACTTGTACGAAAATACACCAAAGCTGTTTTCGAAAACAATCCACATATCGACTTAATTCTTTGTGATGACTTTACCGAAGAAACGCGTAAAGAAACTTTTTGGAAAAGAGTTGAAGAGTTAAGGAAGTTGCAGTTTACGGATGGATTGATGCTACTGCCTACTGAACGATTAAATTGGATGATGTTCTGGGCGGGGATTTCTAACAGAGTTGGAGTTGGTCATAAATTATATCAGACTCTTTCTTTTGCTAAAAGTGTTTCGAGAAATAAGTACATCCCCCTAAGGCACGAATCTGACTATTGTATGGATCTGGCCAGAAAGATTGGGATTAATACTTATAATATTGCCTCGGAGCTGCATCTTAATAATGAAGAAAAGCAGAAGTTGCTGGAGTTGAAAGATGAGTTTAAAAAAGACAAAAAGTATGTGGTTGGAATTCATACAACTTTTGGTGGTTCTTCTCCTAATGTATCAGCATTAACTTATCGGAAAGTAATTGAAGAACTGAAGGATGATCCTGACATTAAGGTTATTGTTACCGGAAATGAAGTAATAAAGGAAATTGCTGATATCGAGGGTGTGACCCACCTTACAGATAATCTGCGTGATTTGTTCATTCTTATAGGGACATTTGATTTGTTAGTTTCTTCGAGCACGGGGCCTGCTCATGTTGCTGCAGCTTTAAGAATACCAACATTAACACTTTTCTGTCCATTGCCAGCCTGCCATCCAACTTTATGGAGTCCCATAGGTAATGATGCAAATTATCTGATGCCTGATGAAAAATATTGTGGAACTGTTTGTCCAGGCGATCCACACCTGTGTCGGTTTGAAGGTGAAGGCGGTATTAATGAAAGTAAAATAATTGATGCAATTAGAGGAATAATTTCTACTAAAGAATTACAGACTGTGTTGTAATCTTATTCAACAATTCTCTATATTTCCAATCCGAAATTTAAAGTTTGCCAAGCTCTGGCTAACAGGTTAGTACCCAACTCCGTCAGGTCTGGAAGGAAGCAGCGGTTAGTATTTAATTTGTGTAGCCGGATGTCTTGGCATTTTTATTTTTGTTGTGCAATTTGTTGCGGATTTTTGTCTTTATATTTTTGACAAATAGTTTTATATTGAGCGCCAATCGGACTTAATCTCAACCAATAAAGCGCACTTACATTGAAAAAAATCAAACTTGCATTTCTCGCCTTCTTTTCGCTTTCAATAATATTATTTTCACAATCCTTTGAACATGCAAGTATATCACTTGCTGGTTTAGATTTTAACTTGAAAGTAACCGGGCTGGCTGATTCAATATCTAGTATAAATATACTTATTGAAAAAGATGATCAAATTATAAGGCGGGTTATTGAAGTAGATAAGGGGATTGCCGAAGGGAAAATAAATATTGAGGAGTCGGGAAAGTATACTCTGAGATTTGAGAATAATGATATTAGTTCGAGTATAAGAATTCTGCCGGGTTGGACAAGTCTTCTTCCTCCGCTACTGGCAATAATTCTTGCATTGATAATCAGACAGGTTGTTGTCGCTCTTGCTGCAGGTTCTTACCTTGGCGCAATCTTTTTGTATGACTTTGACCCCTTTACGGCATTATTAAGATTTGCTGATACAATTGTTCTAAATGGGCTATTAGATAAAGATCATGTTTATATTACCTTATTCACGCTGCTTATTGGCGGCGTTGTTGGTGTCATTTCAAAAAATGGCGGAACAGCCGGATTAGCACGAATAATTACTAAATTTGCCAGGACTGTAAAAAGTACTCTCATTTCCAGTTGGCTTCTGGGTATATTAATTTTCTTTGATGATTATGCCAACTCTCTGATCATAGGCAATTTGATGAGACCCATCACCGATCGTGTAAAAATTTCCCGTGAAAAACTATCCTATATTGTCGACTCAACAGCAGCGCCGGTGGCTAGCCTTATTATAATAAGTACATGGATCGGTTATCAGGTCGGACTGATTAATGATGGTTTGAAAGCAGTTGGCTCCACACAAAATGCCTATGAAATTTTTCTTCATTCAATTCCTTACGGCTTCTACACAATTGCCGCGCTTTTCTTTGTGTTCTTAACATCGGTTACAGGTCGTGATTTTGGCCCGATGTATAAAGCCGAGTATAGAGCCAGAACAACGGGCGAGGTGACTGCTAAAGACACTAACATGAAAGAAATTGAAGGAGAAAAAGATTTATTTTCTCAGGATAACCCCAAATGGTACAATGGGGCTCTACCAATATTTGTCATTTTATTTGGTACTATTGGTGGACTAATCTTTACCGGTATGCAATCACTTCAATCTCAAGGGATCGTTGATTACTCAGTTCAGGATATCATAAGTAATGGCGATTCTTATGCGGCATTACTCTGGTCATCATTCCTGGCATGTGTCGTTGCGGTTGTGATGACTGTAACCCAAAAAATTCTTACTTTACAGAAGGCAATGGATGCATGGCAGGATGGATTACGCTCGATGATGATAGCTGTAATCATTCTTGTATTCGCCTGGTCTATAAGTTCTGTTACTACTGAACTGAGAACGGCAGATTATCTGATAAGCATTCTAAGTGGTGCTGTTGAACCGATGTTTCTGCCAATATTGGTATTTATTGTCTGTTCAGTTATTTGTTTTTCTACTGGTACAAGTTGGGGAACCATGGCAATTGTAATCCCTATTGTGATACCCTTAACTTTTAAGTTGTGTGCCGCTTCAGGACTATCTTATGAAGAAACTAACACACTTCTCTATGCAGTTGTTAGTTCAGTTCTTGCCGGGTCAGTTTTCGGTGATCATTGTTCTCCTATTTCTGATACTACCATATTAAGCTCTATGGCTTCCAGGTGTAATCATATTGACCATGTTCAGACTCAGCTGCCATATGCAATTGTTGTTGGGGTTGCCTGCATTATCTTTGGCTATTTGCCAGCAGGATTTGGTTTTAATCCAATAATATCAAACCTGCTTATCTTTGCATCGTTGATTGCCTTTTTAATGTTTTTTGGGAAGAAGGTGCCAGAAAGCATTTTTCAGGTGGAAGATTAGTTGTTGAAATGATTGTAAATTAATTTTGCTTTTGCCTGGCCGGTTACCCTGGTTAATTCTTCTATACTGGAGTTTTTAATTTTATTAAGACTGTCAAATTCAGTCAATAGTTTTTCGGCCAGTTTTGTCCCAATCCCTTTTATTTCAGTCAGTTCACTTGTCAGGGTTCTTTCGTCTCTCCGCTTCCTATGGAAGGTAATTGCGAATCTGTGTGCTTCATCGCGTACATGTTGAAGCAGCTTTAGGCTGGAAGAAGTCTTAGGAATTGTTTGCGCCTCAGAATCACCGGGGAAGAAAACTTCTTCAAGTCGTTTTGCTAATCCAATTATTTCATGGCCTTTAACTCCAAGATTATCCAAAATTTCCACGGCGCTTGATAACTGACCTTTGCCACCATCAACCATAATCAGTTCAGCAACTTTTTCATTCTCGTCTAGTAGCCGCTTATACCGGCGTTCTACTACTTCACGCATACTTGCAAAATCATCAGGACCCTCAACACTCTTTATGATGAATTTTCTGTAGAGACTCTTTTTCGGTTTTCCGTCAACAAAAACAACCATACTTGCAACTGTATCTGTTCCCTGCAGGTTCGATATATCGAAACATTCAATCTTTCTTGGCAAGTTTTTTAGTCTGAGATCCCGTTGAAGGGCAGAGAGAACGTAGGGGAGATTGCCTTCCTTTTTCATCTTTTGGATCTGGATTTCTTTTAGTTGAAAAATAGCGTTTTGCTTGCACATCTTAGTTAAAGACTTAAGATGACTTTCGCGCTGTGGAACAACAATTTTGCACTTGCCGTCTGATTTTGTATTTAACCATTCCGTAAGCGTTTCCACGTCCGCAGGAAGAATTTCCAACACAACTTCTTTAGGTACTTCTACATATTCATTATAGTAGGTTTTAATTACTGCTGAATAAATGGCATCCAGCTCTTCGCCAGGTTCAGTGGAAAAATGGAATGATTTCTTCCCAACTAACTTCCCGCCTCTTATATTCAGAATAGAAGCGGCAACATTTTTCTCTTCGGTAGCAGCACTAATTATATCGCGGTCTACGAAATCTGTCGATACTACCTTTTGCTTTGAGCTGTAAACCTTTAACTGTTCAATTTTATCCCTGATTTCAGCGGCTTTTTCAAATTTGTATTCTGATGAAGCGCTATTCATTTCCACTTCCATTTCTTCAATTAGTTCTCCGGTTTTTCCACGAAGAACCTTTATTACTTGCTGAACCATATTGCCGTATTCATCAGTTGTTATAAAACCTTCACAGGGCCCGTCACATTTTTTAATATGATAATCAAGACAAACCTTTACTTTTTTTTCCGCAATGGATTTTTCATCAATATGATACTTACAGCTCCTTATCTTAAACAACCGGGTTGTCATTCTAAGTGAAGATTTCATTGACTTAACATCCGTGTAAGGTCCAAAATATTTTGAGCCGTCTTTTACAAGATCCCTGGTTGGGAATATTTGTGGAAACGGTTCATTTGTTACTCTTATGTATGGGAATGACTTATCATCTTTCAGGTTAATGTTATACCGTGGTTTAAGATCTTTTATTAAATTGCTTTCAAGAACCAGAGCCTCAATTTCGGTATCAGTCATTATTATCTGAAAGTCACATATCTTTTTAACCAGGGCCAATGTTTTGGGGTTAGTTATGTTAGTCTGGAAGTAGCTTCTGACTCTATTGCGCAGAATCTTTGCTTTACCCACATAGATTACTTTTCCATTCTTATCAATAAATTGATATATACCTGGTACGGAAGGAATTGATTTAATTTTCTCTTTTAGCTCGGTATTTTCCATAAACCTTTCTCAGGAAAAATTGTGTATTTAAACTAAAAAAAGGACTGAAAAGGTTCAGTCCTTTTTTTTAAATAAAAAAGGTTATCCATCAAAACTGGTAATTCTTAGGAATTACGACGATTCCCGTCTCAGTTACGGTAAATTTCTTTTTGTCGTTTTCTGAATCAAATCCGATTTCTGCGCCTTCCGGAACTTTTACGTCTTTATCTATTATAGCTCTCCTTACACGCGCATGTCTGCCTATGTTACAATTATCCATAATAATAGAGTCAGTAACGTACGAATAACTATTAACTTTAACATTTGGCCCCAGTATAGATCTCTCAACTAATCCACCTGAAATAATACAACCCTCACTAACTAATGAATTGAAGGCACGACCAACGCGTTCGCCCTCGTGGGAAAGTGTTTTTACAGGAGGCAATTGATATAACTTTGATCTCATTGGCCATCTGTTATCATAAAGATTAAAATCGGGGTTTACTTTTATTAGATCCATGCTGGCAGCATAATAGCTATCAAGTGTTCCCACATCCACCCAGTAAGGTTCTTGTTTTTTGTTTTCATCTTCAAACCGGAAAGCCTGAATTTTATTTTTTTCTTTTACCATATAAGGAATAACGTTTTTACCAAAGTCAGTGTTGTCTAATCCCTTTTTCTCCATTTCCTGTAATACTTCACGAAGGACTGATACATTAAAAATATAAATACCCATGTTAACAAAGCAAAAGCCTGGTTTGTCTGGGATTTCCGGCGGATCTTTTGGCTTCTCAATAAATTTCGTTACCCGGTAGTCTTCATCGATTTCAAGAATACCAAATCTGGAACCTTGATCTTTAGGCACATAGATGCTTGATATCGAAAGATCCGCTTTTTTTTCAATATGGTACTGAAGCATTTTTAGGTAATCCATTTTATAAATGTGATCACCTGACAAGATTAATACCCAGCTATACTGAGTATCTTTCATTAGGTTTAGGTTTTGAAATATTGCGTTTGCCGTGCCGGTATACCAATTATTACTTATTTTTTGCTGAGGTGGGATAGAATAAATATATTCACCTAGCTCAGGATTGAATATATTCCACGCCTCATAAATATGCCGATTCAATGAATCAGATTTGTACTGTGTCAGGATGTTAATACGTCTTAAGCCAGAATTGAGGCAATTTGATAAAGTGAAATCAATTATCCTGTATTTACCCCCGAAGGGTACTGATGGTTTTGTCCGGGAGTTAGTAAGAGGGTTTAGTCTTTCACCTTGTCCTCCAGCTAAAACCATGGTTATAGTATCTCTAAGAGTGGAAGATCCTGTAAATGACATATAAACCTCGATTTTTTTCTAAAAATATAAAATGATACATTGAAGGGCAATTAAAGAAATTGTTAACTTTATTGAGAAACAGATTCCTTCATTAAATAATTAAAGACATTATGAAAGTCAAGAGAAATTATATTTTACTAATTGGCATAACTGTCCTTATGCTATCTATTGTAGCCGTAATCATTTTTGTAAAACCGGTTGAAGTTCTTAACCAAAAAATTAACAGGGAATTGCGTAAAAACAACTACGAAGTTATTCCTGAGAAAAATATCCCGGCCGATTACTATACTAATAACCAGACAAAAATTGATGTACAACACTATTCTATGGAAATTGAATTGTTCCCCTCGGATAAAGTAATTAAGGGGAATATTGTAATATCGGGGATTGTAACTGAGCCAAAACCAGACAGAATTGACCTTAACTTTTATGATAACATGAATATTTCCAAAATTAGTATTAACGGGATCAATGCAGATTATTCTCACTCTAAAACTACTTTGTCGATTGAATTGGAGGAAATGGAATCAGAGAAATTTGAAATTGCTATTGAATATGAGGGAAGTCCCAGAAGTCTCTATTTCGGCTCCTTTAACTTTAAGGAGTATAAGAACGAACCTGTAGTTTATACAATTAATGAACCGATCTTCGCCTCTACATGGTACCCTTGTAATGATTTGCCAAATGACAAGGCGACTTATGATATCACGATTATCAATGATTCCTCCTTTGTCTCAGTTTCAAACGGCAGCTTAATTGATACACGGGATGAGGGCAGTAAACGATTTTATCATTGGCGAACCAATTACCCCACTTCCTCGTATTTAGTTGCAATTTATTCGGCAAAATATAAGTTGATAAATGATGAATATAATTGGCATGGAAATTCTCTTGATTTGCAATACTATGTTTTCCCGGATCAGGTTAAGCCGGCAGCTATTGACTTTGAGGATCATAAAAAGTACCTGGAATTCTTTTCGAATACTTTTGGTCCTTATCCATTCGTCAATGAAAAATACGGTATTGCAGAAATATTATGGACCAGTGGCGCCATAGAAAATCAAACTATAACAGGATTGGGTACAAATTTCATTACAGGAAAGAAGCAATACGAGCTATTGCTTGTTCACGAACTTGCTCATCATTGGTGGGGCAATGCAGTAGGACCGGATTCCTGGCGTGATGTTTGGCTAAATGAGGGATTTGCCACTTATTGCGAGGGTCTGTATCAGGAAAATAAAAATGGCGCCGCTTATCTTAAACGTTTCATGAAAGACAAAATAAGGTTTTTTGACGAGTCAAAGCTTTACAACCCTGGCGTTAATCTTTTCCACCACTTGATTTATGATAAAGGTGCCTGGGTTCTTCATATGCTCAGAAATAAATTGGGGGATAAAGATTTCTTTGATGGACTAAGGAACTATTATAATGAATTCAAGTATAAAAATGCATCTACATTTGATTTTATTAAAATAATGGAAAACTCGTCGGGTAAAAATTTAAGTAAGTTTTTTGAGCAATGGGTTACTGTTGGCAAGGGTATTATAGAGATTGAATATGATTACTATCAGAATGGAAAGAATTTACTGCTTAATATTGCTCAGGTACAGACGGGCTATGAAGATTACCAATTCCCTCTTGATGTTAAAATTGAAATGGGTAATAATAAATATGAACAAACATTTTTTATATCGACGAACGATACTACAATAAATCTACCGAACATCTTTGGGATTACTAACGTTTCCTTAAATGATAATATGTCTGTTCTTGCGGACTTTTATGAGAAACCGAAAGAAAATAATGAATAATTATAGTACACTTGTATTGAAATTGTGATAAATTTAAAAACTGAAAAAACTTTGGCTGATTGGTGAATAAAAACGTCTATTTTATTTCAGATATTCATTTAGGGCTGTTCAACCCCGAGGAAGAGAAGGTAAGAGAAGGAAATCTAATTGATTTCCTTAGATTTATCCAGCCGGATGCATCGCACCTTTTTATTCTTGGAGATTTATTTGATTACTGGTTTGAGTATAAGCGAGTCATTCAAAAAGATTTTTTTAGAACCATGACTAGCTTATTCGAGTTAGTTGAGTCTGGCGTTGAAGTGCACTATATTATTGGTAACCATGACTTTCTTCATAAAAATTTCTTTCGTGAAAGAGTTGGTGTTAGCCTTCATCAGGATCCTATTGAAGTTTTGTTAAATTCCAAAAAATTCTTTCTTGGTCATGGTGATGGTCTTGTAAGTAATGATAATGGTTATAAAATTCTTAAGAAAATATTCAGGAATAAACTTTTACAGAGAATCTATTCCATGATTCACCCTGACTTGGGTATTAAGATAGCAAGTTCAACCAGTAAGACCAGTAGAAATTATACTGCCGAGAAGCATTACGGTTATACAGATGGCTTATTTGAAACTGCAAGTAAAAAAATTGACGAAGGGTTCGACTACGTTATTTTCGGGCATTCGCACGACAAAATTATAAAAGAGCACAAAAATGGTTTTTATATAAACCTTGGTACCTGGCTGGACGAGCCATGTTATGGCTTGTTTGATGGAGAAAAATTCGAAATTATAGAGTGGAAAAAGTAATATGAGTACAGATTCTAAGAGCAAAGCACCCAAAAAGAATATGAAGAGTTTTAAAAAATACATTTGGTACGGAGTAGGGTTTTTCTCTCTTGTACTTATTGTAGGTGGAGTATTTTTCGTCAATCATGTTATTTCTGTTATGCCCTCCCTAGAGCAATTGGAAAACCCAAAAGCCCGCCTTGCTAGTACTGTTTACAGTGTTGACGGTGAGCAGATAGGGGAGTTTTTCAGAGAGAACAGGATAGAAGTGAGTATTGATAGTATTCCTCCAATGCTTATAAATGCTCTTATCGCTACTGAAGACAGAAAATACTATGATCACTGGGGAGTTGACCTTGATAGATTGATAAAGGCTGTTTTTAAAAACATTTTTTTGTTCAAACGGGAAGGTGCCTCAACAATTACCCAGCAGTTGGCAAAAAATTTATACGGATATAAAGGTACTCGTGAATCACTTCCGGAAGTGTTTGTACGGAAGTTGCGTGAATGGATGACTGCTGTTCAGATTGAAAAAACATATACCAAAGATGAGATACTGGAGATGTATCTTAATATTTCCTGGTTTGGTCGTGGTGCCTATGGTATTGAAATGGCAAGTAAAGTCTACTTCGGAAAATCTTCAAAGGACTTAACTATCCCGGAAATTGCAACACTTATACCGCTACTTAAAAACCCTTTCGGTTATGACCCGGTTCGCCACTATAACAAATCACTTTACAGACGAAATCTTGTTATGGAGAACATGGTAGATGTTGGCTATCTGAGCAGGGAGGAATGTGATCAGTATAAAGAAATGCCAATAAAAGTTGAAGCTGAAAAAATAAAATCAAGATTTCGGAGTAACAAGGCTCCTCACTTTGTAGAGTATGTCAGGCAGCAGATGGAAAAACTAGCTGATTCATACGGCTTTGATCTTTACGAGGATGGATTAACAATTTATACTTCTCTAGATACCAGAATGCAGGATATTGCCGCTGAAGCAGCTGTTACTCACCTTGCTGAGTTTCAGGAACAATTTGACAGAAACTGGAGCTGGACTACAAGGGATCATCGTGAAGTGTTGGACGAGCTACTTGATAAGGCTATTTTGCAGCGTGAAGATTATAGAATGCTAAGTAATCCTTTGGCGAAAAGAGAACTTTTAAGTTCACTAAAAAAGAATGTGGCTTTTGTTGATTCCGTTCAGCTGGCTGAACAGACAATTGAGGTTGGATTTGTTGTTCTTGACGTTAAAACCGGCGAAATACGTGCCATGGTTGGCGGAAGAGATCAGGAATTCAAATATGGGTTGAACCATACTACTCAAATACAGCGGCAGCCCGGATCAACGTTTAAGCCAATTGTATATACCGTTGCTTTGGATAATGGCTTGTACCCGGCATACCCAATTCTTAATCAGCCATTTTTATTTGGGGAAGGAGCACTTGAATGGAGTCCGCAAAACATGGATTACTCGACCGGTGGTTTTACTCCACTGCGTCAGGCTCTTAAAAAATCTATCAACCTTATTTCTGCCAGATTAATAATTGAAGGGCATGTTCAGCTTTATCAGGTTGGACGATACGCCGAGCGGATGGGGATTAAAAGCCGGTTAGATCTTGTTCCCTCGATTGCACTTGGAACCAGCTTAGTCTCACCTCTTGAAATGGCTTCAGCATACGCCACAATAGCTAATAAGGGTATCCATAACGAACCGATATCCATTTTGAAAATTGAAGATCAGGATGGGATTGTAATAGCCAAATTCAACTCTGAAGCCAGCGAGGCCATCCACGAAGAGACAGCATACTTAATGGCTGATATGTTAAAAACCGTAATGGACGACGGAACAGGGCTTCGCGCCAGAACTCAGTATCAGTTTAACCGCCCTGCTGGTGGGAAAACTGGTACTTCGCAGAAGTTTACTGACACATGGTTTGTTGGTTTTACGCCTCAGCTTTCTGGTGCCTGCTGGGTTGGCTTTGATGATCAGAGAGTAAGATTCACAGGAAATTACGGACAGGGCTCGCGAGCTGCTTTGCCAATTTGGGCAAAGTTTATGCATGATGTTTATGAGGAACTTGAACTGCCTTTGGAAGATTTTACACTTCCGGAAAGTGGAAATATAGTGCGAGTTAATTTCTGCGAAGAATCAATTTTTGAATTGGGTGATCCAAAGCTTTATTCAGATGATTGTAATTCGGGTATTTACTCAGATATAATCAACCTGAAAGATATTCCAAACACATTCAACGCGGAGCGTGATACTACCATTAAAATTTTTGAAAGGTATCTTATCCCAGATTCTTCAGCTCATGAAGCAATTGAAATTACTGAATAAATTTTAAGCTCCCCACTTAGTGGGGAGTTTTTACCCCTGCCATTATTCTATACTTAAATTCTTACTTGTATTTATTATTCGAGTTGCAACGATAGAGAATATTTTTATTGATGGAATTTGAACTATAACTTCTTGTAGTTGGTTTATCGGTAAATTTACACACTTCCTTTGAAAGGCGATAAAATGAAAAGAATACATAGGTCAGTAGATAGAGGATCTGCGGATCACGGATGGTTGAAGGCTCGTCACTCCTTCAGCTTTGCTGGATATCATGATCCGAATAAAATGAATTTTGGAGTTTTGCGTGTACTGAACGATGATATTATTGAAGGGGGACAAGGGTTTGGAGCTCATCCCCACGAAAACATGGAAATAGTTTCTATCATCCTTCAGGGAGCACTTGCCCATAAAGACTCCAACGGGAATGAGCATGTCAGTTACAAAAACGGATTACAGGTAATGTCTGCCGGAACGGGGATACATCATTCTGAATATAACGGGTCAGATTTTGAAATCACAAATTTACTTCAGCTTTGGGTTTTTCCAGACAGAAAGGGGCATACTCCAAGGTATGATCAGTCGGATCTTAATGATGAGGAAATGAATAATAAACTATGCCTTGCGGTTGGACCAAAGGAAAGTGATGCTAAACTATGGATTAACCAAAAAGCTTATTTTTCTCTTGGTAATTTTGAAGAGGGAGTTAAAGTAAGTTATAAAAAATATCTGGAGGAGAACGGATTGTATCTTTTTGTCATTGACGGGAGTTTGACTATTGCCGGTGAAACACTTGCTAGAAGAGACGCAATTGGACTTGATGGAGATGAAGATATTAACCTGGAGTTTACCTCAGATTCAAAAATACTTATTATTGATTTACCAATGCTGGTTTAGGATAAGATTGAATATCCTTTCCGAAGAATTATTTTGTAATGTTTCTTTAATCAAAAAGATTTGTTATTTTTAGCCTCCAAAATGTTGATTGCCCGGATGGCGAAACCTGCCTGACGGGTCAGGTTGGTAGACCTGCCTGCCGGCAGGCGCGCTAGGTTTGATGATTACGGTGTATGCAATAAAAAGTGTAATTAAGTCATATATTTATGTTGGCATGACAAAAAACTTGCAAGAAAGACTTAAAAGACATAATAGTGGATGGGAGCGAACAACGAAAGCGTACTGTCCATTTGAACTGATATATTTTGAAGTACATCCAGATAGAGTCTCAGCCAGGAAAAGAGAAAAGTATTTGAAATCTGGAGTTGGTAAAGAGTTCTTAAAAAACATTTAAAGTATTGCCCGGATGGCGGAATTGGTAGACGCGCTAGGTTCAGGGTCTAGTCCATGTACGTGGGTGGGGGTTCGAGTCCCCCTCCGGGCACGTAAAGAAAGCTGCGATTTTTAATTAAATTGTGGCTTTTTTTTATGTCCTGACGTTAATTCTTTAATATGGAAACAACAATTTTTCCGTCATATGAGTTTGGGCTTAAAAGAGCTGCTCTAAATGAATTTTTATTATCATTCTGCAACAGCCTGCCGTATTTTAGGTGGGGTCTAGTCCCCATCTAAGTAGGTGAGGGAAGTTCTACGCCGGATTTGTCAGCTTCAGGTTGAGAGTCCATCTGTCTTCCATATCTACAGCACTAGATGTTTTATTTTTGAACATATTGCAAAAAATTAAAACAGATTTGTTTTCAAATGACAAATAATCAGTGGAAATTAATTTTGTCCCCAAACAGTTGAAGATAACCAACTTCATTACTATCTTAACGTTTGATAGTGGGGGAATGAGCATTGAATTAAAATCTATTAATTCTCAGGAATTAAAATGAGCTTTTTTCCATTACTATACAGGCATACTTCATGTTTCCTAATACTGCCAGAATCTCAAAGGTTATTATATTACACAAATATTTGATTTTGCTTGAAAGTAGTATTGAGCAGGTAGATACTCATTCAGATTGCCCTCTTTTTATTTCAAAAGAAGTTTGTCTTTTACAATATCTTAAAAATTTTTATGATGACTCTGCTTTGGGGAAGTTTCAAAATGAATTGAAATTCCGTCTTTCACTGGTTCATTCTTACTATAGCATTTTTTGGGAAGTACAACGAAAATCCATAGCCTCAAAATCTGAAGGACTAGATGAAAATATTTAAAGAAATGAATATGAGTCCCTTTACTCTTTCTTTTAAGGAAGAACTAGAGGAAGAATTTCGCGAAGATTATTTTCAATCATCAATAATACTATTTAGAATTTCAGTTTTTGTTGGGATGTTATATTATTCTGTCTTCGGGTTCCTTGATGCAGCAGTTATGCCCGAAATACAAACACAATTATTTGCCATTCGTTTTGTTTTTGTTGCTCCTTTACTCTTTATCGTTCTGGCATCTTCTTACTTGAAAAGTTTTAAGAAATGGTGGCAATTAGCAGCCTCTATTTTAACTTTTTTTGTAGGTCTGGGAATAATTATGATGACTGTTATTGCTAGAAGTCCTGTTGGGGAAACATACTATGCTGGTATCATAATAGTCTTAATATATTGTGGTATGTTGATAAAATTGAGATTCATTTGGGCGTCAATTGCCGGATGGTTACTGGTGTTAGTCTATGGTGTCTGGACAATTTTTTTTTCCGATCTTTCTGAAAAAATTATAATTGCAAATAACTTTTTCCTGGTTAGTGTTCATATACTTGGAATGTTTGGCAGCTACTATTTGGAATATTATGCACGAAGGAATTTTTACTTAGGAAAATTATTGAGCAGGGAAAAAGAAAATGTAATTGCCATTAACGCTGACCTTGAACTAAGAGTAATGGATAGAACACATAGACTTGAAGCAGAAATTGCTGAACGAAAACTGGTAGAAAAAGAAATTTTGCTGGCAAAAGATCGAGCCGAGACAGTGAGTCAGGCTAAGACAATATTTCTCGCAAATATGAGTCATGAACTCCGTACTCCTTTAGTTGGCATACTTGGCTATTCAGGATTGCTTATAAACGACATCGATAATCCTGAACAGAAAGAAATGGCAGAGGGGATTAACAGAACTGGAATAAGACTTCTAAATACACTTAGTATGGTGTTGGATTTGGCTCGAATCGAATCTGATAAACATGAAATTCATCTCCGGTCGGTTGATATAATTCAGATAATGAAAGAAATCTATGATGAGTATAAGGGAGGCGCCACACTTAAGGGCCTGAAGTTTACTTTAGACTTTCACTCTGTTTCGTGCAATATTGATATTGATATTGAAATGTTAAAAGTAATCTTAGATAATATTATTAATAATGCTATTAAGTTTACTAAAAAAGGCTCTGTTACCTTGAAGTCTGAAATTGAAGTTAGAAATGGAATATCATACGTTCTCATAACGATACAAGACACTGGTATTGGCATTGATACTAAAGATATTCCCAAGATTTTTGAAGAATTCAAGCAGTTAAGTGAAGGCACTACTAAAGATTTTCCAGGAACAGGTTTGGGACTTTCGATAACAAAAAAGTATGTTGAGCTTTTGCAGGGTGAAATTCTTGTTGAGAGCAACCTTGGTAAAGGCACTCAATTTATTATAAAGTTTCCACTCTAGCTGAATATATTATACAAATAAGTTTTTCATCCCAAGATTATTATCCCTCTTACTATTTAATAAATTAAGTGGTAACTCTCGATAGAGGAATTAAAAATTGTAGCCGAGGAAGCAGAAATATTCATTCTTTTATGATTCTTTTACAGCTATTAAGTCTTAGTGTAATTAGACGATAATTAGATTAAAGAATTGACAATGTATTGTTAGTTCAATTTATGACTTTTTCCTCCTCATTCTACATGAGCGGACATATATAAAATTTTTTTTGCATGTGAATGTTTGAAGGTGACGAACTTCGTTACTATCTTAACGGTCAGTGGTGGGGGAGGATAATTACCTGAGAAATAAATTATTTTCAGGAATCAAAATAATCTTAATTGTATTATTATTCAGGAAAACTAAATGTTGCTCAACACCACCAAATCTCATTGGATTACAATACTTGCATTTCTGATGTTACAAGGTAATATTCCAGCTCAGGTTGAAACAGATTTTACTAATCAACTAGTTGATAGTCTTTTACAACTTGTAGAAAATGATAAATCCGATTCATCTAAGGTGAAGTATTTAAATGAAATTGCCTGGCAACTTGCACCCGATCAACCTGTTAAGAGCTTGGAGTTTGCAGAAAAAGCCTTTTCCTTAGCTTCAAAACTGAAATGGGAAACCATGAAAGCTGAGGCTTTGAATAACATGGGCGATGCCTTGCGTATTAATGGGGAGCTATTACAATCAATTGAAAAACACAAGAAAGCATTAGAAATCTATTTTAATATTGACGATGAAATGGGAGTTGCAAACACACGAAGTAAAATAGGGATTTCCTATTTCAACATATCTGATTTTGATAAGTCCTCAAACAATTTCGATCTCGCATTAAATATTTATAAACATCTTAACAATAAGCAAGGAATAGCAAAAAATTTAAGTTATATGGCAATCCTTTTTGGAACTTTTGGTGATAACAAAAAGGCTTTGGGATATTTTGAGCAGTCTCTTTCTATTTCAAGGGAGTTGAATGAACAGAATAATATTGCAATACAATTGGGCAACATTGGGCTAACATATTATAAATTGAAGGATTATAAAAGAGCGCTCAGCCATTTTCAAGATGCAATTGACTTGTTCAAGAAAATGGAAGACAGCTATAACCTTTCAATATTTCTTGGCGACATTGGGCTTGTTTACGCTGATATTAATGAATATGACAAAGCTCTTAAATTTTACTCTGAATCTTTAAAGTATTCTGTTCAGATTGATGATGAATATGGAATAGCTCAACAGTATGGGAATCTTGGGGATCTCTTTCTCAAGCAAGTAACAAACTCATCATTTGTTATCTCAGTAGAAAAGAATGCATTACTGAACAAATCAATATCCTATCTTACGGAATCCACTAAGTTATTCTCAAAACTTGGAGTAAAAGAGGATGAAATGAACTTCCTTTTCTCCCTTGCTGAGGCACACAGTAAGAATGGTAATTATAAGAAAGCATTTGAAATTTACAAGGGAGCAATTGCTCAGAAGGATTCAGTATTTTCTGCAGATCATAAGAAAACGATCTCGGAATTGGGAATTAAACAAGATCTGAATCTTAGGGAAAAGGAAATTGAGATTCTTAATTTCGAGAAGGAAAACAACGAAACAAAGAATAATTTGCTGCTAGCCGTTATTGTATTTTTTATAACTATTTCAGGCACTTTGGTATTCTTTTACATCAGAAAAAGAAAAGATAATTTAATTCTGGAAGATAGTATTAAAGTTAGGAGGGAAGCAGAAGAGATCTTAAAAGCCAATGAAGTAGAGCTGAAAAACTACAAAGATCACCTAGAGCAATTGGTCGCAGAACGAACAAAGGACCTGGAGAAAGAGATACAGGAAAGGAAATTAATCGAATCTGCTTTAAAGGAAATGAATGAGATATTTCGATTATTTGTAAAGCACAACCCTGTTTACGTATTCATTAAAGATAGTGAGATCAGAACGCTTTACTTAAGTGATAATTATACTACTATGTTAGGGCGTCCAATTGAGGAGCTGATCGGTAAAACAATGGACGATCTTTTTCCATCGGAATTATCCAAAAGTATGATTGAGGATGATAAACGGATTTTAAGAGAAGGGAAACCCATTGAAGTTATTGAGAACTTGGATGGACGAATTTATTCAACACTGAAATTCCCCATCACGATTGATGGTAAACCAAAGTACCTTGCAGGCTACACAACTGATATTACAGAAAGAAAAAAAAATGAAGCAGAAATACTACTGGCGAAGGAAAGAGCTGAAACAGTTAGTAAAGCTAAAACAATTTTCCTGGCTAATATGAGTCATGAACTACGTACTCCATTAGTTGGCATCCTTGGTTATTCGGGTATGCTTACTAATGAAGTATTATCCCCTGAGCACAAAGAAATGGCTGAGGGGATTAATAGGACTGGAATAAGACTTTTGAATACGCTTAGTCTGGTCCTTGATCTGACCCGAATTGAATCTGATAAACATGAAATCCATAACCAGCCAATTGATATAATTCCATTGCTGAAGCAAATTCATAATGAGTTTTATGGCGGGGCTTCACTTAAGGGACTTGAATTCCATCTGAAACTTCACTCTGAATCTTGTATTGTAAATATTGATAGTGAGATGCTAAAAGTAATAATTGATAATATTATTAATAATGCTATTAAGTTTACAGAAAAAGGTTCTGTTTCGTTAGAGTCAGAAATTGAAATCAGAGATGGTATATCACATATAGTGTTAAAGATTGAAGATACTGGTATTGGTATTGGAACTGGAGATATTCCGGAAATTTTTAAAGAATTCAAACAGTTGAGTGAAGGCACTACTAAAGATTTTCCAGGAACAGGTCTGGGACTTTCGATAACAAAAAAGTATGTTGAGCTTTTACAAGGTGAAATACATGTAGAGAGCAAACTTGGTGTAGGTACTGAATTTATTTTAAGTTTTCCGTTATAGTTAATATTTCCTCTACTTTTCAAGCTATGAGTTATTTCTGCAAATTGTCCAATTTCATATCCTTCTTTTATGGAAAGAACTTAGCAATAGTTCACTATATTATAATTCCACAATTGTTACTCATTGAGCAAATATGGTTTATTAGAAATATTATCGATTTATATTTCAAGTCCCTTACATGAATGCTTATTATAGGTTGTCCTTATCCACTTTTTATAAAGAAGGCTACGGCTTACAATTGAAATGAACAAGAGTTTCAAGGACAAAAAAAGATGATAAATATAAGTAATGCAAATAAATCAGAATACCTCAAGCTTGATGTGAGAGCTCACGAAATTCTAAAGGGTGTTCCTCTTCACGATGTATGGCAGCTCGATTTACCAGACGGCGGAGAAGGGCGGACAATTGAAGATATACGCTGCCTTAGCGAAGAGAGCGAGCAGGAATTTTTAGTACAGTTACTCTTAACAATTAGGTGGATGCTTGGTAGCTTATTCGGATGGGATAAAGAGCCTGATGACAAAGAAGGTCTGTTTCAAAACCTAATCAGTGAAGAAGATCGAGAAAAATCAAGCGTCTCCACCGGGAAAAAGGATGGACTTTTCACTATCCTCTATGTCTTTCCTACTGAAGCTATGAGTGAAATACGCAACTCTTCTGTTCACGCGGCCCTGGTTGGAGTATTGCTGCCTTTTGGGACGGGATACCGATTATACTGGGCAATTTATGTGAAGCCTGTTGGGCATCTAACAAAATTTTATATGGCATTAATTAAACCATTCCGCAAATGGATAGTCTACCCTTCACTCCTGCGGAATATCCATAGTTCCTGGGACTTAAAATTTAATGGGGTGGAATAGTTTCTGATTGTTATGTTTCAAAAACCTTTCTTAGTATTTATCTATAAATTCTGTTAAATTCAGAACATAGTTTTGGCGCAGGATTAATAATAATATCTTTATGACTCCATGAAAAAAACAGTATTAATAATTATTTCATTTCTAATATTAGTCAGCAATCCTAAGTTTGCTCAGAATGACCGTCCAAAAATAGGACTCGTTCTATCCGGTGGCGGAGCGCGCGGGTTTGCACATATTGGTATTCTTAAAATGATTGATTCCTTGCACATACCTATTGATTATGTAGCAGGGACAAGTATGGGTGGCATTATTGGTGCCCTTTATGCCATCGGTTATAGTGGCAATGAATTAGAGCGATTTGTTACGGAATCGAATTGGGGAGAACTTTTCTCCGATAAACCAGCCCGGTCGGATATTCCTTACATCATGAAAAAGTATGATGGTACCTACGCTGTTGAATTGGGTATAAAGGGTTTTACACCTGTTATTCCAAGCGGAATGATCCAGGGACAGAATGTGCTTTCAAAATTTTACGAACTTACATCCTCAGTTGAATCCATTAGAGACTTCGATCAGTTCCAAACTCCTTTCCGATGCGTTGCTGTCGACCTAATAACTGGTCAACCCGTTGTATTAAGTAAAGGCTCTTTGGCTAAGGCTATGAGATCCACTATGGCTATTCCTACAGTTTTCAGTCCGGTTCAGTGGGGGGATTCACTTTTAATTGATGGCGGAATATTGAACAATTTTCCGACAGATGTTGCAAAGAATATGGGCGCCGATATCATTATAGGAGTAAATGTTGGTACCCCGCTGCAGCCGAAGACGGAACTAAATTCCATAATTGGAGTCCTGGGACAGGTAATGGTGCTAACTGATTTTGCTAAACTTCAGGAAAACATAAAGCTTTGCGATCTTCTTATTAAACCTGACCTTGGGAAGTATACCTTAGGGGATTTTGACGACGATCAGGTCAAGGAAATTCTTAGACTTGGAAATGTAACGGCACAAAGCAATAAGAAATCATTCCAATCATTCAAAAATCAATTTGTTGCACCCTATGAGCATAAGGAAGAGAATGTAATTGCTGATGGTGCTCTTATTGAAGGGATGAGCGTATCGGGCTCTGCCTCTTATCCACTACAGTATTTTTATGAGGCTCTTGAATGCAGACCATTTGATAACCTTGACATAATACGGTTAAATGACAACATCTCTGCGCTTGAAACAAGTGGACTATTCGATAATGTAAAATTAATTCTTACACCAGCCAATAATGGCGGCGTTTATATTCATATTGAAATTAATGAGGTAAAGAAACCCATAATCTACGGGGTTGAGATTGAGGGGAATACTGAACTATCGTTCGAGTTTATCTACGAGTTGCTTAATCTGAAACCAGGTGAAGTATATGACGAAAAAATACTTCGTGAACGTGTAACTGATCTTTTCTCACTCGGCTATTTCTCCCATATTGGGCATACTATTTATCCGGTGCGGGATAATTATGTAAGGTTAGTTCTTGATGTAACAGAAAAGGCAACAAGAAGTTTGAGAGTTGGTTACAGGTACGATGATGAATATAAACTAGTGGGTTTCTTAAGTATTCATTCGGCTAATGTACCGTTTGCCGGTATTAGAGCCGATTTTCGATTTCAATTTGCCGGGCTATTCAAGGTGGACTATGAGTTAACTTATCCAACAAGAACCTTAAATTTCCCACTCTACCCTTATCTCAGGTTTAGCTATAAGGATATTCCCGTTAATATTTTTGATACTGAAAAAGGTTTGGTAATAGCTGAATACTTTGATAACTCGTTATTGATTGGTGCAGGAATGAAATTAAACCTTGGCAGTATTGGGGAGGTAAATTTTGAATATAATCATGAGTACATGAATATAAAACCTACCTTTGCAGGACTGGATCCAATCTATTTCCCAACCTGGAAAGATAACCTGAAAGTGTTGCGGGCCAATATTTCAATTGATTTACTTGATGATCCGATTCTCCCGAGAAGTGGAATTCTTTTTGATGCTTCTTACGATTATAGTGCCCCCAGGATTAGTTCCGAGGCTCATTTTCACCTGTTTGGGTTCGACGCAGCCCATTATCATACAATATCAGACAGGCATACTTTTAGATTCTTTGGTAGCTACTGGGATTTCTTCAGAACTTTGCCAGCATATAAATTTAAAATTGCTGGTGGCCCGGGAAGTTTTGTTGGAATGGATATAAATCAACTAGCCGCGGATATTTATGGTTTTCTTAGGATAGATTATCGTTATGAATTTAAGAAGGATATATTTTTCAAATTAATAGCCAATGCAGGACATTTCACTCTATACAATTCTACTGACGGGTCAAAGTATTCCGGACCGATTTATGGAGCTGGGATAGGCGTGAAATTTTTATCCATGATTGGTCCATTTGAAATGATAGTAAGCAGGGGACCAAAATCTTTGCTGAATTGGAAAAATCTTGATACTAATTTTTATTTTACTGCAGGATTTACTTTTTAACATTAATAAATACTCGGGGATAAAATGTTTATGAAATACAGATGCATTACAAATTTTGTTTTACCATTCCTTTTTTTATTCTTTGCAATTGTTGGTTGTAATGAAGAAGGAATTGTGAAGGATGATGTGGCACGAGCTGAAAAAATTATTGGACTGGATTTTAGTGACTCGGAACGCGATTCACTAATTGATGATCTGAAAGCAAATCTTGAATCCTATGAAGCCCTGAGAGAGGTGATAATAGAAAATAGTGTACCTCCGGCATTAGATTTTAATCCCCTTCCGGTTGGATTTGAATTGCCAAAAGGAGATGACGAATTTGTAGTTTCGAAAGTGGGCATATTAAATATTCCTGAAAATTTTGAAGACCTGGCATTCTGGTCTGTAAGAGATTTAGCTGAACTTATACGCACAAAAAAGGTGACATCGCTGGCATTAACAAATATGTATCTGGACCGTTTAAAAAATTACGATAGACAATTGCATTGTGTTATTACTTTCACTGAAGAACTTGCCTTGAAGCAGGCCCGGCGCGCCGATGAAGAAATTGCTGCAGGTAAGTATAAAGGCTTGCTGCATGGCATCCCTTACGGAGTGAAAGATTTATTAGCCGTTGAAGGATACAAAACCACCTGGGGCGCTATGCCGTATAATACACAAGTTATTAATGAGACTGCAGTTGTTGTAGAAAAATTAGAAGAAGCAGGGGCAGTTCTAATTGCAAAGCTTACTTTAGGTGCCTTAGCCTGGGGAGATGTCTGGTATAATGGTAAGACCCGAAATCCATGGAACATTGAACAAGGATCAAGCGGATCATCAGCCGGACCCTCATCAGCAACGTCAGCAGGACTTGTGGCATTTTCAATTGGCTCAGAAACCTGGGGATCGATTGTCTCTCCCTCAACACGTTGCGGCAACACGGGACTTCGTCCTACTTATGGTAGGGTAAGCAGAACAGGCGCCATGGCGCTAAGCTGGACGATGGATAAGCTCGGACCAATTTGTAGGTCAGTGGAAGATGCAGCTATTGTATTTAATGCAATCAAAGGGCTTGATAATATTGATCAGACCTTAGTTGATGTTCCATTCCAATATAATGCTGATAAAAATATTAAACAGATAAAAGTTGGTTATGTAAAGCAATTTTTTGAAGAGGATTCACCAAATAAGAAATTTGATAATGAAACACTGGAAGTTCTGAAACGCCTAGGGGTTGAACTGGTTCCAATTGAACTTCCTGATTTACCGGTTGAAGCAATTTCATTTATTCTTAGTGCGGAGGCGGCGGCAGCATTTGATGAATTAACCCGTTCCAATGAGGACGATTTGATGGTGCGTCAGATAAAGAATGCTTGGCCTAATGTATTCAGAAGCTCTCGTTTTATCCCGGCAGTAGAGTATATTCAGGCAAACCGATTGAGATACGCCGTAATACAGGAAATGAAAAAGATATTTGACAAGGTTGATTTATACGTTGTCCCATCCTTTGGTGGGAATAATAATCTACTCACAAATTTAACTGGTCACCCATGTGTTGTTCTTCCTAATGGATTTGATGAAGAGGGGAGTCCGGTTAGTATTAGCTTTATTGGTAATTTATTTGATGAGGGTAATCTCCTGGCATTTGCGAAAAAATATCAGGATGCTACTGATTTCCATAAACAATATCCGCCACTGTTTAAGTAGCGCGAACATTATTATTAATATTTAAAGAGGGAGTGCCGAGTCACTCCTTTTTTTGTTCCTGAAGGCAAATTAAATAACTATTTTCCTATATCATATAATTCAAGATTTAGAAGGCGTATGAGCAACATAATAATTATTTATTCCACTACAGATGGTCATACTGTTGAAATCTGCAATTGTTTAAAGCAGGTTATTGAAAGAAGAGGGAACCAGGTAACTCTGGCAAATATACTCGATGGATTAGATCTGGAATTCAACTCATTTGACAAGATCGTTTTGGGTGCCAGTATACGGTACGGAAAACATGGTAAATTGATAACAAAGTTTATTGAAGACTACGTGGATTTGCTGGATAGCAAACCTAATGCTTTTTTCTCCGTAAATGTTGTTGCCCGAAAACCAGAGAAGAACTTGCCGGAGACAAATCCGTACTTACAGAAATTTTTAAAGAAGATTTCCTGGAAGCCGAAGCGGCTTGCTGTCTTTGCCGGTAAGCTGGATTACCCAAGCTATAAAATTTTCGATAGGTTTATGATTAGAATGATTATGAAAATGGGGAAGGGTCCAACTGATCCTAAAAGTATTGTTGAATTTACTAATTGGGAAGACGTTACCAAATTTGGCAATGTTATTTGTGAAATGTAATAAACCTATGTGGTTCTGAAATAATTAAAATTTTGAAAAGAAAGAGAGGATACTGCGATCCTCTCTTTTTTTAGCAGTTGAAAGCTTACTTCATTAGGAGCATTTTTTTCGTTAACAGAATATTATTTCCTCTTAATTGATAAATGTAAATTCCCGAGGAAAGCCTGCTTGCGTTAAATGTTACCTGAAAATTGCCCGCATTAAAGTTATTCTCAATAACTGTAGCGACCTTCTCGCCTATAATATTATAAACATTTAACGAATAAAAGCCGGCATTAGGAACGCTGAATTCAATTACCGTTGCGGGGTTAAATGGATTCGGATAATTTTGTTTTAATTCATACTCCACGGGTAGTTGATTTTCATTCTGCGCAGATGTAACTGAATTTATGGTAAAGTTTTCAGGAGTTGAATAAGCCGAATAGTTTCCACCTATTGATTTTGATCTTACTCTCCAATAGTATGTCCCCGGGCTCAGGTTATTCATTACTTCTGATTGACTCTGAACTTCTTTATGAGATGCATCAGCAAAATTCGACTCGTGTGCAATTTCCACTTCGTAGATTAACTCTTCTGCTTCTGTTGGAATATACCAGGATAAAGTAGGAGAAGTTGTTTCGATCATAACACCTGCTACTGGACTTCCGGCCATCGGTACAACTGAAAGATTCCCTGCCGAAGTTGAAAAGCTTTGAGGCGTTGTGTGAGCTGAATGCACAGAGCCATCGTATGAACTAACAGACCAATAGTATGTGGCACCACTTGTCAGTCCGGTTATGGTTGTGCTGGTACCTGTTATCCCTGGCACTGTTACAGCATTCTGCATGCTGGCATTGCTGGAATACTTCACTTCATATGATACTATTTGTGAAGGATTACTCGAATACCAGTATAGAGTTGGTGAATTGGTCCAGACTGTCACACCACCAATAGGCCATGATTGATATGTCACAGAGCTATAAGTTGTATTCTCAATAGTATTAAAAGTCTGAGTCTCGGACCATTCAGAAGGCGTTGTTCCATCAGTTGATCTCACTCTCCATTGGTAGAGTTCGCCGGCGGTTAGATTAGTGATTGTTGTATTGAGCGTGTTTATATTCTCTTCAGAATGTGTAAAGGATCCGATACCATATTCAACTTCATATTTTAAGCCAGGCGCATAAGTACCTATATACCAATTGAGTGAAGTTGAAGAAGAGTAAACATTTGTGCCACCGATCGGCCATGAAGGATAGGGAGTTATTGGAGCTGTAGCACCGCCATAGACATAAAAACTTTGAGGTGTGGACCAATTAGAATAATGTTCTCCGTCAAATGACCTTACCTGCCAAGAATATTGTTCGCCGTTTTCAAGTTCTGATAAATATACAAATAATGAATGAATATCGAGAATTGTAGGATTATTTGTTAACTCGTCAACATCACCTTCCACCCACTCCACTTCGTAAGATAAGCCAACTCCTGAAGTACCGAGATACCAGAAAAGTCCCGGTGCATCATTATAAACTGTGGTGTTGCTGATAGGCCATGAGGGAATTGGAACTACCGCTCCAGCTGCCGGGGCAACGGTGTAGAAACTTGCCGGTGTCGACCAGTCAGAAGTAGTTTCGCCATCAGTCGACCTAACCTGCCATACGTAGTGCTTCCCTCCATGCAGTCCTGAAAGTGTTGTATACATGTTTTGAATGTTTGTGATATTTGGTGAATTGGTCAAGTCTGTTGCGTCTCCCTCAACATATTCAACTTCGTAGTTAAGATTATCACCAGACTGACCCAGGTACCAATAAAGAGTAGGGGAATAGGTATAAACTGTGGCATCCCAAACAGGCCATGAAGGATAAGGAACTACGACACTAGGTTGAGTTGTGAAAGTTTCAATTGAAGAATAGGCTGATATGGCTCCGCTGGAAGATTTGGAACGAACCTGCCAGTAGTAAGGCTTTCCTCCTGTTAGACCTGTCAATAAATAAGGACTGCCTGGAACATCTGTAATGATCTGCGGTGATGTCATATCCGTGTGTTCAGAATAAAGAATATCATAAACTAATCCCGGACCTCCGTTAATCGTATACCAGCCCAGATTTGTTGAAGTGGAGGCGACGATTGCACCATAAACCGGCCACGTTAATACGGGTATGGCACTTGTGATTGTTGTGAATTTGTATCCTGCAGAAAATCCACTGGAGCCTGTACTATTTTCGGCACTAACATGCCAATAGTAATCAGTGGTGTTCAATAAGCCTGTTATGGTAAAGCTTGAATTTGCCAGAGTTGAGTTGCTGTAAATAATATTTGTAAAGAATTCATCAGTAGCGACTTCTAAGGTATAAGTTGCGGCATTAGCAACTGTTTCCCAATCAAGTTCTGCTTCAATTGAAACTGCAACTGTCAGATTCAGAGGACTCATCAATGTTGGAATTTCCGGTTCCGGCATAAAATATTCATAAGCACCTATATCTACAATGCTATTGAAAATCCTTATGTTGTCATCAAGATCAAATCCTGCAGCCATCCACGACTGATTAAGGCCTCCATCAATGACAGGTGAAGTATTCAAAATACGGTAATCGAAGCTGCCCGCATTTACAAATTGAGGATCACTTGTAATATTACCGGCACCATTTGGAAGCTCTGGAGTAGTACAATTATTACTGAAAGAATAGGACGTACCATCTGTAACCCAGTTATTGCCATTGTTGAAATAAACGATAGAGTTTACCATGTTTGAATTACTTCTGCATCTTACGCCAGCACCATTTGGTGCTGTATTGTCTACAACAGTACAGCTTTCAATATTTCCGGCATTCCAAATGTTAATGCCGCCACCCAGACCAACAGAAGTATTCCCATAAACAAGGCAATTTCTGGCAGTACCGCCGCTAAGTAATCTTATTCCACCACCATATCCGCTTCCCGAATTATTTGACGCCAGGTTATCATACATGATACAATTTTGGACGAGACCACTATTGTCAATGGCTACACCACCACCGTCGCGTGCCTGGTTTTCTGTAACAAAACAATTCTGTAATTTACCGCCTGAAATGATGTTTACGCCTCCGCCAAAACCTCCCGGATTATAACCATTAGTAATGGTGAATCCGTCTACTACCGCATCCACATGGCTAATCTCAATGCATTTAGTGGCACCATTTCCATTGATAGTAGTTGAGGAATTTCCATTGGCACTTTTGAGAGTAATTCCTTTGGTCAATGATATTCTGTTAGATAGCGTATAAGTGCCGTCATTAACGATAATTGTATCGCCATTTGTAGCGGCATCAATAGCTGTTTGAATGCTCTCGCCGGCAGAAACGTAATGTGTTGTCTGTGCGAGGTAAGTCTGAAATGCAAGGAATATTAGAAAAGATAAAGTTGAAATTTTTTTCATGTTCTCTCCTAAAAATGTATGTGATTAATTATAAATTCACAATAAATTGACTACACCCATTTCGCCAAGAATTTGAAGGATGAAATCAAAAGAGAGTCAATTTCCAAATTGTAATTGATTAATTGTGCAGTTTATTTGTGATCAAATAATCATTGCAACAATTAATCAATAACATTGGAGGAAGATTTGATCCGGGAGTATCCTGTTTAGTTTCAATATTTTATTATTTTGAAATTCGCAGTAATTTATTTTTCTCCCATTTTCTAAGAAAATATTACATGCTTCATGCAAATAGCAATTATAATGCCACTTTAGATAGTGGTTTTAGAATCATTTGAGGCAAGGATTATTAACTTGTGTACCAAATTGATATTAGGTGTAGATTCAAGACATTCTAAGCGTAATTATTCATATCCCAAATGGATCGATTTAGTCAAAGATGTATACAAGGATATGATGAAAGAATATGACTTTTCTATTCGTATTAACCACATCTTTTTTTTAGTTTTCAACTATGTTAAAAATTCGGAATAAAATATTAATCCCAGATGATGAGATAGAAGTAAAAGCAGTTAGATCTCAAGGAGCGGGCGGGCAAAATGTTAATAAGGTTGCTACAGCTATTCACCTCCGTTTTGATATTGAGTCATCTTCTCTCCCTCAAGAGGTGAAAGCCCGTCTCCTCGCTTTGAAAGACAGACGTATAACTTTAGATGGTACAATTGTATTAAAGGCACAGAGGTATAGAACTCAGGAAAAAAACAGGGAAGACGCATATAAAAGATTGACTGAACTGGTACAAAAGTGTTTGGTTGAGCCAAAGAAGAGAAAGGTTACAAAACCAAGTGCTGCGGCTAAAAAGAGAAGGCTTGATACGAAAGCAAGGAGAAGTAAGTTGAAAGCTTCGAGAAGCAAAATTGCTGAATAATTAATGCTTTATTTTGTACACGCTGCAGCAGACTTTTAGATAATTGGGAAGAAATATTTTTATGCATTCAAAACTCACTCATGAATATGGTTTTACAGACTTTGTTGATAACACAATTGAAGCAATTGAGTATGCTCATTCTAATGGATTAAGATTTTTAGAAATCAATTTTTCTAAAAAAAAGTCGCCAGTTTCTGCACTGAGCGATGAACAAATAATACTGATAAAAAACAGAGCCTTTGAGCTTGGAATTACTCTGAGTTTCCATATCCCTTTTACTGAAAATATTTCGGACATTGTTCCATTCGGTCGCAATAAAAGTATAAAGACCCTCAGAAGTTTTATCAGAGTTGCCGGCAAATTAAATGCAAATTCCATAACAATACATCCTGGAATTTTTTATTGGTTCCCTGTTGAAAAAGTAATGCGTGAGAAGTCACTTGTAAGGCTGGTTAAAGGACTTAAAGAATTATTGATTACATGTAGTGAAGAAAACGTTAAAATTGCCCTGGAAAATCTTGTGCCAATCCCGCAGGGCTCTGAATTCTTTTTCCTTGGTGATAATGTAGATGACTTCAAGTTTATTTTTAAAAATATTCAGTCTGAATTTCTTGGTCTCTGTCTCGACACGGGGCATGCTAACATGGCAGAGGGAGTGGAAACATACATAAAAGAACTTGGGGATCACATTTTAACATTGCATTTTCATGACAACCTGAAAGTGAATGATAATCATATGGTTATTGGTGAAGGGAATATTAATTGGGAATTAGTTTGTGAGAGATTAACTGAATTAAAATATACCGGACCATTAATTAGTGAATGCAGAGATATTGAGCCGCACAAGGCAGCTCAATTATTCGAAGAAAAATTCCATTCCAAATAGCTGCTACAAAGCCTCACCTGTAAATTCTGCGCTTAACCTTTTCTGAATTGCTGTTATCTGAGTAAAAATATTTTTGAGGGTTTTCAACTCAATTTGGGTCAATTCGTCTGGGCTGATAGAATTATTTGGTGCCCTGTTTTGTTCTGCAGCAAGTACCTGATGTTTAAGGCGTAATTGCATAAGGAAATTATATGACTGTACTAATTCATTATACGAACTTTTATTTAGTACAGATTTTAATTGCAGTTTTGTTAATCTATCCAGTGTGTTAGAATCACCTACTTTGTTTAAAAGGGAATAAATTCTCGCAAAATCGGCGATGGGCATTATTGCGGTTTTAATATTGAATGTCTCCGGAAAATCACCTTTCGATTCCAATACCAGATTACCAAGCATGTTTAAGGGAACGGTATGTTCAAGACAGTTACGTGTTAAGTGTTGAAAAAAGCCTGACTGTCCAACAGTAATTTCAAAGAGGTAATCTCGTAAATTATCTGATAGATTTCTTTCTCCTGAAATAAATCTAAAATCAAAAAATATTGAGAGCTCAAGCAGATCCTGCGGGTTAGAATTGGTTATCCATGATTTAAAATACTCTTTCCACTTACTAAGGGGCTGACACCATTTGGGATTATTTGCCATCGATTCGCCCTTACACAATTCATAACCGCAGTCATACATTCTTTTAATTACTCTGTCAGCCATGTTGTGGAAGTACAAGATCGTTTCCATTGTTGGTGCAGAATTGCTATCATCTATGATAATGGCATTATCCTGATCTGTAAACAGAGTTTGTTCTTCACGTCCTTGACTGCCAAGGGCAATGAAAGCAAATTTTGCCGGTGGCTCACCCAAATCATCAATTGCATTCCTGATAAGCTTACTGGTAATTGTATCTGAAACCGACGAGATAGTTTTCGTAATGGTTTTTGGCTTGGCACCGCTTTCCACCATTGCCTTAACAACAAGGGGGAGACCTTTTCTTACATCCGGTAAATCTTTTTCAGCGCTACTTTCAATTTGCTTCAAAAGAAATGTTGAAGAAAATCTTTGAACCTGTAACAGTTCTTCGCTGCTAATCATACTAATTATATTACCCTCAGAGTCTTTAACGGCCAGGTGGCGTGTAGATTTTTCGAACATTGTCAAGTACGCTTCAAATACCAGGGCATTCTCGTTTATTGAAATAATTGGGGAAGTCATTACTTCAGACACCGCAAAATTTGTGTTAATTGATCCACCAATTGCTCTTTCGCGTAAATCACGATCGGTGACAATTCCGACGTATTTATTATTACTAGCCGTGATAAGAATTGCACTGTATTTCATTTTGGTCATTATGGCAGCTGCATTAATTATTGGAGTATATATGTCGCAGGAAACAATGCTTTTAATGAATCTGCTTATTGGTTCATTAAGGAAATGCAATGAAGATTGAAGTTCGACTATTAGTTTCTCTCGTTCCTCATCCATTTTCAGCTGCTCAGTTACATCTTCAAGAATTCCATCGCAATAAACAGGATCTCCTGATTCATCTTTTACTATAACTGCTGAAATTGAAAGTCTGATTGTTGTATTATTCCTTCTTACAATGGTAGCAATGAAGTTATTCACTGAATTATTATGCAAAAGGTCATGCTGGAAAATTCTATTCTCATCTGATTTATAAAAGAAATCGAATAGATTCTTCTCAAGCAGCTCTTCTTTTGAATTATATCCGAGCAAGTCAACAGCTGCCGGGTTTAATTCAATAAAACGATTTTTTCTGTCAACCGTTGTTCTGAAAACGCCAATACGGATATTGTTAGTTAGCAGTTTATATCTCTCCTCACTTTCGCCAAGTTCATCCTCAATTTGCTTTGTTGTGCTGATATCCTTAATGATGATAGAATAGCCACTCTTATCACCCAGGGTTGTAGGTGAAGCAGTGAGAAGAACATTTAAGGTTTTTCCATCAACCTTAATGATTTGTGCATTGTGTGTTGAAGGGGGAATATTGCCACTTAGAATTGATGTAAAATAGTCTTTGCCGGATTGATGATTATTCTCACCGCAGAGCAATCCCTCAAGAGTTGAAGATATTGCCTCTACATCTTCAATTCCGAACATGCTATATAATGTATTGTTTGCATAGACGAATTCATTATCTAACATCATAACAAGGCCTTCTGTTGATGCTTCAACAAGTGCCCTATATTTGGCTTCAGATTCAATTAGATTGTCTTCGGCTTCTTCACGTGCATGTTCAATTTTTAAGCTCTGTTGTGTTACAAAAAACAGGAGTACACCAAGAAGAGATAAAATACCAAATGAAATGTAGATCAGGTTCCCGGTAAGATTAGATATCTCTTCTTTAACATCTTCAATGTATATGCCCGTCCCAATAATCCAGCCCCATGGTGTAAAACCTTTTACGAAAGAAAGTTTTGGTACAATGAGAGTCGAGTCATCTTTCCACTGCCACATGTAATCGACAAATCCTTCATCCCCTATTTTAACAACCTTTACAAAGTCCACGAAAAGCTTTTTCCCTTCCGGATCCTGATAGTTTGAAAGGTCTGTGTTGTTTAACTCTTCTCTGTAGGGATGCATTATCATTGTGGGGTGCTGATCAGTAATCCAAAAATAGTCTTTTCCCTCATCACCGTATCGTAAATCTTTAATAACCGCAGTAGCATTTTCCTGAGCTTCCGCCCTTGTCAAGCCACCCGTCTGCTCTAATTGATAATACTCATCCAGTATACTCCAGGCAGAGTTTGTTAATTCATTTATCATCTCTCTTTTGCGGTCGAGCATTTGATTTTCAAAATTTGGGATAATAACCATAAAGATTGAAATGGTGAATAAGCAGAATGCTAAAAGTGTTGGGAGTGTGATTCTTAAAAAGAAGTAAGTCCTACCTTGTCGTTTCTCTTTCATATTTGTTAGTATAAGTTATTAGAGGTAAGGAAAATAATACCAAATTTTATTATGATAATCTAGGTGAATTCTTTAAAAATAAAAACGGAGATAGGTATATACCCATCTCCGCCATTTAATATTGCAGAAAAATATTCTACTATTTATAGTTATGTACTTTTTCAGCAAGGAATTTAACTATTTCAGGAGGAGTTTTATCCTTTGATAGTTTTGAACCAATAATGTTTGCTAATATGGCCAATGGAGCACCAAATATTGCAAAATACCAGGCGTTCATGTAATAGCTCACAAATTCTTGTCCCGGTAATCCACCGCCAAATTTACCTGAAATGAAGTAAACCAATGCGATCAATGAAATAGTACAACCAGCAATAACACCTGCCCATGCACCAGTTCTGTTTGAACCACTCCACCAAATTCCTAAAAGGAATAATGGGAAGATTGTACATCCTGCTAGTGAAAATGCAACAGCCACTAATTGAGCGATAAGACCTAAGTTAAGAAGTGCAACTATGGAAACGCCAGCAGCCATTAGGATTGTACCAACTCTTGCCATCAACATTTGTTTCTTTTCAGTGGCTTCAGGATTAATCACCTTGAAATACAAGTCGTGTGAAAATGCTGAGGCGCCAGCAACTAATAAACCGGAGACTGTTGAAAATGCTGCTGAAATTGCACCAGCTGCCAGTAATCCCACTATTAATGGGAAGACATCACCCAATTGTGCAGTGTAAACAACAATTGCATCTTTCGAGAGTACACCAACTTCTGGATTTGATGATAACAGTTTTCCAAAAGCCGAGTAGACAGGAGCTGACCAATAAAGTAAACTGATAAAAAATAATCCCCAAACAACGGACCATCTTGCATCTTTTGCACGAGGTACAACATAGAAGCGCTGGATTACATGTGGTAAGCCGGCTGTACCAATCATTAGTGAGAAACAAATAGCAATCCATTGGAAAGCGCTCATGCCAGTTGCAGGATCCCAAGGCATTGCAAATTCAGGTGAGGGGAGTATTGCTACATCATGCCCAAGTGCTGTAATTCCTTTACCTGGTGCTAGGCCATTTACAATGTCAGAAACAACAGCGCCATAACCTGCTTGAGGCAGAAACCAGAAATAACCGAATTTGTAACAAAGTATAAACAGTGGTACCATAAATGAAATAATGATGATTACATATTGAATCTGCATGTTTTTAGTCACTCCTAACATACCAGAAATCAATGTGTAGGTTAAAACAACAGAAGCACCAATCAATACTGCATAAGTATAATCAATTCCGAGAATCCACTTGAACATAAGTCCTATGCCGGCAAACTGGCCAACACAATAGGAGAAAGAAATAAAGATTGCCAATCCGGCACCAACACCTCTTAAACCTCTCGAGTAATAACGATCGCCAATAAAATCAGCAGCAGTATATTTGCCATAACGTCTGATTTGACCAGCCATTAATATTAAAAGAAGAACATAACCACCTGTCCAACCTACAACGTAAGATAAGCCATGATAACCAGAGCCATACATAATTGCAGCCATGCCCAGGAATGAAGCAGCACTCATCCAGTTTGAAGCGATAGCCATACCTGCTCCAACCGGAGAAATTTTACGACCGGCAGCCCAATAATCTGAGGTATCTTTAGCCCTGTTGAAAACACCTACCATTATAAAAAGCAGGAGCATAAAAATAAGAATTACAGCCGGGCCTAATTTAAATTCGCCTTCCAGTGATGTAGCTGATTGCGCCATTAGGGCGTTGCTTAAAAGCAGGAAGGTAAAGAATGTATATAAAGATTTTATGTACTTATTCACAATTTCCTCCAATATTTTTTAAGTTTCTTCTACGAAATCGAATTTTTCATTACTACGGTCAATTAATACAGCGTAAATAAGACATAGCACAACAAACAGAATAAGTAGGAATTGTGCTGTGTACCAATAATGAAATGGAAATCCAAGAAACTGAAAATCAGTAAGAGCATTTTGATTGTGAACAAGATACAGTTCCATAATACCTGGTATTGCAGTAATACATTCTTCGCTAATAGGAGCCCCTTCAACTTTTACGATTGAGGTAGGTAAAAGGTCAATCATTAATTTGCCAAAGCCTGCTTCTGTTAAGCCGATTGTCTCTTTAACCAAAGCTAACGACTCTTCACCTGGCTCTTCTTTTAATACTCCATTTAATGAATCAGGTACCATTGTAAAAACCAGTCTGCTAAGTGCATTTTTCAGTACCATTTTGTGATCTGGTTTTACGGCAACATTTTTTCCAAGAACATATAAAAATGTTTTTGCAAGTTCTTGTTTCGAAGCGCAAGTTGAATCTGTGTTTTCTACTACCTGTGGCCATACTTCCTGAAATGTAGTGTAAGAATTTTCCGGAGTAGGTTCGTTTAACGCCATTAGTAAAAATTGGAAACCAAATACAGCAACAAACCAAATAGTAGCTAAAATAATGATTAGCCTGGTATTAGCCTTGGCATGATCTGAGAGTGGTTTGAAAAAATTAACATTGTACTTTTCACTGTCTGTCATTCTACTTCCCCATAACAAGTGATGAACAAAATAATGTAATTAATTATGACTGATTTGTCCTTTTTATCCCTAGTAAGATTTTTGAACTAAATTGTATCTATGCAAATTAATTCTAATCAGTCTTTATATGTGTAAAACATACCTCCTTAGAAGAAGAGGTATGCTGAGAATACTAATCTTACATTTGCAACAGAAGTTGTGTTTTCAACTTCACCTAAATTGTTTGGAGTACCATAATCAGCCGAAGTATATTCCAATTCACTTGCGAAACGTGTGTTTCCCATTTGATAAGATACACGAGGTGATACACGCATAACGCTAGCAATGTTATTCCCGCGCGAATAGTAAGATCCAGTAATTACATTGTCAGATCCAAGATTTTTTGTATAGCCGGCAAAAACACCAAATTTAACTTCTTTACCAAATGAAATATCAGTCCAGGTAGACAAGGTTTTAATCGGTGTATAGATTTCTTCTTCAGTAGTAGCATTTACAGATTCAACAGCGTAACCGCCCAGCATTAGAAGGTCATACATATTATCGCCATATACTCCTTCCACTTTTATAGTGAAATCATCAGTTACAACTTTTGCAAATCCAATGAAAGATACGCCATTTATCTTTTCTTCAGATTTATAATTAAGAGGAGTTACTAATTTTGGCTTTAGTGATTGTAGGTTTACACCAGCACCTATTGCAAGGTTTTTGCTGACATATTTAAGATTAGCATCAAGTATCGGAAGCCCTGCGTCTCTTAAATAGGAAGAGTTTGCTCCACCAGGTCCAGTACTTGTAAAATCTCTTTGAGAGGCTGCTACCAACGTTAGTTGAACATCATCGAATTTTTGGATGAATCTAATCTGTGGATTACGTGAGAACGGTTGAAATGGGACCCCGGTATTAAAAGAAACCACATCAGGGAAACATTCAGTAATAAACATTGGATGCCAGTATTGACCGATAAGCAATGTTGAATTTTCCCAATCAAGTTTTAAGAATGCGTGACGTAATCTGAAACCGTTAATATCGCTATTTGAATGCCCGAAAAAAGCACCTTCCAGAACACCGCTGGATTTAGCACCTAAAAAGTCAGGAGCGGTAATTGTTCCTGTTACTCTTGATTGAATTGAAAGCATATTAAGGTTTGCACCTTCATTTACATCATCTCCGTTAACATCCAATGCTTCACCAACCGGATATAATAAGAAATGACCTTCACGTGCAGTAACTGTTTGTCTGGTATCAAGCATAACATCAGTTTTAACAAAACCTTTTACCTTAATACCAAAGCTGTCACCATCATTATTTTGAGCAATTATTGGAGTAATTGCAAAACTTAGTAGTAAGATGACTAGTAGATGTTTTTTCATAGTACTCCCTTTCTGTATGTTTTTTGAAATTGTAATGAGCGTAAATGGAATTAATAACTTTTAAGTCCCTGTTTTAAATCAAATGATCATTAAAGGAATTTACATACCCTCTTTTGCAAATAAGTCAACAACATCTGATTATAACTAGCCCTGAATCTAAAAAAAAAACAACAATTAAGCACTCAAAATATTTTCTTAATATAGAAGTGAACTTGATATGAATATGCTCGCTGGGATTTATTTGATCAAATTAATATTCAAGTCTTCAAAGTAGACCACTTTTTTTCTGCCTTTCAAATGATCCAGCTTTGGCTCTCGAAAAGTAAGATCTCCAATTCGCTCCATTGGATAAACAGTACACTCGAAATTATTTTTGTCATTACATTTTACCAAGCATACCCACGCAGAAGGATCATCCAGAATAGGATCTCTTCGTTTACCTGAAGATTGAAAAGTCCATGATAAACCATATTTTTCAGCGTTGGTTGTCGTTTGTGTTTTAACGGCAACGGGTACGTTACTAATATAAAGGTCATCTTCCCAGGATTTATAGTCACCAAGATAAATTGTGTAATCAGGACCTTTTACAATGCAGTGCAACCGGGCATAGACAGCTGCAACAGCCTCTTCGCCAAGTTTGCTGATAAAGTGATCTTGTTGAATCTTGGATTTTTGAAATTGGTTGCTGTCAGCATAGTTGACGGTTTCAACTACGGCCAATGCGAACTCTTTTGCTTTAGCAATGAGATTATCAGGTAGCATAATTTTAATTGGATCGCTAAAAAAACGCATAATAATTTCTATTTATTATGATTTACGTAGGGGATGGTCAGTGACCTAACCCCACATCTAGTTTCAAAATATCATAATTAGCAATTAGCAACTCTTTCCCTTTGGCGGCGGATGACTTTTTGTAATTATTCATACCGTATTGCAATTCCCACTCAACCTGATAGAAATTTCTATAAAGATCTCTTACGTAATCAGAATTGTCATAAGTTATAAGCCACTTATGCTTGCAAAGGGCAACGGATTTAAAAAATTCTATATGGTCAAACTGCTCATGAAGTATTCCATTCTTTCCATATAGTTTTGAACTCGTTGCTGAATAATAAGGGGGGTCAAGGAAAATGAAAACGTCCTTGCCCTTCTTACGGAGTAGTGCATTGTAGTCATCGTTTAAAACAGTAAAATTTCTTATAACTTCATATGCTATAGCAAGCCGATCAATAGAAGATTGTGTAAATCGTTTTTCGAATGATTCCTGTGAGTAACCACCGGCATCTACAACGCCAGAGAATGTAATTCTGTTCAATATAAAAAAATCTACGGCACGTTCCAGCTCACTTAAATTATTATTACGTCGAGCAACAAGCGTCGTAAATAATTCCCTGCCATTCCATTTTTGGTCAAAAATATTTTGAACAATTGAAACAAGCTCAATAGGGTTTTCCTTTAAAATTTTCCAAAAACAATAAAGCTCATAGTTCAGATCAGAGGTCGTTATAATTTTATTCCGGAAAGCCTGAGATGTATAGAATGAAAAAGATGCTCCCCCAAGGAAGGGCTCTCGTAATTCCGAAAATTCGGGGATGAATTTCTTTAAATATTTAATCGCTCTCGTTTTACCGCCAGGGTATCTGAGTGGACTTTTTATCATATCTAATTCCAGATTTGAATATCAAGATAAGACTTGCGGAAATTAAATGTATTAATTTTGATATCATATTTTATTTTTGTCTTGAAATCACTATACTCCTAATATTCTGAAATTAACTTCCCGGCATTTACTTGAAATGGATAAAAACTTAGAAGAAGTATATGGTGAAGTAATTGAGTTTGCTTCATCGCACTATGAAAATTTTCCTGTTATTTCAAAATTTGTTGCTCACAACTTGAGACACCATGTAGCAGTAATTTATTGGTTCGCACGCACAGCAGATGATTTTGCTGATGAGGGAGATTTTACTCCGGAGGAAAGATTAAAACTACTTGATGATTTTGAGAAGGATTTTTACAAAGCACTAAAGCATGAATTTGCGAACAACCACTGGAAGGCTCTTTGTTTTACTATTGAACAATTACATTTAACACCAGAGTATTTTACTGATTTGTTGGTTGCTTTCAAACAAGATGTTACAGTAAAACGTTATGATACTTTTGATGATGTTCTGAAATATTGTAGGTATTCCGCTAATCCGGTTGGAAGACTAGTTCTTGAGCTTCATGGATTTAAAGATGGATTTGAAAATGAGTATTCCGACAATATTTGTACTGCTTTACAACTTGCAAACTTTTATCAGGATGTAAATGTTGATATTAGGAAGGATAGAATTTATATTCCTTTGGATGAGATGATTAAATTTGGAGTAACTGAAGCAGATCTTAAACTAGGGAATTATTCTGATGAATTTCGGACTCTGATGAGCCATCAGGTTTATCGTAACCAGGAATTATTTGATAAAGGCAAAAAACTACTTAGTTTTTTACCTAACAAATTAAAAGTCCAAATTAAATGGACAGTACTAGGTGGAGAAAAAATTCTGAATAAGATTAAGAGGCAAGATTATAACGTATTGGTAGCAAGACCAAGTCTAAACAAATTGGATTACTTCATTTTAATGATAAAAGCTCTATTTTAGCGTATGGAATCCCAGGCAAAAGACATAGCACAAAAAAGCAAAAGTAGCTTCTACTATGCATTCAGTTTGCTCCCGGCAAATCAACGGGAAGCAATGAACACTGTTTATGCATTTTGTCGCCAAACAGATGATATTGTCGATGAAGGTAATGACTCTACTGAAGTAAAGTATCAGAGATTGAGGGAGTGGCGGGAAGAACTGGAAATGGCCTTAAGAGGAACATCAAAATTTAACCTACTAAACCGACTTAGTGGTTTTATCAGGCAGTTTAATATTCCCATAGATCCTTTCTTCGAGCTTATTAAAGGGATGGAAATGGATCTTCAGAGAAACAGATATCCTTCATTTGAAGATCTTCGAGAGTATTGCTACAGAGTTGCATCTACTGTTGGGCTGATGTGTATAGAAATTTTTGGATATAAGAACAAAGGCACTAAGGATTACGCTATTAATCTGGGATTGGCCATGCAATTAACAAATATTCTGCGAGACATAAAAAAAGATGCAAAACTTGGACGTATTTATTTACCACAAGAAGATTTTAAGAAGTTTAACTATTCAGAGAAAGAACTTTTTTCTAGTATTTATAACGACAACTTTAAATCTCTGATGGAATATGAAGCCGAACGTGCCAAAAAATATTTTGAAAAAGCCAACCGCTCGTTGGATATAATAGACAAATCTTCCATGTTCCCTGCCAGAGCCATGCAGCATATTTATTTTAAGTTGCTTCAAAAACTTGAAAAGGCTGAATTCGATATTTTTACTAATAATATTACCGTAAGTAAGTTCGAAAAAGTCGCCATTGCGCTTGGTGTCTGGGCAAAGTATAGTTTAGTCTACTGATGGCAAAGTGTCTGATAATTGGTGCCGGACTATCCGGGCTATCTGCAGCTGTTTATCTTTCGGATGCTGGTCACGATGTGACAATAATTGAGCGTTCTCCAAAAGCCGGGGGACGGGCCTACTCCTTCCGAAATAAAAATGGTTACATTGTAGATAATGGACAACATGTTTTAACAGGTAGTTGTTACAATACTCTGGAATATCTCGAAAAAATTAAAACAAGAAAACTTATTATTGAAAATGACAGATTAGAAATTAATATCAGAGGAAAAGGAGGTAAGGCATATAGACTAAAAGCTTTTGGGAAATTGTATCCTCTTAATCTGATATTAGGTATTCTTGCTTACAAACCTTTGACTTATATAAATCGAATTAAGCTATTATTATTCTTATCTAAATTAAAAATAACAAATACAACCAATTTGGAACTTAAAACAGTAAAAAAATGGTTAGATAAGTCAGGTGCTACATCTGAAATGTTTGGTTCTTTTTGGGATTTAATTGTTAACGCAACTATGAACACGACTGCTGAATCAGCTTCTGCTGAAACATTTGCCAGGTTGTTAAAGGAATTATTTTTCAAAGGAAATTATGCCGCTTCAATTTTGATCCCCGGTTCAGATTTAAGCGGATTATTTGTAGAGAATGCTATTAAGTTCATTAAAAACAATGGTGGCAGGATAATTTATTCTGAAAAGTTAATTGCTTTTTATTCGAAGAATGATATTATTAGTAGAGTAGAAACGACTTCGTGTATTCATGATGATTTTGATTTTGTAATTTCATCTATTCCAAAAGTAGATTATGACAAGATTGGTTTCAAACTTCCCGAAGCGTTGAATAATCTTACTCTTAAATCTTCCTCAATAGTAACATTACATATTTGGTTGCAATCTAATCCCTTTAGAGAAAAGTATTATGGATTAATAAATTCCAAAATTCACTGGCTCTTTAATCATAGTGACTATATTACGACAGTAACCAGTTGTGCAGATGGAATGGTTGGCATAAGCAACAATGAAATTGAACAAATCGCTCTTAAAGAAATAGTTAATTATTTTCCTGAATTCAACCTAGATATTGTTACTGAGGTTAGAGTTATTAAGGAAAAGAGGGCGACATTTATACCTGATGTAGAAACAGAGAAAAAAAGAAAGGGGCTTCCTTTTAAAGCGGGGAATCTTTATTTTGCAGGTGATTGGACAAATACCGGATATCCCGGTACAATTGAGGGAGCAATTAAGAGTGGTAAATTAGCTGCCGAATCCATTTGTTACGCTACTGCATCACACTTTAATTAGTTCTTTTTACTTTTATTAAGGAAAGCTTTATTCTTAAATAAGATATACAGATATTCAACTATTTTTATCATAAGGAAGGAGGCGATCTAATGTCTGGTTTAAAAGAAAAACTGTACGAAAAGATCGAGGGTTGGAGACCAAGAACTACTAAACTCTTAAAAGAACACGGTAATGTTAAAGTTGGTGAAGTAACAATTGAACAGTTAATTGGTGGGATGAGAGGCATAAAGTGTCTTACTACTGATATTTCTTATCTTGACCCAATGGAAGGTATTAGATTCAGAGGATTTACTATTCCCGAAACACTTGCAGCTCTACCAAAAGTACCTGGCAGTGAAATGCCCTATGTGGAAGGTTTCTATTATCTACTCCTGACTGGGGATATCCCAACTGAAGAACAAGCGCAAGATGTTCATGATGAATTTAACAAGCGCAAAACCGTTCCATCTTATGTGTTTGATGTTCTAAAAGCAATGCCTAAAGATGCTCACCCAATGGCAATGCTCTCTGCCGCTGTTGTTTCAATGCAGGGCGAATCTGTTTTTGTTAAGAAGTATAATGAAGGTATGAACAAGATGGATTATTGGGATCCAACTTACGAAGATGCTCTTAATCTATTATCAAGATTACCAGAGATTGCAGCATTCATTTATCGTTATAAGTATAAGGATTCAATAATTGCGCCTGATCCACATCTGGATATGGGTGGCAATTTTGCTCACATGATGGGTATTGACAAACCATACGATGATGTTGCCAGGATGTATTTCTTACTTCACAGTGACCATGAAAGTGGTAACGTAAGTGCTCATACTGGTCACCTGGTTGGCAGCGCCTTGTCTGATATGTATTACTCTATCTCAGCTATGTTAAATGGTTTAGCCGGACCATTACATGGATTAGCAAATCAGGAAGTTTTACGCTGGATGCAAGGGGTTATGGAGCAGATGGGTGGAAAAATTCCTACCGAAGATGAAATGAAAAAATTTGTTTGGGATACTCTTAATTCAGGTCAGGTTATTCCTGGATTTGGTCACGCAGTACTTCGCAAGACAGATCCTAGATATCAAGCCCAAAGAGACTTCTGTCTAAAACATCTTCCTGAAGATCCAATATTTAAATATGTGGATGTATTGTACAAAGTAACTCCACCTATTTTGGAAGAGCAGGGTAAAGCCAAAAATCCATGGCCAAACGTTGATGCACAATCAGGCGTTATTCAATGGCACTATGGATTGACTGAATATGATTATTATACAGTTCTATTTGGCGTTGGCAGAGCATTAGGCGTAACAGCAAACTTAATTTGGGACAGAGCTTTAGGTTATCCACTAGAGCGTCCTAAATCACTGACTACTGCCATGCTGGAAGATATTGTTAGTAAATCATAAATAATGCAACATGTTAACATTTATAAGGCGGATTTGCATTATGCAAATTCGCCTTTTTTAATAATTTTACAGAAATATTTTAACATAAAACTATATTGTTGAGATTCTAATTTCGTTTGAGACAAAAAAATGATATTTTTGCACATAATTTTTAAGAACAATATCTTTGTTAGGGTTGTTTAAGGACCAGCAAATATTTTAGGAATTTTAATGAAAAAGAAAATTGAAAATGCGGGTAATCCTTTAAAGAAGACCTATGGAAAAGAGAAAAAGACTATTCTTCAGCATGCAAAAGAACTTGCACAAATGCTGCTGGTTGTTTGGATAATCATATCAACTGTTGTAGAGGCATCAAGGGTACCGACCGGTTCTATGGAAACAACTATTCTACCAGGTGATTTCCTTTTTATCAATAAGTTCATTTATGGGCCTTCAACTCCGCGTTTTGTTCCATATACAAATATTGAACTACCATTTTTCAGGCTTCCTTCTTTTAAGGAACCAGCAAAAGATGACATTGTTGTTTTTAAATTCCCAGGTTATCGTGAAGAAATTGAACACCCCGATATTACATTTTATGTTAAAAGATGCCTTGCTGAACCTGGCGATACCTTAGAGGTAAACAATAAAGTTGTTTTTATCAATGGGGAAGAATATAAAATTCCACCTAGAATTCAATATCGCAGTGAACGCATTACCCCTAAAGGTATGGTGGATTCAAATATTTTCCCTAAAGGAAGCGGGTGGAACTCAGACAATTACGGACCATTAGTTATTCCAAAAGAAGGGGACGTCATTCATCTTACTCTTGATAATATGCAGAAATGGAGAACATTTATTGACAGAGAGCATGGTGAGAAGGTAGTGGATATCTCCAATGGAAAGATTTTAATAAATGGAGTCGAAACAACGGAATATACCGTGAAGCAAGATTATTATTTTATGATGGGTGATAATAGAGACGATAGTTTGGATAGCAGATTCTGGGGTTTTGTACCTCGCGATAACATTGTAGGTTCACCTTTAATCATTTATTGGTCATGGAATTCGGAAATTCCTATCTTTGATATTTTTAAATTATTGGGGTCGGTTAGACTTGATAGAATTGCGAAACTTGTCAATTAGAATTGAATTTATAAATAAGATTTCTAAAATCTGAGGGGCTACTAGCCCCTTTTTTATTGCATAAATATTTTTAAAAGGCTCTTTTTGAGCTAAAAATGATGTTTTAAAAAGTGAAACAGGTTGAGGACTAATGAAAGCTAAAAAGAAAGTAAAGTATATTTTTGTAACGGGTGGTGTTGTTTCTTCACTCGGGAAAGGAATTACCGCATCAGCTCTTGGGCTGTTGCTTAAGTCGAGGGGGTATAGCGTTACAATTCAGAAGTTCGACCCATACATAAATGTGGATCCTGGAACAATGAGTCCCTTTCAACATGGTGAAGTTTATGTAACAGATGATGGTGCAGAAACTGATCTGGATCTTGGTCATTATGAAAGATTTCTTGACGTTAGCATGAACAAGTGCAATAATACTACAACTGGTCAAGTCTATTATGATGTTATCACGAAAGAAAGGCGCGGAGACTACTTAGGAGCTACAGTTCAGGTAATTCCGCATATAACCGATGAGATTAAACGCAGGATGAAAGCACTTGGCGAGACTAATGAGTATGATATAATAATTACTGAAATCGGTGGAACCGTTGGTGACATTGAAAGTTTACCTTTCATGGAGTCAATCCGACAGTTGATGTTAGAACTTGGAAGGAAAAATGTAATCAGTCTACACGTTACATTAGTACCTTATATTGCCGCAGCCGGAGAACTAAAAACGAAACCAACTCAACATAGTGTTAAAGCCTTATTAGAGCTGGGAATTCAGCCAAATATTTTGGTCTGTAGATCCGAAGAAGAACTGAGCAAAGAGTTGAGAGATAAAATAGCTCAATTCTGCAATGTGGATTCCAAGTCTGTTATTTCGGCTTATGATTGTAAAACGATATACGAAGTGCCAATAATTTTACATGAGCAACAACTTGATGTTCTTGTTTTGAAAAGGCTAAAACTTCCTGATATCAATATTGATATTAGTAAATGGAAGCAATTTGTTGAAAGAGTTAAGTCACCTGAAAAAGAAATAAGAATTGCGGTATGTGGAAAATATACGGATGTGGTTGATGCTTACAAAAGTATAAGTGAATCATTTATTCATGCCGGTGCAGAAAACAATACACGGGTGAAGGCTGATTATATCAGCTCGGAAGACCTTGTTGAGAAAGGTGTGGAGAATATTCTTAAAAATTACGATGGTGTGCTGATTCCAGGTGGTTTTGGCGAGAGGGGTATTGAAGGTAAGATTGAGGCATGCCGCTATGCTCGTGAAAATAATGTACCATTCTTTGGCATATGTCTGGGAATGCAATGTGCAGTAATTGAATACGCAAGGAATGTTTGTGGTATTGAAAATGCGAATAGTGCCGAGTTTACTGATAATAAGGATGATGTAATTCACATTATGCCGGATCAGGAAAAAGTTACTCAGAAGGGCGGTACTATGCGTCTTGGTGCATACCCGTGTGTTCTTAAGGATGGAACTAAGGCAAGTGAAGCATATAAAGCTAAAGAAATATCCGAGCGTCATCGGCATCGTTACGAGGTGAATAATGACTTCAGAGAAGCAGTTGAACAAAAGGGAATGGTAATTAGTGGAGTTTCTCCCGATGATCATCTGGTTGAAATGATTGAACTTCCTGATCATCCTTGGTATGTTGGCGGTCAGTTTCATCCGGAATTAAAATCAAGAGCCGCGAAAGCTCATCCGCTTTTCAGAGAATTTGTGAAGGCTGCTCTAAATTACTCGGAGAAATAAGTATAGGTTGAAAGCTAATATTATTATACTGTTTTTGTTTTCCTGCTCTATAATATTTGGTCAGGAAAAACTTAACTCCCTATTAAACAAGGGGCGCGAAGAATCATATAAATTTAATTTGAAGAAAGCTGAGCAGATTTATGAATCTGCTCTTTCTTTTTATCCCCAATCGCCGGAACCTTTCTACCAGTTATCGAGACTTTCCTTATGGAAGTATCTTGGAAGCAGGGATCAGGGACAATATAAGATTTTTAGAAAATATGCAAAACATTCCATGGACAGACTTGAACCTTTGATGGATGATGATGATGAGAATCTAGAGCTACTATTACTCATGGCTAAGTTGAATCAGGACGAAGCCACCGCACTTGCTTATAATTACGAGCCAACTGAAGCCTTTTGGCCCGCTCGTCGTTCCAATTCATATTTTAAGGATGTTCTTGATATTGATCCATGTAATACTGATGCTTTACTCGGGTCGGCTATTTACAACTATTCTCTCTCTTATGTCCCCGGGTATCTTAGATGGATATTGAACATGACCGGTTTAGAGACTGATTATGTTTTAGCCCTTGAGAAATTGAAGAGAGCAAAATTATGCAGCGGTGATTACTTTCCGGAATTGGACTTTCATTTAGGAATTGTCTACTCGGAATATGTTGCTGAGCATGACTCCGCGCTCATTCTTTTCAACAGGTTGACAAGTAAATATCCTCAAAATATTATCTTTCGTTATCAAGCTTCTCAGGCAAGAATTAGGAGCAGGAGATTGGATGACGCCTTAATTGATCTGGAAAGAATTCTTTCTGTAAAGGAAGTGCATTTTCAGCAAACAAAAGCATTTTGCTATTTTCATATTGCTGAAATTTATTTTGCTAAGAATAATTTCCAGGTGGCTTTGGATTATTACAAGTCATTTATAAAAAGTACTCTCGATATAAATTTTAATGGATTGTCGAGCCTGAGAATGTCCATCTGCTACTTTGCTCTTGGTGATGAGGAGAATTATAAAAAGAATCTGTTAGAAACTAAACTAGGTAACGAAGAACTGGCAGAAGACAAATACGCTATGGAATTAGCAGATGGTTACCTTGTAAATGCATTTACAAAAGACGATTTAATTGTTTGGAAATTGAGAAATTCGTTGGTAGCAGGGGAGTATGGGTTAATTCTGGAGCAATCAAAAAAAATGAGCAGAAGAAAACTTACAAACAAACTTAGAATAAAAGTCGATGCCATATTGAGTGAAGCTCTTATTCAAACTGGTGATTACAAGAGAGCAATACCAGTTTTATCAGATATTCTCCGGATCAAAGAAATTGACAAGAAAGACAAAATGTATTCAAAATGGCTTCTTTCGCAAGCCTATTTTGAGGAAGGAGAAATGGAGTTGGCTTATCAATTTGCTGCGGATTTTGACGAACTAGACTATTATTCGGATTATGGATTAACTAATGGTGAAGTATTTAGGTTTACAAATATGCTGAAAAATTATAAAAAACAAAAAAATAAGCTGAAAGTGGAGTAAAACGGGCTAATTTCGTTGATTTTTAGGCTATTATTGGATAAATTCGCACATCAAAACTAAGAAAGTATGCTGAAAATAGTTATTTTTGCATCAGGCCGTGGATCAAATTTACAAGCAATATTGAATGCGATCAATTCTTCCAACAAGAAAGTGGTTATTTCTGGCGTTGTTAGTAATAATAAGGATTGCGGAGCATTTGAAATAGCCCGGAATAATAACATTTCTGCCTACCTCGTATCTGACTCCCGGCAAGAAGGCTTCTTCACGTATGATGAATTATCCAGGATTTTTGTAAAGGAAAATATTGATCTTATTGTGTTGGCTGGATTCTTAAAAAAAATTCCTGATGATTTTGTTGAATTCTATGAAAACAAAATCATTAACATTCACCCTGCTTTATTGCCATCATTTGGAGGCAAAGGAATGTATGGGATTAAGGTTCATCAAGCAGTTCTTAATTCCTCGGCTATGGTTTCTGGTGCAACGGTTCACTTTGTAAATAAAGTATATGATGATGGATTAATTATAGCTCAGGAGTCAGTTGATATTGCTAATTGTGTTTCAGCTGATGAGATTGCGGAACGGGTATTAAAAATTGAACACAAACTACTTCCCAGGGTAATTGATTGGTTTGCTGATGGTAAAATTTCTATTAATAAGAATAGAGTTCGCATTGCGAATTAAAGGGACAATGTGATGAATAAATATGCGTTAATAAGCGTTTCGGACAAAGAAGGGATTGTTGAATTTGCCAAAGGTCTTAAAGCAAAAGGTTTTGAAATTTTGGCAACCGGTAATTCTGCAAAGCTATTAATTGAAAATAATATCGGGTGTATTAAAATAGAAGATTACACTTCTTTTCCTGAAATATTTTCTGGTCGTGTAAAAACATTACAACCACAGATCTTTGGTGGGATTTTGATGCGACGTGATAACGACTCCGATATTAAGGAAGCCATTGCAAATAATATTAAAGCAATAGATGTTGTGTGTGTCAATCTGTATCCATTCCCCAAAGTTGTAAATCGTGATGATATTGATCTGAATACCAAAATAGAAAATATTGATATTGGTGGCCCAAGTTTAATAAGAGCGGCTGCAAAGAATTACAAATATGTTTCAATTCTTACAAATCCTAATCAGTACAATAACTTTTTAAGTGAACTTGAACAGGGTGATGTAACTTCTCAGACAAGAGAATCACTAGCCAGCGAAGCGTTTGCTCATACTGCTTACTATGATACACTTATTGCTAATTATTTCGAAAAAGAGTTCAACCAGCCGCAGAGCGCTATCAGAATAAATCACAGTCTACAGGGCGAATTGAGATATGGTGAGAATCCCCATCAAAAAGCTTATCTGTACGGAGATTTTTATAAGAACTTCGAGGTTTTGCATGGGAAAGAATTATCATACAATAACATTATTGATTTTTCTGCCGCTGTTGAACTAATCTTGGATTTAGAACCGAATTCTTGTGCTATAATCAAACATACTAACCCCTGTGGTGCGGCTAAAGGCAGCACAGTTCTTGAGGCATATGAAAAGGCTTTGTCATGCGATCCTGTGTCCGCCTTTGGTGGGATTGTTGCCTTCAATACTCCTATTGATGCAATGACCGCCGAGAAGTTGAATGAAATTTTCCTTGAAATAATTTGTGCTCCTGAGTTCAGTGACGATGTACTGGAGATTTTAAAGAAAAAGAAAAACAGAAGAATTGTAAAAATAAATTATCAACCATCTTTAAGTGATTTACAGTATCGAAATATTCCAGGCGGAACAATTGCTCAGTCAAGGGATAATTCTAACCTGGCAGAACTAGAACTGAAAACTGTTACGGAAAGAGACTATACACAGAGTGAATTAAATGATCTTAAATTCGCCTGGGTAATATGTAAGCATACTAAGTCCAATGCAATTGTGTATATTAAGGATGAAAAGACAATTGGAGTGGGAGCCGGACAAATGTCAAGAATTGATTCTGCCAGAATTGCAGCCAGCAAGGCAAAGGAACAGGGGCACGATCTAACCGGTGCAGTTGCAGCCTCGGATGCTTTTTTCCCTTTTCCCGATGGAGTAATTGAGATTGCCAAAAATGGAATTACGGCCATCATACAACCGGGCGGTTCCGTTAGAGATGAAGAAGTAATTGAAGCAGCAAATGCACATAAATTGGCCATGGTTTTTACCGGTACACGAAATTTTAAACACTGAGGAGTTCAATGGGAATTTTTGACTTTTTCTCAACTGATATTGCAATCGATCTTGGAACTGCAAATACTTTAATTCATATCAAGGGTAAGGGTATTGTATTAAATGAACCTTCAATTGTTGCCTTTGATAGAACTACCAAAAAGATTATTGCATTGGGTAATGAAGCAAAAGAAATGCAGGGGCGCGAGCATAGAGAAATACGGGTTTCTCGTCCAATGCGCGACGGTGTAATTGCAGATTTTGAAATTGCCGAAGGTATGATACGTGCCTTTGTTAAACAGGTAACACCGAATGCATTTACAAGCAGCAGGATTATTGTGGCTGTGCCAAGCGGCGTAACTGAAGTTGAAAAAAGAGCGGTTCGTGATAGTACTGAACATGCCGGTGCTAAAGAAGTACACCTCATTGCCGAACCTATGGCAGCAGCAATCGGCATTGGACTTGATGTTGAAGCACCCGTTGGAAACATGATAATTGATATTGGTGGGGGTACAACAGAAATTGCAGTGATAGCTCTTTCTGGGATTGTGAATGAACAGTCCATACGCGTCGCGGGTGATGAAATGAACAACGCAATAATGCAATTCTTCAAAAAGAATTACAATCTGCTTATTGGTGAAAGAACTGCCGAATCAATTAAGTGTGAAGTTGGATCAGCTGTACCTCTAAAAGAGGAAATCACTATTCAAGTAAAAGGCAGAGATCTTGTTGGCGGTATTCCTAAGACTGCTGAAGTTAGTTCAGTAGAGATACGTGAAGCTTTAAATGAAGCAATTATTCAAATTGTTGAAGCTGTAAAACAAACACTTGAAAGAACACCTCCTGAGTTGTCAGCTGACATTCTTGATCGTGGTGTAATTCTTGCCGGCGGTGGTGCACTATTAAAAGGGCTTGACGAAAGAATAAGAATGGAAACTAATTTGCCGGTTCATGTTGCTGATGATCCGTTAACAGCTGTTGTACGTGGTGCTGGTATGTGCATTGATAACATAAACAAGTATTCAAAGGTATTTATTCGTAAAAGAACATACTAAATGATCAATTATTTCAGACGGTTTTTTTTCTCTTTCAAAGAATACATTATTCTTATATGTCTTCTAATAATTTCCCTTGCCATTTTATCAGCTAATGATTCAGCTGAAGTTAAAAATTTAAGAAAAATATCATTCGCTACATTTGCAGTGTTCAACTCTGCCGTTGACTGGGTTGGAGATTTTTTTATTGATGATCAAGAATTGCTTAAACAAAGAAAAATCAATGCTGAGCTAATGTTGCAGGTTAACAAACTTCGTGAGTATGGACTTGAGAATTTTGCCTTAAAGGAAATGCTTGGTTTCAAAAAAGAAGCATTGCACAATTTGATTCCGGCAAAAGTTATATCGAAATTTGTCTCAGATATTCAAGGGACCTATGTAATAAATCTTGGTACGGAAGACAGTATTAATGTTGGCATGCCGGTAGTAACAGAAAAAGGACTGGCTGGAATAGTAATAGAGTCTTCCGAAAATTTTTCATTAATTCGTACCCTAAAAAATATTGCACTTAAAATTGCGGTCGTGAATCAACGTTCGAATGTGGATGGCGTTCTTAAATTTAATGGTGAAAAATTAATTATTGAAAATATTCCGACTACCTATAATATCGGTATTGGTGACAGAATGATGACTTCAGATTTTAGTACTATCTTTCCTCCTTCTATTCCGGTTGGCGTTATATCTGGCACTGTTACTGACATTTCTGGGGTTCTTACAACTTTAGAAGTAGAACCATATGTAGATTTGGAAGCCCTTAGAAACGTTTTTGTTATACAGTTTAAACAAAGTAAGCAGATCGACTCCCTGGAACTAAATTTGTTGAGGCGATAATGCTGAACAGAAATTCAATATTGAAGACACTTTTGTATTTTCTTCTGCTTGCTATTTTGCAGCTTTCTCTTGTACCTTTCTTAAGTGTTAAAGATGCTGTTCCTGATTTAATTTTAATCTTTCTTGTTTATCAAACTCTTCTTAATGGTCAAATCTATGGAACCGTTGCTGGTTGTCTTATGGGCTTATTTTTCGATCTTTTTTCAGGTGGACTTGTCGGCGGGTATATGTTTTCCAAAACTTTAACTGGATTTGTTGTTGGATATATTTATAACGAAAATAAATTAGAAGTATATACTGAGCAATATTGGTTCGTATTTATAGTATTATTGGCGGGTGTACTTGATTCATTTATCCATGGCGTCATTCTTCCCACGGAAGTCAATATGAATTTCATAACTTTATTCTTTAATACAGGTTTATTGCCCGGATTATATACTGCCGCTATAGCTACTCCATTCTTACTCTTCAAGAAGAGAAAGGGTTTAACATGAGTTTTAATACATTTGGGACTCAAGTAAGAAGAAGAATCATTTTTTTTATTCTCATTAGTTTTATTGGCTCAGTCGTTATTAGTCTGTTTCAGATGCAGATCTTGGAAAACCAATCCTTCGAAAAAAAATCTAATGAGAATAGTGTTAAAAAAGAAATAATTGATGCCCCCAGAGGTATTTTTTATGATAGATACTTTAAGGTAGCCATTAGCAACAAACCCACTTTCACTTTTCGAATAACTCCAGCAACATATAATAAGTCTAGAACAAGTATGATAGAAAGCGTCATCAACTCTGGTTCTGGATTTGTTGATCAGGTTTTAAAGGAAAACAAACATCAATCAATCTATTCGCCTCTAAGAGTAAAAAAAGATGTCGATTTTAATTTTGTGTCCTGGTATGAAGAAAATTCAGAGAATTTACCCGGAGTTAGCTACGCGGTTGAACTTCAGCGTGATTATTCTTTTGGTATTAATGCCTCACACATGCTTGGTTATGTGAAAGAAATTTCAATGGAGCAACTAGATAGAAACAGGGAAAAATATTCGCAAGGTGATTTTGTAGGCTATACCGGACTTGAGAAACAGTATGAGAATTACTTGTGTGGCGAGAAAGGATATAGACTATATCTCATTGATTCTAAACAGAAGCCTATCGGAAGGTACAACGAAGGCAAGGATGATAAAATACCCCAAAAGGGAAATGACATTGTTCTCACTATTGATAAACAAATTCAAAAAATAGCCGAAGACGCTTTCATGGGTAAAAGGGGCGCACTTGTAGCAATTGAACCTTCGACAGGCGAAATATTGGCCTTCGTTAGTTCGCCTTCGTTCAACCTGGCAGACTTTGACGCAGTTACTTCAAGTAAGGTTTTGCAGGAATACATAGAAGATGAGAGTAAACCACTTTATAATCGAGCCACTATGTCCATTAACTCTCCTGGGTCAACTTTTAAAGTGATGAACCTGATTGCAGCATTGGAGACGGGAATTGTCACACCTGAGACAACTATAAGATGCACTGGTGGAATACAGTATGGGGACAGATTTTTTGGATGTATGCATACACATGGAACTATATCAGCAGTTGAAGCTATCGAGAAGTCGTGCAATTCATATTTCTACAACATTATTTTAAAAATGGACCTTGATACCTGGGCTGATTATGCAAGGCAATTTGGTTTTGGATCTAAGCCAGGTATTGATATTCCTGAGCAAGCTTCTGGATTAGTACCAGATTCGGATTATTACAACAGGGTAGTCGGTAAAGGTAAATGGGCTAAAGGCTGGACCATTAGTCTAGGAATTGGTCAAGGCGAATTAGGAGTTTCTGTTGCACAACTTGCCAAATATGCAGCATTAGTTGCAAACAATGGAAAAACAAAAGTACCTCACCTTGTTAAGGGCTATATTCGTAGCGAAGACAGAGAGTTTTCTGCATTTGATTTTGATGATGTAAAAGTAAATGTATCTGAGAAAACATTTGATATTGTTAAACTGGGCATGTATAAAGTTGTTAACGGTAATGGATCAGCTACAAATATTCGTAACGCAAAAATTGCAATTGCCGGTAAAACTGGAACGAGCCAGAACCCGCATGGTGACAATCATGCCGTATTTGTTGGTTTTGCCCCTTTTGAAAAACCGGAAATTGCTATCGCTGTCTTAGTTGAAAATGTTGGCTTTGGTAGTACTCATGCTGCGCCAATTGCCAGAGATGTTATAGTAGCATATCTAAATAATAAACGTGTAAATGCAGAAAAGCAATTTATTGCTAATGCCGGCAAAGGTAACTAAAAGTGAAGATTGACTATAAAATACAGGACAAATTTGATTTTGGTTTATTTCTGCCCGTTTTATCTCTAATTATTATTGGACTGTTGGCTATATATAGTTCTACCGTAAATCATCCTACTGCTATTGGAAATTTTGAAAGACAACTAAGTTGGACTTTCATCTCTATTCTTGTTTTTTTTATAGTCTATTTTTTACCACAGCAAACATTCAGGTATGCGGCAATTTTTAGCTATGCTTTGTCAATTTTCTTTTTGATTGTAGTACTTATAATGGGTAAAACAGTCTATGGGGCTAAAAGCTGGCTGGCCTTTGGTCCATTTGGTTTTCAGCCTTCAGAATTTGCAAAAATTGGTGTAATTCTTTTCATGGCATATTGGTTTACTAAGTCGGAAAGAAATATAAATAATCCTTTAGAAATTGGTTATGCCCTAACAATTGGTTTTCTGCCAGTACTTTTAATTCTTTTAGAACCAGATATGGGAACCGCTATTGTTTACATCATTTTAACGCTTGCAATGATTTTTTGGAGTGGCATTAGCATTTTTGGAATGTTTGTTGTCGTCTCACCTGGTGTGGCGGCGTTTGCCTCATTATTCGGGTTGCATGTTTTTATTATTGCTCTGGTTTTTGTAGTAATTTTACTTTTTATATTTAAAAGAAATTTATATACAAATGCTACGGTTTTTGTTCTTAACCTGGCCGCCGGTTATTTTTTCGATTATGCCTTTAATATGCTTAAACCTCACCAGCAAAGCAGAATAACCTCATTTATTGACCCTTCTTCAGATCCTTTAGGGGCGGGTTATAATGCTTTGCAGGCAAAGGTGGCTATTGGTTCAGGCGGATTTTGGGGGAAAGGTTTTATGGAAGGCAACCAAACCCAACTTAGGTTTATACCAGAGCAATGGACTGATTTTATTTACTGTGTGATTGGAGAAGAATTTGGATTTTTAGGAAGCATAATTGTTGTAATACTTTTCGGAATAGTACTCGTCAAAATTTTAAACTATGCTTCAATTTCTAAAAGTAAGAGTAATAGCTTAATTCTAATTGGTATTCTTGCTGTTTTGTTCTCGCATTTTGCTATTAACATAGGCATGAATGTTGGCATTACACCGGTTATCGGTTTACCGCTGCCATTCCTTAGTTATGGCGGAAGTTCATTACTGATGAATATGGTACTTATTGGGATTACAATGAATATATATAAAAACAGAAAATTACATACTTGATGATGGGAAGATTATGAAATCTAAAGAAAAATTGATGAGGAAATTTGATGAAGGTAAACATATTTGTGTTGGTCTTGATACAGATGTAAATAAGATACCACCTCATTTAAAAGACAGAGATGATGCTCTTTTAGAATTTAACCGAATCGTAATTGAAAATACTATTGATGGAGCGGCGGCCTATAAACTTAACCTTGCATTCTATGAACAATATGGTTTGGAAGGTCTGGAATTGATGAAAAAAACCCTTGCCCTAATTCCTGATGATATCCTCACAATTGGTGATGCAAAAAGAGGTGACATTGGCAATACATCAAGCATGTATGCTAAAGCAATATTTGATGAATTAAATTTTGATGCAATTACACTTCATCCTTACATGGGATTCGACTCTGTAGAACCTTTTCTGGAATATCAGGATAAACTTCATTTCGTATTAGCGCTCACTTCCAATAAAAGTGCTGCCGATTTTGAAAAATTAAAATTAGAAAGTGGAAAATATCTTTATCAGCAAGTAATTGAGAAAGTTAATGATTGGAATTCCAAGGGAAATTGCGGGATTGTTTTTGGCGCAACTCAGTTAGAAGAATTAAAAAATAACATTGAAAGTTTTGGTGATCTGGTTGTGCTGTTACCTGGCATTGGTGCGCAGGGTGGTAGTCTTGAAGATGTTGTGACTGCCTTTTCGGATAAGAATAATCTTAATTATTTGATAAACGTGAGTCGGGGCATTATATATTGCGATATGACTCTTAATTTTGGAGATAAAGTAAAATCGGTATTAGAAAATTATAATACTATAATAAATAAGTTAATTTCTACAAATAGTTAATGATTTTATAATATGGAAATGTTATCTTAAACAATAATTATCTTGTTTACGTTTCAACCTTCTCTTGGTGCTTAAATTAAGTTTGTCCAAGAAGTGCAAACTAGAGGATAACAATGGGGCATAACCAAAAAGTTTATGAATCTCAGTTATATGAAATCTGGCAAAATAGAAACTATATTGCAGATTTAACTACTGTCTCGGGTGTTGATATTTCTGTTTTAGATCCGGGTGTGCAAGATTTAAGCGAGAGCGGCCCGGACTTTAAAAATGCCCGTGTTCGAATTGGCAACTTAACTTATGTTGGTGATATTGAAATTGACTGTGACTACAGAGATTGGAAACTTCATGGTCATAATATTGACCTGAAGTATAATAAGGTTATCCTCCACGCCTGCCTGAACAATAAGTTTAAACAACCATATGTTTATACCAAGGATGGACGTAAAGTACCTACTATTTGTATTAAGGATTTTATTGAGGAAGGACGTCTTCAAAATTTTAAAAGTGAATTGACTTATGAATCTCATGGAAATAATCTTAAGTGTAGTATAGGCGTTGCCGATGTCAATTTTGAAGTTAAAGAGAATCTATTAACTACACTGGGTGTAGAAAGATTTAATAAGAAGTGTGAAAGGATTCATAAACGGTTAAAAGAATTGGTTTACGTTAATGACCTTAGCCTTAAAGAACCTGTGCTTGCCTATGACTTACCCTCGGAATTTGAAGAAAAGATTTTTGAAGACAAATCATTTAACGATAAAGAAATTTGGGAGCAGGCATTTTACGAGCTTTTGTTTGAAGCTCTTGGATATTCGAAAAACAAGAATATTATGCTTAGTCTGGCCCAATCGGCAAACATTTCACTCATAAAAAAAGTCCTTAATGAGGGACATGGTAACGAGTTTATTGAGCCATTGTTATTTGGTGTTAGCGGAATTCTGCCAAAAAATATTGCCAATAACGGGGATAGGATGCCAGCATATGCTGCTCAAATTCTTTCAAGATGGAACTATATCCGTACAATTTATGATGGTAAAACCTATGAAGAAACCGAGTGGCATTTCTTTAAACTTCGCCCTCAGAATTTTCCTACTATAAGACTAGCAGCGGGCTCAAGGTTGTTGATTGAAATTGTTGAACGAGATCTTATTGCTAAAATTGTAAAAAAAATTGAGGAGATACGAAACCTAACTGTATTGATAAATTCTATTCGTTCGTTATTTGTTATTAAATCTGATGGTTTTTGGTCGCAACATTACGTATTTGATAAACCTGCTGGTGTTGATGTAAAATATTTTGTAGGTGCTACACGAGCGGATGAAATTGTTGTTAATGTAATACTTCCGTTTTTTGCTGTTTATTTTGAAATATTCGGTGAAGAAAAACTGAGCAGAAAAATCTATAAGCTATATTCAATGTATAACCAAAAGTCAGATAATAAAATTGTTAGGGATGTTGCAAATAACCTTTGTATGACAAACCAACTAAAAAGAACAGTTCTGTCGCAGGGTATGATTGAACTATTCAGGAGTTATTGTTCAAAGAATAGATGTCTTGACTGCCCGATAGGTAAAATAATATTCAACTAAAAAATTAGTTGGAAGTACCTTTTAACTTATTAATTTTATCGCGGATTATCGCTGCACGTTCGTAGTCTTCTTTTTCTATCGATTCTCTTAACTGATCCTGCAAGGAAGCAACTTGTGTTTCTTTGCTAGTTTCTCTTAAATTGCTTTCACCCGTTGCACGTAAGTCATTTGCCAGATCTTTTTCTTCTTCGCCTGTATCTTCACTCGAAGGTATAAATGAGGCTGAGCTCATCACATCTTCTGAAACGAATATTGGAGCCCCGGTACGAACAGCCAGTGCAATTGCATCACTGGGGCGAGAATCGATATTATTGGAAATTGTGGAAACCTCCACATTTATCTTTGCAAAGAATGTATTATCCGAAAGCTCATCAATAATAACCTCTTTAACAGTACCACCCAGGTTATCAACCATGTTCTTTAGTAAATCATGTGTTAGTGGTCTTGGAGGTTTAATGCCTTCTATTTCAAGCGCTATTGACTGGGCTTCGAATGAACCAATAATGATTGGCAATCTTCTTATACCATATGACTCTTTCAGGAGGAGCGCATAGGCTCCTCCTGTAGATGGACTGGATGACAATCCTAATATTTCAACCTGGACTTTTTCCAAAGTTTTCCTTATCCGTTTTTAACTTTCTTAATTTCTTCAATTAATGCAGGAACAACTTCAAAAACATCACCAGTTATTCCGTAATCTGCTATTTGGAAAATTGGTGCATCAGCATCTTTATTGATAGCAACAATATACTTAGAAGATCGCATACCTGCCAAATGTTGAATGGCACCGGAGATGCCAAGTGCAATATACAGGGTAGGAGATACAGTTTTGCCTGTTTGCCCAACTTGCTCGCTATGAGGTCTCCAACCAGCATCAACTACTGCTCTTGAAGCGCCAATTGCAGCACCAAGCTCTTTTGCTAAATCTTCAACAAGTGAAAATTTATCAGCCTCTTTAAGTCCTCTACCACCAGCAACAATAAATTCTGCTTCAGATACATCTAACTTGTCTCCGGCTTTCTTAAGTTCCGTAACCTTTGTTTTTAATTCAGTTACTTCAACTTCTTTAACAGTAACTTCCGCAGTGTCAGTTGTGGCTTCGCCGGCATTAAACACATTCGGTCTTAATGAGAGTATCTTTATAGCACTTGTAATATTAACATTAATCAATGCTTTACCTGCATAAACAGGACGAGTTGCTTTAAGATTCTCACCCTCTACTTCATAGGCTAAGATATCCATAGCAGCCCCGGCATCCAATTTTGCACTCAGTTTTGGTGCAAGATCTTTGCCCATTGCAGTATTACCAAACAGAAGATAATCAGCATTAATTTCATTTGTATAAGAAGTCAGCAACTCTTTATATGCATCAGAATAGTTTTCCAATAAAGCATTTTTAAGATGAGTCACTTTTTTTATTCCAAATCCACCAACTTTTTCCGGTGATTCTACTTCATTGCCAATCACTACGGCTTCGGCTTCAATACCAAGTTTGGCAGCTAATTCAGCACCAACCTTAGCAGCTTCAAAGGAAGCTTTTTTAATTTGTCCATTTCTTTGCTCAAGAAAGACTAATACTTTATTTGCCATTTTAACCCCTTATATAACTTTAGCTTCTTCTCTTAATAAACGAACCAGTTCAGGAACTGCAGATGCATCCGAACCAACAATTTTACCGGCTGCTTTCGGTGCCGGTCTTTTCATTTCAACTACTTCTACATAGCTTTTTGCTTCTGCAGCAGGTTTTTCATCAATAGGCTTTTTCTTTGCTGCCATAATGCCCTTAAGAGAAGCATAACGAGGTTCATTTAACCCTTTTTGCGCTGTTATAATAGCAGGTAAGGAAGTTTCAACTACTTCACGTCCACCTTCAATTTCTCTTTCAGCAACAATATTGGTTCCATCAAGCTTAAAATCTACAACAACTGAAACGGAGTTAAAGCCTAATAATTCAGCTGTCATTTGTCCGACAACAGAATTATCATAATCTACAGATTGCTTACCGAAGAATACTAATTCAGCACCCTCTTGCTTTATTTCATCTGCCAGGGCTTTTGCAACTGCCAAAGAATCTCTTGGATTTTCATCCTTCAGCAGGATCCCTCTATCAACGCCCATTGCCAGAGCTTTTTTTATAGTTTCTTTGTTTACTTCAGGGCCCACACTAATAGCAATCACTTCACCTTCACCAAGACTTTCCTTGGTTTTCAATGCTTCTTCAATAGCATATTCGTCATAAGGATTTACGACAAAAGTAACGCCATTATTATCAATTGATTTACCATCAGCGCCCAGGTTAATTTTTGTAGCCGTATCAGGGACATGGCTAACACAAACGATTATTTTCATTCATCCTCCATTATTTGGCACAAGTTTTCCAAAAATAGGCAAATCAGGCTTGTTAATCAAAGGAAGAACTTTCATAAATTTCTTTTTTATAGGCAATTACGTAAATTGTTCACTTACGTTTAAAAACAAAATGCAATTAAATGCTTGAAGATAACCCAAAGGGGATTACAAACCCGGAAATTGAGGAAGAAACCAGTATTGGACTTGAATGCAGGGTCGTGCTTTATAATGATGACTGGCATTCATTTGATGAGGTCATTTTTCAAATAATCAAAGCAACCGAATGTACTTTTGGAAAAGCTCGTGATCTGGCCTTTGAGACTCACGTTAATGGCAAATCAACTGTTTATGGTGGTTCAATGTCCAAATGTCTAAAAGTATCTTCAATTCTTGAAGAAATAGAATTGCACACCCAAATTGTATCGTGATAATAATTATTAATAGAGGAAGATAAATAGATATGCAGATAGGCTTAGTTGGTTTACAGTATTCAGGAAAGACAACTCTTTTTAATACCCTGGCAGTAAAAGAATTTGACGAAGCGGCAGCCATGAAGGAAGAGGCTACTATCGAGGTTATAAAAGTGCCTGATGAGCGATTGGACAAATTAACCGAATTGTTTAATCCAAAAAAGAAAGTTAATGCCACAATTGAGGTATATGATACACCCGGATTACGGATGTCCGATGATGGAAAAGTGAAAATAACAAATACTTTTTTGCAGAACGTTAAGGATAACGATTCTCTTTTTTATGTGATCAGACAGTTTGAAAACGATTCTGTACCACACCCAATGAACAGTATTAACCCTATTCGCGATATTAATTTTCTTGAGTCTGAATTTCTTCTGGCGGACCTGGCTTTTTTCGAGGTAAGACTTGAAAAATTGAAGAAAGACGCCCAGAAAACAAAGGACGATAAATTGAAGCGCGAGGTACCTATTGTTGAAAAGTGCATAGCGCACCTTGAAGAAGAGAAACCATTACGGACACTTGAACTTGACGAAAGCGAATTAAAAGCTTTGTCAGGATACCAACTCCTTTCCTTAAAACCTTTGGGTATTGCTATTAATTGTGATGAAGGAGCAATTGGTGAAATAGATTCTATTATTGAAAAAATTAAAAATGAACTCTTGGATAAAACCATAACAATTATTCCCTTTTATGCAAAGATAGAGTATGAGCTATCAACTCTTGATGAAGAAGAAATGACCGAATTTATGTCGGACTACGGTATCAAGGAATCAGCTCAGAGTAAAATTTTAAGAACCTGCTACGAAGTCCTCGGTTTGCAATCTTTCTTTACAGTTGGCGAGGATGAATGTCGTGCCTGGACGATTAAAAAGAATTATACTGCGCAGGATTCAGCCGGAGTAATCCATACTGATTTTTACAATAAATTTATTAGGGCTGAAGTTACACATTACGATGATTATATGGAACATAAGTCCTTTGCCAAATGTAAAGAAGCAGGCGCCTGGAGACTTGAAGGAAAGGAATACGTAGTCGTCGATGGTGATATATTAAATATTAGACATAGTTAATTGAGATAATTAATAAAGGAGTCCGGAATGTCAAAAGATGTTATTGCAGGATTAGAACCAAAAATTATGTGGGAAAAATTTTATGATTTAAGTCAGATCCCTCGCCCCTCAAAAAAAGAGGAGAAGATCAGAGAATTTACAAGAAATTTTGCTAAAGAAAGAAATCTGAAATTTAAAGAAGACGAAGTTGGAAATATTGTAATACTTGTCCCTGCCACTCCGGGATATGAAAATGCTCCTACCGTTATTATTCAGGGACATTTGGATATGGTATGTGAAAAAAATAAAGGTACTGTACACGATTTTGATAATGATCCAATTAAATTTATTAAAGATGGTGATTGGATTAAAGCTGATGGAACAACCCTGGGGGCTGATAATGGAATTGGTGTTGCGGCTGGAATGGCTGTTGCTGATGATGCCTCAGTTATTCATGGTCCACTTGAATTACTCTGCACTGTTGATGAGGAAACAGGTTTAACAGGCGTAAATAACTTACAACCCGGGTTTGTTGAAGGCAAAGTAATGCTGAATCTTGATTCAGAAGAAGACGGTGCTTTTTATGTTGGCTGTTCAGGCGGACAAGATACAGTTGGTTATTTTAATATTGAAAAAGCAGATGCTACTTCAGGATTTACTGCATATGAGTTGTTGATTGGTGGATTGAAGGGTGGTCACTCAGGCTTAGATGTAAATACAGGCAAAGCTAATGCAATTAAATTTCTTGGTAGATTATTGAGGAAACTCGAAGGACTGCAATATGAAATAGCTGAAATGAATGCCGGTTCTAAAAGAAATGCAATTCCGCGCGAAGCTGAAGTTGTAATTTTATTCGACACCAAAAATGAAGAAGCAGTAAGAACAATAATCAACAGTTTTGTTAATGATGTACGTGCTGAATATAAATCAACTGATGGAAATGCTGAAGTTGAGTTGAAGAAAAATGATAGTTCTTTTGATAAAGTTTTTGCCCCGGTATTTACAAAGAAAATAGTGAGCCTTATTTTAACAGCACCTCATGGCGTTGTTGAAATGAATCATGATATCGAAGGTCTGGTTGAAACCTCGACTAACCTTGCTACCGTGAACACAGAAGGCGAAAAACTCAGAATTGGAACAAGTCAGCGTTCTTCCATTGAAAGTGCCAAGAGAGCAGTCTCTGGTGCCGTACAAGCTGCTTTTGAGCTAGCTGGTGCTGTATCAGTGGAGATTGGTGATGGTTATCCGGGCTGGACACCTAATATGGATTCAGAGTTATTGAAAACCTGCAAAGTTGTATTTAAAGGGCAGTATGGAAAAGAGCCGCATATTAAGGCTATCCATGCTGGTTTGGAGTGCGGAATATTGGGTGATAAATATCCAGGTATGGATATGATCTCTTTTGGACCAACTATCCAGGGTGCTCACTCACCGGATGAAAAAGTTAATATTGCTGATGTAGAGAAATTCTACACGCTTGTTAAAGGTGTTTTGCTGGAATATGCAAATAGAAAATAAATAAATTTGTCATTTCTGCGAGAAAGCCTTCCCCTAAAAAGGAAGGCTTTTTTATTTTAAATTGGCTCACAATTTTTTATCTTAAGCAGATAAAGATATCCACAAACGGAAAAATGATCATGAAAAAATTAAAACTCTATGATGTTCCTCAGATTTCTTCTATTCAGGAATTGTTAATCAGATCTGCAGAAGAATATCAGGACAAACTGGCGCTTGAAGATCTTAACCCAAGCCCAATCCAACAAGTGATGTACGGGGAATTATTAAACTACGTACTCAAATTTGGATCAGCCCTACGGGAATTGGGATTTAAGGAAAGAAGTCATATTGCTGTCATTGGTGAGAACAGAGTTCAATGGGCAATTTCTTTTTTAACATGCATGGCGTTTAACTACGTAGTTGTTCCCATTGACAAAAACCTTACTGAAAATGAAATTCTCAACATCATTCATGAATCTGATTCTGAGGGAGTAATTTTTTCGGGTAATTTTATTGATGTTTTCGCAGAACACAAACATTCCTTAAAGCGCGTAAAACATTTAATCTGCATGGATGAAACTTCGGATGAGAACAAATTTTTAAATATGAAAAAGTTGTTGGATAAAGCTTCACCCTTCGAAATTGAAGATCTGCCAAAAATAAATCCTGATGAAGTTGCTGAAATAATCTTTACTTCAGGTTCTTTGGGAAGAGCAAAGGGAGTTATGCTTACTCAGGGAAATCTAACTGCCAATATTGTTGCAATGGTTAGCATGCTAATGATGTATCCTGAAGATAGATTTCTTTCGGTTCTTCCGACACATCATACTTACGAGTGCACTTGCGGTATGTTATGCCCGCTCTATAGCGGCAGCTCAGTGCATTATGCGCGCGGACTTAAAACAATTGTGGATGACATTCAAAAAGTTAAGGCTACTATTCTGCTGGGTGTTCCGTTACTATATGATAAAATGTTTAAAAGGGTAAGCAAGGCTATTACTGAAGATAAAGTGAAATCGAAGATTGTACCGCCACTTTTGAAAATTACAAATATTGCCCAGAAATTCGGACTTGGTGGTTTAAAGAAAAAAATCTTTAAGGAAATGCATAACAGATTTGGCGGACATGTTAGAATTTTTATTGCCGGCGGCGCAGCACCAGATCCGCTTGTTGCGAAAGGATTAAGAGAATTTGGATTTAATTTTATTCAGGGCTACGGGTTAACCGAAACTTCACCAATTCTTACACTGAACAGATTAGACGATTTTAAGGATAACGCTGCAGGTATTCCATTACCTAATGTTCAGATTAAGATTAATAATCCTGATGCAACCGGCAGCGGTGAAGTATGGGCAAAAGGACCAAATGTAATGCCCGGGTATTACAAGAATGAAGAACAAACAAAAGCCACTTTTGAAGATGGGTGGTTTAAAACCGGAGATATTGGTTTTATTGACAAAGATGAGTTTCTTCATATTAATGGGCGTATGAAAAATGTAATTATTTCCAAGGCCGGAAAAAATGTGTTCCCTGAAGAGATAGAAGATATACTGAACAGATCGCCGTATATTTTAGAGAGTATTGTATATGGGAAAGATGACGCTAAACAGGGTGAGATAATTGCGGCACAGATTGTGGCTGATGCCGAGGCATTTATAGAATTTTCTGAATTGAATAGCATTCAAATTAATCAGGAGATGATGGAAAAGATTATAGATAAAGAAATTGAAAAGGCGAACAAACAACTGGCAGATTTTAAGCGTGTTAAGTCTTTTAATATTCGCGAAAATGAGTTTGAGAAAACAACCACTCAAAAAATAAAACGTTACCTTGTCGGAAATGAATAGATGAGAAAAGCCCAATGAAAATTGGGCTTTTCCATATTACTGTTATTAACCGCAAAACATAGCTGAACTTTGATCTCTTATTTGCGTCTAAAAATCCTTTGACGTTAACTATCTGAATAATTAAGACAAAAAAAATAAAAAATTAGATTTTACTCTGGGTAGGTACGTCTAATTATCATAGTTATATAAAATCTTTATTAGAGGTATGAAATGAAAAAAGTAATGACAGTAGCTGCGATCCTATTATTTACCTTAACTTCTTTTGCACAGGAAGAAACATTATTCGGCGATAAGTATATTGAGCATGGCGGCTTTGGCGGACCAGCTGTTAAATTCACATCAATTAATAATGAGTTCGGTGTTCTTGTAGGCGGACGTGGCGGCTGGGTAATTAATCACACTCTTGTAATTGGCGGTGGTGGTTATGGACTTGTTAATGAAGTAGACATGGGGTTAAATGAATTTGGCGAGGATCAATATCTTAATTTTGGCTATGGTGGATTTGAAATGGAGTATGTAATCAATTCTGATGAGTTGATGCATTTTACCTTTCAGGCATTAATTGGTGCCGGCGGAGTTAGCTTAAGAACAGGTGATTTTGAAGATTTTGGAGACAACGTTGACTCTTTTTTTATAACGGAGCCGGGTGTAGGCCTGGAGTTGAATGTGTTGAGCTACCTAAGGATTCATGTTGGGGGTAGTTACAGGATTGTAAATGGAGTTAAATCATTTGGACTGAAGGATAGTGATTTGTCCGGTCCGAGTGCTAGCTTCACTATGAAATTTGGTAAGTTCTAAGTAAAATGTTTCTCTTTAATTGTTTTCATTGCCCCGTTTTCAGACCGGGGCAATGAAAACATAATTATAATTTCCCTGACAAATCTACCATTTCAATTGCACTTAAAGCTGCATCCCAGCCTTTGTTGCCGGCTTTTGTACCAGCTCTTTCAATAGCTTGTTCAATTGAATCAGAAGTTATAACTCCAAAAATTATTGGAACTCCGGTAGCCATACTGGCATTTGCGATTCCTTTTGAAACTTCAGACGCAACAAAATCAAAGTGAGGAGTCGCTCCTCTAATCACTGCACCAAGGCAAATTACAGCATCATATTTTTTCGACTCAGCCATTTTTTTTGCAATCAGTGGAATTTCGAATGCGCCTGGTACCCACGCAGCCGTAAGGTCTTTTTCATCAGCCCCGTGACGCGTTAAGCAATCCTCTGCTCCGCCTAATAACTGGCTTGAAATAAATTCATTAAACCTGCTTACAACAATTGCAAATTTCTTACCTTTAGCAGATAAATGACCTTGAATAATCTGGGTCATAGATCCTCCTATATTGTTTTATGCTTCTTTTGACTTATTGAAAATTGAAAACAGGTGACCCATTTTCTCATGTTTTGTTTTTAAGTATTTCTCATTCGATTTATTAGGGTGAATCTCTATAGGGACTCGATCAGTTACCTCAAGTCCATGCCCTCTTAAACCGATAATTTTCTTAGGATTGTTGGTCATCAACTTTATTTTCGAAAGCCCCAAATCTTTTAATACCTGGGCGCCAATGCCATAATCTCTTAAGTCTGCCTTGAATCCTAATTCTTCATTAGCTTCAACAGTATCTTTCCCATCTTCCTGCAGAGCATATGCCATTAATTTGTTTACAAGACCAATACCACGTCCTTCCTGACGCAGATATAAAATTACACCAGCGCCTTCTTCATCCACCATTTGCATTGCGGCTGCCAATTGATCTCCGCAGTCACAACGTTGAGAGCCAAAAACATCACCTGTTAAACACTCAGAATGTACTCTGACCAAAACAGAATCTACACTACTTAAATCACCTTTTACAAGAGCAAGAACGTTTTCATTAGTGTCAATATTGTTTTCGTACAAGTGTAACTTGAAATCGCCATATCTAGAGGGCATATCAACAACTACTTTGCATCTAACCAGTTTTTCTGTTCTGTTTCTATACTCAATCAAATCGGCAATTGAGATAAAACTTAAATCGAATTTATTCGCAAATTCTTTTAATCTTTTACCGCGGGACATCGTCCCATCATCATCAATAATTTCACACAAAATACCGGATGGCTTTAATCCGGCAAGTTTTGCTAAGTCAACCGCCGCTTCTGTATGCCCCGCTCTAACCAATACACCGCCTTTTTTTGCGATAAGCGGAAATATATGTCCGGGTCTGCCAAAGTCATTAGGTTTTGCTTCATCGTTAACAACTTCCAGAATTGTCTTCGCACGATCAAAAGCAGAAACTCCGGTTGTCGTTCCGTGAAGATAATCAATAGATACAGTAAAGGGTGTTTGATGAGTGCCGGTATTTTCAGCAACCATGAAGTCGAGATCCAGCTCAAGTGCTCTCTCCTCGGTAATAGGTATGCAAAGCATCCCTCTCGCTTCCCGGATAATGAAGTTAACTGCTTCCGGTGTTACTTTTTCCGATGCCATGATAATGTCGCCTTCGTTTTCACGATCAGCATCATCAACCACAACAATCATTTTACCATTCTTTATATCTTCAATTGCTTTTTCAATGGAATCGAATTCGCTTCCATTTTCTTTCATTTCGTTCATTTTAGGTATCCCATCTTTTTGAACCAGTCATCAGAGAATTTGCTTTTATCCTCGTCAGTATTACTTAGTAATAATTTTTCAATATATTTTGCAATAACATCTGTTTCGATGTTCACATTATCGCCAATTTTATTTTTACAGAGGGTTGTGCTTTTCCAGGTATGCGGGATTACAGAAACACCGACTTTTATTCCGTTCAGCTTTGCGATTGTTAGACTTATTCCGTCAATTGAAATTGAACCCTCGTCAATGACATATTTTTTCAGACCCTCAGGAATTGCTACTTCAAGAAAATAGTTATCACCCAATTTGTTGATCTGGCTGATTTTAGCAATTCCATTCACATGCCCCTGAACCAGATGTCCGCCAAGTCTATCCATTAAACGTACGGAACGTTCCAAATTAACGGAAAAATTTTCTCTTATAGTTGCGAGAGTTGTCTTTTCCAGAGTTGCACCCACTGCATCAGCCCAAAAGCCATTGCCGGACAATTTTGTTGCAGTCAGGCATACGCCGTTTACAGCAACTGAGTCGTCAATTTTCAAATCATCTAATATATTATTAGCAGAAATATGAAGAGTTTTCCCGCCTGGAATATTAGAGATTTTAGTGATTTTTCCTATTTCTTCTATTAATCCGGTAAACATAGGTTAAAAAATATCGATTATTATTCTCATTTCATATAATTATTAAGACTGATACTCAGTTCTTGGAATCCAAGAATCAATTGCCTGGTGAAATACGATCAAAAAAATCAGAATTCAGAGATTTTCCCTCTTTCTCTAATATACCAACGACAACCTTTATGCCAGCTTTCTTCAACAATTCAACACCTTTACCGGCGACTTCCGGATTTGGGTCAATATTAGAAATTATCACTTCTGATATACCATTTTCTATTATGAATGGAGCACACGGGGGAGTTTTTTTGTTTGTATGGCAACATGGTTCCAGATTACAGAAGAGAGTTGCTCCTTTTACATTTTCGGTAGAGTTTTTAATAGCATTCACTTCTGCGTGGGCTTCGCCAAATTTCATGTGGTAACCCTCGCCTATAATTTTGCCGTTCTTAACTATAACAGCACCAACCAGTGGGTTTGGTTCAACGCTGTCTTTTCCCATGGCTGCCAGCTCAAAGCAGCGAATTATATACTTTTCATTGCTTATTCTTAATTTCATTAAGGGCAAATTAACATTATGAATGCTGGGAAAAAAGGGAATAATACCGTTTAAGATTGGCAATATCCATCCGCATTTTTTGGAAAAGGTTTTTTAGAGGCATAAGACGATTTAAAATTATTCAGATGAATTTTTGAAGTGAATTAGTTTAAAGTGATTTTACCCTTCTGTGGCGATTCTTTGGGAATGTTCACTCTCCAACCCTTATGCTCAATCAATTTTAAAAAAATCTGATCTTCTTGCGATGTGAGGTGTTTCAAGAATTCTCTCTCCTCATAAGAAAGCTTCTTATGTACTTCAGCGGCGGAGTTTACGTTACGGTAAATTGATTTTTTTTGATTTATGATAGACTGAAGTTCAGTCATTAGATCATCGTGATAAGGAGTATGGTACAAAGTGATTTCCAGATTTAAGTTTGACATAATTCCTCCGTTTTGTTGAATTATGAAATTTAACTGCTGTAAAATACCTTTCCCCAAATTAAGCTAAAGTTATTAATTAGGTACTAATTTAGTTAACAGACTTGGATTCTAATCAGGATCTTTTATTTCTTCAAAGTCCACAGCATCTTCATCTTCTTTTTTTATTACTTCAATGGTAAAGTTTGCCACTAAACCGGCAATGGCACCAAGGGCTGCAACTACGGGAGCTGCCAGCATCCCAATTACACCAACAGAAAGAGGAATTTCAATAAACGTTTTTCCTTCACCATCCTTTATAATGATACGACGAATGTTTCCTTCTTTGATTAATTCTTCTATTTTATTTAGAAGGTCTTTTGCGTGAACTTTGAATTCGGTAGCCATAATATTTATTCCTTTTGGCTATTAGATGTATTCAAAAGATAAAGGTTCCTTAAGCGATACTTGGAATCAATAATGTTATTGCCAGTGAATGTTAAGAAGCTAGAGGCTCATATCGACATTTGATAAGGCGCTTGTTAACCACTGCATAAATTTAGTGCCGGCAACGTATAAGCCAAAGAAAGCGATTGCGGCACCTATGGAAAGGAGTCCTAAAATTAAATAGTCATCAGTATTAAATCTGACTTTCACCTTCATAACTTAACTCCAATAAAAGTTGGTCGAAAGTCCCCCCAATGAACAACTTATTTTAATAGAATGTAACAATATAAACGGAAAATGACAACAGCTAAGTTCCTTCCGGGTTCTAAATAATTAAGCCTCAAAAGTATTGAGGCTTAATGGGGAGGGGGAGTTTACGGGAGTAATTTTATCTAATCCTTAAATTCAAAGCCTTTCTTTTCTGCTTGATCTCGTATGGCTTTCAGCATCGCCGAATCAAAAGTGTTGTCCTGATGTTCAAGACTCTTCTCAGCAATATGCTTTCTTCTCTTTTCGTTCAGCTCATTTATTTTGGTTTGAATTTCTGTCCGTTTAGACTTCATTTCATCAACATATCTTTTTAGCTCCTCGCCTGATTTATTTTGTAATTCATCCGGAAGCAGCTTTTTATCAATTTTTTCAAGATCAATTTCTTCCTCTGAGTCTGCGTCAACCAGATCCCATTCGGTGTTTTTATACTGACCACTGGCTTTAGCCGCCGATCGTTGGGCCATTACTGCCGGACTTAAACTCATGGAATTGTTATCCTGCATTTCCTGACGTTCTTTTAACTCTTCACCTTTTTTGCCATATGCAATATAAGTAGAGTTGATAGCCTTGCCCAGACGTATTAATTCATCATCATAAGGAGTGTCAATGTGAACAATTCGTTCGTTTTGATCGATGTTCATGTAAGTACCGCCAGTAATCATTGCGCCATCTTTCCAGCCGGTGTTTACACCCTCACTATAATTACCACAGAAAATTGTATTGACCGTTACACCATTTTTTGCAGCACGTTCACATGCATTTCGATAATCGATACTCCCCTGAGTGAAAGGTTCATTCCCTGCAATCACTATCATTTTCAGGTCACCTCGATCTTCACTCCAGTTTAGGTAACGAACAGCTGAGTTGATTGCAGTTCCGCAAAATTCGCTTCCGCCGTTTGTCCGTAAACGAAACAGTTCTTCAGAAATTTTGTCCAGGTCATTTGTCAATCGGGTTACCTGCCGTAAATACCCTTCTTCGGCCGGCAGCCCATCATTGCCATATTCATATAATGCGACTCGAAGATTAATAGGCTCGCCATGCTTTCTAGACCTGGCAAGCTCATTAACAATTTTCCACAATTGTGATTTAGCCTGATCAATCAAACCATCCATGCTATTACTGGTATCAAGTAGGATTGCTAATTGAACGTTACTCTCTTTTCCGGAGGGTTTTGCGAGAAGGGAAAAGGAAGTAAGAATATAAATTATTCCCAATGTTATAAAGGTTGCTTTCTTCATCCCGGTTCTCCATTGTTAAGGTTAATTTTGGTTAATTAACTTTCTCTTGGACATCCGTGTGAATATAATGTTTCGTGGTTTTATGAGGTATGAGATATAAATCACACAAGCTTAAATCAGGCAGAACTTATAAGGCTTTTTGATGTATACTATGACTGTTAGAATTATCTCAGATTACAACTAAAGTTTTGACATTTCCCAAAAAGCTTTCTTTATCAACTCAGGATATATATTATATTTTTCGAAGAGAGGAAGTTGGTCGAGGTACTTTTTTGCCAATCTCTCGCGCTGCTTTTTTCCTTCTACTTCAACGAGCATAAGAATATTGGCAATCCGATCAGCTGCTTTAACAATTTTTGTAATCATATTTTCTGATATTGCTTTCAGGTATTCTTCAGTAGAATTAAATGCATTGTCGCTTAAAATAAGAATTGCATTTGCGATACCCTCATTAAACCTTTCAGATAGTTTTTTATGTTCCGCATCAAGAGTGGTATGGGAATAATCAAAACAGTCTTCTAATACATCATGAAGTAAGGCAACACAGTAAATAAAATCCAGAATCTCAGGTTCAATAATTCCCTCTGTTTTCGCCAGTTCAATAGCCGCGTGAGCAACGCGCTCCAAATGGTTTTCCACGTAGGAGCCGTCATTGTACTTCTGTCCACTATGCAATCTTGCCGCCGTGCGTAAAGCTTTTCCTCTAATATCACTCATTAATTCAATTCCCTTACCGAATTTTCAGTTCTAAAATAGCATATAATGACTCAAAAGAAAAAACTATTATTAGCCAGGGCGGGAATTAAAAAATATCCATTAAAAAATTCGCTTATAATAACTATATTTCACTCTAGAAAATCATAAGGAGAAGAAAATGATTATTGATTCAATAGAAAATGCGGCGCTTTATTATGGCATTAATGGCAAAATTGAGAAAGCCCTAAAATTTTTGAAAGAAACAGACTTTAGTAAAATAACCACTGATCGAGTTGAAATTGAAGGCGAAGAAATATTTGCCCTTATCAGCAAGTACAAGACAATCAAACCCGAAGATGGCAAATGGGAAGCTCATCGCCAATATGTTGATATACAATTCATAATTTCCGGGGGCGAGGACTTTGGATATGTGAATGTTGAATATCTTGATCCTACAACGGATTATGATCCGGAGAACGATATTCAATGGTTCAACGGAGATGGTGACTTTTTTCAGTTGCACGAAGATGAATTTGTAATTTTATTCCCTCAGGATGCACACATGCCAAAACTGGCAATTGAAGGGAGCGAAGAGGTTAAAAAAGTGGTAATCAAAGTAGCTGTTTAACCCACATGTTTTAGTCAATGACCGGGAACATCAGATCTCGGTCATATTCTTTTTCTTCGCATAAACATTCTCGTTTATGTAGAGTGCAGCCAGGATTATTAAAAGTCCAATCCCAAGTCTTATCAGATCTCCATGTTCACCAAAAACCAATATTGACACAGAAACAGCCAACGGGATCTTTAGGTTATTAAAAGCTGCCAGAGCCCCTTCATTAACCTTTGTTGCTCCCACATTCCATAAGAAGAATGATAATCCTGAAGCAATTGCTCCCAGGTAAATTAACGTATATAATTGTTCTGAGTTTAGATTGATTGTAGAATAATTTGTCGTGAAAAGTGATGCTGTAAATGAAACTAATACTGCACCAAGATATAGTAATCCAAATAATGAATGATCTGATTTTTCAGGCAGTTTCTTTTTTATCTTGGAATAAAAAATTTGCCCGGATGCAAAGCAAATATTAGATAATTGAACAAGGAGAAAACCCGTTAATAGCTCTTCCGATATCAGGGAACGATACATTACAATTCCACCTCCGATAACTGCGGACAGAGCTGTAAATAAAAAGATATAGTTGATTCTTCTTTCAATAAGATCATGGATGACAATAATGTAGACGGGTGTCAGTATCGTGAAAAGAGCGATTTCGAATGATTGGAGATGTTGATATGAAGCTATATAGAATGTGTACATCAGTCCATATTGAATTGCACCAATTCCGATAAGCTTTAGTGTTTCTATTCTCAAAAGTTTTTTTATTCTAAGAAAAGGGAGGAAAGCCAATAATGAGATTCCGAGTCGGACAAATGAAACGAAATTTGAATCAAGACTCGTTAAATTCGTTTTTATTAACCCGAATGAAAATGCCCAAATAAGCGAGACTATAAGCAGGTAAACCATAAGTACCTTTCAGAGTGAATTGGCACTTATAAAATAGTAAAGTGTTATTTAAGTAAAAACCTGTTAATTGAAAACAAAGCTGAAGTGCTTCAAGATTTCTATTTACAACAGGGGTAGTCTGCGGACTAATCTTTATCCATAAAAGAGGGGAGCTGAAAACTAAATTCTTCAAGTGTTTTAAGAGCTTCATTAATGCCCATTTTTCCGAATAATATTGTAAAACTGGAACCTTCTCCTTTTGTACTTTTAACAATAATTTCAGCATCATTCAGCTCACAGAATTTTTGTACAAGAGTGAGACCAAGTCCATTGCCTTCATATCTCCTGGTATAACCTTGTTCCTCTTGTGAAAATGGCTCAAAGAGATTTGGGATAAATTCTTCACTTATTCCTATTCCCGTATCAGTCACTTTGAAAAATATTCTTCCATATTCATCTTTACCATAGTCAATTGTAACAGATCCTTTTTCAGTAAAGATTATAGCATTCTCAATAAGATTCTTAACAACTAATTGAAGGGAATAGAGATCAACAAGTATTGAAAATTTTTCAGAATTTTTATTCAGAGTAAGAATTAGATCCTTCTCTTTTGCAAGGTTTTCAAATTCACGTGAACAGGGTTCTAAAATTTCTGCATACAGATCAGAATAAGCTGACTTATAGTCATAAGTACCGGCCTGCAAGGCCGAGATGTTTATCAATAGGTCTACGGTTCTAACTATTCTTCTTCCTGCATTTTGAATGCTGGAAACGCTGCTTTTTGCTTCAGAGGATATTGTGTTTTCAAATTCGTATTCAAGTATACTGGTATTGTTTAGAATGGTGTTTATGGGAGTCCGAATTTCATGGGATATCTGTGCAAGGAATTCGGTTTTTAGTCGGTCGGAAGATTCAGCTTTGTCCTTGGCTATAATTAGTTGACCTTCATATTCTTTTCTTTCTGTAATGTTCAGAGTGATAATACCGAAATACTTGACATGTGAAATAATAATTGGGAAATAAGATACCTCAATGGTCTTAACTTCTCCGGATTTGTTCTCAACCATTAACTCATCAGTTTTTGATCTAAATTCCGGATCGTTGATCATTTTTGTGAAAAATTTCTCAAGTCTGATTCGTTCCGACTCGCGAGTTCTGCCGAACGACAATAAATTCATTCTGGAACCAATTTCCCAGACAGATTCCCCAATGGCTTCTTCCTGTTTAATCCCTGTAATTTGTTCGTTGGCCGGATTCCATAATAAAATTTCACCTCTGCTATCAAATAGAGTAAATGCTTCAACGGATTGATCAAGAAAATTTGTGAATAATTTATTCACAGATTCCAATTGTCTGTTTTGAAGTAGATACCGATTACTCAGTTTTTTGTTTTTGTTATGAATGTAAAATAGTATAGCGGCAAATGCCAGCACCAATATGAGGACGGAAACCAGATAAATGATCTTGTCTGATTCATCCTCCAGACTTTGTTCGAGGCGGTAGATTTTGTAATCTTTATCAAGCTGGGATAATGAAATTAATGAATCAGATGTGAAATTACCTGACTCAATTTCGAGCATTTTACTTATTGGCAATTCAGGTGAATTGTTGGCAAATATAGCACCTGACAGCAGAAATAATAAAACTATTATTTTCAAGGAATTTGGCTCCCATATCCCAAATACTAATGTATTATCGACAATATTTTTAGAAAGTTAAATTTAAATTTATGTGGAAGCATTAAAAATAAAACAAATTAAACAGGGTCTGTAATTTATTTCACTTTTTCAATTATTCAATCCATTGAAAGATAATAAATTATCACATTCCCACACGATTTAAAAGGACTGAAGTCCTTTGGGGTTTTGGAAGAAGTTGAAAATATTAAATCCTATTTTGCTCAAATATAATAAGTACTCATTAATTGTACCGGGCATTGTAAGATTAAATAGTAATTTACTTGCGGAATAATCCAAACCGTATATACTCTGTCTGTTATACTTGTATTCTTTAGAAGGCGGAGCAAATCCTCATAAATAATTAAAATTAATGCTTACAACCATAGTCCATAACTAATCTTTAAAATAAATTGATTTGAATCGAACTGCCATCTGTCTTTGATGAAATTGTTAACGTTATGGTTGTAAACTACAAACAAATCGCCTTGTGGGGCAAAGGTCCATCTAATTTTACTATTTGTTCCAAGTTCTCTACTATCATTATCGTATTGAAAAAAACTACTTAATTGCAAATCGCTCGAATAATTAAATAAAACTCTACATCCATATAAATCCTGAATAAAATCTCCTTGTGCGAGTTTTGCAATATTCTTTTCAAAATTGAATTCCAAAATAAGATTGGAGTTAGGTCTCCAATATAATTCCAACTCAATTTCATCCAGGTGCCCTTCATAAAAGCCTCCAAACCACCATGAGATATCACAGCCAATTGATCTTTTATTTGCGCTTTCAAATACCAGTCCATATCTATTCCAGGTATATTCGCCAATAGGAATAAGTATATTGTCTTCTACTTCAAATGATTCTGACAATTTCTCACCTTGAGGATTTATATTAAATTCAAATTGGTCGCCACTCTCTAATAGTAGATTTATTGGTGCGGTAAAAATATTATAACTTTCCCAAGTATTATTTAGGGAAGTAAATAATTCAATCTCAAATTCAAAAAAGAATTGTCGAACTAATTGCCATTCCGGTCTTGGCATATATTCTACGGCAAGGCGATATTTATTAATCCCTTTTCGAGGAACAAAACCAAGGGATGGATCAAAGGCATCACCTATTCGTTTGTACACCAGGGCAATATCCCAGGTATCATTCGGGTAGTCGATTTTTATTCCAATTGCTGTTTTATCACCTTCCATCTTTTCATTATTGTTTAATAGCCCCCATACTCCCACAAGAAAATTCTTATCACCCAGAAATTGGGATGTATTGTATGTAAAGTCTATACCCATCATCCATCTATTTGCCAGATTTTGTGGATCACCAAAAGTCCCAATTATTCCAAAATTGGATTCCTCAAAAACGTTTTGTTTTACTCTGAAGGCACCCATAGTACTGGCAGGCACAATACCCTCCAATGCATCTGTCCGTGTAACCACGGCACCAAAATTTGTATTATTTAATTTCCCGTTAACTTTTCCTCCTGCAACAATGGGGATGGCCTGACCATCAAACAAACCGATTCTCCTGGAGAAAAAAGGAATTAAGTCCTCATCCAATCCTAATCCAAAATCGTAAACATCTGAACCCTCAAGAAAAAAAGATCTTTTTTCCTCGAAGAGTAATGGAAAGCGGGTAAGATTTGTTTTACGCGTATCAACTTCTGTTTCAGCAAAATCGGTATTTATTGTTAGCAAGGCACTAATACCCGAGGTAATTTTCTGAATAACGTCAAGACCTCCATCAAATTTTAATTTATGATTTTGGCTGTAGGTTTTTTGATAATCAGAGATTCCAGATATTTTTACGGTTGTGCCCAAACCATAATTGAAATCAGGTAAGTTTTTAACTCTACCAGCCTGACTTACCTGTCCAATCTGATAATCTGAATTTATTGCTGTCCACCTGTCTACTTCTAAAAGTCTTTGGATTCTTCTTTCAATATTAAATCCCCACTCACTCAAATTATTTCCGAAACTTAGACCGTGAATAGGAATTTTGATTTCCGCACTCCATCCCAGAGAATCTATGTTTGTTTCTGCCTCCCAGACTCCATCCCAGCTTGGGTTTTCATTTTCACCATGACCGGAGACAAGGGCATCATATCTAGCGCCAAAAGGATTAATGGCAAATATATATCCATTTCTTCCATCCAGGTATGTATCAAAAACAAATTTAATGTAATCCTCATTTTCCAATTCTGAATCCCTTGCCTTTGAAAAGGCGACAATTCCCGACGGAAGATCGTCGAAGCATTGAATTCCTAGTACAATATTTTTTGAATCAGCAAAAATTTTAATTGTGGTTGAAAATGTGCATTCAGCTCCCTCGGTAGGCTCAATCATTTTTAGATGGCATGTTGACGGAACATCCGCCCAGGACGATTCATTCAGTATCCCATCTAATATTAATTCGGAGGATATGTTCTTGGAATCTGAAAGATTAAATTCTAATTGAGTTTGACAAAATGAAGTTGATTTGAAAACTAAAAGGATTAATACAAGTATTTGGGCTAAATGCATAACCGTCACCTCGAGATTAATAGAAAACATAGAATAGTTATGATATGTAAATTGTACTTCGCTAATATGGTTAATTGTCTATACAAATACAATTTAATAAAACACTCTTACTTATAAAATATGCCTAACACAAAGGATAATTATTCAGGTAAAATCAAATGCTCTTTTAATAATTTGCAGGAGGATGGTCTGACAGAAGAGACAAGATGCCGATGTGGGATAGTTGTGGATATAAAGATTAAGATTATCACAATAAGCCGTTTTAAGCCAGTTTTCAAAGATAACTTTTTTGCAAATGCTTGCGAATTATTATAGTTTATATCTAATTGTATAGAGTATTCATCTATTTATAATAAAAAGATGATTAGCTCTAAGCCGTTACTGATTTATTCCTGAAAAAATAAAAAATAAATAAACTTGTAGAATTTGCTTGTGCTTTTTCTATAGGTTTAGTATAATTGTCTATACAAATAACAATTTGTAGTAATTCGATATGATAATTGATAGAAATAGCCCGATACCGCAATATTTTCAACTCCAAAGATGGCTTGTTGAACAACTGGAACAAGGTGTTTTTAAAGCAAACGATAAAATACCTACGGAGGCAGAACTTGTTCAAATGACTGGATTGGCGCGAGCAACAATTAGACAGGCCGTTCAAAACCTCGTAAACCTTGGATATCTTGTAAGAAAGAGAAAGTTGGGTACTTTCGTTTTAGATAAAGCTGAAGAAAGTGAGAATCAAACTATTGTTGGTATGTTGCTTCCCGATATCAGAGCTGGCTACGCGCCCGAATTGGCACGTGGAGCAGAGGACGAGGCATCGAAAAATAAACAAAGTATTATTCTTTGTAATACAGACGATCTTTTTCTTAAAGCTGAGTTTCATGCAGACCGATTGATAGATAATAATGTGGCAGGTGTCATTTTTGTACCCACAGCTGCATCCGATGAAAAAAATAAATATATAGTTGAAAAATTTACTAATAAAAATATTCCAGTGGTATTAGCAGATAGAGAAATTCCCGGGCATAGTATTGACCTTGTTACGACCGATAATTTTAAAGGTGCTTATACATTGACTGAAAATCTGATAAAACAGGGTCACAAAAAAATTGCAATAACATTAAGTACTCTATTCAGCACTGAAAGACAGAGATTGGAAGGTTATAAACAAGCATTATCTGATAATGGAATTAAGATTGATTCAAATCTTATTATGACACATGATGGACTTTATGCTGAAAAATATTATACGGAAATAGCCCACAAACTTTTTAAGCAGAAAAAGAAATTTACAGCAATTTTTGCCGGGCATGATAGAATAGCCTATTTAATTAATTCAGTTGCAATGGATTTGGGTATAGGTATTCCCGATGATATTTCTCTCGTTGGATATGATGACCTCAATCCATCTTATCACAATCAACTTGATCTTTCAACCATGCATCAGCCAATATATGAAATGGGTATTGAAAGTATGAAGCTTATTAATTCCAGAATAAGGGGCGATAAATCAAAAGCAAAATCTATTGTTTTGGAATCTCATTTAGTTGAAAGAAGTTCGGTTTTTCCAATAAAAGGTGAAGTAAAAAAAGAATAGTATTCTTAAAAGAATATAACTCAATTTTTGTTTAGCTGATTTTTGCAAAGGTTTGCGAAGAGAGCAGAGATAATTATGCAAAATATAAAAATACATTAATCAGATAATAAGGTTCTATTATACTATTATATATAACTATTGGTTCAATCTCACAAAGTCACAGGAATAAACATGAACAAGAAAATTAATGTTGGTTTAATCGGTACTGGAAGACTGGGAAATATGTATGCGGAATTTTTAAAAACCAGAGTCGCAAATGCAAATTTAATTGCCTGTGCGGATATAATTCCAGAAAGGGCGACTAATTGTGCAGAAAAATATGATATCCCAAAATCATATTTTAGTCATCAAGAGATTAATGACGATAAAACATTAGATGCGATAATAATCACAGCTACTACTTCCAATCATAAAGAAATTGTATTAGATGCAGCGGCGAAGGGGGTTCCAATGTTTTGTGAAAAGCCAATGAGTCTAAGTATAGATGATGCACGCATAATGGAATCTGCAATAAATAAAAATGGCGTATTCTATCAGCAAGGTTACATGAGACGTTTTGATTCTGGATTTGCAGAGGCTAAGAAGAAAATTGAAGAAGGAGTAATTGGCAAACCTGTAGTTTTCCGTGGCTCTTCGAGGGATCCCTATTTACCTACACTTGAATATTTATATCCTCATAATAGTGGTGGCCAAATTTTGGATCAGGCAGTTCATGATATTGATATTGCAAGATGGTATATGGGTGATATATCAACAGTCTATTCAATTGGCGGAGTTCTTGCATTTCCTGAAGCTGCAAAGGCTGGGGATACAGATAATGTGATAATGTCTATGAAATTTGAAAACGGTTGTTTAGGGGAGATTGATATAAGCCGAAATGGAGTTTATGGTTACGATATCAGAGCGGAAGTACTTGGTACAGAGGGTGCAATAAAAATAGGATATCTTCGGGAGACGCCCATTTTAGTGATGACAACCAAGGGAGTTACTCATGATGTTGTTCCTTACTTCCCGGAAAGGTTTTGTGATGCTTACGTAAACCAGCTTAATGATTTTTTTAACAATCTGGTAAATGGAACAAAACCAATGGTAACAATTGAGGATGGCATTGCCGGACTTCAGGTTGCTATTGCTGCAACATCTTCTTTGAAAGAGGGAAAAGTAGTTAACGTAAAAGACTTTTAAATAAATTAATTTCTACAATGATGGAGTTTATATGAGAACCGTATCCTTACACGCTACATGGGATCCTAAACCTGATTTTGTACTCGGACAAAAAGATGTTGAGGGAAAATCGACCTATCTGGGCAGCAAAGTCTGGCGAAATCCCGAAATAAAAATTGTAGAGAAAGAAGTGAGCGACCCTGGTCCCACAGAAGTAATAATTGAAGTTATGGCATGTGGTGTATGTGGAAGTGATGTGCATATGTATCAAAAAAGTGAGGATGGTTATATCTACTACCCGGGACTTACAGCTTTCCCTGCTACTCTGGGGCATGAATTTTCGGGGAAAATAATAGCCGCGGGTGATTTAGCAATAAACAAAAGAACAGGCAATAAATACGAAATAGGTGAAGCGGTTTGTGCGGAAGAAATGGTCTGGTGCAGCTATTGTCGGCCATGTGCAGATGGATTCCCAAATCATTGTGAAAATCTTGAAGAGATAGGATTTTCTATTGATGGAGCATATGCAAAATACATTAAGGTGGATGCCAGATATTTGTGGAGTATTGAAGGCTTTAGGAAATTATATGGTGAAGAAAAAATGTGGCTTCTTGGAAGTTTGGTTGAACCAACCTCTGTAGCATACAATGCTGTAATTGAAAGAGGCGGCGGAATTCGTCCCGGAGAAAATGTAGTAGTATTGGGTGCCGGTCCTGTGGGGGCCGCGGCATGTTCGATACTGAGACGTGCCGGAGCAAATGCTGTGATTCTTTCCGAGCCATCAGCAATAAGAAGAAAAATGGCTTTGGACATGGGTGCAACACATGTAATAGATCCAATAAATGAAAATGTAGCAGATAGAGTTTTAGAAATTACGGAAGGTCATGGGGCAAAGTTGATCCTGGAAGCAACCGGTTTACCAAGTGTTGTATGGTCTGATGTTGAAAAAATTATTTGGGAAGGCAGAGCTGTAAATACAACTGTTGTAGTTGTAGCACGTGCTGATGATAGAATACCTTTGAATGGTGAAGTCCTCCAGGTAAGAAGGGCAAATGTCGTTGGCGCTCAGGGTCACTCAGGCCACGGTACATTCCCAAACGTAATAAGCTGTATTTCTTCAGGCATGGATGTTTCTCCAATGATAACAAAAAAAATCGGTTTGGATGAAGTTGAGGAAAATTTAACTATGCTTCAAACGGACAGAGACGAAGTCAAAATAACAATCACTAATTTTGAATAAATTTTTAATAATATTTTAATAAAGGAGTTTAATATGCCTAATTGGATTAAATCGGAAAAAGGAGACATTACTTGGGAAGATAGTAGTGTTGGTAGACTTAAAAAGAGAATCTGGGAAGCCAGCGATGAGGAGATCGATAAAATATTAAACGATTATGAAATACCTACTCCATCGGAGATGACAAAACTTGGGACATATATTCAAACAACAATCAGAAAAGACGTGATTGAAAATAGAAAGAAAAATGATATTCTTTTCATTCCAATTGGCTGCACAGAATTACATGGACTGCATACTGTTACTGCTCTTGATACACTTATGGTTACTCAGATATTAGAAGGCGTGCGCCGTTTCACAGCAAAGAAAGGTTCACCAGTTAATCTTACCTGGACACCTCTCAATTTTGGGGGGCACCCTCATCACCATGTTGGAATGCCTGGAACAATTCATCTGGAAGACGAAGTATTGAAAAAAATGCTTATTGATGTAATGGTAGGTTTCTGGAATGATGGTTTTAGAAAAATCATTTTAGTCAATAATCATGGACATTCATGGTTGCTTGAAGCAGCAATACAAGAGTTACAAAAAACATGGAATCTTCCCGGTATTTTTAGAACTCTAGACTGGCATCGTTCAGTGCGTGAATTTTTTAGAACTAAAGATAGAGGCGGCGATTGGGACGATGATTTTGTGCATGCAGACGAGGCAGAAACTTCAGTATTGTTGCTTCTAGCAGAACAATTCGTCCAAATGAATTATGCTGAAGAAACAAAGGTTGAGGGATATATTCCAGACGGTCACTTTGATAAAGCTGTAGATCCGTACGGTCGCCCAAGTCGTTGGTCTGAAGGGCAGGGACATTTCCCGACTGAAATGGGATCCATACCTGAAGGTGTGGTTGGAAGACCTACAATTGGTACTGCTCAAAAAGCTAAAAGAACTATTGCGGCAATTCTCTCCTACTTAACCTTAGTACATGATGAATTATTGGAAGCATATCCATCCGGCAAGGTACCACCGATTGAAAAAACAACAATGCGCACAGAGAAGGAAATGGAGCCATACATGAAAGAGCCTTTCACTGAAGGATGGCGCCCAATTTACGCAATCAGAAAAATGGGATTATAAAAATGAAACTAAGTATAGTTCTTTCAACACAGCCGGCTTCTTTTTCAGCTCTTGCTTATAAAGGTAATATCGAAGAGAACATTGCCCGGATAAAAGAACTTGGTTATGACGGAGTTGAACTTGCTGTCAGGAATCCCAATGAACTAGATGTGAATTATATTCAAAATCTTACTACTAATAATGACCTGCCCGTTCCCGCAATTGGAACAGGGCAAGCATTTGGAGAAGAGGGACTCTCGTTTACGAATCCTAATCCTGAAATCCGAAAGCAAGCTATTCAAAGGACAAAGGATCAGATTCATTTTGCAAAGAAATTTGATGCTTTAGTTATTATTGGTTTGTTGCGAGGAATTGCACCAAAGGAAATGGAATTTAAGGAAGCAGAAAATCTTCTCCTAGAAGCCCTAAAAGAATGTGCCGAAGTAGATGAAAATGTAAAAATTGCCATTGAACCAATTAACAGGTACGAAACAAATCTTATAAATACTGTAAGTTCAGGAATGGATTTCTTAGAGAAGCTGGGGAAAGAAAACGTTGGGTTACTTTTAGACACCTTCCATATGAATATTGAAGAACCAGATATTGAAGAAAGTATAGTTTTAGCAAAGGATAAATTTTTTCATTTTCATGTGGCTGATTCCAATCGCTGGCATCCTGGCGCTGGTCATTTAGATTTTGGAAGTATCCTTAATAAACTTGAACAGGTGAATTATAGTGGATTTGTTTCAGCAGAAATAATGCCATTGCCGAATTCCGACATGGCGGCAATAGGTAATATTGAACATCTTAGATCACTCTTGAAATAAAGTTATAAAGAATATTTTACATCATTTATTTGGCTTCTAAATGCTTGGTGAGGAAGTATTAATACTAAATAACATTACTAAAAAATATCCTGGTGTGTTAGCGCTGGATAATGTTTCATTGAAAATTCTTCAAGGAGAAGTTCATATTCTTCTTGGTGAAAATGGTGCCGGTAAGTCAACTTTAGTTAAAATATTAAGTGGCGCTCATAAGATGGATTCAGGAAGCATTAACCTTTTTGGCAATGAAATTAATATTAATGGCCCAAGGCATTCACAAGAACTGGGAATTGGTGTTATTTATCAGGAACTTAATCTGATTCCGCACCTTACCGTTGCAGAAAATATTTTTCTGGGTCGAGAATTTACTCACTTATCAGGAGTAATTGATTCTCGCAAAATGATTAAAGAGTCTCAAAAAATATTAAAAAAATTAAAAGTAGATATTGATCCTACGCGTACTATAAATGAATTGGGAATAGCCTATCAGCAAATGGTGGAAGTAGCAAAAGCTCTTTCACTGAATGCAAAAATACTTGTTATGGATGAACCAACTTCTGCCCTTACCGAAAAAGAAATAAAAGAACTCTTTAGTATTATCAAACTCCTTAAACAACAAGGAGTCTCCATTATTTTTATATCACACAGATTAGAGGAATTGTTTGAAATTGGTGATAGTGTAACCGTATTGAGGGATGGACTTAATGTTGGGACAAGAAGTATTTGTGATACAAACAGAGATGATCTTATAAAGCTAATGGTTAACAGGGAAATTAAAGATCTTTTTCCATCCCGTAGAATAACCATTGGTCAGGAAATATTGAGAGTTGAAAAACTAAGTAATTCAAATTTCGCTGAGGACATAGACTTCACTTTATATAAAGGTGAAGTCCTGGGGCTTTATGGTTTGCTTGGGTCAGGAAGAACAGAACTTGCGAAGGCAATTTTTGGAGTTGACAATATTGATGGAGGAGAAATATTTGTCGATGGGGAAAAAGTAAATATCTCTTCCCCTGTTCATGCAATAAAAAACAGGATAGGATTTTTAACTGAAGACAGGAAGTCTCAGGGACTGGTTCTTAACTTACCGATCAAGAACAATATAACACTGACAAACTTAAATGAGATCTCCAAACTTGGAATTGTTAACCGTAAAAAGGAAGTGCAAGTTACTGAAAAGTATATTGATGAATTGAATATTAAGACTACCGGACCGGATCAAATTGCGAGAAATTTGAGTGGCGGAAATCAACAAAAAGTAGTAATAAGTAAATGGCTTTGTAGTCAGGTTAAAATCTTCTTCTTCGATGAACCAACTCGTGGTATTGATGTTGGGGCTAAACTGGAAATTTACGAATTGATGAACAAGCTGGCTTATGAAGGCTCTGCGATTATTTTAATCTCTTCTGATTTACTGGAGATACTAGGGATGAGCGATAGGATACTTGTAATGAGTGAGGGGAGGATAACAGCCGAGTTTAGCCGTGAAGAGGCAACTCAGGAAAAAATAATGAAATATGCCTTGGGAGAAATCCATGCGGCTTAATAATTTATGGACAACTAATGCTAGGCAACTAGGAACGTTTTTTGGGCTTTTGCTTCTCATTGTGTTTTTTTGGATTTGGACTCCTTATTTCCTTACGATTTCTAACTTACTTAATATTGCACAACAAACAACAATTAATGCAATCATTGCAGTTGGACTTACTTTTGTAATTATTACAGCTGGTATCGATTTATCGGTCGGTTCGATTATGGCATTTTCAGGTGTTGTGCTTGCTAGTTTATTAAAAGCCGATCAACCACTAATTGTCGCTCTTATTGGTGGAGTTTTAACAGGCGGATTATGTGGATTGGTGAATGGCACACTAATTTCTTACGGCAAACTGCCTCCATTCATTGCTACTCTAGGCATGATGAGCGTTGCACGAGGCGCTGCATTACTATACACGGACGGCAGACCTATATCGGGATTCTCTGCTGATTTCCGATTTATTTCTAATGGGGAAATATTGCATATACCTGTACCTGTTTTGCTAATGGTACTAATTTATTTTATTGCCCACTTCATTCTAACACGAACCAAACTCGGCCGATACACTTATGCAATTGGCGGCAATGAGCTAGCGACTATGCTTTCCGGTGTAAATGTTAAAATGATCAAAACCGTTGTTTACACCCTGGGTGGGATGCTAAGTGGGTTTGCAGCAATATTGTTAACATCCCGATTAAATTCTGCCCAGCCAATTGCCGGAATTATGTATGAGCTGGACGCCATAGCAGCCGCGGTTATTGGTGGCACAAGCTTAGTAGGTGGTGAGGGTAAATTATCAGGAACCCTGATTGGCGCCCTGATAATGGGTGTTTTAAGAAACGGACTGAATTTGTTGGGTGTTTCATCCTTCATTCAACAAATTGTAATTGGTTCAGTAATTATCTGTGCTGTTTTAATTGATATGTCTTTAAGAAAAAACAAAAGTTAAATAATAATTTGGGGCATTGATGAAAAATATTGCGTTGCTGTTTGTTGCTGTAACTTTTCTATTGATTGCTGAAGGGTGTCGACGTTCAGAAAAGTTAGATGATAATAAGCCTACAATTGCTTTGGTTCTTAAGACTCTCAATAACCCATATTTTATTGATATGCAAAATGGTGCAGAAGCTGCCGCAAAGAGATTTAATGTTAATATCATTGTACAGGCAGCTGACAGGGAAGTTGATGTTGAAAAACAAATGCAGATAATTGAAAACTTGATACAAATGAGGGTAAATGTTATTTGCGTTGCCCCAAGCGGATCGCAGGAAATTGTACCAGCGATATTGAAAGCCAATGAAGCAGATATTCCTATAATTGCAATTGATACCAGAGTTGATAAAAATGTTCTACTTGAATCAGGTGGTGAAGTATTATCATTTATTGGATCGGATAACAAAGATGGCGGAAAACTTGCCGGACAATTCATTGTAAATGAACTTGGCAAGAGTGGCAATGTTGCAATTTTAGAAGGTATTCCCGGGCATGAAACAGGTGACGCACGACTAGCAGGCTTTTATGAGGTGGCTAATAAATCTGAAAATATAAAAGTAGTTGTTTCACAAACAGCTAACTGGGAAAGAGACCAGGGTTATAATGTTATGCAAAACATTTTGCAGGCTCATCCTGAAATTGAGGCAGTTTTCGCCTGTAACGACATGATGGCACTTGGGGCTGTTGAAGCTATCTCCGCAGCAAATAGAACTGGTGAAATTATTGTAGTTGGTTTCGATGCAATTTCAGATTGCAGAGCAGCCATAAAAGCAGAGGAGATGCATGCATCTATTGCTCAGCACCCTGAAGCAATGGGTAGGTTAGCTGTAGAATACGCCTTAAAAGTTATTAATGGCGAGTCAATTCCAGATGAAATTCCTGTAGGAATTGAGCTTATTACAAAAGAGAATCTATAATGATTTATTCACTTCCTAAAATAATTATTAATGAAAGAAACCATGACTGATAAAATAAAACAAAACATTTGGAAAGAGAGACTTAAAGAAGAGTTGAAAGATAAAGTAAAGTTTGATACAGTTACTTTACAGCTATTCAGTACAGCCGCCTGTATTTATGATATTACTCCCCTGGCTGTTGTAATACCTGCTGATGAGAATGATATTATAAAAACTATAAATATTTGCAGGGAGTTTTGCGTACCAGTTTTACCAAGAGGTGCCGGATCAAGTTTATCTGGCAATGCTGTTGGTGAGGCTGTGATAATGGATTTAACTCATTCGTTTAAGAATGTTGAGTTGTTAGAAAATTCATTGGTACGATGTGGGGTTGGTGTAGTGCTCAATGATTTGCAGGATAAGCTGAGCTCTGATGGCAAAAAGTTTGCGCCTGATCCAAGTAGCGGCAATGTTTGTGTTATTGGTGGGATGTTAGGAAATAATAGTGGCGGCCCACATACCTTGAAACATGGCAACATGTATAAACACGTTGAAGAAGTGAACATTGTTCTCTCGAATGGGAAAGTGTTTAATGGAAAGAATATTGAAATAAATGAAATTAATAATCTGGATGATTTCCATAAACCTTACTATGAGAAAGTAAAATCCTTATTGGAGAATTATAACACTGAAATTACTGAGAATAAACCATACGTAACCAAAAGCGCTTCCGGCTATCAGGTTTGGGATATTCTTACTGATACTCGTTTGAATATGGCTTCACTTCTCGTCGGGAGTGAGGGTACGCTGGGAGTCTTTACAGATGCAGTTCTAAAAGTTATTCCTGTTGTCCCTAAACGTGGAATCATGTCACTCTATTTTGATGATATTGCGAAGATGGGTATAGCTGTTCAGCATTTACGAAAACTGCGAGCCTCAGCAATAGAATTTGTTGACGAATCATTTATCAGACTGGCATTAACATTTAAGCCTGAGCTAGAGAAATTCTTGCCCTCGTCTGTTAAGTATCTGCTTTATGTTGAGTTTGAAGGAGAGAATGAAGACTCAATCAATCAACTCTTTGATGAATCAAGACGTATTATTTCAGATGAAGAAAAACTTGCTGATATTGGATCTTCCTCTACAGACGAAAAGGAAATTGTTGACATAATTCGGGTAAGAAAGGCAGCCACAGTTATTCTTAATAAAATTGAAGGTAAAGAAAAGCCTGTGCCGTTTGTTGAGGATGCGGCAGTGCATCCGGATGTGTTTCCTCAATTTTTGGTTGCTGTATCTGAACTTATGAAGAGATATTCTTTCAGATTTGTGATGTTCGGGCATGCGGGCGATGGGAACCTGCACATCCGGCCGCTCCTTAGTTTTAAAGATGGAAAAACATTCCAAGCATTAGATAATTTCATGGAAGAGTTCGTTGATTTGGTGTTGACATACAAAGGTACCCTAACTGGTGAACATGGTGATGGCAGGCTACGAACAGAGTTTATGGAAAGAAGTTTTTCAAAACTCATTCCATTATTCAAAGAGCTGAAAGAATTATTTGATCCTTCTGGAATTATGAATCCAGATATAATCGTTCCAAGCAAAAGCTATAAGTGGAATGAAAACTTTAGGTACAATCCCGACTATGCTTATACTGAAACTATCTCGGGATTTGATTCTACTCGATGGAGAGAAGAAATAGAAAAATGCCATGGGTGCGGGACCTGCAGGGAATATTGTCCCGTGTTCGTTGCAACTGGCGAAGAAGAAGCAACGGCAAGATCAAAAGCAAATATTTTACGTGGAATAATTTCCGGGAAAGTAGAATTAACCGCTGTGGACACCAACCACTTTTATAAAATAATGGACTACTGCCTCAATTGTGGACAATGTTTAACTGATTGTCCCACAAGCGTGAACATACCAGGGATTGCAATTCTTGCTAAGGAAAAATTGCATGAGAACCGACAATTTAAGACTAGTGAATTTATTCTTCAAAGGGGAAAAGTTGTTAGCTCACTTGCCTCGATGTTTTCTTTTATTAGCAATAGGATCCTTTCAATTTCCTATGTAAGAAAACTTATGCAATTTTTCGTGGGTATTGATAGCAGAAGGAATTTCCCTTTGTTTGCAAGACCGAAGAAAATAAGTAAGCCAAAAGAAAGTGAAGGAAAGAAGAAAATAGTCCTATGGACAGGTTGTGCAGCTCAATATAACGATCCTGATGGCGAACTTGAAAACAGCATGAGTATATTAAAGAAGTTAGGCTATGAAGTAATCCTGCCGGAATGGAAATGTTGCAACGTTGCAAAAATATCCTACGGTAATATAAAAAGCGCAATGGATGATATAAATTATAATATGAAAGTTTTACTTCCATATGCTGAGGAAAATATTCCAATCATATTCACAAGTGCTTCCTGCGGTTATGCTTTTATGCATGAATATTCAACTTTTCTGCCGGAAAGAGATGACATCAAAAAAGTAGCGGAAGTGAGCTGGGATATTCATGATTTTCTTGGGAAATTATTTTCTAAAAGAGAATATGCTGAGTCTTTTAATGAGGTGAAACGTAAGATTGTTTATCATGCACCTTGTCATCTTAAAACTCAGAAAAATCAATATGGACCACTTGACTTAGTTAAACATGTTCCAGGTATTGAAATAATAAGTATTAATGATAGCTGTTGCGGGATAGCTGGTACCTTTGGAATGAAAAAGGAAAATTTTGCTCTGTCAATGGAGATCGGATCTAAATTATTTGAAGAGATAGAAAATGCGGCTCCCGATGAAGTTTTGTCTGGATGTGGTACTTGTCAAATACAAATCAATCAAGGTACCGGACTTAATGTGATACATCCTATTTCAATTATTAATGAATCCTTCCATCCGCAGGAGACAACTCAGCATGAATAAGCTAACAATGATCATCATGGTAGTGTTGCTGGTGGTAAGTTGTTCACAAAATAGAGATGAAAAAATAATTATTTCTGTTATGGGTGATGTTCCAAGAAGCGAAATAGAAAATGATTTAATCCAGGAACATATCAGACTGCACAACGAAAAAAGTAATGCAGAATTTATGTTTCATGTTGGGGATATCAAAGATGGAAAATCTCCCTGTGAAGAGGAAGTGTACGATCGTGTTGCAGGTTACTTGAAGAGATTAACAATACCTGTATTCATCGTTCCTGGTGATAATGAATGGAATGATTGCAGTTGTCCTGACTCAGCCTGGGTATTATGGGAAAAGTATTTCCTTAGCTTTGAAAACAATTGGAAACTGTCTATTGATGTTCAGAGACAAAATGTCAGAAAAGAAAACTTCGCCTTCATGACCAAAGGGGTTTTATTAATTGGTTTGAACTTAGTCGGTGGAAGGGTACATGACGAAGATGAATGGGAAGTGAGAAATAAACAATGTGCTGCGTGGGTAGAAGATCAATTCTCAAAAAACAGAGAATATGTTCGGGCAGCTGTTCTATTCCTTCAGGCAAACCCTGACGCAAAGCATAAGACTTTTATGGAGAGTTTTCTGAAATCAGCCAAAGAGTTTTCTAAACCAATTATATTCATTCATGGAGATGGTCATGAGTGGATATATGAAGAAGAGTGGTTATTACCAAATATTACAAGAATTCAGGTTGATAAAGGTGGCATAGCTCCACCCCTAAAAATAGTTATTAACTCTGATGGAGAAAGAATTATCAACTATAATCGGAATCAATTTTAGTAAGATATTAAAGCAATTCTAAATAGTAATTATTAAGCAAAACAAAAAAATAATTTGGGAAAGATAACACTTGATATTAATAGCTCTACTTGTTATAATAGTCTAGACAAATAGACAATTATACATAAATTAATTGATGTGTTATTAGCCCTCTACACATTGAATATAGTACGGAGGAAAAATGAAATCGATGAAAGTACTGGCTTACAAAAATGTTGGTGAAATTGTACTGGAAGAAAGACCTGTACCTGAAATAACTCAACCTAACCAGGTATTAGTTAAAATTGCGGCTGTTGGTATCTGCGGAACAGATGTAAAAATACTACAAGGCAAACATGCAGTTGGTGACAATACGGTTTTAGGTCACGAATTTTGCGGAACCATTGAAGGTATTGGCGATGGCGTCTCAACAATGAAAGTAGGGGACAGAGTTGCAGTAGATAATAGTTTAAGATGCGGGTTATGCGAAGCTTGCCGTTCAGGTAATAGTAGTCAGTGTGATTGGTTGAAAGACAAATCAATCGGTATTTTTCAGGATGGTGGTATGGCAGAATATTGTGTGTTACCTGAAAATGCTTGCTACAAAATCCCAGATGAAATTGACGATGTAACCGGAACACAGGTTGAAACCTTAGGTACAGTTCTTAATGGTATGAACATAGTTCAAATGCAGTGCTATGATACTGTAGTAGTATTAGGCTTTGGCCCTATCGGTTATCTATTCGCTGCGTTAGCAAAGAATATGGTCTCAAAAGTGATGGTTACTGAAATTGACGCTTTTAGAATCGGTGTTGCAAAGGAATTAGGCGTCCCGGTATTTAATCCAAATGAAGTTGATCTTGAAAAACAAATTATGGAATTCACCGGCGGGAAGGGGGCTGATATTGTAATTGATGCAGTTGGCAGTCAGCTTGAAAATGCGATTAAATATGTTGCCCCGGGTGGAAAAATTTTGGCATTTGGTATGGATAGCAGCGTCCAGGCAACAATTACTCCAAATACTATCACAAGGAAAGCTATTTCAATTCTTGGCTCATACATAGGACAAAACACTTGTCAGCCGGCGATCAAAATTTTACAATCTGGCAAAATAAATATGACACCATTTTTCACTAAAGTTATAAACCTTGAGGATGGGGTCAGTTCATTTGGACAACTTGGTCTTGATCTTGAAACTCAAAAATCATTACCTAAGACTGCGATGAAAATTGTTCTGAAACCGTAGCATAGTATGTAGAGATTTACTTTATTCTTTACCATTCAAGCAATATTGGGGAGTAAATGAAAAGTATTCTGAAGTTTTTTGCACGTGGGAAAGACATACCGGTAATTAAGGATAAGAATGTTATCGATAGATTGTATAAAAAATATCGATGGCAGGTGATGGTTGCGATAACTGTCGGGTATGGATTAGCATACCCGTTACGACTTGCTTTATCGGCCATGAAAAAAGACCTTATTGACGGCGGAGTATTTTCAGCAGGTGAATTAGGGTCAATAGGAGCAGCTCTTCTTTACTCTTATGCTTTTGGAAAGTTCTTCAACGGAATTCTGGCAGATCATGCTAACGTAAAAAGATTTTTTACACTTGGTGTACTATGTTCTGCTCTAATAAATATTATTATCAGTGGTGCTTCCGGTTTATGGGTATGGATAATTTTATGGGGACTTAACGGATGGTTCCAGGGATTCGGTGCACCAACCGGTGCTGTTACTTTATCAAATTGGTTTAGCAGTAAAGAAAGAGGAAGGTTTTACGGCTTTTGGAGCACAGCTCATGCCTTTGGTGAAGGATTGACGTTTATTGTGTCGGCTACTCTTGTCTCTATCTTTGGTTGGCAAGCCGGTTTCTGGGGACCTGGTGTTTTCGGAATTTTTGTAGCAATTGGAATTTATTATTTTTTACAAGACAGACCTCAGACTTTGGGTCTTCCATCCGTTGCTCAATGGAAAAATGATTACCCCTCTCAAGTAAATGAAAAACCGGCAGAGGAAGCTTCAACAAAAAAAGCTCAGCTAATAATTTACAAAACCCCTGCTATTTGGATATTGGGTTTAGCCAGTGCGTTAATGTACGTCACCCGGTATGCAGTCAATAGCTGGGGATTTTTATATCTTCAGGAAGCTAAGGGGTATACGCTGGTAGAAGCTGGTAGTCTACTTGGCTTGAACACCTTTGCCGGTTTAGTCGGATGTGTTGCATACGGTTATATTTCTGATAAAATGTTTAGTGCAAAGCGCCCACCAGTAACTTTGATATTCGGGGTATTAGAAGTTTTTTCATTAATCCTGATATTCTTTATACCTGACGGTAATCCCGAAATCATGACAGCGGCATTCTTACTTTACGGTTTCACCATCAGCGGACTCCTTGCTGCACTTGGCGGATTATTCGCTATAGACATTGCACCCAGAAATGCTGCTGGTGCTGTTATGGGCTTTATTGGTATCTTTAGTTATATAGGGGCAGGCATACAAGATCAAGTAAGCGGTTTATTAATTGAAAACGGTACGACTATAATTGACGGTATTCGTTATTATGATTTTTCAGGCGCAATAATATTTTGGCTTGGAGGATCGGTCCTTTCATTAATTTTGGCGCTCTTCCTTTGGAACGCAAAGGTTAGAAACTAACACGGAGAATTCTATGGACAACAAAAAAATATATGATATTCTAATTTTTGGAAATTATACAAAAGATACTATTGTATCTAAAACCGGAACACGTTACGTGGATGGTGGAGGTTTTAATTATGGCGCACATGCAGCTGCAAATTCAGGTAAAAAAGTAGCGGCGGTTACAAGATTAGCCGAAGAGGATAAAAGAGTAGTTGAGCAATTGGAATCGATTGGCGTTGATGTTTACCCGACTTACACACCTTCTTCAACCCACATGAAACTTGAATACCCGAGCGATAATCCTGATGAGAGAACGCTTACTTGTACTGAAACTGCAGGTACATATACCATTGATCAATTTGACGGCTTGGAGGCGAAAGCAATCCTGATAAATGGTTCAGTACGTGAAGAGGCTCCTTTGGAATTAATTAAGGAACTGAAAAAAAGAAATTCCATTTTGGTGGCGGATGCGCAAGGTTTCATTCGCGTGATTGATCCTGATAGAGTTTTAATTCATGCCGAATGGCCTGAGCAAAGGGAGGTGTTGGCACTGATTGATGTATTAAAAGCTGACATAGTGGAAGCCGAATCATTAACCGGTGAAAGCGATTTACTCAAAGCGGCTGAAAAACTTTTCGAAATGGGTCCAAATGAAATTGTATTGACACATAGAGATGGCATATTGGTTTATGCTGACGGTGAAGTTTTTGAAGAAACTTTTAAGCCAAAAGAATTGATTGGCAGGAGCGGACGCGGAGATACATGCATTGCTTCTTATATGGCAAAACGTCTGACTGCTACGCCGGCTGAATCTATAAAATGGTCTGCCGCTGTTACAAGTCTTAAGCTTGAAGCTGAAGGAACTTTTAAACTTGGCGTTAAAGAAATAGAGGAAATGATTCTCCGGAAGTATAGCTAAATCAGTCATCTGGTTCAAAATAAAGCCTTGCGGGACTGAGGTATCTTTTTTGATTTTTTTAATTGTAAATAGTTGTAAAGTCTTGGTATTGCGACGGAATATAGAGTTTCTATTTAGGGAGATTTTATGAAAAATATTAAAAATCGATTTTTATTTCTCATAGCGGTGGGTGTTTTATTTATTATCACTCCGCAAGCTATAATATATGCACAGCATGAAAATGTTATTCCAAAAGATTCGCAGAAGCTGGCGGAACTGGAAGATGATTTCACATTTATGATAGCCAGCGATTTGGGAAGAAATGGATATTATGATCAGAAACCCGTGGCAGAGATGATGGGAGAGGTTGCTGATTTCACAGAACCAGAGTTTGTAGCTGTTCTTGGTGATATTCACCATTTCCTGGGTGTCCGGTCAGTTGATGATCCGCTTTGGCAAACAAATTTTGAATGGATTTACAAACACCCCGAATTGATGATCCCCTGGCATCCGGTTTTGGGTAATCATGAATATTACGGAACAACACAGGCTGTATTAGATTATTCGAAAATTAGCAGACGTTGGGAAATGCCCGCCCGATATTATTCAATGAATTTTCCGATTTCTGAAAATTCGGAAGTACTAATCCTATTTATTGATACCGCTCCATTGATTGACAAATATCGTGACAATCCTGAAGAATTTGAAGATTTGGGTAATCAGTCGATTGAAAAAGAGCTCGCCTGGATCGATTCCACTCTAAGTGCTTCCAATGCGAAGTGGAAAATCGTTTTAGGACATCACCCTGTTTACGCTGGGACTACCAAATCGGAATCAGAACGCGAGAATATGCAGGAGAGAATTCAACCGTTGCTTGATAAATACAATGTGGATATTTCTGTAGGCGGACACATACATAATTTTCAGCATATACAGGTGCCAAATTCCGAAGTAGATTATTTCGTGAACAGCTCGGCATCTCTTACAAGGGAAGTTGTGCCTTATGAAGGCTCACTCTTCAGCAGCATGGACTCAGGCTTTTCCTTATGCACCGTAACGGAAACGGAATTGATAATAACCTTTGTCAATAAAGAAGGCGAAGTAATTTATCAATACGTAAGAAAGAAATAATTTAAAAATGACAATTTCAGATAAGCAAATATTACAGAAAGACATACTATGAAAAATAATTATTGAAAGCCTAAACACGAGACAAAAATGAAAAAAGGCATATTTATTAAAATAATTTCGCTTTTTATCTTCACACTTTTCATCCAAAATTGTGCTGTTCAAGATAATTCCAAGGACTTTTCCTTCATTATTTCAAGCGATCAACGCAGTCATGCAACCGAAAAATATCATACAATGGAATATACACTAGGCGGATATAAAGCCATTGAGGAACTAGGCAAAGGCTCTTTTATGATTGTGTTGGGTGATATGGATCCCCCGGAAGCAACTGATAATTTGATTAAAGAAGTCTTAGGGGAAGATTATCCATGGTACCCGGTTATTGGAAATCATGATATGGAAAAGGAAAATAATCTCGAATATTTAAGAGAACTTAATAGGGGAGCCAAATCCTATACTAACCTTGTTAGAAAAGGTCCTGCAGGTTGTGAAGAAACTACATACTCTTTTGATAGGGGTGATTTCCATTTTGTTGTTCTAAACGTTTACTACGATGGTAAATCGGATAAAGGCACAGATGGAAATATTGTACCTGAACTTTTAGAATGGTTGGATAACGATCTTAAAGAAAATTCAAAAAAATATGTAATCGTATTTGGGCATGAACCAGTTTATTCTGTGCTCGATCTGGAGAATGGGAGTCAAAGGCATCTTGGTGATTCATTGGATAAGTATCCGATTGAATCATTGAATTTTGTTCGGCTTTTATTAAAACATGATGTTTTAGCTTATATGAGCGGGCATACGCACAGTGCGTCTTATGCTAACTTTAACGGGTTATGGCTAATAAACTCAGGGCATATTTATGGTCAGGAAGGTGATTTTACTCCCGATAAATGTTTTGCAAAAATTAGAAGTGAAATATTAAAAGAGAATAATAGCGGTAAAAGTTATAAGAATGTTATTCAGGATATGTACTATGAAGATTATGATACACTCAACAAATGGAAAGAATATAAAAAACTGATTTTTAATTTCGGTTACGGAGACGGATATGATTATAAGAATATTCCCGACACTGAAGTTTTAGAGAGACTTTATGAGTTTTACACAACATGTAATAGCAATGAAAATGCGATAGAAAATTATATGCAACTTTTCTGGAAGAATACAGAATGGAGAAAATCGACATTTCTTAAAATTTATTCTGGGAAAGATGCCCCTGTTTTGGAATACTATAGAGATAAAGATTATTACGGTAATTATGAATTAACACACAAGATAGTACTTAATTAAAAATAAAAAGTGTTTTTGGTTCTTTATTAAGGAGATAAGGAATTAAATAGTCACATTCGTGAATAAGGAAAGTAAAATCATTTATCAATACAAACGGAGTATATAGAGAAAGTTAATGATATTCTGTTATCTGTGTATGTAAAGTAGTAAACACAATTGAAATACACAGAAATGAGAAATAAATAAGTTTTAAAAACCAGGCACTACTAAGTATATAATTATACGGATGAATGAAAATCTTAAAATTATTAGCTGGTTTTGTAAGTAATTAAAAATGCAATTTTTGGTTCCATCTTGCTGAAATACAGATTTACAAAATAGATTTGTAGAATGTAATACATAAGTGATTGAACGAAGGCTATAAATATCTATTAAAATATAGAGCTAATTGTTCAAAAAAAAGTTATTGGGCTAGCTTAATAACAACAATAATCATCACTTAATAAGGAGATGAAATGGAACCAAGAATTACTTTTTTTAGACGAAAAGGTTTGGGACTTTTCTTTTTAGTGTTTTTAGCACTATTACTACTCTCACCTTTGTCCACTTCAGCACAAAAAAATGGATCCATAACTGGACGGATATCTGATATAAGCTCGGGTGAATATTTACCCGGTGCAAATGTCAGACTCGACGGTACCACTTATGGTGCAGCAACAGACAGAAGTGGAATTTATCGTATCTCCAACATTCCACCTGGAACATATACTCTTATAGCAAGTTATATTGGGTATGACGATGCTTCAATTGAAGTAACAATAGGG